>CAVVXZ010000034.1:0-29093 GCA_963752175.1 uncultured Acidobacteriaceae bacterium
GCGTATTGCTGGAATAAATCTCCCAGGACCCAGACGAAGCCGCCTAGCATTAGCCAGAAGAGAACCTCGCGGGCGCCGACGAGTTCATGGCAGAGCGGGGCTGCGCCGCGATAGGTAACGGCCAGCACGGTCATAGTCGCAAGTTCTCCGACGGTGAAGAAGGTGATGAACGAGAGCGGATTCATGCCGGTGAGGTAGGCCTTGCGATACGGGATGTACATCGTTCCCCAGAGAATGCCGGCGCCGAGTGCGGCGAAGATTCCCAGGGCCGCTTTGCCAGGGGCAGCCTCATGCGACGACGCGATCGCCAGCAGTGTGGCACCTCCGAACATGCAGACTGCGCCGCCGAGAACACCGAGCCAGCGCTTCCATCCCGCGTAGTGCAGTTCGTTGAAGAGCAGGAATCCCCAGAAGATGCCGAGCAGGCTATTCGTATTCCACAAAGGAAACGCGATGCTCAGGCCCACGTTGCGGATGGCGTAAATGGTGAGCGTGTTGGCGACGGCCCACATGCATCCGGCGAGGACGGCCCAGACGATCAGGTGCGGCGCTTGGCGAACGTCGTTGCGGACGTGCGATGTGCCGCGGATGAATGCGGGGACGCTCCAGCGCGCGAGGAAGACTCCAAGCACCATGATGAAGGAAACCGTGATCGGAGAGATGTCGGGATTGACGAGTTTGATAGGAGCTTCGGCACCGCCCAGCCAGGCTCCGGCGGCGAATCCGCAGAAGATGCCGAGGGCTTGCAGGCTGCGCAGCCGGGTGGCGTGCACGGGAGTTGGAACGGCGAGTGCTGCGGCGGGCTCCACGCTTGTTTCCTTCATGTCAGCGAAGGTGATCCAGAAGCAGGACGCCGCCGACCAGTACCGCGAATGGGATCCAGAAGTGGATGTCGGTGGCGATTGCTGCGAGGAGCGTGCGGGAGCCGGAACGTGCTGTCTTGAACTCTGACATGGCAGCCAATCGCGAGATCGGGTGTGGCTTGTCATCTTAGGGATTGGAAGGTTTCGAGTCAACGCCGGGGTGGGCGGGCGAGACGCCTGTGGGAAGCCGGCAAGATGCGAGCGATACGTAAAACTCAGATCATATGCGGTGCTGTCCAGAGAGAACTGTATTGGCGTGCTGGGAATCATCAGCCGATATGAATTGCGCCACGACAAGCGTGAGATCATCTTGCAGCTCTATCGCGCCTTTGAAGGCGGATAACGAAGCAAGAATGGCCTTGCGAATCTCTTCCGCGGTGTTTTCCGTGACGGTTGCCAGCAACTCACGCAATCTGGCTTCCCCATATTCTTCATTGCGGGCGTTCGTGGCTTCGACCAAGCCGTCGGAATACATGACGAGAAGGTCCCCGGGGGATACGTTGAGTTTCGCCTGCTGATATCGGGCGTCGGGTAGGACTCCGAGCACAGGGCCTCCGACGTCCAGTCGGGAGATCTCAACCTTGCTGCCGTTTTTGCGCGTTAGAAGCGGCGGGCAGTGGCCGGCATTTACGTAGTTTAGAGAATGCGTCGTGGGATTGTGGTAGCACCAGAACATGCTGGCATATCGCTCCCCGGAAACGCGTTCGCAGAGCAGGCGATTCAGTTGCTGCGATTCGAACTCGTGGCTTGAGGGCGATTCCGACCACAGACTGGAGCGGACGGCGCCGTGAATCACGCCCATAAGGAGCGCGGCGGGAACGCCTTTGCCGGAAACATCGCCCATGACCAGCGCGCTTCCTCCGCTCTTAAGGCGGAAGACGTCATAGAAGTCCCCGCCAACTCGTTCGGCTGGCGTGTACTCCGTCGCGAGGTGAATTCCCACATACTTATCCGTCAAAGGCGGCAAGAGCTCGGACTGGACTTGGCCGGCAATCTCGAGTTGCTCCTCCATGTGCTTGCCCTGAACGTAGGAGCGGAACCCAAGCCCCGCGACGAGCACGGTCACGAGTAGAGCCAACGCACCGCAGCAGTCGATGAAAAGATTGCGGCGTATGGGCCAGAAAGCGGAAGTATCGACGGCGCTCAAGGGCATCGCGATTTCCAGCATCATGGGCGAGGGTGGGCCGGACTGGACTAGAGGTGTTGGTGGGACTGGGGTAGCCGGTGCGCGAATCGCAAACACTTCCACGACTATATCGCCGACCGAATTGGGGACAACCTTGAACAGTGGTTCGTGATTGCGGGCGTGAGTTCGTTCCTCTTCGTCCGAGAACAAGCGTTGTTGGGGCGCTCCCGCATGCTCGAGCTCATGGCCGTCCAGCCCGCGTAGCTCGACCCAGACCGGGTTGCCCAGGGCTTCGGTCAGCGCTTTCACATCGGATCCTCTCGTCGAAGGATCTTGCCGCAACTGGTGTTCAAGAGCAGTAGCGCGTTGACTCATCTGGTGGCGGACCTGCTCTGTGGCGATAAAGCGGGAGACGAAGCGGTAGTCTCGAATGGAATTGCCCAGTACCAGCAGTGCAATAACTGCGCTGAGCCAAAGCCAGACGGTAACCCAGCGATAGATTCTTACCGACCGTGTTTTGCTGGTCTCAAATGCCTGGCTGATCGTGCTCATCTGAGGATGGGTTTCCCCCCCCGCGATTTCTATAGTCGCACTGTTTGTTCCAAACTCCAAAGGCTGGCGGGACGCTGGCGCTACCAAACAAAATGCCCCGGCTTTTAACCGGGGCGTGGGCAGAACTGCGTGCAGTTTAGAAGAGATTCCACAGGAACTGGTTGTAGACCTCGTGGTGGAACTGGACCTCCTGCGCCTTGACGAAGGTTCCTAGGGCGCGGGGGCAGCGGTCGGCGGAGGCTTCCTTTAGATCGGCGTAGCGGCCTTTGACGTCTTCGCCGAGGATGGTCGTGATCCACGGAGATTTTTTGAAGTCGTCCAGCGCCTTGTAGATGTTGTCGGGGAGGTAGCGCTCGGCCTGGCGCAGGTTCTTGATCTTCGCGGTCTCGCCGTCGAGCCCGCTCTTGAAGATTGAGTACATCACCATGTACGGATTCGCATCGGGAGCGACGGAGCGCACCTCGACGCGCATGCTCTTCTCGTTGCCGATGGGGATACGGATCATGGAGCCGCGGTCCACGGCGGACGCTTTGATTTGATTAGGCGCTTCGAAGTGAGGATCGAGGCGGCGATAGGCATTCACGCTGGGATTAAGCAGCAGGCAAATGTCATTGCCGTGGGTCAGGATACGGTCGACGAAGGCCCAGCCCATCTTGCTGAGCTTCTCTTCGCCTTTGGCGTCCCAGAACAGGTTCTTGCCATTTTCGCTGATCGAAACGTTGGTGTGCATTCCGCTGCCGTTCACGCCCACGACGGGCTTAGGCAGGAAGGAGGCGGTCAGGCCCATGTTGGTTGCGACCTGGCGGCAGATTAGCTTGTAGAGCTGGATCTGGTCAGCAGCGGCCACGACTTCGCCATAGCCGTAGTTGATTTCGAACTGCGAAGGAGCGACTTCCGGATGGTCTTTTTCGTTCTGGAAGCCCATCGCGCGCTGCACTTCCGCACTCGTGTCGATGAAAGTGCGCAGCGGATCTCCGGGCAGGGAATGGTAATAGCCGCCGGTGTTAACGTATT
Organism: uncultured Acidobacteriaceae bacterium; assembly: GCA_963752175.1. GTDB lineage: Bacteria > Acidobacteriota > Terriglobia > Terriglobales > Acidobacteriaceae > Sulfotelmatobacter. The sequence continues at coordinate 3,556 of CAVVXZ010000034.1, forward strand.
CGAACTTGCCGCCGACTTCGTGATAATGCCGCTCGGCGTCGGGGCCTTTGAAGAGGAACCCCTCGATTTCGTTAGCCGCGTTGAGCGTGTAGCCCTTCTTCTTGTGGAGTTCGTCGGCGTATCCCTTGAGCACGCCGCGAATGTCGCCGGAATAGGATGTGCCACCCTTGTCGATCACTTCGCCGAACACAAGGACTTTGCCGGAGCCGAAGACGTCGGCTGGCGCCCAGTAGAAGGCGCCCCAATCGATGCCCAGGCGCAGATCGCTCTCGCGCTGTGCGGTAAAGCCTCGGATGGAGGAACCGTCGAAGGTGAGGTTGTCCCAGCTCTTGAGCAGGAACTTCTTGTCATAGTCGAGCATGTGCAACCGGCCTTCAAGATCGCTGAAGAGCACGGTCACGGCCTTGATCCGCTTCTCGTCGGTCAGATACTTGAGGCGGTCCTCCTGGACCTTGTGAGATGCGACGCGGTTCCTGCGCTGCTCCTTTGCCTTAAGGTTAAGTTCTTCCAGTTCGTCGTATGAGAGTGCCAGGAAATTGCGCAGTTCAGTGGGCATGGATGTCCTTCAGTCTCCTTCGTGTAGAAACGTAGAATTTGGGCAAAACCACATCACGGAAACAAGGAAGTTGAAATGGCTGGTTTCAACACTTTGACTCGGAACACGGAAGGATAGCGCGTGGGTCCGGTGGCCGCCAATCGAAAAAGCTGATGCACGGCATAAAAGAGATTTATTCGGGGATTTGCGTAGCGGATTGCGTCTGATGTCGGACGGAAACACCTCAACCACCAAGGAGACGAAGTATCACGAAGGTTTCCAGGTCAGAATTTCGAAGGTGCGAGCGAGCCGACCATCCAATCATTCATGGGATTGAGTCTGCCGCAGTCCATGCACTTTGTCTGGGCGTACTGGGTCGAGCAGTGGGGACATACTCCGTGGGTTTGGAACATGTCGAAAAGCTGGCCGCACTTTCCGCATGTCCAGTGTTGTCCTATGGGAGGCGCGCTCTTGCAGGTTGGGCAGGCGAAGCCGTCGCGGCGCGGCAGCTTTGCCAGACGCAAGAGAGCACGCGCGTGTTGCAGACCGCTCCAGCAGTTCATGAGCATAAAAGCTGCGAGGGCTCCATACCAAATGGATTGTGCCCAGATGGCGAGACCGATGAATCCTGCCACCCCGATCAAGCCCAAAATCGTAGCAACCATCAAACTGCGACCACGTCCGAGCACAAACCAGAGCAAGGAGCGAAGGATCTGGCCGCCATCCAGTGGATAGATGGGAAGTATGTTGAACGCCAGCAGGCCCACATTGATCCAGAAGATCGTGTTCAGCAGCGTGTAGAGGTCTGGAGAAGATGCCGTCACTCCGGCGGATCGTGTCGCTGTCTCTGCGATCCAAAACAGCGGAATGAGCACCACATTCACCAGCGGTCCGGCGGCGATGCTCCACAGCGTCGCGCCCGGCCTGGGTGGAGGGTCCACATAGGCTACGCCGCCGAGGGGCCAGAGTACGATCCGGTCGGCTCGTCCTCCAACCTGGCGACAAGCCAGAGAGTGACCGAACTCGTGAGTGAGGACGATCAGAAACAGGGCAAGGTACTCCAGAATATTCCAGGTAATGGACGAGTACCTGCCCTTTCGCGTCTGGATTTCGTATGCCGCGACCAGAAACCAGGACCAATGCAGAAACACGTCAATTCCGGAGAAGCGAAACAGGTGGATCGATCCTTGGCGGCCAGTCGGCATGTGGGCAGTCTACTGCATAATTCGAAGAGACGTGCGCGGTGGCGTATTCCGGAGATCAAGACCCCCACTTCTCGCAAAGAACGCGAGAAATGGGGCACCCATTAGAGACTACTGGCGGTGAGTGGATGCTCCCGCGGCCAGTTCGCGCAGGGTGGAGAGAAAGCCTGCGGCGGTGCGGGGGTCGTAGAGGGCATCGAGCGCGATGGTGGCGGAGAACTGCGGAGACTCGGGACGGAAGCGAACTTGCAGCACGTCCTGCTGGCGGACGGTCATCAGGGTATTGAGTTCGGGAGTAGAATCCTGCTTCCAATGGGTACGGGTGGTGAGAACAACCGGGCCGGGCTCGTAGACGTCCCACTCGCGTTCGTCGCGGCGGCGGGTGGTGACTCCGCGGCTGTGAGCGCACCAGCGGTGGCGCACGACTTCGAGATGGAAGCTGGGCGAGCCGCCCAAATCGGCCTCGAAGGTCAGCGTTTCTTTCTGCTTGTGGTAATAACTCAGCAGCCATTGGACCGGCAAGGCACGCGGCCGGAACTTCATGGTGACGTTCGCATTTTCAAAGCTGCGGGAAGGGAACTGCAGCCGGGCTTGCAGGTGGGAGCTGTTGAGCCAGTGCGAGTCAAGGATACGTCCTTTACCGGCGCACGCCGATTGTACCCAGCGCAACGCTTCGGTTCCTTTGCGACGGTTGTAGGCGGCAAAGAGGAAATACCAGGCTCCCAAGGCCACCACCGCGCCGACGACGTCAATGACTAGAAGGCGTCCCACACGTCTTCCCACAGACCTCTGATGCCGATGTTACGTCCGAGGTTGCGGTCCGGGCAAGTGGACAATCGGCCCCAATAATAATTTTTTCTTGGGGGGTTGGGTTGGCCTGTGGAAAACCAGTTGCCCCGGCGATTGCGCTTCCGTTTTGACGCTGTCCGGAGGATCGGCCCGCTACAATGGCGCCGTGGCCTTCGTCATCCGCGAGTTCAAGCCTGAAGATTTCGATGTGCTCTGGCGCATGGATCAGGAGTGCTTTCCGCCGGGAATCGCATATTCGAAGCGGGAGCTCAAGGAGTATTTGCGCCACCGGGGAGCGTTCACGCTGGTCGCATCCGACCGGGACACGGGTACCGTGGCGGGGTTCATCGTGGTGCATCAGGCCTCAACCGCGCACGTGATCACCATCGACGTAGGTGCCGAGGCCCGACGCTCGGGAGTGGGTTCGCTGCTGCTGCGGGCGGCAGAAGATCGGCTGCGCGCGGGCGGGTCCAGCGCCGTGGGCTTGGAAACGGCAGTCGACAACCTCGCGGCCCTGGCGTTCTACAAGAGACACGGCTACAGCGTGATCCGGACTTGGCCGCGCTACTATTCGAACGGCGTGGACGCGCTGGTGCTGAAGAAGGAATTAACCACCTGAGCCGAAAGACACAATTGTGCCGATATGCCTGTTCCAGATAACTTGCCTATTCGAGTAATGATGACATGAAAGTAGCCATTCAGGGGGAACTCGGGTCCTTCAGTCACGAGGCGGCAGAGCGCATGCTGCCGAGGTGTACGGTGGTGCCGTGTTCGCGCTCGGCGGAGGTGTTCGATCGCGTGCAGCGCGAGACCGTGGCCGCCGCCGTTATCCCGATCGAAAACACGCTGGCAGGAACCGTGGCGGAGCACGCGGATCTGATGCTGACGCGCGACGTCTTCATTCAGGCGGAGTATCTGTTGCGGATCGTGCACAATGTAATCGCGATGCCTGGCGTCCGCCTGCCGGCTTTGCGGAAGGTGTTGTCGCATCCGGTGGCGCTGGACCAGTGTCGGGATTTTTTCCAGCGACATCCGAAAATTGAGGCGGTGCCGTTCTACGACACGGCGGGCAGCGTCAAGCACGTGATTGCCAACCAGTTGAAAGACGCGGCTGGAATTGCTGGCAAGCAGGCTGCGAGCGAATACTCCGGGAAGATTCTTCAGTCGAGCATTGAAGATGATAAGCGGAACTTCACGCGCTTCTTTTTGATCCGCAAAGTCGGAAGTGGCGCCGGGAAGAGGAAGGGGACTGCCAGCTATCACCGGCTGATTCCCCAAGGCGCGAACAAGACCTCGATTGTGTTCCAGGTGAAGAACACGCCGGGAGCGCTCTTCAAATCGCTCAGCGTATTTGCGTTGCGGGATATCAGCTTGAGCAAGATCGAATCGCGGCCCATGCGGGGCCGGCCGTGGGAGTATGTGTTCTACGTGGACTTCTTGCGCGGTGACGACGAGCCGGCGCGCAATGCTCTGAGGCATCTGGGCGAGGTTGCGGAGTTCGTGAAGGTGCTGGGGATTTATCCGGCAGCGTGAATGCATCGGACCTTTCCGCAGACATGGCGTCGAAGAACACAGAACTCCCCATTTGAGTGTTGAAGACCAAGGAAGAGGGACGCAGGCCAGAATCATCTTTCGCTTTTCGCTCCGGCGCAACTGTCCTCGCGGTACTTCGATCGCAGACGTCCGGGCAATTCACAGCGAAATGAAACGGTAGAGTCTTCGATCACATCAGTTTGTGACGAGGAGCACATTGCGGGTCGTCGTACCCTCCTAAACTTGTCTCGGTGTAAACCGTCCCCCTTCGGTTACGACGGAAAATCTGCATGAATGGAGAGTGTATGCGTTTATTGAAGGTTCTGTGTGTATTCCTGTGTGTAGTGGCGCTGGGTTCAATGGCCATGGCCGGATCGAAAAATGGTATGGGAATCCACGATGTGAACAACGTCACATTCGTTGCGCCGGTCCGCGTAGGAACGGTCCTGTTACCGGCGGGGGAATATGTAGTGCGCCACGTGATGGAGCAGCAGGACCACATCATGGTGTTTAAGAGCGTGCAGGGCAAAGACGAAGTCAAAGTGAAATGCACGCTGGTCCCGCTGGCGAAGAAGGCAGACCACAACGAAGAGATATACAAAGTCGACGCCAGCAATGAGCGGGTGCTCCAGGAACTAGTATTTCGCGGCGACACTTCCAAGCACGTTTTCTGAGCCGGGATCGCCCCACGGATTCGGCTGCGAGCGGATGGGGAGCGCTATCAAGCGGGTCCCGCCGCTCGCGGCCTAGGTGTTCACGCTGGTCCTGCGTGCGCCACCACCTCTTTTTCCCGTTCTGGCAATTAAAGTCTTGCAAGCGCTTATCCTCCGCGTTAGCCTCTGCACCTTAGGCACATTCCTGGGACCCGATAACGGACTAGAATTCAACCTCTTACGGAAATCCTTCCGGGGATACTGAAACCTTTCCGGGAGGAGTATCATCTAAACTTGAGCGAGTTACACTCAAGGAGACATATGAGCCAGCAGCCGGCCGTCGAGCGCACTCCTAAGAATAAGGAAATAAACGATCAAAAGGCCCTTCCGGTACTTCCGGTAAGGGATACGGTGTTGTTCCCGCATGCTGTTTTGCCCCTGACCGTGGGCCGGGAGAGTTCCGTACAGCTGATTAATTCGCTGGGAGAAGACAAGACCATCATTGTGGTGGCCCAGCGCGAGGCACGGGTCGATTCCCCGCAGCCCACCGACCTTTACACGGTCGGAACCTCTGCCGTGGTGCACAAAGTCGTCAAGATGCCGAACCAGAGTTTGTTTGTGTTTGCCGAAGGTTTGGAACGAATAAAGCTCGGTGAGTTTACGCAGTTGACGCCCTTCATGAGTGCGTACTACTCCGCTTTGCCAGAGGGAACGACGCCGGTCGCGACCTCGGAGATCGAAGCCCTGCAGCGCAATGTGTTGACGTTGTTCCAACAGATCGTGGCCGGTTCGCCCACGCTGTCAGATGAACTCTCGACCGTGGCGATGAACATTGACGAACCCGGGCGCCTGGTGGATTTCATCGCATCGTCGCTGCCGTCGCTGTCGACGCCCGACAAGCAGGACACGCTTGAGACTCTCGATATCCACGTGCGGCTGGAAAAAATCAACCAGCACCTGGCCAAGGAACTCGAAGTCCAGCAACTGCGCAACAAGATTCAAAGCGAAGTGCAGGACCGCGTCCAACAGACGCAGCGCGAGTACTACCTGCGCGAGCAGATGAAGGCAATCCAGAAAGAACTGGGCGAGCAGGACGAAGGGCAGCGCGACGTCGAAGATCTGAAAAAGAAGATCGAAGAAGCGGGGATGCCCGACGAGGTCAAGAAAGAAGCGCTAAAGGAATTGGGCCGGCTCTCTCGCATGTCGCCGATGGCCGCGGACTATTCCCTCACGCGCAATTACATTGAATGGCTCGCTGTGTTGCCATGGGCGAAGACTTCAGGTCAGGAAATCGAGATCCCGAAGGCGAAAGAGATTTTGGACACCGATCACTACGATCTGGAGAAAGTCAAAGACCGCATTCTCGACTACCTCTCTGTGCGCCGGTTGAAGCCGAATATGAAGGGGCCGATTCTCTGCTTCGTCGGGCCTCCGGGCGTGGGGAAAACCTCGCTCGGCAAGTCGATCGCACGTGCATTGGGCCGCAAGTTCGTGAGGCTCTCGTTGGGTGGTGTGCACGATGAGGCGGAAATCCGTGGGCACCGTCGCACTTACATCGGAGCACTGCCCGGGCAGATCATCCAGGGCATTCGCCGAGCAGAGACAAAAGATCCCGTCTTCATGCTCGACGAAATCGACAAGGTGGGGCGCGACTTCCGCGGCGATCCGGCTTCGGCGCTGCTCGAGGCCCTCGATCCCGAGCAGAACTCGACGTTCCGCGACAACTATCTTGACGTGACGTTCGACTTGTCGAAAGTGCTGTTTATTACCACGGCGAATATGCTCGATCCGATCGCGGAGCCGTTGCGCGATCGCATGGAGATCATCGAACTGCAGGGATACAGCGAAGAAGAAAAAGTTCACATCGCGTTCCGTTATCTGATTCCGCGCCAGATTGAGGAGAACGGAATTACGGGCGAGCAGATCGAGTTTCCGGAGGAGTCGGTACGCTACACCATCCGGCACTACACGCGGGAAGCCGGCGTGCGCAGCCTGGAGCGGACGATCGGCACGATCTGCCGGAAGCAGGCGCGACGCCTGGCCGAAGGGAAGACCGAAAAACTCATCGTCACCAAGGAAGTAGTTCAGGAATTCCTGGGTGGCATCAAGATTCGCAGTGAAGGAGAAATCGCCGAGCGGACCGAGCGGCCCGGCGTGGCCGTTGGCCTGGCGTGGACTCCGTCGGGCGGCGACGTGCTGTTCGTCGAAGCCAACGCGATGAAGGGCAAGGGCGGTTTTACCATGACGGGGCAGATCGGCCAAGTCATGCAGGAATCGATGCAAGCCGCGCTGACGTGGGTTCGGTCGAACGCAGACCGGCTCGGGGTTGCGGAGGATTTCTTCGCCAGCCACGACATACACATCCACGTGCCGGCGGGAGCGATTCCGAAGGATGGGCCTTCGGCTGGGGTGACCATGGCCACGGCACTAGTGTCGCTGCTGACCAAGCGGCGCATCACGCCGCTGATGGCGATGACGGGTGAGATCACGCTGAGCGGGAACGTGCTTCCTGTCGGCGGGATTAAAGAAAAGGTGCTTGCCGCAAAACGGGCTGGCGTCACCGATGTGATTCTGCCCGCGGAAAACAAGATGAACGTCGAGGAGGATCTGACGCCGGAACAACTGGAGAACTTCACGGTTCACTACGTGAAAACGATCGACGAAGCCCTGCGGTTTTCGTTGCCTCAAGTGGCCGAAGGTCCGGCCGCGAAGATACTCTCGACTCCCCCGAAGGATCCCAAGCAGGATTACAACCCGACGGCGCCGGTGAAGGAACCCGAAGCGGTTCACGATAAGGTGCTGACGCAAGCCTAAACGGTTTGTGAAACGTTCAAAGGCCAGCCTCGTTGAGGCTAACCTTTGCTTTTCATATGCGCACTCGCGATACACTGAACGGCGATGCGAGTGCGAGTCCTTTTTTTTGGGATGCTGAAAGATATCGTCGGGAAGCCGTCGGACGTGATTGAACTCGCCCATGGGGCTTCAGTCCGCGATGTCCTGGCGCGGTATGAATCGCAAATGCCGCGCCTGAAGGAATCGCTGCCGTCGCTGGCCGTGGCGGTGAACCAGCAATATGCGGGGCCCGATACCCAACTGAAGCCGGACGATGAAGTCGCTTTGCTGCCGCCGGTGAGCGGCGGCGCGCCTGAGTCAGAGGGGCGCCAGCGCTACGCAACGATTGTTCGCGAGGTCATCCACACGCCACGAGTCTTGACCTCCCTCAAGCGCGGGGAAGATGGCGCGGCGCTCGTGTTTGAGGGAGTGGTCCGCAACCAGACCCGCGGGCGCAAGACGCTCTATCTCGACTACGAAGCCTACGAAGAAATGGCACTGCAGCAGATGGAGTCACTGGCAGGTGAGGCGCTGCAACAGTTTCAGATTCGCGATGTGGCCATCGTCCACCGGCTGGGGCGGCTGGAAATCGGCGAGACCAGCGTGCTGATCGCGGTCGCATCGGCGCATCGGGCCGCCGCCTTTGACGCCTGCCGGTGGCTTATCGACACGCTCAAACGAACCGTGCCCATCTGGAAGAAGGAGCACTTTGAAGATGGTGCGGTCTGGGCCGACGGAGAACCGTTCCCGGGGGAAATTCCGCGGGCAAATTCCGGGACCTGAGGCAGCCCTGCGCCGCGGGCGGCATCTAACTGAGCGACCGGGTCAACTTCGTCCGCTCTGGCGAAGTTATAATTCGAATACTGAATGAGAAAATCCGCCAAGAGTCTGCTCCTAATCGGCGTGCTCGTTGTCTCAGCCGGGCTATGGGCGCAGCAGACGGCAGGCCAGCCGAATCAGCCTCAACAACCAAGTCCGTCGCAGCAGAAACCGACAAACCAGGAACCCCAGTCCGAGCCGACGACCACCATCCGTGTTGACGTCAACCTGATCAACGTATTTGTGACCGTGACCGACGAGCACGGGGCTCCCATCGGCGGGCTAACGAAGGAGAACTTCTTTCTCAAAGAGGACGGTCGCGAGCAAAAGATTGCCGTATTCGATAAGGAGTCTGCGCTGCCCATTTCGATTGCGCTGGCCATCGACACCAGCTTGAGCACGCGCCACGACCTGCCACTCGAACAGGCCTCCGCCAAGCGCTTCGCGCATGCTATCCTGCGTCCCGTCGACGCCATGTCGGTATACAGCTTTAGCGAGGTCGTGCGCGAAGCCCCTTCGGGATATACCGCGGATCTCCGGCGGATCGACCAGAATATCGACCACGTTCAACTGGGCGCATCCACAGCCGTCTATGATGCGGTGTATGTGGCCTCGCGCTCGCTTGACAAGCGCAAAGGCCGCAAAGTTCTCGTCCTGATTACGGACGGCGAGGACGTCGACAGCAAGGTCGAATACAAAGAAGCATTGCGCGCCGCACAAGAAGCTGAAGCTCTGATCTATTCAATCATCATCGTTCCGATCGAGGCCAGCGCGGGCCGCGAAATCGGAGGCGAGCATGCCCTGATCCAGCTCTCCGACGATACGGGCGGCAAGTACTACTATGCGACCTCAACCACTCAACTGGACGACGCCTTTCGCAAGATCAGCGACGAACTACGCACGCAGTATCTGCTGGCTTACTATCCATCGCAGCGCACGTCGTTTTCCGAGTTCCGCCGCATCGAAGTTAAAGTGACAGGAGTGCCGGACGCCGCGGCTTATCGAGTCCGCCACCGCGCCGGATACTACTCTGTGAAGTCGGCATTCTGACTGCGCTCTGCCAACGCGCTTCTCTACATAACACGGCAAGACCTGGCGGCATGAACAAACGCTTACGAATGTTTGTAAGTATATGTAAACGCCGGAGTAAGGGCGGTTCGATTCCGTTTCACAGAACAGGCATACACAATTTGGAATTTATCGGGGTGTTTTGACCCGCTGTCTCATGGTGCCAAGACCTGTTGAGCAGGTGCAAGTGATTGAAAATGGATGAGCCTTCGGGTTGCGTGAAGGTTCACACCGCTGCTGGCCGGAAAATTGCATTGTTGAGAGACAAAGTTTAGGTGGGTTCGTGGGGAACGCCACATTTCAGCTTGGATTTGTTAAGCTGCATGTTCTTGATGCTGAGCCGCAATCCGTTCCCGCCGAACAGCTAAGGCAGATTTCTTTGCAAACGATCTCCGACGAAGTGGTGTTTACTCACGAGACGCGAAAAAGATTCTGCGAACACTCCGAAAAGGATGGTGGACGATAATGAAGCTCGATTTCCCCCAGCGGTTTGCTGCCCGATGTAGTGTTTGGCTGGTCCTGCTGACCACACTTCTAGGGTTGTCCTCTGTGGCATTCTCCCAGACAACGGTTTCGACTGGCAGTATCGTCGGAACCGTGACCGACGCTACCGGCGCCGTGTTGGCAGGTGCCAAAGTCACGATTGTCGGCTCCACGGGGCAGACGATCAAACTCACCACGAATGGCCAGGGAGGCTATTCCACCGGTTCGCTCATACCGGGGGTGTACACCGTGCGCATTGAAGCCAAGGGCTTCAAAACCGCGCAACTTCCCATCGACGTGAAAGTCGACAACACTGCTAGCGGCAGTGTGAAACTTGAGATTGGTCAAGAAAGCACTGTGGTTGACGTGCAGGCCAGCGACATTCAGGTGAACACCGAACAGGCGACCGTACAGGGAGTTCTGACCGCCAGCCAAATTGAGACTCTCCCGGTCAACGGCCGCAACTTCCTCGATCTGGCTCAACTTGAGCCAGGCGTACAGATTCAGGACGGCGAGAACTTTGATCCCACCAAGGTAGGTTATTCATCCATCTCGTTCGGCGGACGGTTTGGCCGCACGGCGCGCATCAGCGTCGACGGCATTGACGTCTCCGATGAGACTGTCGGCACGACGACTGAAGACATTCCAGCCAGCGGCATTCAGGAGTTCGCGCTGGCGCAGTCCACCCTGGACCTTTCCAACGACTTGACCTCATCGGGTGCGGTCAACGTGACGACCAAGTCGGGCACCAATACCTACCACGGAGAAGCGTTCGGATTCTTCCGCGACAGCACGGTGGGCGGAGCCAAACTGCTGCAACCGTGGGATACGGCCACGAATTCCTTCATCCCGACTCCGTACCAGCGGAATCAGGAAGGCGGCAGCGTCGGCGGCCCGATCCTCAAGGACAAATTGTTCTTCTTCCTGGATGGCGAGCGGACCCTGCAGCATCTGGCGGCGCCAGTTCCGGAGGGCACTCCGTACGCTCAGTATTCGGGCACGTTCGGCGCCCCGTTTCACGAGGACGAACTGCAAGCGCGCGTGGACTACAACCTGGCGAAGACGGCGCGTCTGTTTGGACGGTTCAACTATTTCAAGAATTCGGTGTACGCCACGTTCTTTCCCTCCAGCTTCCAGGTTTACAACAACCTGGACTACACGCGGAATGACGTGGCCGGCATTGACTTCAACACCGGCAGCATCACCCACACCATCCGCTTCTCGTATTTGAAGTTTCAGAACCGGATTCTGGATGCGGTGCGCGGAAGCACTCTGCCCTTCGCGGACTATCCAGTAGCGATCAACATCGGAACGTTTACGGTGGGGCCGAACTTGCTGGCTCCGCAGGCAACGCCGCAAAGCGATCACCAGATCAAGTATGACGGCAGCAAGACCTTTGGAAAGCACATCCTGCGCTTTGGCTTCGGCTACAACCACATCCAGGGTGGTGGGTTTGCCAGCTTCTTCGGGATTGCGCCGCAGGTGTTTACCAGTCCCGCGACTCTTCAGAACGGTGCTCCTGATCCCAATCCATTGGACGCATCGGTGGGCAACGGGATCGTGTTCGTGGGCAACGGACAGGGATACTCGACGACCCAGGCAGCTCTTGGTTACCCGGCTGGCGGATTGGGACCTGACAACCGCCTGTCGCTTTATATAGGCGATTCGTGGAAGATCCTGCACAATCTCACGATTTCGCCCGGGCTTCGCTGGGAACGTGACACAGGTCGCACAGACAGCGACTTGCCAGCGATCCCAGAGTTGAACGCAGCTTTTCCCGGCTACGGGAATCGGGTGCGACAACCCAACATCTGAACTTCGCTCCGCAGTTGGGAATTGCGTGGGATCCGTACAGCAACGGCAAGACGGTCGTCCGTGCGGGCGCGGGTCTGTACTACGAGAACGTGATCTACAACAACGTTCTGTTTGACCGGCCTCTGCGGCTTCAAAACGGTGCGTTCTTGCAGTCCCCGCTTTGCTTGCAACGGGGGATCGGCGCAACCGATTCCCACCAGTCTGCGGCAACGCATTCGATGGACTCGGTAGGGACTCGACCCCAGCACAGGCCAGAACTATTGTGCTGAGACCATTGGTCAGGCTGCACAGGCTTGGCCGCCTTCCAAGCGACCTATCAGGCCGACACTCCGTTCAGTTTGACCAATGCAAATCCTGCGTTTATTGGCTACGCAGCTCGCCGGTGGCTTCAATCCTGCTCTCGGCTTGTTTGCTCCCAACTACCGGTCGCCGAGATCTCTTCAGATGAACGTCGGATTCCAGCGTGAAATCCGACACGGCATGATGATCAGCGCAGATTACGTGCGCAACGTCGAAACCCACGGTTTGCTGGGTGTTGACGTCAACCACGCCGGCTCGACGCGCTACTTCAACAGGAACGGCGCTCTGAATGCGATTTCTACTACGAACAACAATTTCGGATGCGGCACCGGTACTGATTCCGCATCAATCGACTGCGCCATTTCGGGAATGAACAATATCCAGATGATTAACGGTGTACTCACGCCCGTCGGGGCCACAATTGGAGACTATGCCGGCAATGGTTTAGGCACTCCAAACGACTTCGGTTCGAGCGTGCCCAAGTCCGGGATGCGCCTTTGGTGGCATCAACCCGATCTACGGCCAGATGCTTTTCCTGGAGCCGATCAGCCGGTCGGTCTACAACGGTCTACAAATGAAGTTCGTGGACAATAAAGCGAACCCGATGCGGGGCGTGAAGTCCGCGAATTTCCAGGTTTCGTACTCGCTCTCGCGCTTTCAGAATCCGCTGGCGTTTGCCGGAAACACGTCCTCCTTCGAATCCAGTATCGGCCAACGATCAGGACTTCGTTCTGCAAGCCGCCGACAACGATAATCCGTCTGAAGTTTATGGGGCCCTCGCTGCTGGACCGGACCAACCAAATCTCGTTTGGCGGGAGCTTCGAGGTGCCGTACGGATTCCGGTTTCGGCATCATCGGACACTTCTACAGTCCGCTTTCCAGCCCCACCATCGTGGGCAGCACCGGCACTGCGGGGCAGATCTTCCAAACCGATTTCAGCGGCAGTGGATTTATCAGCCAACCCATGCCGGGAACGACGAATGGTTCCTTTCAGACGGGACTTCGGCGTGGCCGGTTTGAACACTGCGATCAGTCGTTACAACTCCACGTTTGCCGGACAGCCAACTCCTGCTGGAGCGGTGCTGGTCAGCAACGGGCTGTTCTCCGCGTCGCAACTCGCGCAACTCGGTGGCGTGGCTCCGACCCTGACCACGGCTCCGGCCGACCAGCTTACGTTTCCCTGGGTGAGAGCCTTCGACTTCCGACTGAGTTGGAGCCACACCTTCCACGAACGCTTCAAGATTGAGCCCAGCCTGGGGATCTTCAACATCTTCAACTTCTCCAACTTCAACCTGCCGCCTGGCGCAATGAACGGCTGGTTGGACGCGGGTAGTTCGATCAACAGCATCCACAAGCAAATTCAACCTGGTGAGACCGGTCCCGAGAGCGACGTCTTCCGCGTAGGTAACGGTACCGGCGTATTCGGACTGGGTTCGCCTCGAGCTATGGAGTGGGGTCTGCGCTTTACGTTCTAGAAGAGCGTAGAAGAAACGATAGAGCCACCAACCGCAAGGTAGGTGGCTCTTTTTTCTTGAGGTGACGCTTTAGGGGTTGAGTTCCGTTCGCAGGCGCTTCGACAGTTTTTCGATCTGCTTCAACTTGTCGATCACATCTTTGGGCAGCATGCCTTTGCGGACGCTGGCGACGTCGGTCGGGATGGTTTGCGCGGTGCGGGCCAGGTCGTCGGCGTCGCGCTGCAGTTGCACGAGATCGAGGCGCTTTGAGTTAGCGGTCGGCGCTTGGTTGGTGTTCGAGGAATCCAGAGGCGCGGGAGGCTTTGGATAATTATTTCGAGCCTGCGGGAGCGCAAGCGTTACGAAGAGTCCGAGCGTTACAGGGAGAGAAATCCAGGCACGTTTCTTCACGGTGCGCCTCCTGCCGGAAGAGGTTTCAGGCATTGTACCCCGGATTTGGGCGCGGGTTCTGCCCTGCGTAGTCGGTTCGGCGCGACGCATTGTGTACAATGCCTGCATGCCTTTCCGCGCTTCCCAAGGGAATCCCAACGCCGCCAAACGCAGCCGAACGCCTCCTCCGGAAGATACCTTCGAAGAGGCAGCTTTCCTCAAGGCACTGGGCGAAAAGCAGAAGCCGGTCTCGGTGAAGCTGCTGGATGGCCAGATCTTTCATGGATGGATCGAGTATTACGACAAGAATATGGTGCGGCTGACCCGCGAGGGCGCGCCCAACCTGTTCATCTTCAAGCACGAGATCATGTATATCGCGGAAGATGGCGGAAAGAGGAAGTGAAGTGGGCTTTCGGCGTCCGGCTTCCATCTATCCGACTCCGAGGCTTGTTGTGACTGTTTCTGTTGGGCGAGACCTGTCGTGAGAAGTCCGGCAGCCGAAAGCCAAATGCCTGAAAGCCTTTAAATCCATGTCATCATCCGCGACCCGCAATCCCCAAAGCTACCTCCCCGCCATGTCGGCCATCGCTCGCGAGGCTGGCGCGCTTCTTATGCAGTATTTCCAACAAGGTCTGAAGATCGAGTACAAGGGTGACGCTGATCTGGTGACGGCGGCGGACCGCGCCTCCGAGGTGCTGATCCGGGAGCGTATTACGCAGCAGTTTCCCTCCCATGACGTGCTGGGCGAGGAGCAGGGACTCAACGATCAGGGCAGCGAGTATCGCTGGTACGTGGATCCTCTTGATGGCACCACCAATTTCGCGCACGGATATCCGGTATTCTGCGTGTCGATGGGGCTGGAACATCGAGTTGAGGGTCAGGGGCACCGCATTGCTGCAGTCGTCTACGATCCGACGCGCGACGAGTTGTTCACGGCCGAGCTGGGAAGGGGCGCGCACCTAAACGGCAAACCGATTCACGTGTCGAAAGCTGTGCATTTGAAGGAATGCCTCGTGGCTACGGGCTTTCCCAGCCATAAGCGGCACAAGAATCCGAACATTCACTTCTATCACCAGATCACGCTGCGAACTCACGGCGTTCGGCGGGCGGGATCGGCGGCGCTCGACTTGTGCAATGTCGCCAGCGGGCGCTTTGACGGTTTCTGGGAATTCAACCTCAATCCGTGGGACACGGCCGCGGGCACGCTCATCGTGGAAGAAGCGGGCGGTAAGGTCAGCCGCTTCGACGGATCTCCTTTTGAAATCGACAGCCGCGAGACCCTGGCCTCGAATGGTCTGGTGCACGACGCGCTGCTGCACGAATTTGAGGAGATCTTTGCAGGACGAGGACTGGCTCCCTTGCCTGAGCCCAGCGCATACAAAGCGTAGAGTGGCGCTGCATTACGGCGTCGCTCCTCGTGCCCGAGTTACAATAAACCAGTGGGGACGCCGACCCGCTCCGCTCCGGGCGATGGCCAATTCAAGAACACTTCAGGTCGACCGTGATCAATTCTCTGCTGGAACGCAAGATCGAAAGGCGGCCGGACGAAGTCCGGCTGCAAGGACGCATCCTTTTTCTCACCGAAGACCCAGAACTCATCAAGCGGCAACTCGCGGGCGAAGACCTGCCCTGGGATACGAAGAATCCGGCGAACAATCCCAAATTGCGCGACGACATTTCGACGGACGAGATTACTCCCGCGCACTATTGCTTCTACTTTGACGAGACGCTGGGCGAGATTCCGTACCTCGGCTTGAAATGCGGAAGCGTGACGCCCATCGGACGCGGCGATGTGAAGCGCGGCGGCTTCGTGTGCGCTGTCAGCGGGAAGCGGCGCGGCAAAGGATCGAGCCGCGAGCAGTCTCCGTACGCGGAAATGTGCGCGGGGATTCGCGTGGTAATTGCCGAGAACATCGAGCGCATTT
Source organism: uncultured Acidobacteriaceae bacterium (assembly GCA_963752175.1). Taxonomy (GTDB): domain Bacteria; phylum Acidobacteriota; class Terriglobia; order Terriglobales; family Acidobacteriaceae; genus Sulfotelmatobacter. Next base: position 19,354 of record CAVVXZ010000034.1, read on the forward strand.
ATAAGCAGAACTGCCAGAACCTGGGGCTGCTGACTTCCACAAATTTTTCGCTGATCGAGCGCATTCGCAGCGGGGAAGAGATCGCACTGAGCGAGTTCACCGCCGGGGAAGATGAGATCACGCGGCAGGTGATCGAGTATGGCGGGCTGTTTCCGTTCAACGTCGCTCGGATGCAGGGGAAGGTGTTCTTGCCGGCGATCGAGCGCCATATGAAATTGGAAATGGCGGGGAATGTTCGCCGTTACTTTGGCCCTCCGATGACTCTGGCGGAGAAGATCTTCGCGCGGCACATGCTGAACGAGAAAGGCGAAGTTGGCGTATCGTCGGTCAAGCCGGGCGATACGGGATTCGCGCGCGCCGATCTGCGTTTCAGCCACGAGTACGTCACGCCGATGGCGGCGATTTTCTTCGAGCGCTATGTCGGCAAAGATGCCAAGGTCAACGATCCGTCGAGCATTTTGTTCTTCCGCGACCATCTGACGTTCCTCGATGAGGTGATTTCCGAAGAAAAAAAGAAACTCGGCCTGCTTGATCTGGCGACCCAACTCAAGCTCAAGCAGCAGGATTTCGCGAAGAAGCAGGGTATTCGTCTGCACGGAGAGTTGACTGACCGCAAGGGATCCGAGGGCATCTGCCACTCGATCGTGCTCGAAAGCTATGCGTTGCCGGGGCAGTTGAACATTGGTTCCGACTCGCACACGCCGCACGTGGGCGCAATTGGCTGCGTGGCTTTCGGCATCGGCACCACCGATGTCTTCAATTCGTGGATCACCAAAGACGTACGCGTGAAGGTGCCCGAGTCGGTGCGAATCGTGGTTCGCGGCAGGAAGCATCCCAACGTGACCGCGAAAGATTTCATCTTGAAGATTCTGAGCCTCGACTATGTGCGGAGTGGCAAGGCGCTGGCCAAAGTCATGGAATATGCGGGCGAGGCCATCGAAGAGTTGAGCGTTGATGAGCGCGCCACGATGACGAACATGGCGGCGGAGATCGGCGGATTTACCGGCATCGTCGCGCCCGATAAGAAGGCCGTGGACTTTCTGGTCGAGCGCCGGGGCATGGACCGTGCCAAAGCGGAGGCCATGATCGAAGGTCTCCACAGCGATCCCGGAGCGCACTACGCACACGTGATCGAACTCGATGCGGCCGAGATTACGCCGATGGTCGCAACGCCGGGCGATCCCGGCAATGGCAAGTATGTTCGCGAACTGAATACGCCCGTCCCGGTCGAAATCGCCTACGGCGGCACCTGCACCGCGGGCAAGAATGAAGACATGGACATGTACGCCGCCGTGCTCGCCGACGCGCTTAAACACGGCAAGCACGTCGCCGACTCCGTGAAGTTCTACATTCAGTTCGGATCGCAGGAGACCCGCGACTATTGTCTCCGCAAGGGATACCTGGACGTGTTCCAGAAATCCGGCGCGCAGGTGATCGAGCCCAGTTGTGGCGCGTGCATCAACGCCGGGCCGGGAGTTTCCACGCGTCCTGACCAGGTGGTGATCAGCGCGCAGAACCGGAATTTTCCCGGGCGCAGCGGCCCGGGCCAGATGTATCTGGCATCTCCCCTGACCGTTGCCGCTAGCGCGGTGGCGGGATACATCGTCGAATACGAACCGAGCGGGAAGGAAGAATTGATTTCAGCGTAATGGCTGTGGCTACCGGCGCTCCCTTCGGGTTTCTGACCTAGAAGGGCGACCGTGTGGAAAGTCTTCGCCTCCGACATCCGAGCCAGCCCGAAGCGACCTCCAGACTTGGACGTAGCGGCCCTAACCGCCTACCCTCACGCGAGCACCAAGGCCCGTAAGTGGTTGAATTTAGCCAAGATGGCTGAAATGAGCCACATCGGTTCCTGCAACTTTTCTGCCGGTCTCGCGTTCAAATAAGTAGTGGTTCTGGTTCGTGGTTAGCGGTGACAGGCAGCCCAAAACCAGACCATAGAAGGTGTCCGGTGCTGATAGGAGTTGGGGCTCTGGAGCCTAGGGGGCTTATATGCGCTACATGAAATACTTGGCGTTGCTGGCAGTGCTGATGTTGCCGCTTGCGTACTCGCAGGCGCAGGTCGATGCGGGAGCTGCGGCTGGAAACAATCAGGGTTACGACCAGGGTCAAGCCGATCGAGGTTACCCGGACCAGGGTCCAGCCAATCAAGGCCCACCCAATCAAGGGTATCCCGACCGGGGCTATGCCGATCAGACGTACGCCGGGCCAGGATATGTGAGCGGTCCGCCGGTATGCGCGTACGGGTACTATTCCTATTACCCGTATGCTTGCGCGCCGTACGGCTTCTATGGCCCACAGTGGTTTGCAGGCGGAGTCTTTATCGGCGCCGGACCCTGGTACCACTGGGGCTGGGGACATGGCGGATACTACGGTCGGCCGGGGTATTGGGGGCGCGGTGGTTGGGGTCGCCCAGGCTGGGGCTATGGACGCGGCTACGTTGGCGGTTACGGACGCGGCTATGCTAGAGGATACGCCCGGGGCGGTGTAGTTCACGGTGGTGGAGGCTTCCATGGTGCAGGCGCGGTCCACGGTGGTGGGGGCTTCCACGGCGGTGGGGGCTTCCACGGCGGTGGCGGTGGACATGGTGGCGGACATCGGTAACAGACTCGATCGTCAGAAGTAAGGAACGGCTGGCAGCTTCTAGCTGCCAGCCATATTTTCTTGATCCAGCCAACCGCCCATTCAAATCTGGAACGTCGGTCTAAAACAACTTTCTTACGACTCTGATCTGCAGGCTGGAATCAACGCTATGACGTCTTTGCAGCCCCGGCGCGTGCTTTTTGTAGCTCTTTCAGAGATGGGAAGGAACTAGGCGCGACGACCGTGCGTTCAGGGGGCTGCGAACCGGCGGTGAGGGCGGAAGCCAGCAAATGAAGGGCATCGCCGACCAGCGGCGGCGAGATCACCGTCGCTGCCAAGCGCTTCTGGCGCACCCATTCCTGGCCGGAGCGGGGAAGACCGTCGCATCCGGTGATGGGTAGTCGTAGCCAGGCATCACGCTCGGTCAAATTGCCCAACTCTTCCAGGGCCCGGCGTGCTCCAAGAGCCATGTCATCGTTCTGGCCGGCGATCATGCCGATGTGCAACTGACGCGATGTGCTTAGCGACAACCACGACTTCATAGCCTGATACCCGCTCTGCTGCGTCCAGTCGCCTCGGAGGGTCTTCACATCGACGCGCGGAGGCTTGGTTGCCAGCATTCCCCGGGTGCGTACCTTTGCCACATCACGGACCGAGGGGCCCTCAATATAGAGGACGCATCCCGAATCTCCGAGAAATGCGCCCATCTGCTGGCCTTGAATCTTGCCGATCGCCTCGTGGTCCGAGAGCACGGTGAACACGGGAACGAGGGCGTGTTGCCGCAACTCCGTAATGTAGTCCACGTCGGTATTGATGATTGCCCAGGCAATGCCGGCGCCTACCGCCGCCTTCGCGATCTGGGCCATACCGGTGCCTACGGGTTCGGCCAGAATGGCGTCTGGGCGTTTCGATGGGTCCTGGATGAAGGTAAGAATCTGCTGCGTCTGCTGCACGGCATCGTTGCCGGAATAGATGATCTGAACGTTGGCCCCGAGTTGCAGCGCAGCCGCCTGGGCAGAGGCTGCCTGTTCCAGTTGATAGTCGTTGTCGTTGGTGATCAGGGAGACGACAACCTTAAGTTTGTTCATGAATTGCGCCCTTCAACGAGGAGGTCGCACCGCACGTTTCTGCCGACATTAACTCACCCCGGGCGGTACGCGTCCAAATTACTTCGGTCATGGGTCCTCTGGCGGTGAATACTGCAGGAATCGAGATGCCGTGGAAACGGTCCAGAGGAGGCGGAGCAGAGTCCTGTACCAGGCGCATCGATTCTTGCTAGAATGTCCGGTCACAAAAACGCCGCGGTAGTAAAATAGAACGCAGAGACTCTCAGGAGACTGACACCTTTATGGCCTACGTGATAGCTGAGCCGTGCATTGGCACCAAAGACACTGCATGCGTGGATGCGTGTCCGGTGGATTGCATTCATCCCAAGAAAGACGAGCCCGCGTACGCGACCGAGGAGTTGCTGTACATCGATCCGGTGGAATGTATTGACTGCGGCGCCTGCGTTCCGGTGTGCCCGGTTTCGGCCATCTTCGCGCTCGACGACCTGCCCGAAAAGTGGAATGCCTTCACCGAGCGCAACGCCAAGTACTACGGGCGGTAAAACAGGCTTTCGGCCTTCGGCGCGGGAACGGTTGGCTTAGATGAGATCATAGGCGCGCGTCCTGTCTGGGCGCGCGCCTTGTCATTTCTGGCAAACGGGCCGGACTTCGAAAGCGCTAGCGCTTTTTGGCGTTTCCGAGAACCTCGGCATCAATCCCCGTGTGTGCCTTAAGAGCATCCAGAATTTGCAGGTAGTCGTGACCCGCCATGAGCAGAACAAACACCTTCGGTGCGTTCTGCTCGTGATAGTGAACCTCCAGCCAGTACTCTTTCTCATCCATGAGACCGATTGAGTATTCGTATTCGCACTTGTCGATCTGGCCATAGGGAATGGTTACGGGATCGCCTTTGGCGGGACGCACTTCGATGGCCTTGTCTTTGTCGCTAAAAGTCAACACGGCTTTAATGTGCTTGCCGTTCGGGGTTGGCACCCTCACGTGGCTGAACGAGGTCTCATTGGCAAAACCGAGACTTGCGGCAAGTGCGACGAGGAGAAGAGTGAAGGCGAGCCTTTTCACAATCCTCAAAGTATATCGGAAGGTGAAATCGGATGGCGGAGTTCGGTTCTCGCAATGCAGGACTGCTCTCCCCACCATGGATAGCAAGAGGCTGATAGCTGACGGCTGAAAGTTACTTCCACTAGAATCAACCCTTCAGTTGCGAGTTCCCAATGGCCCTTAGAGAGTCGGAAGCGATCGTGCTGCGCAGTTATCCGCTGCGCGAGGCCGACCTGCTGGTCACGCTGTTCACGCGCGCGGAGGGCAAAGTGCGTGGCGTGGCGCGTTCGGCGAAAAAGTCGAAGCGGCGCTTCGGCGGAGCACTCGAGCCGCTGACGTACGTGCGGGCGTTTTATGACGTCCGCGAGCGCCAGGAGCTGGCGCGGCTCGATTCTTGCGAAGTGCTGGAATCTCCCATGGCGTCGGAGGTCAGCTATGCGCGGGCGGTTGCCTTGGGACACGTCGCCGAATTGCTCGACGAACTTCTCCCCGACCACGAAGCCAACGATGCCATCTTCCGCCTGACGCTTTCTGTGCTGCACGTTTTGACGGGCCCGGACGTGTGGATGCCGGTCACGTATTTCGAATTGTGGCTGACCCGCCTCGTCGGATTCCTACCGGAGCTGACGGAGTGTACCGTCTGCGGCCGCAACCTGAACGGCAGCCGCGCCTACTTCCATGCGCTGGCGGATGGCCTGATGTGCCCTGACGACAAGCGCCTGGCTTCGTCGGAAATTTCCAGTGATTCGCGCGCGCTAGCCTCACAAATGTTTCGCGCCCCTGTGGAAAGCTTCGTCGGGATCGCATGGCCGAAAGTGCAAGGGGCAGACCTGCGGAAGTTTCTGATTCAGATTCTGCAGAGGCATATCGAGAAGAAACTGGTCACCGCGGGAATGCTCGAGAAGGGTGGGTTTTGATGCACCCGGCCCGGACCGCTGCCATGCGCGTGATATAACTTCACCCCACGAGGATCATCATGACCGATAAATGGGGAAGGCGGCTGTTCACTACAGGTGCGGTTGTCCTGTTGCTGTTGGGACTGGTGCACTCTCTGTCGCTGTTCGAAAAGCCGATCCCGGCGAATGACACTGAGAGGCAGTTGCTGGATCTGATGTCCAACTACAAGTTCAACGTCATGGGATCGATGCGTACGATGGATAATTTCCTGCGCGGCTTCAGCATTGCATTCATGCTGAGTGCGCTCGGCCTCGGGTCGCTCGATCTCGTGGTCTGCCGTGAGCGGTCGGGCCTCTTGAAGCGCGTGGCTCTGGTCAATATCGTCTGGCTGGCAGCAATGACCGCCGTGTCGCTGCTCTACTTCTTCATTTTCCCCACCTCGTGCCTAACCGCTGCATTACTGATCTTTGTCTTGGCTTGGCTGAAGCTGCCGGGATCGGCTAGCTGACGGCAGACGACAACTTCCATTACAATCGTGAATTAACCTGCTGGTCTCCAGCTGCGCTGTAGGAGTTCGAGCGACTACTCGGATCCTGGGGTTTCAAGCTAAGAGCCAAAAGCTTAAGAGCCAAAGGCTGAACCTGTGACTCTGTCCTCCTCCAATTCGCTCACATTCCAGGAACTCATCCTGCGCCTGCAGGCGTTTTGGGCTGAGCGCGGATGTGTGTTGCAGCAGCCCTACGACGTGGAAGTCGGTGCGGGAACCATGGCTCCGGAAACGTTTCTGCGCGTCCTGGGCCCGAAGCCTTATAAGGTCGCTTACGTGCAACCCTCGCGGCGTCCCGCCGACGGGCGCTATGGCGAGAATCCCAATCGGCTGTTCAAGCACATGCAGTTGCAGGTGATCCTGAAGCCTCCGCCGGAGAATGTCCAGGAGTTGTATCTGGAATCGCTGGGTGCGATTGGCATCGACCTGCGCCAGCACGACATCAAGTTCGAAGAGGACAACTGGGAAGCGCCTACTCTCAGCGCGTGGGGCGTGGGTTGGCAGGTGATGCTGGATGGCCTGGAGATCACGCAGTTCACCTACTTCCAGCAGTGCGGTGGCGTCGATCTGTTTCCGATTTCGGCCGAGCTGACCTACGGGCTCGAACGCATTGGCGCGTTTCTGCAGGACGTGGATTCAATCTACGACATCGTGTGGGCGCGCGATCCGGAAACGGGCAGCGTGGTGAAGTACGGGGACGTGCGGCTGGCGGATGAGTTGCAGTTTTCCGTGTACAACTTCGAGTTGGCCGACGTCGAAAAGGCCTGGAAGCATTTCGAATTGTGTGAGGCGGAGTGTAGGGGACTGCTGGATCAGTATTCGGCGCTCACGAAAGACAAGACCGGTGGCGATGGAATCGCGCGCGAGAGGTCTCGGTTCCCGCTGCTAGCGGCTTACGACCTTTGCTTGAAATGTTCGCACCTGTTCAACGTTTTGGATGCGCGCGGAGCTATTTCGGTGACCGAACGTGTCGGCGTGATTGCGCGGGTGCGAGCGCTCGCCGTTGGGATCGCGAAGGCTTGGGTGGATCAGCAGAAGGCCGAGACGGCGTCGGAGAAGTCCGACGAGCCTGCGCCTGCGGCCGCGAAGAGGCCGAAGGCGAAAAAAGAGGCGTTATCGCCTGTGGGTTAGCGGGAGCAAGGTTCCCGATTTGGGTCTGCTATAGGCTGGTTGTGATTTCCGTCACATTCGAGACGAACGACCTTTGAAACACTGGATGGTTTGAAGGCATGCCAGACTTCTTATTAGAGATCGGATGCGAAGAGATTCCGGCGCGGATGATTAGCGCGGCATCCGAGGAATTGCGCGAGCGCGTCGCAGCACTGCTGGCTCGCGAGCGGTTGTCAGGGGGTGAAGTCACACATTTTGATACGCCCAGACGGCTGGCGGTTCTGGCCGCTGGAATCGCGGCTTCCCAGGCCGATGTCGTCGAGCAGGTTACAGGGCCTTCGATCAACGTTGCGTATAAAGACGGCCAACCCACCCCTGCGGCCCACGCATTTGCCAAGAAGGCCGGCATGGACGTCGCTCAGTTGGAAAGAGTAACCACCCCCAAAGGTGAATACATCGCCGCGAAGGTTACGAAAAAAGGACGCAGCGCGGGTGAGATTCTCGCCGAAGGCCTGCCCAAAGAACTCTCCACGATTTATTGGCCTAAGAACATGTACTGGCAGAAGCCCAACGAGCACTTCGTGCGCCCGGTACGCTGGCTGGTCGCGATGCTCGATGGGGAGACGATTCCTCTGGAGTTTGACGGTGTTCGTGCAGGGAAGACGTCGCGCGGACATCGCATTCTGAGCGATGGCGCGGTGACGATTCCGCATGCCGGGCCGGCATATTTCGAGTGTCTGCGGGCGGCGAAAGTGCTGGGACGCGGTGAGCGCGAGCACCAGATTCGAAAGGCTCTCGATGCGGCGACGCGCACGATTCCCGGAGCGCGCTGGCGAGAAGATAAAGCGCTGCTCGATACCGTCGTGAATCTGACCGAATTTCCGTCGACCATCCTGGGCAGTTTCGACCCACAGTTCCTGGCGTTGCCGGAAGAAGTGCTCGTCACGGTGATGCGCGACCACCAGAAATATTTCGCGGTGGAAGATGCCGCCGGTAAACTCGCGCCACATTTTCTGGCGGTGCTGAATACCGATAGTGATCCGCAGGGGCTGATCCGCCACGGCAACGAGCGCGTGTTGCGGGCGCGCTTCAACGATGCGCGCTTCTTCTGGGAGACCGATCAGAAGAAGTCTCTGCTCGAGCGCTTGGAATCGCTGAAGCATGTGACCTTCCAGAAAGACCTGGGGAGCTACTTCGAAAAGACGCAGCGCGTGCAGCGGCTGTGCAGTTGGCTGAGCGAGATCCTCAAGCAAAGCGGCGTGACGGTCCGGCCGGGAGTGATTCACAAAGCAGTATGCCTGTCGAAGACCGACTTGACCACCGAACTGGTGAAGGAATTTACCGAACTGCAGGGAATCGTGGGCGGCCTGTACGCCCGTGCGCAGCGACTGGACGAGAGCTTGCCTGAAGCCACGCGGTTCGCTATCGCCGATGCGATTTACGATCACTACAAGCCCGAGTCCACCGACGACGATGTTCCGCGTTCGACGGAAGGTGCGGTGCTCTCGATCGGCGATAAGGCCGACACGATTGCCGGCATGTTCGCGCTGGGATTAGTGCCAAGCGGGTCGAAGGATCCGTTTGCCTTGCGCCGTCAGGCGAACGCCATTGTGAAAGTCATCGCCGAAAAGAAGTTGCCCCTGCGGCTGAGCGAGTTGATGCGCGATGCGCGCTCGGGATACCAGCGCTCGGAAGCCGAGAAGAAGTTTGTTGAGGACGTGAAGTTCAACGAGTCACATCGCAACGTTCTTCCGAGAACGGCTGGAGTTTTATCTCAAGGATGTATGCGGATACGCGTACGATGTGGTGAAGGCGGTTCTAGGAGCAGACGCGGAAGACGTGGTCGACGCGGTGCAGCGAGCCGAGGCGGTCAAGCAGGTTCTGCACCTGCCCGAGTTTCAGGCGATCGGCGCAGCTTGCAAGCGCATGCGCAACATTCTGAAGCAGGCCGCAGAGAAGGGCATCGCACCGGTGCGACATTCGAGGAGCTGCCGAATTCTGCGCCGGAAGAGAAGAACCTGGCAGTGTATGTCGAAGTGAATGGTCCGAAGGTCGAGGCGCTTCGTAGGAAGAAGGAGTACGGCGAGGCGCTGACGTTACTCGCGACCGCCCGCGAGCCGGTAGATGCGTTTTTCGACAAAGTAATGGTCATGGTCGAGGATGCAAAGTTGCGGGCGAACCGGCTTGCACTACTGAGGACACTGCTCAAAGAGTTTTCCACGATCGCCGACTTTTCGGAGATTGTGACCGACAAGAAGGCGTGGAAGTTAAGTCCCTCTAGGGGCTGAAGCCCGGTTTTCTGCGCTGAGCTTATCGCAGCGCTGAAAGCGCTGCGCCACCCAAAATCGAAATGGAAAGATTTAGATGGAATTTGAATCCATAAACAAAGGACTCATATATGGCGACGATGACACTTCCCGAAACTGAAGTGCAGGAATCCAAGAAGTCCACAACGAAGTACGTTTATTTTTTCGGCGGCGGCAAGGCCGACGGCAACG
>CAVVXZ010000035.1:0-81068 GCA_963752175.1 uncultured Acidobacteriaceae bacterium
TCCTAAGTTTGTAACCTTCATTCGGTCACGCCTTCTCCAAAAGCATCTATTGCGTCAAAAGGCCACCAAACATCATCCAGTAAAGGCGAACCGCCAGTTTTCGCGCCATGGCCACCTTAGCGATTTTCCGTCCGCGTCGTATCGTCAGGTGGACATACTTACTGCGCCATTCCGGAAGGCTGCGCACCGTCACTTGCGCCGCTTCCACCAGCAGGAAACGCAACAAAGAGTTCCCTTGTTTCGTGATATGTCCCAGTCGCCGCCGATTCCCGCTCGAGTCCTCCAACGGCACCAGTCCCAAATAGCTCGCGATCTGCTTGCCACACTCAGTTCGGCGATCTTCGGGTTCAATCGATCCAGCAATTCCAGCAGATCCTCCCGTCGCCGGCTCGCCCACGGAGCTAGCCGGAACGCCTCCAACTGTTTTCGTCCTGCTTCCCGCCACAGCTTCTTCTTGCAGCGGAGACCTTCGTTCAGTGCCACCGCTTGCAACTGGTTCATCATCCGCGTGCGCGCCTGCACCATGCGGTGCCGGTGCCATAGCGGTTGCCGCAGATCGCGATTCTCCCAGCTCGGCACCCAGATCCGCGGAAAATCATCCTTCAGCAGCAAACGCAGAATGTGTCGTGCATCCTCGCGATCGGTCTTCTGCTTGCGTTCCCGCTTCCTCGCGATCTCGCTGGCGTCCCCGATCCACAACTCAAAGTTCAGTTCCGCCTGCAGTCGCTCGAACCAGCGAGCATGCCCGCTCGCTTCCATTCCCACACGAACCTTCATCCCCTGTGCCGCCAGATCACGGTAGAATTTCTCCGCTTCCTCGCGGTGTTCCAGTCGCCGCTCTCCGCAGTCGCCGGTAGCGGTATCCACGAAAGCAATTTGCTCGAAGGCCGGGTGATAATCGCATCCTATAATCAGCATATCGGCTCCTTTCTCCCGAGCCTTTTGCCTTTTTGGTTGGTTTGCACACCACCAAAGTTTACTCGGGTCTACGGAGCCGACATTGTCATGGAATCAATTGCACTCAAAATGCCCGGAACAGGGACTCTGAGATCTTTGGGGTTTCCGCGGGCCTGAGTACTATTAAGCAGCCGTGGACGATGCGATCTCTTCCCTCAGTGCCCGCAACTCGGGTGTTGGAGTGTCAAACCGCGAAAAACCGCAATCTAAGCAGACCACAACCCGCGGGAATACCAAGACCTTCGGCTTGTTGAGATTCTTGATGTTGCGGTAATGGAGGATTATCTCACTAGGAAATTCCGACTGATTGACCGATGCGCATAACGAACAATTCATGAAACCTCACTGTAACGGGCCGTTCCTTAAAGGTGTGACGGTCCGCGGATCATAGCCCCTCTTGAGCCATTGGCAAAATACTACGATCATACTAATTGACCCCGCAAGGGGGTTTTAAGTGTAATGGTTACAACAATCCAGAACTTCCACAGCACGGAATCCCACGCGACAGCACTTGCCGAGCCTCACTCTGGGAACTCCGGCTTCAGGGTGCAATCTGTAGCACGATCTTCCCGGGCTTGTGCGGCGCGCCAGCCAGCATTTCATGTGCGCAGCGGACATCCCTCAGCGGCATCACGGTTCCGACTCGAGGATTCAGCTGCATGCGATCGATCAAGTTGGAGATGACGTTCAGCCGTGGCGTCGTCACATCTACATAGAAAAAAACTGAATGGACATTGAATTGTGCGGAGGTCGGGGCGGTAGATACTACTGAGATCAACATCCCTCCCGGTTTCAGGACACGGACAGCTCTCTCTCGCGCCTCGCCTCCCACCGTATCTAACAAGAGATCGATTGAACCTGATGAGCCTTCGTACCGTTCCGCGTTAATGTCGACCACTGTTTCGGCGCCAAGAATTCGGACATAATCCGTGTCCTTCAATCGCACCGCTGCAATGACTTGAAGCCCTGCTGTCGCCGCGAGTTGAACAGCGTACGCGCCGACATTTCCCGCGGCTCCGAGAATCAAAACCGTCTGGCCGGACTTGGCTTGCCCATATTCAAACAGCATCTGCCACGCGGTGACTGCCACCACCGGCACGGACGCGGCTTCGATGTGGCTCAGGCGTTGTGGCTTTTGCGCAATCATGCCTGCAATGGCCACCGCAAACTCTGCCTGAGCGCCACAAAATCCGGGATTCGTAACCCCAAAGACTTGGTCCCCCTTGGAGAAACCTGTAACACCCGGGCCAACTTCATCCACAACTCCTGACAGATCTGAGCCAAGGGTTAGCGGGGGCGATGGACTGACCTTGCTCTTTCCTTCTCTAATGAGTGCATCCCACGGACCCACACCGGCGGCGACCACGCGCACAAGCAGTTCACCGGCCGCGGGAACCGGACGGGGCACATCCTCCATCAGGACAACGTCAGGGGGGCCAAAATTGTGCATGCGCGCCGCTTTCATGTCGTCGTACTCAAGCCTTCAATCGCTTACGAGAGTCTCATTTTAATTTTTATTGTGCGATGTCGAAATTCAGCGCCCGACTTTTCCTATGAGGGAGAAGGTCCAGGACCAGCTCATGATCACAATCGCAGTAACGAGAAGCATTTGAACTCGCGGCCTCGTTCCTTTGGAAGCGTTCGTGGAAGCCCCGATCAGTCCCAGCAAGACTGCCGGGTAAATCAGAACGCATGTGATCCAGTTGCTCCGAGTGAGGTGAGCTATCAACAGCGACCACACATCGAAGATCTCCAATCCCCAGGAGACGAGAACCAGTCCCACCGCACCCCACATCACTTTTTCTCTCCAGTCCATGGACTATACCTCCTGCAAAGCGGCAGTCGTTCTATACGATCAGCGGCTTCTTATGGGTAGTGTCGCATGGGTACAGTTCATTTCAAGTCATTGCTGTCCAAATTCGCGGGCTAACAGCTGGCCGAGCGGAGGGTATCGCCACGGGTGAGAGAGACTGAGCCCCCTGATACGCTGGATTGGGTTCCACCAAGAACCAATTCAACAACAGGAGACTCAGCCTAATGAAAGTATGTAGCATTTTCTCGCAGATATTGAAGCTATTTTCGCGCGGGGGGTTCGAACAGGCGGTTAAGCAGCATAAAGCCGAACGGCACGCGCGGGGTTTCACGAGTTGGGGCCAGTTTATGGCCATGTTGTTTTGCCAGTTGGGACGGGCGCATTCCTTGCGCGAGATTTGCGGCGGGCTGGCTTGTTGCGAAGGCCACTTGAAACATTTAGGAGTGCCGGTGGCGCCCAAGAGGTCGACCTTGGCCTACGCCAATGAGCATCGGCCATGGGAGCTTTACCAGACGGTGTTCGAGCAGACACTGTTGAAATGCCAGGAACTGGTGCGCCGTCAAGGCGGGCGGAAAAAGTTCCGCTTCAAGAACAAGCTGATGAGCCTGGATGGGAGCATCATCGACCTGTCGGTGAGCATGTTCGACTGGGCAAAATTTCGGCGGACGAAAGGTGCGATCAAGCTGCACCTGTTGCTGGACCACGATGGCTACCTGCCGTCGTTCGCGGTGGTGACCGAGGGCAAGACCAGCGAGATCAAGGTGGCGCGCACGCTGCGGTTCGCGCCGGGCACAATCCTGGCCATCGACCGTGGCTACGTCGATTACGAGTGGTTTCGGGAACTGACGCAGGAGGAAGTGTACTTCGTGACGCGGATGAAGGAGAAGGCAGTCTACGAGGTGAAAGAGGAAGTGCAAATTCCGCAAAACAGCAATGTGGTGTGCGATCAGATCATCAGCTTTCCTCGACTGGCACGGGAGGGGGAGAAGCCGGTGCTATTCCGGCGGGTAGAGATTTGGGACAAGGAGAAAGAGGAGGCCATCGTATTCCTCTCGAACCTGTTGGCCTTCGGCGCGACGACCATTGCAGCCATTTACAAGGACCGTTGGGAAGTGGAATTGTTTTTTAAGGCGCTCAAGCAGTTGTGCAAAATCAAGACCTTTGTCGGCACCAGCGCCAATGCGGTTCGGACCCAAGTGTGGACGGCGTTGATCGCGATGCTGGTGCTGAAGTACCTGCAGTTGAAATCGTCGTTCTCCTGGTCATTGTCGACGCTGGCAGCTCTGCTGCGTCAGCAACTCTTCTTCTATCGCGATCTGTGGGTGTGGTTGGATGATCCTTTTCAGTCCCCGCCGGCTCTGGCCGGAGTGCATGACGATGCGCAACAATTGGGAATCACATGGTAGGTGCCAGTTGGACAGCAGACCACCGATTACACCAAGTAACCTCGATTTCAAGGGGTATATGACTCAGTAACTCGGACAGCAGGATGACAACATAGCGAGAAGCACTTACTTCGACCTGGGCCGAAGCGCAGATGCGTGTCCAGGCTCAGAGTCGGGCTATGCCCAACGTTTTCAATGTGGGAATATTGTCAAACGCCCAATTTGGACGCGAATGAGTGCTCATAGTGTCGTTGGATTGGGTTGTCAGGCCCCAGGAATAGGGTATCGATAGCTTGCATGTCCGAGTGTTCCCCGTTCCGATGGCGGCTACGGTATTCGTCTCGTCGAAGACACGCGGGCTGGTTGTACCATCAATCACATCGACACCCTCCAAACAAGTGATATTGGTGAGTCCCCTGGTCTTGAGCGTGATGGTGATGGTCAAGTCTACGGTTCCTCCTAATGTCGTTATCGCAGCAGCGTCGGGACCTTCTTCGGCCGCCGGAGAGACAGCGCGAAATGCACCGGTGTGAGGATCCAAATATCCCAGGATGCCAGGCTTGGCCGGGCCATTCGCCGATTGGCCCCAAACCGCCGTCGCAACCATGACGCAGCACATGCAAATCAACCACAGCTTTGTAATTCTCATTTCGTCTCCTTTCGTCTCCTTTGAGGAATTTGTAAATCAGGTGTACTCCTTGGTCCGCTTAACTCCCGGAAAGGGACAGGGGCAGGCGATTTTCCCAGTGTTTGCGTCTACGGACAATACGGCGAACACTGTAGCCAGATCCTCACCGGCACCAACGTGCGAGGGCGTCTCACCAACGTGCCACAGACTCGCAGTCTGGCGCGAGATAACATTCAGTCGCCGCACGGGCCGGATACTTCCCCAGGTTCAATTCAACAGATTCAGAGAGGAAGATTAAGATGCGCCACGTCTTCGCCGCAGTGTTCTGCCTTGCAGCTCCGATGCTGTTCGCGAACCCAGCATTCGCCGGTGAGATCAACGCCTGCAAGTACCTCATCGTTGGCGACTTCACCAGCGACCCCTACGGCATTGCCAAGGAGCTGCGAACCCAGGCCACTGCGAATGGCTTCTCCGTGGTCTTGGCTCGAGGAAAACGATGAAGCCAAGTCTATCGGTTAAATTTATCCTCCTGGCGTTTGTGGTTGTGCCATGTCGGTGATGGATCATTCGGTGGATAGGACTGGGCGCGCAGTAGGGAAAACTTGAGGACTCGATGCGCCATAATCGTGCTGGCGCCTTCTGTCTTTTGACCTGGAGCACTTCGTAGCGCAACGTTTTTTCGACCAGTTTTGAGAGATCGAGTTTTTCAACAGCCACGAGATTTAACGTCAATTGACCAGTGTGCTCGACAGCCGCAGGAGCAATCACGCATATATATGTGCACCGGTTTCACACGTGTAGTTGTTTTTGTCCCGCCGCTTATGATAGAGAAAACGGATGATTTTTTTGAGGGAATGGACACACAGCTTGAGGGCAGCACTGTTGATCGCGCTGTTGGCAGGCGGGACCCTGCACAACGCCAGCGCAGAGGATAATGGCCTCGAGCGCACGCCGGTTCTCGGCTGGAGTAGCTGGAGCTTCATCCGCAAGCGTCCCACGGCAGACCAAATGAAAGCGCAGGCGCTCGCCCTGCATAATTCTGGATTGCAGAAAATCGGGTACGAATACGTAAACCTCGACGACTTTTGGTATCAGTGTCCGGGACCGCAAGGTCCGAACGTCGACCCTTATGGCCGCTGGATTACAGACTCATCGAAATTCCCGGCTCAGGGCGACACCGATGGCATCAAGGTAGTGGCTGACTACATCCACAGTCTCGGGATGAAGTTCGGAATCTATGTAACGCCGGGTATTTCGAAGCAGGCAGTCAGCCGGAAGACGCCGATTAAGGGCACATCGTACACGGCCGCCCAGATTGCGGACCCGTCTGTAGCGGAGAACAACTACAACTGCAAGGGCATGATCCGTATTGACTACAACAAGCCTGGCGCGCAGGAGTATACGAATTCATGGGCAGATATGCTCGCGGCGTGGGGTATCGATTACATCAAGATTGACGGCATGAAAGACAGCAACGCCGATGACGTTAAGGCATGGTCGAATGCTATACGGCAAAGCGGGCGGCCCATGGTCTTGGACGTCACGCAGGGGGACTTTACAATTGCTATTGCCCCAACCTTGATGAAGTATGCCAATCAATGGGAATTCGCGCCCGACGTTGAATGCTATCGCTGCGAAAAGGGCGGTAGCAGCTACCCGCTGACCAGCTGGGTCGACGTTGCCAAACGCTTCAACTACGTGGCGGAGTGGCAGCCTTACGCTGGTCCAGGCGCTTTCAACGACTATGACTCCATCGAGGTAGGAAATGGCATCAACGACGGGCTGACCCCAGTCGAGCGCCAGACTCAGATCAGCCTGTGGGCGCTTGGAGCGGCACCCTTCATCCTCGGCATCGATCTTACTCACCTCGATCCAACGGATCTGCAGAAGTACCTAGAGAACTCCGCAGTCCTTGCTGTCGACCAGGATTCGGTCGCCGCAAAAAGGGTGCTCAATACCGGCAACCAGCAGGTGTTCGCCAAGAAGGAGCCGAACGGAGACGCGATCGTCGGTTTGTTCAACACCGGCAAGAAGGCAGAGGAAGTCTCGGTTCCAACATCCACCGTGGGCCTCCCCGAAAACGAAAGCGGCTATTCCGTAAGGGACCTGTGGACCGGCGAGACGAAGAAAACAAGCAGCACCATCAGTGCTATTGTTCCATCACATGGGGTCGTCCTGTACCGCGTCACGGGACTTTAAACTACTCGATTGCTGACGACTCAAGTCTGGATAGGCGGATTTTCCGCACTTCCATTGAGGGGTTTTGAGTTCTCATGGGCCAGTGGCCCACCCATAGGGATGAAAGCGCGTTCCTGAGGTTCATTGATTCCAAATAGGTTACGCCGCGACTTTCGACGGAGTGGTAATGGCCTTACGTCAATCGGGCGGAGGCGGATTGCCCTAACCCTTTACCCCGAGGCACGGACATCATAGACCAACTCTAGTCGGGCTTCGTGACGAAATTGTCGTTTGGCCCAGCTACGGCTGGTGATCGGCCTGATGCTCATGGGCGTTCTTGCAGAATGAGAACGGCCCCGCCTTCGACGGGGCCGTGTTCCAGCACTGCGATCACACTTCGTTGTTACTTGGCACCATAGCCCACGGGACTGCCGACGCCTGTGCAGAGGTCGTAACCAGCCTGGCTAAGGTTGCCATTCCACGGACCACAGACACCGGACTTGATGTCGTTGAAGTCCTGCTTGTTCCCACGGTTCCTGTAGATGGTTGCGAGTTCGGCCTCGCTCGATCCCGAGTTGTTTCCGGCGGCGCTGACGATACCTGCCCAGATTGGGGATGAAGCGCTGGTGCCGCCGACGATATACCAGCCGCCGTTGCCGCTGTCGAGAACCCAGAGGCCAGAGTTTGGATCGGCCTCCGCGGAGACATCAGGAATGCCGCGCTGAGTGCCGACGACCTTTGTGACGCCCTTCTGGTACGACGGGATGGGTTCGTACTGGGAGAGGCCGCCTCCGGTGGAGTTCCATGCGCTTTCGAAAATGTAGGCGCCGTTGTCGGCGCTGCGGCTGAGGGTCGTACCGCCGACCGCAACCACGTAGGGAGACGCACTGGGATAGATTACTCCCGGTCCATCACCCGCAGAAGCGAAGTAGACCACGCCTGGGTACGAGAAGAAGGAGTCGTAGGCAGCTTCGTCGACAAACTCGCTACCGCCCCAGCTATTGGAGACGACGCCGCCGCCGTCGTTCGCCACGATAGATGCCGCTACAGTCTCTGCCGTTAACAGATCATAGAAACTGTTGGAAGCGGCTTCCACAAGGTAAAGTTTCGCGTTGGGAGCCATGGCGTGCGCCCACTGAACGTCAAGCGACTCCTCGATTTCCCATCCCGGGTCATTGAGCGGCCTCGTGCCCGTGGCGAATACTACCCGGAAGGTTGCCGGCGGCAGACCGAACTGCTTGGAGAACTTAGCCAGATCCTTCGCGGCACCAGGGTTGTCGTAGGCGTCGACGATGGCGATGGCAGTCGAGCCGCCGGAAGGAACCGCAGTGACGGTGTTGGGATTGCAGCCAGCGGTCTGGGGAACCAGTTTGTAGATGCAGGCGAGAGAACCCGGGGTTTCGAACAGATAACCGGCGAACGGAGGGCCAGATGAGATAGCAGCGGATGCCTTGGGTAGCCCCCCGGTCGGCGTAAACAGTTTGATGTTTGTGTGTGCGCGGAGTCCTATATCGCCGTTGCGTTCTGTGCTGGACGCGGGAATAGTGACCTGGCCGCCCCGGTGTTGCGCTTGAGCCGACGCGAAGTTCACCGCCCCGAAGGAAAATGCAGCGGTTATGGCCAGAGTTCCAAACTTATGTAGAGCAGTTTTCATCGTTCACTTCTCCTTGTGGTCTTTTCTTCGTTTGTATTTATGCAAGAAGTCCGGGCTCTGAAGCGACAGTGGTACAGAGCTTCGACCGTCCCTGCTGTCTATTTCTTGAGCCGAACCATCCAGCCACCCTGGTTGTAGTTCGCGTCCTGCCACACCCCAACAATCGTCGATCCATCGGCCGAGATGTCGAGTGCGGAGGTGAGAGTAATGCCGAACGGGAGCAGCACGCCTCGCTGATGCAAGTACTTTGAGAGAGATTGCATCCCCAGTTTGGGACTCCAAATGAACGCCTGGATACCTAATCCGAACGGATCGCCACTCCACCCTACCGTCGTCCCGTTGTCGGCAACCGCATTCGCGTAGCTCTGATCGGTCGAGATTCCAGAGACTGTCCCGAGAGAGACAAGATGGCCTGCGGTGTAGTGGAACGCATACGAGCTTGAGGCTGTGAAATCCCACACCTGTCCGACAATCTGCGAGCCGTCTGAGCTGACGCTAGCGGCTTCTCCCGGAGTGTGAACTCCTGCAAACAAATACGTTTTCCCGCCGAACCAGCGAACCGGGCGTCGAACGCCGGTTGGCGGGTCCTCGGAGAAACCTACGATCGTCTGGCCATCGGCGGAGATTGCCGACGCTCGACTGCTTGTGCCGGCGGGACCACGAGGATGCGACAGGCTCGTCATGCCGCTCGTGCGATTCCAAACGAAGCCCTCGGCCCCGGGGCAATACCAGGCCAGTCCCACAGCCACCGTGCCGTTGCCATTCACACCGTACCCGCCGCCCCATTGGCCGTCCATTATGCAGCCGTTGGCAGGATGACCGAGATCGGTCCAGCCAGTAGTTTGTTTCCAGAGCGCTGGGTTCACGACGCCGTCCGGCGGGGCGCGGGCGGTGATGATGCTTGTTCCGTCACTCGAAATTCCTATTTCGGAGTTTAGAAAATTCCCCGGCCCGATGAAGCTGAATCCGCCGAAGGGAAACTTCGGAGTGTCCGAAGTCCAACGGTAGATGGAACCACCGTAGTTCGCTGCCATCACCTTGCCATCATGGGAGAGAGCGTAGTTTATCCAGGTGCCGGAGCCGGTGGGATCGATTAGCATCTGGAAGGTCGGTCTCTGGCCCCAGGCCGCAGAAGAAACGCTCAGCAAGAAAATGCAGAACAAAGGTATTCGTAAAATCCGTCGATCGGTCATTAGACTGTTTGTCTCCTGATTTCAGATTCGCGCCCAAGGAGTCAGGTGTGTTCCATGGGGAACACGGTGGGACAACGCAAGGCGGGACGACAACGAGTTCTGTGCCTTATTGCAGAGTCCGCCGACGAAGGTGAGCGCCAACCTGGCTTGCGCAATCACCCGCGCTGAATGTTACGGCTCTTAGGCTAGCAAGTCAATGAAAACCGAGGAGTTGTGTCAACCGACATTAGAAATGTCCCCATGAAAACCGAGGAGTTGGCAGCGTCTCAAGAGGTTGTTGGGTAGAGTCGAGGCGCAGTGACTGTAGTCTCCCGGTGGTTAATTGAATTGGCTTTCGCCGAGCCACCTCAGTCCGGTTTGGCTTGGTTCTGTTTCCTGTTGCCGAGTAGGCCCGGGGAATTTCGCCCCGAGCCTCTCACAGAACCGGACTTAAACCTCTCGGCTTATCCGGCTCGTGCCACCCTCTGGAAGACTGCCGTCTTCCACCGCAATCGAGTTCCTCCGGTTGCCCGTTAAGGCTATGCCGCACAAACCAGTCCAAGAACCGCCGCTGGTCCTCCAACTTTGCCAGCCGGTCCCGAATGGATGCTTTGGCCATCTATAACCCTCCTTTGTGTTTGTCTCCCGGCGGTTCGCTCTTGCACGGTCTTCCTTCAAGAAAATTCCCGACGCGCCCCTTGGGAGAGTCGTCCAGCGTAAGCTGAAGTACCGCAGATGCTGGAATGGTTTGACCGGCTGGATACGGACCTGGTGTGTGCGTTGCTGGAGCAGTGGCCGACGTTGGAGGAACTGCAAAAGGTTCCACCGGCGCGGCTGCGCACGTTCTTCCGCAAGCAGCGCTGTCACTATCCCGAACTGGTGGAGCGCCGCCTGGTCGGAATCCGGCAGGCGATGCCGGCGATTCGGGATCGGGCGGTGATCGAGGCCAAGAGCGCAGTGGTGAAGGTGAGCGCGCGAGTGATCCGAAGTCTGATCCGGGGAGTTGCGGATCTGGACGGCAAGATCGAGGAGGCGGCGGCGGCAGCGCATCCGGATTTTTTTATCTTTGAGTCGCTGCCAGGAGCGGGGGCGGTGCTGGCGCCGCGCTTGTTGGCGGCGTTTGGCTCGCAGCGGGAGCGTTACGCCAATGCGGCGGAAGTGCAAGGCTACAGTGGGATCGCGCCGGTAACGGAACGAAGCGGGAAAAAGAAGTGGGTCCATTTTCGTTGGGCCTGTCCGAAGTTTTTGCGGCAAAGCTTTCACGAATGGGCGGGACATTCTATTGCTCACTCGCCATGGGCGCGCAGCTATTATCAACAACAGCGGGAGCGAGGCAAGGGGCATCATGCGGCGGTGCGAGGGTTGGCCTTCAAATGGATACGCATCGTTTTCCGATGCTGGAAAGATCGGGTGGCTTATGACGAGAGCCGATATCTCGCGGCGCTCGCCAAACGAAACTCACCGCTGGCCGCGGTTGCCGCTGGGACAATCGTGAAATCTTTGTGGATACCCTGTGAACAGGGTCGCGGAGGGAGATAAAAAAACTATTGACTGACTTACTCAGATATCTGGTTACGTAAACCAGCTCAAGTTTGCGGCAAGAATAAAGGCCGCCCATGGAAGAACGGCCAGTGAGTAGGGGAGTGGGTGTTTCGCGGACGGTTTCACGCCACGGAGAGGGAGCAGTCCATATCTCCCCTTGGAGAGCGGCTCTCTCTCCGCCTTCCAAGGTCAGCGATTCGCAAACCTACGGCTGATAAATCTGCACGTAGTTATAGACGCTGCTTAGGTTGCTATTGGCACCGCCGAAGCAATACAGACGGCCACCGGCGGTGGCGGAGCCAGGAGCTAAAAGCGCATTTGGCATCGGAGCGAGAGTTGTCCATTTTTTAGTCGTTGAGTTGTAGGCTTCGTTTACGTTGATCACCTGTGTCGAGTTCACCCCACCAGCGACATACAACTGACCGCTAATGGCGGCGAAGCATGACTCCAGACGCGGAGTAGAGTCGGCTGTGAGTCCCGTCCATGTGTTCGTGTTCGGGTTGTAGCCGTCGTTGGTACCCACTGGGGTGCCGCTGCCGCAGCAGATTTGTCCGTCCGCAGCCACGACTGTTGTGCCCAGCAGCCCCGCTGTCAACCACGATGTCGCGACGGGCAAAGGCGCCTCTTCAGTCCATGTATCGGTGGTGGTGTTGTAGCTTTCGACCGTCGCCAGCCACTCGTTGGCGCCATTTACGTAGCCGCCAATGACATAGATGATGTCTTTGTCAACCACTGCGGGCATCGCCGACCTAGCGGTGGGTATCGGGGCCTTGGTCGTCCAGGTGTTGGAGACAGGATTGTAGGCCTCGACAAGGTTCAGAGAGCCGCTTATGCCATTCTGCCCTCCGATGAGGTACAAGATCCCATTGACGACGGCCGAAGCGCCACCCCAGCGCGTGGTTGGGTCGGGAGTGCCTGTCTTCCACGTGTTCGTCAGGGTGTTGTAGATTTCGTTGACGTCCGTGGTCTGGTATCCGGAGTTGGTGGCGCCACCGACGACATAGACGTTCGTCCCGATCGCTCCTGCGAATGCGCCAAAACGGGCCGCGGGCATTGCCTTCCCCATCGACCACGAGTTGTGCACCGTGAACTGCTGTGAACTGGTCTGCGTGGTCGAGCCGGTGGTCACGGTCACGTACCCATCGATGGCCCCCGCAGGCACAGTCGCAGTCATGTATGTCGTTCCTGTCAGCGTGACAGCCGTGGCCTTCACCCCGCCGAACTTCGCGACCGAGGCACTGTCGAAGCCTTGGCCCATGATGCCAACCTTTGTGCCTACCTTGCCGGAGGTTGGGGACAAGGTAACGAACGGTTTCAAGCCAACGTTGAGACTGAAGAAGACGCCGTTGCCGTGGGCGCCGCCGTTGGTGGCGAGTCCGTAGAGGAGCCCATCCGTTCGCTCCGTAAGAAAAGTGATCGAGTGACAACCGTGCGTGTTGTCAAAGTTGTGGAGAACCGTGAACACGCCGGCAGTCGTGATCCGGAAAATGGTGCCGCAGTTCGAGCTGCCGCCATTGATGGCTGTGCCGTAGAGGTTCCCGTCCGTGGCCAGAATGATGCCCAGAAATTCGGAGCCGTCACTGGTTCCGTTCAAATTGTGCAGGATTTTAAAGCTGCCGGAGGATGTGAGCCGATAGATCACACCGGCGTTGCTGGTTCCTCCGAGCGAAGCCACCCCATAGTAGTTGCCGTCTCTGGCCTGCACCATGCCCGGAGCCGCATCGGTCCCATCGCTGCCCGTGAAGTTGTGGAGAACTCCAGTCTCACTGAGATTCCGGCAGCCCGATCCTCCGCAACAAACGAGCGAAGCGTGGATCCGATCGGAGGTTGTCCAGGCTGGGGTCGAGTATCATGTCATCCACTCCTTGACCTTCGTCGACGGCTTTCTCGAGTTCTGAAAAGGCGGCGTCTTTTTCTCCCAGCTGAGCATAATCGCTGCCAGCGTCGTAGAAATGGCCTTGCGATTCGCAATCCTTGGCATCCTTCCGCAGGTATCCCGGATATCCATCCTTTTCGAAGATGCGGCGCAACTCCTCACCCTGCTCAGGATGGCCGAGCACTTGAGTGTTCTTGATCCACTGTTGCATCGCCGCCGGGTAATTCCGCATGGCTTCGTAGGAATAGCCAATCAATTTGATGGCGTCGCTGGACGCTGGGTCGATTTCAAGAACGCGGTTACACTGCTGAATCGCCTGATCATACTGGCGCGCATTGAAATACTCGGCCGCCAGACTGAAGTTATACATAACGGAGAGTGGTTCCAGTTCGACGGCCTTGCGACCCTGAGATATGGCTTGAGCGCTGTTCCCTGTTTCATTCTCGTACCAGCCAGAGACCATATGGGCATACCCTGAGTTGGGGTCGAGAGCGAGAGCTCTTTGCAGCGAAGCTCGCGCTTCCGGGAGATTATGGAAGAACATCATGTCGGAGAGTGCCAATGAAACATAGGGCTCGGGGATCTCGTCGTCCAGTGCCAAGGCCCGCTTCGCGGCATCGCGAGACTTGTTGTAACCTTCGCGACCCGGGGCAAAGCCAACGTATGCCTGTAGCCCGTACGTATCCGCCAGCCCGGCATATGCCGCCGAATAGTTGTTGTCCAATGCGACCGCCCTCTCGAAAAATCCAGCGGCTAATTTGAGGCCATCCTCCGAGAATTTATCGAGATGATAACGGCCTTTGAGATACAGTTGATAGGCTTCGGCATTCTGGGTTCCTACTTTTGCGAGCTTGTCCCGCTGAAGACCTGCCAGTTCTGGACGAAGCTGGCTCGCCAGGTCGCGCATGACAAGGGACTGCACGAGCGACGCATCCTTCGCGCTTCGGGTATACCTCTGTCCCCACAACTGAGCCCCTGTTGCCACGTCGACCAACTCGGTTTCGACACTCAGTTCGTCCTTGTGTTGCACGACTCGGCCGGTAAGGACGGCATCCACGTGGAGATCGCGCCCGACCCCTTGGGGATCGTCTGAACGCGATTTATAGCGAGAGATGGTGCTGCGAGCCATTACTTGGACGTTGGGAAGTCGGGAAAGAGAATTTGTGATCTCCTCCGAAAGACCCTCGCCGAGATAATCCATTTCGGGGTCATGGTTCGCGTTGGCAAAGGGCAGGACAGCGATGGAATGGATTAGTGAAGCACTGGAACTATGTGGGCGCAAGGAACGCCATGCCACTAGCGCACCGACTACGAGAACGATCGCAGCCCCGCCCCAGATCAATCGCTTTGGGTGAACCAAGAAATCAGATCGAGTCGGAACTGCTGCACCCTTGCCTGTCTCGGTGTCGCGCTTGAGGCGTTTCAGATCCGCTCGCATCTCCGCAGCACTCTGATAACGAAGATTGCGATCTTTTTCCAGGGACTTATTAACGATTTCTTCCAGCTTCGGCGGCATGTCGGGGTTGATCCGAACGGGTGACACGGGTGGTCGATTCAAGATGGAATCGAACACGCCGACCGAGGTGTCACCCCGAAATGGCAGCGTGCCCGTGCTCATCTCATAGAGAACCGCACCGAAGGAGAACAGGTCGGTACGGGCGTCGAGTTCCTTTCCCCGCACCTGTTCTGGCGACATGTATGCGACGGTGCCCAAAGCACAGCCGGGACTAGTGAGATGTTCCTCTGCGTCGATCGTCGGGGCATTCATGTCTACAGCTGTTCCCACCCGAAACGAAAGCTTAGCGAGTCCGAAGTCGAGGATTTTTGCCTGACCTCTATTTGTGACGAAGATATTCGCAGGCTTGATGTCGCGGTGAATAATCCACTTGGAGTGCGCCGCGTCCAAGGCATCCGCGATCTGCGTGCCAAAGTCGAGCACCAACTCGATCTCCAGCGGCTTGCCTGAGATCATGTGCCGCAGGGTCTGCCCCTCGAGCAGTTCCATTGCGATGAACGTTCGCCCCTCAGCCTCATCGATTTCGTGGATCGTGCAGATGTTCGGGTGGTTCAACGCCGACGCGGCTTTTGCCTCCCGCCGGAAACGACTGAGAGCCTGTACGTCGTGAGCTAGGTCGTCCGGAAGGAACTTCAGCGCGACATGGCGGCCCAGCTTCAGATCTTCAGCTTGGTAGACCACACCCATCCCCCCGCCACCGATCTGGCGAAGGATGCGGTAATGAGAAATTTCCTGCCCCACGGGTTGCGAAGGTGTAGCCATTCAGCCGGAATGGTAAGTCGACGGCTAAGGCAAGTCAACGAAAGGCAGGCAGTTGCTAGGCTCCCGCTAGGATAGTTGTTGAAAAATCTTAGATCCCTATCGACAAGTGCGCCGGCGGTGAGCTTCCGCGAGGAGCCGAGTGTTTCCCGCCGGGGCACTTGCGATAGGGGGATTTGTACGAAGCCGCTGGCGCGGCGGACGCGGTGGAGCTATGGGTTTCGCATGCGCGATTCGCGATTTGTTCGTCGCAGGGTTGGGTTGAGCGGAGTGGTAAAAGGTGTCGGCGAGAGTGTTGATAGGTCCGAGGATGCGATCCGGTGAGGGTAATTTACGAAAGTAAGTGGTGGATTGAGGTGGAGGACGGTGAGTATAGACACTACGGCTGTCGGAGCAGAAGCTCGCGCTGCGGAGACAGGGGGTCTTCAGATCAATTCAGACGGCTTCAGGCTTCCTCCATAGACATTTCCGGGGAGCCGGAGAGATGATCCACCCAGTTGTGGGTTTTGCCATTTTGCAGACGAGCCGAGGTGGTGCCCGCGAGCAGAATCGCAAGTAAATTTGGCATCGAAGGAAACACCCATGCATTCCAGATTAGCGATCTGTGTAGTGTTAATCGCCGGTTGTGCCTTGTTGGCGATCCCGGTCCATCCTGCCGCGCAGGGCACTCAAGACCACCACTCCATCGTGGCGTTCGCGCCCGAACAAACGAGCTGCACGCTCCAACTGGTGTCCTTTAAGGACGCCAATAGCGCACTCACTTGCACACAGCAGGGACGACCCTGTAGCCCCCAACATTCCACGTGTTGCCCAGGATTGAAGTGCGTGTTTCGAGGAGGATCTACAAGGGTCGGTTACCAGTGCTTTCGATCAGCATCGGCAAGCTCATTTCGGGAGAAGTTGAGCGAGATCAAACTTGACGATAATGATCTGACTGAGGTTTCTTTGGTAGCCTCCTCGGCTGCTGAATAGAACTAACGAACCGCTTTCTATGTTATCCAAGACGGTTTTTGGCGAGAAATCGCCATAAGCGGCCAATCGCTTCCCATTTTCATTCAGGTGGTCTGGAGTTTTCTTAGCTCGGCAAGGATCTTGATGAGGCGGATGGAGAGCCTGAGGAGACGCTTGCGAGCATTACCGTCAGGGAGAGAACGGCGGAACATTTCCATGACGTATTGAGCGGCGATTAAGGACTCGATGAGGCCGTCGAGGCCTGCACGTACGGGTGCGGTAGATGTTTTGGGTTGGGGAGCGAGATGCCTGGGTTTGGAGCGAGCCAGTTGGAACTCGCGCTCGAGATCGGTGAGGGCGACATCGACGTAGCGCATAGTCATGGCCGGATCGACATGACCAAGCAACTTCATCAGGACGGGGAAGCTGACGCCAGAGCGAAGCATCTCTGTGGCGTAGGTATGCCTGAACTGATGAGGGACGATATCTGTGGGGAGTCCGAGCGAGTGACAGACCTGATGCAGGTAATCGCGGAGTTGAACTAGGATAGCTACTTTGCTTCCGGTACGCGCCAGGAGCCGTCCATCGGCAGGCAGAGGATCCAGAGAGCGGAAGAAGCGCAGGCGATGTACAAGATCACGGACGAAGGCATCGACGGGGACCATGCGTTCGGTCTTGAGTTTGCCGAGGGGGACATGAATCGCCCATTGGTTTGGCCCCGTGGAGTGCAGACAGTCATCGGAGAGATCGCCGCATTCGCCGATACGCATGCAGGTGTAGCGGAGTAACAGGAAGACATTTCCGCCGAGATCGTTGCGGAGCATGAACTCCTGCTGCAAGAGTTGATCCTGCTCGGCGGTAAGTGGTCGTGGCAGAGTGTGGGGCGAGCGCGGACCCAAACGGACCCAGATTGTTTTTGGAGGGTCTTTGTAAACCATTCAAAAGAATGGCGGGGACGACGGGACTCGAACCCGCGGCCTCTGCCGTGACAGGGCAGCGTTCTAACCAACTGAACTACGTCCCCGGTTTCTGTACGGAATGCCAGTGGTGGGCAGTGCAGGACTCGAACCTGCGACCTCCTGCTTGTAAGGCAGGCGCTCTAACCATCTGAGCTAACCGCCCCTCGTACCCTCGCGCGACCAGACAGCCGCGCCGGTCGGAACTCTATTGAGGGGCATCCGCGCGAACCGCACCTCAATGAGTATACGAGAGCCGTGAAGAAACGGTCAAACTTCGCCGCTTTATTTTCGTTCCGAGCATTCCTGATGCGCCGGCAAATGGCGCAGGCCCTGCTTCTGGAGAGATTGTGCGCGTCAACAACCGCATGTCTTGACTGCTCGTTTTCGGCGCGCGAACAGCCCCGCGCACGGGTTCGTGCACTTTTGCTCGGGAGAGAACGGTCACGGGGGCCTTGGAGTCTCTTCTGAACATGACGCCCTCCTACTCTGTCGCCCTTGAAGGCGGTTACCCTGTCGACATGCGAGCCGGAGCGCTCACGCCACACCTCGCGAACCGACTGCCCTGCTAGACTGGCTGCGTGCGGCGTTTGATCGTCAACGCAGATGATTTTGGCTACACTTCGGGCGTGAATCGGGCCATCGTGGAGGCTCATTCGCGCGGCGTCGTCACTTCTTCAACGCTCATGGCCAACGGCGCGGCTTTTGCCGAGGCCGCGAAATTAGCAAGAACTGTCCCGAAGTTGAGTGTTGGTTGCCATGTCGTGCTTACCGATGGCGAGCCGGTTCTTGCCGCGGGACAACTCCCATCTCTCACGACCGCGGCGCATTTCCGCGACGGTATGGTGGAATTCGCAGCACGCGCGGTTGCCGGCAGCATGGACGCCGACCAGATTACTGCCGAAGCCACCGCGCAGATTCGCAAGATTCAATCCGCGGGCATCGCCGTATCGCACTTCGATACACACAAGCATACGCATCTGTTTCCCAAGATTCTGCGTCCTCTGCTGGGGGCGGCGGCGGGTTGCGGAGTTCACGCGGTGCGCAATCCGTTTGGACCTCGCTTGCCTTTGCAGTCCAATCATCTTCTGACCCGCCCGAGCCTCTGGACGCGCCACGTCGAGGTGCGAATCCTGGGCGCTTTCGCGGGCAGGTTCCGCGAGGCCGTGGACCGGGAGGGATTCACCACGCCCGACGGCACGCTGGGAATCGTGGTGACTGGCGCGCTCGATGAAACCTTGTTCTATGCGATTGCCCGCGACATTCCAGAGGGCACGTGGGAATTCGTTTGTCATCCCGGCTACAACGACAAGGATCTGCAGGCAGGCAAAACGCGTTTACGGGAATCCCGGGAGACGGAACTTCGCGTCCTGACGCTACCCGCCGCCCGCGAGGTGCTTGCGCAGCAGGGGATTGAGCTGATCTCGTATCACGACCTCGCGCCGAAACTTGTGTCGCTCTAAGGGTCGCTCGGCTCCGCATTTCGGAATGCCCCGGCCTCCTTGGTACCGACAGACGTAGGGGATTCAGGTACTGTGGTAACCTGTTGAATTCACGGCAAGTAGTATGATTATTCGCAGATCACCCTGTTATAGAGTTTTGTAATCTGGAGGTTTTTCGCTCATGTCGGCCCAAGGGTCAGCGCCGCGTGCCACACTGGACCTAAAGGTCCGGGTGTGGGGCATGGGATCGAACAATCAGCCTTTCTTCCAGAATGCGATGGCGCAAAACGTCAGCGCCACGGGGGCCTGCCTGTACGGGATCGAGCCCGAACTGAAGGTAGGTGATGTCATCGGGGTGCAATACGAAACCAGGAAAGCCCGCTGCAAGGTCGTCTGGGTAGTCGACGCGGGAGCGCTGAAGAAAACTCAGGTGGGCGTTCAGTTGGTGGTCGACCAGGATTGTCCGTGGGCCGCAGTTCTTCCTAAAGACCTGCAGGCGGACGAGCGGACGGAGCAACGTCAGGACAATCGCAGAAAATTCCTCCGCCACAGAATTTCGTATCCTCTCGAACTGCGCGACGAACGCGTGAACACCCCACTGCGCGTGAATGCCACCGACATCAGCGGGAACGGATGTTATGTAGAGACCGTGATGCCGCTTCCTGTAGCCACCGCGTTGCGGGTGGATTTGTGGATCGAAGAAGAGCGCCTAACTCCCTCGGCGGTGGTTCGCACTCGCGACCCTGGCGTCGGCATGGGCATCGAATTCACGGGATTGCCCGAAGACTCCAAGAAGCGATTTCAGGCTCATCTCGACAAACTCGATCCCGGGATGGCCTTCGCCAACAAAGAAGGCCAATAGCGCCGTCCCCTCGTTTGCCAGCACGACACTCGTGTAAAATCTGCAACCACTGCCCATTCCAGCCATCGAATGACAGGAACCACGAGAAAGTGGCCCCTCGCACATGAAGATCGGAATCACCTGTTATCCGACATACGGCGGTAGCGGAGTTGTCGCAACGGAACTAGGCCTTGAGTTGGCGCAGCGCGGGCACGAGATCCATTTCATTTCTTACGCGCAACCCATCCGCCTGCGCGGTGAGGAACCTAACATCCACTATCACGAAGTGGAGGTTTCACGGTATCCGCTGTTCGACTATCCTCCGTACGATCTGGCTCTGGCCACCCGCATGGCGGAGGTCGCGCAGCTCTACGATCTCGATCTGCTGCACGTGCACTACGCCATCCCGCATTCCGTGAGCGCGCTGCTGGCGCGGCAAATGCTAGCCGACGGACCACGCGGACGTCGCCTGCCATTCGTTACGACTCTTCACGGAACCGACATCACTCTGGTGGGACTCGACCGCTCATACTTGCCGATCACGCGCTACTCGATTCAGCAAAGCGATGGCGTGACCGCGATTTCGAATTACCTGAAAGACCGCACGCAGCGCGTGTTCGACGTGAAGAACAGCATCGAGGTGATTTACAACTCGGTGAACTGCGACGTGTACCGCCGCGACCCCGAGACGTTCGAGAAGATGCGCGCAGAGTACGCGCCCAATGGCGAACGCGTGCTGGTGCATCTGTCAAATTTTCGTCCGGTTAAACGCCTCACCGATGTGATTGAGATTTTCGATCGGGTGCACAAGAAGATGCCTTCCAAGCTCTTGCTGATCGGCGATGGCCCGGACCGTTCGGTCGCCGAGTGGCTTGCCGTGCAGAAGGGCATTCACGACGACGTGCTGTTTCTCGGCAAGCAAGACCAGATCCAAGATAAAGTATCGATCGCCGACGTCATGCTGATTCCGAGCGAACTGGAATCGTTCGGGCTGGCTGCGCTGGAAGCCATGGCGTGCGAGGTGGTGCCGATTTCCACGCGGGCGGGCGGCGTGCCGGAGGTCATCGAACACGGCAAGAGCGGCTATCTCGCTGACGTTGGTGACGTCGAGACGATGGCGCGTTATGCCATTGATTTGCTCAGCAACGACGATTTGCTGCGGGAGATGGGCAAGCAGGCGCGGGCGGCGGCCAAAGAGCGCTTCTGTTCCACGAAGATTGTGAAGCAGTATGAGGATTTCTACCGGCGCGTGCTGGAGCGCTCAGCGTAGAAGCCCTCGGGAACCGAACTCGCCGCCTCGACTAGCGGCAGGCGGATCCGAATCAGGGTTCCCTTCCCTTCGTGGCTATCGATGGTCATGCGCGCCGTATCACCGTAAAGCACTTGTAAGCGCTCGGAGATGTTCGCCATTCCGATCCCCATCCCTGACCAACTACTGCTTTCTTCCAACTGCGCGCTGCCCATGCCTACGCCGTCGTCCTCGACTTCGATGATGAGCCGCGAATTGACAAGGCGGCTGCGCAAGTAGATGCTGCCGCCTTCCACTTTCGGACCCAGTCCGTGCTTAATGGAGTTCTCGACTAGAGGCTGGAGGAGCATGCTGGGAACGACCACGTCGAGCGAGGCGGGATCGAGTTCCTTGACCACGCGAAGTTTGTCGCGACCGAAGCGCACGACTTCGATGTCGAGATAGTTGTCGATGAATTCGAATTCGTCCCGCAACGGCGCAAATGCCTCACTGCTGTTGAGCAAGCGCCGCAAGATGGTCGCGAGCTTGAAGATAACGTCCCGCGCCATGTCGGGATCAAACCGCACCAGCGACGAGATCGAGTTCAGAGTGTTGAATAAGAAGTGCGGATTGATCTGGTTCTGCAGCGCTTCCATGCGGGCGTGCAGCAGAAGGCGTTCCTGTTCTTCCAGCTTGATCTGTATGCGGACGCTGTTAAAAATCTTCAATTCGATTCCGATTGCGGTCACCGATGCGGCGTAGATCGCGCTATAGATCCAGTAGTTGTCGGGACTCTCGATGCTGACGATAGAGTGCGGGAAGTATTGCGCCAGTTCCGTTTGCACGAAGCGCAGTCCGATCACGGTCCAGAAAAACATGAGCTGCCAGTCGAACAGGCGCGGCCGTGGCAGATTGCGTCGAATCACGCGAAAGATGCCTTCATCGATGAACGGCGAGAACGACCAGATGTCATCCTTATCGATCGCCCACGTGCGCAGTTGGCCGGCGAGAAAGCCTGAAAGAACGTCAAAGGGCATCGCGGCCCACTCGCGGTGCAGCAGGGCAGGTATGGCCATCAACACACCGCCCAGTGATCCCGCCCAGCGGCCGCCGATTACGCCTAGTAGAAGGGCGGTCTCAAAACTCATATCGCCAGCCTGGAAACTTTTCGAGAAAATTCGTGCCCAGACTCCCACCATGATCGGCAGTCCGAACCAAAGCACCAAGTACAGCTTCTGCCGGAAAGTTCGCTCTTCGCGAAACAAGAGACTTTTGAATTCCTTGGAACGCACGAGGCTGCTGGCCACGGCCGCGGCTACGCCCAGCTTGAACAGCAAATTGAATAGGATGAGCCGTTGTTCCATGAGGTTTATTTCTAGTGAATTGTCAGAGTAGCCGTACGCCGATACGAACAGCCTGTGAAAACTGTAGCATGAAGCCGGTTGCTCAATATCCCTTGTGCTTGTCGACCACGAACCGCAACGCCTGCCGCGCCACGGCGCAAGAATTGCATACTCATGCGATCTAGCGGAAGCGGAACTTCAACACGGTTTTCGGAGTCATAGAACTGTAGAATTAAGCATTGGACGCTTCAGAAGCCCGGACCTTCAGGGAGGACAGCATGCGCCTGTTTCGTCTGGTTCCATTTTTGGTGGCAATAGCTGGCAGTATCTCGCTGCTGGCTCAGACTCCCGCAGGCACGCCCCCGCCTCCCCAGTCCGCCCGACAGGCACTACTGGAAATGTTTCTGGGCAAGGGTGAAAACGACTTTACGAAGCACCTACCCGAGGTCGCACACCAGGCATTGATTCACAAGAGCGACAGCCCGGAAACAAACGTGATTCTCAAAATCTCCACCATCGGACGCCAGCTGACTGCGCAAGGCGAACACTTCGAGAGTTTCGAGACAGGGCCCAATCTTCTGATCAGCGAGCAAAGCAACGGCCACGAAAAATACGAAATCGCTGTCGAGCATGACACGCTGCTCGGCGAGGACGACGAAATTGAACTCTCCGTCCACTATTACAAAGACGGACAGCTGCAATCGCTCCCCGTCGTGCCTCGGCTGATCTTCACACTGCGGCAAGAAAAGGAGATCTGGCGCCTCACCGAGGTGACGGCTGCGATACACGCTCCGCTTACCGACCCCGACTACCTCAAGGGATTGCGTAAAGACCAGAATGAGTCGAACGAGACCGCCGCGCAGAACCGGGTGGTCGCCATGGCTACAGCCGAGACCAACTACGCGGCCCGGCATCCCGACCGCGGGTACGCCTGCACATTGGGAACGCTAATAGCTGCGGAACCGGGCGCGATGCCGGGAGAGAATGGCTTTGTCTACGATCCCGGTCAGGGCAACGAAGAGTGGAGCGGATATCGCTTTGCGCTTACGGGATGCGACGGAACTCCAGCCGCCAAATATCGCATCACGGCGGTGCCGCTTGAGTCTGACGCAGGCATCAAAACGTTTTGCGCCGACGAGTCCGGTGCGTTCAAATTTGTTACCACCGGAAAAAGCTCCAGCTGCTTCAATCGAGGACAATCGGTGAATGCGGCTGCCGTCTCCAACCCGCAAGACTGAAGCTATACACCTCTTCTAACCATAGGCGAGTTCTTTGGCACGCTGCGCCGCTTTCACGACGGCTTTGATCAGCGTGACGCGCAGCTTCCCTTCCTCGAGTTCCATGATGGCGTCGATCGTGCAACCGGCCGGAGTGGTCACCGCATCTTTGAGCAACGCGGGATGATCTCCGGTCTCGAGCACCACCCGCGCGGCACCCAGCGTAGTCTGGGCCGCGAGCAACGTTGCGATGTCACGCGGCAATCCCACCTTTACGCCAGCTTCCGCCAGCGACTCAAGGATGATGTAGATGTAAGCCGGGCCGCTCGCCGAAAGCGCGGTCACCGCGTCCATGTGTTTCTCGTCTACGACAACCGTGCGACCCACCACATCAAACATGTGGCATGTCATGGCTACGTCTTCCGCGCGGGCGTGCTTCCCTTTGCAGATGGCGGTCATGCCGGCTCCCTGCTGACAGGGCGTGTTGGGCATGGCGCGGATCACCGGAACCTTCGGCGGCAGATTCTTTTCGATCATGGAGGTCGGCACCGATGCTGCTACCGACACGATGACTTGCTTCGCTGTGACGTGGCCACTGATCTCGCGCACCACGTCTTCGACCACCTGCGGCTTCACGGCGATCACAATGATGTCGGCGCCTTTGGCAGCCTCCACGTTGTTGGTTCCGACTTTCACTTTCAGCTTTGCAGCCAGAGCCTTGGCGCGCTCCTCATGCGCTACCGTCGCGCAAGTGGACTTCGCCGAGAGCAGGCCATTCTTCAACAGGGCCTGCAGAATGATGCCGCCCATCTTGCCTGCGCCCAGAAACGCCACTTTCTTTCCCGCCAGATCGTTTCCCATGATTTTCCTCGGAACTACCAAACATCCGAACCCCAGAGGACACAAAGTACACAAAGTACGCAGAGGAACCTCGAGGAATTTCTGCGTGTACTGTGTGTCCTCTGCGGTTCACGTTTTACGTTGCTTGCTCTGTCGCTCCATCCAATTCCATGCGGTCGCCACCACGTCGCGCAGGCCGCGGGTCGCCTTCCATTGCAGCAGCGCCTGTGCCTTTGCCGGATTAGCCACCAAGATCGGAGGATCTCCGGGGCGGCGTGGCACCATCCTGTGCGGAACCGGCTTTCCCGTCACTTCCTCCACGGCGCTGATCACTTCCTGTACGGACGCTCCCGTGCCCGTGCCGACGTTCACGGCAAAACTTTCCTTCCCCGCCGCCAGGTGGTCCAGCGCCTTCAGGTGCACGCTTGCCAGATCGTTTACGTGGATGTAGTCGCGCACGCAAGTTCCATCCGGCGTCGGATAGTCCGAGCCAAACACGTGAAGCTCCGGACCAAGTCCCGCGGCTGCGCGCAGCGCCAGCGGAATCAAGTGCGTCTCGGGATCGTGCAACTCGCCGATCTCGCCACTGTCATCCGCCCCCGCAGCATTGAAATAACGCAGGCTCGCGAATTTGAAACCATACGCTCGGCCATACGCCTCCAGCGCCTGCTCGAAGAAAAGTTTAGTCACGCCGTAGGGATTCACCGGCTGGCGCGGGATGTTCTCCTCGATCGGGACTTTCGCAGGTTCGCCGTACACCGCGCACGTCGAAGAGAAAATGATCTTCTTCACTCCCGCGTCCACCGCTGCATTGAGCAGAGAGAGCCCGCCCTCAACATTGTTGCGGAAGTACTTCCTCGGGTTCGTGACCGACTCGCCGACGTAGGCGTGTGCCGCGAAATGCATGATCGCGCCCGCGCGCGGCAGCACTCGCGCTAGAGCGGCAGAGTCGAGCACGTCGCCCTTGACCAGTTCAAAGCCTGCCGCCAGAACCTCATAGCCCGTGCTGAGATTGTCGAAAATGATGACCTCATGCCCCGCGCGCTTCAGCGCCCGTGCCGCATGACTGCCGATGTATCCCGCACCGCCAATGACGAGAACGACCACGAATTTCCTTTCCGTCCGCAAGTTTCCGCCGGGGCACCCTAGGATCAGTGCCCGTGCACTGCAAGCGCCGGGACTACGGCGATTTCCAATGGCATCATGGTTGCCGGACTTTCCAGACCTGGAGGGAGCAGACAGACATTGTACACAACGAATGGCAAGGGCCTACGCATCGACACGAGCTGGAGGGAATTGAGCTGGTCGCCTGGTTTTAATTGGAATATAGACAGCATTGGTGAGACCATTGGGTAGTGAACGGCAGGAGGCACCCGCATGAAATACCGCATCGCAATGTGGGCGACAGCAGGTTTTCTAGTAGCGGTCGGTTGGGCAGTTTATGCCTTCGCTTCAACGCCTCCGGCCTTGACCTTCAACGACCCCATCATGATGCTGGTCCGAATCACTTGCCCGATTGCATTGATCAGTTCCTTCCCAATTCGTATGGAGTGGACCTTCCTGGCGAACGCAGCGACATACGCGTTCGTTGGCCTGATCGTGGAAAACCTGCGGCAACGATTGGCGCACGCGAAATAGATCAAACCAACCGCTCGGCTTGGTCCCTCATCCGCGCACTGTGCTGCTAAGATTGTGCCTTCGCCCTTGGGAGGTTTTGTGGAAAACGAACTGCCGCCAGATCCCCAACCAGCGCCCGAAGCCGTACCCGAATCTCTGTCCGAGCCGCCGCGCGCGTCTCTGCCTCAATCGGACCCAATCGCCTCGGCAGCGGTCTCCGTGCCTGCTGCGCCACCTCCTCCGGAGGTTCCCACGTACACCGACCGCGGAACATTCTTGATGGTCTTCGGCGTGTTTCAGATCATCCTGGGACTGCTGGCCGCGCTCATGGTTCCACTGGTTGCTCTCAGCGCATTTATGTCCCGACTTTCGCCCGGCGGCACCATGCGAGCCGGCCAGTTTCTTTCCGGAGTTGCTACGTATGCCTTCATCGCCGCAGCGCTGCTCGCGCTGGGCATCGGATCAGTGCAAATGAAGCGTTGGGCGAGGGCGCTCACACTGGTCACGTCGTGGTACTGGCTGATCATGGGCGCGCTTGTCACCGTCTTGCTGACCGCAGTACTGCCGGTCACCATGCGGACTGTGCTGGCACAGATGAAACAGAGCGGCCCAGAGACGCCATCGCCGGCAGCGTCCACTGCGGTCATGGCCGTCATCCTTACGCTGATGATTATTTTTATGGCGTTCTTTCTGGTGGTGGTGCCGCTCGCATTCGTCATTTTCTACAGCCGCAAAGATGTCGCCGAAACTTGCCGCCATCGCGACCCCGTCGAGCGCTGGACCGATCGAACGCCCTTGCCCGTACTCTTCGCTAGCGTCGTGCTCTTCACCGGCGCGGTATACCTGCTCGTGACAGGTGTTACGACACCGCTGTTTCCTTTCTTCGGACGATATCTGACTGGGGTTGCGGGCGCAGCGTGCTTTCTTGCAATGGCTGCGCTCGACATCTATCTCGCCATCGCACTGTTCCGTCTGCAGGCTGCCGCGTGGTGGATCGCGATCTGTACACTGGCCGTCCGCCTGTTCTCGATGGCGCTCACGTATGCCCGGGCCGACATGATGACGGCCTACTCGAAACTGGGGATGTCGGACGCACAGTTACAGATGATGAACTCAAGTTCAATGCTTCGCGGGCACGTCCTGCTGTGGTGGAGCCTGCTCTCGATGGTGTTCTTCTTCGGCTACCTGCTGTGGCTGAAGAAATACTTCAGAAGACCATCCTCCGCGCCATCAGCAGCGCTGCCTGCACCGGTTGTTTGATTGTTGAGGGACTCTATGACCGAACAACTTGCCGACAAACAATGCGTGCCATGTCGCGGCGGCGTTCCGCCACTCAACGGTAGCGAACTGCAGAAGTTGCACGCTCTCGTCCCCCGCTGGACCGTGGAAAAGGACCATCATATTCACCGTGAATTCAAGTTTCCTGACTTCCGGCAGGCGCTGGACTTCGTGAATCGCGTGGGCTCGCTGGCCGAAGAACAGGGGCATCATCCCGACATCCTGCTGGCATGGGGGAAGGCCGAGATTACACTATGGACGCACAAGATTGACGGCCTGAGTGAAAGCGATTTCATCATGGCAGCCAAGATCGACAGGTTGAGCGCCGGTTAAGCCAAGGGTGTTCGTTCGCAAGCCTGCTTGAGGTCTTCAAAGAACTGCCTGGTGCTTTGCGCGATGGCACTCTCAATGGCAAAACCGGCGACGCGTGAAAAAACTCCCACGAACTCCAACTGCACGCGTATCTCGGTATCGAAATCGGATAAAGCCTGGAAGGTCACCCTGGTCTCAAGCGTGATGCCTCCGAAGTGGCTGAGGAAGTCCACACGGCGGCTTGGCTCGAAGTGCATCAGCACCTGATCCACCGTTCGAACGGGACCCTCTATTTCGATTTGCAAACGGCTCGCTTCTTCCCAAGGCCGCCCCACCCAGCGAATCTCGCGAATGTAGGAGCACCACTGCCACGTGTCAGGCTGAGTATAGACCGCGAATACGGCGCTTAGAGGACGAGTTACTACGACGCGGATCTCAGACGACTGCATGGAAGCGGCGTGGACCAGACGAATCAGGCGCTGGTCGAAAACATGATACACGCGGTTTAGGACAGGACTGGGAGGAGCGCAAACGAAGAATTCGCCGCTGCAAGATCGCAAATTACGATTCAGCCGCAATCCTGGGCGCAGTTTCGCAATCTTTCCGCATTTCCTCGAAAAATCCTTGTGTAGCCTTCGTGATCGCGGGCGCCAATGCAAACCCCAGCGCGCGGGAAGGCGTGCCGACAAGATTCATCACGACGTTAATCGCCGTCCGATCATCGGCAACGGGCGTGAAGATCACTCGGGTCTCGGATGTCATTCCAAAGACGTGGCTGAGATAAGACACACTCTCTTTGGGAGCAAAATGCTGCACGACTTGATCGACATTGGCACGGATCGGCTTGAGGGTCTCGATGCGCAACCGGCTTCCCTCTTCCCAGGGCTTCCCGCGCACCCAGCGAATTTCGCCGAACACATTGCGGTTGCGCCACCGATCTACATCGGTATAAACGGAGAAAACAGCGTCGAGGGGACAGTTCACGACGATTTGGAAGTCAAACGACTGCATGGTGATGGCAGCGAAAACGACATCAGCAAGGCAAAACTCTCCCACGCCCCGAGCAAAGTGTAGGGGAAAACATCACAGAGGGCAATCACGAAACCGTGCGAGTCTGGCTCAAGCGGCTGGCATGAAGTGCCCATGCCAGGATCACGGCCGGAATCAGCATCAGCAGGCCGGTACCGGTTGCCACCGTTCTTGCGGAGATTCCTGCATCCAGAAACCGGCCCGCCAAGTACGCGGTCACAGCGAACGTCAGACTGCCCAGGCCAAGATCCGCGGCAAACACGCGCCCACGGAAGCGGTCTTCGGTATGAAGCTGCAGCAGCGTGGTCGAGAAGACCCATACGGTCGAGCCTCCCATGTGCGCGAGCATGGCACAGACCGCTGCCATCCACACGCTGCGGCTCGCGCCCAAAACTCCGTAGCCGCCCGCGATGGTGAGATAGCCGAACAGAATTCCAAGGCGCAGACGATGGTCGCTCTCTCCCGCCCAACGCGCTGCCACCAGAGGGCCCACCATAGCTCCCAGGCCACGCCCCCCAAGCAGGATGCTCATGCCGAGCATAGCTCCGCCGGCGGCCTCGATGCCGTGGCCGTGCACGGCAAACTCACGGGCTCCCATCACCGTAAAGATCACCCAACTGGGGCCGACCATGAGTTCTCCGGCTTTCGCGAAGACCGCCGGCAACAAAGTCGGATGGCTGCGGATGTAGCGAATCCCCTCCAGCACTGGAGAGAAGTCGACGAGATCGCGGGGCCGCAAGGGAGCCGCAGCCTCCGCGTGCGGCTCAGCGAATCGCATTCCGCCGATCAGTAACGCCGACGTGAGAAACGAAAGTGCGTTCAATACAAAGACCGTATCGCGGCCGAAGAACGCTGCTACGACTCCACCGACCGCCGCCCCAATCAGCAAATTCACCGACCAGGTCGCCGAAGACAGAGTGTTGGCGACCAGGACCTCTCCCTCGGGAGCAATGTTGGGAATCACCGAACTGCGCGCCGGCTCGAAAAACGCAGCCATAGTGGTTTCCGCCAGCAGCAGGGGATAGACCAGCCACACCATGGTGCGCGAACGCACGAACAGCATGGCAAGTACGACCACGAATCGTATGAGGTCGGCGGCGATCATCACGTGCTTCCGCTTCAGACGGTCGTTCACCACGCCCGCCGTCGGACCTGCAAAAGTCTGCGGCAGGACCTGCAGCATCAGGGCCAGCGCCACCGAGCCCGCGTGCCCGGTCAGTTGCAACAGGAGGGTATAAATCGACAGCGTGTAAAACCAGTCGCCGATCTCACTGACGATCTGCGCCATCCAGAGCCGCCGGAAATTTCTATTCCCGCGCAGCAGCCGCACATAGGACGCGACTGTAATCGAAGATGCGACGCGCTCCGGTTGAGGATCCATCGGTGAGTGCCTGATCTACAGGTTGGGGCTACTGCAGGCTACAGGACTGGGAGGGAACCGCGCTACGGCCGTAGCTTGCGCTTCAGGTCGTCGGCGATCTGCTTGCCGTGGAAGCGGCCGTTTTCGATGAATATCTCGTTGGTGCGCGATCCCGCGACGATCACACCCGCCACGTAGATTCCCCTGACGTTGCTTTCAAGAGAGATCGGATCGCATACCGGACGGCACTGCTGCTCGGATAATTCGATCCCCATACTGCGCAGAAAATCGTAGTCAGGATGGTAGCCAATCAACGCCAGCACGAAGTCGTTCTTCAGTCGCATTGGCCCGCGCGGCGTGTTGATCACGACATGATCGATGCCAATCTCCTGCACCGAACTATTGAAGTGCGCCTCGATCTCTCCGTTCTTAATGCGGTTCTCAATGTCGGGCTTGATCCAGTACTTCACGTGGTGGTGCAGCTGCGCGTCGCGATGCACCAGCGTGACGCGGGCTCCGTGACGCCATAAATCGAGAGCGGCAATCGCTGCCGAATTCTTGCCGCCTATCACCAGCACATCGGCGTCGTAATAAGGGTGCGGCTCGCCGTAATAGTGCGATACCTTAGGCAGGTCCTCGCCCGGGATGCTGAGCTGATTCGCCAGGTCGTAATAGCCCGTCGAAACGATGACCTTCTTCGTCTTGTAATCATGGGGCCGTCCGGCGCGATCGGTCGCGGTGATGCTGAAGTTCCGGTCTTCGCCCATCACCGTCTTGACCCACTCGTACTGCCGAACGTCGAGATGGTAGTGCTCCGCCACCTTGCGGTAGTACTCGAGCGCCTCTTCCCGCGTAGGCTTCTGCTGCGCCGTGGTGAACGGAATGTCGCCGATCTCAAGAAGTTCCGGCGTGGTGAAAAACGACATGTTCGCGGGATAGTGGAACAGCGAATTCACCAGGCATCCCTTGTCGAGGACGACGACCTTCAGCCCGACCTTCTGCGCCTCGATCGCACAAGCCAGCCCCGTCGGCCCGGCTCCGATCACCAGAACGTCGGTGTTCATCTCGGGATGAGCCTTGGCCTTAGTCTTGGCGAGGGTATCGAGTTCTACGGCAGCGAGAAATTCTGGCATGGGCCTCAGTGCAGAGTCGGTCGAGGCAAACGGGGGTTCGAGCGCAACTCAGAAACCGATGATTCTAGCATGCGGAGATTATGAGAGAGGGTCGAGAATCACGACAGACAATCTCAGGCGTTCTGGATTGCTTCCTCGACCTCCTGAGGAGTCTCATGAACACCGACGAGCCCCGCGCCACATTGGATTGCCGAACCGGAACCAAACGGCACTACCGAGGTGATCGAATCGGCGTCCACCAAAACCTCCTGCGACGGATTCAGGTGGTCGTGCAATGTGATCAACTTCATGCGTCCCCCTCGAATGTCGGGTCTGAGGATTCTACGCCAGCAACGCTGTGTCGCGATACAAGACTAAGGTGTGTGCCCCAGCGTTCGCGGCCTTTTCGCTAAGGGTGGGAAGCAGACCGGCGGCACCGCAGGATCTTGCGTAGCATGCCGCCGTATAATAGTCGGTTCTCATAGCCGTCGCGGGCCAAGCGAATGATGCTCCGGCCCGCGATAGAGGAGCCCTCATGTCCACTCTTACCGAAGCAGCGGCCGCAAACCAAGACAAGACCCGCATCGAGTCCGACAGCATGGGGAAGATCGAAGTTCCAGCGAACGTCTACTGGGGGGCGCAGACCCAGCGCTCGCTGTTGCACTTCAACATTGGCCACGACACGATGCCCCCCGAACTGATCCGCGCCTTCGGCATCCTCAAGAAGGCCTGCGCGCTGGTGAATCAGGATCTGGGCAAGCTTCCTGCGGACATAGCGAGACTGATCGTGCAAGCCGCCGACGAAGTCATCGCCGGCAAGCTCAACGACCAGTTCCCCCTGCGCATCTGGCAGACCGGCAGCGGCACGCAGACCAACATGAACGTCAACGAAGTGATCTCGAACCGCGCCATCGAAATGGCCGGTGGCGTAATGGGATCGAAAAAGCCGGTCCATCCCAACGATCACGTCAACATGTCGCAGTCCTCCAACGATACGTTTCCGGCAGCGATGCACATTGCGGCCGCCGATCGTGTGAAGAATGCCCTGATTCCGGCCATCAAGACCGTGCACCAGGCCATCGCAGCCAAAGCGAAGGAGTTCGACAGCATCGTCAAGATCGGCCGCACTCACCTGCAGGATGCGGTGCCCTTAACCGTCGGACAGGAATTCGGCGGCTGGGCCAGCCTGCTCGAACGCGACATTCATCGGCTGGAGCAAGTGCTGGATGGGCTCTACGATCTGGCGATTGGTGGAACCGCGGTCGGAACCGGCCTCAATACGCATCCCGAATTCGCCGAACGCGCAGCCAAGAAAATCGCAGAACTCACCGGACTTCCCTTTCGCTCCCACGGCAACAAATTCGCGGCGCTCTCGGCGCACGATGAAATCGTATTCGCTCAGGGCGCGATGGAAACCCTCGCCGCTTCGCTGATGAAGATTTCCAACGATATCCGCTGGCTGGCATCCGGCCCGCGCTGTGGACTCGGCGAACTTTCGATCCCCGAAAACGAACCAGGATCGTCGATCATGCCCGGCAAGGTGAATCCCACACAGTGCGAGGCCATGACCATGGTTTGCGTTCAAGTTCACGGCGCAACCGCCGCAGTCGGATTCGCCGGATCGCAAGGCAACTTCGAACTCAACGTCTACAAGCCGGTGATCATCTACAACTTTCTGCACTCGGTCACGCTCATCACCGACGCTTGCCATGGCTACGTCGAGTACATGCTCAAAGGCATCGAAGTAGACCGCGCTAAGGTAGATTGGTACGTGAAGAACTCCCTGATGCTGGTAACCGCGCTGGCGCCGAAGGTCGGATACGATAAGGCCGCTCAAATCGCACATACCGCCCACGTCGAGCATTCCAGCCTGCGCGAAGCGGCGCTGAAGCTGGGCTATCTTACGGGCGAAGAATTCGACGAACTGGTGAAGCCGGAGAAGATGACGCACCCGTAATCGCAACCGTCTCTCACTCCTACACCGTTATCGCGAAGGTTCGCGTTGTTCTGGATGTCGCCGGAAAGGATATCGACGGGCGGAGTCAGACTTCAGACGCCTCAGACACATCCTGTTCGCTCACCGGGAGTCGCGACGCCGTCTTCTTCGGAGTCGTTGTAATCATCACCACGCTCACCAGAATCAGCAGTGTCCCCACAATCGTGCGCGGGCCGATCACTTCCCCGCCCAGGAAATATCCTACGAGCACCGCGACCACCGGATTTACGTACGCATACGTGCCAACCTTCGTCGGCGATTCGTGGTGAATCAGCCAAACATACGCCGTGAAGCCCACGATTGATCCGGCCACGATCAAATAAGCCAACGCGAGCCATGCCCCGCGCGATACTGCCTGTACATGAAAGCCGCGAAACTCTCCCAGCACCGCCGCAGTCAACGTGAGGAACACGCCCCCTGCGAGCATCTGCGCCCCAGAACTCATGGCTTTGGCCGCGGGCAGCGGCAGTTTACGACTTAAGGACGCAGCCACCGACCAACTAATCGCCGCGAAGATCAACGCGCAGGCTCCTGCGGTATCGACCGGGGCCTCGCCCAGGCTCATGGAGTGTCCCACGAGAACTGCAACGCCGCCTATCCCCACAAGCAGCGCAAGCCCCAGTCGCAATGTCAGACGCTGTGTGCGTAGGACAACAATCTCCGCCAGCGCCATGAACACTGGGATTGTCGCCATCATGACCGCCGCGATGCCCGACGGAACTCGCCGTTCCGCCCAGAACAGCAACCCGTAGTCAAAAACAAAAATCAGCACAGCGAGAATCGACGCCGCACTCCACTCACGCGCAGTCGGAGAGGCCGTGCCCCGGGCGCGCATCCAGCAATACAGAATGAGTCCGGCCACGAGGAACCGCATTCCAGCCAACAGAAACGGCGGAACCTCGCGCACTCCCACCCGGATCGCCAGAAACGTCGAGCCCCAGACGAAATAGATAACGGCGAAGGCGAGCAGCACCTTCCAGGCGCGAGGTGGAGAAGCAGCATCCATGCGGAGGATCCCTTCGCGAGATTGGAAGACAATCCCGCGCCTGATTAGATCACCGCAACCCGCGCGGGACGCGGATTTCCCGCATAAAAAGATTTTATGGGCCTATGACCCTGGACACAGTTCAAGGCAGACTGGGCTCACTCACACATGCTGTGTTGAAGGCGTACCGGAACTATTTCTTGAGCAGGCTGGTGTGGCTGGCGACGCACTGCCACTTGCTTCCGTCCATGACCCAGGTGTCCGTGAAGCGCCCGACGTGGTCATACGGCTTCCCTTGGTAGGAACCCTGCGTATGATAGACGCCGGTAACCACCGCGGTGTCGCCAAAGAAATTCATTTTGACATCTTGGATATTGAGCGCCGTCGGTTTAAAGCGCGGATCTTTGATATCGGCCAGAAATCGCTGCTTGTCGCTGAGTTCGCCGTCCCACTCGGTGTTCACAAACCGGCTTGATACCAGCGCCTCAAGGGCCGACGAATCCCGGTTCACCTGCGCTTCATTCCACAGGCGTTCGAGAACCAGCAGCTTGCTCTCGCGTGGATCGGCCTGCTGGGCGGCCATTCTCATCGCGCCCACAGTCAGGAGAAGACAGCAGAGGATTGTCGTGCGCTTCATAGCCCTTACACGCTCGCGGCATCCCTAC
The DNA here is from genome assembly GCA_963752175.1 of uncultured Acidobacteriaceae bacterium. GTDB lineage: Bacteria > Acidobacteriota > Terriglobia > Terriglobales > Acidobacteriaceae > Sulfotelmatobacter. The sequence continues at coordinate 34,653 of CAVVXZ010000035.1, forward strand.
GTGGGGCGAGCGTTCCAAAACGATAGCAGCGACGGCCGCAGTCAAGCCACGGAAATGCACAGAGGAGAGGTTACGAACGTCATAGACCTCGAAGCAAGACTTTCAGGCGTTGGACCTCGGCCCTTCATGATCAGGACTTGCCATGTAGTTCCTCGAATTCCAGGTCCGAAGCGGAGTCCCGAAGTCAGACGTCCGAGGTCTGAAGTCCTCTTTAGAATGCCCACCGCAGGAGCGTCGCTCCCACGGTAAATCCGGCGCCCACCGACGCCATCATGACGAGACTTCCCTTCCTCAGCTTGCCCTGTTCGATCGCTGTATTCATCGCCAGTGGAATTGTTCCGGCCGTGGTGTTGCCGTAGCGCTCAATGTTGACCACGATCGCCTCTGGTCGCAGGCCCAGCCGGTCGGCGGTGGCATTGATGATCCGCAAGTTCGCCTGATGCGGAATAAACGCATCAATGTCGGAACCCTTCAGCCCGTTTCGCTCTAGCAATTTCTGGCACAGCTCAGTCTGCTTGCGAACCGCGAACTTGAAGACCTGCTGGCCGTCCTGATGGACGTAGTGCATTCTCTTCGCGATCGTATCTTTGCTCGTCGGGTTCAGGCTGCCGCCGCCTGGCATGTAGAGAAACTGCGAACCCGAACCGTCCACTTCGTGAATGTAGTCGATCAGTCCGACGGACTCGTCTTCCGCGGGCTCCAGAATCGCCGCGCCCGCGCCATCGCCAAAGATCACACATGTGGCGCGATCTGCGTAATCTATGATTGACGACATCACATCCGCGCCAATCACTAGAATTCGCTTGTGTGATCCGCTACCTATGAACTGCGCTCCCACCTGCACCGAGTACAAAAAGGCCGAGCAGGCCGCGGAAAGGTCGAATCCCCACGCCCCCTTCGCGCCCAGTTTGTCCTGCACTAGACAAGCGGTCGAAGGAAAGAACATGTCGGGCGTCACGGTGCCCACAATAATCACGTCAATGTCGGTGGGAGCCAGTCCCCTCTGCGCCAGCGCCTTCTTGGCGGCTTCGACCGCGAGATCACTCGTCGCCACGCCCTTCTCCGCGATATGACGCTCGCGGATGCCCACGCGCGCCATGATCCACTCGTTGTTGGTGTCAACCATTTTCTCCAGGTCGGCGTTGGTAAGCAGGCGTGGCGGCACGTATGTGCCGAGGGCGCTGATTTTGGCGCGAATCGGTTTCGTCAACAAGAACTCCTGTGGATGAAGGCTCAAGTATTTTGAAGGATTAGCGGAAGAATGTCTAACGACCCCACAACTTCTCATCCTGAGCACAGCGAAGGACCTGCCCTGAGCCTGTCGAAGGGATCTATTGCAATTTGCCGACGCCCGCAATTAGAGCGATCCTTCGCTTCGCTCAGGATGACAACCGGCAGCTGCTAGAACGCCCACCGCAGCAACGTCGCCCCAGAAGTGAACCCGGCACCCACGGTCGCGACCAACACGCGGTCACCTTTTTTCAATCGTCCTTCTTCGAGCGCCGTCTTCATAGCGATCGGAATCGTCCCCGCCGTAGTATTTCCGTAACGATCAATGTTGATGATGACTTTCTCCAGCGGCATCCCCAGCCGGTCAGCAGTCGCCGTGATAATACGCCGGTTCGCCTGATGCGCTATGAAGCAGTCCACATCTTTTCCGGTCAGCTGGTTCTTTTCCAGGATGCGCTCCGTCATCTCTGCCATCTTCTTCACCGCATACTTGAAGACATTCTTTCCATCCTGATGAATAAAATGCATCTTCTGGTCAACAGTTTCGTGCGTCGCAGGGTTCAGACTTCCCCCTCCCGGCATGAACAAATACTGTCCGCCCGCGCCCTCGATCTGGGCGACGTGATCGATGATGCCCTCTTCCCCATTCTCCGATGGCTCCAGTAAAACCGCGCCCGCCCCGTCGCCAAAAATAATGCACACCGCGCGGTCGGTGTAGTCAGTCATGGACGAATTCACATCCGACCCGATCACGAGAACTTTCTTGTACTGCCCCGACTCCACGAACTTCACTCCGGTGTTCAATGCATACAAGAATCCCGAGCATCCAGCGGACACATCGAAGCCCCAGGTATTCTCAATCCCCAACTTATGCTGCACCAGGCACGCCGTCGACGGATACATCATGTCAGGCGTCACCGTTCCCACCACAATCAGATCCACTTCCTGCAGATCGAAGGGGTGCGACTCGAGCAAACTCTTCACGGCCGCGACCGCCAGATCGCTAGCGGCCACACCCTTCTCGACAATATGGCGCTCGCGGATCCCCACGCGCTCCATGATCCATTCATTGGTGGTGTCGACCATCTTTTCCAGGTCGGCGTTGGTAAGAACTCGCGGCGGCAAATAGGTGCCGAGCGCGCTGATTTTGGCGCGGATCGCTTTGGTCAATGGGGCTCCCAATATGAAACTGAGTATTCTCAACAATTGGGAGCAGAATGTCTAACCCTATCGAGCCTAAGTGGCGACAACCGCCTGGGCTATCTGGATCTTGGATCGGCCGCACTCAGGCCGCAGCCCGGCCATCCTCATGCTCCATCCACTCCCGGATGAAGCCCGGGCAAGCCGCGATCCCGAAGTCGCGATTTTCCCCGTCGATCAGATAAGAGAGCGCCGCCCGGTCCAACTCCTCGAGGTGCTCGAGATTCAGGAGAGGCCACAATTGGCACTCCGCAGCCGACTGAACCAAGTGCTCCAGATACGGCAGGTGTCCCTGAAATAACTGACCCGATACGCGGATGGTGATATGGGGAGCGACTTTTGGACCGATACTGCGACGATTCATTGTTCTCCTCTCGACGGCCGAGGATTTAGCCCGGCCTACCTCTACTTGATGCCCCAGAAGACGTTTCTTGCGCAAAGAGTCGTAAAGGAGTTGTAAATCTTGGTAACCAGGAGGGTAGGAACTACTCTGTGCAAAAAAAATAATAGCCAGGCACCGGGAACTCACTGCACACGCAAGAGCCCGTTACCGTTGCTTCCTTCCGGACCTGGCGGGGTTGGCGGGAGTACGTCGCGTAAGACCGATGCCTGACCTGACCCATTCTAGCATTCCGCAAATGTTGGTCCCTGTGTAGCCCGGCGCCCCAACGGTCGTCGCGGGCGCATCCTTGGACTTCGCTCAGGCAAGTCTTGCGCCCGCACCCTCCCTTCGCCAGAGTGCATGTGACTTTCGCGGCAAGTTCCTCTCCGACCTGAAACAGCTCTATCGCCGCAAGAAGCTACGGTGTGCCGGCCCAGCTGCTGCGCTCGCCGATCACAAGCAGTTTGCAAAACTACTTCGTCGTCTCCATCGTCACGATTGGGTGGTCTATGCCAAGCCTGCCTTCGGCGGGCCCATGCAGGTGTTGCGACGCCGACGCATCCGTATGCTCACTCCTTGCCGACACGCCCTCCCGCCACCGTCCGCGCGCCTTCTTGCAGCCACGCTCGACCCTGTCAATCATCGCCATGCAGCTTTTCTCGTTCGCTGCTGCTCTCCCACCCCTCGACTCGGCGGCCAACTGGCATTCAAATCCCATAGCGCACCGCGTCCGCCGCAAACGCCAGCGGCTTCCTCCTAGTCTGCTTATCGAAAACGCCTCGGATAGAGTTCCTCTTCGTTGTCAGAGTTCTTGCCCGAGGCGTTTCCGATCAAGCCTAGCGACGATAAGGCAACAACTACCTTGGCAAGGGTTGTATCTGAGGCGTTCCACGCGAAACGGACTGGAAGGTATAATTTCCGTGCCAACGCAGATTTAGTCCGCAACGCTGCCCTGAACAGCCGGAGGAATCGTTTTGTGCAACCACCCACCGAAAGGGACGACATCCGTCAAAATACACCTTTTGAAAACGGCGTTGGTTTAGCACGTCACGCACCGGCCAACGGCGGCAGGCTGATCGTTTTGACGGCCCCGTTGACCGAATCGATTGATCACGCCGGTTTCTTCATCCAGATGGCTTTAGCCTCGATACCCCAATGGCTGGAGGTTGTTCTCAACAAGAAGTATCCAAAATGGCGCGAGGTAGAGCGCAACGACGACGGCTCCGCGCGATATATGCCGGCCGGTCTGCGCGTGCTCGAGAAGTCCATCCTGCGTGAATATAGCGTCGACGAGGTGGTGGCGTGCTTTCCTGAGGACCTGGACAATTTCATTGGACCGAAGACGCGCATCGTAGCCGTTTCCACACACAATCCCCTAGGCGTCACCTTTGCCGCCGGTGTGTACACATCCATTTACGGGTCGTCAAAGGAACCGCTCAATTCGATTTACACGCGCGTGATGTTCGACAAGATCAATTCCAACCCGTACCGCAAGAAGTTTAAAGTGATCGTTGGCGGTTCGGGCGGTTGGCAGATTCGGCAAACACACGCTTTCGAAGAGCTGGGCATTGACTGCGTCGCAGAGGGCCGCAGCGAGTCCGCCGATACTCTGGCACTGTTCCGCACGGCGATCGCGGGCGAAGCACTGCCACGGGAAATCGACCTGGCACATCCTAGGTCGCGCGATGCCATCCTGTTCCCCGATAAGCGGACGACCTTCGGAGTTGTGGAGATGACCACCGGGTGCGGTCGCCGGTGCCAGTTTTGTGTACCCGACTTGAACCCACAAATTGATATGCCAAAAGTGCGAATCATGGACGCAGTTCGTGCCAACGTGCGGCAGGGCAACCAACTGATCTCCCTTGCCACCGAGGACATGTTCATCTGGGGCCAAGTCCACACCGGCACACCGTTCTTCTTTCCTAACCGCGAAGCGCTCGTGGACCTCTACACCGAAATCGTCGACACGCCGGGCGTGGAACAACATCTGCTCAGTCACTGCACCATGGCGCCTTTTGTCGTAGACCCGATTTTGATCCGGCAACTCTCCGAGAAACTGCTCCCCAAGAGTCCGATTCATCTTCCGCGTCTCAGCACCCACCCGCAGAAGAAGGCGCTGGTTCCGTTGGTCGGACTCGAAACCGGCTCGGTGCGCATGGCTCGGCAGATCATGCCCAGCAAGGCCGTTCCATTTTCGATTGACGATTGGCCCAGCGTCGTCCTCGAAGGCCTCCGCGTTGCCAACCACAACAACTGGTTCCCCATGATGACTCTCATGGTCGGCAACCCGGGTGAAACCGATCAGGACCTCCGGGACACGCTCGATCTCGTATACGAAATGGAGCGCCGTGAACTGTTTGCGTTTTTAGTACCGTCCATCTTCACGCCTCTCCACGACACCCGTATGGAGCATCAAACCGGTGTAACCCAGACCCGCCAGCTCACTCCGTTGCAGTGGCAACTCATGATGAAGTGCTGGAAGCACAACCTGCGCCCCGGGGAGTACAGCTGGTGGGGCCCATTAGCCTGGCGCACTGGAGCATTGTTTATGTGGCTTTACCGCCTGCGCAAACTCAACGGACCTAACTTCACTTGGCCGCTCATGATGTTCGCAGGAATAGCGCAGGAAAGAATTCTGCAAAAGATCGGCAAGATTCATGTGGGCAAGCCGCTCGTAACCAAGAACCGCCGGGAGCTGATTGCCTCCCTGCGACCAAACTATTGGAGGCACTTGCGGCCCGATAATGGGGATTTACCGGAAGGTTGGAGGAATGATAAGGAGGTCATTCCGTTTTCGGGGCCGGCGCACGGCCCCAGAGCACCCGGTCTTAGAGTCGTGTCCTAGCACCCTAATTTTCGCGACCCCATCCGCCACACCTATTGAGGCGCGATCTGGGTCAGCGCCCACTCAATTCGATCCACCTCTTCCCGAATCACCCGGATCGCTTGATGATCGGTCGGGAATGGTACGAGTTTGATCGCTTCAACAGCATGACGAATTCTATAGTTCCGGTCCCGAATAAACTTGATTCTCTCAGAGGTTACCTTGCGCTTTTGGTAGAACTTTCTAGCCAGACTCGTAGTCACCCAGGCGAACGCTAACCCGAACAACATCTCGATGGGAAGACGATCGGTTGCTCCATCGAAGTCGAGGAATGCAAATCGATACACGGCTTCTCCAAGACCGAGTGAGGCGAAGATCACTCCCATCCCAATCAAGCTAAGGGTCAGGCGGTCAAAGGATCTTCGTTCTACAGACGATTGCTTCTTCCCATACTCTTGGGCGCGTGCCATTTCTCCCCCTATCGTTGCGAGATTGGGTCGAACCATTTTACGCCGTGTCGTTTGGTTCGTGCGGTCGATGAGAGTTGAACCGCAGCTACGGACCTCGCCGGGGTTCCTGCCGCTTAAGCGCAGCGGGTGTGCCTGATCCAACCCATGATTACTTTTGGCTCTGGTATGAGTCAGTCCGGAGAATGCAGTCTCAGGCACTCATCCACTGTGGCACGGCCGTACGCGAAAGCTTTGTGGTTTTCAGGCGACTCCGCCCTCTATGGCGCGATCTTCCAAACCCAACGTTTCAAAACTAGCCCCTGACTTTCTTCTATCGTACTGCCATCGGCATAGTAGAGCATGTAGCGAACCTGTGCTAGGTCGCCATGGACTTCCTGTTGCAGAACCTCGACTCTCTGAAGATGGCCCTGCTTAGTTTCCTCATCGCAGATTCCTCGCAGCCCTCCATCCACGGCACCAATGTGGAGAGTCAACACCCGATTGGCCTCTGGCACAAGAAGCCTCTCTGCAACTGAATAATTGCCGCTGTTGCACGCGGAGTAGAAGGTCTTGATGACTTCCGCAGGAGGACCATAAGGAACCAACCCCGTTAGGGTTGTGAATGCGAGCACAGCAACCAGCATTAACACCGAGATCGCGAATAACCATATGGTGCCCCGCATTTGGCACATCCTGGCTCCTTGCCAAACTCGGCATTCTCACGCACACAGTGTATGCCAACAGTCTCTTCTCCAAAGGCACCATCCTCCAGGACGTAAGATGCCCGCGCCGGGTCCGGTTGCAGATCGGACACCATGCTTTGCCGTTGGGTGCGATAGCTGATGTAAACAGGCTTGCGCTCAAAATCCCGGGCCGAACCATTCTGGTTGGGATAGAGCTCCGACGCGCCAGCTGTAGGTGGAGGGTTACCAAGCCCGCTCTTTCGATTGCGAGTTGGGTTCTCGTGGTGGCGATTCCTCTCGCGAGACGCTTTCACTTATCCGTCCTCACACCTTCCGAACTCGCACCGAAGCGGCTTGCACCGCCTGCACCGCCCGATGACAGCTGCGCTCAAATCCAACGTGCCCTTGCGGGTTCCTCTCACAAGAAACGATTGCCTCCGTTACTTTCGGTGCAAGATTTTCTCCCCAAACCCTTCCCTTCTGCTGACGGTTGTCGAACAATGGAGGTCGAGGCCGGAAGCTTCAGCCCAGCACGAGGAGAGGACTGCTCCGGCATCCCCCTGCTCACTCTACAGACTCACGCGACATGGCGCCCCAGTCCGCACAATCCGGCGTAATCCCACTGAACCGGGCGATCGACCACTACTTCGAACTTGCTCTTTATCTGCTTGTGCTGACGGGCTTTGCCACGCTCGCCAGCACCGGTGGGCTCGACCTACCTTCAATGATTCTCGTCGGGGTGGCGCTGGCAGTCCGCGGATATCAGTTGGCGAAGCGCCAACGGTTCGTGATCTCCGAAGCCTGGACCACTCCGCTCTCGATCGCCTACTTCGTCTTCTTCGCGGCCGACTACTTCATTCTTTCGCGCGGCTTTCTGCCAGCCACGGTGCATCTCGCCCTATTCGGCGTCGTGGTGCGGATGTTCTCGTTGCGCCGCGAGCGCGATCATGTCACGCTGGCCATCCTAGCTTTCCTGATGGTGCTGGCCTCGGCCGTGCTCACAGTCGACAGCATCTTCCTGTTCTCTTTCGCTGTTTTCATGATGATGGCCGTGGGAACGTTTGTGCTCATGGAAATGCGTCGGTCCGGGAAAGCCGCCAACATTCAGGCCAGGCATTCCAACGATCCCCAGGAACATCGCCACTTTGCCTTCGCATTAGCCCGCGTCGCGCCGGCCCTGATGTTGATGATCCTCATCGGGGGCGCGGTCGTCTTTTTCCTGATGCCCCGTATGTCTGCCGGATACATGGGCGGCTACTCGTTCGGTACCGATCTCTCGTCCGGCTTCAGCGATCACGTCCAGTTGGGCCAGATCGGGCAGATTCAGCAGTCGGGCGCGGTCGTCATGCACATCCAGATCGACGGCGACACGGTTGGCCGCTCCGATCTGCACTGGCGCGGTGTAACGCTCGCGAATTTCGACGGCCGAACGTGGTCCAGCCCTCGCGAGCAGTTCATCTTGCAGCACCAAGCCGACAATAGCTTCAAGGTGCCACGAGCCAGCGTATTCATGCGTTCGTTCGCGAAACCGATTCTGGCCCGCGAGCACGTCATCCACTACCGCGTGCTGATGGAACCGATCGGCACCAATGTCTTTTTTCTGGCACCCTGGGCCCGCAGCGTGAGTGGCAACTACCGGATGCTGGCCACCGATGCCGGCGGAGCGGTCTACAACTTCGATTCGCAGCATTCCATCAGCCGCTACGAGGCCGACTCCGACACTGCTACCGCCTCGCCGGCGGAGTTGCGGACCGCAGGACGCGATTACCCTCTGCCCATCGCTGGGCAATATCTGCGTCTGCCGCCCCTTGACCTGCGCGTTCCTCAGTTGGCCGCTCAGATCACAAAATCAGCCAGCAACGATTTCGACAAAGCGGCCGCCATTGAGAACCATCTCCGGACGCGGTTCGGCTATACGTTGCAGTTGCCGCAGACTCCGGTAAAAGACCCCATCGCCAATTTTCTGTTCGAGCGCAAGCAGGGACATTGCGAGTACTTCGCATCCGCCATGGCCGTTATGTTGCGTACCATCGGCATTCCTTCGCGAGTGGTTACTGGATTCCGCTCCGACGAGTTCAACGACCTCACAGGAAACTACGTCGTTCGCGCCAAAGACGCACACGCCTGGGTGGAAGCATACTTTCCGGGGTATGGTTGGGAAACCTTCGATCCCACTCCTGCAGGGAACGGTGGGACGCCACAAGGCTGGAACCGTCTCGCGCTCTACATCGATGCCATGGCTTCCTTCTGGCGCGATTGGGTAGTCAGCTACGACACTTCGCACCAGTACTCGCTGGGTCAAGCTGCCTTCAGCGGCACTCGAGGTGCATGGGAGAGCGCGCGCAAATGGGCTCGGCTGCACTATGCCTCCATGCTAAAGTGGGCGCGGCGCAGTCAGGACCGCGTGCAACATTCGCCCGGCCGCTGGGCCATCCTCGGAACCGGAGTCGTCCTCGCTCTCTTGCTGCTGGGAAACCTGGGCCGCATCGCGCGCTGGCTTCACGAAAAATGGCTGCAAGCCCATCCCGAACGCTCCCCGGAACAGGCGGCCGCCATGTGGTATCAGCGTATGGTGCGCACGGTGGCTCGCCGCGGCTTGGAAAAACCCGCCGCGCAAACTGCCCAGGAATTTGTGAAGAAGATTGAAGATAATCGGCTTCGAGAGCCGGTGGCGCGCTTTACCCAAGTCTACGAGTCCGCACGCTTTGGGAATTCCGCTGAAGATGTAAAGCGTCTGCCCGAGTTGTATGAAGAAGTAGAAACCGCCGCGCGCGCCCGCTAGGCGAATCGGCTTATTCCAAGTCGTAGAAATCCGCTAGAACCGCCAGAAGGCGCCGCCGCCGACAAAGAAATTGTGCTGGCGCGACTTGCCCGTCGGAGCCAGAGGAAAGTCTACCGCCCCAGACCAGAAGTCGCGAACTTCTCCGCGGATGCTGAGCTTACGCCACACCTTCACATCGAGACCGAGCCCGCCCTCGAACACACCTGATGTCCCAGACGTGCCAGGGTTGGGCCCGCCATAGAGCAGTTGCGAGCTTTGACTGATGTGCCCAAAGCCTCCTCCCACACTCACCCAGGGGGAAACCGCAGTCGTCGGAAACAAGTTGAACCGAACCGCCGGGGTCACAAAAAGTTGGCTCAACTGCGCGGGCACAACCGCGAACCCATACGAGCCGCCGTTGATATCTTCGTCCTTGTTGTACATCAGGACGACTTCGCCCGAGATCGAGTAGATCGGAGTGACCCAAAACCGGCGGCCGTATTCTACGTCGAAACTCAGGCCGTTGCCGAAGGCGATGATGGTCTTCGGGTCTGTCCCACCCGTAATTCCCTGGTTGCTGATGAACGTGCGCCCGATTGCGCCGCCCAGTTCGTTCTTCTCATCCTGCGCTACCGCCGACGCCGCCAGCATGGTCACTACCATCACGATCGCAACCCCAAGACGTTTGCCTAACATTTCGCCTCCTGCGAGGTGGTTCATAAATTGTTACGGCGGTAAGACATAGCCTAGCACGAGCCCGGCTGTTTTGGATCGGCCCTGCTATCTTTTCCAGTGCAAAACGTCATCATCGGGCCGCGATACTGAATGGCGCTGCGCGGGCTGCTAAAATAGAAAGATTGCATGCCAGTAAAAGACCTCACCGTAAGCACGTCCCCGGACCTCAAGCCTGATCGAAAGTTAGAAGTCGGGAAGAAAAGATCGCTGCAGACGTCGTCCGCCTTGCAGGTCGATCGGCCGCAGAAGGTCGGATTCGTCAGTCTCGGCTGTCCCAAGAACCTCGTCGACAGCGAAGTCATGATGGGCCTGATCGCGCGCGCCGGAGCCGAACTCACCCGCCGCGCCGAGGACGCCGACATCATCGTCGTCAACACTTGCTCCTTCATCGAAAGCGCCCAGCAGGAATCGGTCAACACCATCCTTGAGATGGCCGCCCACAAGACCGGCGGCAAGGCCAAGAAACTCGTCGTCGCTGGATGCCTAGTCGAACGATTCCGCGACCAGATCCAGAAGGACATTCCCGAAGTCGACGCCGTCGTGGGCACGGGCGAGTTGGAAAAAATTCTCGCCGCCACCGGACTAAATCCAGCGCCTGCGCCGCAACCGATAAACTCACCATTCGTCGTCCTGCCGTCGCGCCCCGAAGGCGACGCTCGTGCCGCGCAAGGCCGCTTCTCGCGCGAATCCTGGGACGGAGCAATCACTGATCTACCCAACTATCTCTACGACGACGCCACACCCCGCATTCTGGCGACGCCAAAACACATGGCGTACATCAAGATTGCAGAGGGCTGCGATCATCCTTGTACATTCTGCATTATTCCCCAGTTGCGCGGACAGTTCCGCTCCCGCCGCTTCGAATCCGTGGTCGCCGAGGCGGAACGCCTGGCGCAATCCGGCGTCCGCGAGATTACGCTGATCGGTCAGGACACAACCTGCTACGGCGAAGACTTCGGCCTGAAAGACGGCCTCGCGCTCCTGCTGGAAAAACTCGCCGGAATTGAAGATCTCCGTTGGGTGCGCTTTCTCTACGCCTATCCCAACAAGATCACGGGCAAGCTTCTCGACGTCATCGCCCAGCACGAAAACATCTGCTCCTACATGGACGTACCGCTGCAGCACGCGTCGGCTTCGGTATTGAAGCGGATGAAGCGCGGGGGCGGAGCCGATGTCTTCCTCCGTTCGATCGACAAAATGCGCCGCACCATTCCGGACCTGACGCTGCGCACCTCGTTCATCGTCGGCTTCCCGGGCGAAACCGAAAAGGAATTCCAAGAACTCTGTGACTTCGTGCGCGAGGCCCAATTCGACTGGATGGGCACCTTCGCCTATTCTGACCAGGACGGGGCCGGAGCCTACGCGCTCGAGAGGAAGATTTCCCCTCGCGAAATCGAGCGTCGCCGCAAACACTTGATGGGAATCCAGCGCCAGATCAGCAAAAAGAAAAAGAAGTCGCTGATCGGTGGGAAGTACGATCTGCTGCTTGAAGGTGAGTCGGAAGAAACCGAATTGCTGCTGGAAGGCCGCACGCCAATGCACGCGCCCGAGATCGACGGCAAAGTCTTCGTCAACGACTTCCCCGAGGAGATCGACCCGCAGCCCGGCCAGTTTTACCGTTGCCAGATCACCGAAGCGCATGATTACGACTTAGTCGCGAAAATTCTATAGCGATTGTTTTTCTGCGCGTCGCCCTCGACCAAGCGCCCGACTACAATACGAATCGTATGCCGCGTAAGCGTACCGTCAAACTCCGTTGCCCCATCTGCAAGAAGTCCGTCAAAAGCGACGACCCTGACTTCCCTTTCTGCAGCGACCGATGCCGACTCATCGACCTCGGCAAATGGGCCAGCGGCCAATACGTGATCTCTTCTCCGGTCACCGACGCCGAAGAAGCTATCCGCGACCGCAATCCCGAAGACGCCGAGGACGAATCGTGAAGCTCGATCCCGCGGACACGGCGCTTTCCGATGGCAGCAAGGCGTCGGCAAACCCGCGCGCTCCGCAATGGGAAACGCTCATCGCCACCTTCTTCGGCATCGGCCGCCTCCGCCCCGGCCCGGGCACCTGGGGATCTGTCGCAACAGTCCTTCTCTGGGCCGCCGCGGCGCACGTCCTACAGCCGGGACTCCGCACCCCCATTGCCATCGCTCTAACCCTGTTCATCACCCTAATCGGCATCCCAGTTGCCACCCGCGTGGCTCGCGCGACCGGAGGCAAAGATCCCCAGTTCATCGTCATCGACGAGGCCGCAGGTCAACTCGTGGCCCTCATCGCCGTCCCCCTTGCGTGGAAAACTTTCCTCGCCAGTCTTATACTTTTTAGAGCGTTCGATATCATCAAGCCGCCTCCGGTGCGCCAACTGGAGAAACTTCCCGAGGGCACGGGAATCGTGCTCGATGACGTCGCGGCTGGAATTTTTGCCTTGGTCGTAATGCATCTCTTGCTGCACTTTGGGCTACTAACCAGTTAGCGATTCAGTTCACCACCATGGGATTTTCCGACCGCATCCTCGGCAAGAAGACCGTCAATGGCGGACCGCGGATTGAAATGGTGGCGCCCTCTGCCGCGCTTGCCGGAGGCGAACTTCGCATCACCGGCTCCGGACTGCGCCCGCAAGAACTGCAACGTCCCAAAGTAAAATTTGGCGATTTCGAGGGCTCCATCATCGTCAGCTCCGACGGATTTCTCGTCGCCCGCGTACCCGAAGGCGCCACCACCGGCCCGGTTGTCGTGGCCACCAACGGCCACGTCAGCAATCCCCACACGGTGAAGGTCGCCGTGCCCATTGCCGAAAATCTTCACCCCGTCACCAGCCCCGCCGTCGACGCCGAGGGCAACATCTACGTCACGTTCTCCGGTTCGCGCGGGCAGAAAGTTCCCGTTGCCATCTTCAAGATTGACACCAACTACAACGTCAAGCCCTTCGTGACAGAGATGATGAACGCCACCGCCATCGCCTTCGACCGCCAGGGACAGATGTACGTCTCGTCGCGCTTTGACGGCGCGGTCTATCGCGTGGCTCCCAATGGCACCATGACGACCTACGCGGAGGGCATGGGCGTCGCCACCGGAATCGCCTTCGATCGGGAGCAGAGCCTCTACGTAGGCGACCGCAACGGCACCATCTTCAAGATTTCCCGCGATCAACAGGTCTTCGTCTTCGCCACGCTCGAACTCAGTGTCTCTGCCTACCACCTCGCGTTCGGCCCACACGGCAACCTGTTCGTGACCGGACCCAACGACCGCATCTTCAAAATCGATCCCAACGGAAGCGTGACTACTTTCTACAAAGGCCTGGGACGGCCGCAGGGACTCGCTTTCGACGTCGACGGCAATCTCTATGTCGCAGCCTCACTCTCCGGCACCCGTGGCATCGTGAAGATCGCGCCTAACGGCCTGGCGAATCTTGAAGTCGCAGGCCAGGGACTCGTCGGACTCGCGTTCGCCCCGGGACGCTCCGTGATCCTGGCTACCAGCGGTACAGCCCAGCAAGGCGGAGGCGCCGTCCACCATCTCTCCTGGAACATTCAAGGCCTTCCGCTGATTCCCGACTAATTTAGTCTTGTCATTCCGAACGAAGTGAGGAATCCGCTTCCCGCGCCCACTCCTCCGTGTCCTCCGCATCCTCTGTGGTTTTCATTTAGACTTTTATCCAGTGAACGCTGAAATCATCGCGGTGGGGTCCGAGATGCTGACACCCTTCCGCATGGATACCAATTCGCTCTACCTCACCGAGCAGCTCAACCGGCTGGGCGTCGACGTGATTTTCAAAAGCATCGTCGGCGACAATTTCCGCAACCTCGTAGGCGCCGCGCAGCACGGCTTGTTCCGCTCTGACATCGTGATTTTCATCGGCGGTCTTGGCCCCACCGAGGACGACCTCACTCGCGAAGCTGTCGCCGAAGCGCTCGGCCTAACCGTGCAGCGTAATCCGGAAATTCTTACTCGCCTCGAACAGCGCTTCGCTGAGCGCGGCTGGAAGATGTCCCCCAACAATGCCAAGCAAGCGGACGTTCTCGACGGCGCGACCGTTCTCCCCAATCCCAACGGAACCGCACCCGGACAGTGGCTCAGCGGCGAATTCGATGGGCGCGAACACATCATCGTGCTGCTCCCCGGCCCTCCGCACGAACTCAAGGCTCTGTTCGAAGCCGAAGTGCGTGAGCGCCTGCACGCCAAAGTTCCTCGAGCATTTCTGGCCGTCCGCACCTTGAAAATCGCCATGCTCGGGGAATCCGCGGTCGACGCGCGCGTCGCCCCCATCTACAAGCGCTACGCCGACGTCGAGACCACCATCCTCGCGGGCGCCGGAGAAATCGAACTGCACTTCAAGAGCGTCGCGCCCACCCAAGACGCCGCCCAGCGTCGCGTCGATGAGGTCGCAGGCGTGGTCGAAGATGAACTCGACGATGCGGTCTACTCGCGCGATGGAGAATCGCTCGAGCAGATCGTTGGCTACTGGCTGCAGATGCGCAACGCCACCGTAGCCGTTGCCGAATCCTGCACCGGAGGCCTACTTTCCGAACGAATCACCTCGATCGGCGGAAGCTCGCGCTACTTTCTGGGCGGCGCCGTTGTGTACTCAAATGCCCTGAAGACAGAACTGGCCGGCGTCCCCGCGGAAATGATCGACCGCCACGGTGCGGTAAGCCGTGAAGTCGCGGCAGCCCTCGCCGAAGGCATCCGCTACCGTTGCGAATCGACGTTAGGCGTAGGCATCACTGGCGTAGCCGGCCCTGGCGGTGGCACGCCAGACAAGCCTGTGGGCTTGGTGTTCCACGCCGTGGCCAGCAGCACAGGAACAGAGGTAGTGCAACGCAACTTCCCTGGCGACCGCAAACGCATCCGCCGCTTCGCCAGCACCATGGCGCTGGACATGGTGCGGAAGAAGTTGATGTGAAGAACAAAAGTTCAAGGTTTCAAGGTTTCGGAGTGTCAAAGTTCTTCCAAGTTTTGGAAACTATGAAACTTTGAAACCTTGAAAGCTCAACCTAGAAGCTGTTAGCTGCAACCCACGCTCCCATGCGCCTCTTCCTCGCACTCGACATCCCCGACGCCATCCGCGCCCGGATCGTCCGCTTCGTCGAAGGCGTCAGCGGATTCGCTCCCGACGGGCGCTGGGCCAAACCCGAATCGCTCCACGTAACTCTGAAATTCATCGGTGAGCAACCCGAACCCGCCGTCGAACATATCAAACAAGTGCTATCCACGATCGAATCGAGCGCACCCGAAATCCACTTCCGCGGCTACGGATTCTTCCCCACCGCCAAGTCTGCACGCGTATTCTGGATTGGCATGGAAGCGACTCCGCAACTCGCCGCCCTCGCCGCGGCGATCGACGACAAAATGCCCGCGCTCGGAATTTCCAAAGAAGACCGCGCCTTCAGCCCGCACCTCACGCTGGCGCGCAGTGCAGGCTCTTCCGGCTCTCCGCGACGCAGCAAGAAAGACGGTCCGAACCGCGTCTTCCAGCACCTGAAAGAAAAACTCGCCGCGCTCCCCACGCCAGAGTTTGGTACCATGACGCCCCGCAGCTTCTTTCTGTACCAGAGCCAACTGTCCCCGAAAGGATCAAAATACACAAAGCTGGCGGAGTTCGTTCTAAAGTAGCGCCGGCGTCTCGCCGGCTGTTGCGGAGGCGTTTCGACCCCGCGGCGAGAAGAGCAACCGAAGCCGAACGTTTTGCCAAATGCCTCGACTCCTCCAAATCGCTGCCGCCAGCTACCTGCTAGGCTCGATCCCGTTCGGCTATCTCCTCGTGCGCATCTTCCGCGGCGAAGACGTCCGCCGCACCGGCAGCGGCAACATCGGAGCCACCAACGTGGCCCGCAAATCCCCCGCCCTTGGCGTAGCCACTCTCCTACTCGACGCATTCAAAGGATCGTCTGCAGTAGCGATCGGCATCATTCTCAGTCCACCGATCTTCGAACGCATCCCGATCTCGCAAATCCCGTGGCGCACGGTGCTCCCAGCCTCCTCGCCGGACTATGTCCTCTACGCAGCTATGGCCGCACTCTTCGCGGTCGTCGGCCACATCTTCCCCATCTCCCTGAAATTTCGCGGAGGCAAAGGCGTCGCCACGGGACTCGGCGCATTCCTCATGATCGCTCCCAAAGCTGTGCTACTCTCCGCCGCGATCTTCGTCATTCTTGTGCTCGTCTTCCGTTATGTTTCTTTGGGATCGATCACCGCTGTCGCGGCCTTCCCCAACATCGCTCTGGCTCTGCACGAATACGGCAACGTCGCCATTGCGCTCGTGCTCATGGCCCTCGCGTCGGTGCTCATAGTGGTCAAGCATCACGCCAACATCCGCCGCCTGCTCGCAGGCACGGAAAACCGTTTAGGATCAAAGCACGCATGAGCGACATCGCAGTTATTGGCGGGGGCGCGTGGGGGACAGGCATCGCCATCGTCCTTGGACGCAAGGGCACGCACCGCGTCCGCCTGTGGGCGCACGAAACGGATGTCTGCGAGTCGATCGCACAGAAACGCATTAACGAGCGCTTTCTCCCCGGACGCAACATCCCAGACTCGGTGACCGCCACCAACGATCTCACCAGAGCCCTCCGCGGTGCAGAGATCATCGTCAGCGTCATGCCCTCGCAGCACTGCCGTGCGCTGTTCGAACGCATGCGCCCGCTGATCGAGCCGCAAGCTCTGATCGTCAGCGCCACTAAGGGCCTCGAGGAAGGCTCCCTGCAACGAATGAGTGAAGTGATCGCCGATATTCTAAAGCGCGACAAGGGAAACACTCCTGCAGTCGGCGCCCTCAGCGGCCCATCCTTCGCGCAGGAAGTCGCCCGCGGCGATCCCACGGCCATCACCATCGCCTCGCAAAGCCCCGAACTCCTGCGTACCGTGCAGCAGGAATTCAGCGACTCAAGCTTCCGCGTCTACACCAACAACGACGTCGTCGGCGTGGAACTCGGTGGCGCATTGAAGAACACCATCGCCATCGCCGCCGGAGTGTGCGACGGCCTGGGCCTCGGTCACAACTCAGTCGCGGCACTCATCACGCGCGGCCTTGCCGAGATGACGCGACTCGTTGTCGCCTGTGGAGGCCGCACCGAAACCATGGCCGGACTCGCTGGACTCGGAGATCTCGTCCTCACCTGCACCGGCGGCCTGTCGCGGAATCGCAGCGTCGGCGTCGAACTCGGGCGGGGCAAAAAGCTGCCCGAGATCATCGCTGGAATGCACGGCATGGTCGCCGAGGGAGTCTTCACCACTTCGGCGGCCGTCGGACTCGCCCACACCCGCGACGTGGAGATGCCCATCACCGAGCAGATGCACGCCATCCTGCACGACGGCAAATCCCCGCGCGAAGCGATCCAAGTGTTGATGTCACGCACGGGCAAAAGCGAAATGAGGCCGTAGCCTTGTAGCGCCAGCGTCTCGCCCCCACACTCGAAGCCGCCACAGACGACAGCCTGTCTTCAGTAATCGAGAAACAAGGCCCTTCCTTCGTGTACCTTAGTGTCCTTAGTGGTTGAAGATCGTAAGCTGTCATGCTCCGGAGCTCCAGATGCACATACGAAATCTAGCCCTTGCAATCCTCCTGATCACGTCGTCCTTAATCGCGCAAACCAAAACCGTCGCCGAACGCCTGGGTTACCCAGCCGACTCAAAACTCCTCATCCTCCACGCCGACGATCTTGCCGTCGCTCACTCGGAGGACGCCGCCAGCTTCGATGCGCTCGACAAGCAAGCGGTCACCTCCGCCAGCATCATGATTCCCTGTCCTTGGCTTACTGAAATTGCCGACTACGCCAAAGCCCATCCCGACGCCGACCTCGGCCTGCACCTGACCCTCACCAGCGAATGGAAAACCTACCGCTGGGGTCCAGTCGAATCCAAGGATAAAGTCCCGAGCCTTCTCGACCCCTCGGGCTATCTGTGGCCCGACACACCTCAATCCGCGGGCGCTCTGAAAGCCGATGAAGTCGAGCGCGAAATCCGCGCCCAGATCGAGCGCGCCGTGGCCATGGGAATCCATCCCACTCACGTCGATACGCACATGGGTACGCTCTTGTCGCGCCCCGACCTCTTCGCCGTTTACGTCAAAGTCGCTCACGAATACAAATTGCCCTTCCTCGCGTTACTCACCCCTAATCCTCCAAGCGACCGCTCATCGTTTCTTTCCAGCAAGGATGTCCTCCTGGACTCCGTGGTCATCGCCGATCCGTCAGTTCATCCCGGTGACTGGAAGACCTTCTACGCGAACGCCATTAACAACCTCAAACCCGGCGTCACCGAAATCATTGTTCACCTCGGCTACGATGACGCGGAACTGCAAGCCGTCATGGTCGGCCACGCGGACTACGGCGCAGCCTGGCGGCAGCGCGATTACGACGTCATTACAAGTCCCGAATTCAAGAAACTCATCCAAGACAACCACGTAATCCTGATTCACTGGAGTGACCTGAAGAAACTATTGCAATAACCCCGCGCGGGGGCCGACGGAACTAAGGACTGCAGTTTTGCGCTCGGGGTGTGCGGGCGAGACGCCCGCACGACAGCCGCGGGACGGCGGCGCTACAAGAAACCGATCTCGTTTCACCGCCCGCGACCTCAGCTGTGCAGGCTCATGCTCAACGCGCTAGTACCGCGTCCGAAGGGTACTTTGGTAACGCCGACCTCTCCACCTTTCCGTCCCACCCATCCACTTCCCCATTAGAATTTTAAGGATACCTTTGAAAGCCGCCGCCACTTCGCTTTCGGCGTCTGCGAGAAGTGAGGGGAGAGACTTGTCCGCCAGCGCTCCGCATCACGCACGCATCCCGATTCTGTATGTAATCCTCGGTGTGCTTCTCGTGATCAGCATCGTCCCCATGTATTTCTACTCGGCGAAGGTCGAGTCCATCAACGGGGAGCGTCTGAAGACCAACGAGCAGTTGCTGCAGAACACGGTGACGCGCTCACTTGCGGATGATCTCGCCCAGCACCAACGCTCCCTGCGCATGATGCTCGCCAACTTGTCGTCGGCGATTCAGATTGCCAGCGGCGGCGACCTCAGCGAAACCAACATCCATTCCCCCGAACTCCGCGCACTGCTGGAACATTTTGCATCTTCGGACGAAGAGATCGCCTACGCGACCCTGCTCAATTCAGACGCTAAGGGCATCTACAGCGGAACCATCGTTCCTGATGCATTCTTGAACCGCGAACTGGAGCGCGCCTATTCCGCTGCCCGCGAGGGCCGCGAATACAACGGTCAAGCCCTGGTCGTCGGAGAGGGAAACACAGCCCGCACCGTCTTTCTGGTCAGTTATCCCGTCAAGTACGGCGATCGTTTTCTGGGAATGATCGCGACGGTAGTCGACCTACAATTCCTGATCCGCCGCTTGCAGGAAGTCGCTCGCGGAGGTCTCACCCCCTACGTGGTCGATTCTCAAGGGCGCCTCGTCGCTGCAGCGACTCCGGGATTTGCCACCGGACAGGACATGAAGAACCTCGACATCGTGCGCACCTTTGTCGGCCGTGGGAACAAAGCGCGGTTTGCCGAGACCCGCGAGTTCACTGTCGGCACTGGCTCCGATCGCGTTGCCATGCTGGGCACCTTCAGTCCCGTGATGTCGCTGAACTGGGCAGTCGTCGTGCAAAAGCCGCTCAATGATGCCTACCGCGATGTCATCGACATGCAGGGAACCGCGCGCCTGCTGGCTCTGGTGGCGGTTCTGATCAGCATCTTAGTCAGCATCTTCGCCGCACGCCGCATCACGAATCCTTTGCATGTTCTAACGCAGTCCAGCCGCGCCCTGGCGCGTGGCGACTTCTCGCAGCGGGTGAATCTATTGAGCCGCACAGAAATTGGCGAACTGGCCAACACATTCAACACCATGTCCGATGAACTCGAGCATTTCGTCGAAGACCTCAAGCGCGCCGCCGAAGAAAATCGCGAGCTGTTCATGGGCTCCATCCAGATGCTTGCAGGAGCGGTCGATGAAAAGGATCCGTATACGCGCGGCCACTCTGACCGCGTCACGCGCTATTCCCTGATGATTGCCGAAGAGATGAAACAGCCAGCATCGTTTCTGGAGACGCTGCGCATTTCGGCCCAACTGCATGACGTGGGCAAGATCGGCATTGAAGATCACATTCTGAAAAAACCCGGCGCGCTCACCGAAGAAGAATTCGAAGTCATGAAGACGCACACGACTAAGGGCGCCAACATTCTGCGTCCGGTGACGCAGCTTGCGGAAATGCTTCCCGGCATCGAGTTGCATCACGAAGCGCTGGACGGCCGCGGATATCCTTACGGCTTGCAGGGCGATCAGATCCCCCTGCTGGCGCGCGTGATCGCGGTCGCCGACACTTTCGATGCGCTGACCACGAATCGTCCATACCAGCAGGCGCACACGCCCGATCAGGCACTGCAGATTATCAAGAACCTCGCCGGGAAAAGGCTCGATCCGGAGGCGGTCGCGGCGCTACTCGCGGTCTACGCGCGCGGCGACATCAAGATCCAGCGCTTCACTATCAAGCGCCCGATCGCGCAGCCGGCAGTGGAAACTCCGGCGGTCGCGGCAGCAGTTTCCGCAGCGCCAGCAACTCCCGCAGCAAACGCGCCTCTGGAAAGAACCCGCGTCTAGGCATTTCCTAGCGGCAGCGCAATGCCGGTCTCATCGCGACGGCTGTTTTTTGTGCGATCAGCCGCGGGACACCGAATCTTTGATCACGAGCCGGTCGACCACCAGCTCGCCGATGCTTAACCTTTCGATGCATCCACTGCGGATTGCGACCTTCCGAATGACGAGTGCGCCAATCGCGACGGCGCCGATCGCAAAGGCACCAAGCGCTGTGGCGCCGAGAGCCATTCCGCTGAGGGCGACTCTGCCTCTTGGAAATGCAGGTCGAGTCATCTTTTTCTCTCTCAACATTGAAACCTCCGAAAGCAGGTGGTTATAAAGGGCAAACATCCCCGATATTCTGCATCTGCGGCACCGCTCCAAACTACTTCGCCAGCATGCACACAGAGCGACTCGGCAGCGCCTCACAGTGCTGCGACGCGCCTTTGCACCATCAGGAAATACAGAGCAACCAGGACCAGCAGGAATCCGTTCACCGCTAATACCAGGGGAGCCGTGTAGGCAGGGACGAGCCATCCGGAGACCAGATTTCCCATCGGCATACCGCCGCGGAAGGCGAAGTTGTAGACACTCATCACGCGGCCGCGCATTTCGTTTGTCACAATCAACTGCACCAGTGACGTCACGGTTGCGAACACGGCCATCATCGAAGCGCCCACCAGGACCAGCATCGTGTACGACAGCGGCAAATGCTTTGAGAGCGAGAAGCCTGCAATTCCCGCACCCAGAACGATCAGCATCGACAGCGCGAAGCGGCCTTTCCTGGAGATGTTCCCCAGGCTCGCCACACCGAGCGACCCGCAGATCGATCCCACGCCCATCAGCGAAAGCAGGTTGCCATAAGTCTCCGGGCCGCGATGGAAGATGTCTTTCACAAACACCGGGATATATGTTCGCATGGGCATGCTCAGGAAAGTCATAAGGAACGCGAGCACGATCAGGCCAACCATCGAACCGTGACGCCAGATGAAGCGGATGCCCTGCTTGAGGCTGCTGTACATCGTTTCCTTGGTGCTCTCGGGCATGAAGCGTGCGGAGATAATCGAAAGCGAGATGACGGGAGCCAGAAACGAAAGCGCATTCAGGCCGAAGCACCACTTCTCGCCGAATTTCGCCAAGGTGATTCCGGCCAGCGCCGGACCGACCGTGACTGCCAGATTGAACTGAATCGAATTCAGTGCGATGGCATTTGGCATGTCTTCGCGGTCGACGAGGGTTGGGATCAGCGCCTGATAAGCCGGTCCACCGAAAGCCTGCGCAAAACCGGAGACGAACGAGAGACATAGGATCTGCCACACATGCACGACGCCGAAGGTGACGAGCAGCGTAAGGGCTCCGGCGCTCGCCATCTGAATGTATTGCGAAATCAGCAAGATCTTCCGGCGCTCGGTGCGGTCAGCGACTACGCCGCCGATGAGGGTGAACAGGAAGATAGGAATTCCGGCGAGGAACTGATCCAAACCGAGCAGGAAGGAGGAATGGCTGAGGCGATAGATGAGCCAACCTTGGGCGACGATCTGCATCCATGTGCCAACGCTGGAGGTGCAGGCGCCGATCCACATCAGGCGGAAGTCGCGATATTGGAAGGCTTTGAATACTCTGCGCAGCGTTGGCGTCAGCATGGGCTCCGTGCGGATTGTGGTTCCAGTGTCTATCTTCGCACGAGCACGCAGGTTCTTGCTTTGGCGATCTTCCGGGAGAGCGAAACAGCAGAAGCTTGAACCACCAACGCAGGAGTACGAAGTCCTGATTTCCCGCGCGGGTTTCGAAAG
Organism: uncultured Acidobacteriaceae bacterium; assembly: GCA_963752175.1. Taxonomy (GTDB): domain Bacteria; phylum Acidobacteriota; class Terriglobia; order Terriglobales; family Acidobacteriaceae; genus Sulfotelmatobacter. The sequence goes on from CAVVXZ010000035.1 coordinate 57,281, forward strand.
CGCGGAAGCTGAGGCAAAGCAGGGACGTGATTGAGGGGGTACCTCCGTGAGAACGACTGTCAGTTATTACAGTTTTCCCCAGAACGCACCTAGTGTTGACTTATCGAATAAGTGCTTCGGCACGAGGAAATTGCTGACACTAGAATTTCCTTTTTTGGGTGGCGCAGTTCCTCTCATCCCCACAAAAGTTGACAAGACTGCGCCACTTCTTCCCTTCTTCACTCAGGTTGTACTACTTGCCGTCCTGAGTTCAGCGCCTGGCTCGGAGCTGTTTCCACACATGAATCGATTGGCGGATTGCGATCTAGTCGCTGCACAATCGTAACCATCGCGGAGGGTGGAATCGGCATCACAATAGGGCGATGTGGAATTGGGCAAAGACCGCGATGGTAGTTGGCCTGTGTGGGCTGGCGTTTTTTGAGGCGCGGGCGCAGGAAGGGGCTCGCGCAGTCGGGTACGATCGAGGGACGCAGCCTTCGGCGAGCTTGGCGCCGGACCCGATCAAGACAGTGACGGATCCGGTTTCGCCAAAGGGGCACGGGCAGAAGAGCGTTAAGACGTTGAGTTCCGATGACCGGCTGGCAGTGATTGCTTCGGCACTCGATTCGAAGACACCGCGATTTGCGGAGCGGGACTGCTCGCACCTGGTGCATGCGATTTACGAGCGGGCTGGCTTTCCATATGCCTACGCGAGTTCGGATGATCTGTACGACGGAGTGCAGGGGTTTCAGCGCGTGTCGCAGCCGCTGACTGGAGACCTGGTAGTGTGGCGGGGGCATGCGGGAATTGTGATTCGTCCGTCGCGGCATGTGTTCTTTAGTTTTCTGCATGCGGGACCGGGGACCGATGACTACCGGAGCCAGTACTGGAACGGGCGGGGAGAGCCGCGGTTTTATCGATACGTGAAGAATGCAACCTGTGCTGGATGCACGCTGGCTCGGGGACGAGCCAGTCAATGATGTCGGAGCAGCAGTTCTCAAGTGGAGGTTCTTCGTAACCCTCGTGGTTGACCCCTCTCCTTTCCAGCTTCGAACTCCCCCGTCGCCTAAGGGCTCTCTGCCGTCTCTTCCCTTCTTCCCCGTATAATCTTCATTCGGGCTTCTTATGATCCAGACCTTATTTGGCAGCCTTACGGAAGAACAGAAACCTAGCTTCATGGACCGCATGAAGCAGGCGGTCACGCGCACTCGGGAGAATCTTGCAGAGCGCATCGAGGAAGTGGTTTCCTTCGGCAAGGAGATCGATCGCGGCACACTGGATGATCTTGAGGCCACGCTCATTGGCGCCGACTTGGGAAGCACGACCACGCAGGAAGTTCTCGGCAAGCTGCGCGAGAAGGCCGACCGCAAGCAGATCAAGGACGTGCAGGAACTCAAGCGACTGCTGAAGGAAGAGTTGCTGGCAATTCTGAACGCCGCAAATACGCGTCCGGTCAGCAAAGTTGAGGGCGCGCCGGAGGTAATTCTGGTGGTCGGCGTTAACGGGACGGGCAAGACTACGACGATCGGCAAGCTGTCACAGGTTTTTCGTTCGCAGGGAAAGAATGTGCTGCTGTGCGCGGCAGATACGTTTCGTGCGGCGGCAATCGATCAGTTGGAAATCTGGGGATCGCGCACTGGCACGGAAGTGATCAAGACCAAGCCGGGAGGCGATCCGTCGGCGGTCTTGTTCGACGCGTTGCAGGCTGCGGTGGCGCGGAAGATGGATTATGTGGTCGTCGATACTGCGGGGCGGCTGCACACCAAGACCAGCTTGATGTTGGAACTCGACAAGATGCGGCGGACGGCGCAGAGGATTATTCCGGGGGCTCCACATGAAACTCTGCTGGTGATGGACGCGACTACGGGACAGAATGGGTTGCAGCAGGCGCGGATGTTTACGGAGTCGGCGGGGGTGACGGGGATTGTGCTGACCAAGCTGGATGGGACGGCGAAGGGTGGCGTGGTGGTGGCGATTTCGCGGGAGCTGGGATTGCCGGTGCGGTATGTCGGAGTGGGTGAGAAGGCGGGGGATTTGTTGCCGTTTGATCCGAAGGAATTTGTGGACTCGCTGTTTGAGTAGGGAGGACGTATGCGCGACGGTCAGCAGAAGCGTTCCTTGGTAAGAAGGATAGAAGATGCGATCCGGCGTCTTCTTGGGCGGGAACCCTCGCCGCCGCCTGATCCTTACGCTTACGCGATGGCTCCTTTGCGGCGTGGGCCGAAGGGGCGCAGCGGGGCTGCAGTGGCGGAGATTGAGGACGATTCTTACCGAAGTTTTTCACAGCGCAGATAAGACACAGCGGGGCTAAAGCCCGGTTATTTTGAGCCACTTTACGCGGCCCTTGAAGGGCCGCTCTTCCACGGTTGTTCTATCTTTCATGTCTGCTCACTCCTCTGACGAACAGCTTTTGCATCGCGCACTTGAACTGGCACGCCAGGGCGTGGGGCTCGCCTCGCCGAATCCTTATGTCGGCGCGGTAATTGCTGACGTTCACGGAAACGTGGTGGGCACCGGTGACTACTCCTATGCGGGCGTGAAGCACGCTGAGGTGCTCGCGCTGGAGGCCGCGGGAGAGAAAGCTCGCGGCGGAACTCTTTACATCAATCTGGAGCCACACGCGCATCAGGGGCGCACGCCTCCGTGTACTGACGCGTTGATTGCGGCGGGAGTTCAGCGCGTCGTAGCGTCGATGGTGGATCCGAATCCGAAGGTCAGCGGACTCGGATTTGAAAAGCTGCGGGCGGCGGGGGTACACGTTGAAGTTGGAGGACTTGAAGAGCACGCTCGCCGGCTGAATGAGGGATTTGCACGCTACATCCGACATGGAACGCCGCTGGTGACGCTGAAGGCCGCGATGACGCTGGATGGAAAGATCGCGCCGCCCCCGGCGGGTGCGCGGGAACGGCAGGACGGGACTCCGGCGGGAGGATGGGTGACGAGCGAAGTGGCGCGTGCGCACGTGCAGGAGTTGCGGCATGCGAACGACGCCCTGCTCGTGGGCGCGGGGACGATTTTGTCGGACAATCCTCTCCTGACAGATCGGAGTGGACGGGCGAGGCGGCGTCCGCTGCTGCGGGTGATTCTCGATTCACGATTGCGGGTGCCGATCGAGTCGCGGTTGGTACAAAGCGTGGCAGCGGAACGATGCAATGATGTATTGATCTTCTATTCCTCGGCAGACGAGCAGAAGAAAGCCCAACTGGAACAACTGGGAATCCGAGTTGAGAAACTTCCCGCAGAGATGGCTGATGGACGGCCTGACTTGCATGCGATTCTGCGGCGGCTCGGGCAACTGGAAATCACCTCGTTGATGATCGAGGGCGGAGCGACGGTGAACTGGACCGCGCTGGCCGCGAACGTGGTGGACAAGGTTTTCCTTTATTACGCTCCCAAGATTCTTGCCGGGACAGGGTCGATTCCATTTGCGGCCGGAGCGGGATTTCATCACATGAGCCAGGCGGCGCAGGTGAAGCATATGCATCTACATCGCTTCGGTGAGGATTTTGCGGTAGAGGGGTATTTGCGGGATCCGTACGGGGAGTGAGAATCTTCACCACAAAAGGCAAGACTCGGGTTTCTCTGTGTCTCTGGGACTCCGTGATGAATTAAGATGTTCCGTTCATCCTGGAGGCAATTATGTTCACGGGAATCGTCGAAGAGGTGGGGCGCATTACGCGGATTGAGCAGCGCGGGGAGAACCGGCGGATTACGGTATCGGCTGAGCATGCGCCGCAGGAGTTGCAGACGGGCAATAGTGTGGCCGTGAGTGGAGTTTGTTTAACTGCCCTCGATATCAAACCGGGATCGTTCTGCGCCGATCTCGCACCGGAAACATGGGTGCGGACTTCGTTCTCGCGCATCCATGAAGGCGCGCTCGTGAATCTTGAGCTGCCAATGAAATCTGACGGCCGGTTCGGCGGACACATCGTGCAGGGACATGTGGACGGAGTCGGCAAGCTAATCGCATTTGAACGCATTGCCGACTCGGAGAACTGGTGGCTGCATATCGAATTGCCGGATGACGTGGAGAAGTACACCGTCTACAAGGGATCGATCTCGATTGAGGGAATCAGTTTGACGGTGGCGAAACTGGAGAGGAACCGGTGCACCATCGCGATTATTCCGCATACGGTGGAAGCAACGAATCTGCATTCGTTGAAGGCGGGGGATCCGGTGAACCTTGAGGCAGACCTCATCGCGAAATACGTGGAGAAGATGATGAGGGGCGAGGCCTCGGACAATTCGCTGACGGTGGAGGATTTGGTGCAGCAGGGGTTTTAGAGCTTTGAGCTTTGACGATCCGTTGCAGTTTTTGGGATTTTTGATTTGGCTACTGAAGGCCGTCCCGCAAGGAGAATCGACTACAGGGGCTGAAGCCCAAATTCACTGCACGTGCCTTGACGCGGCCCTTGAAGGGCCGCTCTTCCACGGTTGTGCAAACGGTTGTATTCACCCGCAACAGCACGTTTGTATTCAGCCGTAACAGCCCGTTTGTATTCACCCGTAAGAGCACCTTTTTTTACCCTAACATCACCTTTGTATTCGATCGTCACGTCACCTGGTATCAGCTGTAACGTCACGTTTATTTCCCAGTAACGTCTGATGCCTTGAAACGAATCGTTCAGGGGCAGGAGATTGTCAGCGATGAGATCCGTGATCTTAGTGCGCGGACGATAGTGCATCTCTTACTACTATGCCGCCTTTCATTACCCATTGGACATGCTGGAGTTGGGTGATGTCTGTGACGGGGTCGGCTTCTACGGCGATTACGTCGGCGTAGTGGGCCGGTTCTAGCGCGCCAACTTTGTCTGCCCATCCCATTAATTCTGCGGCGTTTGTGGTGGCGGAGCGGATCGCTTCCAATGGCGACATGCCGCGCTTGGTGAGCGCGACTAGCTCGTTGGCGTTTTTAGCTTGGCCTTCGGCTTCAGCCGCGTCAAAGCCTGCCGCGATTTTCACGCCGAGGCCCATCGCCAGTTGAATTTCCTGCTGGATTCCTTGCAGAAAAGCGTCGAAATGTTTCTGCTGCTCTGGCGTGAGGGGTTCGTTTTTGCGGCGCTCGACGATGCCGTCGATCACGCCGACCGTGGGCACCAGGAATGTGCCTTTGGATTTCATCAGCTCGAGATCGGCGCGGTCGATGCGGTGTCCATGCTCGATGGAGTCGACGCCGGCGGTGACGGCGTTCTTGATGCCTTCGGGCGTGGTGGCGTGGGCGGCGACTTTGAGTCCCTGTTTATGCGCTTCTTCGACGATGACGTGGATTTCGTCGACGGTAAGCGTGGGATGGTTCCAATCGGCGTAGACCTTGATGAGGTCGGCACCGTGGCCGATCTGCTCGCGCACGGCGCGGCGGGCCTCTTCGACGCCGCTGACCATTTGCGCTCCGGTGGGAAAGTTCGTGAGGTCGGGAGAGACGCCGAACGGGTTGTACTGGCCGACGGCGGCGATGGCGCGGGTTGAGACCTGCATGCGCGGGCCTTCGGCGAGGCCTTGCACGATGGCATCGCGCAGAGCCACGTCTGCGTAGCCCGAGCCTTCGTTCTCGACGTCGCGGATGGTGGTGTATCCGGCCTGAAGGGTGATGCGGGCGTTGTAGGCGCCTTCGAGAGCGCGAAAGGCTTGCGACTTCGTGGCAAGGTTGAGGGTGTAGCCGTCGTCACCTTCGGGAATGCGCGCCATGATGTGGGTATGGCAGTCGATGAGTCCGGGTAGGAGCGTCGCGCGGCCGAGGTCGATGACTTTGGCAGTGTTGGGCGCGTGCGACTGGATGTCGGAGGCCTTGCCGGCTTCCTTGATGCGGTCGCCTTCTATCCAGAGGGCGGCGTTTTCGAGGTAGGCACCTTTACGCACGTCGAGGAGTTTCGCGGCTTTCACAACGATGGACGCGGGCGGCGGTGGCGCGGGATTGGATTGCGCGAGGGCGGCCAAGTGAAACGCGACCAGGGCAACAGCTGCGGGGAGTCGAGCTTTCATGGGTCTCTTGATTACCACAGTCCGGAGGAGGCTACAAGCGGATTGGGCAGATGGAAACTGTGCGGTTTCAGTTGCGTAGAGGGAAAAACTTTAATCACGGAGGACACTGAGGATGCGGAGAAGTGGGTTTACACGTCCAATTTCACTTCGTCGAGTTCTAGAAATTCCTGGATGATGGGCTCCTTCGATTTTTCCATGTCGGAGTAGGAACCAAAAAATATGGCGCGGGCTTCGTGGAGGAAGACAACTCGGTCAGCCAGTTTTTTCGCGAGGCGCATGTCATGGGTGACTACGATGCTCGTCAGGTTGAGTTGAATCTTCAGCCGCTTGATGAGGTCTCCGAGCAATTGCGCCATGAGGGGATCGACCATGGTGGTGGGCTCGTCGTACAGGACGCATTCGGGGCGAGCGGCCAGAGCGCGCGCGATTGCGACCGAACGCTTCATGCCGGTGGAGAGATCGGAGGGCAGCAGATCGCGCATCTCCTGCACACCGACCATTTGGAGGAGGCCATCGACGATCTGATAGGTCTGCTCTTCGTTCAGTTCACGGGATTCGCGCAGAGGGAAGGCCACGTTCTCGCCGACGGTGAGGGAGTCGAACAGAGCTCCGTTCTGGAAGACCATCGTGACTTTCTTGCGGATGTGCTCGAGCTGCTCCTCGGTGTAGTCGGTAATGTCCTCGCCGGCAACGATGACACGTCCGGAGTCGGGCTTGAGGAATCCCATGATGTGGTGGAGCGAGACGGATTTGCCGACGCCGCTACGTCCGAGGATGCAGACAGTTTCCGCGGGTAGGACGTTGAAGTTGACGTGGTCGAGGACGACGTTGTCGCTAAAGGCCTTGGAGACGTCGCGGAATTCGATGTAGGGGGCGGGTTGGGGAGCGTCGTCGGGCATGGGGTCAGGTTTCGGCTGCAGGGTACTAGATTAACCCGCTTTCGGTCTCGTGAGGGGTATCCGTAGGAGATTCCTGTCAAGAGGAACGTGGCGTCGGCTGCGATTGCTTATGGTCCTTCACACTCATCATTCAGCAACCTTGCGGCGTAGTACCAGATAGCAGCATTCACGAGAATTGCTAGTACGGTGCTTCGAAGGGTCAAGTCCTAGCAGCGGAACCAAGGCTATTCCAGGCGCCAACAGCAGTAGGCCAAAAGCAGGCCAGATATTCTCGTGGATGTTAGTAAACCGTGGGATTACGACGCCTAACACCTGAATGATCGCGAATAGCAGGCAGAAACCAATTGCTCCTGTTCGCTTCACGATGGCACTCGACTCCGAATAATCCGCAAGTTCCAGTGCTAGCGGAAGAGAGACACTAGTGCTCATTGCATTGCGTAGCAGATTCCCGATCAATGGTGGTTGGCTTGTTCGCTCGCCTCGGACAGTTCTCTCGGAGTATTCAAATTGCGGAAGAGGCTTGGGGAGAAGTCTGCATTCTTCAGTTCTTCTTCAGTGATTGTCTGAGTGGTGGTGGGTGTGAACAGCGTGTCGATTTTGTAGCGACCTGCTTGCAGGGCTTGCTCTGCGGCCTCTGCAAACTCTCGGCGGTAGAGGGCGCAGAGGGGCTGGTAGCCTCCCCCGCTTTGGACGACGGTGACGAGTGCGGCGGAATTGCTCGCGCGGTTCAGTAGGTATTGCAGAAACGCCGGCGAGATGAAAGGCACGTCCACGGCGAGAATCAGGTTCAGATCGGTTTGGGACGAGCGAAGGGCGGCGTGGATTCCTGCTAGCGGCCCGCGGTTGGGGAATATGTCTTCGACGGTTGGAGCGAACGGTGAGAATTTTGCGGGGTCGCCGACTATGCGGACGTTAGGCGTGATGGAATGGGCTAAGTCCAGGGCGCGGGCCATGAGGGTTTTGCCATCCAGCGTGACGAAGGCTTTGTCCACCCCCATGCGCGTGCTTTTGCCGCCGGCAAGGATGAAGGCGCTCAGGTCGGGCGAGGGGGCGGTCATGGGGCGATGATACAGGGGCTCTGGAGAGTTGCGTGCCATCCCTAGGAGACTTATTTCAGCACCTGTCAAACCAACCCAGGGCTGAAGCTGTCGGCTAATTATGCCGTCCTTACGAGACTCTTTTTACTTGAAGTTAGCCCCTGTATTCGCAGCGGTAAACGACCCTTTTAACCTTAGAAACCACGTCCAACCTCATCAAGGTGACTGCGAAGCCGACGCTGAAAGGATTCGCCCCTGTAGAAACCCTGCCTGGCTCGGAGATAGAATATCGGGACGGAGGATCAGCCCATGAGCATCCCATCCCAATCTCCCATCCATTACGGGTATGCCAGCGCGAGCGATATGACATGGTCGAGGTCAGAGAAGGCAATCGCGCGCCAAACCTTCGACGCTGCTCTGAAACGGGAGCTTCACGAGTTGATGCAGGAAGCAAAGGAGATCGCCGGCCAGATCAAGCAGCCGTCGGACCTCTGGGACTTGCAGGAATACCTAACCCAACGACGTAAAGAGATCAACCACAAGTACACCTATCGGCAATCGCACCTCACGCAAGTGTTTGGGCGACTCTTGTACGAGACACGAGTCAGCGAAGAAGAGCTACGCGGTTTCAGTGAAGATAAGCTAAAGACGATCCGTTCTTTCGCTAGATTCTTAGCGGAAGACGCCGCTTGACCTGCATTCTCAGCGCTGCGGCCTGGTTGCAATAGTTACGACTTGAGTGAAAGCGGTCAAAGACCTTGGCACGGATACGGAATCAAGTCTTGCGATCGATGTCCGCGACGAACTGTCTGAGTGCTCGCGGGTCACGCAATACCCAGAGACTCCCTGTCGCAGCTTGGTTTGCGATGGCCTGCAGGAGAATCGGGCGGCTGTGAAAGCGATACGCCACGAGCCAACGCCAGAAGTCAGCACGCTCGCGAGATCGCAAAATCGCTCGCCAAGCACAGCGAATGAGGGAGAAGTCCAACAGAATAATCGTGTCTGCAGCTCGAAGTCGAACCTCCACCGCATCGTAGGGACCCAAGTCACCGTCCATGATCCAACCATCTGTCGCGGCAAGCTTCTCCTGTACCGTCACCCACTCATCGCGAGGAGTCGCGAGGAGACCTGCTCGCCAGAAGACCTTGTCAAGCTCGATCACGGGGAGGCCTGTAAGCTCGCTCAATCGCTTCGCCAGAGTCGATTTACCTGACGCTCCACGACCTAGGATAACCACACGCTTCATATTGCATAGCGTACGCCATGGTGATTGGTCGTGGTCATCGCATGATAAAGTCGGTTGACAATCCTGTGCGAGCAGCTCACGCAGGGTTGGAAGATCGCCACGCTGCCACGGCTGTGCCCGGCCGGACACGTAAGGAGTTGGCCCGACAGGGAGTTGTACTCTAAGTTCTGGAGCGAGCGATAGCCATTCTTCCCAGTCGAAGACCTGGCGCTGCGATGGCGTTCTACGTCAATGGGCTAGGCTTTCGCGTGACGTTCGAGGCGTCCGAAGACGTGCGAGCGCCGAGAGATGAGGAGTGGGGCGCGCGAACGTTGGACCTCCTCGACCCATCCGGCAACGCCATCTTTGTCATGGGGCCGGTCAGCGGCGCAAGCCAAGGCTAGTGAGATTAAGCCTCGGCGCTCAACGCCTGACTACTCAGGGAGCGTGCGGTTCTGATTTGCTTCCGAGCGTCATGATGCTCCAGAGATCTCGTAGCGAAAGCGCCGCTCGAACGGGCCCGCTGCGAGCAGGCTTATTTCCCTTGACAATGACTCGTTTTAGGCGCAGCATCGCAGGCACGATGTTGGGAGGCTTTCCTTCCCAACGAGTCTGGTTTCCCCCCGTAGGGCCCCTTCAGCGAATGCAGGCATAAATCTATGTTCCTCCGCCATGTGAGGGCAAATCGGCTTATGGCCGCGTCTTTCCTCTTCACCGTCGCACTGCTGATGGTGCCGAAGAGAGACATTCCAGAAACGTTGTTCGACGAAGCTAACACTCCAACGAATGAGATGGTAGTTTTGAAGGCTGCTTCCTCATTGGATTATCGTCAGCCGTTCACAGCGTTTGTGCCGAAAATGTTTGCGCAGCCGCGGAGGGTCAGACCCCGCAGAGTCTTTCCGGTTTATGCAGGCCAATTGACTGACCCTCGCACGTTTCGTGAACTCTTCTGTTCTCTAGTCTGCTAACCCGTATCTTTCTCTGGCTCAGGGCTCCCAAAACAGATCCATACCATAAGCGATCGTTTGCCGCAGATGGCATGAGGTCACGAAAAAATAATGTCGAGAATTGACTGCTGGTCCAAAATCTTTAAGGAGAATCGAATGAAACGCTTTCCACAATTTGCCTTTGTGCTTTTTTGCTGTGCGCTGTGCGCGGTGCCTAGCTTTGCCGGCGTGCCGGTGCGAGGTTCCTCGCAAAATGGAGTCGACAGTATTGCTCCTTTTTGGAATCTAGCCGGTCCAACCGGTCCATCGGCGCGCCACGGGGGAACCGTGATGCTGGAGACTCAGATTGTATGCACAAATCAGGATGTATCGGCCGCCGTGGACAACACCAACAGCGACAGCGCTACCGCCAATGCTGGGGGTTGCGTGAGCGGCGGATACACCTTCTTGTTTCAGATTCAGACGACTGCCACCAGCCTAACGGTCACCCTGAGTGGCCTGGTTGGATTTACACCCACGATCGCGGATCCGGGAAGTACGTACGGAGTGGCGGTGTGCGACAACGATCCAAGTAACCCCCAAGCCTCCAATACGCTCGAATTGTGTACGCACGTTTCGGGGACGCAACTCTCCAATATCACCGCGACTCCGAATAAGAACAATACGAAGATTACGTTCACCGTACCCAGCATTCCCAATTTTTCTGCGGGAGTCGGAAATCAAGGCCAGGGATTGACACTGGTGGTCGTGACACAACAAAGCGCAAGTCACCCGATCTCGGTACCCAAGATCTCTTTCAAGTAAGACTGCCAAGCCGCGGACGTTGCCACGTTACAATCCATGTTGTACAACCAGACTGACCCTATGGGTCAGTCTTTAATTTTTAGATTCAGGCTGAGCTTCTGCAGTCTTTCTTGAGCTTCTGCTGCTTTTCGCGCGAGCAATTTGAAGCCCGCCTGAGTCGCATCCTTTTCCAATCTCCGCAAGGTGTTGCTGGCTTGCCCGAAGGCGCGGGATGACGTCTGCGCTTCGGCCTGAGCCAAGCGCGCCTGGAACTCGTAACCAGGCAGGGTCATCCGCTTCGCACGCGAAACGATGTCATTTAACTGCTGCAGCGCTTCTTGATGTCTTCCTGTAGCCGCAAGCAGTCGTGCCGAAGTGGTTTCAAGGCTCAGAACGATAGACTTATCGTGCGGCGAGATCTGCCACGCTTGTTCAAGTTGTGCCTTTGCGTCGGAAAGTTTGTTTTGCGCGAGGAGAGCTTTTGTCGCGACGATGTCTGCCAGCGCTTCTTGATCGCCGATTTTTTCGGCGCGAAATTCCTCGGCTGCTTTCCGCGCCAAGCTCTCCGCGTGTTCCGGTTGATCCATCTCGAGTCGGAGGCTGGCCATCGCCAACTCACTGCTTGCAATATCGCCACGCTGGCCGAGTGCAGTTCGTATCGCCAGCGCCTCCTGATAGTTCTTTTCTGCATCCACCAGATTGTCCTGCGCCAGGTTCGCATCGCCCATCGACACGAGGTTGTAAGCGATGCTGCTTTTCAGATCGAGTTGCCGTGCCTTCGTTATCGACTCTTGCAGACTCCTGAAAGCCTGAGCAAAATCGCCCTGATTCAGAAAGATGACTCCGAGATTAGTCAGGATGTTGACCGCATCTAGCTCGTCGCCAATTTCACGCGCGGTCTGCAGAGCTTCTTCCAAGACTTTGCGGGCCTGTTCGAAATCACATTCCACGATCAGGTTTGCACCAATGTTGTTCCGCGCCAGCAGCGAGCCCGGCTTGTCGCCGATTTCGAGAGTGACGGCCAAGGCTGCTCTGTACCGACTGGTTGACTCTCCAAGGTTCTGCTGAAGAGCCAATACGTTTCCAATATTAATCAACGCCCCCGCAATATCCTTTTGGCCCCCAATCATTTGAGCCAGTGCCAATGCCTTCTCGTGCATCTTCTTGGCTTCCGTGAGATCCCCTTGATCTGCCAGCACATCAGCGACGCAGGTTAGACTCCTCGCCTCCCCTCGCAAATCACCCACGGAAGCCAGCACATCCTTGGCTCGCTGTCCTGCAGCCTTGGCTCCCGCAAGGTCGCCTATATTGCGGAGGGCCCAGCACTGTTTAAGAACGGCCTGAGCGACCAGTAGACGCGCACCCAGTCGCCCAGCCTTGTCAATTACTCGCATCGTCGCAGTTTGCTCCCGCTTGTAATCAGACACGGCCTCTGCGGCTGCGGCTTCTGCCATATCAATGCGCGGGTCGTCGCGGAGACGCGAGGGAAGACCACGAAGTGTCTGAATGGTGGCGAAAGCCTGCTGTCCCTTCGAGGCAGAGACCTGTGCATTCGCTAACTGCAGCCCGTAGTCCAAGTCGTCGGGAAAGAACGTCCATAGAGAATGGTAAAGGTCCACGGCTTTATCCCACTCCTGGTTCTGTTCCCTGTAACCTGCTTCAATCGACAGTTTGTCCTTTCGAGGTAAATTCGCGGACGTCTCGAACGCCTTTTTGGCCTCATCCTTCGCATTCTCGTCATAGCCAAGTTGCGACCATGCTGCGGCCAGGGCCGAGTGCGACAAGGAGTTATTTGGATCCGCCGAAATGGCTCTCTTCAGCAAGTCGCGTGCCGCCAGAAAATCGAAGTCGCGCAGCTTCACTAAGCCCTCGGAATAATAACGTACGGCCTCGGCGCTACCTGGCTCTGAGGCGTTGGTGGCGGCTCGTTGTTCGGGGGTAAGTTCTCCCGCACCGCAGTTTTGCCGAAGGGACTGCCCTGCCCGCTTCACCAATTCGAAGAATTGGGCCTCTGATGCCTGTTCGGACGCAATCGGTACAATCTCGCCCGTAGAAGTATCCTGAACGCGGAGGTCCACACGAATCTGTCCGCCCATATTCAAGTACGAACCCAGAACAACCAGGTCCGTGCCGAGCGTGCGGTCCACTTTCGCCAGAGTTTCATGTGCCAAGCTCTCGCTATCAGGAAGCGAAAGGTCGGCTTTCATGCGGGTGACGTTTTCTCTCGAGATCGTACGGAGCTTCCCAGTTGCACCCAGCTCAGTGGTCAGCATTTCTGACAGCGCTGTAGAGATCCAATCGTCGGTGGGCTTACCGTTCAGATTCTTGAACCCCAACACCGCCACAGTCCGCCGAGGCCTGGGACCACCGGCGGTCAGCGCCCGTTTCCACAGGACCCCGCCGATCAGCAGGGCAAGCAGAAGCACTAGGATTCCAGCCAACAGAATTGTCCTGGTCTTTCGGCGCTGCTGACTGGACCGCTGGGCTCATCCCTGCCAGCAGACGTTCCAAATCAATGCGTAATTCCTGGGCGGTTTGGTAGCGTCGCAGAGTGTCTTTTTCGAGTGCCTTGAGCACGATGACTTCAAAGCCTGACGACAGTTGCCGGTTCAGCGCACGCGGAGACCGCGGCCTCTCATTCAAAATGGCATTGAGGAGGATGGCCGGCTGAGAATCCGGGAATGGACGATTCCCCGTTGCCATCTCATACAGCACGGCTCCGGTGGCCCAAATATCACTACGGACGTCTGTCGCCTCACCCCGCAATTGCTCGGGCGCCATGTACGGGAAAGTGCCGCTAATTTCCTGGAACTTGCTAAGGGTCTCTGTCGCGCCCGCTTGGCTGGCATGGGGCAATAATCGCGCTAGTCCGAAGTCGAGGATCTTCAGTTGTCCGTCGGGTGTTAAGCGCAAGTTGCCCGGTTTGAGGTCGCGGTGGACAATGCCTTGACGGTGGGCCGCTTCCAGTCCCGAAGCGAGCTGCAGGCCGAGCCGCAGAACCTCGATCTCCGGCAGGCTGGAGCGCGCTAATTTGGCGTCAAGAGTGACTCCGGGGACGTATTCTGTGACGAGGAAATCCGTCGCGTCCTGGGTATCAAAGTCAAAGACAATGGCGATGTTGGGGTGATTAAGCTTGGACAGTGTCAGGGCTTCTTGGCGAAAACGTTTCCGTGTAGCCGGGTCCGTCAGTGAGTCTGGCGGCAGCAGTTTTAGCGCAACATCCCGATCGAGACGCACATCGCGGGCGCGATAAACGACTCCCATTCCGCCAGCCCCGATTTGCTCCAGGACGCGATAGTGAGAGATGGTCTGGCCAACCACCAGGAGAGGGGCTCCGCCCTCGCGCCATGTTAGGTTTATTCAAAGAAGTAGTCAACGTTTGGCCGGCGAACGTCGGTGCAACTCGATCGTTACGTTCCGCGCATTGATCTTAGTCGGCCGATGCTATTCGACCGCTTCCACACTGAAAAAGACAAAGCAAGAATTGGACGATCTGGTAGGTTGGGATTATTCGCGGTTGTCATGTTCTCCTCTAAAAGAGATTCCGAGTGGAACAGCCCACTGTTTACTGTTGCAAGCCTTTACACGGTGGATGGTCGGCTACTCTCACCTTGGGATTACCTCAAGTTTGCCCGTTATCCGGCCACAGTCAATAAATCAATGAATACAAGGCGACTGTTCTTTAGCGACGATTGGCGGCAGTCAGAGAGAGCACAGCGAACGAAGTGGCTGCGTCATTCATAAAGAGCGCGGTCTCCGGACTGATGTGGTTCTCTTTGTTCTTGTTCAGAGAGTAGGACGCCCAGGAACCTTCCGTCTTGTCCTGATTCGCAGTGAGCCACGCGAGCCCCTGCTTCAGTTTGGCATTTTCCGGCGAAATCCCGGCCCGCTGAAGAACAAAGGTGATCAGCCCCGTCGCGTATCCGTCGCTCGTCGTTTCCTGAGACGTTCCATCCGCGCGCTTCCAGCCGCCAGACAGAGAAGACAGGCTCCAGCCACCGTCAGCCCGCTGCTTTTCCAGAAGCTCGCCAATGATGGCCTTCTGCCGATCTGGTTCGAGCAGTCCCGGCAGCTTCGCGGCGGCCCACAAGAGAAGGACTCGATTAATAGGGGTCTGCACGGCAAATTCGCGGTTGAGGTACTCCCGCAATGGCCTGAGGCTGGTTTGGACTTCGGGAGTTGCCCGATAGTTTCCTGGTGCGATACCAATGGCGACGGCGGCCAGCGTGGCTCCGAAGTAGTCCGAATCGTCCGCTTCCCACGGCTCGTTCTTAAAGCGTAGCCAGAGCCACGCGCCTTTCTGCTTGCCGGCAATTTGCTGTTCGGCCCACATGTTCTCAAACGCCTTTCGCGCGTCGTTGCTGAGTTGGCCGTTTTGCGCATCACGGCTCGAAAGAATCAGTGCGTTGAGAACGGATTCCGTTCCGCGCGACTCGACCGACTTGTATGGCCCGCGGTCCGCATCCTTGTAGAACGGTTCAACCTCCTTCCAGAGGCGCACGCGCTTCGTGACGCTGTCCAGCAGCCGTCGCTCGGTCGGAGATGGGGCTTGTTCGGCAAGGGCCGTTCGAAGAGCCGAACGCGAAAGAGCATAAGGAACAGCGGTGTGGCACGACACGCAGACAGTTTCATGGTCCCGCTGGGCTCTGGGCCATTCCATCCACCACGATTGCCGCCGGTCTAAGTAAGCGGCCGCAGCGTTCGGATCCCAAGAGTTCGCGGTTTTTGTTTCCGGCTTATCGGAGTGAGCCGCCACGCCTTCTGAACTGTTAGGAGAAGCCGCCGCTCCCGTGCGCCAACCAGCCACGAAGACTCCCACCACCAAGCAAGCCACTAAACCGCCCGTCAGTCGCATAGCGCCCTTCATGAAACCTCCCCTCAGGAGCAACCGGTTCTGGTTAGTTTGTCCTGGCTGTCTGGATTCTGTTTCTCGAGTTTGTTTAATCGCCGTTGGCGGCCTGCCACTTTATGTGCGCGCGATTATAGCCTCAAACAAATGGCGCTCCAACGGATTCGGCTAACCGGAAAGCAATCTGATTCCGGTAGAGGACAATCTGAACTTGCCAGACCGGATGGGCTAACACTTGTGGCGGGGTACGAATCGCCCGTCTCGATCACTTCATGGGTTCCCAGCCCTCTGGCAGCATATCGAATGCCAGCGTGTCGCGGTAGGCGTACTGATTGCCATCCAGTACGGCCACTGGCGTCAACATATGCCAGATGCGATCATCGTCGAAGACGTAACATTCACCTGATTCGCGCATCGTGAAGCGATCCATTTCCTGCTTGTCATTGTCGGTTATGACGACTTCGCCGCCCTGAGCGCCGCAGCGGCCCACTAGATGGGTCGCGATGTATTTTTCCCCGTCCTTATGTAAGCCCGGTGGGCTCGTGTCGCACGGCCGGCCAGGCGCAGCCGTGAACCTTATTAGATGAACGTTGACCAAATACTTCGTACCCACTGTCGACAGGGGTAGGTAATGAAGGTGATGAGCAATCATCTTGCGAACGCCTGTAGAGCCGGCGATTGCCGGGGGCAGCGGAGCATACTCTCGCGGCCTGCCGCCGATTGCTGTGTTGTATTTTTTCAGCTGCACATAGGGCGCGCTCTCTTCGGTCAACCAAACCTCTACACCGCCCTCAACAATCTCGGCTCTGACACGATTTAACGAACGATACCTGTCGCCCCCATCGTAGTATTTGTCCTTTGGAAGGGACCAAGCGGCATGGGATAGCGCTTCCAGCGAGCGCGCTATGTCTACATCAACCCTGAGGGGCTGACGACTGAACCCGCGCTCGACGAGGTCGCTGCGCGACGTGGTATTAGTTGCAACCGGAATGAAACTATCTGGATCCATGATTGCTCCTGATAATTGCCGTGCGATTGCATGACAAACCAGAACCGCAAGGACCTTGCGCGCGCGCAAAATTATAGCCGACGTAGCCCATTGCAGAGGATGCTGACGATTCTCGGAGGATTGTCGGCCAGCCCCTATCCAGAAACGGGCTTCGAGGCGATCAATTGTAATCTCCCAGAAGCCGACTTCTGGCTCGGAAGAACTTAATGGGATGGTCTGCCGTCTTTGCCCAGCCAGCAACTGGATATTAAGGATGAGTGGAGGAGGCGTCCCATGGAGCTACACACGATCGGCATTGATCTTGGTAAGACAGTTTTTCATCTAGTGGGGGTTATCCTGCGCGGTGACGTTGTGGCACTTCTCCGTTAGTGTAAGTTCCACCCCTAGACGACTGCGATCATGTGCCGCTTTGCTAGAGCCTCAATTTCAGGCTCGGTCACCGCCGAGAGGTCTGCGCTTTCGGTAGCGATGACCCGTCGAGAAATGTCGGGATGATGGGTCTTCAAGTATTCTTTCAAGAAGTCGGCGGCGTTGCTTTTTCCAGTGGCGTGACCGATGAGGACGATCTCATTCGCCGGAGTGATATCTTTCGCGATCTCCTCATAAAACGAATCCTCTTCGGGTACGCGCTCGCCACGGTAGTGAGCTTCCTTTCGATGAATCAGATGATGATGGAAATTGAAAGGATCGTAAGGTTGCACCTTATGTTCGTCTGCCGGACGACTTCCACCGAAATCCTGGTAAACATGGGCGGCGTGGTGGTCGATGACGACAATCATACGGCTGGGCTGGGCCGGTTCTTCCACCTGCGCACCCGGTCCGGCTTCCTTCAAGAATTTACGCAGCCGAGAAACTTCCTCCACGCCAAGATCATGGGTGTGCGGCCGCTTGAAAAAGACGCGTTGGCTGCCGACGCGGAACACAAATTCATCGTCTCCATGCGGTTGGACCTCACCCAGATGCTCGACCAGTTCGACGGCCTCGCTCCAACTTAGGTTATGGGGTAGCTTGCCGTTGAGAAGATTCTGGTACAGCGATTCGAGGTGCTTGCTCATCTCACCAGTATAGTATTGCGCCGCTATAAAGCGGAATACCGTTCGAGTTTGAGCGGTGTCGTAACAGTGCCGCTAATCGGGTGAAAGCGAGGGGGGAAAACTAGGGAAACTAAGTAGCCATTTTGCTTCGAGGCTAGTGAGAGGGCCCAAAAATATGGTAAGCATCCATACCTGTTCCCTGACCGAACCAGCCGATCTCCCGGACACATTCAGTTCGGGCTTTACGAAGCTTTTTGAGCTGGGACTTTAGTTGACGATGGCCTGAGCAGATCCGCGAGCCGCATATTCCGTAGCAGTTCCGCACGGACACGGTCGGCAACACCATTGACGATCTCGGCCCCGTCCTGGGCGGGGTCGATATGTACTCGGAACGGGCGTGTACCGAAGGGCATATCAACGATCTTCACGATAGACTTCGCAACGTCCAACACATCTGCGCCCAGCGCCGCTGTCAACTCAAATCCTTTCATGATCTCCTTTGCCAGACTAGCGGTCGGTCCCGACTCATACTCTTTCAATCGCGCCTTGTCTTCCGGTGATCCCGCGTGGGCGAAATGATTCGTACCCGAGGTGAACGCGCCGGGAACAATAATCGTGGTTTCGATGTTCCATCGTGCTAGTTCCCCTGCATAGCTGACTGCCAGGGCATCCATGCCAGCTTTGGCGGCAAAATATGGAGCCAGGTAGGGCGGAGTTCCTCCGCGAGTGCTGGTGCTGCTTACCCAAACCAACAAGCCCTTGCCCCGTTGGCGCAGCACCGGCAAAGCCGCGCGGTTCACACGTTGTGCACTCAGCACGTTGATGTCGTAAAGCTCTGCAAGCTGCTCCGGCGTGAAAGCTTCGGCGGGGCCAAAGACCATGTGTCCAGCGTTATGAATCACGACCTCGAGATGCCCGTTCTCGCTCATGATATGTTGAATCGCTGCATCCACAGATTCCTGCGAAGCCACATCCAATTCGATGGTACGGAGATTGACCTTGTTCTCTACCGCGAACTTCTTTGCTGCTTCCACTTGCGGCGCGTTACGTCCTTTGGTCTCGCGCATGCTGGCGTACACGACATGTCCAGCCTTTGCCAATTCATGAGCGGTCAGCTCCCCAAAGCCGCTCGATGCCCCTGTGATTACGATTACCTGTTTCACGACTATTCTCCTTTCTCGATTTGTTTCCTGTTTGATTATTTTCGGTCTTCGGAGGGCGTCGACGATTTAGGCGAAGCCGCCGTTAGCACGCAGAACCTGAGAGTTCACCCATCCGCCATCCGGACCAGCCAGGAAGGAAACAACGCTGGCTATGTCGACCGGCTGTCCGAGGCGCTCCAGTGGCGCTAACTTGCTCAACTCGGCGATCTGATCTTCGCTCTTGCCTTTCAAGAAAAGATCGGTGGCTACCGGCCCAGGAGCCACCGCGTTGACGGTGATATTGCGTCCGCGGAGTTCATTCGCCAGCACATGCACCAGTCCTTCGACGCCCGCTTTCGACGCAATATATGGACCGTAAGAAGGAAAAGATTTAGCCAGCACACTGCTGGAAAAGGCGATGATCCTGCCACCGGCGGCGATATGTTGGGCTGCTTGCGCCAGGACCAGGAACGCCCCCCGGAGGTTTGTAGAAATGACCTTGTCGAACAGTTCTACGTCGCCCTTGCCGATCGGCGAAAGCGGCATGATTCCCGAGTTGTGGACGACCACGTCGACGCTGCTGAATTTCTTCATGGTTTCTTCGAATAGCCGCTCAACGTCCGTCTGGTTGGCGACATCTGCTTTGACCGCAATTGCTTCTCCGCCAATCACTTTGATTTCGGCCACGACTTCTTCAGCCTCGCTAGCGTTGCTGAGGTAGTTCACTACCACGGCCAAGCCGTCCTGCGCGAGTCGCTTGGCGACGGCGCGTCCGATTCCACGCGACGCCCCTGTTACGATCGCTATCTTTTTCATAATGTTTCTCCTTATTTCGCCCGCTCCGCCCGCCCTCTCAGTCAGGCAGCCCGACAGAGAGCAATATCGTTCTTGCCAAAGAATAATTCCAATGCATAATGTTTATATCTATTATGCGTATCGAGCATCTACGCCAGGCTGACCTAAACCTACTCGTGGTTTTTACGGCTGTTGCCGAAGAGCGGAATATCACACGTGCCGCATCCCGGCTGCTGCTGAGTCAGCCGGCCGTAACCCGCGGTCTGCAGAGACTCCGCGATACGTTTCGCGATGATCTTCTAATTCGCACTTCAACCGGTTACGAGCCGACGCCTACGGGACAGCGCCTTCTGCAAGATCTGGCGACAATGCTGCCGCGTCTCGACCGGTTAATGGCTGGCGGCGATTTCGATCCCGCGACCGAAGATGCTACTTTTCGAATCGCGGCTACCGACCACGCTGCATACCTCCTCGTGCCGACCCTCTACACCTCTGTTTTGCCGAAAAGCACAAAAGTAGCGTTCAGCTTTGTCCCGCTGCACGCCGGTCAATATGAGGCACTGGAGAAAGGCAGGCTCGACCTAATGCTGAACGCAGACCACGACACCGCAGCCGTTCACCTGAGCAAAGAGGTTATTTTCGAAGTCGATTTTGTTTGCGTCGTATCCCGGAAGAGTAAATTCGCAAGGGCAATTACCCTCAAGCAATATCTAGCTGCGGAACATGTTGCCGTCGACATTGTTGGCGGCGGCCAGACCCATCCAGACAGGCACTTGGCTGCCATTGGTGAGAAACGGCGCTGTCCGCTCGTGGTGGCTCAACACACTGTAGCCATGCGCGTCGCCGCGGTCACAGAGATGATTGCGACTGTGCCACGCCGAATGGCTTTGCTCGAAGCGTCGCAACAAAGCGACCAAGATTCTCGAAGCTCCAGCCGCGCTCGGGTCATTCAAATACGCAATGATCTGGCACCCAAGGATGCAAACCGATGCAGCGCACCTTTGGTTGAGATCGACAATACGGGAGTTGGGGAGGCGACTCTCGTAAGAGCGGTGTACTTGGAGAGCAACGATGCCGAGTCTGAAGAAGTTGCGACCATGCCAACTGGGGGCTTAATGTCAGGTCAAACTCAAGCCGTGTTTTTACGGGAGGGTCTCGTCCGACCAGATCACGATTCAGCCGATGGATTGCAAGGGCCTATCGCTAAGGGAACGGATTAGTGTTGCGGCGCGTGAGTGAATTCCATATGCGCCCTCTGCCTGTGAGTTCTAGGGAAGCGTGAACTTGATCGTAATGTGGTTGCGCATGGGCATGGGTTTTCCGTTCAACTCAAGCGGAGTATAGCGCCACTGCTCGACCGCCCGCCGCGCCGCGTTCGCGAGAGACGATGGGCCGCTGCTCAGCACGGTGACGCGCTCCACTGTGCCATCTTCCCCGACCAACGCCTCCAAGACCACGGCACCTTGGATTCCCTGAGTTCGTGCCTGCTCCGGGTAGACCGGCGTCACCCGGCGAGCGATCTGCCCACCGGTTACGCCCGATGACACTCGCGGCGGCTCCCCCGGCATTCGAACGGGGACATCGACGACCCACGCTGGAACCCCTCCGTAGCCGGCAGTTGCACCAAGCACCTCAGAAACTGCCGGGGGGCGGAGTTCCTCGGCGGTCGTCTGCTCGCCGGGATCATGCGCCGTCTCGACATAGGGATTGGTGGAAGTAAGAGCGCTGGAGGCAGTGGCAGAGCCAGGCGGGCGAATTGCAATGACAGTCTGTGATGTACTCTCCGGCAACGGACTCGACACTCTATGTTCTGTGGCGTTGACCTTGTTCCTAATCGGACCATCAGCAGATCCGAGCTGCTTCAAAACTTCTTGGACCAGTGCGGGCCCCAATCCTGACCCAATCGTCTTCGAGTCGGCCGGCCGAAGTGCAGGAACGCCGGCGTCGGCACTGCTGGCGAGTGCCTTCTGGAGGCCAGGAGCACAAATCCGTGTCCACGCGATGCAGCCGAAAAACGCTGCCTGCAGGGCCAGAAAGACCAGGAAACGCATGGGCAGCGGAGTTGTCCTACTCGGTACCGACGTCCTCGTTTTTTTGCCGTGCTCGGGGCGAATTAAGGCCGTGACCGCTGGCACCTCCATCATCCTGCCAGAATTTGCCGTTGTGCATTCCTTCCGATTCCCGCCGTTTCCGTGCGTGTGGGACATGATCTGCTCCTATGGAAAAAACTCCTCACTGGCACTCCGGACTGGCATTGTGCCTGTTTTGAGATGCCCAGAAGATCAACGGTGAAAGCAGGCATAAGTTGTAAGGATGTCTAACACAAGCAATCCCGCAACCACTGCGGCTTGATAGGGATGAATCGCTGGCCATCGCAACCATCCGACCTGAACAGGCTGATCCTGGAGTGCGGGAGCTGCTTCTGTTTTGTCCTCGACAGGGGGCGCCTTAGACTCTCCCAACAGCGCAGCCAAACTTTTTAAAACTTCCATGCCCTGATCATCGAACGCGTAGGGTTTCTCTGCGAATACCTCGACCAGACCGGCAACCTTACAAGCTTCAAGAATCGGTACGGCCGCAATCGAGCGCAGCCCCAAGGTCCGGCAGAGGAGGGGGTCGATGCGTGGATCGTTTTCGGTATCGCTACAACACAAAGGTTTTCCCGAGCGCAAACACTCTCCTGAAATTCCACCCTGAGTGTCCAGCGGCGTGCCAGGAGCGGGGCTGAGGGAACCAGAACCGGCCACGCAGACGACAGATCCGCCTTGGCGAAACGCGATGACAGCTCCGATCGCGCCAGTGAGAGCTCTGGCCTGCTCCGCCACATTGTGTACGAAAGCCTCGTTTCGCAAATCGACGTCCGACTGTGCTCGAAGTGTCCCGACAGTGTATGCCATGCTCTTCGCACTGACAGAAGCGTTGCATGGAGAGATTGAACCTGCCGTACCGGAGGGCAAGGACCCAGATGCAGCTTGTGGTCGAGTAGTCACGACTTGAGTCATAGCAAACAGCTTGTCCTTTACAGTAAACGTGATGCTGAGGGCTTCATCCATGAAGATGAAAGGCCGCAATTGGGCTAGAACACAGTTTGCTGGCGAAGAGATCGTCCCAACTCGCTACGGAATGCGCATGGGTTGGCGAGATCGACTGAGCCCAGAGGCCGGATTCCCACTCTCATCCTGGCAGCCGGAGAGTAGAGGCAATACCTTGCGCAGAGCTTCTATTTCGTCCTGAAGGGCCGCCACTTCCTGTTCCTTCTGCCGCAGGACTTCGTGAATGTTCTTCACGCTCTGCGTCTCACGGCCGACCGGAATGGCTTGGCAACGTGGCATGTCAAATCGATCTGTCATCTTCCATTCAGACTGGGCCTCAGTGCTGGCCAGTGCCGCCAACGCGTCCGGCGGAAGCTCCTCCTCGTCAAAGTCGAAGTCTGGCCGGCCAAGCAGGTTCTTTGCCCGTTCGGCGAGTCGGTAGACTTCTTGCGTCAGCTCAGTGATTTCAAGGTTCGTTCCATTGTTTTCAGAGACTCTTGTGTTCCGAATTCCGTCGACTGCCCTCGGATCACTCGGAATGACTTCAATAGCGTGTTCTGGTTCGTGCGCTTGCGCAATCCCTGTGTCTCTCATTTTCACCTCTCCCGAACTTTTGTTGTGGGCCGCCGTCCAGCTGGCTTGCTGTCGAGTAGGTCCGCGCAGTCAGTGGAATGTTCTCTTAAAGACCCTGACAGACTGCTGGTCTACACGGCGCACACAGCGGACCTGTCGGAGCGTGCCCGTCTTGTCTCTATAGTGGCGAATTGTCGAAAAACGTTTCGTCCGCAGGCGTACCGCACACTGCTTCTGCAAGACTCCTAGATGGCCATCACTCCTCAATCCTTCTAATTTGTGGCAATTGTGGGAGGAGCCCGGTCTAGCCGGAGGTACGTCTCAGTTGATGTAAAACGACCGTCGAGATGACGTACGACTCGCCAAGTGTCGGGTATTTCGTAAACAGGAAGTTGTCCAGAAACCGGCTTCGAGGAGATCAGGGGGATCCCCAAAGCCGGCCCGCATCGTCGAAAGTCATTCCGGGGCATAACTTCTAGGTTGCCGTCATCCACCCCCAATTGGC
>CAVVXZ010000036.1:0-482525 GCA_963752175.1 uncultured Acidobacteriaceae bacterium
CTCCAGCCAGCCATCGAACACGCTTCGCCGAACCAGGATCTTATTCCGCACCTGCACTCCGGGCAGCGGATCGATGGGCTGGCGGATCCAGTCGCGCAGTGTCCGCTCTGAAACGCAAGCGTACTGCTGGAGGCTACTCAGGTCCAGCCACTCGACCCCCTCGAGTTTTGTTCGCAAACTCATGCGCCGTAATACGCCAGCTCTTCTCGGTTCCCACCCCTAAAGGGTGGGAGAACCGGAACCGCGTGCGTGATTCCCAGTGGTTCTCGTCTGCCGGAACCAGTCATGGAACTGTCTTTGGAACTACTCCGCAGATGGTTCCGACGGACCGACTCGGAACTGCCTTCGGAACCATCTGAATTGGGTAATAGCATTTGGATCGCTTGGCTCCTTCCTGGATACGCCACAGGGTCCCTTCGTTTCGGCGGAGCAGCTCAATTGCGTGCTTCCGGTTCATGCCAAATCGTTTGACAACCTCGTTCTGGGACAAGCCAGGAGAATCTCGGATGATGTCCGCGACCCGATCCACCTCAGGCATGCACTCGCGCCCAACCGTGCCGGACAGCGAAAATGTGCCGGCCACAAAGTCCGCCCGGATCTCCACGGTAGTCTCCGCTGCGAACCGGTTCTTGATGGTGCGCAGCGTCAAGATTCGTCGCGTTTTGCCAATGCAAAGGCGACATCTGCACCCGCCACGATGTCGCTGCTTCCCCGATAGGACGACGTCTCGCTTTTCGACTTGTGATGGTGCAGGACTACAACGGTGGCGCCCGCAGTTGCCAACTGTCGGAGATCAGCCATAACCGGCGCCATCTGTGTAGCGGAATTCTCGTCCGCCGTATGGAACCGGATCATCGAGTCGACGATCAGCACTGGTTCCTGCCGGGCAAATTCGAGCAAGCGGGGATCTCCGATCATAGGCGGCTGATCAGCGCACCATAGTCCCCAAGGTCGAAGACCAGACGGACCTCCGAAGAGGGCTAGGAGCCGGTCTCGGACAAGGCTCAGAGGGTTCTCCTTATCGAGGTAAAGCACCGGGAGACGCGCGTGCTCCGGTCAAGAAAATCAACTCCGAACGTCAAAGCGCGGGCCAACGCCAAAGCCAGCCACGTTTTCCCAGCCCCCGCCTCGCCAGCGATGATCGTGATGCCCCTCGCAGGAATCAGATCTTGAACGATCCAACCGATCTGTCTGATGGGCACGCGAATGGGTCCGGAATGTCTTCAATCCTAGAAATTCTCGCGCCACGTCCATCTTCAAACCGTGCGGCGTCGCGTTCGATCTCTGCCAGTCGAACTCTTAACCCTGCAATCGTCGCTGCTGGATCGCCGTCGGCTTGTCCTCGTATCGAGTCTGTGGCGTGCAGAATATGGCGCAACCCCGCGTATCTGAGGACTTCGTCCACGTAGTGTTTAACGGACTGAGTGGCCTGTCTGGGAGGCCATCCATGAGGGAAGCAACATAACCAGCACCACCCACCACTTGCAGCTCTCTGTGACAATCCAACTCATTCACTATTGTGACTAAGCCAATGGGACGCAACGATTCGGCTAAATGGCTCATCCGTCCAAAGATCTTGCGGTGCGAATCAAGCAAGAAGTCATCTCGACTGAGTGTGGCAACCACGTGCCAGCTCTGTGGGTTCACGAGAACAGCGCCAAGCGCAGCCCGCTCTACCTCGAGTGCTCCCATGGCTACGCCTCTCCTTTGACTGCAGGTGCTTTGGGTGCAAGCTAGGTTGATCATCGAGGCTGTTACCTGAGACTGTTTCTACGCGGCAACCCGGTGTGGCCAGGGACTGTTTCCTGGCTCGTTCCCGAATTCTGCGTTCACCGCATCTCTGTCAACCAACCAGCGTCGTTCCTTCTTCCGGCACTTGAATTTTCCGGCCCATATTCTTGCGTAGACAGTATCCAGGCGAACCCCCAAAAGTTGCGCGACTTCTCGAGGCGTTAGCCCATCCGTAATCGCCATTGCTTTGTCCCCCGATTGACCTCTCTGGCCAACAGTGCTATCGTGGCAGGAGTGAACATAAATGTATACACTCCTGCGAAGTCACTCCAGCCGATTCGGTTTTGCGCTCTAGTGGGCACGGAGGCCGAAATAGACAACCATCGCGTTATTGTGGGCAAGTGGAAATCTGAACCGCTGGCTTCTACGGACTGAGAGGGGGCGTCTGCTGATAGAAGATTTCCTCAATTGGCCGTCGATGACGCGGGTATCCTGAAGATTCATCTGCAAGTATGGCCCTTTGTACGATAGCCCACTCGTCGCGGACAGTTTTGGGGTCAATATAGTCTCTGGTCCCGATGGAAGAAAAGCATTCGTGGAGAATCGGGAGGGCTTGATGGAAGCGCCCCATACTTTTCGAGTTTGAGACTGCCGTTAACAACGCAGTTCTCAGTTATGTCAATCGGCGATTCGAGTTGAGAGTTGACTGCCTCCGCGATTTTTTTCTGCGGAGGCAGTCAACTCTCAACTCGAATCGCCGATTGACATAACTGAGAACTGCGTTGTTAACGGCAGTCTCAAACTCAAAAGTATGGGGCGCTTCCATCAAGCCCTCCCATTCTCCACGAATGCTTTTCTTCCATCGGGACCAGAGAACTATATTGACCCCAAAACTGTCCGCGACGAGTGGGCTATCGTACAAAGGGCCATACTTGCGGATGAATCTCAGGATACCCGCGTCATCGGACGGCCAATTGAGGAAATCTTCTATCAGCAGACGCCCCCCTCTCAGTCCGTAGAAGACCAGCGGTTCAGATTTCCACTTGCCCACAATAACGCGATGGTTGTCTATTTCGGCCTCCGTGCCCACTAGAGCGCAAAACCGAATCGGCTGGAGTGACTTCGCAGGAGTGTATACATTTATGTTCACTCCTGCCACAATAGCACTGTTGGCCAGAGAGGTCAATCGGGGGACAAAGCAATGGCGATTACGGATGGGCTAACGCCTCGAGAAGTCGCGCAACTTTTGGGGGTTCGCCTTGATACTGTCTACGCAAGAATATGGGCCGGAAAATTGGAGTCCCAGAAGAGGGACGGACGCTGGTTGGTTGACAGAGATGCGGTGAACGCAAGAATCAGGGAACGAGCCAGGAAACAGTCCCTGGCCACACCGGGTTGCCGCGTAGAAACAGTCTCAGGTAACAGCCTCGATGATCAACCTAGCTTGCACCCAAAGCACCCTGCAGTCAAAGGAGAGGCGTAGCCATGGGAGCACTCGAGGTAGAGCGGGCTGCGCTTGGCGCTGTTCTCGTGAACCCACAGAGCTGGCACGTGGTTGCCACACTCAGTCGAGATGACTTCTTGCTTGATTCGCACCGCAAGATCTTTGGACGGATGAGCCATTTAGCCGAATCGTTGCGTCCCATTGGC
Source organism: uncultured Acidobacteriaceae bacterium (assembly GCA_963752175.1). Lineage (GTDB taxonomy): Bacteria > Acidobacteriota > Terriglobia > Terriglobales > Acidobacteriaceae > Sulfotelmatobacter. Next base: position 3,382 of record CAVVXZ010000036.1, read on the forward strand.
TTAGTCACAATAGTGAATGAGTTGGATTGTCACAGAGAGCTGCAAGTGGTGGGTGGTGCTGGTTATGTTGCTTCCCTCATGGATGGCCTCCCAGACAGGCCGCTCGATTCCGTTAAACACTACGTGGACGAAGTCCTCAGATACGCGGGGTTGCGCCATATTCTGCACGCCACAGACTCGATACGAGGACAAGCCGACGGCGATCCAGCAGCGACGATTGCAGGGTTAAGAGTTCGACTGGCAGAGATCGAACGCGACGCCGCACGGTTTGAAGATGGACGTGGCGCGAGAATTTCTAGGATTGAAGACATTCCGGACCCATTCGCGTGCCCATCGGACGAGATCGGTTGGATCGTTCAAGATCTGATTCCTGCGAGGGGCATCACGATCATCGCTGGCGAGGCGGGGGCTGGGAAAACGTGGCTGGCTTTGGCGTTGGCCCGCGCTTTGACGTTCGGAGTTGATTTTCTTGACCGGAGCACGCGCGTCTCCCCGGTGCTTTACCTCGATAAGGAGAACCCTCTGAGCCTTGTCCGAGACCGGCTCCTAGCCCTCTTCGGAGGTCCGTCTGGTCTTCGACCTTGGGGACTATGGTGCGCTGATCAGCCGCCTATGATCGGAGATCCCCGCTTGCTCGAATTTGCCCGGCAGGAACCAGTGCTGATCGTCGACTCGATGATCCGGTTCCATACGGCGGACGAGAATTCCGCTACACAGATGGCGCCGGTTATGGCTGATCTCCGACAGTTGGCAACTGCGGGCGCCACCGTTGTAGTCCTGCACCATAAGTCGAAAAGCGAGACGTCGTCCTATCGGGGAAGCAGCGACATCGTGGCGGGTGCAGATGTCGCCTTTGCATTGGCAAAACGCGACGAACTGTTGACGCTGCGCACCATCAAGAACCGGTTCGCAGCGGAGACTACCGTGGAGATCCGGGCGGACTTTGTGGCCGGCACATTTTCGCTGTCCGGCACGGTTGGGCGCGAGTGCATGCCTGAGGTGGATCGGGTCGCGGACATCATCCGAGATTCTCCTGGCTTGTCCCAGAACGAGGTTGTCAAACGATTTGGCATGAACCGGAAGCACGCAATTGAGCTGCTCCGCCGAAACGAAGGGACCCTGTGGCGTATCCAGGAAGGAGCCAAGCGATCCAAATGCTATTACCCAATTCAGATGGTTCCGAAGGCAGTTCCGAGTGGGTCCATCCGGAACCATCTGCGGAGTAGTTCCAAAGACAGTTCCATGACTGGTTCCGGCAGACGAGAACCACTGGGAATCACGCACGCGGTTCCGGTTCTCCCACCCTTTAGGGGTGGGAACCGAGAAGAGCTGGCGTATTACGGCGCATGAGTTTGCGAACAAAACTCGAGGGGGTCGAGTGGCTGGACCTGAGTAGCCTCCAGCAGTACGCTTGCGTTTCAGAGCGGACACTGCGCGACTGGATCCGCCAGCCCATCGATCCGCTGCCCGCAGTGCAGGTGCGGAATAAGATCCTGGTTCGGCGAAGCGTGTTCGATGGCTGGCTGGAGGCTCACCAGGTGAAGCATGTTGACTTAGGTTGTATCGTGGATGAATTGGTCGCGGGAGTAAAGGGGACGATCTGATGGGCGTGACGGTTCGCAAACGGGGCGGCAAGTGGTACGTGCTGGTGAATTACCACGGACGCCGCAAGGCGAAATGCGTCGGCAGCCGGGAGGCGGCAGAGCAGGTTCGGCGACAGGTTGAGGCAAAGCTCGCTCTCGGGGACCTCAGCGTCCTCAACGCTCCGGACGATAAAAAGCCGACCTTCGACACGTACGCGGACGGCTGGCTGAAGAACTACGCCCAGATCGAGTGCAAGACTTCAACTGCCCAGGGTTACGAAGGGATTCTCGATCAGTATTTGCGTCCGCGATTCGGGAAAAAACTACTCAATGAGATCCGGCGCGATGACATCAAGGCGTTGATCAATGACCTGATCGGCAAAGATCTCTCGCGCAACACCATTCGCAATGCACTGTGCGTCATTCGCGGTTTGTTCAACTACGCCATCGAGGAAGGGCAGGTCGAGTCCAACCCAGCGGCCCGTTTGGGACGCTTCACGCGCTCGGCAAAGACTGCCGATACCAAAGGCATCGCTCTTACCACCGTGGAGGTCAAGCAGTTCCTGAAGGCTGCCCAGGAGGTTAGTCCGGACTACCATCCACTGTTTCTGATGGCAGTGCGCGCGGGGCTGCGCCGCGGGGAACTCGTAGCGGTCCAGTGGGGCGACGTACAACTCGGTGGCGATGACGATGACTCGAACCGCTTCATCCTGGTGCAGCATAACTATGTGCGCCGCGAGCACACGACGACGAAGAGCAAGAAATCAAGGCGGGTGGACCTGTCCCGCGAACTCCGGAGAGTCCTCGTCGACCTGCGAGACAAGCGTTTGCTGGAAGCGTACCTAAAGGGTAAGAACGACATCTCCGAAGAACTCGTCTTTCGATCGCCTGAGGGAACGATTCTCGACCCGGACAACCTCTACCATCGCGTGTTTCTTCCCGTACTGGCCAAGGCCGGCATTCGCAGGATTCGCTTGCACGATCTCCGTCATACCTTCGGGTCGCTCCTGATCCAAAACGGGGCCTCGATTGTCTACGTAAAAGAGCAGATGGGACACAGCTCGATCCAGGTGACCGTGGACATTTACGGACACCTGATTCCCGGCGCCAACGTCTGTTTCGTAGATCGGCTGGACGGGGTCGGTGCCGAAGAGGCGAAAACAAGTCCGCACCAATCCGCAACCCCCGCGCAACCAGGGGAAATGGAGGTCCCGCCGGACCTCCTGCAAGTTGTTGAAGAGATTGGTGGCGGCGGTAGGACTCGAACCTACGACCTACGGATTATGAGACCGTCGCTCTAACCACCTGAGCTACACCGCCACGTGCCTGCAAATCGGGAAGGATGCGCGAAAGGAACCTTGCCGCCGGTACGGCCCCGGCACCCGCAGTAGGGAAGCACCGAACCTGCGTCCGATCTTTCATTCTAAAAGCGCCCGCGAAATAGGTCAAACATCGTGCGGTAGAGCCTCAGTTTTGAAATTCAAGCTGAGGCAGTACCCACCATGCGTGTGTGGGGGGACAGTCGCCTACAGCTGTCCGTCGAGCGAAGCTCGACAGGTTTGTTGCCAACCTGAGACACTACTCTGCGACATCGGCCTCTGTAACTCACGTGCGTAACTCGCAATGACCGCAAAGTCCATGAAAGCGATCGCCGTAATTCCTGCCCGTTTGGCCTCCACCCGTCTTCCGCGCAAGATGCTGCGCGAGATTGCGGGCAAGCCCCTGATCGGAGCGGTCTACGAAGCAGTGCGATCTTCGCCACTGCTCGCGGAAGTCCTCGTTGCCACCGACTCCGAAGAGATCATGCAGGTCTGCCGCGAACATGGCTGGAAAGCGCAGTTGACTTCGCCGTCGCACCGCAGCGGCACCGAGCGCGTCCATGAAGTATCGAACCGCGAGGCAGCCGACGTCTACATCAATGTTCAGGGCGACGAGCCTCTCGCGCATCCCGAGCACATCTCGACTCTACTGCGAGTCATGGAAAGTCCTTCAGCTGCTGTCGGCACGTTGATGACTCCGGCCGCCGATGCCGACATCCCGAATCCAAACGCCGTAAAGGTGGTGACCGATTTGAGTGGACGCGCCCTGTACTTCTCGCGTGCCACGATTCCCTTCGATCGAGATGGCACCCGGCCCCGCTACTTCAAACACCTGGGTCTCTACGCCTACCGCAAGCCCGCGCTGGACCGGTTCGTAACGCTGCCCGAGTCCTCGCTCGAGAGAAGCGAACGCCTGGAACAGCTGCGCTTTCTGGAAAATGGGATCCAAATCTATGTGGGGGAGACTCCACATGATAGTGTGGGCGTCGATACGGAAGAAGACTTGCAGCGGGTGATTGAGATTCTGCGCAATCGCTGAACGCCGCGCCTTAAACTTGAGGATGGATTTCCTGCCTCCGGTCCCATTCCTTCGCAGCTGCCAGTCGCCTCGAAATCGCCGGATGCGAATGGAAAAACCATTCCACCCACTTCGAGGGCGTTCGCTCTGCGAGGTTCTGCTCTGCCAGTTTGTTCATCGACGAGATGAAGGGTTCGACGCTGGCGATGGACTCGAAGGCGTATCGGTCGGCCTGCCGCTCATTGAAGCGCGAGTACGCGTTGAGCGCGGGCATGAGCACGAACGAGAGAACCACCGACACCAGCACCAGCAGCGGTAAATTGGCGAAGTCAGATAATTCTTCGAACATATGATGGTCGACTGCGTAGTGCAGCGTCCAGTTTGCCGCCCAGAACCCGAAGAGCGTGATTCCCGCCTGCACGAAAATGCTTTTCAGAATATGGCGATGCACGTGGTGCCCGAGTTCATGCGCCAGCACCGCTTCTATCTCTTCCGGCGAGTAATTGTCGAGCAGCGTGTCAGCCAAAATAATGCGTCGTGTCGCTCCCAGTCCGGTGAGTGCCGCATTCGCCTTCTTGCTTTTCTCTGACAGCTTCCAGCGATATATGCCGCGCACCCGCGTCCCTGCGCGCTCGCTCAGCACGACCAATCGCCGCCGGAGATCCTCGTCATCAAGCGGTTCAAACTTATAGAAAATGGGGAACAACACGACCGGCGCGAGTTGCGCCAAAATGATGAACAGCCCCATAAACAGCGCCCAGGCCAGCATCCACCAATGTTGCGGCCATTGCCGCAGGGTGAAGTACAGTACTTCGACCACCACGGTTCCCATTACCAGTCCGACCAGAAATCCTTTCGCCTCGTCCCAAACCCACGAGCGAAATCTCTGGGTTGAAAGTTTGAACCCGCGTTCGAGCGAAAAGCCGTAATAGTCGAGCCCGATGCCCAATACCTTACTGATCACCAGCAACAGCACCAGGTACATGAAAAGCGACAGAGAATAATTTTGAAATCCCAGGCGGTACGCCAGATCCCGTAGCCAATTGGACCACCCCGTGACCAGCAGAATAGTCAGGAACGCGATGCCCACCAGGAAATCCGTGACACCGAGCCATCGCCGGATGCTGTTGTAGCGGTGCGCCTCAGGCGAATCGGCCTGTACCGGCTTGAGTTCGTCTGCCATGATTTGTACTGTTGACGCTCTGTAGTGATGGACGTTTGTTAACCCGAATCGCTAGCCGTTTCTCACAAAGCTCTCGCCGTTTGTCAGCAGTTCGCGCACTAATTCTGGCGACGAGGCCTCCGTGTACAGCCTCAGCAGCGGTTCCGTTCCCGACGCGCGGAATAACACCCACGCCTCCGCCCCGTTTCCGTTGGTCGGTGTATCCAGGAAGAACTTTACGCCGTCGAGGTGCTCTTTCTTAAGCACTTTGTAGCGGCCAAGAGTCTGAGTGCCCTCGGCGCGCGCACGTTCAATCGCACCCTGCTTCATCTCTTCCGGAATGTGCAGATCTCGGCGCCCATAGTAGTGCGGACCAAACTCACGCTGCAAATCTGCCACTAATTGTCCGAGTGGCTTGCCTTCCTCTGCCATCACATTTGCCAGCAGCAGGCTGTTCAGTACTCCATCGCGCTCCGGAAGAAAGCGCGAGTAGCCGATCCCGCCCGACTCCTCCCCGCCCATCAGGATTTCATTCTCCATCATCAGATCGGCAACATATTTGAACCCAATCGATGTCTCGTGCAGGTTCCGCCCATATTTCGCGGCAATGCGGTCGAGCATGCGCGTAGTGTTAAAGGCGCGCACCACATCTCCGGGCCATTTCTTGCGCTCGAGCAGCCAGCGTAGGATCACGCAGAAGATCTTGTGCGAATCGACAAAGCTGCCGTTCTCGGCAACCGCGCCGATGCGGTCCGCGTCGCCGTCGGTCGCCAGGCCTGCATCGCACTTCTCGCGCACCACCGTTTCCTGCAACATCGCGGTATGCGGCTCAATCGGTTCGGGGTTGATTCCGGGAAACAGCGGGTTCAACTCCTGACGAATCGCCACATACTGAACCCCGCGCTCGGCAAAGATGCCGGGCAGAACTCCGCGGCCTGAACCATACATCGCATCCACCGCAAACTTGAACTTCGTCTTCGCGATGAGGTCCATGTCGGCGAAACTGCAAACCGCAGCGACATAAGCCTTCTTGAGATCGACCTCTTCGACCGCGGCCTTGGTCCCTCTCGGCATCGCGCCTGCAGCTAGTTCTTCTTCAATCTTCTTCATGATGGCCGGAGTCGCCGAGCCACCAAAGTTACCTTTGAACTTCACTCCGTTCCAGTTCCACGGATTGTGACTCGAAGTGACCATCACCCCACCGGCCGCGCCTTGATGCTTCACCGCATACGACACCGCCGGAGTAGGTGTGTAATCGTTGGCCAGTTTCACCGGGATTCCAGCGGCTGCAATTACTTCAGACACAATCTGTGCCGCCCGCGGAGAGGCGAAGCGCGCGTCATATCCTACAAACACGCCGCGTTTTGCCTCCTCATACTTCAATACATAGGAGGCGATCGCGCCCGCCACCCGGCGCACGTTCTCGAAAGTAAAGTCATCGGCAATGATGCCGCGCCAGCCGTCGGTTCCGAACTTGATCTCTTGCGCCATGAATTGAAAGCTCTCGGTCCAACCGAAGTTACGTCAGCTTGTGTAGCTTCTTCTCGTCGAGATACTTCACGACCTTGCCCACATCCTGTGCGTGCTCCCGGGTCGTGATCAGCAAAGCGTCCGGGGTTTCCACTACCACCAGATCGCTCACGCCCACCGCTGCCACAAACTTTCCCGGAGCATACACGTAGTTGCCGCGCGCATTCATAAGAAACACGCCGGAAGCCGCAACCATGTTTCCTTCCGGGGGGCTGCTCTTGGCCGTGTGATGCTCGTGCAGCGCTGTCCACGAGCCCAGATCGTTCCAACCAAAATCAGCCGGCAGGCAGAAGATGTTCCCCGCCTGCTCGCCCTTTGCAGAACGAGGCTCCAGCACCGCATAGTCCACGCTGATGTTTTCGCACTTGGGATACAGCTTGCGAAACGTGGTGGCAAACTTGCGACTACCGAACGCCGCTGCAATCTCCTCCAGCAGGGACGCTGTCTTCGGGAGATGTTCCCGCAGCGCATCTGCCAATGTGCGCGCGCTCCACAAAAACATTCCGCTATTCCAGAAATAATTTCCGGCAGCGACAAATTCCGCCGCCTTCTTCGCGTCGGGCTTTTCTGTGAATCGGCGCACTCGCAGGGCCTCACCCTGAAACGCGCTTCCTGCTTCAATGTATCCATAACCGGTTTCCGCGCGATTCGGCCGGATTCCCAGCACCACGACGTTCGCACCCGCCGCTGCGATCTCGATCCCGCGCTCCAGAGTCTCGCGATACCGCTTCTCATCTCCTATCACGTGGTCGGAAGGGAAGAGGCCCAGCACCGCTTCGGGGTTTTCCCGCAACAGCAGAAACGCAGCTAAACCAATGGCTGGGGCGGTATTCCGTCCTGCCGGTTCGGCCAGCACCTGCGCCTTCGGCAGCTTCGGAAGTTGCTTCGTGATGGCGGACCGTGAATCTTCATTGGTGATGATCCAGAACTTCTTCGAGGAAGCCAGCGGCAATAGCCGCGCCACGGTCTGCTGAATCATCGTCTGCTTGCCGTCAAGGGCCAGCAACTGCTTCGCGCGCTTCTTGCGGCTGAGCGGCCAGAAGCGTGTGCCTCGCCCTCCAGCCAGAATTATGGGATAGAAATTCGAGTTTTTAGCCACGGATTCTCACGATCTACATTCTTGTTTCTGGTTCCGGCAATGGCTCTCCTGGCACATAGGCCCGCAAAAATTCCAGCGCCCACTGCGGCCGTACGCCAAAGTTCCCGACACTTGCGGGAACAACAACTGCGTCGCCCTTCGCCAGCGTGACCGGATCCATCCCGGCGGCTTCAATCACTCCGCAACCTTCCACCGCGACCAGGATCTGCACGGAACTCTTCCCCGAATCATCGCTCGTCGCCAGTTCCATCGGGTCCTTCGCTTCAAACATGTCCACCACAAAATAAGGCGCACCGACTAAGGGCGCATGCCGGTTCTTACCGCCAGGAATCTGCTGCGGGGCCGGGCGCACTACTTTCCCCGATTTCACTTTTTCTTTCACCGCCGCCATCCCATCCTTCAGGTGCAGCTCCCGCGGGCGCCCGTAATCATACAGGCGATAGGTCGTATCGGACTGCTGTTGCGTCTCTACTACCACTGATCCCGGTCCCAGCGTGTGTACCGTACCCCCGGCGACGTAGATCATGTCCCCCGCATAAACGTTGATCCAATGGAGAACTTCCTCCGCCCGCTTCTGATGAATTGCTTCTTCCAACTGTTGCGCATTAACCCCTGGCTTCAGGCCTAACGCAATCTGCGCCCCCGGTTTTGCGTGAGCAATATACCAGCATTCGGTCTTTCCCCACGGTTGGCCCACACGCAGGGCCTGCGCATCGTCGGGATGAACTTGCACCGAAAGCTTCTCATGCGGAAACAGAAACTTAAGCAGCAACGGGAATCGCTTGGGGTCGCGCGCCGCATCGCCGACCAGTTCGCGCTGGTACTTCTCGCTCAACTGCGACAGCGTCTTTCCGGTGAACGGACCGTTGGCAACTTTGCACTCGTCCCCGCTCAGCCAGGCCTCACCAATCTTCTCCTCGAACTTGAGATTGGGATAAATCGGCGACAAATCGAGCGTGCCCCAAGGACGCGGATCAAATCCCGGAAGCATTAATAGTGGATAAAGATTTCCCATGCAAAACCTTGCGCCCACAAAAAAGACCGCTCGCAAGTGGAACGGCCTTTGCCGAACCTGATGATCACACTTCGTACAGCACAACCGAGTTACAGTGCCGCGAAGAATTTCCGCATGCGCTCCAGCCCGCGATCCAACTCAGCCTTCGACGTCGCATACGAAACTCGAATGTGCTCGCCCGTGCCGAATCCCTCGCCCGGAACCGTGGCGACGTGCGCTTCGCGCAACAATCGCCCAGCCACGTCGGACGCCGATTTCAGTCCGCCGCGTCCGAGGAATGACGAAATATTTGGATAGGCATAGAACGCGCCCTCCGGCAGCGTGCACCGCACGCCCGGAATTGCGCGCAATCCCGCCACCACATGATCGCGAAGCTCGATATACTCGCGCCGCATCTGCTCCACGCATTCTTGCGGCCCCTTCAGAGCGGCCACGGCTGCTTTCTGCACAATCGAAGTCGGATTCGACGTCGACTGGCTCTGCAGTTTCGCCATCGCACTCACGACTGGTGCAGGTGCCATCGCGTATCCCAGCCGCCATCCCGTCATCGCGTAAGTCTTCGAGAGCGATCCGAGCACTACGAAGCGCTCCTTATATTCCCGCAGCGCACCAACGGAGAAATTCTTGCCCGTGTAATTCAGATACACATAGCATTCGTCGGACAGCACCCAAATCCCGCGCTGGTGCGCCAGGCGGATCACCTCGGTCATGTCTTCGGCGCTCATCACCGCCCCTGAAGGATTCGACGGCGAATTGAGAATGATCACCTTCGTCCGCGGCGTAATCAGCTGCGCCACCATCTCAGCCGTCACGCGGAATCCCTGCGACTCGTCCGACTCCAGCAGCGCGCAGTTTCCACCCGCATAGCGCACGATGTCCTTGAACGATACCCAGTACGGAACCGGCAGAATCACCTCATCGCCGTGGTCCACCAACACCTGAATCGCATTGAACAGCGCGTGCTTGCCGCCGGTCGACGCAATCACTTCCTCGCGCCGGTAATCGGAGTCAAAGTCCACGTTATGGCGGTGCGCGATTGCATCGCGCAACTCGGCAGTTCCCGCCACCGCGGTGTACTTCGTGAAGTTCCCCTGGATCGCAGCAATGGCGGCGTCCTTGATGTGCTGCGGCGTCGCGAAGTGCGGCTCGCCCGCGCCAAAGTCGACCACGTCGATTCCCTGCGAGCGCAGTTTGTCGGCCTCGGCTACCACCGCCATGGTGGCGGAGGGCTCGATGCGGTTAATTCGTGCGGTGAGTCTCAGCGCTTCCGTCTTCTCTGTGGTAATGCTGGCCGTGGTCATGCCTTCTTCTTCCTTTTCCTCGGGACTTCCGCCAGGTGCGTATCCCGCAGTTTGTATGCGGGATCCAGTTTTTCCCGCAGCTTCTGTTCCACCGCGTCAGGGACCAGATCTTTGACCGGCCCCCCGGCCTGCGCCACCTCGCGCACCAGCCGCGAACTTACGTACGAATACTTGACGGCCGGCATCATGAAGACCGTTTCGAGCGTAGGCTCGAGCTTGCGGTTCATCAACGCCATCTGAAGTTCATATTCGTAATCACTGATGGCGCGGATGCCGCGCAACACGCACATGGCGTCGATTGACTTGGCATACTCCACCATCAGTCCATCAAACGTGTCGATGCGGACGTTGCTCCAATCGGCCGTCAGGTGTCGCAGCATCTCGAGCCGCTCGCCCAGACTGAACATTGGGGTCTTCTCCGAGTTGCGCAGAATCGCGACCACCAGCTGTTCGAACATCTTGCTGCCTCGCTCAATCAGATCGAGGTGCCCGTTGGTGGGCGGATCAAACGACCCGGGATAAACCGCGATGCCCTTATTCAATCGTCCTCACAGGAAGGCTGTAGCTTCAGCGTTTTGAGCAAAGAGAAGTAATAGAAGATTTTATGCGGGTGGGAGCAGCCATGGCAATCGGGAAGGAGAACGAATAGTGGCTCAACTGAGCCACTACCGGGGAATGTCGCGCCGCAGGCGATTGGGAGACCCGGGCGCGGCGGTCAAGAATCACCACGCCCGGAGGCAAAGAAGGGGCGAATTCTTTAACGCTTCGCCGCGATCGGCACCTTGACCGGCTCGGGGGGAGCGCTGGGCATCGTGGTGACACGGCCTGTCGCAGCTCCATTCGTCGGCGCTGGCACTGCCGCCGGTTGCGACGGCCCCTGTGCCAATCCCAGGGTCTTGCGTACCTCGGCATCCAGCTTCGCCATGACATCTTTGTTGTCTTTCAGGAACTGGCGGGCATTCTCGCGCCCCTGGCCAATACGCTCACCCTTGTAGCTGAACCATGAGCCGGACTTTTCGAGGATGTTGTTGTTCACGGCGATGTCAATCAGATCACCCTCTCGCGAAATGCCTTCGCCGTAGAGAATGTCGAACTCTGCCTCGCGGAATGGTGCCGCAACCTTATTCTTAACCACCTTCACCTTAGTCCGAGACCCCGTCACCACGTCGCCATCCTTGATAGCGGCAATGCGTCGAATATCCACACGCACCGACGAATAGAATTTCAAGGCACGTCCGCCGGTGGTCGTTTCCGGATTGCCGAACATCACGCCGATCTTCTCGCGAATCTGGTTGATGAAGATCAGGCATGTTCTCGACTTGGAAACCGTTCCGGTCAGTTTCCGCAGCGCCTGCGACATCAACCGCGCCTGCAGTCCCATGTGACTGTCGCCCATCTCGCCGTCGAGTTCGGCCTTCGGCACCAGCGCCGCCACCGAATCCACCACCAGCACGTCGATGGCGTTGGACCGGACCAGCGCCTCGGTGATCTCCAGCGCCTGCTCGCCGTAGTCGGGCTGCGAAACCAGCAGGTTATCGACATCCACGCCGAGCTTCTTCGCATAGCCAGGATCGAGCGCGTGCTCGGCGTCCACAAAGGCCGCCATGCCGCCGATCTTCTGCGCCTCGGCGATCACCTGCAAAGTAATGGTGGTCTTGCCCGAAGATTCCGGCCCGAACACTTCCACCACGCGCCCGCGCGGAAAGCCGCCCACGCCCAGGGCCGCGTCGAACGAGATCGACCCAGTCGGAATCACCGCGATCGGGACGATCGCTTCCTTCGACCCTAACCGCATGATCGATCCCTTGCCGAATTGCTTTTCAATCTGCGAAACCGCCAGTTCAATCGCCTTGCCCCGTTCGTCCGCCATTGGGTGGCTCCTTTTAAGAGTGGCCGATCTAAATGAAATCTAATCTGGCCGGATTATACATACAGATTGAAGCGAAGAAAAGGCGAATCACCATAATTAACCTGTGGAAGGTTCCGAAATGGGGCAGAGAACATGTGGCCGGGCGCCCCCGTCCGCAAAACACTAGCCAAGAAGGGCCAGAGATGCGTCGAGATCCACTCGACCAGCCATCCTACAAAGTTGTCATCCTGAGAGGCACGCGCCCTTTGCGGGCCGAAGGATCTATGGACTTGTCGGCAGCGGCAGTGGTGTCAGTTGGCGTGCACGGGTCCTTCTTTGGGAGGGCCTTCGCCGCGGACCGGGCTGCCTCGGGATCACAGATGACTGGTGTCATTGACTTTCCAGGGAAAAGAGATGGGCCGAGATCCACTTTTGCAGCAGCGCGAAGCGGAACTTGCCCTCCGCCAAAGCTTTCATGATGAACTCGAAGGCGGTCTTGCTACCGACGTCCAGATCGAAGCCGTTCATGAGGAGAAACGTGTGCGCGGCGGCAAATCCCACCCGCTTGTTGCCATCCAGAAAAGCGTGATTATTGACCAGCGACTCCAGCAGAGCGGCCGCTTCTTCGCTCAGGTCAGTGTAGTAACCCGTCTGCGGACGGAAAACGGCAGACTCCAACGCGCCCTGATCGCGCATACCGTGCACGCCGCCATATTCCTCGATCTGGTGATGGTGGATCGCGATCACCTCAGCCACCGTCAGGTAGTCGCGCTCGGCCATTACTTGGCCAGTTTCTTGTACAACTCACGATACTTTTCGTTGGACCGGCGATAGGCGGCCATGACCTCAGGCCTCACCATGCGCTGCGAGGGGACCACGTTGTGCAGGTAATGCTCCAGCGCCCGCTCCAGCACAAACCGCTGAGACTGCCCGTTCTCCTTGGCCACCGAGACGAGTTCCTCGTAAAGTTTGGCATCGATTTCCGGAGCTATTTTGACCGAGCGGGGCATGGATATCCTAGGTTCAATTGTAAGCTGCTTAAACTGGATAGATCAAGATAAATCTAGAGAGTAACATCTGCGAGGTCATGCGAAACTGTTTTTCATCGCACCGCGAACGAGACTAGTACACCGTACAGTTAGTTCTTTGTATTATGCTGGCGGGCTTTCCGTTGCTTTGTCTGCTTGGGATGGGCTGCCTGATACTGCCTGGTGGCTTCAATGATTCGCTGGAGATGTTCGGGGCCCTTGGTCCAGGTGAACGGCGTGGGGTTCTCACTGTATTGCTTGAGGTATCGAATCAGAAACTCCTTCAGTTCCTTTTTGGAACGGTGCACGCTTTGCGTCAATGCCTGCCGGGTGAGAATGCTGAAAAAGCATTCGACCATGTTCATCCAGGAAGCGTGCGTGGGGGTATAGTGAAAGTGCACTCGGGGATGACTCAGGAGCCATTGTTTGGCGGCTTCGTTCTTGTGGATGTTGAGGTTGTCCAGCACGACGTGAAGGGCGCTTACGGGGTAGGACTTCACGACGTCGTCCATGAAACTCAAAAAGTCCACCGTGGTCCGCCGGTCTCGCACATGGGCGACTACTTTGCCGGTGGCAATCTCCAGGGCGGCCAACAAGGTTTGTGTGCCATGACGGACGTATTCGTTGGTCCAGGCGCCGGGTTTGCGAGCCCTCAGCGGGAGCCCCGGCTGGGTTCGGTTGAGCGCCTGGATGCCCGTTTTCTCGTCCACACACAGCACCAGCGCATTCTCCGGCGGGTTGAGATACAGCCCAACAATGTCCAGCAGCTTGGCTTCAAAATCAGGGTCCGGGCTGAAGGTGAACGTGCGGATTCGGTGGGGCTGCAGTTTGGCGGCAACCAGCATGGCATGCACCGTACTGGCGGGTAATCCGACTTCGGCGGCGAGCGTGCGCACAGTCCAGCGGCTTTGATCTTCCGGCTGCTGACACACTCGCGTTTGCACTTTGTGCCGGGTGTCGGAATCATGCTTGGGAGGCCGCCCTGAGCGGGGCGCATCGCGCAGGCCCTCCAGACCATGGATGGCAAACGACCGGCGCCACTTTCCCACCGTGATCGGCGGAATCTTCAGCTCGGCCGCGATCTGCTGGTTGTTCGACCCGTCGGCCGCCGCCAAGACAATGCGGCTACGTTGTGCCAATGATTGGGGCGTCGAGGAGGAATGGACGAACTTGTCCAAAGTGCTACGCGTCTGGACATCGAGTTGGAGCGGAAGCGCGACTCGGGCCATGCCCCAGCGTACCAGAAGTTATTGTTAATATAAATAACTATCTGTACGATGTACTAGTCGCACGAGGAGAGAGAGTATCTTAGAGGTGATGCTAAATAGTTCTTCCATCCGTTAAATTGGTGTTGCAACATGTCTGCCGAGAAGCGATACCTACTCGAAATGGCAGGACAATGAACTCTTTTCTCATAACGTTTAAGTCCGACACAGAAAGTCCGCGCCTGGGCTGGTCGTTGAAGTCCGTTCAGAACCTAGCGCGAAAACTTCTAAAGCGAGGACACGTTACCGACCCGTAACGATTCCGAAATCAAAAGGACGTTGAGCCCGGTGATCGCGTTTTTCTTCTGATGCAGGGCAAGCACGGCCCTGCTCTTATTGGGTACGGTACCGCAGATAAACGGAATGGCGTCGAGAACGGCCGATCGTGGAGGAACATCAATTTCGAGCAATTGGTCGATCCTGCGACTCAGGACGTCCTTGCGCAAAAAGGGGATCTCTTTGCCATTCGAGGTGCGGCACCCTGGCTTCAAGTTCAAACAAGCGGCGTCTTATTGCCTCGCGATCTCGCGATATTGCTGCGAAAATCGAATCCCTGGTGCTCAAACGACGCACCCTATTGAGGGGAATTAGTGCCGATATTGGGGTGACCGGGCTAACAGATGCAGAAGAGGGTGATTTGCGACGCCGAGAACACTACAGTCGCGAACGAAACCGAAGACTTGTTGTGGGCAAAATCCGAGAAGCGCTTGAAAGGCATGGGAGGTTAGAGTGTGAGGTTTGCGACTCCGACCTTACCCGTATTTACGGGGATTGGGGCAACAAAGCCATCGAATGTCATCACAAAACTCCATTGGCTTCTGCCACAAGGGCGCGGAAGACTATTTAAGAGACCGCTCTCATCTGCGCAAATTGCCACAGAGTCTTGCATGGCGGCAAATACGATTGCATCGTTGCGAAGGGTTGTTAGACCAATGCGACGCCGTAAGCAGTAGCTCAAAGCCACGGCATAACGAGCCTACCTCTGCAGCAAGTCCACCGGCGCCGTCACATCATGTACCCGGAAATACTTCGCCAGCGCCGGATACTTCCGCGCCACCGCCTCATACATCGCATACGCCACGTTGCGATAAGAAACATGCCCCGCCGGCGTAGTCCGCAACTCAGAAATGTAAACCGCCTCAGCAAAGTCCATCTTGAACAATGCCCGCTTGCGGAACGCCAGCGGAATCGCATACTGCGAATTCTCCGCTGCCTCCGCCGAATTCCCCGAAGACAACTTCTCGACCGCCGTCTGCACCCGCCGCATCGCCGCCTCAAACCGTCCCCGCACGCCCGCATCTTCCATGTCCAGCAGCATCTCGTACCCATGCTGCGTGGTGAATCCCTGCATCACCTGAATGCACCGCCGGTGTCGGTGCATATCGCGGAACCCGCCCGTATCCATCAGAATGTCGAAGCGGAACTGCTGCCCCGCGCGGAATCCCCGCAGCATCTCGTCGTGCTTCCCGCGATGCCGCAGCCCCAAGTCGATGATTTCCCGCCGCCGCCGTTCCCCCGCCACCTGCACCGCCTGCCGAATCTGCCGGTAGGAGTGATGGGAATGCTCGTAAAGCAGCGTGGTCGCAATCTCCACTTCCAGCGGCTCTTCATCGAGCAAATCCACGATCGCCTTCGACGGCGCCAGCGGCTCATCCGCCATCAACTCGCGCGCCGCCTGCCGCAACTCGCGCCGCGTCGCCATCTCATACTCGTTCGGATCGGCGTACTTCACCAACGTCGGCGCCACCCGCACCTCACGCAGCAATTCCTGCTCCGCCCGCGCCCCCAACTCCGGATTCACCACCCGAATCTGCGAAACCAAATCCTGCAGCGACTCCGCATTGACGTTATAAGCCGCTCCGGTCGCCGCCTTCTTTAGCGACTCGCCTAGCACCCGAACCTCTTTATGCGTATGCGACAGCAGATGGGCCACCTGCGTCTCCAGCGTCCTCGCATTCACGATCTCGCCCAGAGAAGTATTCGTCGCCAGCGGCAGCAGGTACCGCGTGATGTCAAACGCCCGAGCCTTCAACGTGCGCTCGTATCCGTCCTGCTTCATGTCGGCGGGCTTGGGCGTGATGTCGATCAGATACTGCGTCATGTGCGCCGACAGCGCTTCATACTCGGCGAACAGGAAATCCAGAGTCTCTCGGTAGAGTTTGCGCCCGTCTTCGTCAGCCCCGAAGTCCGGTGTGTAATATCCACTCTTCTTAAAGTCCTGATAGCGCGTCGACCGCTCCTGCCCGTCCCACCGCTGCTCATCCGCAAGCTCGATCGCCGCCAGAATTGACAGCCTCTCGACCGCCAGCGCAATGTGTGCCAGGTCCGCAATCGAGCGGTGCCCGTACTGAAAATAAAATGTGTTGAGGAACTTCTCCGCCTTCTGCGTGCTGATCTCGCGCAACGACTCCTTCATCGACAGCGCTGACCGCGAATACTTCGCCATGGCATAGGCCTGAATCTCCGGCTCCACGCCAAACACCGCGAACACTTCGGTGGAAGGCATTTCCGACGAAGCCTTTTGGGCTGGTGCCACAGGCTCCGCAGCCGACGCCCGCTGCGTGGAGCGATGTCCTGAGCCACCGGAGCCTGCGTCGGTCGTTGCTGAATTTCGGTTGGAAGGGTCGGGCATCACGATCACTTCATTGGTCACAGTCTGAGGCATGAGTGCTGGAATGTTACTCGGCGCGCTTGTGGATTAGCAATGTGATTCGCCGAACCTAATCTCCGGAGAGAACTCATTTAGGGACGGCTGCCTCGGCTGCCCATGTGGGACCTGGGTCTCCGACCCGGTCGTCGAGCGTAGCTCGACTGCACCCTCACCTGCTCCCCGCGTATAATGCGGCTTCCACTGCAGTCATTAACAAACATTTGGGAGAAACTCTCATGTCTCTTTCAGGACGAGTAGCCCTCGTCACCGGAGCGTCGCAAGGCATCGGACGCACCTGCGCCCTGCGCCTCGCCAAAGATGGCGCCACCGTAGCTGTAGCCGCACGCAATCAGGAAAAATTGAACGAACTGGTCCAGGAAATTACCGCCGCTGGCGGCAAGGCAGCCGCTTTTGCTCTCGACGTCGCCGACGAAGAGCAGGTGAAATCCAGGGTCAAAGCCATCATCGCTCAGTTCAGGAAAATCGACATCCTGGTCAACAACGCCGGCATCACCCGCGACCAGCTCGTCATGCGCATGAAGCGCGCTGACTGGGACGCCGTCCTGCAAACTAATCTCACTTCCGCCTACCTGTGCATCCAGCAAGTCATCGGCTCCATGCTCAAGCAGCGCGGGGGACGCATCATCAACATCGCCAGCGTCTTCGGCCAGATGGGCCAAGCCGGACAAGCGAACTACTCCGCCTCGAAAGCTGGACTCATCGGGCTCACCATGGCGATCGCCCGCGAAGTCGGCTCGCGCAATATCACCTGCAACGCGGTCGCACCCGGATTCATCGAAACCGCTATGACTGCGGTATTGAGCGACGAATTTAAGCAGACCGCCGTCAAGCAGATCCCGCTTGGCCGCGTGGGAACTCCGGAAGATGTAGCCGGAGCCGTGGTATTCCTGGCCTCCGACGACGCCTCCTACGTCACCGGCCACGTGCTGAACGTAAACGGCGGCATGCTGATGGGATAGTTTTCAAGCTCGCTAACCACAGAGGACACTGAGGAACAGGGGAATGAAAGCGGAGCACAAAGTCTTTCAAGCTTCGTCTGTGTCCTCCGTGTCCTCAGTGGTGAAAGGTCTTGCGTTGTCTCAAGCCGAATCCCCAGTCCAGATTGCGAAAGCCCGTGAACTCTTCCTCGAATACGCGCAGTCCCTCGGCTTCAGCCTCTGCTTCCAGAACTTCGACAAGGAACTCGCGGAACTCCCCGGTGATTATGCTCCGCCCGAAGGCCGCCTTCTGCTGGCCGAATACGAAGGTCAACTCGCCGGATGCGTCGCGCTCCACAAACTTGACGATGCCATCTGCGAGATGAAGCGCCTCTATCTGCGCTCCCAGTTCCGTGGTAAGGGCCTCGGCCGACTCCTGGCGGACCGCATCATCGCCGAAGCCCGCCAGATCGGCTATCAGCGCATGCGTCTTGACACCATCGAGCCCGTGATGAAAGATGCGGTCGCCATGTACCGCAAGATCGGATTCCGGGAGATCGCCGCTTATCGCTCGAATCCAATCGCCGGCGCCATGTACATGGAACTCCAGTTGTAATCGCAGCCATCCTCGGCCAGAATGGCCGCAACCAAGTACTGACAAGGATCCCGTTCATGAAGAAAGCTCTGGTCTTCGCGCTCACGCTTCTACTCCTCTCTTCTTTCGCTCTCGCTGCCGACGGCAAGCCCGTCTCCTACAAAAGCGGGGACGAAACCGTCCAAGGCATTCTGTATACCCCTGCAGGGAAGGGCCCGTTCCCGGCGCTGATCGTCATTCACGAATGGTGGGGCCTCAACGACTGGGTCAGGGACCAGGCGTCAAAGCTTGCGGATCAAGGTTATGTCGCTCTCGCCATCGATCTGTACCGCGGCAAGGTCGCGACCACGCCCGACATGGCGCACGAAATCATGCGCGGAGTCCCCGAAGACCGTGCAAAACGCGACCTTCACGCGGCTTTCGAATTTCTCGCATTTCAGCCCAACGTGAGGAAAGACCGCATCGGGTCCATCGGCTGGTGCATGGGTGGAGGCTACTCCCTCGACGTCGCCCTCCAGGAACCAACTTTGGCCGCGACCGTGATCAACTACGGCCATCTCGCCACTGACACCGACGCGCTCAAGAAAATTAACGCTCCCATCCTGGGTCTGTTTGGTGGTCAGGACCACGGCATCACGCCCGCCGACGTGAACAAATTTAAGGCGACAATGGATCAACTCAGCAAGAAAGTGGACGTCAAGATTTACGACGACGCGGGCCACGCATTCGAAAATCCGAACAACAAAGATGGATATCGAGCCGCCGATGCAGCCGACGCATGGAAGCGCACAGTAGACTTTCTGGCCGCAACCCTGAAGAAGTAATCACAGCCCGAAAAGCCTTGCCGGCCGCGGCTTTGGTCCATTTCATTACTTGCACACTGTGCAAGCAAAACCCTTCATGCGCGTGAAACCCGCTGGATCCCATTCGATTTTCGTATGGCACTGATGTCCGCCGTATAGCACGAATTTCCCACTTGCCAGAAGGTGCTGATCTGGTTACTATGACCCATCCTGAAATGCTCCCAACAATGAATATCGGCGAGACCATCCGCAACTACCGGCTCCAGAAAGGTATGTCTCAGGGCGACATCGAAAAGCGAACCGGCCTTCTACGCTGCTACCTGTCACGCGTAGAGAACGGCCACACCATCCCTTCGCTCGACACGCTCTCTAAGATTGCCGGAGCCATGGAACTCCCGCTTTCGCAATTCTTCGCCGAACCCGGCCATAGCAACGGCTCCAAGGGTTTACCGCAACTCTCCGACGATGAAGTCCGCTTCCTAAGCCAGATCCGCCGCTATTCCACCAGTCTGAACGACAGCGACCGCAAGCTGGTCCTCGCTATGGTGAAGAAAATGGCGTCGAATTCCGGCAAATAGCTGCGAGCCTGTGAGCTTCGAGCAACTCATCGGTTCCCAGTTGTTGTGAGCCTTTGCCCCCCTGACGATTTCCCTTCAATGCTAAAGAGTGACTCCCGTCTGGGCTTACGACTCGTAGCTCAAAGCTCGCAGCTCACCCCTTACTTTCGTTCCATTCCCCTTAGTGACCCACGGGTACCTCGTCCCCGGTGCTCCTCCTTACTACACTGTGCTTGGAGACTTCTGTGACCACCGACGAGGAACTGAATGTACTCGACGGCCAACTGCGCCGCCTGAAAATCGAGTACGAGATTTTTTTCAGCAATCCGAGCAAGCGGCCTCCCACCGACATCGAGTGGAAGGTCCTCAGTCTGCTGCGCAAGTTTTCCGACGGCGGCCGCATGAACTTCTCCCAACGCTACCGCTATAACGAAATGGCCCAGCGCTATGCCATCTACAGCGACCTGTGGCGCAAGAAGTCCCGCATCCGTGAGGAAGGCTACCGTCGTCCGCAGGATGCTCTGCTTTCGGTGCAGGGAGTTCGCGTCCTGGAAGAGGAACACAAGCCGCAGCACCATCCCGTGTATGGAGTGAGCCATGCCGCCGCAGCAGCGGCCGGCGCGGCTTCATCGCAGCCCTTCACGCTGCACAGTGTCGACCAGACAGAGCGCGAGCAAGTGGAGCGCCTCTATAACACCCTCGTCGCCGCCAAGAAAAAAGCCGGCGAGAATGTCTCGGGCAACATCGATTCATTCACAACCTTCGTTCAGAAAAAGACCCAGGAGATCCGCAAGCAGTACCACTGCGAGAACGTCGAATATTCCGTCGAACTCACCGACGGCCACGTCAAGCTCAAGGCCAAGGCCAAAACGTAGAAACCCTGAGCTAAACGGAAGGATGACGTATGAAGGTCCTGCGAAGAATTCTGATCACTCTAGTAGTAATCTTCGCTGCCCTTTGCTGGATCGGCCCGGCCGGAGTTCTTTACTTCGCGAAAGCGGCTCCAGCGGCCGCCAGAGTCGTGCCCACTGATCTGAAGGAAGTGTCAATATCGCCGGCTTCCGGAAGAAAGCTCTCCTATTTCGGCTACGAGTTTGAAGTTCCCTGGAGCGATTTTGACGAGTCCCAATCCCGGCTGTTCCCCGAGAGCAAGAACGACACGCACATGGCTTGGGTCAGTTTCCGATCGGGATTGAAGTTGTTTATCGTGATTACTCCGCGTGAAGCGCGTTTTCCTGATTATGCGTTATTGAAACGCATCTATGAGGTCACTCCGGACAAGATAAATTATTGGTCGTTGATCCAGGGTTGGGGTTATCAAGACGCTCGTCTCCTTCTGTTTAAGTCAACACTTCTTCAAGAGATTGGCGAACCCAGAAGCGGATCGAATCCTGCGGAAACTGGAATCTTCAACCTCTGGAGCCAGGGGTACCACGGTTTTCAATACGGCGATCCTCGAAGCCGACCCGAAGTACTCCAACTGCGCCTCTACTCCGACGACGGCAGAGTGGAAATAAAGCTGTTGCAGGAAACATACGATGAGCCCACCGGGGTCACGCAGCCCGAAATCAATCGCATCGTACAATCCCTGCACCGGACGGCAGCGAACGACACCCCGAAATCGCTAGCGGCCACGTCGAACTAACTCCTGTCATCTTCCGCCAAAGCGGGGACAGTCGCCCTCGGCTGTCGAGCCGCGCGATGCGCGACAGCTTTGTCTCCGGCAAACTCAGAAGATCTAAGATCCGGTGCCCGCTACTCTCCACTTAATTGCTGATAGAATTTCCGCTCACGATTTCAGCACTCATACACCGCGTCAGGGGCCCATCATGTCTGCCATTCCCAAAATTCAGCGCGCCATTCTCTCCGTCACCGACAAAACCGGACTCGTCGACTTCGCCCGCAAGCTCTCCGCTTTGGGCATCGAAATCATCTCCACCGGAGGCACCGCGAAACTACTGCGCGACTCCGGTGTGACTGTGAAAGACATCTCCGAACTGACCGGATTCCCCGAAATGCTCGACGGCCGCGTCAAGACGCTTCATCCCAAGGTCCACGGCGGCATCCTGCATCGCCGCGAGGACCCCAAGCATGTAGCCGCCGCCGCAGAACACGGCATCGCTCCCATCGACATGGTGGTCGTGAATCTCTACGCCTTCGAGAAAACCGCCGCCAAGCCGGGCGTCGCCCTCGAGGAATTGATCGAGAACATCGACATTGGCGGCCCGTCCATGATCCGCTCGGCGGCCAAGAATTTCCACGACGTCGCCATCGTGACTTCACCATCCGACTATGACTCGATCGCCGACGAGCTTTCGCGCAGTGGAGGTACTCTCTCCCACGAAACCAAGTGGCGCCTCGCTCAAAAAGCCTTCGCCACGACCGCTGCCTACGATTCCGCGATCGCGACCACGCTGGAACGGATTCCCGCAGATTCTTTTCAAGTGCAGTCCGAAGCCAGTTCATTCCCGCAGACCCTGCGCTTCACGTTTCACAAAACTCTAGACCTGCGCTACGGCGAAAATCCGCACCAGAAGGCTGCCATGTACTCCGACGGCTCCGGCGTAGGCGTAGCCAACGCCCACCAACTGCAAGGCAAGGAACTTTCCTACAACAACATCGTCGACCTGCAAGCGGCGTGGGATCTCGCCCAGGAATTCGATGAACCTGTGTGCGCAATCATCAAGCACACCAACCCCTGCGGCACAGCCACTGGGAAGACTCTCGCCGAAGCCTACAAGCGCGCCCTGGAATGCGATCCAGTCTCTGCCTTCGGCGGAGTGATCGGAGTTAATCGCCCCATCGACGCCGATGCCGCCGAAGAAATGCACAAGCTGTTCCTCGAAGTCATCGCCGCTCCCGCCTTCGACGAAGCCGCCGAAGCCAAGTTCGCCTCCAAGAAAAATCTTCGCCTTGTGGAAGTAATTGATCCGCGTAGCCCCGGACGCATTCGTCCGGGCGCACCCGAGAAGAACTCGCGAGGCTGGGTGCTAAAAAATATTTCTGGGGGAATGCTAGTTCAGGATTCCGACATCCGTCCCCTGCAAGACGCCGATCTCAGAGTCGTCACCAAGCGCGCCCCCACGCCGGAAGAAACCCGCGCCCTTCTCTTCGCCTGGAAGGTTTGCAAGCACGTGAAGTCCAACGCCATCGTCTACGCGCGCGACGGCCAGACCGTCGGCGTCGGAGCCGGCCAAATGTCCCGCGTAGACTCCGCCAAGATCGGCGCTATGAAAGCGCAACTCCCGCTGAAAGGCACCGTCGCCGCCTCCGACGCCTTTTTCCCGTTTCCCGATGGCGTCGAAGAAATCGCCAAGGCTGGAGCAACGGCGATCATCCAGCCCGGAGGTTCGCAGCGCGACCCCGAAGTCATCGCTGCCGCAGACCGCCTGGGCCTCGCCATGCTCTTCACTGGCGTCCGCCACTTCCGCCACTAACTCTTGATTCCCTGATTGATGATTGCTGATTGTAAAGATATGTGACGCCATATCCGTGAATAGCCGGGATGTCAATCAATAACCGGAAATCAACAGTCGGCAATTCCCACGGGTACCTGTACTTCCGGTTCCTCCCACGCTCGCGCCGCCACCAGTGTTTTTTCCCATGCCGCCACGGGGCGCGGTAGAATAAAAGGCACCTTTCCCCCGGCGGCTTTGCATCCAAACTAGCTGAGGTTTCGGAAACGCGCTTCCAGCGCATTAGGTTGAGCATGAACAGAATGTCGCGTCTTTTTTTAATGATCGCGGTGGCCACAACTACCGTTGTCGCCCAAACCAGCTCGTCTCCATCTCCGTCGGAATCTGTTCAGCCTGATTCTAAGCCGGCCCAGTCTTCGCCCCGCAAAGTTGACAAGGCTGCCGCTTATTACCACTACACAATGGCGCACATGTATGAGGAGATGGTCACGGCCTACGGCCGCAGCGATCTCGCCACCAAGGCCACAGAAGAATACCGCCTCGCCATCGAAGCTGATCCCTCGTCCGAATTCCTGACCTCGGCCCTGGCTGAGCTCTACGTAAAAACTGGACGCATTGCCGACGCCGTCAAAGAAGCGCAGGACATCATCAAGCGCGATCCCAAGAATCTCGAGGCGCACAAGCTCCTCGGCCGCATCTATCTGCGCTCGCTCGGGGACATGCCCGGCGGTTCCGGCTCCGACAACATCCTCAAACTCGCCATCGACCAGTACGAGCAGATTACGAAACTCGATCCCGACAGCGTCGACGACCACCTGCTGCTCGGCCGCCTCTATCGGCTGAATAACGACTTGCAAAAGGCGGAAGGCGAACTCAAGACCGCCATCAAGCTTGATCCCTCCTCGGAAGAAGCCGTGACCACGCTGGCCATGCTTTACACCGATGAAGGCGACACCGCGCACGCCCTCAAGGTTCTGAGTTCCATTCCCGACTCTGCTCGCTCTGCCAAGCTGTACGCCGCTCTGGGCGCCGCCTACGAACAGCGCAAGGATTACAAGAGCGCCATTGATGCCTACAAGCACGCTATCGTTCTCGATCGCGACAACCTCGACGCCATCCGCGGCCTCGCCGAAAATCTGCTCAACGACGGACAACTCGACGCCTCCCTCGAGCAGTACAAAGTCATCGCTGACTCCAATCCCGAAGATGCGCAAACCTACGTCCGCATGGCCGAAATCTATCGCCGCCAGGCCAAGTACGATCTTGCGCTCGAGAACCTGAAGCGCGCTGACACCTTGGTGCCTGACACGATGGACGTCCCCTACAGCATGGCATCGGTCTACCAGGCGCAGGGACGTTACGACGATGCGATCAAGCTCCTGCAGGATCTCGTCAAGCGCACCGACAAGAGTGAAGCCGGATCCAGCAACGCCGACCGCAACAATCGCGCCATATTCATTGAGCGCCTCGGCATGGTCTATCGCGAACAGGAAAACTACACCGCCGCAATCGAGACCTTCCGCAAAATGTTGCCCTTGGGCGATGAGAACGCCCGCAGCGGCTATCAGGAAATTATCGACACCTACCGCGAAGCCAAGCAGTGGCCGCAAGCCACCGCCGCCGCCAAAGAAGCCGTTCAGAAGCTGCCCGACGACCGCGACCTTCGCATGGTGCTCGACGCACAACTCGCCGACACCGGCGAAGTCGACAAGTCCGTAGCCGACATTCGCACCATGCTGAAGGGCGGCCCTGA
This sequence comes from uncultured Acidobacteriaceae bacterium, assembly GCA_963752175.1. Classification (GTDB taxonomy): domain Bacteria; phylum Acidobacteriota; class Terriglobia; order Terriglobales; family Acidobacteriaceae; genus Sulfotelmatobacter. The sequence goes on from CAVVXZ010000036.1 coordinate 28,263, forward strand.
AGATCGCGAGGTCTATCTTCGCCTCGCCATCATTTACACGCGAGCCAAGCGCTATAACGACGCCCTGGAAGCTCTCGCCAAAGCAGAGCAACTCTCGACCAAACCCGAGGACAAGGCCTACGTTTCGTTCCTCCGCGGCGATCTGTACCAGCGCGAGAAGATGTTTGATCAGGCCGAAGCCGAGTTCAGGAGAGTTCTGGCGACAACCTCGCCCACCGATCCGCAGAGCGCCGCCACGCTCAACTATCTCGGCTACATGAACGCCGACCGCGGCGTGAAGCTCGAAGAGTCGCTCAACTACATCAAGCAGGCTCTGACCTTCGAGCCCAACAACGGCGCCTATCTCGATTCCCTCGGCTGGGCCTATTTCAAGCTGGGCAAGTACGATCAGGCAGAAGAGAACTTGACGAAAGCCGAGTCTCACATGGGTGCCGATCCCACCGTGCAAGAGCATCTCGGGGATCTCTACCAGAAAACCGGCCGCCTGAAGCTAGCCGCCGCCCACTGGGATCGCGCCGTCCAGGAGTGGAACAAAACCGTTCCCGCCGAGCAGGACGGCGAAGCCTTCGCCAAAGTCCAGCAAAAACTAGACGCCGCAAAAGTAAAACTGGCGAAAGAAGAAGCGCAAAAGTAAGTAATAATAAACAAGAGTAGGTCAGCTGGCAGCGGCAATGTCCATGTGGGGCAAAGCCTGTTGTGGGGCAATGTCCATGTGGGGACGGGCGCCTTCGCCCGTCCAGGCCGCGACGGTTTTGTCGCGGCAGCGCATTTTGCCAGCCAAGTTGCTTCCGCATGGTAGACCTCGCAGCACCCAGTCCCCTTGCTACACTCCCCGCATGCCACTAGAGAACATTCTCATCCGCGCAGCCTCACTGGTAGATATCCCTGAAATCCTCCTCCAGCGCCGCAGAATGTACGAAGACATCCACCACACCGACTCCGCCGCACTGGACGCCGTCGTCTCCCTGTCCTCTGCCTACCTCAAGACCGCCATGCCCGACGGTTCCTTCCGCGCCTGGCTCGCTGCCGACGGAGGCCGCATAATCGCCGGAGGTGCCGTCGTCATCTCTCCCTGGCCCGCCCATCCCTATGACCTGGAATGCCGCCGCGCCACGATCCTCAACGTCTACACGTATCCCGAATACCGCCGTCACGGCATCGCCCGCAAACTCATGCAGACCATCATCGCCTGGTGCCAGCGCGAAGGCTTCGCCCGTGTCACCCTTCACGCCAGCGACGAAGGCCGCCATCTCTACGAATCCCTAGGCTTCGAACCCAGCAACGAAATGCGCCTCACCCTGCGTTGAAGAACATCGTCGACTTGAAGTTGATCATGCGGGTGCCCCATTTCTCGCGCGCTCTTTGCGCGAGAAGTGGGGATTTTGACTGCGGCCGATCGGACCTCTTCGTCTTCACCATTCGGTACTGATAGACTTCACCCATGCTCGCCGCCTACGCGGTGCACGTCTCCAACTCCCGCGGACGCCGCTTCACCGAGCCTCCGCATCCCTACCGCAACGACTTCCAGCGCGACCGCGATCGCGTCATCCACGCCCGCGCCTTCCGCCGCCTCGAAGCCAAGACGCAAGTCTTCACCCGCCGCTACTCCGACCACTTCCGCAACCGTCTCACCCACACCCTCGAAGTCTCCCAAGTCTCCCGCACCATCGCCGGAGCCCTCGACCTCAACGTCGATCTCGCGGAAGCCCTCGCGCTCGTCCACGACATCGGCCACCCTCCCTTCGGCCACGCCGGAGAAAAGGCCCTCGACGCCGCCATGCGCGAGCACGGACTCTTCTTCGACCACAACCTGCACGCCCTCCGCATCGTCGAAGACTTCGAGCAGCGCTACGCCGCCTTCCGCGGCCTGAACCTGACATTCGAAGTCCGCGAAGGCATCATCAAGCACTCGCACGATTACGACGCGAAACAACATCCCGAACTCGCGGAATATTTGCTCGACCAGCGCCCACCGCTCGAAGCGCAGCTGATCGACTTCACCGACGAAATCGCCTACAACACTGCCGACCTCGACGACGGATTCGAAGCTCATCTCCTCTCTTTAGAAGAAATCCGCGAAGGCATCCCGGCCTTCGAGCGCTTCTACCGCGAAGTCGAACAGATCTATCCCACCGCCCCGGACAAACTGAAATTCAACGAGACCCTGAAGCGCATCCTCAACCGCTTCGTCGGAGACCTCATCACCAACACGCGCACCCGCCTGCAGCGAGCCAAGATTGAAACTCTCGACGATGTGCGCCACCACACAGAACGCCTGGCCGCCTTCAGTCCCACGGTCGAAGCCGAACGCAAGCAAAGCAAAGACTTCCTCTACGAAACTCTCTACTTCAGCTCAGCCCTGGCCGGAGAAAAAGACGACGCCGAGCGCGTAGTCGGCGAACTCTTCACCTTCTGGATGGACTACCCCGAAGCCTTGCCTCATAACTACCGCGACAAGGTCGAGAAGAAAGAAGATTCCCTCCCGCGCGTAATCTGCGATTACATCGCCGGCATGACCGACAACTTCATCTTCGAGCAATACGAAAAACACTGCGGAATTCGTTGAGTGAGGTTTATGTTGGGGACAGCAAGTGAGTTAGTGAAGTTTATGTGACGATAGCGAGTGAAGTTTATGTGGAGACAGTGAGTGGAGTTTATGTAGGGACAGCGAGTGAGGTTTATGTGGGGGCAGTCGCCCTCGGCTGTCCGCCGGGCGAAGCCCGGCTGCCGGACTCATTCACAAAGCCCTGTCATCCTGAGCGAAGTTGCCGTCCGCAAAGCGGACGGCAACGCAGTCGAAGGATCCTACCATCGTGCCGATTCAGGGATTTTCAACAACCCGTCACCACAATGGGTCAATGGCCATTGTTGCTGATTTCCCCAGTTGAGGAATCGAAGGGCCCAATTACCGGATTGCCCTATGCGGTACTACGTCAAGCGACTCGGGACAATTATTTCTCTTTGACCATCACGTTGCCGGATTGTAATTCTTGCTCCTGCACAGATTTGTTCGCTCCTTAAAGTCGGTTCGATCGCTTGGAATAATATCTCTGCATCAGAGCCGTAGAAAATCATGGTCGTACTTTCAGGTATGGTCAGCTGACCCGCGTACCAACCTAAATTATTGGTTTCGAGAACTTCCTTTAGCCGCCTCCCTAATTGCACATCTTCGCGCTTTCCATCGAGACGGCGTTCCCGGATGCCAACATTCAGTTCGACAAAGACGGCGCATTGCACTGGTCCGTCGAGGGCGCTCAAGTCACGCTTGACCTGGGGAACAGCTTTCATGGCTGCATGCACCGAGGCCAACCTTGCTTCAGCGTCCTTCAAATCGTCCGCTCTGCCGAGCCTTCGCAGGGCAGCAATCTCGCGGTTCAAGTCGTCGGCGATAGTATCCAAGTTCGGGCTTGGCAATGTTTGGTGATGCTCGTACGCTCTTCTAAGCCACTCAACGGCTTCCGTGTCCTTTCCCTGATCTAGGAAGATCAAACCGCGCGTTCCATAAGCTGACGCTAGCTCCGATCCTTGTTTGTCCTGCAAAAGATCGATTGCCCGAGACGCGGCCGAGAAGGCCTCCTTAAACTTCCCCATCCGCCGGTAGCAATTCGCGATGTTGTTCAGCGTAATCGCAATTGCGGGGACGGGTATGCCGGGAGACTGTTCCCGTATTCTCTGGACTTTCTCAAGGTACTCCAACGCCTCAGCGTAACGACCTTGCTCGGAACAGAGAATCCCAATGTTTCCCCAAGCCGGAGTTGCAGACAAGAACTGCCCCCTCGCGACATGCCAATCGGCTACCTCGCGGTAGCAAGCCTCAGCTTCCGCAGGACTGCTCTTGCGCAACGCGTTCCCCAAGGTAATCAGAGCGGCGGAGAGGCGAGGGTCCTCGGGATATTTACGGAAGATCTTGATGGCGGCACGCAACGGGATCGCGGCGTGGTCTTTCAAACCACTCCGGTTGTAGCATTCTCCAACCCGAGCTAGCATGTGTGCTTGGTCGATCGGCTCCTTAACATCGTCCAACTGGATAGCCTGCTCCCAGAACGGGATCGCCCGTCGATTCTCGCCAAAGTCCATCAGCACGTTCGCCATTGAAAAATGAAAGAAGGCATTCGGCAAGCTGGGTGGGTTCTGTTCGAGTTGCGCCATCGCCTGTTCCCGCAATTGCCGAGCATCATCCTCACGATCCTGCCTTTGGCGAAGCCGACTCATTTTAAAGAGTACCAGTGGTATTAGTTCGCGCCCCTGATCAGCAGGTGCAGCTTTCGCGCCGGCAAGAGCCACGCGAAAGGCGCCCTCCGCCAAAGTAAAGTTACCGTCCTGCAATGCATCCGCACCGTGCGCGATGATTGCCAGGCACTTCTCAACCGGACTGAGATTGCTGCATGCGACCATGCGGTCATTCTAAGCACGATCTGAATAGTTGATGTAGCGCGATTTCACTTATTAGCAGGGCGTGCTGAGTAGTTAAATCCAGTTCGTCCCCTCACTTCCCCGCCACCCCCACCACCACATCAAACAAAATCCTCGGCCCCCTCCTCACTTCCTCCACCCGGATCCGCTCATCATTCCCGTGCTCCGTATTCCCCTCCTCATCCGTCGCTACATAAGGATTGAATCCATACGAAATAATCCCCAGCGGCCGGTACCGCTGATTCTCCGTGTACCCGCTCGTGATGTGCGGCACCACCGGAGTCCCCGGAAAATATTTCCCCGACACCTCGCGGATCGCCGCAAACAGCGCATTATCCGTCCCCGAATAATTCGCCACGCGAAACTCCCCCTTCCACGGCTCGACGGTAACATCAGGATCATTCACCACTCGCCGTATCGCCGCCAGCACCGCCTTCGGATCCCCTCCCGGAAGAATCCTCACATCCAGATTCGCCCACGCCTCCGGAGGAATCACATTCGTCTGCTCCGACCCACCCATCATGGTCAGTGAAATCGTGTCCCGCAGCAAAAAGTTCAGCGACTCGTCCTGTTGCACTTCTTCCTGAAATTTCTTGTCTTCAATCGCCTTCTTGATATTGCGATACTGCGCCGCCCGCTCCGGCGGTTCATACGGAGCCATGTCGCGCAGGAACTCATCCACCACCGGCAGCACCCGCATCGGCGTCTGGTAAGCCAGAATCCGGTTCAGCGCCCGCACCAGCCGGTTCGGCGCCGAATCCGCAATCGGACGCGACCCGTGCCCCGGCCTTCCATGTGCCACCACGTGCATCCAGTAGGTAGTCTTCTCGCCCACATCGACGCCCACATACTTCACCTTGCCGTTCTCCAGCAGGTTCTCTCCGCCCTCATTGATCAGGAACTCCGCGTTTCCCAGCAGATCGCGCTGATGCTCAATGAACCAGTCGCTCCCCGTGTCATCCACCTCTTCATCCGCGACCGCCAGAAAAATCACGTCGCGATCCAGCGGCACCTTCTCGCGCTTCAACATCACCATCACGACCAGTTGCGCCAGTCCTTCATCCTTCATGTCCTGCGCGCCCCGTCCCCAAATGTAGCCATCGCGAATCTCTCCGCTGAACGGTGGAACCTTCCAATGCGCCGGATCGCTGGTCACCACATCCATATGGTTCAACAAAATAATCGGACGCGGGTGCGGGTGCCCCATTTCTGCCGCGTCCTTTGCGGCAGAAGTGGGGATTTTCTCGTCCGTCGTGCCTGAAGAAGCCCGTGGAATCCGCGCCCACAGATCGCCGCGCCCCGGCGCATATTCAAACACGCGATTCTCAATCCCCTCCTGATCCAGAATCTTCTTGTAGAACGCCACTCCCCGCATTTCATTCCCCGGAGGATTCGTCGTATCCACGCGCAGATACTCCTGCATCCACGTCACGGCCAGATCGGAGTACTGCTGCAGACGATCCGCCGGAATCCGTGACGACGCCAATGTTGCGGACGACCCGTCCGCCGCCCACCCAACATTTGAATAAGGCACCAACAACAATGCGCCAAGTGTTGTCACAATCCGAACGAAGACGCTCCCGCACCGTTTCCCACTCAACCCTGAACCCAATCGCAAGTCAGCCTCCCAGTTTGTTCGATGGTTACCTGGGTGTTACTCCGCCAGGTTACGGTCCCGAAGCCCAATTGCCCGAAGACCTGACTACGCATCCTTCTTCCACGCAGTTTTTATATCAGGTTTCCCAAAATTACCCTGCCCTTTGCACACTGCCTGGCCTTTCAACCTTGGCAGGACTACGATGTTCATAGTTATCAATCGTTTAGCGCATCAACCTTGCAGCGTTGTTTGGCATCCCACATGTAATAGAAAGGGCAGCGCCGCTGTAACCAGGCGGCCAGATTTCTAGGCCAAGCGTAGCGTCAGCGCGGGCCGGTTCAGCGAAACCGCTGGCTTTCTTTACCGTTTCGGGGACGCAATCAAATTTCACGCACGCCCCAGGCGTGCCGGGGTGGCGCAAACAAAGCTGATCTTAAGGCTCCGCCCCAAACTTGGAGGAAGTCATTTATGAACAACCGCCTACTGTTCGCCCTGCCTTTGGCCGCCGTTCTTGCTTTCCCGGCCGTCGCGCAGACCACCTCTTCGTCTACCGATCAGAGTGCCCCCGCCGCGACCCAGCAGACTCAGTCGACATCGACTGATGCCGCCGCGACCGGCAAAGCGCCTCTCGCGCCTCCGTCTCGCGAAGGCTTTTGGGGACGCGTCAATCCCTTCGCCCGCAAGACTTACGTGAAGCGCCAGACCGAGCCGATCCGCGACCGCGTCAACGAGCTCGATGAACTGACCGCTAGCAACAGCAAGGCGATCAAAGACACCGACGCTCGCGCCCAGGCTGGCATCAAGCTCGCTGCCGACAAAGCGGACGCAGCCGATCAGCACGCCGTTGACGCCGGAAATAAGGCCACTGCAGCACAGCAGACCGCGCAGCAGGTCACGACCCGCGTCCAGACCGTTGAGACCGTGGTCGGCAACATCGACCAGTACAAGGCCTCGAACCAGACTGAGATCCGCTTCCGTCCCGGCCAGACCGTCCTCAGCAAGAACGCCAAGGATGCTCTCGACCAAATGGCCACCGGAGTCAAGGGTCAGCGCGGCTACATCATCGAAGTGCAGGGCTTCTCGTCCGGCAAGGGACAGGCTGCCATCTCGACCTCGCAGAAAATGGCCGACTCGGTGGTGCGTTACCTCGTCCTCACCCATGAGATTCCCGTCTATCGCATCTACGTCGTCGGCATGGGTAACGCTCCCGCACCGACGGATGATGCTTCCAAGACCAAACGCGTCAGCGGAGGCCGTGTCGAAGTCAGCCTCTTGAAGAACGACCTGGAACAGCTCTCCGCCAACTCCGGAGCTCCTGTCACCAGTACCGATCAATCGCAGCAGCCGAAATAACTGTTCCTGTGGGGACGGTTCTCTGACCCGTCCCCACTTCCCAAAGCACCGTGGAAGAGCGGCCCTTCAGGGCCGCGCTTAGGATCTGATGATGTTGGGCTTTAGCCCCTGACTTAGTTTTGGGACGTAGGGCGCCTCGCTCTCAAGTCCCTCCCCCGGAAAAGGCCCCTCGCGCAAGCGAGGGGCTTTTTCTTGTTCGGCGCACCGCGACCTTCGATCGTGCAGCTCCCCGTGCTTCAGGAGAAGTACGAGCCTGCCCTCAGCGAAGCCAAAGGGAATTCTCCCACGAATCGAGCCGGGGGTTTTCGCAAGCCTGCTCACTCTTCCACTATCCTCACGTCCATACCCTAACCCCTATGTACGATCTCAAACTCGCCCTCCGCCAGTTTCGCAAGTCTCCCGGCTTCGCCGCCACGGTGATCTTCACCATTGCCCTCGGCATCGGCGCCAATACTGCAATCTTCACCCTGGTCCACGCGATTCTAATGAAGTCTCTTCCCGTCGCCAACCCTGCCACCCTCTACCGCATTGGCGACCTCGATGACTGCTGCGTGAACGGTGGCTTCATCAACGATAACGGGGATTTCGATCTCTTCTCCTACGACCTCTATCGCCACTTCCAGGACACCGCGCCAGAGTTCGAACAAATGGCAGCTTTCCAGTCCGGACACTCCCTCGTAAGTGTCCGTAGCAAAGCCGGCACAAAAGCAGAGATGGCGGAATACGCCTCCGGCAACTATTTTTTAACTTTCGGATTGGGTGCCTACTCAGGCCGCGTCCTTCTGCCATCAGACGACTTACCGGGCGCAACGCCGGTTGCCGTTCTAAGCTATCAGGCCTGGCAAGTAGCCTACGGTTCCGATCCCGGCGTTATTGGTTCCACCGTCAATATTCAGAACCAGCCGGTCACCATTGTCGGCGTCGCTCCACCCGGCTTCTTCGGCGACCGCATCGACAGCAACCCAACCGCCCTCTGGATTCCGCTCAACGACGAGCCCTACATCGATCACGATGCCAGCATTCTCAAACAACCAGACACCAACTGGCTCTATGTCCTCGGACGCATAAAGCCGGGAGTCAATCCCGGCAGTCTGCAGGCCAAGATCACCAACGGTCTGCGCCAGTGGCTCGCCACACAGCCCGCCTACACCGCCAACGGACGAGATACTCTAATCGCGAAACAGTACGTCAAGCTGACTCCCGGTGGCGCCGGAGTCCAGAACCTGCAGTTGGAAACCAGCAGCGGCCTCCATCTCCTTATGGCGATCTCCGGCCTGGTTTTACTGGTGGCGTGCGCCAACATCGCGAATCTTCTGCTGGCCAAGGGCGCCACTCGCCGCGCCGAGACGTCCATCAGCATGGCTTTGGGTGCGGCCCGATCCCGCCTTATCCGCCAGATGCTGGTCGAGAGCTTGCTGCTCGGTTGCGCCGGTGGAGTCGTTGGCATCGCCCTCGCCTATGCCGGCGCCCGAATGATCTTGACTCTCGCTTTCCCCGATTCGCCGAACCTGCCCATCCACGCCAGCCCATCCCCAGCAGTCCTCGGGTTCGCCTTTGCCCTGTCACTGCTCACCGGACTCATCTTCGGAATCGTCCCGGCATGGATCACCTCCCACTCGGATCCCGCCGAAGCCCTGCGGGGTGTAAACCGCTCGACAAAAGATCGGGCATCGTTGCCACAGCGTTCACTCATCGTATTTCAGGCCGCGCTTTCACTCGTGCTGCTGGTTGGTGCCGGCTTGCTCACGCGCAGTCTGCGCAACCTGGAGCATCAGGACTTCGGCCTCGTCACCGCGAACCGCTATGTCTTCCATTTCGATCCCGCCGGCGCCGGCTATACGCCAGCCACAATAGGCGCGGCTAACGACCGACTGGAACGCGAATTCTCTGCCCTTCCCGGAGTCCAAAGCGTGGGCCTCGCCCTCTACAGCACTCTGGAAGGCGATAACTGGGGCGAAGGCATTTATGTGGAAGGCCGCAAGGCGCCTGCCCCCGACGCCAACAACAACTCTTCGTGGGACCGCGTGAGCCCGCATTTCTTCGAAACCGTCGGCCAGCCCCTGATTCGCGGCCGCGTTTTTACCGACCAGGACACCGCCACCTCCCGCATGGTCGCGATCGTGAATCAGGCCTTCGTCAAGAAATTCTTTCCCAATGAAGACCCCATCGGCCGTTACTTCGGAACTTTCGATCAGAAGTATGCCGCCGACTACGAGATTGTCGGTATTGTCGCGGACGCCAAGTACAACAACCCGCGCGAGCCCATGCGCCCCATGTACTTCCGTCCCATGACCCAGCTGAATACGACGATCAAAGAGCGCAGCTTCATCACTGCCGAGACTCGTTCTGTGTTTCCCAACTCCATCACCCTCCGCTTCGCCGGCGATTCCGCCAGTCTGGAACCTCTCGTTCGCCGCACTCTCACCAATATCAATCCCAATTTCACCGTTCTCGATTTCAACTCGCTCGACTATCAGGTCGCCGGAAACTTCAATCAGGAACGCCTCATCTCGCGCTTGACTGCGCTGTTTGGATTGCTCGCGCTCGTGCTCGCGTCGGTAGGTCTGTACGGCATCACGGCCTACTCCGTCGCCCGCCGCACCAGCGAAATCGGCCTGCGGATGGCACTTGGTGCCAATCGCGGCAACGTGGTCGCCCTGGTGCTCCGCGCCGCATCCTGGCAAGTCGGTCTCGGACTCGTCATCGGCATTCCCGTCGCGCTGCTTGGCGGACACTTGATGGCCAGTCAGCTCTATGGCGTGAGCACCTACGATCCCTTCACAATCGTCGCCGCGGTATTGATCCTTGCCGCGTTTGCCGCGATCGCCGGCTTCATCCCTGCCAAGCGTGCAGCCAGCATCGAACCCATGAACGCCCTCCGCACGGAATAGTCGTCGGCACTTCAGATTCTGGCGCTGTCAATTTTTGAATGGCGTCATCCCGAACGGAGCCGCTCTTCGGGCGAAGTGAGGGATCTCGATCGGCCGGGTGCCCCATTTCTCGTGTCCTTCGCGAGAAGTGGGTTTTTTCGCTGTTAACCGAGAAGTAGGGCTTTTCGCTGTTAACCTTGACAAATTCCAGCTGCTCCGCTGCAGCCAGGATTTTGTCATTCCGACCGTAGGGAGGAATCCGCTTTCCCCCCGTCCAGGTCTATACTGCCAAGTTCACAGGAGCCAACCCGAACGTGGACCTCTACCACTGGCTGCCACCCGATGCCGTAAAAATCGTCCTCGTCCTTTTCCTTTCCTTCCTCATCGGACTCGAACGCGAGGAGCACAAAACCGCCGCCGGTTCCTACTCTTTCGGAGGAGTCCGCACCTTTCCCCTGATCGGTTTCATCGGCTACTCCATCGCTCTTCTCTCGGGCTCACAACTGCTCCCAGTCACCCTTGGCTTTCTCGTGGTCGGCGGTTTCCTGCTGCTTTCCTACTGGCACAAGCTTTCCGGCTCCCAGATCGCCGGAGTGACTTCAGAAATGTCCGGCCTTACTACCTACCTGGTCGGCGCCCTCGTCTACTACGACCACCTTTGGACCGCCACCGCTCTCAGCGTGGCAAGTCTCTTGCTCCTGGAATTAAAAGTCGGTCTTGAATCTCTAGCCAATCGCACGGCCCCACAGGAAATTCTCACCTTCGCCAAATTCATGCTCCTCACGGCCGTCATTCTCCCCACTCTCCCCAATCAGGAGTTTGGACGCTTTCACATCAATCCGTTCAAGACATGGCTGGTCGTCGTCGCCGTCAGTACGATCTCTTATGGCAGTTATGTCCTGCAGAAGGTCACAAAAGAAAATGGCGGAGTCATACTCGCTGCCTTCCTCGGCGGCGCCTACTCTTCCACCGTAACCACGGTCGCAATGTCACGCCGCGCCGCTCGGGAGCAGCGTCCGCACTTGTTCGCCGGAGGCATCCTGATCGCTTCGGGCGTAATGTATCTCCGCCTGGTCGCTCTCCTCACACTTTTCAATCGTCACTTGGGCGCGATGCTCGCCCTGCCATTTCTTATCCTCGCGGCCGCGGCCATCATCACTGGATTCCTCTGGTCCCGCAGGCCAGACGCGGTGGACTCCCAGATCAAACGCGAATTCGAGCCCGGCAATCCTCTCGACCTAAAGGCCGCGTTTCTGTTTGCTGGATTTTTCGTCGCGATGCTGATCGCTACTCAGCTGGCCGTCACCTATCTCGGCCGCGCCGGTGTCAACATCCTCGCCGCCGTCATGGGCGTCACCGACGTCGATCCCTTCATCATGGGTATGACCCAAGCCGCCGGAACGCTCACTCCCCTTAGAGTCGCGGCCACCGCCGTCATGATCGCCGCCGCCAGCAACAACCTCATCAAAGGCATCTACTCCTACAGCCTCGCCGACCGAAGAACCGGTTCCCAAAGCCTGTCATTATTGATTGCCTTGGCAGCAGCCGGCTTGGTCCCGTTACTCTGGCTGTAAACGCCACTTCACTCCAGATTTTTGTCATTCCGAGCAAAGGGAGGAATCTGCTTCTGCTCTTCCGTCGAAGGTGATGCGTCCATGCTCAATCCAAACAGATGTGGCGCGGGCGCCCCCACCCGCGAATGTCGAAACCCGCATACTGCCGGATGCTTCCCATTCGACTGCCCAAGGCGGATCCAGCACGCTCGTGAATATTTCAACAATTGTAAGAGTGTCGTAGAAAAGCGCTGTCGAAGAGCGTCGTGGAAAGGGGGGGCACTTGAGCACCGCGTCCAAGACTTCAAGTTTGTCGGGCCTTAGAGTGTGCCTGAGAACTAGATATTTAGCAATGCGGTGGAACAATTGGTGTCCGCTCCCAGCCGCAAAGCGGCGAAAGATTGCAGCCCACGGCGTAAGCCGTGGGAAAAGTGGGATACCGAAAAGCCCCAGCGGGCGAAAGATTAGTTCTCGCGCACACTCTTTAGCCCCTGCGGCCATTCCTAGTTCGAGAATGCGCGAAGCAACCCCATCCGAGGCTCCGAAGCAAGAAGCCGGACACATGTCCGAAGCAAACCCACAGGCGGCCAAAGCCTACCGCTTGCCCTGCTCGATTTCCACAGCCTTCCACAGCTAAAATCGCGATCCTTGTGACGAACAACCCTTACTGAGAATTTCGAAGAGCCCACAATGGTTCCGTGCCCGAGAAATCCACCAACGCAACGAGTCAACCACTGCTCCACAGCTGGGATCTGAACAAGGATCTCACGCCCCGAAACGCCACGCCTTCAAGCCCTTATTCCGCAATATTTTACCGTCAAAGCGCCCGACCCTCCGAACGTAACTCCAACCAATCCAGTATTTTACGCACGCCAGCCCGGAACAGCGGCCCAGAACCATCCGCTAACTCCTTATTCCACAGGATTTTACCTGTAAGTCCTTCCGCCTCAAGATTTTGCCGGGCAAACCGCCGATCCGGTAGCCATAATCCCAATGAATTGAATATTTTACGAAACTGCAAAGAAAAAAACTGGCATGGCTCGTCCATTCCCAGTTTGACCCTCCTGCCCCGCGTGACTAGAATCCCTCACATCGCCCGTGGGGTCCTGTCATGAAACGCCTTGCATGTGTGCTGCTGTTCTCCGTCATGATCTCGTTCACCGCCTTCGCCAACGACGAAGACAAGAACCCCCATCACCACGAAGATCTCTCAGAGACGCAACTCGGCACCGTCCACTTCCCGGTCTCCTGCTCCGCATCTGTGCAGAAGCCCTTCACCCGCGGAGTCGCCCTGCTGCACTCCTTCTGGTACGAAGAGGCCGAGAAGGAATTCCTCGACATTGCCAAAGAGGATCCGCACTGCGCCATGGCGCACTGGGGCATTGCGATGAGCATCTGGCACCAACTTTGGAACGAGCCCGATGCTGCGGTCATCAAGCGCGGTCTGGGTGAATCCAGAGCGGCCAGCAAACTGGCTGAGGGGCCGCCTCTCGCAAAGCCGGCCACGCCGCGCGAAAAGGCGTACATCGCGGCAATCCTGGCCTTCTACGATTCCGGTGCCACCGACCGCGCCGTCAGCGTCAAGGCTTATTCCGACGCGATGAAGACGGTCTACGAACGTTTCCCCGACGATCACGAAGCTGCGGTCTTCTACGCGCTCTCGCTACTGGCGTCCGAGCCGCACAACGACGAGACCTTCGCCAACCGCCTTGCTGCCGCGGCAATTCTGGAGCCGCTGTTTGCTGCGCAACCCGATCATCCTGGCGTCGCGCACTATCTAATCCACGCCTACGACAAGCCGCAATTGGCCGAGCGCGGCATCCCAGCCGCGCGCCGCTATGCTCAGGTCGCCCCCGCCGCTCCCCACGCGCTCCACATGCCTTCGCACATCTTCGCCCGCGTCGGCCTCTGGCAAGACGATATCAACTCCAACCTCGCCTCCATTGCCGCCACTCGCAAGACCGCAGCCATGCATATGGGTGGCGAGGGCCACCAGTTCCACGCAATGGATTTTCTCTTTTACGCCTACCTGCAAAGTGGACGCGAAGCCGACGCCAAAGCTTTGATGGATGAAGTCAAGGCCATGCCCGAGATGCATGACATGTACGGCGTCGGCTTCGACCCACATCTGGCTACCGAAGCGCACTTCGCCGCCTTGTATCCACTCGAGATGCGTGACTGGGCGGCCGCTGCGGCGCTCAAGCCTGTCGCCGTCGAGGGCACAGCGGAAGACTCCTTCACCTACTGGGCCAAAGCGATCGGCGCCGCCCACCTCCGCCACCCCGAGGACGTCCGCAAGGACGTCAGCGCCATCGATGCCATACATAAGAAGTTTGTATCCCAGAAAAAGCAGGACCTCGCCGAGGGGACAGACAACGACCTGAAACAGGCCCGAGCCTGGCTCGCGTTTGCTGAAGGCAAATACGACGACGCGGTCGAGGCTCTCCGCCCCATTGCCGACAAAGAAGATGCGCTCGGCGACGAGCCCCAGGGAATCCCCACCCGCGAAATGATTGCCGAAATGCTGCTGGAGGCGAAACGCCCGCAGCAGGCTTTGGCGGAATATCAGACGGACTTGAAATTCAACCCGAACCGCTTCAACGGCCTCTACGGTGCCGCCCAGGCTGCCGAGCAAGCGGGCAAGCACAACGATGCGAACGCCTACTACGCGATGCTGTTGAAAGTCTGCGACGGTTCGAACTCCTCGCGACCAGAACTAAGCCGCGCCAAACAATTGTTGGCACAGAAATGACCCGTTAAGCTGAAAGGGCAATCGAAGACCTCACCTCGGGAATGCGTGATCAACCCCAAATCGAAAAGGAATCGCTCATGGAAACCGCTCGGGTCACAGAGCCCGATTCGCCAGAGCAAGTTCTCGCGAAGTGCATTTCCCACGCACAATCCCGGGAGGACCTCTGGGTCGAGTTCATCAACTCCGTTGGGACACGACGCATGGCCGAGATCGGCGTCTACCGCGGGGACTTCGCGGCCTTCGTGCTGCAGCGTTGCCCGAGTTTGAGCACGTATTACATGATCGATCCGTGGCGGCACCTGAACCACTGGAACAAGCCTGTCAATCACGATGACTCGGTGTTAGGAGCCTACCTCGAGGAGACGAAAGCGAAAACCAACTTCGCTGCCGACAAACGAATCATCCTCCGCGGGAAGACCACGGAAGTCATCGATCAGATTACCGACGGTGAATTGGATCTGGCCTACATTGATGGCGACCACACGCTGAAGGGAATCTCCATCGACTTGATTCGCGTTTACCCTAAGGTGCGAGTCGGCGGTTGCCTATGCGGAGACGACTTCACGCGCTCCGTGTGGGAGCACAAAACGAGTTTCGAGCCCACGCTGGTCTTTCCCTTCGCTGTCCATTTTGCTGAGGCGGTCGGCGCTGCAATCTTCGCGCTGCCTTACTCGCAGTTCTGCATTCACAAAACGGCTCGCCAGCAATTCTCCTTTATCGACCTGACCGGCCACTACGACGACCTCGGCCTGCGAAATCAGTTCGCTCCCGAAAAGCTTCTCAAGCTGATCGCAGCAGAACGTTTTCCCCGCCTCATGCGAGTCGCCAGGAAATTACTCTTGAGATAGTAACTCTTGAGTAACTAGTTGTGTCGCCTGTCAAACCTGCGTCGAACTCGGGAAGAGCATCATCTTCAAGATCAGCGCAGCGGTCATGGCGATCGCCCCGAGCAGCGCGTTGTACTCACGATGCTTCCAATACAGATCCATGGAGAAGGCTGCGGGAACCTCGTCCGCCTGCGATCGCGCGGCAAGTCTGGGGAACATTCTCGGCACCCGCCGGGCATACTCCTCGAACTCGGGAAACCTCTGCCGCAGGAACGCCTCTTCATCGCGGATCACCGGAACGTAGATGGCGAAGAACATCACCACCAGAACAACCCCCACCCACCAGCTCCGTGCCGCCACCGCAAAGCCCACTCCAATCAGCAATGACCCCAGATACAGCGGATTCCGCGTGTAAGCATAGGGTCCGGAAGTCGCCAGCGCCTCGTTCTTGCGCACGTGCCCGGACGCCAGCGCACGAATCAGAAGCCCCGGCACAATCAGGAGCGCGCCGAGAGCAATGAAGCGCCAAGTAGGCCGCGCCAGCCAGAAGTACACCACCGCAAACACGAATCCCAGGGGCACCCGAATGCGGCGCGCGGTCTTCGACCATCCAATGCTCGACCACTCAGCCATGAGCACCTTCCGTCAGGGTCGACGCAAGCAGCGTGCGCGCCGCATCGACAACGGCATTGACGCCGATCTCAAGCATCCCTTCGTCAGGCTTGGCGACGCGAGCATGCGAAGTCGGACTCGCCGGATTGCGTAACACGATGCTCCGCGTTCCATAAGGCCCGTTGCGCGCCGGATCGGTGGGGCCAAAGATCGCCACCACTGGCACTTGCAACGCTGCTGCAAGGTGCATCGGCCCCGTATCTCCCCCAATGAATAACCGCGCCCGCCGTGTGAGCGCAATCAGCCCCGTGATGGGCGCTTTCGTCGGCCTCACCACGCCTCCGCTCGCGGCGTTCACCTCCTGGAACAACTCCTCCTCGCCCGGGCCAAAATTGACCAGGCAGCGCACACCATCTTTGGCCAACTGTCGCGCGACCTCACCATAGCGCTGGGCAGGCCATCGCTTCGCTCCCCATCCCGCGCCGGGATTGAGGATCGCGTAGTCACCGACACCATGTTGTGCGAGGTCTTGGCTGATACTCTCTTCCGTCAATGGATCGAGGGGAAGCTCTACTCGCGGCACCTGCAACTCGCTCTTCGCGACTGCTTCAGCGATCGCCAAAGTTTGCTTGACCACATGCGTCCCGCGCGCCACTGCTCTGCGCGTGTACCACAAACTTGCTGGCGACTCACGCGGCTCCGCTGTCCCATAGACCACCCGCGCGCCCGACCAGCGCGCCAGCACCGCCGACCGAATCGCTCCCTGCAGATCGACGGCCACGTCATAGCGCGCGGAGCGCACGTCATTCCACACTCTCGCGATCTGCTGCAGCGTCGAAAGTGTGAGCACCGACTTCCTCCACCCAGTCAGGTTCACGGGGTGAACCCAATCCACGAGAGGTCGTTGTGCCGATCGCGGTCCCCGCAGCGGCGTGCCCGGCGCACACAGCAGTTCCGCCCATCGTTCTTCAATCACCCAGCCAATCATGGCCTCAGGAAACTTCTCCCGCAAAGCCTGCGCCGCAGGTAGGGTGTGGATCACGTCGCCCATGGCGCTCAGCCGCACCATCAGAAGGCGCTCGATGTTCGAACTGCTTTCTGGCCGGCCGATCAAGGTTTCCTCGGCGAAAGGCGCGAGCGGATGATCTCGCTGGTGGAGTGATCTTTCGGATCGCCGACGATCTCGACGCGCCCGCCATATGCAGCCACCGCGTCGCGCTCCGGAACAGAGTCCGCGGTGTAATCGGTCCCCTTGGCTTGAATGTCAGGACGAATCTCGCGAACGATGGCTCGCACGTCGAGTTCAGGGAAGACCACCACTGCATCCACGTCGGCCAGTGCGGCCACGATCTCAGCCCGCTCTTCAGCGGGCATGATCGGCCGCCCTTCGCCCTTGAGCGCGCGCACCGACTCGTCGGAGTTGATGGCGACCACTAGTCTGCCGCCGAGCCCCTTTGCTCCGCGCAGGTAGCGCACATGTCCTACGTGCAGCAGGTCGAAGTTCCCGTTCGCGAGCGTGATTTGTTCCCCCGCGCGCCGCCATTCGCGCACGCGCTCGCGGAGTTCGTCGCGGCTCAGGATTTTGTTATGCGCCTTCAATTGTCTGAGTTCAACGATCACTGCTCAATGAGGTCGTGTGGCCGGCGGCGTATGCTCGATCGCATGCAGCAATTCTTCACGCGAAACCGTCGCTGTGCCGCGTTTCATGACCACGATGCCGCCGGCGTAGTTGGCTAGTTGTGCCGCTTCTTCTGTCGTCGCGCCTGCCGCGAGCGCCGCCGTGAACGCCGCGATCACCGTGTCGCCCGCCCCCGTCACGTCCGCCACCTGGTCGGAACCGAAAATCGGAATGTCCACCGGCTTGTGCTTGTGATCGAAGGCCACCATGCCGTCGCGCCCGCGCGTGATCACGAGCGACTGCAGTTTCATCCGCGCCATCACCTGCTCGCCCGCTGTGACAACCTTGTTCCAGTCTTGCCCGATGCGGACCCCGAGAGCCTCTTCGACTTCCGGCTCATTCGGCGTGGCTGCAGTTACGTCAGAATACTGCAACAGCCGGTATCTCGAATCGACGACAACTGGCACCGCCCCCAGCTTGCCTTTCTGCTGCAGCGTGGCCACGATCGCCGGAGTGGCCGCGCCATATCCGTAATCCGACACCAGCAATGCGTCGGATGCATGCGCATAATTGCGTGCCGCCAGATATAGTTCCCGCGTCAGATGAGCATTGGGCGCTTCCTGCGGCTCGCGATCCACGCGCACCACCTGCTGCCGCGCGGTGTGCGTCATGCCAGCAAGGATGCGTGTCTTCGTGACGGTGGTGTAGCTCTTGTCTTTGAGCACGCCGCTGACCGCGATGCGTTTGTGGCGAAAATATTTCAGCAGCATCTTGCCCGGTTCATCGTCGCCCACAATGCCGACGGGCAGAACGTCCACTCCCAGGTCCGCCAGGTTGTTCGCGGCGTTGGCCGCGCCGCCCGGGACCACGGTTCGTTCACGATGCTTCAGGATCAACACGGGAGCTTCACGCGACACGCGCGAGATCTCGCCGAACACGAACTCATCCGCGACCAGGTCTCCCAGCACCGTCACGGTGACCTTGGGAAAGGCCTCGACGATCTTCTTCAGCCGGTCGGCTTCTTTCAGATGTTTGGTCATGGAATGAAACGACCCGGTGCTGTCGCGCTACGCAACCGATTCTCTCATGCGGTGCGCTTCCGCTCGTCGATCTTCTGCAGCATGGTATCGACGGCGTTAGCTGCGCCCTCCAGGTTCATTTTCACCGGGACCACGGCGAGCGGTGCCAGAGCGGAGAGATACCCCCCCAGGTTCACGGCGTCTTTCTCTGTCGTTACAAATCCTCCGGCTTCGCTCCGCTGCTTGAGCGCCAGCAGTTCGTGAACGTCCTTCTCGCCGTATGCGTGATGATCGCGGTAGAACGCCTCGGCCACTGGTTCGATGTTCGCTGCGCGCAACTGCAATACGAAATTCTGCGGACGTGCAATGCCGCAGAAAACAACTGGCCGTGCAGGAACATTCTGCGGCACAATTCCGCGCCGCACTCGCCATAATAGTTTCCCTTCGGCCGGGAACGACTCCGCAGAAGCGCCGCTCGACAGCACGACTGCATCCGCGCGACGCAACCCCCCCAGCGGCTCTCGCAACCGTCCCGAGGGCAGCAACTGATCTTTCGCATCCTGCGGCGTCACCAGGACAATGTCGAAGTTGCGCGCCAGTGCCCGGTGCTGAAAGCCGTCGTCGAGCAAGTGCAACTGCGGACCAAACTTCGATTCGGCGAAGCGGCCGGCTTCGTAGCGATCTTCTCCAACGATCACCGGAACCTGTAGCTTGCGCGCAATCAGCAGCGGTTCGTCGCCGAATTCCTGCGGCAAACCCGCGGGATTAACCAGTCGCACGCCTTTCGACCTACGCCCGTACCCGCGCGACAGCACGTCAATCTTGATGCCGCGAGCCTTGAGCAACTCACCCAGCAACATCACAAATGGAGTTTTTCCCGACCCACCGGCGGAAAGATTGCCCACGCTGATCACTGGACCTTGCAGACGCTTCGCCCGCAGAACTCCCCTGTCGTAGAGCGCATTGCGCGTTGCTACTACACCGCCGTAGATGGCTGAGAGAGGATTCAATCGGTGTGCGCAGCCTGCGCCGGAACGGCAAGGGAGTCGCCATCGGCGGCAATCAGAGTTCTCAGTGCTTCCAGCGTCCGCGAAGTCGCTCCCATCTGCGATTGAATCGTCTCCAACGCCCGGCGGCCGAGCGCCCGCCGTTCCGCATCATCCGCGAGCAACTGCATCAGCGTCAGTGGCAGCTCCGACAGACTCACGATCCGCACCGCGTCGCGATTCTGAAACAGGGCGACGATGTCGCGGAAGTTCTCCGTATAGTTCCCGGTTACGATGGCCACGCCGTGCTGCGCCGGTTCGATGATGTTGTGCCCGCCGCGTGGCACCAGGCTTCCGCCGACGAATGCCACATCGGCCAACGCGTAGAGCGCGGCCAGTTCTCCTATCGTATCGACCAGCAGAACTCCACCCGCCAGCGCTTCCCCCTGCCACTGCGATCGCCGAAACGACCGAATGCCCAACTGCTGTAATAAGATTGCGACGTCGTCGAAGCGTTCGGGATGCCGCGGCGCCAGAATCATTAGTGCACGCGGATGCGCCACGCGTAGATTCTCAAATGCCTTAAGCAGCGGAGGTTCTTCGTCCTCTACCGTGCTGCCGCAGACCAGCACCGGCCCGGCGCCCGCGCCTGTCAGCGATCGGCGCAGGCTTTCCACAATGGGTGGAGGAGCAGGCAGACTCACATCGAACTTCAGATTCCCGGTAACCTGAACGCGTCCCGGTTCCGCGCCGATTGATTGCAGCCGAGCGCTGTCCTCCGATGTTTGCGCCAGAAACAGGTCGACGTGCACCAGCATCTTCCGCAGTGCCCATCGAAAACGAAGGTAGCGCGGCCGCGACCTGTCTGAAATGCGCGCATTGACTACCGCAATCCGCGCACCGCTGGCATGCGCTTGACGCAGGAAGTTCGGCCAGAATTCAGTTTCGGCGAGCACGACCAACTCCGGCCGCAGGGCCTGAAGATACGGCCGGATCGCGAAAGAGAAGTCCATCGGAAAGTAGAAGACGTTTGCTTCTCCAAAGCGCTTGCGCGCGAGTTCCTGTCCTGTGTCCGTCGTAGTCGATATCAGCACGCGATGCTGCGGAAAGCTCCGCCTCATCTCGTCCACGAGTCTGCTGACGGCGAGTACTTCGCCGACTGAAACCGCGTGCACCCAGATCACGCGCCCCGTCCGCGCACCTGAGCCCGCAAACAGCCGGGCCGGTACTTTGCCCATGCGTTCCGCAAATCCGCTGCGGTATTTGCCGTGGCGCAGAATCTGATAGAGCCAATAGGGAAGGCTCACCAGCATCGCCAGGCCCAGCGCCAGACTGTAAAGAAAATAGCTCAAGTTGAGCCATTCTAAACCGCCTTGCCAGCGCGGGGCGTCGTGCCTTCTATAATTGGAGGATGCGGCCCCAATCTTCGCGGTTCATCCAGCGAGCAGCGGTCCTGGCGCTTTGCGCTGGATTGTTTGTGCCGGTGTTGCTTGCCTCCAAGAGCTTTGTCAAGCCGGTGGCAAAGACCGCCATCAACTATCCCGCGCACGATTTTCATCGCGACGAGAAAGCCGCCATCGCCGCCGACCCCTACGACACGCAGGAGAAGGCGAAGATCTTCTCCACAGATTTTGCAGCGCACGGTTTTCTCCCGATTTTTTTCATTGTGACCAATGACGGCGATCAGCCCATCTCCATTGCCAACATGGCCATCACGCTGCTCACGGCCCATCATTCGAAACTCACTCCCATCACGACCGACGACCTCTACCGGCGCCTCTCGAATCCGCAATCCAGCACGCGGCCGAGCCCGCTTCCGTTGCCGCACAAAGCGAAAGGCGGGATCAGCAAGAAAGAAACGGACGAGATCGAGTCTTCGCAGTTCGCAGCCAGAGCGGTCGAGCCGCACAGCACGCAATCGGGGTTTCTATTCTTCGACGTCGGAGGCATCTCGTCGCCCTTGGCGGGCGCCCTTATCGACATCACCGGCGTTACCGATGCCAAGGGGAACGAACTGATGTACTTCGAAATCTCGGTCGACACGTACTTGGAAGCACCGAAGAATCCGTAGTGCCTTCCAGCCCCGCTGTTGAGCCACTCGACGGGGATTGATCTTTGATTCCGTGCTCGTTGGGTTTAATGTAGTCCGTTACACCTTCCGGAGGTCCTCATGAGCAAATCGAAGTCGCAGAGATCATCCAGCAATCGTCGGTCGTTTCTTAAAGCTGGCGGCCTTATGACCGTGGCCGCGCTCGGCTCAGCGGCTCTTCCTGATCTTGCACGCGGACAGTCAAGCGCCGTCTCCCGTCCGCTGCCTAACAACGCGGCAACCACCAACGCGATGCCAACGCGGAATCTTGGCAAGACCGGATACAAGGTTGGCATCTTCAGCCTGGGCGGACAGGCCTCTCTCGAGAAGCCCAACAACGAAGCTATCGCGGTCCCAATCATCGAGAAGGCGCTCGACCTTGGCGTGAACTACATCGACACGTCTTCTATCTACGGCGGTCCCGAGCGGTGGAGTGAGCAATACGTTGGCAAAGTGATGAAGCACCGCCGCAACGACGCGTTTCTCGCGACCAAGACGAAAGAGCGGACGCGCGATGCATCCATGCGCATGATCGAGAAGTCGCTCAACCTGCTGCAGACCGATCACGTCGACCTGTGGCAGTTGCACGACATCGGCACGATGACCGATATCAACGAAATCTTCGCGAAGGGCGGAGCCATGGAAGCCCTGCTCGAAGCTCGCGACCAGAAGATCGTGCGCTATCTCGGCATCACGGGACACTACCGGCCCGACGCGCTGATCGAGGCGATTCGCCGGCATCCGTTCGACACGATCTTAATGGCGGTCAATGCCGCCGATCCGCATCACTTCAGCTTCAGTGAGCAACTTCTGCCGCTGGCGGTCGAGAAGCAGATGGGCATTATCGGAATGAAAGTTCCGGCACGCGGACGCATTCTTTCGTCGTGGACGCCGCCGCCCATCGAGCAGCAGAAGCATTCGTGGGAAGGCATGGTGCTGGCGCCGACCGCGGGCACGCTCGATATGCGGCAGGCGATGTATTATTCGCTGTCGCTGCCGGTGAGCACGGTCATTATCGGCTGCGACACGATTGCGCAGCTCGAACAGAACGTTCAGTTGGCGCGCGAGTTCACGCCTCTCAACCAGCGGCAGATGGCGGTGCTGACGGAGAAGGCGCAGCCGGTGTCGAAGCAGTCGCTGTTCTTCCGGTTTTACGAGCGCGCGTAAGCAGGCTGATCAGGCCATGCCTGTAACAACAGCCTTGTCATCCTGAGGGCCGCGTTTTTTGCGGAAGGACCTATGCAACTTGCTGTGACTGCCTTACTGTTGGCAGAGTGCATAGATCCTTCGCTTTGCTCAGGATGACAACTCCAGCGATAAGTTCGGTCCCTGCGCTGCCCTTTATAATGACCACCCTATGGTCACCAAGACGGCCGACTCCATTGCCGCCCACGCTACCTATGAACCGGTTATCGGGCTGGAAGTCCACGTTCAGCTGCTGACGGCAACCAAGATTTTTTGCTCGTGCTCGACGCGCTTCGGCGCACCACCGAATTCCAACGTCTGCCCGGTCTGTCTGGGGATGCCCGGCGCACTGCCCGTGCTCAACAAGAAAGTCGTCGAGTTCGCCACGCTGGCCGCGATGGCGCTGCAGTGCCGCATTAACGAGACCTCCATTTTTGCGCGCAAGAATTACTTCTATCCCGACCTGCCCAAGGGATACCAGATTTCGCAGTACGACAAGCCGCTGGCGGAACACGGTTACATCGAGATTCCGGATGGCAAGGGCAAGAAAAAGATCGGTATCACACGCGTACATCTCGAAGAGGATGCCGGCAAGAGCCTGCATGAGGGCTTTTCTGACTCCGACGAAAAGACAGCCATCGACCTCAACCGCACTGGCGTACCGCTGATCGAAATCGTCAGCGAGCCCGACATTGCCTCGCCCGACGAGGCTTATGACTACCTGACGCGGCTGAAGGAGATCATCCTCTACACCGGGGTCAGCGACTGCAATATGGAGGAAGGCTCGCTGCGCTGCGACGCCAACGTCAGCGTGCGGCCGCGGGGGCAGAAGGAATTCGGCATCAAGGCCGAGATCAAGAACGTGAATTCGTTTCGCTTCATTCGAGAGGCGCTGGAATACGACATTCGCCGCCAGATCGACGTCCTTGAAGCGGGCGGCAGGATCACGCAGGAGACGCGCCTCTACAACTCGAACGAAGGCAAGACCTACAGCATGCGCTCGAAAGAGCAGGCGCACGATTACCGGTATTTCCCCGAGCCGGATCTTCTTCCTCTGGTGGTCGACGAAACCTGGAAGGCTGAGCTCGCCAAGAGCCTGCCCGAACTCCCCGAGGCCCGCCGCGCGCGGATGGTGAAGGATTACGGCATCACCGAGTACGACGCGCAAGTGCTGACCTTCTCGAAGTCGCTGGCCGATCAATTCGAAGAAGCAGCGAAAGCCGCAAAGAATCCGAAGCGCGTCGCCAATCTGGTGCAGGGCGAACTGATGGGCCGGTTGAAAGCCAAGGGCATTGAGATCGAGCAATCTCCGATATCGATGAAGGGAATCGCGGCCTCCGCCGACCTGGTCGAGGCGGGCACGATCTCGGGCAAAATGCTCAAGGACCTCTACGATCTAGCCTTCGAGCGTGGCAAAGATTTCCCGATGGTTTATGAAGAGGAGGGCCGGCCGCAGCAGTCGACAGATACTTCAGCGCTGGAGACGATGATCGACGAAGTGCTGGCCGCCAATCCCAAGCAGATTGAACAATACCGCGCCGGGAAGACCACCATGCTGGGCTTCTTCGTCGGTCAGGTTATGAAGGCGTCGAAAGGCCAGGCTAGCCCGCAGATTGTGAATGAATTGCTGGCCAAGAAACTGAAGTGACTGTGAGCCTTTGATTTTTGATGGTGTGATTTTGATTTTGTGGGACCGGGTCTATGACCCGGTCGGTCGGCCCGAAGGGCCGAGGGCACGATGCAGCCGAAGTATGAGTATCGCCGTCGTCTACCTCACTATCAGAAAGACGATCATCCGCTCTTCGTAACCTTCACTACGGATCGCCGGTGGGAACTTCCACCTGAAGCCGGGGATGTTGTTCTCGAATGTTGCCTGAAAGAAAACGGACAAGAGCTCGAACTGCATGCTGCAGTTGTCATGCCGATCACGTTCACCTCATCTACTCCCCGCTTCGTCGCGAGGACGGCTGGAGTTATGGCCTTCCTGAAATCATGAAGGCCATCAATGGCCGGTCGGCGCGATACATCAACGTTGGCCTGAAGCACAACGGTCCGGGTCTGGCAGGAAGAGTTCTTCGATCATGTTCTGCGATCGGACGACAGTCTGGTGGATCGGGTCGAATCTGTTTGTGAAAAC
Source organism: uncultured Acidobacteriaceae bacterium (assembly GCA_963752175.1). Lineage (GTDB taxonomy): Bacteria > Acidobacteriota > Terriglobia > Terriglobales > Acidobacteriaceae > Sulfotelmatobacter. Next base: position 53,274 of record CAVVXZ010000036.1, read on the forward strand.
CCGGTGCGGGCTGGGATTGCCAAGATACAGGCTGAATATCCTTGGATTTGGAAGGGGAAGATTCCGGTCTTGTGAGGTGGGCCAGGAAGGCCAGCGGCCTTTCAGGCCGCGACCGGGTCGAAGACCGGGTCCCACACAACTTCCCCACACAACCCAAACCCAACCCAAACCCAACCCAAACCTCAACCCGAACCTCAACCCGAACCTCAGCCCGAACCTCAGCCCCCACAATGGCTTGCCAGGCCCCCTACTTTGGTCATCTAAACCTTGGTTCGGGCTCCTAGTAACATGACACTGGGCCTGCCTGTTTTGGGCCGACCGATCGGGAATTGCCATGAAATTCAAGCTTGACCGCATCATTAGCATCGCAACCCTGGTGGCATCGTTGATCGCCATCATTCTGGTTCTGAAGAAGCCTGCGCCTGTGGCTCAGCCGCAGGCTCCGGCAGCGATTGCGGAACACGCCCAGTCGTTCGACCGGAAAATGGCCGAATTTGAGCAGGCAACGCAGCAGTCGATGTCGAGCGCGGCCTCGTCGCCTTCGAATCCTGAAGCGGGACGGACGGCTCCCAAGGCCGAGGTTCACATCAATTCCGATGAGATCGGCGCAGTTCTTGCGCAAACGCTGGGCAACGCCGGTGGAGCGGCGCTTGCGCCAGACTCCAACATTGGCAGCGCCGCGCCGACCATCAAAGACCAATCGGTCACCATGGACGGCGACCTGGTGCACGGACAATTCCTTACCGAAATCGCGGGCAAAGATGTATGGGTGACGGTTTCCGGGCACATCGGCGAGAAGGACGGATATGCAACGTTCGATCCTACGGAATTCAAGGTCGGCGATCTGAGCGTGCCTGTGTCCCTGGTGAATCCTGCCCTGCAGAAGAAGCTGGCCGAGGAACGCGACCGCCTGAAGCTTCCAGACAACGTGGGAGCCATGAAAGTTCAGAACAGCGAACTGGTGATGCAGCAGAAATAGCCGCTGATCGAGATCCCGCGCCCGTGATATTGTTTCCGCCGTCGGAATGGTGGATTCGACGGAGCAAGGTGCAGATCATGTTGTAGAGTCACGGACAGCGCTTGTCCGCTTCGCGCAAACGCGACCCCTCACGCTTTTCTTCCTGCTGACTTATGGATGGACCTGGACCCTGTGGCTGGGCGTTGGGTCCCTGATGCCCGACAACAAGGCTGAATCGTATGGCGAACTGCTGGTTATCACCGGCGCGTTCGGCCCTACGGTGGCCGCGTTGATTACTCGCTGGCTGGCGCATCGCGATCCGAAAATCTGCCGCGTTTGGACGGGCTGGTACAGCTTGGCCACTGGTCTGGCGTTCGGCTTGGGCGCGTTCTTCATCGTCACTGTACTGATACCGTCGGCTGCGATAGCAAAGGCGCCCGTTTATGCGCTGCATTGGTCGTCGCTTTTGCACTGGAGCACGTACGCGTTTAACTACTCGACGCTCCTTGGCGGTCCGCTGCCCGAGGAACCCGGATGGCGCGGATTCGCGTTGCCAAGATTGCAGCAGCGCTATGGGCCGGTGTGGGGGACGCTGATTCTCGCTCCGCTGTGGGCGGCGTGGCACTTGCCGCTGTTTCAGATCAAGGGTTGGAGCAGCGCGAACCCCTGGCAGTTTCTTCTGATCCTGCTGGGAGTTGCGTTCTTACTGACAGCGGCGGCAAATATTTCGAAGTTCAACGTGATCATCGCCATTGTGCTGCATGCGTTCTTCAACACCAGCAGCGGGTTGGGAAACGCAATGACGCAAGGCTTGCTGCGACGGCCGAACGAGATGATGATCTATACGTTTGTTGTATTCGGTGGTGGCGTGGTGGTGGGGTTGGCGGCGCTTTGGGCGCACGGCAGAGCCCCATACCCTGCGGCGCAGTAATCGGTGAGCGAAGCGACCTTTCGGCCGCTGACCGGGTCCCTTCGACTTCGCTCAGGGCAAGCTCCGACCCGGTCCTACACAATTTCAGGCAGGTCCAACGCGATTCTCAGCAGCAACCTTCGCGTACCAGCGGCCAGAGTCTTTGATGGTGCGCTGCTGTGTTTTGAAGTCGACGTAAGTCAGGCCGAAGCGCTGGCTGAAGCCTTCGGCCCATTCGAAATTATCCAGCAGGCTCCACGCATGATATCCGCGAACGTCGGCGCCGTCGGCAATTGCTCGCCCTAGCGCAGCCAGATACTCACGGTGATATTCAATGCGGCGGCTGTCGTGAATCGCGCCGCCGGCGTCAGGTCCATCGTTATACGAGCATCCGCTCTCAGTAATCTCAACGACGGGTCGGTTGTAGTCTCGCGTGACGCGCATCACCATGTCATAAAGCGCTTTCGGCCACACTTCCCAGCCGAAGTCGGTCTTCGGTCCCTGCTGTCCGCCGTCCATCTTTACAGGGAACAGCCACTCTTGTGTGTGCGAGAAGCGCTCCATGGTGCCGGGCGCCGAGGCAATCGTTCGGTAATAGAGATTGATGCCGATGAAATCGAGCGCAGCTCGAGTCTTCTCCATGTCGCCCGACTGGATGCGCATGGCGGTTTCCGGCAGGAACGCGAGCGCATCGGGATAACGCCCGCGCAGGGCCGGTTCGAGAAACCACGTATTGGTGATGGCGTGGGCACGGTCGGCGGCCAGTTTGTCGTCTGCGGAATCGGTTGCAGGCTCGCACGGTGACATGCTGAAAGCCGTTCCTACACGCGACGATGGACACGCCGCCTTCAGCGCATGAAAACCCGCACCCTGCGCCAGGTTGACCACGTGCGTTGCCCGCAGGAAATCGAGGATGCTCTGGCGCCCGGGAGCGTGCGTGCCTTCGAGATGGCCCAGATCCACAAAGGCATCCGGCTCATTGAAAATCATCCAGTCGGACACACGGTCGCCCAGCGCCTGCGCGACCATCTGCACGTAATCGGCAAAGCGGGCGGCCGTGTCGCGATTCGTCCAGCCGCCCGCGTCTTCCAACGCCTGCGGCAGGTCCCAGTGATAGAGCGTGACCATCGGGCGGATGCGCGCTTCCAGCAGAGCGTCCACCAGTCGGTTGTAGTGATCGATACCCTTGGAATTCACCGCGCCCGATCCCAAAGGCTGGATGCGCGGCCAGGAAATCGAGAACCGGTAGCTGTTCAGATTCATCGCTCGAATCAGGGCGAAGTCTTCGCGCCAGCGGTGGTAGGAATCGCAAGCCACATCGCCGGTGTCGCCATTCTTGATCTTGCCTGGGGTGTGCGCGAAGCGGTCCCAGATCGACTCGCCCTTGCCATCTTCATTCCATGCGCCTTCGATCTGATAGGAGGCGGTGGCCGTGCCCCAGAAAAATCCTTTCGGAAATGTAGTCTGGAATGCGCTGAAATGTTGTGCTTGGTCGCGGGGCGGAGCCGGGGTGCTCGCCTTGGAAGATCCACTGCATGCCGTGAATGCCGCAGGCAGCCCAACAGCGGCCCCGGCCCCGAGGATCGACTGAACAAACTTGCGGCGTGACAGTGGCAAACTAGGTCGGATCTCCTTCAAGCATTGTGACGGACGTCGCCCATCAATTGTGCTTGATGAACTTGCCGTTCTTCTGTCCGGTCAGCGAGTTGTACAGCGTTTCCAGAAAGGCATCTTCATTGATGAAGTCTCCCGAATACTTGTTCCAAGGAGCGAGCAACTTCGCCTGCTTCATCTGATCGAGCGTCTTGCCTTCTGCAAGCGCCTTGGCCACTGCGTCGCGAGTTGCCTTGATCATGGTCAAGTACGCCCGCAGGTCATCGAGGCTCGAAACCGGCCCATGTCCTGGAATGATCTTCACATCCGCAGGCACCTGCGCGATCACTTTTTCCACGCCGTCAATCATCCCGTTGATACTACCCCCGCTGTCGACGTCAATGAACGGGAAGCCGTACGTCACGAAATCGTCGCCCATGTGAACGACGTTGGACTTGGGAAAGAAAATGATCGAATCGCCATCGGTGTGGCCGGCAGGAAAGAAAAGCGCACGGATATCTTCGCCGTTTAGATGCACTGTCACATCGTGATCGAACGTGATGATGGGCAGGGCTTCCTTCGTGGCGGGTTTTACGTCCATGTGCACGGAACTCCCGTTGCCCGCCGCCCCGCCCGATTCCAACCGCTTCCGCACATTGTCTTGCGCAATAATCGGCGCCTGTTTCTGAAAGTATGCGTTCCCACCGGTGTGATCGCCGTGATAGTGCGTGTTGATGATGAACCGCACCGGCTTGTCGGTGAAGCCTTTTAATGCGGCCTGTATCTTCTCTGCGAGCGGGGCGTATTGATCGTCGACAATCACAATGCCATCGTCGCCGATCGACGCGCCAATGTTCCCTCCCGAGCCTTCGAGCATGTAAACGTTGCCGGCCACCTTTGTGACCTTGATCTGCACTTTGCTGAAATCCTCGTCCTGGGCTGCGGCCAGGCTCCATGAAAGCAACAGACTCATCGCCAAGACTGATGCTCTGCGCATGATCAAGTCCTTTCGTCGCAGACAGATTCTACCGGATAACAGCCGCAAGCTAGAATCTCCTTGACCCTGACCTAACGTCAAACCTTACAAACTCGATAAGGGGACCTGTGAACCAGACCTACCTGCCTCACGAGTTCGCGAAGCGCGCCAGAGTTACCATCCGCGCCCTGCACCACTACGACCGGCTCGGACTACTCAAACCAAGTGGCCGCACGACCGCCGGGTACCGGGTGTACTCGGACCGCGACTTCGCGCCCCTGGAGCAGATCGTGGCGTTGAAGTTTATTGGGTTCCCCCTATCCCAAATCCGGGAGCTTCTTCACCGTAAGGACACTGATCTATCCGCTGCGCTTCGCCAGCAACGCGAGATCCTCGCCGAGAAGCGAGAGCATCTCGACCGGGCCGTGCAGGCCATCGAACGCGCGGAGAGGATCGTGGCTAGCGGTGGGAATCCAGATTGGGAGCCATTCCGCAAGGTCATCGAGGTGATTCAAATGCAAACGAGAAAAGACTGGATGAAGAAGTATTACACCGAGGAGCAACTCGCGAGCCTGCGCCAGCGTTGGTCGCCCGAGGTGCAAGCCGAATCGCAGCGCGGGTGGTACGCGTTGGTGAAGGACACGGAAGAGGCCATGGCGAACGGAGCCGACCCAACCGGCGACATCGGGCTGCAATTGGCGACGCGCTGGAAAGCACTGCTGGAGTTGTTCACTGGCGGTGATCCCGGCATGGAGCAGAACCTGCAGAGACTCTACGCTGACAAAGCCAACTGGCCAGCCAGCTTCAAGAAGCCCTACAGCGACACTGTCGACAGGTTCCTTCGCGAGGCTGCCGAGGCCCTGGCCAGAACCACGACCGTAGGCTGAAAGCAACTCGCCGGTCGAAACGAATCAGGCGCGGACGTTGTCCGCGCCTGATTTTCCGGCCGCGAGATTGGCTCCTGCGGCGACCTGCCTGCTTACTCCGGATGCAAGCTGTCATACATCTTCCAAAGCTTGTCGGCGGTTGCGCGATAAATCACCCAACCCTTGCTTCCGTCGGAGATCTCGCGAAACAGCAACTCGCCCCGGCGATCGCCATCGACGTCCACCGCGTCGATCAATTCGAGACGCGGCGTAATGTCGAGGTGGTATTTGTCGGTTACCCCCGAATAGATCTTGTGCAGGTTGTTGTAGATGTCCGGATACGCCACGAGCACGATCGAATACTGCATCTCCGCTTCGACTGCGGAAAACGCAGCACCCGGTGGTGGCGGTGGCATGTGCGCTTCGGCGCTGAGCACCATGACCGCCTGATTGTTCGTCCACAAGTCGTAGGCCTTCATCTGCACGTTCTCGAGGATCGGATCTTTCATCTTCGTCGCAACCGGGGCCCGGTGCGCGGCTTGCGTTCCCGCCGGCTTCGGTGTGATCCGTGCCTTGGCTTGCGCCTCAAGGTAGGCACGCACCTGATCTTTGGCCAGAGCTACCATCTGCTTCTGACGGTCTCCTTCTTCGTCCTTGAGCCACTCAAACGCAAACGAGTGAGGGTCAGGCCCCGTCGCGTCGGAAATCGCGGGAACCATGTCGACCGGTGTGTTGTCGGCCGCGGACTGAGCCGATTTTGTCGCATCTGTAGCGGCCGAGGTTGGTGTTGCCGCCGTCGTTTTCCCCGGCTTGGTGTACCCAGGCACCGCATCCTCCGGCAGAGGCTCGACTGGCTTCCCGCGCCGCAGAGTGGGTCGGCCGCCGGCGGTGGCCCCGCTGTCGGACGCTGGTACATTCGGGTGATCGTCCGGCTTAGTATCGCTCGGTTTGGAATCGCCAGGCTTGGAGCTGGCCGGAGCGTTCGGCGCGCTTGAGCCCGACGCAGGCTGACTTTGCCCCGACGGGCTCGAGCCCGCCGGTGGGGCCGATGAGGGTGCCGGAGTCCCCTTGGTCAGTCGTGGCGGCTCGTCCCCGGAATCCGACGGCTTGGTGGTCTGGGACTGAGGCGCGGTGGGCGGCGCACTGGATGGCTGCGACGCCTTCGTGGGATTCCGTGTGAGCCGCGGAGGACCTTCCCCATTGTCCATTCCTGCCGGAACGGACTCCGCTTTGAGCGCTTTATTCGCCGTATCGGTACCGTTCGGAACCCACTTGCCGGTCCCAATCCACGCACTCGTTAAGTTGACGGCATTGCTGTGCAGCGCGCTGCTGACCGTGAACAGTCCCAAGGAGCTGCCAGCGCGCTCGGCCTCATAAACCGTGCCGTTTTCCAGTGCCATCGGGATCGGATCGGCCTTGTACGCCGTTGCGTCCCAGAACTTGCCGTTGACTAGGATCGCCACGGGAATCAGCGAGGTCTTGCCGTTCGCCGCCATCTGCAATACACCCACCGCTCGCGGACCTGCTTCTTTCTTCCGCGGAACTTTCCGCTCACCGGGCGTGATCTGCGGCCGCTCTTCCTGCGCCGATGCCACGCAGGTCCACGACACGAGGCACGCCAGCAGCACGGCGAGCAGCGATCCGCGAGACAAAATCGCACGGTGTAAAATCGTGGCGAAGGCTGGCTGGCCGGATTCCGCAGCGCTCCCGGCATTGCATCTCGTTTTCCTCGGAGAAATTGCCATGAACATGAATGATAAAGCTCCCCAGTTCACTTTGCAGGACGAAACCGGGAAAGAGGTCGCGCTCAAGGACTTCCTCGGCAAGACGGTGGTGCTCTATTTTTATCCCCGCGCCGACACTCCGGGTTGAACTATCGAGGCTCGCGGGTTCCGCGACACATACAAGAAGATGCAGAAGACCGGCGCCGTGCTGCTTGGCATCTCCCCGGACACGCCCAAAGCGCAAAAGAAATTCCAGGAAAAATTCGACCTGCCGTTCACCCTGCTTGCTGATGCCGATAAGAAAGTCGCCGAGGCCTTCGGCGTCATGAAAGAGAAGAATATGTACGGCAAGAAGGTTTGGGGAGTGGCGCGGACCACGTTTATTATCGGCCCCGACGGCAAGATCCAGCACATCTTCGAGAAAGTGAAGCCTGAGGGCCACGCCGAAGAGGTGCTGGCGTATCTGAAGGAATCGGCCCAGGGCGCGGCTTAGAACACGGCTTGGGAGCCGGCTTGGGGTGGAAGAACTGCGCGGGGGAACTATTCCCGTCGGCTCTTCGTAGCAATACATGGGGAAGTTGTGTTCATGCCTTTCGGAGGAACTCATGCGTGGTCTCATCCGAGTCGTTGCCGTTTCTGGAGTCCTGCTGTTCACAGTTGCCAGTGTCGTTGCGAAACCCGCGGCTACTCCGGCGGATGATCGTGACTCCATCGTGATCGTCTACAAAGACGGCCACCGCCAAAGCCTGGTGCCAACCGAGATCTCGCGGATCGACCTGAAAGCTCCGGCCGTGATCGTGTACAAAGACGGCCACCGCGAAAAGGTGTCGGCCGAGATTGACCGCATCGAATTCGGTCCGCCCGAAATGGCGATGACGCCCGGAAGGCGTCACTTCGTGGGGAAGTGGGAGGTTGGCCAAGGCAACGGGAGCAACTTCTACATCACCCTTGACGAGGATGGAACCGCCAGGAAGTCGCTCGGCTCATCCCATGGCACTTGGACTCTGGTGGACGGCGAGGCTCGCATCAGTTGGGACGATGGCTGGCACGACGTGATCCGCAAAGTAGGCAGCAAACACGAGAAGGTTGCATTCGAGCCTGGCAGGTCCTTCGACGACACGCCGTCCAATGTCACCACCGCAAGAAACACGCAGCCGCGCCCGATCTAGCGTGCTGCCGACGTGACAGTGCGTGCGCTAGTGTTGACGCCAGGGCGGCGTGCCAATGATTTTGGGTGGCGCAGCGCTTTAAGCGCTGTGATCTCCTCTGCAGTTTTGAACTCGACTTTAGCGGCTGGTGTCCGGAGGCCGACAGTCCACACCTCTTGCATTTAGAATTCCTCACGCATGCCTGAGTCGCACGCCCTGACGCAGACCGCCCAGATCCATCCTCTGAATCGCGCATTCTACAACCGCGATCCGCGCCGTGTGGCGCGCGAACTTCTGGGCAAGGTGCTGGTTCGACGGGCAGAAGTGCCCAAATCTCCTCTGACCGCCCGTATCGTGGAGGTCGAGGCCTACCTCGGCGAGAAAGATCCCGCCGCCCATTCTGCAGCCGGCAACACGGCCCGCACGGCGGTGTTGTTCGGTCCGCCTGGCCACGCCTACGTGTACTTCATCTATGGCAACTATTACTGCCTCAATGTTTCCTGCGAGCCCGAAGGCCGTGCCGGAGGCGTTCTGTTCCGCGCTGTCGAACCGCTTTCCGGGGTGGACGAGATGGCCCAGGCCCGCGGTATCGAAATCCATGGCCCTGTAGACCTGCACAAACTCACCAGCGGCCCGGGACGCCTGTGCGAAGCCTTCGGTATTACTCGCGCCCGCGACAACGGAGGCGATCTCACTTCCGTGGGCAGCAGTCTATGGATTGGCGACGACGGATATCGCGCCCGAGGCATCCGAACGACTCTCCGCATCGGCATCACCAAAGCTGCGGAAAAGCCTTGGCGCTATGTTTTGGATGGAAACCCTTTCGTTTCAAAGAAAGTGCGGAAGTAGACTGACCTCTGCCCAGCAAACTTGACAGGGGGTGTAGACTTGCCTCCGGGTTCGAACAGGCCAGAATCCTTGTCAGTAAAGGTTTTTCGCCCGCCATCGGCAAGTAGCCGAGAAGACAAAAAATCAGGCTGGTTTTGCCGCATCCCTGCGCTGGCGTGAATCATCTCATACGTAGTTAGGAGCCCGCGTGTCCCGCTTCGCGCGATTCTCGATGTTGCCGGCGACGCTCGGTGCGATCTTCGCAATGCAGGTTGGGGCAACACTGTCGTTCGCAGCCGCCGACGGAGCTGTCGCGAGCCTTCCCCCAACAACCTCTTACATCGTGATCGGCTTTGCCGGGGGATTCGTGCGCCACGACGATCCGCACCACGGGCCCGTGCGGCTTGCGCACAAGCTCCTGCAGGAACTACCGAAGGGCGCCTCGATCCAGGTCTTCGAGAACCGCCACAGGAGGGCAGCCTTCGAAAGCATTCTGCGCCTGCTCGATACCAATCATGACGGCATCCTGAGTGACGCGGAAAAAGCGCAGGCGCACATCATTCTCTTTGGACATAGTTGGGGAGCGTCTGCCGTGGTGATGTTGTCCCGGGAACTGGACCGTGCGGGCATCCCTGTGCTGCTCACCGTGCAGGTTGACAGTGTGCGCAAGCCCTGGCAGAGCGACAAGGTCATCCCCGAAAATGTCGTCGCTGCAGTGAATTTCTACCAACCCCATGGCTTTGTTCACGGCCGCTCGCTGATCACTGCCGCGGACGATTCCAAGACGCAGATCCTGGGCAACTACCGCTTCGATTACCGGAAGGACCCGGTGCAGTGCGAGGGGGGCTCGTGGTTCCAACATACGTTCTCGCCCAGCCACCTGCAGAGCCAGTGTGATCCCCGCTTGTGGACGCAGGTCGAGACCCTGGTGCGCCAGCGTATGGAACCCCAGCCCGCCACGGTGGCGGCCCTTCCGCAACCCTGATCGTCGGATTAACGAAGGCATAGGTCGCGGTCACACGAACCGTGAGATCAGGCCTTGTTGGTTCAGTTTGGTTTTGTGCTTTATCGCGTCGCGCTGACCGTCTGCGCAGAAACCGGCTTGGAGCCGGGGCGCAGCCACCAGATCAATCCGCCGGCCAGCACCAATCCAACCGCGATCAACTGCGTACCAGTCAAGGCGCCGCCGAAGACTGAGCCGCGGCCGGGGTCGTCGCGCAGATACTCGAGGAAGAACCTGGCGATCCCGTAGATGAACATGAACGCGCCGATGACTTGGCCGTCGAATTTTCTGTGCTTGAGCAGCCACATCAGGAAGAAGAAATTTGCCAGCTCCACCGCCGACTCAAACAATTGGGTTGGTTCGAGGGGCACACCCAGCGGCGTTCCGGTAATCGAGTTCGCGAGCGGATTGTGGAAAGTTACACCCCACCAGTGATGCGTTTCTTTCCCGTAGCAGCATCCCGCTGCAAAGCAGCCGATGCGGCCGATCGAGTGTCCCAGCGCGAGTCCGGGTGCGAAGGCGTCGCAGGTCCCCAGTGCCGGCATGTGATGTCTCCAGACATACCACGCGGCAGCGACGAACGCAGCCAGGAGTCCCCCAGAGAAAACCCCACCCGCTTGCATCGTGTTAATGCTGAAAATCTCACTGGGATGCGCCGAGTAGTAGCTCCATTCGTTGACAACGTAGAGGACCTTCGCGCCGACAATGCCGCAGAGCACGACCAGAATGCCCAGGTTCCAAGCCTTGTCGCCATCGATGCCGAGACGCTCGGAGTTGCGGACACTGATCCAAAGGCCAATTAGGACTCCCATGGAGACCAGGAATCCATACGTCGGCAGGAAGAACTTCCCTAGATGAAAGAGTTGTGGGAACACTGTTTAATTAGATGCGCGAAGCACGGGATTCGCTACTGAGACCAGTTTAGCAGGGAAAAGGAGAGTACTCGACGGAACGAGCCTGTTGTCGCGTCTGGCATTCGCGGGCGAAGGCCCCTTCGACTAAGCTCAGGTCCGCGCCACATAGATCAAAAGAAAGCAAGCCGACCCACTAGGCCGTGTGACGGGCCGAGAATGAACCCGTCGGTAGACGTTGGGAACCCGCCGAGACCCTTTAGGCATCTCCGCATGGCGGAGCGCTGCTCACCGGATCCTAGTTCGAGTCGAGTCCCCGTTCATTCAGCATTGGTTCAAAAATCGGTTACCGCCATCACCAACCCGGCAGGCCGGCTTTCAATCTGGATGCTAGGCAAATCCCGCGTGCTTGGCAAGTGGAAGACCGCAAATAGTTGGCAGACCATTTGCAACCAAAGTAACGGATGGTTCACAAATGGGCTTGCCAATGTTAGGTGGCGGCGCCATCGAGTCCCGCGTTAGGCCGGGGGAAGGACTTGATTCTGCTGGCTAATTGTGAGTTCATACTCAGTACGCGGACACCGGGCCCCAGAGCGCAGCCGCAGGCGTGTCGCGGCACGCTGGAGAAGTCTCAGTGAAGTCGAAAGTTCGTACGTCCGCCCTTGCGGCGGCAGCCGTCCTCTTGCTTATGCATGGGATCGTGCTGGTACTGTGGTACGGCACCGAGCGCGCGTCGGTGTGGGGCGACTGGATCGGGACGGCGGCAATTCTTCTCGCTGCCTTCACCTGCTGGTCCGCTGCGAGTCGATCGGGTCCCTTTGGTAAGCGAGCTTGGCGCCTGGTTTTCTTTTCTCTGATTCTCGCCCTCCTCGGGCAACTCGTCTACACCTATTACTACGACTATCTGCGAGTTTCGTCCTCCGCTCTGTGGCCGAGCGATATCCTGGTCTTCTTCTGGGTTGTTCCAATCTTGATGACTCTGTTCCTGAGTCCGAGGGACCCGAATAGTGGATTCCGCTGGCTGCGCTTTTGCGATTTTGCGCAAGTTTGCGCCCTCGTTCTAGCCCTCGAACTCTCTCTTCTGTATGTGCCTTCCCGCTGGGAGACCTCCGAGCAGGCCATGTCGGTTCGCGAATTCCATGTCGGACTCGCCTTCTTTGTCCTGGTGACTCTCAGTTTCCTGGTGCGCGGAATTCTCACTCGTTATCCCACCGGCCGTTCCTTCTTCCTCCGCATGGCTGGGTTTCTTTTCGCCTATGCGATCACCACGAATACGACGCTTTTTGCTTTTGCCAGCGGGAACGCTCAACAGGGCGTCTGGACCGATCTTCTGTGGACTGCCACGTATGGCCTCTCAGTGGTGATCGCCGTGACTTGGGACGGCGCCGAGCCAGACTCAGGCAAGACCCACGTACCCTTTGCGCCGGGCATGCATCTGCTGGCGCAGTTTTCTCCACTGATCATCCCCGCTATCGTTTTTCCCCTTCTGTTGCGCATCGCTCAGGAGCAATTCTTCTGGTCCGTATTCCTGGTGATGGTTTCCTTCGCCGGCGCCAGCGGACGGCTTTTTGTAGTTCACCGGCAGTTGCTTCACAGTTCCCGGGAATTGGAGAAAAACCTTGGCTTGCTCCAGGGCATTACCGAGGGCACGACCGACGCGGTCTTCGTCAAAGACCTTCAAGGCCGATATCTGATGATGAATTCCGCGGGCGCGCGCTTTCTCGGCTGCAGCGTGGACGAGGTCCTCGGCAAGGACGACGCGGAATTGTTCAGCCCAGGTGTCGGCCGCGCCATCATGGAACGCGATCGTGCTGTGGTCCAGTCCGGTGAGGCCCAAACTTACGAGGAACCTGCGACTGCCGCGGGCGTAACTCGAACGTACCTGGCAACGAAAGGACCCTATCGCGACCCCAGCGGCAAAGTGATTGGGTTGCTCGGCATCTGCCGCGATATCAGTGACCGCAAACTTGCCGAAGAGGCTATGCGCCGGTCACAGCAGAAGTTGCACATCCACTTTGAGCACACTCCGCTCGCGGTCGTGGAATGGGATCTCCAGTTCCGTGTGACCGCATGGAATCCCTCGGCGGAGCGTGTCTTCGGATATTCCCGTGAGGAGGCAGTCGGACAGCACGGCAGCTTTATTGTTCCGGCGCAGTTTCGCCAGAATGTGGACCGAGTCTGGCAGGATCTGCTGAACCAGAAAGGTGGCGTGCGAAATACGAATGACAACGTCACCAAAGATGGCCAGACGATTACCTGCGAGTGGTACAACACCCCGTTGGTCGACGATTCCGGACGCGTGCTGGGGGTGGCGTCGCTGGTGCAGGATGTTACCGAGCGTTTCGCTCTCGAAGAACGGCTGCGCCAGTCACAGAAGATGGAAGCCGTTGGACGTTTGGCCGGCGGCGTCGCGCACGACTTCAACAACCTGCTCACTGTGATTCTCGGCTACTCCCAGATCCTGGCCGAAGGAGTGCCCGCCGGCAGCCGGTTGGCCGAAAGCACTGCGCAGATCAAATCGGCTGCCGATCGCGCTTCTGGCATTACCCGCCAGTTGCTTGCGTTCAGTAGGAAGCAGGTGCTTTCTCCCCGCGTCATCAATCTGAACGACATCATGCTGAACCTTGACTCCCTGCTGCGCCGGCTGATTGGAGAAGACATCGAGGTTCTGACTGTGCCGGACAATGCTCTAGGATCGGTGAAGGCGGACCCCGGGCAACTCGAACAGGTCATCATGAACCTGGCGCTGAATGCTCGCGACGCCATGCCTCGTGGTGGAAAGCTCACGCTGGAGACTTCGAACGCGCAGCTTGACGAGTCCTATGCCCGCCGCCACCAGCCCGCAGAGCCGGGCCGCTACGTGATGCTTGCGGTGAGCGATACCGGCCACGGCATGACTGCAGAAACTCAGGCCCGCATCTTCGAACCCTTCTACACCACGAAAGAGGTCGGCAAGGGCACCGGCCTCGGTCTCTCCATGGTGTACGGAATTGTCAAGCAGAGCGGGGGATACATCTGGGTCTACAGCGAACCGGATCGCGGGACGACGTTCAAAATCTATCTTCCACGCGTGGACCAACCGGTCGAGTCCTCGGGCGCTGAGCACCTCCCCAGAGCTGTGCAGCGCGGTACCGAGACGATCCTGCTGGTCGAAGATGATGCACAACTCCGCCAGCTCAGTTCTTCAGTCCTGGCGCATTGCGGTTATAGGATGCTGGTCGCCAGCAGCCCTGAGGAAGGCCTGGCGATTTGCAAAGAGAACCATCGCGATATCCGACTGCTGATTACCGACGTCGTCATGCCGCGCATGAACGGTCGCCAGCTGGCCGAACAGATTGTCCAGGTTTCTCCGAATGTCCGGGTGCTCTACATCTCCGGCTACACCAGCAACGCGATCGTTCACTACGGAGTGCTTGATCCTGGACTTTGGTTCCTGCCCAAACCGTTCACGTTGTCATCTTTGATTGCGAAGGTCCGCGAGGTTCTGGACTCCCCGACGCCGCAAGCCAAGCCAGTCGTATAGCCTCCGGCTACTTCGTTCCCTCGGCCCAATAACTGCTTCGCGCCAGCACTACGTCTTCGGCTGCGCTTTTTAGCCGCACTCGAATCTGATGCAGGCCGGCACGCGGATTTTTTGGCGCGAAACTCAGCAGATAGCGGCTGTGCAGATGATTAGTGAAGTCGTTTACCCGCACTTCAAATTTTTTGCGCGTCGCAAAGAGTTCGTACTCGCCTCCCGTCATGGACGCGATCGTGCTTGGGATGTTCTTCCTCATGGCCTGCGCCGTCCGGTACGCCAGATCCATGATGTCGACGCCGTTGTGCATCTCATTCAGGTTCGTGCCGCGCCCGGTGTCGAGAATGTTAGAGAGCGAAGGCGAAAACGCCAGCGCGTACATCACTGCATTACTCTGTCCAATCGCCGCGACCGTGTCGTCGATCTTCGCGTGGCTGCCGTGATCCCGCGTTTCACTGATCAACAAGAGCACGCGCAGATGATCCTCGGGTTCTTGCTTCAACAGCTTCACCGAGTAATCGACCGCATCCAGAATTCTGGCGCCGTCATCGCCAGGCTGCAGATTTCTCAGGTCGTCTTCGACCAAGGTCGCATCGTTCGTGAAATTCCGGGTGAGGTCAACCTGGCTGTCGAACTCCACAACCGCAACCCGGGCCGTCCCCAGAGTGAATAGCGGGTCGAGCATCGACTTCAGGCCTTGCATGCGAGGGAACTCCGCGTAGGCGCGCCGTCCTCGCTGGATCGCCACGACTAGCGAAATCGGCTGCCCCTCGGGCACTTCGTCAAGGCGAACCGGTTGTTCGACTCCATCGTCCTCCACAATGAAATCTTTGGCCTGGAGCCCGTACACAATTCCGCCCTGCTTGTCTTTCACCAGCGCGGGAACCAGCACAATGTTGGATTGGGATCGGAGAGTTGTTTCCTGAGGAAGGGCGCTGCCGAGGAACGATAAAAAGACTAGCCCGAGAACGAGGAACGATTCCGCAGCGCGCCGGCGCAGACTATCCCGCCTTGCGGTTTTCGCCCAGCACTTCATCCAGCGCATCTGATAATAGATGCGCCCGCTTCATATAATCGGTTGCCCCGCTGTCCTGCCTTTTCTTGAGCAGGTGATATTCGTCGGCAATGTTGAGGGCTGCCAGCACGGCCAGCCGTACCGTGTCGATCGTGTTGGTAGCCTCGGCCACGGCGCGCATCTTGGAGTCGACGTACTCCGCCAGCTTCAGAATGTATTCGGGATCGGATCCGCGCAGGTTGTACGCCTGGTCAAAAATCTCCACCCGCACGCTGGCGTTCTGCGCGTCCTTCACGATCTGATCTTTAGTTGCTGTAGCCATAAACCATTCTCCGTCGACGAAGTTCCTGGCGTCTGCGCAACCAGCAGTCCCTAGCTTGCCTCAGCAATCGACTCGATCTGCTGCAGCATTTTCTCAACGCGGCCGCGGATTTCCTCCCGCTCCTTTTTCAACTGCACCGCCTCGCGCCGCAGCCGGACTAGTTCCTCTTCGCGGTCTTCCATCTGCTGCCGCAGTCGATGCGCGTCACGCTCGGCCGTAGCCTGGGCCTGCCGCGCCGCCTTGTACATCTCTATGGTGCGATAAATCTTGTCTTCGAGCGCCTGAAAATCGTCTGCTGGAACCTGATCTGCCACCTGTTCGACCGCATTCAAAGCCATGATTGCACTCTTCCCCAGAAGGATTTCTGGAACTTCCTCGCAGTATACTCCACATTTTTGTGGACAAGTCACCCGATTGGCCGACCTCATCGCGGGAACGCCGGAGCAGGGATCTGGCTTATAATCTCTGCTGCCAAGGGCTCGAATCCAGGAGGTCGAAAATGAAACGCCTTGCCTATTTCACCCTCGGATTGTTTCTCGCGCTGGTCGCTTTCCCATCCCGGAGCGCGGCCAAGACGAAAGTCGAACTCAAAGATGCTCAGGGAAAATCCGTTGGAGATATTTTTGTCTGGGATCAGGGACCCGGCGTCGCCCTCGAACTCAAACTCCACGATCTAACTCCCGGAGAGCATGCCATCCACTTCCATGCGGTTCCGAAATGCGAGGGACCAGACTTCAAGTCGGCGGGCGGACACTTCAACCCCGAGAACAAAAAGCACGGCTTCGATAGTCCCGACGGCCACCATGCCGGGGACATGAAGAACTTTACCGTTGGCGCTGATGGCAAAGCCAGTGTCAAACTGGAAGACGGCGAGGTGACCCTCAAAGACGGCCCCCACTCGCTGCTGAGTAATGGCGGGACGGCGATCGTAGTTCACGCCAAGGCCGACGATTACAAGACCGACCCGTCGGGCAACTCAGGAGATCGCGTGGCCTGCGGCGTGATCACGAAGTAGGTTCATGTAGGGACAGTCGCCTCGGCTGTCAGGCTTTGGCGCTTCTGCTGTTACCTAGCGGGGGCGACGCGGAGCTTTGCCAGCCTGCGAGCAGCCTCGTCCAGGGTGTCTGGCTTCTTGCAGAATGCGAACCGAACCTGCTTCGCACCATCCCGCGGATCGCGATAGAAACTCGATCCCGGCACGCAGGCCACGCCAATTTCCTGCACCAGGTATTTCGCAAACGACACGTCATCTTTGTATCTAAACGCGGAAATATCGGTCATCACGTAATACGCGCCCCGCGGCCGGAAACACTGGAACCCGGCCGCCGTCAGCGCCGGCATGAGATGGTCGCGCCGCACCCGGTATCCCTTGGCCAGATTCGCGTAATACTCCGCCGGCAAGCTTAACGCCGAAGCTCCGGCTTCCTGCAGGGGCGCCGGCGCACCCACGGTTAGAAAATCGTGCACTTTGCGGATCGCATTGGTGATCTTCTCCGGTGCAACCGCCCATCCCACACGCCATCCCGTGACGCTGTAGGTCTTCGACATTCCGTTGATGGTGACGGTCCGCTCGCGCATTCCCTCGAGCGACACCATCGAAATGTGTTCGGTGCCGTCGTAAAGAATGTGCTCGTAGATTTCGTCGGTAATCGCTAGTACATCGAACTCGACGCACAGATCGCGAATCAACTCCAATTCACGGCGGGTGAAAACCTTGCCCGTAGGGTTGTTCGGCGTGTTGAGGATGATCGCCTTGGTGTGCTTGTCGAAGGCGCGCCGCAGTTCTTTTTCGTCGAAAGTCCACTCGCCGCCGTCCTCCTTGGGGGGACGCAGCTTTACGAATTTCGGTTTTGCCCCGCTGAGAACGGAATCCGGGCCGTAGTTTTCGTAGAACGGTTCGAAGATCACGACTTCATCACCCGTATTGCAGACTGCCAGCAGAGTCGAAATCATCGCCTCGGTCGACCCGCAGCACACGGTGATCTCTTTCTCCGGATCGACCGTGATTCCCTGCCACACGCCCATCTGCCGCGCAATCGCATTCCGCAGATCCTTCGCTCCCCAGGTAATGGCGTATTGATTCACATCGGCTGCAACTGCCCGCTGCGCCGCCTGCTTGATCTCCGCCGGGGCAGGGAAGTCCGGAAATCCCTGTGCCAAATTGACGGCGCCATACAGCATCGCCTGCCGTGTCATCTCGCGAATGACCGATTCCGTGAAGTGACCAACCTTGTCGCTGAGAAAGTGCTTGCCTGTGGGCGCCGAGCGAGCTCCCGAATTCGAGGGTGCTCCATTTATCGCGTTCTTTGCGAGAAGTGGGGATTTGGGGCTCTTGACACGGGAAGAATTCAGAGAGGCCTGAGTTTTGCCGGCCTTCTTTTTCTTGGTCGAAGTTCGTTCTGCCATATCAGGCAGACTAGCAGTGCAACTGAGGAAGTTTCAAATGGATGCGAGTTCTGCGGGATATCTCGGGGACGCGGGGTTAGCTTTGAGTGTGGTTTTCGGCGAGCTTTTGGGGGCGCAGCGCTTTCAGCGCTGCGATCCCAGCCATTTAACACGAAATGGCTTTAGCCACCGAGGGACCTCAGCGGCTGAAGCCGCATGGTTTTGGCACCCATCGCAGCGCTAAAAGCGCTGGCGCCACAAGAGCCGCCACCCAAGAGCCGCAAGGCCGCCCAAGAGTCGCAGCCCCTGGAAAGTCTCAGCGACCGCAGGGTCTCATACTGGAGAGCGACTGCCAGTCCCCAAGGCGGCTTCCAGGGCTTTCACGGCTTGAATCCCACACTCTGCCACAACTCAGCGGCGTGAAACATCGTCCCGTTGGTGATCACATACTCGACATTGCGGATCTGATGAATATCTTCGAGCGGATTGCCGCTGACCAGAATCAGGTCGCCGCGCTTTCCTTTCTCCACAGTCCCGGATTCCTTCTCGCTCCCCATGGCCCGCGCCGACACAATGGTCGCTGCCTGGATCGCTTCCATCGGCGTGAATCCGGCCTGTACGTACAACTCGATCTCACGGTGAAGGCTGTGCCCCGGAACCGTCTGATCGGTGCCGGCGACCACCGGAATTCCCGCCCGGTGCAGCGCTCCGACGATCTCCAATTCCTTTTCGTACACTTTTTCACCTATCTCTGAACGGTCCGTCGGTGGGGCCACATCGGTAAGTTGCTCGGCCAACTCGGGAGCGACCTTGGCGACGCCCGGTTCAAAGCTGGCCGGTGGTTTTGCGGTGGTCGCGGTGAAGAATTCCATCAGCGCGATGGTGGGATCGACCACCGTGTGATGCTCTTTCAGGAACGCCAGCGCCTTCCTGGCCTCTGGTCCATCGAGATCGATGTTCGCCCCCGCTTTATAGCGGTCCAAACGGCTGGCGCCTTCGGGAAGCGGCGCTTTCATGATGTCGGCGATGTAGTTGATGTGGTTGATCTGGTCCTGCCCCGCTTCAATCGCCTGATACGCGTTCAACCCTTCGGGAACGTGCCCCGTCACCGTCATACCCAGACTATGCGCTTCGTCCGCGACAATCTTCAATTCTTCAAGCTTCACCGAGCTGTAGATCTTCATCTGCTGAAAGCCCGCCGCGTGGTAGCGGTCTGTCCACATGCGCGCCTGCTCGGGCGTGTCGACTCGCTCGACACCGATGGTGAAAGTGCTCGACCCATCTACAATTCCCGCCAGGAGCAGGCGCGGCCCGAGACCGCGTCCCTGGGCAATGGCGTCGCGTACGGCGGTGATGAATTCGAACTCGTTGCCACAATCACGCACCGTGGTTACGCCCGCTGCCAGATAAATCGGTCCCCACTCGACCTGCTCAAAGTGCGCGTGCATATCCCAAAGCCCAGGCAGAATTGTCTTGCCGTGCGCATCGACGACGTTCGCGTGCTTAGGAATCTTTACTTTGGATCGCGGGCCAACCGCGATAATGCGTCCGTTATGAATTACGACAGCCGCATGCTGGACCGGGGCAGCGCCCGTGCCGTCAATCAACGTGCCGCCAACAATGGCGAGCGTCGACGCGCGGCTTCCCGATATACCTTTGGAGAGTTCGGCCAGCGCGCTCATGCCGTCGGCTCCGGCGCGTCCTACGAAATCGCCGAGGGCGCTTTCATAGCCTTCGCGGATGGCTTCGAAGTGGTCGAACTCCGCATCGGTCGAGACGACCGCGACCAGATTGCGGTTCGCGTCAAACCACAACGTCTCACGTCCCCAGATCAGGCCTTCGACGGTGTAGCGGTCTAGTTTCTCGACTTTCGCGCCGTCTTTGCCGGTGATGTGAATCGTGTCTTGCCCGCGAGGTTCCACTTTCACGCTGCCGCTCGGCAGCGTCGCGAGTTGCGCTGGAGAACCATGCGTCGCCCAGTAGCGGACCATGAGCATCTGCATGGTCGCCGGAGCGTAACCCGCGATGGTGAAGAACGGTTCGGAGGGCGGAGCGAGATCGCTCTGCTTGTCGCGCGTGCGGAAGTGAACCTTGCCCCCGTCGATGGTCACCGACTCGTCGATCGAAACGCTGCGCGCGGTTTGCCCTTTAATTTCGAAGGACTGCGGAGTCAAGTCCGCCGCGCCGCGAAATGTCGCCGAGAGAGGAACGGGAGTGCCGCGGTCGGTGAACTTGAAATCCACTTTTACGGCGAGAGAGTCGCCGTCGCGCCGGATCTCGTAGGTCTCTTGCCCGATCGGCTGTTCGAACTTGTGCAGAGTGAACTTGCCCTGCTCGGCTATGGCGGAGGTGTCTTGGCCCGTGGGTTGTTGAGGAGCCGCAGCGTGGGCGGATGTGACAAGGGTCGCGAAAGCTGCGAGTAGCAGGAAAACCGAACGTTGTCTTCGCATATTTGTAAATGAGTTCAGGGTACGTTCGAGACGCCGCGTTTAGCCGTCCGAAGATTGTAACTGGAGTATGTGTGAAAATGGCAATGGGACAGCAGGCACAACAACCAGAACTGAAGCCCGTTTCAAATCGGAACACTATTATGCATAAATCGTTTTCGGGTGCGCAGCGCTTTCAGCGCTGCGATAAAGACCATGCAAATAATAATGGGCTTCAGCCTCCGAGGTACCTCAGCGGCTAAAGCCGAGCAGTCTTGAGCGCTTTGAGTCGCAGCGCTTAAAGCGCTGCGCCACCCAAGGCGCAAGGATTGTTCGCCACTTCATACTCGAAGATCGCCGCCGAATGTTATCCCGTCCCTACAATCTTACTTCTTCACCACAATCCCCAATTCGCGCAACTGCCGATCGCTGACCGGTGTCGGTGCGTCGCACATCAGATCTACTGCGCGGGCCGTCTTCGGGAACGGAATCACCTCACGCAGACTCTCGGCCCCCGCCAGGATCATCACGATGCGGTCGAGTCCCAGGGCGATCCCTCCATGCGGAGGTGTACCGTACTCCAGCGCCTCCAGAAAGAATCCAAAACGCGACTTCGCCTCTTCTTCAGTCATGCCCAGCGCGCGGAAGATCTTGCTCTGGATGTCCTGCCGGTGAATACGAATCGAGCCTGACCCCAGTTCCGTGCCGTTGAGCACCACGTCGTAGGCCAGCGCCCGCACCGCGCTCAGAGGCGACTGCGGATCGTTCACCGACTCCACGCCCGCCTCCAGCAGGCTCATGTCCTGTTCGTGCGGTGAAGTAAACGGATGGTGCGCCGCCATCCACTGCTTCTCGCCCTCGTCCCATTCGAACATCGGAAAATTCGTGACCCACAGGAACCGGTAATCCTTCGCGGGGTCGCCGCTCTTCTTGAAAATGCCATGCTTCTCGGCATATTTCTGCGCCAGCGCCAGCCGAAGCAGCCCCGCCGACGTATAGATCGCGAGCTCCGCCGGTGTGACCTTGCGGTGTGCGGGCATTGCGGTCTGCGGCCCGGCTTGCGTCGATCCGGCGACCAGCACGATCAGGTCGCCTTCGTCCATGCCAGTTTCTTTTGCGATCGCGGCCGCAGCCTCGGGATACTTGTTCGCAATGCGCTTGAAGTCTTCATACACTCTCGCGCCGCCCTTGGCGTGGAACATCGGCTTGATGTCGTCGCGCTCCTTGCGAGACAGTTCGCCGACCTTGGGCGTGCGGATCGCAATCACCGGCAGATTGGCATTAATCGCCAACTCCTGCAGATTCTCGGCGGTGAAGCAATCGCGCACATCGGTAAATGCGGGCAGCCGCAGATCTGGCTTGTCGATGCCATACAAGCGAATGGCCTCGTCATAGTCCATCCGCGGAAAAGGCGTCTTGATTTCATTCCCTGCAGCCGCGAACGCCGCAGTCAGGAATCCTTCCACCACCTCCCACACGCGCTCCGCTTGCGGATACGACATCTCCAGATCGATCTGGGTGAACTCCGGTTGGCGGTCGGCGCGCAGGTCTTCATCGCGGAAGCAGCGCACAATCTGAAAATATTTGTCGAATCCCGAAATCATCAGGATCTGTTTGAACATCTGTGGCGATTGCGGCAGCGCATAGAACGTCCCCGGCTGCACGCGACTGGGGACCAGGTAATCGCGCGCTCCTTCCGGCGTCGACCGCGTCATGAACGGCGTCTCAATCTCGAAGAATCCCTGCCCCGAAAGATAATCGCGGATCGCCTTTGCCACTTTGTGCCGCGTCTCAATGTTGAACTGCATCACATCGCGACGCAGATCGATGTAGCGATATTTCAGTCGCGTTTCTTCATTGGTCAGAGCCGTGTCCGACGGTAAAAACGGCGGCAGCTTCGACTCGTTCAGAATGCGCAGTTCTTCCGCCACCAATTCGACTTCGCCTGTGGGCATATTCGGGTTGATGGTGCTGGCATCGCGAAGCCTCACTGTGCCGGTCACCGCGATGACGTATTCGTTGCGCAGAGTCCCAGCTTTTTCGTGGATCGCCGCGTCGCGATCGGCGTTGACCACAACCTGCGTCACGCCGGTGCGGTCGCGCAGATCGATGAAGAGCAGGCTCCCGTGGTCACGCCGCTTGTTCACCCACCCCATGAGCACGGCCTTCTTGCCGGCATCGGACGCGCGCAGCGTCCCGCACATATGAGTCCGTCGCAAATCTCCTAAGAAATCGAGCAAGGTATGTCCTTCACAGAGAAAATTAGGGCAGAGTGCCGAAGCACAAGATTATAAACGGTCTTTCTTGTGAAGCACTTGCGGGCGCCTGAAACGGGGGACGCACGGCGTTCCGGAATCGGGTCTGAAATTCGCCGGAATCGTGTCCTTTCGGCTATCCCAACTCCAACGTCGGCATCTACTATGGGTAGGATGATCGCAGACCGGCCTCTCGACGAAATCGCGCAACCCGCGCCCGTTCCGCGGCTTCTGGTCGAATTGCCGTCCCGGCCTCGTGTCTTCTTCGGGAACCTCCGCGATCTCGTCTTTCCGCGACGTCTTCCTCCGCTCGAATTGCGTTCCGCTCCGGCGCCGTTCTGGCCAGATGTGTTCGTGACACGCCCACTTCCCTGGGCCCGATTCCTTCAGTCGGTCGTCTATCACGCCGTGGCGTTCGTGTTGCTGATCGGATTGACTCGCTTCTTCGCACTCCAACCCCAGGTCGTGCCGATGCCAACCTTCGACCACTCGCAGGTGATCTACTACCAGCCGTCGGAATATCTTCCGCCGCTCGATACACGCGCTGTACAATCGGAGCAACCCCAAGAGGCGGATCCGGAATTCTCGCGTCAACCAATCATTTCTCGTCCTCCTGAGGCGGACAATCGATCACAAACCATCGTCACGGCACCCAACGTCAAGCTGAAGAGCGACATCTCCCTGCCCAACATCGTGGCGTGGTCCGACAAGCGGGAGCAGCCGCGGCTCGCCATTCCCTCCGTTCCGTTAACTCCGGCCGCAGAGATTTCGCGTATCGCCCCCCAGATGGAGAACTCCGTCGTCGCTCCGCCACCCGACGCAGCCGATCTTAAGAATCGCTGGACTTCGCCCACGCTGCAAAATTCAGTGGTCGCGCCTCCGCCGAGTGTCGAAACCTCTGCAGCGCGTCCAATAGGCGATCTCAACATCGGACCCAGTTCCGTAATCGCGCCCGCGCCCCAGCTTGCACTCGCCGAACAGCGCACCGCTGCCAGCTCCGGTTCTCGTCCTGGCATCGGCGGCGGCGCTCCGCAAGTCGTTCCTCCGCCCCCGTCGGTTTCTACCGCAGGAACCTCTGGAACGTCTTTTGGAGAACCCGGCCGAGTCATCGCGCTGAACCTGCATCCCGCTGTGGGCGCACCACCAGACCCGCCGGCTGGGAACCGCCGTGGTGCCTTCGCCGCGACACCCGAGGGACATGCCGGAGCCTCCGGCTCACCTGATGCCAAAGGCGGCGGCAGCAGCAAAGAAAGCGGAAGCGGATCCTCGCGGAAGGGAAGCGGTGACTTACCAACAGGACTCTACGTTGGAAGCACTGCGGCGAAAACTTCGCCCGTGGCGGGCGAACCTGGCCCGGCGTCGACCAACTCCGGCAACCCGAATCTCGTAGCGAGCGTCCCGCCGCCGCGCGTCACCAGCACGCCCTCGCGTCCCATGCCGCCGGGCGACTCTGCAAAGCTCTCCGAAGCCGAACGCGCCGTTTTCGGCAACCGCAAGTTCTATTCGCTCACACTTAACATGCCGAACCTGAACTCCACGGGCGGCAGTTGGGTCATCCGTTTCGCCGAGCTCGCTCGCGACTACAGCAGTCATGATTTGAATGACACACCCGCCGCGGACCTCTCCCAGCCGATGGCTACGCGCAAGGTCGATCCCAAATATCCCATTCAGCTCATGCGGGAGAACGTGGCTGGCACGGTGATCCTGTACGCGGTCATCCACGCCGACGGTACAGTGGGGAATGTTCGTATTCTGCGAGGGGTCGACGACCGCATCGACCAATACGCCAGCCAGGCGGTGGCGCAGTGGCAGTTCCAGCCCGCCACGAAAAACGGTGCTCCAGTTGACGTCGAGGCGACGTTCCAAATTCCGTTTAAGCCGGCGCGGGTCGGAACAAATTTCTAGCTTCTAGGGACGTATTCAGATCTTCCGTGGGCTGATGCTTTCCTAGCGTCCGGCGCCCTTGCGCTTCTCCAGCGCCGAGTAAATTGCAGGGTCAGTGCAAACTTCGTAATACTTCCGATCGGTCCAGCCTTTGACCGAGAAGTCGGCAGCGTCGATCCTCGGAATGCGGCTCTCGCGAACGACAATCTTGCGGAAAATGTCGCGATCCACAGGCACCGTAGCGCTGAAGAGGTGGTACTCCCCTTTGTCCGACGAAGCTAGTGACGGTGGCAGCTTCACTTTAAGAGGCTCGAGCGTGATTTCTTTCTCCAACTTGCGGAAGGCAGTTTCATTCATGCGGATGCCGCCCAGGTTGAAGCTCAGAATCACATCTTCCGGGTTCCCATTCTCGTCGAGTTCCGCAGCCTGAAACGCATATACGTGGAAGGGCCCGGCCTGTGGTTCCATCACTTTGCGCGCCCGCTTGTTGCACGAAGACAGCCGGTCGCTCTCGTTCAGCGCTTCCGAAATCATAATCTGGTGTTCGCCGTCCATCAGGTACAGCGGCGCCGCGTCCTGCGCCGTGATGCCCAAGCCCAACTCAAGACCCGGCATGCCAGAACGTTGCATCAGTTCGTTGTACCCGCGTACGATCTCAATAATCTCCCGCGCCAGCACACACATGCGGCTCACTGCCAGCCCGGGCTCGCCCTCGCGTTCCAGAATCGCCAGAATGATGGCATCGCCTTCCAGAAACACTTTCTGCGCGCCGTACTTTTCCAGCAGCTTGTTCACCGGATCGTAGAAATTCAAGCTGAAGTACGACGCCGGATTCAGGCCTTTCTCCATCATCGTCCGCGTCAGCCGCGTCGAGTCGCGCACGTCGGCCTTGAGGACGACGTGGCGCAGCACTTTCTCCGAATCGGTTTCCCCCTGTTCCTCGGGAAGCAGAAATTCGTAGAGCGTTCCGTTTACCCGCGACAACTCCTGGAGCCGCTCGTTGCCCATCAGGTTCACGGAATCCAAAGCCGCGTTCAACGTTTCCAGCCGCCGCAGATCGCGGTGATAGTGAAAGAAATCCCCCAGGAACCGCGCCGCCACCTTTGCCCGCTCGGCCCCGCGGCAACTCGCGACCTTGGCCACCGCCGCATACAGGCTGTTCGGCGAGAGTCTGCCCTCCTGAATCATGCGCTCGACGCGGTCGCATTCCGTCCGGTCGATCAGCGCATTCTTCAGCTGCTGCGCATTGATTCGCGGCGAGTATTCGGCCAGCAGCGGCACTACGTGATATGAGGCGATCACGTTTTCCATGACGCGCTCGTCCTCGAGCAACCGGACCCACTCGGCCAGGCGGTCCTGCTGCGCCGATCCTTCATCGGATTCTTCCGGCGTCCCAGTTCCCACCAGTGCCCGCGCATTCTCCGGGACATTCATCCACGAATCGAGCGTTTCAGTGCTGACCTCTTCGCCATACAGGGAACGCAGAAAGGTCGAAACCACTTCCCGCATCCGCCCGTAGCGGTCGGGATCGCGGTCCCAATTCCCCAGCATGACGTAATACTCGGCGCAGAGGTAGTCGTCACGCCCATCTTCGGAAAACAGCAGCCGGTTTAGAAACAGCGGATACGTGAAATAGCTGCCGCCGCTGGTCTCTTCCCCGAACAGCGACCGTCGCGTGCGCGCCAGAGTGCTCTTCTCCACCTCGCGCAGCGTCTCGAAGATTTCCTGGCCAGCCTTGCGCAGGATGATTCTTTTCCGCACCTGGAACGTCGCGAGCCGCTCGCGGTACTCGTGCGCCTTGCCCTGCCGCATGTTGTCGTAGCTCTTGATCAGTACTCGGCAGCGCTCCAGCACCTGCGAAAACTGCAGGTTCATCTCCGCGCGCAGAAACTTGGTGACCGCCAGGCGTGCCAGCAGGTCCACAGAGAGCTTGAATTCTTTCTTGGCTCGATTGAGGGATGCGACCTGCAGTTCGGTCAGCGCCGCCTTCCACCCTCCGGGATCGTTCTTGGGTCCTGCAGGTTTTCCCGCCTGACGCGTCATCCACGAAGGACCCTGAGTCGGTCGCGAGGACTCCGCCGACAACAGTCCTTCCAATTCTCCGTGCCGCGCGATTAACCGCGCAATATGCGCCCGCGCCAGCTCCACAAACTTCGTGCTGAGCACCACATCGTGCCGCAGGTTATCGACGCCCACCGAGATGCCCTCGAGCGAGACAAAGGGTGTCGATGCAGCCAGATTCGGCGGCGCCGGTTTGTCAGGCGCCCCACCCAGTCGAAAAATAGGAATTCTCGGCATTCCTCGTCAGGAGATCTATTCGGAAGTTGCTGATTTCAAACGGACATGTCGAGGTTAGCACGCAGAGAAGCGCTGCTAAAGTTACCTAGGTTACCGCGTTAACTCATTGATTTTGTTGTCCGGAAGGATGGAGCCTCGAGTCCGCACTGGTCGGGTGGGGATAGCCGGCATCGGCTGTCTGGCCGGGCAAAGTCCGGCTGTTTGCCCGAAGATGCAACGAGGAAACAATGCCACGACGAAAAACCGTTAGTTTGTATTCGCGACCGCTACTGGCTCTTCGCCCGCGCCGCCTCGAACTCATCGCCCTTCTGCCATCCCACTAGCTTCGGCAGACTTGCTGCTTCCCATCCCAGGGCGAATCCAAATCGCGCCATCGCCGAGTCCCCCACGAAATCCATCTCCGGATGGTACTCATCGCTGGGCTGGTGATAATGCTTCTCGACGTAGTCGCGCTCCTGCTCGAGTCCCCAGGCCTCGGTGTGTCCTTTGTACTTCATGCCTTCATTGATCGAGAACGAGGGAATGCCCACCCGCGCCATGCTGAAATGATCGGAGCGGTAGAAGTGTCCCGCCTCAGGCCGCGCGTCTGGGCGAATCGCCAGCCGGAACTCCTTCGCCGTCGCTTGCACTGACGGATAAAAGTCTGTGCGCTCCGCCCCTGAGACTTCCACTTCCTCTGGTGCCCCAAGCGGCTTGACGTCGTCATAGTTCAAATCCAGGGCAATCTTTCCCGCCGGAATCGGCGGATGCTTCCCCAGATACTCCGACCCCAGCAGCCCCTGCTCCTCCGCCGTGACCGCCGCAAATATAATCGATCGCCGCGGCCGCTGTGCCGCCGTCCCGAAAGCCCGAGCCACCTCCAGCAGGATGCCGCAGCCCGTGGCGTTATCGTCAGCGCCATTGAAAATGTTGTCCCCCGGCATATCCGGACGAATGCCGAAGTGATCGTAGTGCGCGGTATAGATCACCGCTTCGTCTGCCATCTTGTGATCCGCGCCCGGCAGCATCGCCACCACGTTGTTCGACTCAAAATTCCGGATCTTGCTCACCAAGTGCGCCTTGAGCCGCGCGCCCAAACTCGTGGGATGAAAGTCCTTCGTCTGCGCATCTTTCAACATCTTTTCCAGATTCATTCCGGACGCCGAAGCTAGGCGCGCCGCTACATCTCCATGTATCCATGAGGCCACCTTCAGTGCCGGCCCTTCGAGCTTCAGAAATGACTTTTCCCCTGAATTCGAGTTCCGCACCACTTCCCATGGATAACTCGCCATCAGCGTCTGGTGGACCAGAATCACTCCTACGGCGCCCTTGCGCGCCGCCTCTTCATACTTGTAGGTCCAGCGTCCGTAATAGGTGAGCGCCTTGCCTTTGAAGAAGTTGGGGTCGTTCGAGGGCGGCTCGTTCACCAGCATCATCAGAACCTTCCCGTGCACGTCGGCACCCTTGTAGTCGTCCCAGCCATACTCCGGCGCCTCAATCCCATATCCAACAAAAACGATGTCCGCGTCCACATCCGACTGCGCCTGCTGGGTCTGGTCGTAGGCGACATATTCGTCAAGCGGCTTCAGATTCATGGTCTCGCCCTGCTTGGGAACGAGCGAAAAGGTAGTCTCGGGCAGAGTCGTTATCCCGACCAGCGGCACTTTCTGCATGTACGTACCGTGATCGCCGGCAGGCTTCAGACCATATTCGGCAAACTGGGTCGCGATGTACTCCGCAGCGATGTCGCCCCCGCGCTGCCCGGTTCCGCGCCCCTCCAGCAGATCATGCGACAGATAACGCACATGCCAGCGAATATGATCCGGCGTGATCGTCTCCAGCGCCACAAACGCTGGCCCCGGCAGCTTTACTGAAGGCGCACTCTTCGGGCCCTTTGAGCCACCAGCGCCGGCGCCATCGGCCCATGCGAACAAGCTGGCGCACACGATCAGACAGGCTGAAACAATTCTCAGCGTTCCTTGCATAAACAGGTCTCTCCCCCAAAACCAAGCGGCGCGCTTGCTGGAAGGCTTTTTTGTGAAGTTCTACAAGAATTGTAAAGGAGGGTTAGCAGAGGCCCTATGAGAAGTAACTGCCCAAACCGCACGAGAGTCCACCCACTCTCGGACAAAAGACACGCCGGGACGTGTCCAGATGCGCACGGCAGCTATGTTGTCCGTGGTTAGCGTATTTGCTCGTGTGGGGAGGGGTCTTTGACCCGTCCGCGGAGCGTAAGCTCGGTTTCTTTCTCAGCCACCGACCGGCGGCTAGTTTTTCGACCCTCAACCCGCGCGGAAGTCCCGCACCTCTTCGCCCGGCTTGAACATCGCCGCCGGAGCGCTCTTGCCGGCTTCAGCCATCTTCTTGTTGATCTCCTCAAAATCCTTCTTCAGCCACCCCACACTCGAAACCTCAATCTCCCCATCCTGCGCGATCCAGAAGATCGTGGGAACATTCGTGAGTCCGTACGCATTCGAAGCAGCGTAGGAACCTGGGTCATCCAAAAGGACCGGGAACGTGACCCCAAATTCCTTGTTAAACGCCGCCGTGTCTTTCGCGTCGTTCTGGGAAATCCCCACTAATGTGACGCCGTTACGCCCGTAGCTCTGATGCAGTCTCTCGAAAAACGGAAGCGCATACTGGCACGTCGGACACGACACCTTGAAAAACACCAGCACCACGGGTCGGTGCGCAAGTTCGTCGCTCAGCGAGAACCGCTTCCCGTCCAAGGTCTTCAGATCAAACTCCGGTGCCTTCGCCCCAATGGTCAGTGCCGCCATCAATCTCCCTCCAGTTCGTCCTCGCAATAAGTGTCGCAGCCAGCGCATAGCCTGCCAAACTGCTTCTAGGTTAGATGACGCAACCGGCCGTTCGGATGGGGAGGAGTGATTTCTGCTTTCCGCAGAATTTTCCTCGCCAGCCCCGTAATCGCAACCCGCGGCAAGCGCTCCACCGCGATCCACTCTCCGCGATCTTGCTCCACAGCCGCCACTCGCCAAACCCGTACGGTATAGTCCGTCACTGTGATTGAATGCCTGAGCGTGAAGTAGGCATCGGCATGGTCACCGCTTTTTGCCTTTGGGCGGCCCCCTTTCGGCGCCGCGATCTTGCCTGTCCCATTGGAGCGGGCTTCAGCCCCGGGGCCACCTCCATCCACCTCAGGCAACTCCCACATCCCCGCCATCAGCCGCGCGTCATGTGCTCTCTGCACCAGAAACACCGCGCCATCGCGGCGAGCCAAAGCGTAATGGATCTCCCGCTTCTTCTGCCGCGCCTTCTTTGCCGATCCTGCTAACTCCCCGCGCGTCGCGCACAACTCCACCACCGGACAAGTCAGGCACGCCGGCGCCCTCGGAGTGCACACCGTCGCTCCCAGTTCCATCATCGCCTGATTGAAATCTCCAGGCCGCGCTCGATCCATTAGGGCCTCAGCCGCAGCCCAGAATTCCTCCCCACGCAACTGCTGCCCCGAAAACCGTTGCAGCACTCGCTCCACATTTCCATCGACGACCGCAACTGCCTCATCAAATGCAATGCTCGCAATGGCCGCCGCCGTATATCGCCCTATGCCGGGCAACTCCTGCAATCCCTCCGCTGTCTCCGGAAACTTCGCACCCTGCTTCCGCACAACCTTGGCCGCGGCATGCAGCATGCGCGCCCGCCGGTAGTATCCAAGCCCGCTCCACGCCGCCAGCACTGAAGCCTCCCGCGCGCGCGCCAGCTTCTCCACGGTCGGAAACCGCCGCAGAAACTCGTGATAATGCGTAATTACCGCCGCCACCCGCGTCTGCTGCAGCATGATCTCCGACAACCAAACTCGGTACGGATCGTGACTCTCTCGCCACGGCAGATCGCGCGCATGCGCGTCATACCACGCCAGCAGCTGCGTGCGGAACATCTGCTGGCGCAACTCGGTGCGCGAATTCGTTTGCGGATTCATGGCTGGAGCCCGCATTTTACAGCAGGCAAGAACCCGACCCACGCGGCCCCGGATCCCTCGAACCACCGAATTCCGCCGCCCGCCATTGACCCGGCCCGTCCGGCGCGAAATAATAGCCCTGCCTGGCAATCCGCAACACCGCGTGAATCCATTCACGCCAAGTCCTCGCGAGGAGCACCATGAACGACTTCAACCGCAAGGTGGAAGACGCTTCGGCGCGTGTCAGCCAAACCATAGGCGAAGCCGCCGAGCGCCTGGAAAAAGAGATTCCCGAATTCATCAAGTACCTCAACGACGAGGTTGTCCCTGCGGTGCGCACGCACTCCACCAAGGCTCTGCGCACGGCCTCGCAGAAGCTCACCGAATTCGCCGACTACATGGAGCAGCACCACCACCCGCCCAAGTAACGCGACCGGGGCCTCGATCCGCAGGCTTGCCACGCTGCCGCGATCGCTTCGTCAGCATCGTCATGTTCCTGATTGTCCTCATCACGCTTCTGTTGCTGAGTGCCTGCGGCCATCCGAAACAGGCGCACGTGAATGTTCCTCCTCCGCCACCGCCCGCCTCAACGACCGAATCGCCGACGTCCCAGCCTACGGCAAACGTCCCGGCCACAAGAGACAATGCAGCACCCAAGTTCAGAGCAGGAGCTGACACTAACGCCGATCTCGCCGAGCCTACGCTCCCTGCCGATGCACAGCCCATCACCACCGAGACCGGACTCGCCAGCTGGTACGGGCCGCCCTATCACAACCGCCGCGGATCGAACGGCGAAGTCTATAACATGCACGCCATGACGGCGGCGCACCGCACGTATCCGCTCGGCTCCATTGTGCGCATTACCAACGTCAAGACCGGACAGCACGCGCTGGTACGCATTACCGACCGCGGCCCCTTCATTCCCGGGCGCGTTGTTGACCTTTCCCTCGCCGCCGCCCAGAAGCTCGACATCTGGAAGCCCGGTGTCGCCGAAGTGAAAGTCGAGTTGATGCAGTCCGCCGCATCTCCGGGTGCGTCCGGAAAATGGGCCGTGCAGATCGGCGGTTTTCCGGACGAAGACGCCGCCAGGAAGGTCGCCGATCACCTGCAGCGCCGCTATCACACGGCCAAAGTCTTGTGTTTTAACAGCCCCGCTGGAGACTGGTGGATCCGCGTCCGTGTCCTCGACGACGACCACGAGCGCGCCCAACAACTCGCCGCCGAAACCGAAACCCCCGAAGGCGCAGTGTTTCTCGTACGGTTAGACTAGTTTGCGATGACCAGCACGGACGTGATTCCTCCCGCCACTCGCTCTCGCGGTATAGGGCTCATGGCTGCGGCCGCAGCTATTTATCTGGTGCTGCGTCTGATCGGCTTCCACAAGCTTTTCGTCGACGACACTGAAGGCATTGGCGCGCTGCTTCAAATCATTGGCACGCTCTACAGCGTCGTATACGCCTTTGCCACCTATGTGATCTGGGGACAATTTGCCGCCGTCGAAAACGAAATTCTGAAAGAGTCTGGCGCTGAAAAGGACCTTGTCCTTTTCAGCAAGGGTCTCAAAGAAGCGACTCGCGATCCCATCGTCCGGGCCGTTCGCGCCTATGCTCGGGGAGTGGTTGAATCGGAATGGGGAACGCTCTCCCACGGGGAGGACACTGACCGGACTGACAAGTTATTCTCTGGAATCCTGGCCAGCCTCACCGAGGTCAAGCCCGAAGTGAATCTGAGCAGAGGGTCTACGAGCGTCTGCTGGAAATTGCGAACCAGGCCAGCGCCCACCGCGATGAAAGGCTCGCCCTCAGCGTAAAGCGGATTCCTCGCACGCTTCTTCTTTTCGTGACCGTCACGGCCTGCACGATTTCGTTTCTCCTGTTCTTCTTTCCGTTTCACAGTCTGGCACTCGGACTCGTCGCAATCGCTGTCACGACCATGCTTCTGTTTTTCGCCCACTTCGTGCTCAGCGACCTGGACAATCCCTTCGAGGGCACGTGGAATGTGGATTCTCAGCCCTTCAACGATCTGGCCACAAAGTACCGGTAAACTCGATGGCGTTAGCGCGGCCGTTCTCCGCGCGGCTGACAGCTTCGCGGCACGGTGTTATCGTTTCCGCTAGGTAAACCAGTCGGAGTGAACTGAATATGACCGATTCCAACTGCCTCTTCTGCCGCATCATCCGCGGTGAGATTCCCGCGAAGAAAGTTTACGAAGACGACCACGTATTCGCCTTCGAAGACATCAGCCCCAGGGCGCCCACGCACGTCCTGATCATTCCCAAAAAACATTTCGCTGGATTGAAAGAAGCCGAGGACGCCGATGCCGAAATCATCGGCCGGTGCCACCTTGCCGCTGCGCAGATCGCCCGCCAGCGCAATATCGAGCAGGGATACCGCACCGTTCTCAACGTCGGTCCCAGCGCCGGACAGTCGGTCTTCCACCTCCACGTCCACCTGCTCGGAGGACGCCCGCTCGCTTGGCCTCCGGGATAGCGTCAGCTGCCGTTCCGCTCGCTCGATGGAACAAAATGGAGATTGAACGAAAACAACACCAAATTGATTGGCACCGTATAGTCCGCCGCGAAGTACAGGGTTGACGTTTCTCCGGAGCCCATGCGCCGCACCGTAACCTGAGTAGGCTCCAGTTCAATGCCGTGTTCTGTCGCCTTGCGAATTACCGCACGAGCCGCGTCCTCATCCGAGCCCGGCGGCACAACCACTCCAACATGGGCACCCGCCTGTGATCCCAGGTCGCGCAGGTCTTCTTGAAAGTTCATGTCCGAGACTACTGCCGAACCAATCTGCCAGCCGGTGCTCAACACGAGAACAAGAGCAACGATGCCGAGAATAATTTTGAGATTTCTCATGATTAGTGATGTTTCCCGCGGGCGCCAAATCGCGTTTTCGGCTTCCCAGTTGCTTACCGGTAGAACGGCAGATTATGCCACAAAGCCGACCTCATCCTGCGCTCACCCTTCACCAAGGTAACGTCGACACCGCATTCCTCGCTTAGTAGCATCAAGCAGATCTAGTAGCTTTTGGTCGAATAGCGAGACCTTCGCACTGGACTTCATGATGACCTATTGCTCGTGTTTGCCCCGCAGGAACCGCCTCTTTCTCAAAATAACCTCTGCCGCCCGTGTCGTAGCCGTGGTTACGCTGTTGGCCGTTTTCTTCCATGGGGCCCGTGCGTCCGCCTCGGAGGGAAAACCGCGCGGCGCTGCCTCGCCGTGTGCATTCTCGGATGCGGAATTCGACACCGCGACCGACGTCCGCGCTTTGGATGAATACCGTAATGCCATTGCCCAATTGCTCAAGCAAGAAAAATTTGCGGATCTGGACTGCCTCGCCGACGCTGCCCGGACCGGCAAAACGAGATTTTCGGGTGGGGGGTGGAAGCTGCGCAATATCTATATTGGGCTCGATTCCCCCCAACCCGGGCATCCTACGCAAGATGATTGGCTTCGGCATATGGAGCTTGTCCAACTCTGGGGGAAACGCAATCCCAGCTCCATCACGGCCCCGATTGCCTTAGCCGAGTCGTATGCAAGCTACGCCTGGGACGCGCGCGGCGATGGCTTTGCCAATAGCGTGAGCGAGAGCGGGTGGAAGCTGTTTGGCGAGCGCATGGCAAAAGCAAAAGCGATTCTCGATGAGAACTCTGCTCTCGCCAGCAAATGCCCCGACTGGTACATCGCGATGCAAAAAGTCGCCCAGGGACAGAGTTGGGAATTACCCCAGGCTACCGCTCTATTCGAGCAGGCTGTTAAATTTGAACCGGAGTATTCATACTACTACCGAATTTACGCCAATTCTCTTCTGCCCAAATGGAGCGGGGAAGACGGCGATGCCTCCCGTTTCGCCGAAGCAGCCGCCAATCGTCTCGGTGGACAAGCGGGCGACATCCTCTATTTCCAGATTGCCGAAGTGATTGCTTGTGGCTGCCAGGAGCCCGAGTTTAACCACTTTTCCTGGCCTCGCATCCAGAGCGGTTTTGCCGCTCTAGAAAAGAAGTACGGCGTTTCCATGTTCCTGTTGAACTCGTTCGCGCTCATGGCGGTGAACTCCCAGGACTGGGTAGCCGCGGATTCGGCGTTCAAGCGCATCGGCGACAATTGGAGCGAGGAGAAATGGACCACGGAGGCATGGTTTAAGCAAAACAGAGACACCGCTACTCAAGCCGCTCCGATGCAGATCCAGGCCCGCGCCACGCGGAAGGAAGCCCAGGACAATATGCAGACTCCCGAAGGCCAAGCCTTCCGCAAAGAAGTCGAGCAGAAATTGGCTGTGTTCGAAAATTCGTGCCTGAAGGAATCCGGCAGCGACCAGCACAAGGTGGAGCTGTTCTTGCGAATCGGAAAGGAGGGCATGGCGGAAAATGCGCAGACCCAAGAGCGCCCTGACACCTTCGCGGTCTGCATGATGCGGGCTCTCTACCTGTCGTTCACCCGCAAGGAGACTCCATTTACGGCGGCACCTCGGGCGGCTTATTGGGTGGTCCTGGAGTTGGATCCGGCGACCTTAGCCGCATCCGCGAAATAGCGTGCGCGCTGTGAATCGGGGAATTCGCTCGGCACCCGCTTGCCTGGCCTCCCGGCTAGAGAGCCAGCGACTCGCAATGCATCCGCACGCGTTATGCCCGGAAACGGTGCGGCGGGCAATGCGCCCTACTCCATCCTGAGCGTGACTGCCGGATCGATTCGAGTGATCCGCAATGTCGGCATGAAACTCGCGAGTGCGGCAATGACCGCAATCACCACGGGAACCGCGAGAAGAGTCATCGGGTCATAGTCGCGGACACCATAGAGCTCGCTGCGCAAAACACGTATGGCGGCGAAAGACAGCGCCAGCCCCGCAATCAGGCCGCAGCCTGCGGCCGCGACTCCTGCGGAGCCAACATCCATCATTGCCTGACGAATCGAAGATCCCAGGGCCATACGGATGCCGATTTCGCGTGTTCGTTGCACAATCAGGTTGGAAACCAGCCCATAGATTCCGACGGCAGAAAGCAGCAGCGCCAGTCCCGCGAGCACGGCGAGGAGAGCCACCTCCACTCTCTGATATACGAGGTTCTCCGCGAGGATGTCGTTCATCGAGTGGAACCCGGAAAACGGCAAGCTGGGATCCACCTGAGCGAGAGCCGCTTGCATCGCAGCCGTAAGTCCCTGCACCGGGGCGGCGGTGCGCACAATCCAACTCGGTTGAAACCAGACATGCGCAATGTTGACGAGATCCTGCGGCATCTGGGTGGCCGGAAGATAGAACACGGGCTCCGTCGCCAGCGGTGCGTCGCCATTCATGCCGGGGCGCTTGGCTACATTCGCGACGACGCCGACGATCGTATAGACATGATTCTCATTCTGAATGTGGCGGCCAATCGGATTCTGCTCAT
The DNA here is from genome assembly GCA_963752175.1 of uncultured Acidobacteriaceae bacterium. Taxonomy (GTDB): domain Bacteria; phylum Acidobacteriota; class Terriglobia; order Terriglobales; family Acidobacteriaceae; genus Sulfotelmatobacter. Next base: position 89,519 of record CAVVXZ010000036.1, read on the forward strand.
TGAAGAACTCGCGGGCAAAGTCGACGTTCACTACCGTAACGGGCTGCGAAGTTGGCGTGTCGCTGTCGGCGATGGCGCGGCCAGCAAGAATGGGAATTCTCAGCACCTGAAAATATGCTGGGCTCACGTAGGCCGTGCTCGCTCCCCACTCTTTTCCCGCTAATTTGCCGTCCAGCACCTTTAGGCCGTCGTTGAGGCCGCGTTCGTAAGGCACACTCAGCCCAACCGCGGCGTCTTCGACACCGGGAATCTGCCTCATCGCCATCAGGCTGCGGTCGATGAGACTGTGGAATGCGCCGGCGTCGCGATAGCGGGCATCATCGAGCGAAACTTTGGCCGTCATCACGTTGTTGGCATCGAAGCCCGGCGGCAAAGTTTCCAGGTAGATCAAACTGCGGACCAGAAGACCCGCTCCGGCGACCAGCACAACGGTAAGCGCGACTTGGCCGCCAATCAGCCACTGGCGGAGACGGTTCGAGCCTCGGGCCACGCCGCGGCTGCCAGTTGCAATCGATGACCTGAGATCGACACGGCGAACTTGCAGCGCGGGCAGTGCCCCAAAGAGCAAACTCGTGAACAGGGACGCCCCAAGGGTGAATGCCAGGGCACGAGCATCGATCGCTAAACCTCCGAGCGGCAGCATGTCGTCGGGCAAGAATCCCGGCAACGAGGAGAGGATCCCACGGGCAAGAGCGAGTCCGATTCCCGCGCCGATGAAGGCTAAGACAAGATTCTCCGCCCAAAGTTGGCGGAGCACCACCCACCGGGTTGCGCCCAGAGCAAGGCGGGTTGCGATTTCAGGCGTCCGGCGGGCGATCCGAACCAGCGTGAGCCCTGCGAGGTTGGCGCACGCGATCAGCAGAATCAAGCTCACCGCCAGCATCAGTCCGATGACTGGCTTACGCATGCCATTATCCAGATTGCGGTCGAGGGGCGAGGGATAGAACCACGCACGGCCCTTGGATTTTGCGATCTCGTCCAGGGAAGGCTTGTGCAGGTGAGCCAGTTGAGCGGAGGCCTGCTGCCATGTCGCTCCCGGCGCCAGCCGCATGATGATCTCGCAATTGTCTCCTCCGCATTCTCCGCTTTGGTGAGGCTGGAGTGGAGTGAAGACATCGGCGGTTCCGGTAGGCTGAGCGTGTTGGGAGAGGATACCAACCACGGTATATGGCTCTCCTTTGAGCCTGATCTGGCTCCCGAGTACCTGCGCATCGCCGTGGAAAATAGACTGCCAGATCGTGTAACTCAGGATCACGGCATTGGGCCCGCCGGAACGGTCCTCCTGCTCGGTGAAGCCCCGGCCCAGTGAGGGTTGGATACCAAGCACATCGAAGTAGTGTTCCGAAACGCGCATGTCCCGCACGTAGCGCACACTGTTCCCCGAGGCCGAGCCCGCCTGCAGATTGACGCCGCTTGTCCCGCCGAAGGAGGCGGCTTGGATGGCGGGGACGTTGTCCCGAACCAACTCCCAGGTTTCGCCGTCCTGGCTGGTGTTTTCGTCTTGCACAAACTGCCCAGACTTGCTCGAGATGCCTTCTTGATGGAGTACGAGGACAGCAAGACGATTGGGCTCGGGATACGGCAGCGGCCGCAACAGGAAGGCATTTACCAAGGTGAAAACAGCGGTATTGACCCCAATCCCCAGGGCGAGCGTGAGAGTTACAGCAAGAACAAAGCCCGGGCTCTTCGGCAGCTGCCGCACCGCCAGGCGGACGTCTTGAATGAACATGGTTCCATGCGCCTCCGGCCAGAAAGCGAGCATTTGGCTCGCCACGGCGCGTCGCAGCATGTCTTTGATAAAAGAGTGGTTAAGTTGAATGTCCACTCTTTGCGCAGGTCGGAGTGTTCGATCTCGGAATCAAGCGTCCGGGAGTGGACACGCTTACGAGGGAAGGTCTAACTGCCCGGGATTCGAATTCCGCCCCTATTGCAACTTCGCGTATTCTGCCTTGGCTTCTTTCAGGATGGGAACGTCGGAGTCTGCATCTTTCCACTTGGCGAAGAAATCCTGATAGGCTGTTCGCGCCTTGGCATTGTCTCCTTGAAGGGAGTACGCGCGGCCAAGGTTCAAGTGCGCCAGGGACCAGATCGGATCGGTCGCCGACACCCCCTGATGGTCCAGAATGCGCTGGAACTCGGCTGCAGCTTTTCCGCCGTCATGCAGCTTAAGATAGGCCATTCCTCTGAGGTGGTTCGGCCAGAAACCCGTTCCGTGAGGTCCGACTCCCAATTCATATCGACGGATCGGCTCCAGGGCCGTGATTGCTTCGGTCGGCCGATTTTCTTGTAAATACTGCTGAGCCCGCACCATGGGAAACAGCACCGCGTTCAAAAAGTAGTTGTCGGGAAACTCTCGACGTAAGTCCGCGAAGATGGACGAGGATTTCGCTTCATCCCCGACCGCCGCGAAAGCGACCGCCGCATAGCCTTGGATATCAGGATCATTGGAAAGCTCAAGGGCCTGCGACGCCTTGCGCCGAGCGTCCGCCGGATAACCGAGAAGCGCGTTATTAGCGGCCTCGACGTCAAACAATGCTGCGGCAAAGTCCTTGATTCCCGCGTTCAGCAACACGGATCGCGCCAGCTGCCACGTCTCTCCGCCCGCTTGCACTTTTCCCAGCGCGTCCTGGCCAGATGCCTTGAAAAATAATACAAACCCTTCGTTTGGAGTACCGCGCGACAAGCCGATGAGCCGATCATAGGCAGCCCAGTCTCCGCGAATATACGCAATATCGGTCAACGCCCCACGCACTCCGGGTCCGCCCAACTGCTGTGCTTCCGCCTGCTCGGCGATACTTTTGGCCTCATCGAACCGGTTCAGAGCGAGGTAGGCTGAGGCGAGATTGTCATATGCATATGCGTCCTTGGGATCGATGCGCATCGCCTGGCTCGCGAAGTCGAGCGACTTCTCATATTCTCCGATCGCGCTATAGGTCAAGGCTGCATTGTCGTATGGGGTTGTGTCGCGAGGGTACGTCTGTCTCCATTCTGCGTAAACCGCCAGCGCCTTCTCGGGATTAACCAAGACCTGGTCGTAGTAGTGCGCCAGGATGTAGAGTTTCTCGCGCTGGCTGGCGCGGTCGCGCAACTCGTATGCTTTCTTCGATGCGGCGATGCTTTCGGATAGCCGCGTCGTATTGTTGTAGCAGACCCCCAACGTGGCATAGGCCATCGCAAAGTTTGGATCTAATTCCACCGCGCGTTGCAGGTGTGGAATCGCCGCGTCGTCGTCAAGCTTCTGGTGTGCAGCATGTCCCAAACTGAAAGCCTGCAGCGCTTCCAGCGATGAGGTGGTCGCCTGTTCCAGAGGCTTGGCATACTGCTGCACCGACGCCAGAGACTCCCCCATTTTCCGGCGCAGGTTAGAGGCCGCCGTATCCAGTGACTTCAGTACTTGCTCCTTGCTGTCAGCCTCCACCTGCTCGCGCGCCAGCGAATCGCCGCTTTGCGCGTTCACAGCCGCCAGATCGATGACGTAATGATTGCCCAGGCTCGCGATCGAACCCGTCAGCATGGCCTTCACGCCCTGGCGTTGGCAAATCTCCCGGGCCACGTCGTTCGTCAGGCGCTCATCAGCCGGACGGCCCATGTACCGCAAAGCCTCGCGAATTTTCGAATCAGGAAAGACATTCAGATAAGGAGACTGCTCCAGCTGTACGGCCAGCGCCTGTTTCAGCGTGCCGTCGAAAACCGCGTCGCCTGTGGTATTCACAAAATCCGCCAGCAGAACGCCGTCCTTTTCCGTGAGCTTTGCGGACCGCTTCGAACGCAAGTAGAGCCCGCCAATCACGACTGCGGCAAGCACGAGCACAACTGCGGCTATCAGAGGAATCTTCAACACTTTTTTTGCCGGAGCAACACTGCTAACCGCTGACGAGAATGCCGCAGACGCTAGCGAAGGCGAAGAAGCAGGCGTTGGAGGTACCGGGACGGCTGGCGTTGGGCTCGCCTCTGGAACGGCCGCTACCGGCCCCGAACCAGCCGCCACCGTGCGCCCACTTTCGGTGTCGCGTTTCAGCCTTTGTAGGTCGGCGCGCAGGTCGGCCGCATGCTGGTACCGCAGGTTGCGGTCTTTCTCCAGAGCTTTGCTGACGATCCGTTCCAGTTCAGCCGGAAGATCCGGGTTCAGTCGGATGGGAGGGATCGGAGCGCGCTCCAAAATTGCATTGAAAATCAGCGCGGAGGTATCCCCGCGGAAAGGCAGTGTTCCCGTTGCCATCTCATACAACACCGCTCCGAACGAGAACAGGTCGGTGCGCGAATCCAGTTCCTTGCCTCGGGCCTGCTCCGGTGACATGTAGGCGACCGTGCCCAGCGTGGAGCCGGGACTGGTCAGGTGCTCTTCGTCCATCGAGCGCGTCTGCGTGTTGGCCGAACCAATCTGGCTCGACGAGATGGTCGGAGGAGAGACTTTCGCTAACCCAAAATCCAGGATCTTGGCGTGGCCACGTTTGGTCACAAAAAGGTTCGCGGGCTTGATATCCCGATGAACGATTCCTTCCGAATGTGCTGCATCCAGCGCGTCGGCAATCTCGATCGCCAGGCCGATCAGCACGTCCATCTCGACCGGCCGGCCAGCGATTTGGTACTTCAGAGTGATTCCGTCTAGGAACTCCATGGCGATAAAGGCATGCCCGTCCTGATCGCCGATGTCGTGAATAGTGCAGATGTTGGGATGATTCAGAGCGGACGCCGCCTGCGCCTCGCGTCGAAACCGTGCCAGCGCCTGGGGATCGCGGGCCACGTCGTCCGGCAGGAATTTCAGAGCAACGAAACGGCGGAGGCGGGTATCCTCGGCCTTATACACAACTCCCATTCCCCCGCCACCCAGCTTCTCGACAATTCGGTAGTGCGAAATTGTCTGGCCGATCACAGGAGGCAAATCTTACGCGGATGAAAAGGGCAGGTCAACGAAAGCATAGCGCGGCTCTCGTAAGTTTGGGGAAGCAGAGCTGGACCGAAATGTGAGGCTCCGAAGCCGAAGGCAAGATGCCTCGCTATTGAACCGTCGGCTCCACATCCTCCGGCGCCCCATGTCTGCGCAACAATTGCGGCAGGTTCTGCGAAAAGGCCGACCGCGGCAGCACCATGTCGCAACCTACCTCGTGGGCCTTCTGCTTCAGGTCTCCCTGCACATGCGATAAGAACCCAATAATCGACGTCCCCTTCTTCAGCTTGCTCTTTAGCTTCGGAATCAGGGTCAGCGGTTTCACGCTCGCCAGGTTCAGATCGAAGATAATCAGGGATGGCTTCTCGTCGCCGTTCTGCGACATCTTTTCCATCAGATCCTTGTCGGTCTTCACGAACTCAACTTTCACATTGAGCTTGCGCGCCGTTTCCTGGATCTTCGCCATGAAGAATAGGTCTTCGATGAAGGCAAAAATGCGCGAATTCGTGTCTTCACTGGTCGCCGGCAACGGTTCCGGTTCGGGCTGCGGGTATTGCGCCGCAAACCCCGGCCTCTGCCGACCTCCGCCGCCCTTGTGGCCGTTGTTGTTGCCGCCAGCCATTGCCGCGCGATAACTGTGATCCATCGGCGCCGTGTAGATGCCGTCTTTATTCTCCCGGCTCAATCCCGGTCCGGGACGCTGTCCGCGCTGATTGTGGGGGCGGCGACCGCGCCGCCTTCGTCTTCCGCCTCCTCCGCCACCGCCGGAGGGTCTTCCTGGTCCTGCGTTCATAGTCCTCTCAAGATGTTGCGCGTATGTTGCAGAATTTTACGAACCCCTAAGGCCCACCAGTCGCTGCATCCCGCCGCTCTGAGCAAAGCTCCGCCCATCATACAAAATCGGATCTACGCAATTGCGGGTAGCGACTGGAACACACTATGGAACGAACCCCAACTCTCCAAACGAACTGCTATTCGAGAATGAAACCTTTACTCTTTGACTCAGTATCGATTTTCCGTTTTATCGGATCCGTCAGGCGCCGCCTCGGATCGGCTGGCGCGGAAGGCCTGCGCGGGAACGAGGCCTAAATGAGAACAACTTTATGGTACTCGCCCTTGCCCAACCGCGCAAGGCCCCCCTCACCCACATTTTGCACAGGCGGCCATGCCTAAGAGGTTTCACTCCCCGTGCTGCACGCGCGGCGCCAGAAATTCGCCAAACCGTCCCCGCACCAGCGCCGATAGCACCAAATCGCTGGTCTTCTCCTGGCCCGCGCCCACGGCCGCCACCAGCCGCACCCACCGTCTCACGTCGCGTTCTCCCAGCATCGACAGGGCGTGTCGCACCGAATGGATCTCGCTCTGAAACCCAAACATCGCCGAATTCAAGTATCGCAATAGCCGGTAGTAGCAGACCGAGGCCTCCGCCTTGATCAGCTTTTCCAGTTCTGGCAATTCCAGGTCCGGACGCGATACCTCCTGCAGCATTCTCAGATAGTTCGTCCGGTTTGCCGGCATGTCGCGCGTATTCATCATCTCCGGACGCCGAAAAAATACCCCTGGAAAGATACGAACCCCTGATCCCGCGTCGCGCACAAATTCCGCCCGGGTCTCGATCTTTTCCGCCAGCATCCGGCAGCGCCATGGCCCGAACCGCTTGATCAACGCACTCTGCTGCTCTTCGGTCGTCAACTGCATCTCGACCTTGATGATGTCCAAAACCTCAACGACCGTCGTCGTCGATGGCAACAGCGTGACCAGGCCCTTGATCAGCGTGTCGCGCGTGCAATTCACAAAAGCGCGCCGCCCGTCGCACAACACATCCAGTCCCATCAGCAGGGTCCGGTCCAGGGTCGCCCGCGATGCCTCATCCGTGTCGCCGTGGAATGCGTTTTCCAGGCCGTCGCGAAACAGCAGTTCGTATCCAAACACCTTTTCGGCCCGGTCGAAGATCGGTTGCCGCGCTACATACCGCAGCGGCTTCACATCCACCACGCGAGCCCGAGCTACAGCTTGTCCACCAGAAATGTTTTCCACGTCTTTCCTATCGGCAACAGAGCGAAAAACCTGAAGGTGACTACCAACGTGCGCAGAAGCCGATGTGGGAGTTCCTTCGCGTACCTTCGTGCACTTTGTGGTTGATGCTCTTGAGTGCGTGCCAGGAGAGAGCCCGCGCGTGCCGGGTGCCCCATTCCTGCCGCGTTCTTTGCGGCAGAAGTGGGGATTTCGTCGCCGGGTAGAACTCGCGTCCATATAGAATGATCCCCGGTCATTAAGGCCCGAGGAGGCCCATGCCCGATTCACCCCACTCCATCCCAAAACCCAACTCCGCCAGCCCCGGTATGCAGCGCCAGTTCGAGATCTACCAACTCGGCCTCGCGGGCAAGAAGCTCTCGGTTCCAATTCCACTCGCGCAACTCGAGAGGAAAGCTGCCGAGGTTCTCTCGCCGCAGGCCTACGACTATGTCGCGGGAAGCGCATCCGGCGAACGCACCGCGCGCGCCAACCTCGCCGCCTTCGATCGCTGGCGGATTGTGCCCCGTATGTTGCGCGACGTTTCCCAGCGCGATCTCACCATCGAACTCTTCGGCCAGACTCTGCGGGCGCCGGTTTTGCTGGGCCCCGTCGGCGTGCAAGGCATCATCCACCCCGAAGCCGAGGTCGCCGTCGGCCGAGCTGCCGCATCGCTCGGCATTCCATTCGTTCTCAGCACCGTGTCTTCCCGCCCCATCGAAGAAGTCGCTCAAGCCATGGACGAAGCCCCACGCTGGTTCCAACTCTACTGGGGCAAGGATCACGAACTGACGGCAAGCCTGCTGCAGCGCGCGGAAAAATCAGGCTTCTCGGCGCTCGTAGTCACCCTCGACACCGCTATGCTGGGATGGCGCGAACGCGACCTCCAGCATCCTTATCTGCCATTCCTCCTCGGCGACGGACTCGCCAACTACTTCACTGATCCCGTCTTCTGCTCGCGTCTCCCGCAGTCGCCGTCCGTCGATCCCGCTGCTGCCATTCGCCTCTGGGCAGGCGTGTTCTCAAACACCGCGCTGACGTGGAAAGATCTTGCATGGCTGCGCGAGAGAACTAAATTACCCATTGTGCTGAAAGGGATTCTCCACCCCGCCGACGCCCGCCTCGCGCTCGATCACGGTGCCGATGCCATCATCGTCTCCAACCATGGAGGCCGCCAGGTCGACGGAGCCATCGCAGCGCTCGATGCACTTCCATCCATTGCCGATGCAATCCAGGACAAAATTCCGATCCTGTTCGACAGCGGCATTCGCTCCGGCGCGGACGCGATCAAAGCCCTGGCCCTCGGCGCGCGCGCCGTTCTGCTGGCACGTCTCTATATTTGGGGACTCGCCATCGCCGGCGAGCAAGGTGTGCGTGACGTAGTCCAGAATTTCCTGGCGGACCTGGACCTGACGATGGGCCTAAGCGGCTTGCGTTCGGTAAGAGAGTTAGACGAGTCGACTTTGACGTCTGAGAGATGACTTTGAGAGTTGGGAGGCAGAAAAGAACGGGGTGCCCCATCCTCCTCGCGCTTTTTGCGAGAGGGTGGGGATTTTGACCTGAGTTCCCGTCGGTGCCCCATTTCTCGCGCGATTTGTGTGCGAGAAAGTCTGCCCTGAGCGGAGTCGAAGGGTGGGGATCTCCTAGACCCTCTGCACCCCGCCGAGCCTCGCGAGCGCCGCCACAATCGTCCCCGACCACTGCGCCACTTCATCCTCGCGCAGCGTGCGGTCGGCAGACTGAAAACGAACCCGCAACAAGACAGAATATTTGCCGGTGGCAATCGAACCGCCACGGAAGATCTCCACAGGGCGCAAATCGCGCGCCTCGGGAATGTTCAGCTCCCAGATTGTTTTCTTCATTTCGATGAATGGGACTGTGTCGGCGAAGGCGAAAGAGAAATCCCGCTCCACTGCCGGATACTTCCCGAGCGGACGAAACTTCACCCGGCGCAGTCCGAGCTCGTGGAGGGCGTCGAGGTCGAACTCAGCAATGAACACGTCTTGCCGCAGCTTGCGCGCCGCCGCGACCTCGGGATGAATCTGCCCGAACTGCGCCACGGCGATGGCGTCCATCATCGCGCGCGCTGAGCGCCCCGGATGGAAGTATTCGGCCGTATTCCGATGATAACTCGCATAGCCCCATCCGAATGAGGCCAGCAGATTCTCCACATCGCCCTTGAATCCACGAAACGTTTCCGTCGCCGCTGCCTGCTCTCCCTTGCTTACATCGAGCGCTCCACCTGCAGGCAGCGCAGCCCGCACTGCTGCGGCGGTAGCGCCCAGACAAGCGCGCCTCGGTTCCACCCGCGCCTCGCCCGACAACTCATACACACTGGCAATCTCGAATAGCCGCGCCTCGGCCACATCGCGATTCAAATTCCATGCCAGCATATCGAGCATGCCCGGAGCCAGCGAAGTCCGCATGACCGACGCCTCTTCGCTTAGAGGATTCTCCAACTCCAGAACCTTTGCAGAAGAAAACTTTTCCGCGTCGGCATGCGAAATGAAAGTGAGCGACAGAGCCTCGTTGTACCCAAGCGCCAAAGCCCGCTCGCGCAAAGTCGCATCCATCGCCGCATGTGGCAACTCCACCACGGCTCCGCTGTACGCCGGCAGCGTGTTCTCAAATTTGTCGTACCCGTGCAGTCGCGCGATCTCTTCAATCACATCGATCTCGCGCTCCACATCCAACCGCCAGCTCGGGATATGCACGCGGAACTGCGCGTCACTCTGCCCCTCGGGAATCAGCGAAAAGCCCAGCCGCTTCAGCAGCTGATAGATTTGGGAAGAAGTCAGGCTTCCGCCCAGAATGCGCTTGACGTCGGACACATGCAGCACCACGGGAGCCTGGTCCATTGGCTTCGATACCACGTCGACCACGTCACCAACCAGCTCTCCGCCGCCCGACTCCAGAATCATCTGGGCCACAAGATCGCACGACAACACGGTCGACTCGAAATCCGCCCCGCGCTCGAACCGGTGCGACGCGTCGGTGTGAATTCCGTGCCGTCGCGACATCTTCCGCACAATCCCTGGATCCCACCACGCCGACTCGATCACGATATTCCGCGTCTTCTCGGTGATCATCGTGTCGTATCCGCCCATCACTCCCGCCAGCCCCAACGGTTTCTTGGCGTCGCACACGACGAGATCTTCGGCAGTCAGCTTGCGTTCCACTCCGTCGAGGGTCTTCAAGGTCTCGCCGTCGCGCGCCTTACGGACGATAATCTTCCCGCCCTCAAGCAGGTCCATATCGAACACGTGCGTAGGCTTACCCATCTCCCACAGAACATAATTGGTAGCGTCGACGGCATTCGAAATCGGCCGCTGATCGAGCAACTGCAGCCGGTGTGCAATCTTCTCTGGCGAGGGCTTGATGCAAGTGCCGCGGATCACCCGCGCAGAGAATCGAGGACAAAGCGCAGGCTCCTCGACTGTGATACGGAATGGCGGGTCGCCTGAACCGGCTCTCGCCGCCGCAGGCGTGGAAGAGCGGCTCTTTAGGGCCGCGTCAGGTCCCTTCGAAGTCGCGGCTTTAGCCGCTGAGGGCAGCTTCGGCTCGAGCGGTTTCAGCGGCAGGTCATAAATCGCTGCCGCCTCCCGGGCCACGCCGTAATGATTCATCGCATCGGGACGATTCGTCCCAATCTCCATCTCAAACACGGTGTCGGCGCCGCTCCCACTGATTCCCTCGACCGAAATCCCAACATTGGTCAAGTCTTCAGCGAGTCGACGGTTGTCGACCGTCAGATCAACAAAGTCGCGAATCCATTGTGGAGAGAGTTTCATTTACCTGGTGTGTCCTGTCATCCTGAGCGAGGCGAAGGACCTCTGCACTTCATCCCCGCCACGACCGCGTCACTGAATTCTCAAGATATCCGCCCCGTTTTTGACTGACAGCTGATAGCTGAACGGCTAATAGCTAAGAAAACTGCTGCAAGAACCTTACGTCCCCCTGAAAGAAGTACTGCAGATCATCCACGCCATACTTCAGCAGCGCGAGTCGGTCGACACCCATTCCGAACGCAAACCCGGACACCTTCTTCGGGTCATACCCGTTGTGCTTCACAAACTCAAACACGTTGGGATCGACCATCCCGCATCCCAGCACTTCAATCCATCCCGTCTGCTTGCACGGGCGGCAAGGGGCGTTGTCCGGCCCGCGCTTTCCGCTCCCACCGCAGATAAAACAGGTGACATACAACTCGGCGCTGGGCTCGGTGAAAGGGAAGAACGACGGCCGGAAATGCGTCTTCACCGACGACCCGAACAGCGCCTTCATGGCATGATCGAGCGTCCCCTTCAAATCTCCGAATGTAATGTTGGTGTCGACAGCGAGTCCTTCGATCTGATGAAACATCGGTGAGTGGCTCGCGTCCGGAGGATCGTTGCGATGGACCGTCCCCGGAATCACAATGCGAATCGGCGGCCGCATCTTCTCCATCGTCCTAATCTGCACTGGAGACGTATGCGTGCGCAGCAACAATCGCTCGCGCTGCGGCTTCGACTGCTGCCCTGCTATGAACAGAGTGTCCTGCGTATCGCGCGCCGGATGGTTTGGCGGAAAATTCAGAGCTTCGAAGTTGTAATAATCCGTCTCGACGACAGGGCCCTCGGCAACGGAGTAGCCGAGCCGCTGGAAGACGCCCACAATCTCGCGCCAGGTCCGCATCACTGGATGCTCCGCTCCAATCGGCCGCCGCACGCCGGGAAGGGAAATGTCAACGCGCTCAGCCGCAAGTGAATCCTCGCCAGTGCCCGCGACATGCGCGCCCTCGACGAGTTCCGTAATCCGCGCCTTCAGTTCGTTGACGCGAATCCCCGCCTCCCGCTTCGCATCTTTCGGCGCGCCCTTGAGCCACAACTCATTAATCTGTGTCAGGATCCCGTTCTTGCGCCCCATCCACCGGTCGCGAAACGCCTTCAGTTCAGCCTCATTGCGAACCTCGGCAGCTTCTCCCGTACACGCACCAGCGCATTCGCCCGCAGCCTTCTCCAGCGCTGCCGCCGAATAGTCAGTGAGTTTGGGAACGGTGTACGGCATTGTCTCGGGTCTTCTTACAGGTTTGTCATTCCGAACCGTGTCAGCGGTGCGGAACCTGCTGTTCTCTCGCCACGGGCAGGAAAGCAGATTCCTCGCGCGCTCTTGCCGCGCCTAGCGCGGCTATGAGCGGCTCGGAATGACAACAATTTAGCTCTGAAAAGCTGACTGCTGACTGCTGATAGCTGACAGCGGTCTTACGCCGCCCCGCCAATCGCGCCCTTGGCTTGCGTCGTCAGGCTGGCAAATCCTGCCGGATCTTTCACCGCCAGGTCCGCAAGAATCTTGCGGTCCAGTTCGATGCCCGCCAGCTTCAATCCGTGAATGAACTGGTTATAGCTCATCCCGTTCAGCTTGGCGGCCGCACCGATGCGGACGATCCACAGCGAGCGGTACTGCCGCTTGCGCTGTTTGCGCCCGGAGTAGGCAAACTTCAGTCCGCGCTCCACCGCTTCTTTCGCAGAGCGGTATAGCTTCGACTTGGTAAGGAAGTACCCGCTTGCGCGGTCTAATATCTTTTTCCGTTTGGCGCGGCGTTTGGTTCCGCGTTTTACACGAGGCATGGTGTTCTCCTTTTTAGTTTCATCGTGCTGGCGGCTGGAGGTAAGGGTGATTCGCCATGGCGGCGATCTCTGGCCTCTTCACACGCCCCGCAGGCCAACATTCAACCAAGGCCCGCAATTCCTTCGTGATACTTCGTGTCCTTCGTGGTGGATGCTCTGATCAACCACAAGGGACACTAAGGTACGCGAAGGGAATTCCTATTGGTAAGGAATCATGCGCTTGACTTTGCGCTTATCGCCATCGCTCACGAGCGCCGGCGATCCCAGATTCCGTTTCCGCTTCTTGCTCTTCGACGTCAGAATATGACGCAGGTGCGATCGCCCCCGCTTCACCTTCCCCGTCCCGGTTAATTTGAAGCGCTTGGCAGCGCCCTTGTGCGTTTTCAATTTCGGCATAAAGTCCTCAGGAAACAGCCGTCAAGCTTTCAGCCCTGGGCTGTCAGTTTCATTTCATTCTCGCAGAATGTCAGATGACCGCTCAGGCGAGACTGGTTACAGCAGCTTGCAATTCGGTTCTTCCCTACGACGCGGGCTTGGCGACCTGCGGCGGAGGAATGCTCGGCGCACTCTGCGCCGCAGCCTTGTGCTTCTCTTCTCTCTGCTTCTCTTTTTCTCGTTCTTTCTCTGATTTCTTCGGCGCCAGAATCGCGTGCAGCGTATTCCCCTCTTGCCGGGGACGAAACTCCACGATGCTGTGCGGTTCCACGTCTTTGATCAGCCGTTCCAGAATCTGCCGGCCGAGCCCAGTACGCGTCATCTCGCGTCCGCGGAAGAAAATGGTCGCCTTCACCTTGTCGCCTTCATCCAGAAAACGCAGAACGTGATTCTTCTTCGTCTCGTAATCGTGGTCGTCCACATTGATGCGGAACTTGACCTCTTTTACGGTGATCGTCTTCTGGTGCTTCTTGGCTTCGCGCTCTTTCTTTTCTTGCTGGTAGAGATACTTCCCGTAGTCCATGATGCGGCACACGGGAGGCTGCGCGGTAGGCGAAATCTCAACCAGGTCCAGATTCTTTTCGCGGGCTTTTTTGATGGCTTCGTAAGGCGGCATGATGCCAAGCTGCTGCCCTTCGTCGTCAATCACGCGGATTTCGCGCGCCCGGATACGATCGTTCGTGCGGATAAAACGTTTATCGATACAGTCCTCCGTGCTCTAAGCGACTGAGAATAAAGAATTATAGCATGAGGATTGTGGTGCCCCGTCCGTTCCCGAGGTTCCGAGAGGAGAACAGCACTCTTTTTTCGACGGCTGTAGCGGGCCGGCCAGCGGGGTTCCCTACACGGTGCCACTTGGGGGAAAATAGAGTCTGAGCCGCCGATGCGCGGGAACTAGGATAAGCGAGGCCCTGGCCATGTGCAGAAACATCAAAACTCTCTTCAACTTCGATCCGCCCGTCACCGACGAGGAAGTGCGCGCCGCCTCGCTTCAGTTCGTTCGGAAGATCACCGGGTTCAACAAACCGTCCAAGTCCAACGAAGTTTCGTTCCTCGCCGCCATCGACGAAGTTGCGGCGGTCTCAACTCGACTTCTGCGTTCACTCGAAACAACTGCGCCGCCGAAGAACCGCGAGGAAGAAGCTGCCAAGGCAAAAGCTCGCGCTGCGGAACGATTCGGAGCGTGACCGACTCACCAACTGCTATCGATTCGACCCACTTAAAGGAAAGCCTGTATCCACATTTCAGAGGCCGGGCGTGTATCCCGCCTGCTGGTTGAACAAAGACCTCAATCCGCCCTCCGGCGCCGACTGGGATTTCGCGTGGTCTACAGTATGTAGGGTATCGAACGCGCTTGCGGAATCGGGCACCATACTGGATAGCCACTGGTCGACGCGCCTACTTCTTAGCCATGCACACGCGCCGCCTCGACGATCGAATCCGACACCTTTGCGCCCGGGTCACCGAAGCCTCAAACGGCGAACTGGAGGCCGTTCTGCAAGAGCTACTGAGCGCAATCCACGAAAAAATTGAACGCCTCAGGAGCCTAGCAGCAAATCAACTCCTTCTCCGCAAGCCTGCCAGAGATCGGCGCGCCTCGCCTCCTTCCGAGCACAGCAGCGCAAACTCATGCGAGTGAGGGTCTGTTCCAATCACCATCTCGATCGCAGTGCTCCGCCCCGCAGCGAGAGAGTGCGCAACTTTTCCGTGTCTTTCGGGTTTATTTTGATGCGCTCTTCGGGATGCAAATCTCCCCGCAAGGAGCTGCCGTGAGGATTCGATGACCCCGGACGAACGAGAGCGCATGCAATTACTTTGCGAGCAGATCGCCAAGGAAGAAGATCCTGAGAAGTTTACGAAACTTGTCCAGGAACTCAACGATCTGTTGGAGCACAAGGTGCAACGACTCGAGCGACCGGCCAGGCCGCTGGATTCGAAGTCATCGATCTGCTTGAATCAACGACCCGAACGATCCCAATGATCGAATGGTTTTTCCGGGTGTCCGGATTTCCTTTAGGGCGCTTCCCAGTCCACGGAGTACACATCCTGGGTGCCCGTATCGCGGAGCAGGAGCGGGGAATCGTCGGGGGCGAGAGACAGGCATCCGCCATAGCGGCCAGTCGTGGCGAGACTCTTCAGATCCACGACTTGTTCCGTCTTGTGGTCTCTGACTCGAATTCGGACCACCGCATTCTTGCCGCGGTTGTCCAGCACATACACGTACTGCCCGTCATGAGACCAGTTCAGCCAACCCAACGAACCGTTGGCCAATTCCGTCCATTTCTGGGTTTGCGAGTCAAACAGGATCAGCCGTACCGAGTCCGCCGAGAAGGCTGAAATGTACCGGCCGTCCGGCGACCATCGCGGCGAATACAGCCCCTGCGAGTTAGGCACGTCCGAGACCTGGTGGCTGGCCACGTCCAGAACGTGAATCGCCGAAGTCGGATCGTTCGATTCATTGCTGAACACGATCTTTGTTCCGTCCGGCGACCAGTTCGGATCCAATTGTTGCCGGGGATCATCCGGCATCAGCTGCCGCGGACTTCCCCCATCGGCTGATACTTCATAGATCCTCGCCGGCTTCGCCGCACTCAGCGCAAATTCGAAGAAAATAATGTTCTTCCCGTCCGGAGACCAGCGCGGCAGCACCGGATACATCGGCGGATAAGTGAGTTGCAGCCGCTCGCTTCCGTCCACTTTGCTTCTCCACAGCGAGCCCTCACGATAGGCAACATAGGTCACCCACTGCCCATCCTTCGAGAATGCAATATACTCGGCTGAAATTCCGCCGAGAAACGGAGCGAACTGGCTCGACTTCACGTCGTACCGCATCAGCTCGCCGCGGTACGTCTGCCCGATCATGAACAGCTTCTTGCCGTCACTACTCGGCAGGGGATACGAGAGCGACAGTGGGCTCGAAGTCAGCGCAATCGGCTTCGATTCAGAGCGCAAAAAGGCGCTCTTTTCCGGCACTGCCCAGATCTGACTCTTCGATTGCAATATGAAGTACTTGCCGTCCGCCGTCCACTTGCCGCAACACTCGTCCGGCGGATCATGCCAGCCGCCCAGGAAGCGATGCAAGTCCGTTCCCGTCACGGATACTTCCCATGTGAGTTGCTGCCCGATGGTTCCAGCGCTCTCCGTGGTATCGAATCGCAAGTGGCTGCTGTCGGGCGACCATTCCACATTCTTGATGTCGCCCTTCACCGCGAGCAGTTTTCGGGATTCGGTCCCATCTGCCTTCGCTACGAATAGATCACTCAGGTTGCTGTATGCCAGCATCTTGCCATCCGGTGACCACGCTGCGGTTTCTCCCGAAGCATCCCCCAGCCTGCGCGGAGAACCGCCCAGCACTGGCAGACTCCAGATCGGCCCTCGCGGAGGCGCGCCCCGTCCGTCAACCACCAGAAGCTCGGCCCCACCCGGCGACAGATCCACAGGAACCATGTCAGCGGAAGGCAAAATCGACATCCGTTTTGGATCGCCGCCCGTCACTGACATTTCCGCGAGCCCATGGAACGCGAAGCTCCCCGAACTTCCCACGCCTACGCCCAGGTAGAGCCTCGATCCGTCGGTCCCAATCAGCGACTTCGGCTGGCCGTCATGCGAGAGTTGAACGTAGTTCGACACCTTGGGTACGGCAGCCGGCTGCATCCAAAAATAAGCGAGCGCCCCGACTGCTACAATCGCCAACGTCGCCACTACGCGAAACGCGCCAAAACGACGAGAGTCCTTTTCTGGCGCGCGATACTTGCCGATGGCAGGCTTGATCGCATGTGCGCCCGATGGTGGAGCGATCCCGGAATCTGATAATGCCTCCAAAGCAAACGCCAGGTCCGATGCCGACTGAAACCGTTGCTCCGGGTTTTTCTCCAGGCAGCGCAACACCACTCGCTGCAGCCCTACCGGCGTCTCGGGGGCAAGCTCCGAAATGGGAGCGGGTTCTTCGTTCAGGATCGCGCTCATCGTATCGGCCGATGTCGGGCGGCCGAACGTCGGCTTCCCCATCACCATCTCGTAAAGGATCGCGCCGAACGCGAAAATATCGGTGCGGTAATCCGTCGGCAGTCCCCTCACTTGCTCCGGAGACATGTAACCCATCGTTCCCATGGCTACGCCCGGGATGGTGAGGGTCAGGGCCACATTCGCCAGGGATTCCTTGGGCTGCATTACCTTGGCCAGCCCGAAGTCCAGAATCTTGACTCGCCCGTCTTTGGTGACGAACAGGTTGTCGGGCTTCAGGTCGCGATGGACGATGCCTTTTTCATGCGCCGCTGCCAGGCCACGCGCGATTTGCTCGCCGTAGTCGATCGTCTTGCGCATGGGCAGTGGCCCACGCCGAACAGCCTCTGCCAGCGTCATCCCCTCGAGCAGTTCCGATACCAGGTACGGAACCCCCGCGTAGGTTCCCATTTGGTAGACCGCAAGAATGTTGGGATGGTTCAGAGCCGCCGCAGCCTTCGCTTCTACCTCGAAGCGTTTCAGCCGCTCCGGGTCTGACGCGACGAACTGCGGCAGAACTTTGATGGCAACGTCGCGCTCCAGCCGGGTGTCGCGCGCGCGGTATACCTCGCCCATGCTGCCCGCCCCAAGGGACGAGAGAATTTCATACTGACTGAGTCGTGTGCCACCGGCCAAGGGCATGGGTGCCGCAATTATAGCCCCGGGGCAAATCGCGCCCTCGTCGAAAAAGAGCGTCCCGGTCCGGTAATCTCATCGGATCCAGCAAGCCTTCAGCGATCGGCCAAATTCACAAATCCAAGATCCAGCCAAAAGCAGCGTTGCTCCTGATATGTGATCGAAATCACACCCGGACAGCATCTCGAAAGCTATCTCGAAAGCTATCTTGACAGGGGCCTATCGGACCTGTAATCTCGCCTGCCATAAAGCCTGCGTGCTCGGCTGAAAACGATATCCGACGTCGTGGCTTATCCTCTGCGGCCTCTGCTTTCCCCCTCTGGCCCCTGGGCTCCACGCTGACTCACAACTTTGCAGCGGGAGGCACCATGCCTGCTCTCTTGAAGCTGTCTGCTTGGTCGAACAGATTTTTTCTGGCGCTCTTCGCGATCGCCGCGCTGTCGTCGGCCCCTTCCTGGGCCCAGGGGTTCCCACCCGTTTCTCCTGAAGATCTCAAGATGACCGGCGAGCCTAAAGCTCCCGGCGCGCCCGCCATCATTTTGTTTCGCGAAGTGGATCGCGACGATAACGGCCGCACCTCGCACGAGGACAACTACGTGCGCATCAAGATTCTCACGGAAGAAGGCCGTAGCTACGCCAACGTTGAGATTGAGTTCAACCGGGCCAGCGAAAACGTCGTGAGCGTCCACGCCGCCACCCGCAAGGCCGACGGTTCCGTTGTCGACTTCGACGGAAAGGTCTTCGAAAAGACAATCGAGAAAGCGCAGGGTCTCAAGTACCTGGCGAAAACTTTCACCCTACCTAACGTGCAAGTCGGCGACATCATCGAGTATCGCTACACGTACGATCTGAGCGAACAGTTCATCTACAATTCGCTATGGACCCTTAGCGACCCGCTGTTCACTCGCTACGCGAGATTTTCCCTCAAACCCTACAAATCCAACTATTCCAACATGACCTTGCGCTGGACCTGGCAAGGCGTTCCCGCCGGTTCGGAGCCCAAAGAGGGTCCAGACCACATCCTTCGAATGGAGGCGCACGATATTCCGGCCTTCCAGATCGAGGACTTCATGCCTCCTCCCAGCGAACTGAGAGCTCGGGTCAACTTCATCTACGAAGACGAATACCTGGACCGCGAACCTGCCCAGTTCTGGCGGCATGTCAACAAGAAGCGGTATGACTCTCTCGAGTCTTTCATTGACAAGCGGAAGGCGATGGAACAGGCGGTCAGCCAGATCGTCTCGCCCGCCGATCCCCCGGAGGTCAAGCTGCGCAAAATCTATGACCGCGTGCAGAAGATTCGCAATACTTCGTACGAAGTGGAGAAGACTCTGCAGCAGGAAAAACGCGACAAAGAAAAGCCGGTGGAGAACGTCGAGGAACTTTGGAAACGTGGATATGGTGATGGTGTGCAACTCACGTGGCTCTACCTCGCACTGGTCCGCGCGGCGGGTTTCGATGCGTGTGGTGTCTGGGCGTCCAGCCGGAGCCAGTATTTCTTCATCCCCAAGACGATGGAAAACCGCAAGCTGAACTCCAACCTTGTGCTCGTGAAACTCAACGGCAAAGATCTCTATTTCGATCCTGGCGCCGCCTTTACGCCCTTCGGAATGCTGACCTGGCCCGAGACCGGCACGCCCGGACTATGCCTGAACAAGGATGGCGGCACCTGGGTCCAGACGACGCTTCCGGAGAGTTCCGAGTCTCGCATCCAACTCGTTTCCAAGCTGCGACTCACTGACTCCGGCAACCTCGAAGGCAAATTGCAGGTTACCTACACCGGTCTGGAGGCGATGTACCACCGGCTTAACGTCCGCAACGCGGATGCTGTGGCCCGCAAGAAATTTCTGGAAGACCGAGTCAAGAACCAGATCCCCGTTACGGCGGAAGTCGAACTTACCAACACGCCAGATTGGAGCAACGCAGAAACACCTCTGGTGGCGGAATTCGACCTTAGCGTTCCAGGGTGGGCTTCGAGCGCGGGGAAGCGTACCCTCATTCCGGCAGCACTTTTCACTGCTGTCGAGAAGCACACCTTTGAACACAGCAACCGCGTTTACCCGATTTATGTTGATTACCCGTACGAGAAGAGCGAAGACGAGACCATCGAACTCCCTCAGGGTTGGCAAGTGAGCAGCGTGCCGCCGCCCGAAGCAAACAACGGCCATGTTGTCTCCTATGCATTGAGAGTTGACAAGGACGGCACCACGCTTCACATAACGCGGAAAGTGGCTTGGGACTTTCTCCTGCTCGAGCCCAAGTATTACCCCGCGTTGCGCGGATTCTTTCAATCGGTGAGGACCGGAGATGACCAACAGATTGTCTTGCAAGCTGCTGCAGCATCCGCTGCCAATTAGCTGGCGCGCAGTTCAGCTCATTTCCTTTTGCATTGGGGGCATCCTTGGTGTGGGAGTCCCGAATGCTACGGCTGGCGATGCCCCACCCTGGATGCATGCCCAGGTGAACGCGCCGTTGCCTCCTCACGACGAAAAGACCGACGCGGTTTTGCTTTATTCCGAGACCAACGTTACCGTCATCTCAACCGATAAAATCAAAACGACAATTCGCGAGGCCTACAAGATTTTGCGCCCCAATGGCCGCGAGCGTGGCACGGTTTACGTTTACTTCAACCCTTCCCGCAAGATCAAAAGCCTGCATGGATGGTGCATTCCCGCCCAGGGCAAAGACTACGAAGTCAAAGACAAAGATGCCGTTGATCGTGCCCTTACTGGCGGAGGGGAACTCGTCGATGACGTGAAGTTCCGCGTGCTCACCATCCCCGCACCTGATCCCGGCAATATTGTCGGCTATGAGTATGAAGTGGAGGAACGCCCTTTCTTTCTGCAAGACATGTGGTATTTCCAGGAGAGCGATCCGGTGCGCGAGACGCATTATTCCTTGCAGTTGCCGCCCGGTTGGGAATTCCGGGATTTCTGGTTGAACCATCCCGAGGTGAAGCCATCGGAACGCGGAAACAATCTCTGGCAGTGGACGGTTTCTGATGTAAAGGAGATCCGCCACGAACCCGCTATGCCGCCTTACGTGGGTATTGCCGGCCAAATGATCGTGACCTTCTTCCCGCCGGGCGGAAAGGCCGCGAACGGTTTCGCCGCCTGGGACGACATGGGGAAATGGTACGGCACCTTGCTGACTGGCAGAACCGACGCTTCCCCGGAGATCAAGCAGCAAGTCGCGACCGTAACAGCAGGTAAGACTACGCCGGTGCAGAAGATGCAGGCGATCGCACAATTTGTGCAGCACGACATTCGTTACGTAGCCATCGAACTCGGCATCGGCGGTTGGCAGCCCCACCCCGCTCCAGAAGTGTTTTCTCATCGCTATGGAGACTGCAAGGACAAGGCCACCCTGATGCGCGCCATGCTGAATGAAATCGGCGTTGACTCGTATCATGTCGTCATCAATACCCAGCGCGGCGCGGTCACCCGCGATACTCCGGCTCACCACGGTTTTAACCACGCGATCGTTGCCATCAAATTGCCCGAAGGACTCAAAGATCCAGCTCTTATAGCCGTGAGGGAAGCTCCAAAACTCGGCAGGATCCTGTTCTTTGATCCCACCGACGACATCACTCCCTTTGGGCAAATTCGCGGGGAATTGCAGGACAACTATGCGCTCCTGGTGATCCCTGAAGGTGGCCAACTTATTCCCTTGCCCCAACAACCGTCGTCCATGAATAGCATCGAGCGGACCGCGAAGCTGACTCTGGATGCCGGCGGCACGCTTAAGGGCAGCGTCAAGGAAATACGCCTCGGCGAGCGGGCGGCTACGGAGCGCTATGCGCTCATGAAGGTCACCAACGAGGCGGATCGTGTCAAGCCTATCGAAAATCTGCTTTCGAATTCCATGTCCAGTTTCCGCCTCACGCAAGCAAGCGTGAGCAATTTGCAGCGCATTGACCAGCCCTTCGGCTTTGACTACTCGTTCGAGTCCGACCACTATGCCAAGAACGCCAGCGGACTGCTGCTGGTGCGTCCCCGTGTGCTCGGCAACAAAGCCTTCGGTTACCTTGAGACCAAAGAGCCGCGCCAGTTTTCCATCGAATTCGAAGCTCCCGCGCGCGACGTCGACACCTTCGAGATCGTGATTCCCGCTGGCTACGAAGTGGACGACATGCCGCCCGCCGTGGACGCCGACTTCAGCTTCGCCAGCTACCATTCCAAGACCGAGGTGACCGGGGGCGTGATACGCTACACCCGGACTTTTGAAGTCAAGGAACTGAGTTTGCCCGTCGATCGGGCCGACGAACTCAAGCGCTTTGACCGCACCATCACAGGCGATGAGCGCAGTACAGTGGTACTGAAATCGGTCGCCCCCTGAACGCTACTCGACTGGAGATCCATTGAAGCTGCTAATGGAAACCCGCGAAGTAGGACGCGTCACCATCGTGCGCTGCAAAGGACGCATCGTTGCCGGCGGCGAGGTCGAAGCTTTGCGCGCCCACGTGGCTCATTTGTTGCGCGATCGTCGGGATATCGTTCTTCATCTTGGCGAGGTGGTATTCATCGACAGCAGCGGCCTGGGAACCATGGTGCGCACCCTGACCAGCACGCGGCAGGTGCATGGCGACTTGAAACTCTGTGACGTTCCCGAGGCCATCCGCAAAATGCTGCTGTTGTCCCATCTCCACAAATTGTTCGATTCTCATGAATCGGAAGACAACGCGGTGGCGGCGTTTTACCGCGCGCCGGTCCAGCCTGAAAAGCCCGTCTCCACCGGCCGCAGCGTTTTGTGCATCGACCGCAATGTCGACGTGGTCACCTATGTCCGCGAACTGTTGCGTCGCGCCGGCTACGATGTTCACACCAGCAACAACCTGCGCGATGCCCTCATCCTGATGCGCGTTTCGCGTTTCAATCTGCTGTTGCTGGGCGCGGAACTGGCTGGTTCGCCCGCGACCGAAAAATCATTCCGCGATCTTTGTGCTTCCGTCCCTTGCATCGAACTGGGAAGCGATTTCTCCACCCTCGACGCCGGCCAGGCCGCGTCGGCCCTGCTTGAAAAAATCGCATCGCACCTGCAACCGGCTTCCTAAGTCAGGTTTCGTGGCCTTGATCCAGCCGCTTCTCCGACGCCAGCGCGTACCCCTTTCGATAACAGTTACGGCTCGGGGATGTTCACTTCTGAACAGACACATCCGGCTGTATTCACGCATCTTATCCATCAGTCTGGCATTCTGGTCGACCCGTCGCATTTTCCGAAGATAGGTTTGACACTGATGAGCTAGATGAGATATTCGTACTTTGGGCCTGAAGTTAGCAGGAGGCCAAAATGATCCCGTCGCGTTCCTCCAAGAAAATCATTCTTTGCATCGATGACGATGATGCGATCTTGCGCTTCGAGCAGGCGCTGCTCGAACGGAATGGCTACGAAGTTCTCACCGCAACGTCGGGGGAACAAGGGCTAAGATTGGCGGCCATGTGCCATTGCGACGCCGTGCTCCTCGACTACGAGATGCCCGGAATGAAGGGCCACGAAGTGGCCTCCGAAATAAAGCTCATACGACCTGAACTGATCATCATCCTGCTCTCCGGCAGCGCGGTGCCCACCTACGCCCTCGCCTTGGTGGACGCGTTCCTGCTGAAACTGGATAGTAGCCGTCAACTGCTGCCCATGATCGCCGACCTCTGTAGCCGCAATCCGGATCCAAGACGCAAGCAGGGAAGTGTGTAGTCCGGCGCTCGCCGCCCCGCGATTGTGCAAGAGTTGCTTACAGCGCAATTGGTTCCGCGATTACTTGACCGCTATCACTCTCAGAGTCGTGACTTGTCGAACCCAGCGCGCCGGCCTCTTATCGCCCGGCGCCACGATTCTCAGCGGACCTTCCTTGGCATCCATCGGTTTTCCATCGCGCCTGTCGGCCACGATGATTTCCCGGGTGGCGAATGCCGGATCCACCTCGGCGAGGGCAAAGACAACCCTATAGCCGTCCGCCGCTTCCACCAGCAGCGCCTCCGTCATACGCGGTCCCCGCATGGTGTCGCCGAGCGGAATGCCGCCGAGGGAAAGCAGATTCGACAGCGGCACTCCCTCGAACTGAGCCGCTGCGTCATGATCCCGAGCGTTGATCGTAAGATGCGGTGCGTCCGCGATCTGTGCTGCGGTCAGAGTCGTGGCGTGACCATCGCTGTTGATGATCTGCAGCGTTTGGGCGGACAGTCCGGAGACCAGAAGCAGGAAACAGTAAAGGGCATTGAGCAGATAGCGCGGCCGAGTCATTGGGATCTCCTACGCAGCAGAACAAGTCGTTTTATATCACGCGGGGTTTTGACTTCTTCCGCACAACCGAGACAGAGGGTGCCCGATCCTTCGCACGCATTTCCCGAAGGGTGGGAAGCGAAGCCGCCGACAGTGCGAATTGGAACGCCCGGGAGAAAAACCTAAGACACGCTAGCCAGCCGATGGCTGCACATCCCCACCAACCCTCCATCAACCACATCCTCAATCTCCGCGCGCAGCCACCTGTTCGCCTCGTGGCGCCCGCGCAGGCGCAGCTTCAGGTAGTTGTCGGTGAGCGCTTCGGTGAACTCGCCGATCGCGTCACCGCCCGCCAAATTCAGCGTAATTGCGTCCACTTCTTTGCCGACGAAGCCGCACATGAACGCCAATTTCTTTTCCGCTGCCAGCTCGCGCAGAACACGATTGCGCTCGCGGGCCCGGTGGACCGGTACCTGATTCTTCATCATTGCAGCCGGAGTTCCGGGACGCGCCGAGTACGTGAAAACGTGCAGGTAGGTGAACGGCAGTTCTTCAATCATCCGTCGCGTGGACTCGAACTCGGCGTCGGTCTCGCCGGGAAATCCGACCATCACGTCGGCGCCGATCGCGGCGGTGGGCATGGCGGCGCGAATCTTCTCGATCTTCTCGCGATAGTGCCATGGGCGATACTTGCGATGCATGCGGCGCAGCACTGTGTCGCTGCCCGATTGCATGGGCACGTGCGCATGCTTGGCAATGCGCGGTGACGAGGCGACCTGCGAGATCAGTTCGTCGCTCCAGTCCATGGGCTCGACCGAAGAGATGCGAAGTTTTTCGAGAGCAGTCTCGGAGAGAATGGTGCGAATGAGAGTTGTAAGTCCCCGGTCGTTAGGCCCTGGTTGTTGGCCAGCTTGGCTGAGAGCTGAAGGCTGAGAGCTGACAGCTAGATCCCGCCCCCATCTCCCCAAATTGATTCCGCTGATCACCACTTCGCGGTATCCGGACTCGACCAACCCATTTACCTCGCGGACGATCCGATCCGCCTCAAGCGAGCGGCTCTGTCCTCGCACATAAGGAATCACACAAAAAGAGCAACGGTTGTCGCATCCGTCCTGCACCTTGAGATTGGGGCGCGTGCGTTCATTCGAGGCATCGAAGACCGGAGCGGCCAGCAGTTCGGTGTGCGCGAAGATGTCGGAGACGAAGATGGGGCTTGCGGCTTGCGGCTCCCGGCTTCCGGACGAAGCGGTTAAGGTTGTCAGGGAAACGAATGCAAGTCCCCCAGGAGCTGAAGCCCCGGGCTGAGCGCCAACCTCTATCGCAGCGCTAGAAGCGCTGCGCCACCCAAAATTCAAAGCGCGCGGTTCAGAAACGGCAGCGTCGCACTGCTCAAAAACCGAAGCGTCGCGCTGCTCAGAAACCGAAACGTCCCGCTGCTCAGATTCACCAGCTACCCTGGCTGCGGTGGCGCTGACGATCTCCGCCAGTTGATGCTTGTGGGAATTGCCGACGACGAGACTCACCCCCGGCAGTGCCGCGATTTCTTCCGGTGCGCGCTGCGCGTAGCATCCCGTCACCACGATTCGCGCATCGGGATTCTGCCGGCGCATCCGCCGGATGGCAGCCCGCGCATCCTGATCCGCGCCCGCGGTCACGGTGCACGTATTCATCACCACGACGGAAGCTTGTGCCGGAGTAGACGCGCGCACTAAACCGCACTCTTCGAACTGACGTTCGAGGGCGGCGCCGTCAGCCTGGGTGGCGCGGCAACCGAAGTTTTCTACAAAATAGCCAGCCACGTCCCTATGGTAACGCAACCACTCGCATCACCGAGGACGTTCGTGCCACAGCTCACGCCGAAGCCGCAGTTCTCCGCGACTGAAAACATTCCCGGCAGAAGACGGGGCGGCCTTGCGTCGGACGGAAAGGAACAGTCGTCTGTTTTCCGCATCCCGAGCAAGTGGCCTGGGTTTCGACCTTCGTGTAGCGGTAGTTCTGTCCGGGCGCGGGGGGCGCGCCCAGTACCGAGATCCGCTTGGTCTTGCAAGCCTTGCAACGCTTGGGTTCATTCTTGAACTGTTTGTCGTGGAAGAAAAGCTGTTCCCCAGCCGTGAAGACGAAATCACTCCCACAGTCGATACACTTCAGCACCTTGTCCTGAAATTCCATCGAGGATGGCTCCCTTCAGCCCGTTTCCGCGCCCACTCGCGAGGAAAGAACTGCGGTGGTTCACCGAAAATACAGGTTGTCTACTGCTCCCCCTCTTACAACCCCTAGGACTCGGCCCGCCACGCACCCAGGAGGGGCGTGGGTACAACTTATCGTGCTTTTATATGCCGGAGATGAAGTATGAAATTCCCTGCTGCAGCTCAACTCGGTGGGGGGTCAGATTTGAGCAGGGCCGCCCCGGGAAGGAGCGGCCCTCTGCTGCGTTAGTCTTGTTCTTTGCGCGTTTTCTTGCGGGCACGCTTGCGAGCGAGAGCAGCCTTAACACGCTTCTTCTCGCCGGGCTTCAGGTAAAAGGAGTGGCGCTTAACCTCCTTGATAATGTCTTCCTGTTGCACCTTACGCTTGAAACGGCGCAGTGCGTTCTCGAGGGATTCACCCTCTTGAAGCCGTACTTCTGCCAAACTGACACACCCCCAAACCCGTCCGGATGGACCGAATAGTTATTACAAGGATTTGACTCTAAGTCAAGTGAAAGTGGGCGAAATCTCTGAAAGAGACAGCTTTGAGGCGAATTTGTGGATCATTTTGAGACGTTTTGGGGTGATTTGGGCGTTGTTCGGATGCGTTGTTGACCGTGGTGTGACAACTCAACGGCTGCCCGCAACAGACCCAATACCGCGCCGGAAGGTCAGGAAGAAAAGGAAGATCGTGCTGGGCCAAAGATGCAGGAAGAGACGAGTCAGCGAGAAGCGCAGATGCCAATAGATGTCGTAGGGGGTGATCAGGTAGATCGCGAAATATCCGCAGAGTGTGAGGACGAGCGCAAGCCGGGATGAGCGGAAACCGGGGCCGGAGTTCCTTGTGGGCTCGACGCCTGTCGCGAAGTAAAGCCCGGGTAACAGAAGCGTACCCGGCAGCAGGAGCCAATGTCCGAAGCGAAAAAATCCTTTGCCGTACCACTTGAGAATGGCTAGAAATCGCGTGGGGTCGATCAGTTTGTGGAAGGCTGTGGCCGGATCGGAAAAGAGGTCGCCCGGGGGCGCGATGGAGTGCTTGAACCACGCGATCAGGAGGAAGGCCGGCGCCACAGCGGCGAGCAGTATTGTAACGGCGACTACGCCATCGCTCAGTCTTGGGACCGGGCCTTGCGCACCGGGGTCGCTGCGCCTTTCGGGGCGGAAGAATACCAGGACGCGGGCTGCGACGATGGCACAGAGAAACAAGAGCCCTTCGTTCTTGGTCCAAGCAGCGAATCCGGCTCCCAGGCCTGCAAGAACGAGCAGGCCCGGCTGGCCTGAGGCGGTGGCATCGCTGGAATGACAATCATGCAAGCACAGCAGCGTGACGGTGGCGAGGAGGAAGAAGGAAAGAGGGACGTCGGCGTACTGAGAAGTTCCCAGCTCAATAAAAAAAGGCGTCGTTAGCAACGCAAGGCCACCCAGCATAGCGGAGGCGCGGCCACGAAGTATCCAAAGAGCGGAGACCAGCAGGCCGACAGAGCTGAAAGTAAACAGCAAGCCGATGACGCCGGGTACGGCTGGCTCATCGGAGCCGAGGTAGCTCCAGAAGTGCGCGATGGCTCCGGGTAGAAGCAGCGGGTAGTCGGGATGTGACCAGGGGATGATGGCGCTGAATCCGTCGCGCCAGTGGGCGCCTCCGCGATAAAGAAAGAGGGCGTGAAGATTCCAGATGGAGAATGCATCCCATCCGTCGCCATGCGGATGAGCGAGCGTGCGCATGACGGCTGTATAGAGCGCGGCACAAAGGGAAAGGGCGAATGCGAAAATGAGAATACGCTGTAGCCACCCTGGGAGGTCGAAAGCCTCGGCAGGTTCACGGAATCTGCCGGACCGCGTGGCATGGTTTCGCAGCAGAAAGAAAACGACTAGCAGCAGCGAGAGCGTCGCAACGTCGACAGCGATGAGGTTCGAGACTGCGAAGGCCCGCGCCAAAAAGAAAACCACCGAGAAGATTCCGAGGCCGTATCCGACCGCGAGCGATGCGCGCAGCGTCAGGTCCGAAGCGAGCGGACTCCGCCGCGACCAGCCCGCGCTGACCAGCGCAAGTCCGGAGGCAAGACACAGCAACGCAGGGAGCGCGAGGGCCATTTATTTTGCGTCCTGATTGGCGAAGAGCAGGACGCCGTTCCCGAAATCGGTTACCAGCTGCAGATGTTCAACTGAGGCATGCAGCGAAGCCGGGAAGTTGCCGATGACCAGTGCATGATTCGGGGACCGATCGATGACGAGCGGCGCGAGCGCGTACTGCGCCAGATAGTAATCCGCCAAGGGATCGCTGGAATCTCCGACGTAGCCGACAATTCCTCGTGACGGTAGCGCCGCCTTCAGGGCTGCGAAACGCTCGTCGGAACGCTTCGCAACGTCGTCGGTGCTCGGGTGACCGGGGCGCGGTGCATCTTTCAGCACACGGACCGTCGACAACAAACATCCGAGGACGAAGAGCAGAGTAGCAATGGTGAGTCTGGAAAGCGGAGGCCTCGAGACCTGTTGCATGGGTGGAAGATGAAAAGCTGGCAGCATTATACGTCGCGGTGGGGGGTGAGACTGCGGGCGCTCGGCCCGCGCCTGCTTCATCATCACGACTCACATAAGCGAGCAGATCAATAAATGAAGTTCAAGGCCAGCTGGATTTGTCGTGGAGCCTATGCCGCGTTGGGCTTCATAAAGTTGTTGGGCAAAGTGTAGTAGCCCGGGTACGGTGCGATGTTGGCGGTGACCGAGTTTTGCACAAACGTGGAAGCCGATGAGACCAGCCCGTTGGACGTGATGGTGACCCGCTGGTTGTCGCGGTTGAACAAGTTGAATGATTCGGCGACCAGGTTGAGTTTGTAGCGTTCTCCAAAGTGCAAGGTTCGGGTCAGGCGCAGATCTGCGGTCGCATAGTCGGGGCCAGTAAAGGCGTTCCGGCTGTATCCGGGGAGCCGGTCGTTGAGATCGTTTCCGTCCTGGTTGGGATCACCGGCCACAGTCGCGTTGAAGGAACGTCCGCTGCCATAGTTCACGACCGTCGAAATCTTCCAGTCGTTGAAGACTTGGCCGAGGAATTCATGTCCGCGATGGAACGGATGTGGCTCGGCGGAGAACGCAACGACCAAACGCTGCCGCTGATCAGTGACGCTCGGTCCGCGCTCGGCGCTAGGCACGTAGGAATTCTGCACGGTGGCGGGCTGTCCCGCGACCCAGGGCGTCCTGCCCGTCGTCGATGGCGCCAGCGTAGGTGTAAGCAAAGCGCAGATAGGATCCGCGGGTCACTCGGCGATTGATCGATAGCACGGCCCCGTTGTAATAACTGGAGGCCGCGCTTTGGAATTCGTTGATGGCGCCAAGTTGCGCGATGGGGCGTCCCAGCGGATTGATGCAGGGCGGCCACGGACAAGTCAGCGATCGCGTGAACTGCCAGGTCGCGAACGAGTCCTCGGTGTAATAGCCGCCGGTAAAGATCGATCCCGTGGAATCGAAGATGGGATAGGTTGACGCGATCGGCTGCGGAAGATTCACATCCAGTGCCCGGATCAAATGTTCGCCGCGAACCGTGAGCAACGACAAGCTCACGGTGGTTTGGTGGGTGACTTCTTTTTCCAGCGTGAGGTTCGCCTGCTGTACTCGCGGCGTCACAAAGTTGGGTGCAAAGGCCGCAACCGTGCCGGTTACGCCTTGGTTGAATCCCGCGAGTAGTGCGCAGTTTGCCGCATATAGCGGACAACTGACGAGCGGGTTCGGATATGCGGGGAAGACCTGGTGGTTGTAGTAGTTCGTGTTGTTAAGAAAGAGGCTGGCGTCGGTGATGCCGTTTTCCGTCTGGATCACCGAGTTGTAAATCTGCGGAATGCACACAAAGAAAATTCCGTATCCCGCACGCACCACCAACGGTCGCTTGTCGCCGATGGAGTAAGCCAGCCCGGCGAGCGGCGCGAAATTGTAGGGCTGGAACGGAACTTTGCCCGCCGGAGGAAACAGCGGGTTTGAGAGCAGTCCGGCGGTAGTGAAAGTTTGCAGATCCCAGCGTACGCCGAGATTCACCGCCAGGCGCTTGGTGACCCGGATCGTGTCCTGTGCAAACGCGGCGTACTCATTGGTGTCGGGATGAGAGGTAGCGCTGCCGAAGTTCTGCAAATAGTAATGCGGAACTTCGTGGGCGTACGCGCGCAGTGGGCTGAGTGGAAGCCCGGCTTCCATCGGCGCGAAGGTGAACGGATTGACCTTGATGGGATAGAAAAGGTATTCGCCGCTCTGCTGGCTGGGAAAGAAATCGTAGATCCAGCTGAGAAGTGCGTCGCCGCCGAACTTCCATGTGTTGCGACCGCCGTCGTGACTCATCGTCTCCGCGAGGTGCAGGCGATGCTCGCGCGTCTGCCGGGGCAGCAGGTTCGAGCGTCCCATGCCGTCGAGGATCGTCGGAATCTTGACCAGCACCTCGCTGGTGTTGCTGTAAGACTGCTGGCGGTCCCGCGAGAACTGCGCACGGAAGTGGCTGATCCAGCGCTGCGAAAGGCCGGAAGTGAGCGATAACGAGGCAGTTTCGGTTGAGACCTGTTCCTCACCGTTGTTGTTGTTTGCGTCGAAGGTGAGGGGGCTGGCGGGATCGAGAAAAACATTGTTCGATCCCCAGTAGCAGGTGTTGAGGCGCAATGAGAGTTGCTGCCGCGACGAGAGATTGAGATCAAGCTTGGCGTACGATGTGTTCCCGATTTGCCCGGCAGGATATTCGCCGGCAAGCGACGTCAGCTTTGCCGCCGCTGCAAACCAGCGCCCGATCGGTCGCTTCGAAGTCCCCGGGAGTATAGGGCCCAGTACGGGCAACGGGCACGACTTTTGAACTGCCGTCAAGGAACTCCACGACGTTCGGCACGTGGAAGATGTGCTGATCGAATCCGGCGAAGAAGAAAATCTTGTTGCGCTTGATCGGGCCGCCGATGGTGCCTCCGACCTGCTGCTGGCGGTTGTGCGGCTTGAACGCCAGGAAGGGATCGGCCGCGCCGAAGGAACTGTCGCGCAGATAGTAGAACGCGGTGCCGTGCACATGATTCCCCCCGGACTCGGTAACGACGTTGACGACAGCTCCGCCCGAGCGTCCCTGCTCGGCGCCGTAGGAATTCGTCGAGGCGCGGAACTCCTGCACGACTTCGGTCGAGAACTGGTAGGGCGCGCGATAGCGTCCCCGGGCCTGCGAAAAAAGGCATTGTTATAGTCGGCGCCGTCGACCAGGGTGGTGTTCTGAAATCCACGAATGCCGCCGAACGAGAGATCTCCGTTGGTCGAAGAAGTCAGACTGCGCGGATCCTGCGTCACGCCCGGCGAGAAGAGCGCCAGGTCTGAGAACCGCCGGCCGTTCAGGGGAAATCGTTCACCGCACGTTCGTCGAGCAGCGCGGAGACCGTACTGGTCTGCGGTTCAACTAACGCAGGCGCCCCCGAGACGGTGACATTCTCGTGCGTGCCAGCGACCGTGAGGTGAAATTCAAGATTTGTGGCGGCTCCGACGTCGACATGCAACTGCGGCGTGACCTGCGGAGACATTCCTTGGGCCGTGGCGCGGGCGGAGTAGTCGCCCGGCTGAAGCAGATCGAACTCGAACCCACCCTCTGCGTCGCTGGTCGCGCTGAAGCGCAGTCCAGTCGCGGTGCTAACCAGCACAATCGAGGCCTGGGCAATCCGTCCTCCCATGGAATCGAGCACCGTGCCGCGGATCGATCCGCTCGCGTCCTGGGCCGCGAGCGATGCGGGCGTCACAATTTGAAAAAGAATGAGGGCCGAAAGAAAAACCATTCGCGTTGAAAACATGAGTTCGCCTCGAACCGCAGGATCGAACTCGGAGGGACGCGACGCGCGTTAACCGGACGCGAGGCGAGGAGTCTGCGGAGAAAGTGCCGGAGGGAGCATTCCTAGTCACACTCGTCCGGAATCCTTCTCCGCAGATTTTGGAAAACCAACTTTTGTATAGCATGTGCAGGCAGCAGGGTTCTGTGATCGAGGGCGACTTTTTCGGGATGTTTCCCGGAGTGGGAATGGAAGGGCCTTCAACACAGAGGACACAGAGGGGAATCGTGTGCAACGACAAACCCTATCGAGCTTCGCTCGATGGACAGCCGAGCGCAGCTGTCCCCACATCGAATTCTTGCGGCTCTTACGCGGAAATGCGTTCTCGTGGTATTTTCAATTTCCTTTCGAATCCGTGATTTGAAAACCGTGTTCTGATGACCGTGTTCGGATAGATATGATTCGATCTTATAAAGGTGTGCGGCCGACGATTCCTGCGACGTGTTTTGTCGACGAATCGGCGCAGATTATCGGCGACGTCGCGCTCGGCGAACACACTTCTATCTGGATGAACGCCGTCGTCCGGGGAGACGTGCACCAGATCCGCATTGGCGCCTACTCCAATGTGCAGGACAACAGTGTCCTCCACGGGATGAAGCAGCAGTGGGGCGTTTATCTCGGCGAATACGTCACCGTGGGACATTCGGTAACGCTGCACGGCTGCGTGATCGAAGACCGTTGCCTGATCGGTATGGGAACGATCATCCTGAACGGCGCGCGCATCGGCGCCGGTTCGATTATTGCGGCGGGCACCCTGATTCCGGAAAAGACGGTAGTCGAGCCGGGGTCGTTGTGGATGGGTTCTCCCGGAAAGTTCCGACGCAAGCTGGGGCCAGCGGAGGACGAGATGATTATGCGGTACGCTCGGAATTATCTGGGGTATAAGGATGAGTACTTGAAGGAGAGGTAGCCTTGTGAGAGTCCCGGAGGGACGTTTGAACGTAGCCCGGCGTTTCAACGCCGGGTATGGGTGCAGCAAAGGAATTCCGTCTCGGTAGGGACGGTTGAAATCGGGCGCAGGGATTGGGTTCGTTTCAGCCGCGCCTACGGCACGGGATCAGCATTCGGTTTCACCCGCCGCTGAAGCGGCGGGCTACTATCAGAGGTCCTTACGGGACCAAGGGTACGGATCCTTCGACTGCGCGAGCTCATTCGAGCTCGCTCCGCTCAGGATGACAGAGCAAAGGGGCAAGATGATTAAGGCTGTCCGAGGAACGCGAGACCTTCTGCCGCCCGACACGGCGCTATGGAATTTTGTCGAGGCAGCGGTTCGCGACGTGTTCCGTTCCTACAACTTTCAGGAAATCCGCACGCCGATTTTCGAGGAGACTGCACTCTTCGCGCGCGGGGTCGGGGAAGAGACCGACATCGTCGCCAAAGAAATGTACACGTGGGAGGATCGCGCGCGGGCGGCCAGCGAGAAGGGTCAGTCGCTCACGCTGCGTCCGGAGAACACGGCGGGCGTGGTACGCGCTTACATCGAGCACAAGCTTTGGGATCGTGGCCTGAACAAGCTCTACTACATCGGACCACAGTTTCGACGCGAGCGTCCGCAGAAAGGCCGCTACCGCCAGTTCTACCAGATCGGCGCAGAAGTGATCGGTCCAGCGTCGGCGGGGAGCGAGTCCCCAGCGCGCGACGCCGAAGTGCTCGAGATGCTGGCCACATTGCTCGACCGGCTAGGGATCACTGATTGGAATCTTGAGCTGAATTCCGTGGGCACTACCGCCGACCGCGCCCAGTTCAATGAGGCCTTGCGCAAGGCGTTGGAGCCGGTCTCCGCGCAGATGTGCGATGACTGCCAGCGGCGAGCGGTGACCAATCCCCTGCGCGTATTCGACTGCAAGGCGCCGGCAGATCAGCCGATCATCGAAACGCTGCCCCGCATCACGCAATTTCTCGGCGAAGACTCCCGTAAGCACTTCCAAGCCGTGCAGGAAATTCTGACCACAGTCGGCGTCCGATTTTCGTTAAACGACCGCCTGGTGCGCGGGCTCGACTACTACACGCGCACCGCATTCGAGTTCACACACGGAGCGCTGGGAGCGCAGAACGCGATCCTCGGCGGCGGCCGTTATGACGGCCTCTCGGAAGCGCTGGGCGGACCGGCGGCTCCCGGCATCGGATTTGCGATTGGCGAAGATCGGCTGGTGATGTCGCTGAAGGAAACTGCCGAGGGCGTGCTGCGCAAGCCGGATGTGTATATCGCCCCCATGGCGGGAATGAACGGCGAGGCCGCGCGCTTGGCGCGCGAATTGCGGCGGCACGATCTGGTCATCGAACTGGGAGACGACAGTTTCCGCCTGAAGAAGTCGTTTGAAGCCGCGACCAAAGCGGGCGCGAAGTATATTCTGATCGTCGGCGAGAATGAAGTGAAAGCGGACGCGTTTGCGTTAAAGAATCTGGCAACCGGCGAACAGGTGCAAGTGTCCCGCGCCGAATTGCCTCAGAAGATTCAGGGATTGCCGTGGCGAGAGCTTACCTAGAGATCGACGAAACGCTCAGTAGCTTTATTCAGGCGCAATCGGTGTTTTTTGTGGCGACCGCGCCGCTCGACGAGAAGGGCCACGTCAACCTCTCTCCGAAGGGACTGGACACCTTCCGGATTCTTGGACCTCGCACGGTCGCCTATCTCGACATTTTCGGCAGCGGAGTTGAGACTATCGCACACTTGCGCGAAAACGGCCGCATCGTCATCATGTTCTGCGCGTTTCAGGGTGCGCCTAAAGTCTTGCGGCTCCATGGCCAAGGGCGCGTCGTCGAACCACACGAGGCCGAGTTTGCGAGCCTGCAGTCGCATTTCCAGGTTTATGAGGGCACCCGTGCGATCATTGTGGTCGAAGTCTCGCGCCTCAGCGATTCCTGCGGCTATGGCGTGCCGCTGCTCAAGCACGAGGCGGACCGCTCGGAGCTGCCGGCCTGGTGCCACAAACGGGGAACCGAAGGCCTCAAGATTTACCGGCAGAAAAAGAACCGGCAGAGTATCGATGGACTGCCGGGAGTTACGAACACAGTCGATTGAAGATCGTTGGTTAAACGGGGAGGTCTGATGAAGTTTCATTCCGCGGCGTGCCTGCTGTTGTCATCTCTCGTGTTGTCATGCCTGGTCTGTGGTGTAAACGCCCAGACCGCAAATGCGCCCGCCAAGCCTCTGAGTCCGATCGAGCAGACGCTCATGGCCGCAGAGAAGAGTTTTGTGGAGGCGGCGAAAAAGGGGGATGTCGCATTCTTCAAGCGCACGCTCACCGACGACTTTTCTTTCGTGCAGTTCGACGGTCAGTTATACGACCGTCAGGACATGCTCGACCAGTTTGGCGACGGCGGCGTCGATGTGATGCCCTACGATATGAAAGTGGTGATGGCGGGCGACGGCGTCGCGATCGTGACCTACAACGTCGTGCTGCGGGTTCCGGCGACGGAGGATCAGGGGCCTCCGCCGCGGTACCAGCACTTCAGCACGGTTTGGGTGAAGCAAGGCGACGTCTGGAAGATGAAGTTCCAGCAGATGACGGCTTCCCATTGGGGAGATTGGTAGGAATTAGGGGTGGATGATCTTTGATTATGGGTCGAAGATTATGGGTCGAAAAGCCCCGTGGAATGCGGTTGACGGAGTGTCCCGCCGCGAGTCTAATACTGTACCGCATAGAGCAACCTGGATTAGTTGCGGGTTGCATTAGTCGTTGATATTCAGAGGCGAGGCATACCATGAAAAACCTGGGAACGGTCGTAGCGACTTGGCTGATACTGGCAACGTCGGCGCTGGCGCAGATGGAGATGCCCAAGCCCGGCCCGGAAGTGAAAAAGCTCGACATGTTTGTGGGCTCGTGGACTTTGGATGGCGACATGAAGGCGACCTCAATGGGACCGGGCGGCAAGATGACCGAGACCGAAAAGTGCGAGTGGATGGAAGGCGGATTCTTCGTCGTTTGCCATGCCGACTTCAAAGGCTCGATGGGCAGTGGTTCGGGTATCACGGTCATGGGCTATTCGACCGAAGACAAGATCTATAACTATCGCGAGTTCAATAGCTGGGGCGAATTCACCGACTCCAAAGGCACGGTGGACGGCGACACGTGGACCTGGACGAATGACGAGAAGATGGGCAACATGACGATGAAAGGCCGCTTCACCATGAAGATCACTTCATCCACCTCGTACAACTTCACCTACGAAATGTCAGAGGATGGAACGAAGTGGACGAATGTGCTCGAAGGCAAGGCCACCAAAGGGAAGTGACCGCGCCGGCGTGACAATTGTCATGCGCGCTGGCTGACGAATCGCACTGGGCAGCCGCTCCTGACTTCACAACGATCCTGGTGAAAGACTTCCAACAAGGAGTGCGCGCATGAATCTCAAGACAATTTTTGTTTCCGCCCTGTTTCTGTTCGGCGCTGCCGCCTGGGGGCAGATGACGCCAACCCCGGTCCCGAAGTGAAGAAACTCGACTACTTCCTCGGAAACTGGACGGTCGAGGCGACGATCGGGCAAGGCCCCTAGGGAGCAGGCGGAAAGTTCACTTCGACCGACACCACGGAATGGATGCCGGGCAACTTCTTCCTCGAGCGCCACGCCGATTTCAAGATGCCTCCGGAATTAGGCGGCGACGGCAAAGCCATTTTGATTATGGGGTACAACACGGCCGAGAATGTGTATACCCGCGACGAGTCAACAGCCAGGGACACCGCGGGGCTTCGAAGGGCACGGTCAGTGG
This sequence comes from uncultured Acidobacteriaceae bacterium, assembly GCA_963752175.1. Classification (GTDB taxonomy): domain Bacteria; phylum Acidobacteriota; class Terriglobia; order Terriglobales; family Acidobacteriaceae; genus Sulfotelmatobacter. Next base: position 126,031 of record CAVVXZ010000036.1, read on the forward strand.
CGATACCTGGACCTGGACCAGCACCCAGAACTATGGCGGGCAGCACATTCAGCAGAGGGTGACCCTGAAAGTGCTCACGCCCTCGAGCTACACCATGAAGTTTGAAGTATCGACGGACGGCACGAATTGGATGACGTTTATGGAAGGTAAGGCCACGAAGAAGTAGTGTTCCGGCCCTTGAGATCCAAGGCTTCAGCCTCAGAGCTGGAGCCTTTTTTGCTGGCGCCGGTTGCAGAGAGTACGATTGAGTCTGGGCGGTCTGAGTCTGGGAGCGTATGAGAAGAATCTACTTTGTCTGTGTGTGTTTTCTGGTGCTTGCTTTGGCAGCGCTGACGGTCTCGGCGGAACTGCGCGCGCAAGAGGCGAAGCCATCCGTGCCCGCGCCGGAACAGGATGCGAAGACGGGGCATGAATATTCGGGCATGTACACCTTTCTCAAAGAAGGCGAGTTCGTGCAGGTGACCGTCGAAGATGCAGGACACGTCACCGGGTTTGTCTCGAGATTCGGTGATGGAGAGAGCGACAAGGGAGCGTTCCTCGATCAGTTCTTCAAGACCGGAAAGCTCGACGGCAACAAGCTGACCTTCACCACGGAAGTTGTGCACGGAGTAACGTTCGACTTTAAGGGAACGGTTGACCGGGGAGACGGGAAAAATCCTGGAGACGAGGCTTACTTCGTGCTCAAGGGCACACTAACCGAGAACGCGAGCGACGTGAACAAGAAGGTGACCTCACACTCGCGGGAAGTATTGTTCAGGAAGTTTCCGCAGGATGCTGCGCCTGCAGCCGTCGAGAGGAAGTAGCTAGCCGTGAGTGCCGGGTTTATTGTCCCGCGCGAGCAGGCGACAGATTCAGGCGGCCGGGGGCTTTCTTGCGGGCACCTTCCGTGCCGTATACCAGGTCGGCGCTGCCGTCGGAATTGGAGGATGCTTCCGCCAGCGCCGCAGCCAGCGCACGATACGAGCGGCTGATCTCCGGGCCTTCCTGTAGAACCACCGGTGTGCCGTGGTCGATCGACGGCGAGACGGCCTGGAACGCGTTCGGAACCTTCCACAGGACCTTGCAACTGGTCACCTGCTCGGCGTCATCTTCCGTGAATCCGGGAATCTTCTTATAGCGATTCAAAATCATCCGTAGGCGATGGCGGCCGGTACCTTCCTCAAGGAAGGCGTGAATGCGTCCGGCGCTCCAGAGCGAAACCACATCGGTCTGCGTGACCACCAGCACCGCGTTGGAAAGGTCAGAGAGCAGGCGCGTAGTAGGGTCAAGACGGCTGGACGCGTCGACGATAACGAAGCGGTAGTGATTCACCAGGAGATCGAAGAGGCGAGCGAGTTCACCCGGCGTGGGTTCTGTAGGATACGGTTGCTGCGGCCCGGCCAGAAGACGCAAGCCTTCCTTGGTCGGGGTCATCAGGCCGTCGAGCAGAGAAGCATCAAGGCGGTGCAGATTTTGCAGCGCGTCGAGCACCCCAAACTGCGGCCGCAAGTTCAGATGCAGCGATGCGTGACCGATAGGGGCAAAATCGACAAGAACGACATCGCCATGAGACTGTTGCAGCGCTACTGCCGTATTGACAGCGGCCGTTGTGCAGCCTGCGCCGCCCTTGGCGCTGAGGAACGTGAATACTCGCGCTTTACCCGCGCCGCCGAGGCTGCGCGTCCGCGAGGAACTGAAGCGGGTAAGAGCTTCGAGCAAGGGCTCGGTCCCAGCGGAATGCTCCAGATATTCCCCTGCGCCGGCACGCATGCTGGCCACAATGCTGGCGGGTTGCGTCATATCGCCGTTGGCGAAGATGCCGATCTGCTGGGTGGTGGCGCGAATCAATTCGATGGTGCGAATGGCGCGCTGGGTGTCCTGCGCGGGGATATCGACGATCACGACTTCGGCGCGGGAATCCTGCAGCTGGCGGAGAATGGTGTCGGTAGGTCCGGCAGGAAAACCAACATGGCTGAACACGGCCTGTCCCAGGCGCGTCGCTTCCAGACGATTTTGCAGCGCGGATAAGTGGTCCTCATCCTCGGTCAGGATGGCGACGCCGATGCCATGCATAGTGCGGTTCTCGCTGACTTCTCTCGGTGTCTGCATGTTAGAAAGAGAACGTACTCTTCGCCAAGTGACCTAGGTAACGCACAATCTGACCGCGCATGTTACCGCTCACGTTACGCGTGAACGCAAACACAAGTCATCCGCCTGATAAAAATCTTGGGGGGATTGAACATCGTAGAAAGCCCGAGGCTGACCGCCCCTGTTACCGATCATTGTAAGCCAGGATGGGCAAGTTGAAAAGATGTTTTGCCGAGGTGCTGTAGGTGAAGCGTGCTGGGATTCAGAAAGCCATCACGCACTGGGCCCGACCGGAGTGCCCTAGCCCAGGACCGGGCGGACCGAGTGAGCTAGAGGCCGTTCTTCTTCGTGTTCCGGGTGAAGGGCGGAGACGCGAGGGAAGGTGGCGGATGACTCGGATTCGGGGAGGTACTCATAGCCTTCGAGGCGCACGGCAACGCCAATCTTGTTTTCCGCACGAGCCGTTCCGGCACAATCCGCACCAGACGTGACGGCGGGCCGAACCACCCGCAAGACATGGCCGCGGCAGCGTACGGGCATGCTTTCTCCCAGGGTGATCTCGGACGGCATGCGTAGGGTGAGCTCGATTTCGCAACCTTCGGTAAGCGGAGCGTTGGTGAAGAAAAAGACTCCGCGCGAACTCAGGTCCTGCGTGAACCCGACGCCTTCAAGAGAGGTGCCCGGCTGGCGCAATGAGAGCGGAAGAAGGTACGGGAACCGCTGTCCGACACGGCGTTCAATCGCAACTGGAGGAGTGGTCATATCTGCGTGACTTCCTTTGCCGAATCGCCGAAAGCGCAGGGCCTACTTTAGCTCACGCCGAGCGATTAGAGAAGATCGAAATGAGTCGTTCCAAGGACGCCCCCAACCCATTCATCCGATTAGACTTGGCAGCGGACCTCTCGATGTGGCGGTGCCCTGAAATTCTGGCCGCCTGTGGAAAAGTCGAGAGCGGGCGCGATTGCGCCGTTCCATCGGAATCGTCACGATATAGTGGTGCGCAGGTTGATCCGTCATCATCAAACAACTGAACGTGGCTGAGTCGAAACTTCCCATCCCAGAAAATGCAGCGGCGAGTGGTGCACCAGCGCCCGAGAGCCCGAGGTTGCGCTGGCAAGCGGCCGGACGCGCGCTGCGCCATCGCAACTTCCAGCTTTTCTTCAGCGGACAACTGATCTCTCTCATCGGCACGTGGATGCAGACCGTGGCCCAATCGTGGCTGGTCTACCGCCTCACGGGCTCCGGGTTGAAACTGGGGGCAGTGGGATTTGCCAGCCAGATTCCGGTGTTTCTGTTTGCGCCGCTCGGCGGGATCGTGGCGGACCGCAGTAACCGCAAGCACGTCGTGATTGGTACGCAGATCGCGTCCATGCTGCTGGCATTCGTTCTGGCGGCCCTGACGCTGACCAACACCGTACAGGTGTGGCATGTATTCGTATTGGCGGCCCTGTTGGGCGTGGTAAACGCATTCGACATTCCCGGGCGCCAGTCTTTCCTGGTCGACATGGTGGGCAAGGAAGACTTGATGAATGCGATCGCGCTGAATTCCTCCATGTTCAACGGCGCGCGCGTGATTGGCCCGGCAGTGGCGGGCGTTCTGGTGGCGAGGTTGGGAGAGGGCTGGTGCTTCTTTGCGAACGGGATCAGTTACATCGCGGTGATCGCGGGATTGATGCTGATGAATGTGCACGCCCCGGCGCGGGTCTCCGCGAAGACGTCGCCGTGGGAACACATCGTTGAGGGATTTCAATTCGTCAATCGCACAGCGCCGATTAAAGCTCTGATGGTCCTGCTGGGATTGGTGAGCGTGACGGGGATGCCCTACGTAGTTCTCATGCCTATTTTTGCGGACAAGATCCTGCACAGTGGCGGCCAGGAGTTGGCGTCGATGATCGGGTCGCACGATTTGGGCGCGGTGCGATTAGGGATCTTGATGGGTTCAGCGGGCGTGGGAGCGCTGCTAGGCGCTCTGACGCTGGCGGTGCGCTCCGGCGTCAAGGGTCTGGGAACGTGGATCTCGGTATGCTGCGCGGGCTTTGGCGTGAGCCTGATGCTGTTCTCGTTTTCCAAGTCGTTCTGGCTGTCGGTGCTGCTGCTGATGCCGGTAGGGTATTTCATCATGCTCCAGATGGCATCGTCGAACACGCTGATCCAGGTGATGGTCCCGGACGCGCTGCGCGGCCGGACGATGGCGGTCTATTCAATGATGTTCATGGGGATGGCTCCCATCGGTGCGCTCCTGGGCGGTGCGTTGTCGGACCGCTTGGGCGCGTCGCTGACGGTGTCGATCGGCGGCTTCGCATCGGTCATGGGGGCGTGGTGGTTCGCCGCGCAGTTACCCAAGATTCGCGTGGAGGCTAGACGGCTGATCGTCGCGCAAGCGATGGCAGGGGGAGAGCCCGCGGAGGAGATGTCGGCGCCGGTGGTGGAAGAGTAGGAGAGCAATATCTGCGGGATGCGCAGAATCGTCTTCGCGGTTTCGAGATTTCGAGATTTGCGACCCTGACGTCTACGTCTTGTTCTTTGGTCGACCCAGGTAGACGGCCGCGTGGTGATCAGCTTCTTCTCGCTCTATCACTTCGGATCGGGTTGGAAGACACATGCCCGTGCTTCGTCTGTTTTGTCACGGAATGCCAGTATGCACCAGTTTGCCCAACCCACGATGTCTTCTTCGTTGTTGATGGCCTCGTTCAACCGCAATTTTGAGCCACCCTCTGTGTTTTGCAGAGCAAGCGCCAACACGCGAATCGTTGCCCGTGCGGTGCCCCGCATCTTTTCGTAGTGCACGATGGTCGCGGTGCGTTGCTCTGGCTTCACCTCGGGGTCCTTCGCCGGGGCACTGATGACGGTCATCTGCCCGTAGGCACAGCCCCATGAGAGCAGGAAACCGGCGACAACACTACGTGCGATTTTCATCATTTACCTTATCCCCACGGGGGTAGTCAACGTCACTGCTTAACGCTGACTCGGCTTGCGATACTGCTCTGATTCTAAAGTCGATACACCTCAAATCAACCTAACCATAGGGTGGTTACCATCGCGCCATTGACACCGGATCGCGTGCAGAGCGTAAATGCCCATGCTCGAGAGCTACGCAACCGGCCATTCGGTGATTACCGTCGTAACGGGCGATGTCGAACGGGGCTTGTTCCATCGAAGCGCGAGCCGCAACCTAGGGGCAGCATCACTGCGGAGGAACTATGTCCCTGGCAGCCTCACCGTCGTTCAAAGCCAAGCTTGTGGGCAAGCGCGTGGTCGTGAAAGTTTCTCTTTTCAGCCGAGCGTTCCCCGCCACGGTGGCTGCCACCGATGAAACTGGATTCTGTCTTCTTAGCGACGAAATGGTGACGGCGTTGCGCGAGATCACCGGCAGCGCGATGGCGAGCATCGATGCGCCCCACGTCTATCTGCCGTATTCAAGCCTGGAATGGCTCGTATTCTCGGAGGCCAAAGCATCGGCGGCTTCCGCGTAGTTGTCTCCCAGAGATCTATAGTTCTGCGCCATGCAAGGTTCCGCACCCGTATTCTTCCACCTTTCTCCTTGGATGTGAAACTGCCGGCATCAGTGCCCGGGAAGTGTGACTGTGTGTTGAGAGGTACGCTGGCGCCCTGAGAGTCCAGCTAGCTGTCTGTGGCCTCTCGACAGAACTACAGAGTCTCATTCCACACGTACAAGAAGGTGGCATCGCTAGCCGTTGCAACATTCCGTCTGCTCTTGTGAACTGCGCGATTGAGCGCGGACCTGACCTTTTCTTTGCTCTCTGCTAATCTCTCCAACGGCAGTTTAAGCGCTGGCGGTAGCTGATCGAGATCAGAAAGAATCCTGGTGATCACCTGCTTGTGCTTTCCATTTCGGCCTCTGGGAAGATCCAGCTGCCGCATGGTCTTGTAGTTCATGGGAACCTTGCCCTGGCCGCTCACGAGGAGAGCTCCTTTTCTCGGTCTGAAGAGGGGTCAAAGGGAGGTTTAGCGGCACTGCTCTAGCTAAAGTCCGCGTACTGGTTGACTCCTGAGCGGCACGGCGCGAAGCGGTGCCCCTTTCATACCCAGTTCAAACCCAGTTCTTATAGGCTGCGGAAGCGGTCTTTCACTTCTCGGACGAACTCCATGAACTTCGGCTGGGTGATGATCTGGGGATGCCAGCAGAGGTCGCGTTCGACCAGGTCGTAGGTCTCGACAATATGGGAGCCGGGCAGAGGATTGCCCTTGGCGTCGTGATCGCGTCCCATCAGCCAGAGATGGTCGGCGACGGCAGCCGCGGCCGTAATGTCGTGCGTGACCACAATGATGGTATTGAGTTCATCCATGTTGGCGACCTTCTGGATTAACTCGCTGGTTTTTTCCAGCATGAGCAGGTCGAGGCCGCTGAAGGGCTCGTCCATCAGCAGGAAGTGATCGGAGCAGAGGATTTGCTGGATGATGGCGCAGCGTTGGCGCTGTCCGCCAGAGAGTTGAACCGGGTAAAGACGCGCCTTGTCGACCAGATCGAAGTCGGTTAGGTATTGAAGGACTTTGTCGCGCGCGGTCTTGTCGTCTTTTTCCTTCTGATTGGCTGCCAGCAGCAGGTTCGACATCACGGTGCGATGCTCGAACAGAGGATAGTCCTGCGCGACGACGCCGACCTGACCGGCCTCTACCGGGCGGTCTTGCCCGTTGATGGCGACGCGTCCCGAGGTAGGCTTGTTCAGCCCGGCGATGATGCGGAATAACTGCGTTTTGCCGATTCCGCTGGGGCCGAGAAATCCCACGACTTGGCCCTGCACGTGATCGGAACAAACGATGTCTCTGATTTCCGCGCTGACATGTTTGAGGATGGGACGGCCGTCGTATTCGAGGGAGACGTCCTCAACTTTCAGCAGCGTTTTTCCGTAGGTGTACGTGGGCATGATGTCGTGTTACTTTCGCTCCAGAGTCAGATCCGCGTACGGACAGAAAACATTGCGCAGCAAGCCGATGCCGTAGTCCTGCGTCAACCCGAGCACCAGGAAGGTCAACTGAATCGCGACCACTGCGCTCAGATGGAAATGCTTGTTCTGATTGAGCAGCATGGCGCCGACTCCGCCTTCGGAGCGCGAGATGCCTTCGACCATGGTCAGCATCATCCATCCCATGGCGGCGTTCTGGCGCAGGACTTCAAAAGCCTTGTCTGCCTGCCCGACCACGACAACTTCGTAGACGACGCGCCATTCGCCCATGCGCAGCGTGCGCGCCAGGTCGAACCTTTCTTTGGGGATGCTGGCGACCACCTCGGCCATGCCGGTTACAAAGAAAACGGATACAGAAAAAACCAGCAGATACAGTTTCAACTCATGCCCGGTGCTGGCCATCAGGGTGAAGAAAAACGTTAGGCCCACCATGGAGAGGAAACGCAGCTTGCTGAGCAGGGTGACGATCGGTCGAAAGAAAGGGATGACCGTGAGGTAGGCCATCAGAAGCGACAGAACGGTGGCGACGGCGATCGCCTCCAGATTCAGAATGAAGCTGGTGATGAGTTCGCCGCCCAGGCCCTCCATCCACATTTCGCCCAGGGCCTGCCAGACTTCTTTGGGCTTCGGCAGGAAGACGGTTGGCGAAAAAGCCCAGATGAAAAACAACAAAACCAGCTGGAAGCCGACCATCCAGCGGACGGTTTGTTTGGAGATCACCCGATTGGGTAAGAAAACCTCAATCGCCTCATTCATCTGTGTTTGCCGCGGTCGTTTCCATCCGTCACTTTGTCATATCGAGAGTTCCCTTGTCATTTCGAGCGAAGCGAGGAATCTGCTTTTGCCTTGCTGCCGGCAGACAGCAGATTCCTCGTCTCTGCGCTCCTCGGAATGACAAGCTTCAACGATTGCATCTAGCTGCCGGACAACGTAATTTCCACGCGGCGGTTTGCAGCCTTACCGGCCGCCGTGTCATTGGTTGCCACAGGATTTTGCGAGCCATGCCCGACAGTCTTGAAGCGGTTGTCGGGGAAGTTGCGCGGTGCGTGCTTCTGGAGCCAATCTTTCACGGCAGCGGCGCGGGCATCTGACAACGCCTGATTCACGCCCTCGCTGCCGGTGTTGTCGGTGTACCCGTCAACCTGAATGAACAGGCCGGTGATGGCAAGAGAGTCCTTCAGTTCCGACATCGTCCGCGTGCCTTCTGGTGTGAACGTCGCCTTGCCAGTATCGAAGTTGATCGAATAGGAGCGCTTCGAAACCACCGGGCCACTTTCATTGGCGGCGTACTGCGGCGCTTCACCCTCGGCGCCGCCGCTGCTCATGCGCGCCTGCGCTCCCGTGATGTAAGACTTGTCTTCAATGTCTTTCACGTCCGGGATCGGCGTGCCCTTGAACAACGCTGGATATTGCTGGGTCGCGATGTTGCCGAAGACGGTGTAGGTGGAGCGGAAGTTGTCGTTGGTGCCAGGCTCGAGGCCGAAGAGAATGAGGTTGTCGGCCAGGTTGTTGACGGTCGAGCCGCCGAGGTCCACTTTCAGTCCCTGCGCGTCGCTCTCAGTCACGCCTTTGTAGTACTTGTACCAGTAGGCTTCATCCTGATCGGAATAAACCTTGGCACTGATGGCGGACGCCTTGTGCAGCACTTGATCGAATGCCTTGACCTGATCGCCGGCTTCGAATGTGGCTGCGAGCATGCCTTCGATTTCGACGCGATTGCGCTCGAAGAAGTTCTTGGGACCGAGGATGACGGCGGGCATCTGCGAACGATATTGCTTGGAGCTGACGACTTTGATCAGACCGCCCTTGCCCTTGGCGATAGTGACGTCGCCGGGCGTCCAGGTCACGACTGCATTCACGCAGACGTGTTTGGTTTCGCCGGTGAGATGTCCATCTTTCACGACCTTGCGGTCGTCGCATTTGCCTGCAACATAGTCGGCGGCGGCCACGTTGTAGTCGGAGGCGTTGAGCCAGTTGACTGCATCTGGATCCCACGTCTTCTCGTCGGGATTGTTCTTGATGCCGTTGTCGCCTTCCCACTTCTGGGCGATATTCCAGTCGCCGTCACGCAGCACGCCTTCGACCAGCAGGCCTTTCGCCGCCTGCGGATTGCTCTTCACTTCCGGCGGAGCCATCAGCGAATCTTCGCCGCGGCTATAGCCGGTTGCGCCGATCACCTTGGCCTGGAATTCGTTGCCGAGTTTCTTGAGCTGCGGGTTTACAGCGGCGAGGAACTGTCCTGAGCCATCACCCATGATGACGACAAAGTTCGCGCCGTTTGAGCACTGCGACGATCCGCTGGAGATCTCGCGGGCGCAGGCGATCAGGTCTTCCTGCATTTTGCCGGTGTCATCCTGACGGACGAGCATCAGGTTGACGCCGTGCTTTTCCATCAGCGAGCCTTTCGTCGTGTTGGCCCCGCCGTTGGCGTAGATCATGTTGATCTGAGCGTTCCATTCCCAGATTTCGCCGCGAATCAAAGTCGCGGGCACGCTGGCGGCAGTCGAGGCGGGTAGCGCCACTGGCTCTACGTTCTGCACCAGCGCTTCTTTCACGTCCGGCAGCGCCGCTTTTTCGGGGACCAGGGCCTTCATGACGCCGGGCGTGGGAATCCATCCAAGTTCCGCGGCTTTGCGGAGACCAAACACAAAACCCACGACGAGCAGAGCGATCAGGATGATTTTCGGGCCAGTCTTCAGATGTGCCATGCCTTGTTGTTTCCTCCCGGATAACTCGCGTTTTCGAATCTCGTTACTTAAACATGTCTCCGTAATCGCCTGCACTTTTGGCCGCCGGTGGAGCGTCGCCGCCGCTCTTTCCAGCCGCAACCGGCACGGGTGCTGCGGTCGCGCCCGGCAGCAGAAATGCGGTGTCGGTTGCGCCGGAGGTGAGCAGTTTCTGCTCGTAGGCATCGAGTTTCTCGAGAGCTTCGGTCTCGACCGCGCCATTTTCTAGGTCGATCGTGTCCATGAAGTTCTGCGCCAGGCGCTGGAAGTCTTCCATCTCGCCGAGTTTGCGTCCGGCCTCTTCGGCCAGGTGCTCCATAGTCTGGTTGTAGAGTTCTTTCTCGTCGCCCGTGCCCTTGATGACCGCGAGTGCTGTGCGATAGGCGCGATAGGCGGCGTTGATCGTCTTGTACTCGATCTCCGCCTGCTTGACTTCGTTGTCAGTATCTTCGATGTAGAAGTCAATGTGGACCGCCCACTTGCTGAGCAGGTCGTAGATGTTCTGCAGCTTGCCGAGCAGTTGCTGGTAGCTGAGATTCGATTTCTGCAGGCGCCCCGCCTGATTCGCCTTGGCCTTCATCTGCAGCGCCATGCGGAGCTGTTCGTTCTGGTCCGCGGTGCTGGTCGCGAGCTTCTTGGCGTGGGCCGCCAGGCGCATGTTTTCGTTCGCCATCGCCTGGTTCTTGTCGATGACGTTTTTCAGGTACTGAATCTGCCCGCTGACGTTCGAGATCTGCTGCGACATCACGTCGCGACGCTTGCGCATCTGCGACAGATGATCTTTGAGGATTCCGATGGGATCGATGTTGATGATCATCCCGGTAATCCATCGCATGAGCAGGCGGAACAGAAGATGGGTGCGGCTGCTGAAAACGACAAACAGCACCGCGGCGATCATCGCCGCCAGATAAATCATGTGCAGCGTATCGGCCAGCATCGAAACGATAAAGGGCACGATCTGGGCCCAGCCATAGACCGCGGCAGCCGCCGCCAGCGCGATGAAAATCATTCCAGTCTTGCCTTCGGGGCGCGACCAGAAAGACTTCAGTTCATCGCCAAGATTCGTAGGAGTAGAAGGCGTTATGCTCATTGTTCTTCATCCTTGGAGAAGGCTGACGTACTTGGCCTTCTCCTGATCGATTTCTAGGGCGCGCCGCTGGACGGCGATCGCGAATTGCGACTCGGCGCGTTGAATCTTGCCCTGCGCTCCCACCAGTTCAGTGGTGACGTCCGACAAGCGCTGCTGGAGCTGGGCGATTTCTTTCTGCTTCTGCGCGATCGCGTCGGTGACTTCCTGTACCTTCTTCTGGCGGTCGTCAATTTCTCTCTGCTTGGTCGCGGCCGCCGAGTTGGCGAACGATTCCTGCTCGTTCTGCAGGGCAACTTTCAGGCCGTCGAAAGTGGCGAGAATCTTTTCCTGCGAGAGGCCTTCCTGCGCTTTGGCCTGAATTACCGCGGTCTTGAAGCGGGTGCGCTCGTCCAGCGAAGGGATCGCCGACAGCGGATCGAGATACTTGTGAATGGTGACGGCAACTTGCGTTGAGTCGAAATTAGTTTTCGCCAGAATGCGCTGGTAGACGTGTTCGGTCTCTTCACTCATCGGCGGCGCTGTGGCCGGGCGATAGGAGACGTTCTCCGTAGAAGCCGCGACTGGCGCGGCGGCGGGAGGCGCTGCTTCCGTGTGGGGCTGCGAATGCGCCTGCGTTTGTCCAGCCGCCTTGGGATCGTCGTCCTCGATGATGACGTGCTTGATGCTGTCGATAAATTTGTTGCTCATAACGCGCACTCCATGTCTTCTGTTACGTACACTCCCGCCAGACGGTTCCCTGGCGGTACGGCTCCTAATCTGTGTTTGTCCGTATGTTACTGAAAACGATCGTCTCGTTATAGCGTCGCGTGGGGATGGGTACCTGCTCTACCAACGGCAACCATTCCGCGGGTCTGGTCCCGCGACGGTTTCACAGAGGATGCTATGGCCTGAAGGGGGTGATGTCAACGTGACGATGGGCACAGAATATTGCACTTCGCAAAGCAATTTTGCAGAATTTGCGGATCGTGATTTATTGGCTGACTTTCGGGTGATGGGGCCGCAGAGAGCGCGCCACCAGCGCCAGTCCTCCCACCAGCAGGATCAGCATTACCATGGTGTTAAAAAGGCTGGCTCCGCGAAAGTAGATATGCATGTTGGCGATGATGCCCGCGAAAATGAACAGGGCTCCAGCAACGGTCAGGATCCATCCAACGGTGCTTTTGCCGCTCCAGAAAAGAATCGCTACACCGAACAGCATCGGCAGGAGTGTGACGCCGAAGCTGTTGCCTCCCCAGAAATTCCAGTAGGAACTCACCACAGTGACTTGATTGGTGATGAGGAAGCCGCCGATGCACGCCATAGCAAAACCGAGCAGAAACTGGCCCAGCCCACCGGAAGTTCCACCGACATCGCTGATTGAACGGTTGTCCATGCGCGACAGCATAGCACTTCGCGGCTTACTGGGAAATGACGAAGCGCCGACATAGACCGATGGGACTGGGTCCTGATTCCGCAGGCACTAGACGATTGTCAGAATCGAATCGACTCTCCATTCATGCTCAAGCACGATAGGTGCTGGACCAGAGAGATTGACGGGGGTAGCATGTCCCGGACTGGGCGGGCTTGGACTGGGGATCTCGATCGCCACAATCAATAAGCCATCGTGAACTCCGTAGCAGGAAATGTTTAGCCACCGATACCCCGCCCATAATAGCTCCTCGAATCTTGCTTCGTACTCCAACGGCCTATGAAGCGCTTCGCGCCGAACATGAGGAGTGCCAATTTCAGAACCAATCTCGACGATTCGCACATCTCGGGATGGCGGGCGGAGCCCAATGCTTCCTAGCCAATCAAGAAGCCTTTCAAGGTGAACAGACAGAGCACTCATGAGCGATCAGCTTACTCCTTGCCCGAGTGCTTTCGGGATAGCCCCTTGTCAATCCGCTTCGTAGAAGCACGATCTCCGAACTGACCCACGACCAAGCCGATTACCTATTTGCGGAGTGCGCTGCGGCCGAGGGCGACCAGGAAGATCGCGCTCTTGCCTTTCGCGTGTGGCGAGAAGAAGCTGACGACGTCATCGTCGTAAAACGTCAGGCCGCTCGCGCCGAGGCGCTGGGCATACGCGGCGAGGTAAAGCTTGCCACCCAGAATGCCCGCTTCCAGTTGCGCGGCACGGTATCCGCGGTTCCCATAGCGCTCCAGAATTTTCTTCAAGTCGGCGAGGAAAAAGACATCGACGGCGGCATCGGCGGGCAGTTGTTGTTCGAGGCCTAGAAAGCCAGCCTTGTCGCGAAAGTCTCCGGGCTTCAGCAGTTCGAGAGCCTTCGTCTTCCAGTGATAGAAGTAGGCTCCGGCGGCCAGGCCGTCGACGTTGTTCACGATCAGGTAGAGATCGTTGAGGTGACTTCCGGAGGAATCGAGAAAGTCGGAGGGAATGCCTCGCGTGGCACGATCGAGAATGAGGGAGAGCTGCGGCAGGGTAATAGATTCGCGCGAGAACTGCCGGGTGGAACCGCGTCGCGAGATCACCTTCTCAATGGAGTCGTCAGGGATCGGTCCGTTGGGCAGTTGTAGTGATGCTACGGTTCCTTTGGGCGCAGGAGCGTCGCTCGACGGCGGCTTGCCCCGCTCGGCTGTGACCTCGCTCGCTGAATCAAGCGAACAGGCCTCGTGCATCCTCCGCATCGCAGGATAATCGACCTCCTCTTTCGAATAGGGAACGATCGGAAGATTGAGCGGAGGAATTTTCGGCGAGCTGGGCGGAGTCGCGTGCAGATGCCCAATCGAAACCAGCGAGAACGCCACTTCACGTTTGGTGTCGAGGCTAAGCAACTCATTGATCTGCGAGTCGACGAATCCGGTCACAACCCTGGCAGGCAGCCTCGATCCCTCCGATATCGCCAGAAGATTGGCAAGGATGGTGCCGTTGTCCCATCCGAAGTGGCGATAAGTGCGGGAGCGATATTTCCAGGCATTGCGCCAGTAAGTGCCGGTACAGATGATGGTCACGGGAGCATGTGCAATCGACGGATCGCCGCCGGTGGCCTCGACCAGTGTCTGCCGGAAGTCACCGGCCCGCAACTGGCGCAGGCCGAACTCGGCGACACCGAAATGATAGACACCAGCCGCAAGGCCGGCAGAATCCTTGCTGCCCGGGAGATCGGTGCAGACGACGTACAGCTCGATTTCGTAAAGAGCGCCGGTGCAGGCCGCGGCGCGAAAGAAGATCTCCATCTGCTCCTGTCGCTTGCTCCGAACGACCCCAGCGGAAAAGAAGAGGAGTTGCGCCAGCGTTTCGAGATCGGGAACCGCCTCAGCTGATGCTGGTTGCCCGGGAGTTGCAATGGCGTCGAGAGCGGCGCGGCCGGTCTCGCGGAAATCTCGAGGCAAGCGCAGGACTTCGAGCGTCGGATAAATCTTGAAAAGAAGCGGCTTGTTCTCCCAGTCCAGAAAATGCGGGCTGGTCCTCACGCTCAGTTGCGAATGCTTCGTGCCGGTGTGATATTGCCAGGCAGCGTCGAGGTGCTTGTTCTGGTTCAACCGAGGGGCTCCTTGACGTTAGCGGTAAGCGCTCGGCGGCAGGCCGGTGATGCGGATTCCGGCGTGGCCTTTGTGGCGGATGTTCATGCCGATGAGCAGAGCAGTGATTTGCTCGACGATCCGGGCGTTTTCGAGCGGGCCGCCGTCGACGGCGCGGACGCCAGGAATCTTGGCCGCCAGTTCGCGGGTGAGTTGCGCGGCGTCGGAATCGTTACTGCAGACGATCACGTCACAGTCGAGCGGAGCCTCGGTGTAGAGCAGTTCGGCGGACACGTTGTGGAAAGCGGCCACTACGCTGACTTCTTTGGGCACCAGTTCGGCAGCCTGCTGAGCGGCGGAACCCAACCAGACGCCGAGGGTGCGCGAAGCGCGTCCTCCCACGCTAGCCGCCAGAGGGACGGTGGCGTCAATGAGGATGCTGCCCTCGGTCATTGCGGGCTTGAGTTGCTTCAGCAGGGAGGCTTGCCCTTCGAAGGGAACGGTCAGCATCAGGATGTCGGCGGCTGCGCAGGCTGCTGCGTTGTCCATGCCCGAGACGTTGGCTTGGCTTCCAACTTTCTCCCGAATGGCGTCAGCTGCCTTCTGTGCGCGCTGCGCGTCACGCGAGCCGATGATGATGGTTTCTCCCGCGCGCGCCCAGCGCAGGGCGAGTCCCATGCCGGCGGGACCGGTTCCACCAATCACGGCGATCGGGCGGCCGCCTGAGGGGCTTTCACTCATGCGAATTCTGCCTCGAGCGATTGTTCGGCGATGCACTCCTGTTCATTCAATGGAAACTTAATGTTAATGCGGGAGTAGGTGGTATTGCGTTCGGCGGGAATGCGGCCCATCTCCAGAATCAGTGCCTGAAAGTCCTCGGGGCTGGTGTACTGACCTGCGGTCGCCCCCGCCTCGCGCGAAATATTTTCTTCCATCAAAGTGCCGCCGTAATCATTGGCGCCAGCGTGCAGGCAAAGCTGCGAGAGGCGGCGGTTCAACTTCACCCACGAAACCTGAATGTTATTGATGGATCCGGCGAGCAGCAGGCGAGCCAGCGCATGAACCTTGAGATGCTCGGCCAGCGTTGGTCCGGTGCGTGCGAGTCCTTGATGAAAGAGCAGCGTGTTCTGGTGGACGAAGCCGAGCGGAACGAATTCGGTGAAGCCTCCGGTCTCGGACTGGATGTCGCGCAACAGGCGCATCTGGCGCACCCAGTGCGCGGGGGTTTCGGTGTGTCCATACATCAGAGTCGAAGTCGAGCGAATGCCGCAGCCGTGCGCGGTGCGGATGACTTCGATCCATTGCGCTGTGGAAAGCTTGTTGGCCGACAGGATGTGGCGGATCTCGTCGTCTAGAATTTCAGCGGCGGTGCCGGGCAGCGTCCCCAGGCCATTATCGCGCAGCATGGATAGATAATCGGCCAGCGGCATGCCGGTGAGTTCGACGCCATAGACAATTTCCATCGGCGAAAACGCATGGATATGCATGCGCGGGACGGAGTTCTTCACTGCACGCAGAATATCGCGGTAGTAGAACTTGGGGAGATCGCGTGGCAATCCGCCCTGAATGCAGACTTCAGTCGCGCCAAGTTCCCAGGCTTCAACAGCCTTTCGAGCCATATCGTCGAGAGAGTGGAAGTATGCGTCGGACTCGCGGGGGCCCCGGCTGAAGGCGCAGAACTTGCATCCCACGAAACAGATGTTGGTGAAGTTGATGTTGCGGTTCACCACGTAGGTAACGATGTTGCCGGCGAGTTCTGCGCGCAACATGTTTGCGGCCACGAGCAGGCCTAAGAGATCGTCGCCTTCGGTGTCGGCGAGTGCATAGGACTCGTCCAGCGACAGGTCGGCGCCGTTTTGAGTTTCTAGGATTCTCTCTAGCGAAGAGCGTAGTGCGGGAGTCAGGCGCGGAGCGATGTCAGACCAGTCGAGGGAAGGGAAGGATTCCAGTTCTGAGTCAGAAAGTTTGCGGTGCACGATGTTCTCCCGTCGGTACAGTGTAGCTCTATCCGTTCGGAGCCACAAAAGCGACGTCATCCTGAGACCCAGCGCAGCTGGGTTGAGGGACCCTACGGCGGATGAAAGCTTGATGCCGTGACGGGTATGCCCATGCTGCATACGTCCAGGTGTTTCGCCGGCAGCACAATCAACCGCTGGGCATCGTAAGGTCCCTCGGAGAGCTATCGCTCTCCTCAGGATGACATGCTTGGCGATGAGAATCTTGGGAGACGGTCAGCGGAATAGATCGCCGGCTGCGGGACGCAGGAGGTCGCGGAAGGTGCCCGGGCCCGGATCGTAGCGGAATCCACGGACGATGCAGGCAGGTGCGCGATTCAGTTTGCCGCAGACGAGCCCGGCAGCGCAGGCGAGTTCGTCGGCAACGGCCTCAACGCTGGCTTTCAGCGTATATCCGTGGGAGTCGCGGCGGCCGCGGTCGTCGCGCAGAGGCTTCATCCCGGCGATGCCGATGGCGAATTCCGTCAGCCCTTCGCGCCAGGGGCGTCCGAAACTGTCGGTAATAATGACGGGGATCGCAAGGCCCGTTTGCTTCTTGAGAGCGCTGCGCAGGTTGGCAGCGGAGCGGTCAGAGTCCTCGGGCAGCAACAGGGCGTGCGTGCCGCCGTTCACATTGGAAACATCGACACCGCTGTTCGCACAGAGGAAGCCGTGATGCGTCTCGGTGATGAGGACTCCGTTTTTCCGGCGGATGACGGCGCGGCTCTCGCGCAGCGCTAGTTCGATCACACGGGCATCGAGCGCGTATTGTTTCGCCCACGCAACGGATTCGTTGGATGGATGGACTGTGGCCAGATCGACCACGCGCCCTTCGGATTTGGAAACGATTTTGTGTTTCACGACGAGGATGTCGCCAGGTTGAAACCGGAGGCGGCGTTGGCGGAGAGCTGTAAGCAGTTTGTCGGCGAGGGAATCGCCGGGTTGGATTTCGTCTTCGAGCGGGACCGAGATCAGGCGGAGTTCATCGGGCGGAGTTGGCTTGTGTTTCTTTCGCCGCTTCGGGGCTGGTGAATCCTTGGCCGCTAACCCACGGCTAGACTTTACCCTGAGCGGAGCCGAAGGGCCGTGGGTTGCACTCTTCCGACGATTTGCGGCTGATTTCTTCCTGGGGCCGCGAGGTTTGTTCATAAAACAATCTTACGCGCCGGGGCCTGGCGCCTCACTCCGTACCGGTTCGGGGTTGGTCGGGAGGAAAAACCTGTACCCGAGCATATTCGCGGGCCAGTCTTTGGGCGCGGGTTTCGCCGGGGACGGAGATTAGTCGCTGCAGGTCTTCCGGATTGTCCACGTCGAGCGCAATCCCGGCAAAGTTCAGCACGACGCACGGCTTACCCGTCGCTTGAGCGGCGGCGTGATGCGGCTTGAAGCTATCATTGCCGAAGCGGAGTGGGAACAGGTTTGCCGGACGGCGGAAGGCCGCGTTGGTGCCGCGTCCATCGGCCGCGGGGACCAGCACGCTGCCTTCGGTCGGCGCATGCTTCAGAATTTCTTCCAACTCCCACACCTCGATCAGCGGGATGTCGGCGGGGATCACCAGCGTGCTGTCAACGCCGCGTTCGACGCAGACGCGGGTCGCCATCTCGATCGCGCCGGTTTCTCCGGGATTGTCGGGGTCAGGGATGACTTCGAAACCATACTCCTTCGCCAGCGTCACCGCATAAGGATCACTCGTGACGACTGCAACCGGCGGGCGGGTATTCCAGTTGTGCAGGGCGGTGAGCACGTCGTAGATCATGGCTTGCGCCAAGGCGGTACGCGAAGGCTGGTCTAGAACGGCCGCGAGGCGTTGTTTCGCCGAGGACGTGTTCTTGATGGGAACGAGAATCACGGCTGGGGATCCAGATGGCGCGCCGCAGCGCCGTGATGAATCGGCTGATTGCCTGCGCGCGGAACCGGATGAACGAACGAGAGGGCCTCTCGCGCCAGGGCCGCTTTGTCTTCGGGGCTGCGCATGATGGTCTGCGTGCACTGCACGCGAAGGCCGTTTTTGCGGAGCGTCTCGGCAGGGCGGGAATCGCGCGTGTCGCAGATCAGCACGTCGAGAAAATCTTCATAAGCTTGTGCGACACCGACGATCGAGCAGGGAAGCCCTTGCGCGGCCATTAGAATTCCGGCCGGGCCGGCGACTGGAGCATTGCCGACGATGGGACTGATGGCGGCAATCTTTCCGTGAGCCCGCTGCAGCGCGTCCCGAATGCCGGGCACCGCGAGAATCGGGCCGATGCTCGTGATCGGATTGCTCGGCGCAATCAAGACAGCGTCGGCCGAAACGATGGCATCGATCACGCCTGGCGCGGGTTCCGCGTCGGACGCACCCGCGAAGCGTACGGAGTTCACAGGGTCCTGATACCAGCGCTGCACGAAGTACTCTTCAAAGCTGAGTTCGCCTGCGGGCGTATCCACGCGGGTCTCGACGCGCGAGTCACTCATGGGGAGAACGCGTGCTCTTACTCCGAGTTTTTCAGAGATGACTGCAGTGGCTTCGGAAAGGGTCTTGCCCTCGGCCAGCAGACGCGAACGCAGCAGGTGCATGGCGAGGTCACGGTCACCGGTGTGAAACCATGTGGGCTCGCCGAGTTGTCCCATGGCCTGAAGGCAGAGGAAGGTGTCGCCCTTTACGCCCCATCCGCGCTCGCGGCTGAGCATGCCCGAGAGCACATAAGTGATCGAGTCGATGTCGGGCGAGACGTAGAGTCCCCACCAGAGCAAGTCGTCCCCGGTGTTCACGACCAGAGTGATGTCTTCGGCGGGCATGACCTGGCGGAGTCCGTCGACGAACTTCGCGCCACCGGTGCCGCCGCTGAGGACGCAGATCATCTTTTCGGCTCCATCAAGCGGCCCTCTTCGTTCGTGCCAGGCCGCGATCGTCGGCGGCGGCGCGCAGTTTTTCTGACAGCAAGCCCGGTTTGGCGGTCAGGGCGGGAAGGAACTCGGGATACACCGGAAGACGCTGCTGCAACGTGAATCCCTTGGCCTCGGTGCGCAGGCGCAGCTGCTCCAGGTGCGGCCAGGGCCTTTCCGGATTGATGAAGTCAGGCGTCAATGGCGACACTCCTCCCCAATCGTTGATGCCGGCGTCCACCAAATCATCATAGTAAGGTGCGGAGAGGTTGGGCGGAGCCTGAATATTGACGTTGGGGAGTAACAATCGAGCTACCGCCACGGCACGCAGCATCTCGCCGCGGGCGGGCTCGGGCCAATTTGCCATGGGGATCGCGGGCTTCGCGCGGAAGTTTTGCACGATGACTTCCTGGATATGGCCGTAGCGGTCATTCATATCGCGAAGCGCGAGCAGCGTGTCGACGCGGTCTTCGAGCGACTCGCCGATGCCGATCAGCAGGCCCGTGGTGAAGGGGACGCCCTGCTGACCCGCGTCTTCGATGGTGCGCAGGCGCTTGGCCGGGACCTTGTCGGGAGCGTTGTCGTGTGCCGCGCCGGGGGCCAGCAGTGCAGAGTTCGTGGTTTCGAGCATCAGGCCCACGCTGGGGGAAACGGCGGCGAGCCGGGCGATCCATTCGGCGCTAAGCAGGCCGGGGTTCGGGTGCGGAAGCAAGGTGGTCTCGCGCAGCACCAGTTCGCACATGGCTTCGAGATAGTGCAGCGTCGACTTGTAGCCGAGGTGCCGGAGCGTTTCGCGCATCTCGGGGAAGAGCAATTCAGGCTTGTCGCCAAGGCTGAAGAGAACTTCGGTGCATCCGAGTTGTTCGCCGGCGCGGGCGACCGAAAGGACTTCGTCGGGAGTCATGGTGTGCGCGCCCGGATCGCCGGGATCGCGGCGGAAGGTGCAGTATCCGCAGTAGTCGCGGCACAGGTTGGTCAGTGGCAGAAAGATCTTGCGCGAGTATGTGATGATGCCGGGCTTGAATCGTTCTTTGGCGTCGCGGGCGGCGGCGAGCAGCTCGGGGAGATCGTCGTCGGAGCAGCCGATCAGGTGCAGGGCTTCTCCCCGAGAGATGGGTACGGCAGGCGCGATGGAGGTGACGGTCACGTCCATCGAATGATACAACGTGTCGTGGTACTGTAGCGGTTCGCGTGGGATGGTTCGTGTAGATGGTAAGGGTGGGATTGTGTTTGTGTGGGACCGGGTCTTCGACCCGGTCGCGGCGCGGAGCGCCGCGGGGTTTGCTTGAAAGCTGCATTTGTGGCTGAAAGAAACCACTGCCCTCCGGGCCGCGGCCGGGCCAAAGAACCGGCCCCACACAGAAGCAAGAGCACAGAAGCAACGATGACCTTGAATTCTCTGGAATTTCGCAAAGCGATGGGGTGCTTCGCCACCGGGGTGACGATCATTACGGTCGACCTTGAGGGCGAGGTGCACGGTATGACCGCCAACGCGTTCGCCTCGGTGTCGCTCGATCCGCCGCTGGTGCTGGTCTGCGTCGACCACAGTACGCGCACTCATACCCACCTCCACACCAAGAAGCGCTTCGGGATCAACGTGCTGAGCGAAGGTCAGCGGGCGATCTCGGAGTACTACGCACGCGCCGAGCGCACGCATGAGAAAGCGGCGGCCGAGGCGGGCGCGCGTTTTGATCGCACCAAGCACGGAACTCCGATGCTGCACGGCGCACTCGCGTACCTGGAATGCCGCCTCGATTCGGCGCAAGTGGCCGGGGATCACACCATCTTCATTGCCCAGGTCGAGGACGTGGTGGTGCGGGAAGGCGAGCCGCTGCTGTTCTTCCGGGGGAAGTATCGAGAGGTGGGGGAAGAAGTCAGGTAGCGAGAGTCCGCTGGGTTCATCAGGAGACGTTTGTGTTGGGAAGGAGCTGAAGACTTTGAGGCAAACCTTGGTTGGGAAAGCCATCGCCGCCGCAGCATCAGGGATTTTGTTCGGCCTATATATCCACAATAATCCACAATGATTATGTGACTTGGGGGTCGCGAGGCAGAGAGGCGTTCCTCGCGCATCAGGCGCATCGGTTCGAGCTGTATATGGTTGCTCCCCGCCCTGTTGCGGTGACCGTCCTAGGGACCACAATCCTAATTGTTGGAGCTCTGGCGTTCTATGAGGGACTCGCTTTGGTGTTTTCCAAAATAGCGAATTCCTCGTCCGCAGGTCACTCGCAGCAGTGAGAATGCACAATCCGCGCGTGTCACTTTTGCGGGCCAGAGTCATCCAATCATTGCAGACTTAAATCATGAAACTGGGAGTTAATTATGGCCGAAAAGACGGCAGAAAAGATCGTGAAGACAGAAGCTGACTGGAAGAAGCAGCTTACCGACGAGCAATATCACGTGACTCGCGAGGCGGGCACCGAGTGTGCGTTTACCGGCAAATACTGGAACACGAAAGAGCCGGGGATGTATCACTGCGTGTGCTGCGGATCGCCGCTGTTTGATTCGCAAACAAAGTTCAATTCTGGGACCGGATGGCCCAGTTTCACCAAGCCGGCGGAGGGCGGCGGAGTGGTCGAGCATCGAGATACACAGTACGGGATGGTGCGGACCGAAGTGCGCTGCGCCAAGTGCGATGCGCATCTGGGGCACGTGTTTGAGGATGGTCCGGCGCCCACGGGGTTGCGCTATTGCATGAATTCGGCGGCGTTGGATTTGCGGCTTGCGGAGAAGAAATGACTTTTCCCCTCGCGAATTTTCACTGCTCCGAAGCCATCTCATAATGACCAAAAGAGGGAGAGCCTCCCTCAGAGGCTAAAGCCCGCGTCTTTTGTTAGCTCGTGCGGCGCGGCTGAAAGCCGCGCCCTTTCAAAACCGATTTATCAGACGGCTTCTAAATACCGTAAGTCGTTGAGTCTTCGTGTAAGTGATTGAAAAGTGGTAGAACGGCCCTGGCAAGCTCAAGGGCTCTTCTTTTTCCCGCGTCGGATACATTCTTCGTCCCCGAGGTCGATCGTCGCTGCAAGGGCCGTTGTCGGCCCCGCAAAGGGTATTCTGCGAGGGGAGCAGGACCGTCTTTTGCGTGCTGCGAAAACCGCGCGAACTCAAGTGCGGCTGGCCATCATACGTACTACTATGTACGTACAAATGACATAAGCCCAATGCGATGAAGAGTTGGAGCGGAAAACGAGAGGGGCGCGCGTGAGCGTGCCCCTCATTTACCCCAGACGTTTGGCCTGCCAATTACGCGCTAGCTGTCGCAGCCAATGCCTTGGGAGCCTCGGCTGCCTTCGGCTGCGCGTTCTGCTTGCCTTCGTTGCGAACCTGAATTCCACCCTTGAGCGAGGCGCCATCTTCGACGCTGATTCGCACGGTGGAGATGTCGCCGGCAACCGAACCTTCGGCGCGGATGTCGACGCGGTCGCTGCACTCGATGTTGCCGGTCACCTTTCCCATGACCACAACTTCGCGAGCCTGGATGCTGGCGTCAACTTTGCCGTTGCGGCCGATGGTGACCCGGCTCTCGGGCATATTGATTTTGCCTTCGATGCGGCCGTCGATGTAGAGAGCCTCGGAGCCGCTGATTTCACCCTTGATGACCAAAGTGCGGCCGATGGTGGCCTGATCCACGGGAGCGGTGACGGTTTTGACGGGGTTATAAGAGTTGGGGTTGGGGACCGGCGAGCCGGTCTTATTGAATGAGTTCTCCGACGACTGAAGCATGCGACCTTCCTTGGGTTCCCGCGCGGCGCCTCGCCCTTCGGTCCCTGGCACCTATTCCTGCGGTTGGTCTTGAAATTTGTGGCCTGCGGCAGTTGCTGGCCACTTGGCCACCCTGAATATCGCACAGGGGTAAGCGCGGGAGAGAGATTACGGAAGGTGGTGTCCGGGTGCGGAGGAGATTTTCGCTAGTCGGACCCCTGCAGGGCTTCGGCCATATCTTCCCATTCCTTGATCAGCTCGGCATGACGGGCCTTGTGCTGTCCGAGTTCCAGCGACTGCCGATGGGTCTCGTCGGCGCTGACGAAGTTTTGCAGCGCGGTTTCCAGGCGCGCGATCGCATCTTCGGTCTGGCTGATTTCTTCCTCGAGCTCGTGGACGCGGTCTTCCATCTGCTTCCGCTTGATGGGATTCAGGCGTTTCTTCGCTTCGGCCGGATCGCCGGATCCATTTCCATTTGCGGGCGTGGCGGTAGCGGGTTTTGGCGTGGGTGCCGGTTCGTTTCGCGAAGCCTTCACGCCGGGAACATCATCGAGCGTGGGTGCGACGTGCTGTCCCCCCTGTTTGCGCCAGAGATAGTCTTCGTAGTTGCCGGGGAAGACTTCGACTTTTCCGCTTCCCACTTCGAAGACGCGCGTGGCCAGCTTGTCGATGAAATAGCGGTCGTGTGAGACGAAGACAACCGTGCCGGTGTATTTCACCAGCGCCTCGAGCAGCACATCTTTGGCGCGCAGGTCGAGGTGGTTGGTCGGCTCGTCGAGCAGCAGGAAGTTTGCAGGATGCAGCAGCAGGCGCAGCAGGGCGTAGCGTCCGCGCTCGCCGCCCGAGAGGACGCCGATCTTCTTGAACACGTCTTCGTCCGAGAACAAGAAACAGCCGAGCAGGCTGCGCAGTTCGGTTTCGCCGGAACCGGGAGAGGCATCTCCGAGGTCATCGAGAATGCGCGCGTCGGGATCGAGTTCCTTGTACTGGTCTTGCGCAAAGTAGTCGGCTTCCACGTTGTGGCCGAGGCGGTATTCGCCGTGCGTGACCTTTTCGGTACCGGCCAGCAGTTTGATCAGCGTGGACTTGCCGGCGCCGTTGACGCCGACCAGGGCGATGCGGTCTCCGCGCTCGATCATGAAGTCGACGTTGCGGAAGACTTCTTTGTCAGCACCGCCGTTCTTGCCCGGATAGCTCTTGGCCACGCCCTCGAACTCGGCCACAATGCGCCCGCTGGGCTTGGGCTGCGGGAACGAGAAGTGGATGGTCTTCTCTTCCGGCGGAATCTCGATGCGCTCGATCTTTTCCAGTTCCTTGATGCGGCTCTGCACCTGCTTCGCTTTCGTGGCCTGGTAGCGGAAGCGGTTGATGAAAACTTCTAACTGCTCGATACGGTCGCGCTGGTTGCGGTATGCAGCGGTCAGTTGCTCATTGCGCTGCGTCTTCTGCGCGAGGAACTTGTCGTAGTTTCCCGTGTAGAACCAGAAGCGCTTGTTCCAGATTTCCGCGATCTTGTTGACCGTGACATCGAGAAAGTAGCGGTCGTGCGAGATCAGGACGAAGGCATGCGGATAGCTCTGCAGATATTCTTCCAGCCAGTTGCGGGCCTCGAGATCGAGATGGTTGGTGGGTTCATCGAGCAGTAGCAAGTTCGGTTGCTGCAGCAGAAGCTTGGCGAGCGCGAGTCGCATCTGCCATCCGCCAGAGAATTCATCAGTCAGGCGCGGCCAGTCTTCTTTGGTGAAGCCCAGTCCCATCAGCACTCGTCCGACCTCCGCCTCGATCGAGTAGCCGTCACGAGTGCGAAACTCGTGTTCCACGCGGTGGTAGCGGTCGGCCACGGCGGAGTATTCCGGGCTGGTGTGGTCGAGTTCCGCCATGCTGTGGGTAAGCGATTCCAGTTCCGTTTCCATGGCGCGCAAATCGTCGAAGACTGACATGCACTCGGCAAAAACCGAGCGGCCGGAGAGCGTGAGTCCGTCCTGGGGAAGATATCCGGCGGAGGTGCCCTTCGCTACGACGAGGCTGCCGTAGTCGAACGTGTCCATCCCCGCGAGGATCTTCATCAGCGTGGACTTGCCGGTGCCGTTGCCACCGACAAGGCCGATGCGGTCGTGGTTCGTGATGAGCCAGTCCGCGTTTTCGAAGAGGAGTTTGTGGCCGAAACGTTTTCCGGCGCCGGAGAGCTGAATCATGGGCTGGACTTATCGTCTCATAAAAGCAACGGCCAAAGGTCAGGGATCGGTGGACGGTTCTGAGTGATTTTTCGTCAACCGGCGACTCCCGGCGTTTCACCTTGCCAGCGTTCTCAGGCCAATGGGATACTTCTAGCAACATCAGGAGGCTGGGTATGAGAACCGTCTTGGTGAGTATCGCCTTACTTGTCCTCTCAGCTTCTGTCGTAGGTCAATCAGTTTGCCCGCAAGCGACCAGTCAAGTTATCGAGCACAAGTTGGGGTCCACGATTTACGACGTCACGTTGCCGTCTGCTCACGGGCTAGTGAAGGCAACGGCAGCCATACCTGACTCCAGCACGCCGAGCCATGCAACTGTGTTTTCGTTTTCGACATTAGTAGGTTCGGAACTTGAGGAGTCTGTGGACATGACTCCGCTCGCCATTGAACTCACCAAACAGGGTTGGTCGACCATGGTCATTGAGCGCAAACTTACGTGGCCGGATGTCGACCGCAGTGTGGGAACTATGCGGGCAGTTGTGGTCTGCGCAGAACAGTGGTTGTCAAAACATGCAACGGTCACGCCTGGTGGTTGGCTTTTTGTCGGTCCAGACGTGGACGCTCCCGACCCAGCGCTGCCCAGTGAATTGGGGGACAAACCCAGCATGACGGGCTGGCTCGTTTTCATGGTCGGGGACAAGGCCGGCGACGTGAGCACCGAGCACCTGTTTCACGGGACCTCGGAACTTCGAAAGTGGATACTATTGCAGCACTTCAAGGACGAGTAAACGTCACCTTCCGCTAGTTCCTGCGTTGCCGGACTTGCTTTCTGACTTATCCACACAATTAAGTCGCGTATCGCGATGCCGAGGCCACCTAAGTGCATACGATGAAGGACCTGCACTCCGCCCAGGAGGGAGAACATGACCGATCCAACGACAGACCCAGCCGCTTATACAGATCAGGAGTTGAAGCAGGCTCTGGCTCGCGTGATCGCCCTCGCTCGTAGTGAAGGGCTGAACGATACCGAAGTGCAGAGATTCTGGCAGCTCTACGAAGAGATCGTGCGGCGGCGAGCGTCATCAGGAACCGCCGCGTAGCGCCTGGACGGTGCTTCGGGTAGGATTCGCAAGCTCAAACAAAAGCGCTTCGCCCTAACATTTAAGTTAGGTTAGGCAGGGCCCGAACCGGCGGCCGCCTCGATGCAAGGGGACACCAAAGCCGCAGGATCAGGAATCAGCGAAGACAGTCTTCCCGCGGAATCAACCAACTCTATTTAGCCAGTCGCATCATTTGCCACTACCCGCGGCTCCAGACTGGATGGCTTCGAGAAACCGGGTTACGCTAAGCGAGCCCGATACCTGACTGGGTGGATATTCTTTAAACGTTGCAAGGAACTGTCCCACGATTGCTACGGCGGGAATCATTGTCCATAACTTATCGCCCCACCAGCGGCCGTAAATCAGCGATTCACTGTGGTAGCGCTCCCACGGATCTTGCCGCAGGTTAGTCACTAATGGGACGTTCGTCGAATCTTCCTTGCCAGTGAAGAGGTTGCCCTGGATGGTTTTGAAACTGACCTTCCAGGCGTTGTACCGGAGCGCCATCAGATCGGCATTGTCACTGAAGTAGAAGAACTCACGGTGCGGCCCTTCGGCGACTTCACCCTTGAAGAAGGGCGCGAAATTGTAGCCATCGAGGGAGTACTCACGCTGCTGATTCAGTTCCCGGGGCTATATTTTGATTCACACGGAAGAAATTGGTGGGATCGTATTTCTTTTTGATTTCAGCCAGGCGCGGCAGGTTCGTACCGAATGCTGTCTTAACGACGTCTTCGGCCTCGACGTCGAGCGCAGAGAGCAAGTGTGCGTTCTCCGAGAAAGGCCGTAGTACTTCCTCGCCGGATCGCGCCCAGTCGCGGTGCAGGTTCGTCTGCGCGGGATCGGTCCACTGGGCAAGAAACAAGATATCCCACGGCAGATGGCGATGCGGGAATGCGGTAGCTTCGCTCGAAACCCGGCCTGCGGCGCCGCCGTAATATTCGAAAACAATAAAGGAAAGAGGAGAACTCAGCCGGTTGGCGTGCTCGACAATCGCAGAGATCGCATCGTCTGACAATTCCCGTTGCAGCGTGGACTTCCAATAATTGCGATTCCCGTCGGGGAACGACGGGTCAAGCAGCGACTGCATCGCGGGATAGGGCATGGCCTGGATACCATCAAGAATGGGGCTACCGAACTTGCGCAGAGGTTGCAGGACGTGTTCCCCATCGGCGACATTGCCGCAATAGCAAGGGATCACTCCAACCAGCGGAGAACCATCCGGACCGTGAAGGAGAGCGGCGTAGGCCGTGAGTTCGTCCGGAGCAGACGCCATGTAATCACGGAAGTGGCGGATCACGTCGATGGCCATCGCCCGAGGATAGAGGAGAAGGCCGCCCAAGACGGTCGCAACCGGATGGGCCTGGAATTCGAAAGAAGTGACAACGCCGAAATTTCCACCTCCGCCGCGGAGCGCCCAAAAGAGATCGTCGTTTTCAGAAGCGCTGGCAGTGAGCACTTTGCCCTCGGCTGTGACCACCTGCGCAGACAACAGATTGTCGATAGACATCCCGTATTTACGAATCAGCCAGCCAACACCACCTCCGAGAGTGAGGCCACCAATACCAGTCTTGGACACGATGCCACAGGGGACAGCAAGCCCGAAGACATGCGTTTCTCTATCAATATCCCCAAGAGTCGCTCCACCTTGGGCTCGAACTCTGCGGGTCGCATTATCCACGAAAACGGATGTCATTCGGGACAGGTCGATCACCAAACCGTCGTCGCAGATCGCACGACCGCCTACGTTGTGCCCGCCACCACGAATCGCCGTCGGCAGATTATTTGCGCGTCCAAAATTAATCGCGGCAATCACGTCAGCAAGGCCGGAGCACCGAGCGATCACCCCAGGATGTTTGCTGACGCTTGCATTCCAGATCTGACGGGCCTCGTCGTACCCGACATCCGCTGGCTCGAAAATCTGACCGTGAAATACAGATCGGAAGGATTTGATATCGACGTCGGACATGGACGGAACAGAATTGTACTCCACGTCAGGAAATGTGCCGCTCTGGTTCATCCGTGCGGTAGGTGCGGCGCGGGTCAGTTGTTGAGACCAGTGCACGTTTTGACCGCTGGTCATTGAGTGTAACCTACTAGGACTCTATCGCATGTGCTCAGGCCAAGACGCGCGGTTAGGTATAGGCACCCACCGTGATGGCCTGAGCACTTGCGATAGAGTCGGTTGAGCGAAGCCGCCAGCAAGGACTATGGGTTTTGAATCAGAAATGGATGTTGTCCGGGGGTGGGGAAGAGTTCAGGTAAGCGCTTGGACGAGAGCGGGCCCTGAGTAAGCAAGCAGGAATGGTTATCGCGAGTACTCGGGGAAAGCTACACCGAGGAGGAAGTAAGGGCATGGATGGGCGCAGCGGGTGAGTTTGCGGACACTTGTGGCTTCGCTGAAACCGGCAGCGCGCTGTAAGAGGCAAGGGGATAGGGTCGGAAACGGAGTGGACTGGGGTCATGAAGAGTTCTCCCGTTGAGGTGCATCGAAGCAGGCGGAAACCTGGGCGGGAGAAAGGTACTCAACTACCCGCAGGGTGCCACGATGGCAATGTTGACAGAGATGCCCGACGTTACTTGTGACAGGTGGGGGTGAACTGGCTTGGAGATGGGAACGACACCGAGCCAGCAACTGGTCCCGGTGACGATTAGCGAGCAGGCCGAAGCAACGAATGCGTACGAAGCTGGCGGGCAAAACGTGGAGCAGGAAGCGATGTAGGAATTCATCGGCCTCGAGCGTGATGGTTCGAGTCTGGTGCCCGTGGGCATAGTCTCGCCAGCGGAAGGTGACCCTACCGTCAGCCATGGCCAGCAGTCGAGAGTTGGCGATGGCAATGCGGTGAGTATAGCGAGAGAGATAGGTGAGGACCTGCGCGGGACCGGCAAAGGGTCGCTTGGCATAAACGCCCCAGTTGCGATGCGCGGCGGCGCGTAGCAGAGCGGCGAACTCGGCTGGGGATTGAAGAGGAGTGAGTTGACCGGCAAGAGTAAGCTTGTGTTTTTTGAAAGCTCGTTCGAGAGCGTCGAGAAACTTCCCGCGAAAGACAACACTGAGTACTTTGACGGGCAGAAAGAACTTGTGTCCACAGGGGATCCAACGCCGCTGATCGGGCGAGAGCCCTCCCCCCGGGACGACGCAATGCAGATGGGGATGCCCTCGCCTGTAAAAGAGCGTCACGCAAGCCTCATCCAGCAAATGACAGAGGAACTGCAAAAAATGGAAGTCGAGTATCACGAGCTGAACGTCGAGCAGATTCGTGAGGAGTTGAAGGGCGGGCAGTCCGACCGCTGACGTTTTGAGCGTAATTTAACGTCAACTAGAGGCAATCTAGGCTAAACTGTGTCGCGCCCCCCCCAGACAAAGGAGATCCTTTATGCCGGTCCCTTTCGTTACCGCAGAACATGTCGGGCGTGCAGCGGTGCGAGAAAAAGGAACGAGCACGGAGAACAAACTCAAGCGGTTCGTGAACCGACATTTTTATTTCTCGATGTCACTGCTGCTGGCTGCGCTGGTGGTGTGGGGCTTTAGCCGTACGGTCAACGACAGTCTCTTTCACGCCACCCCCCCGAGGCCCTTTCTGCTGTGGATCCATGGGACCGTCTTTGCGGGTTGGGTGGTCTTCTTCATCGCTCAGTCCGCTTTGGTCCGTATCCACAGAGTGAGCTGGCATCGCTTCTTGGGTTGGTTTGGAGTCGGGCTCGCTACGGTGATGGTTCCGCTAGGCATTGCTATCGCTATCATCATGGCACGATTTGATGCGGTTCGACTCCATATGACCGACACGGACGCTTTTCTGGCCATTCCGTTCTACGGCATGCTGGCGTTTAGCGTGATCATCGGGCTGTCCATCTATTGGAGGAAAAGGCCCGAATTCCATCGTCGGCTCATGTTCGTCGCAACCTGTGGGCTCATGGACGCGGCCTTTGCCCGCTTTGATTTTGTGTTCGACCATCACCTCTTTTTTCTTTGCGTGGACCTTCTGATCGTGCTTGGCGTGGTGCGCGATTTTGTAGTGGATCGGCGCGTTCACAAGGTGTATCTCTATGCGCTGCCTGCGGCGATCATTGGCCAAAATCTTGCGTTGTACATTTGGCGTATGAATCCGCACTGGTGGCACAGGATCACTCACGAAATCGTGGGATAGAGCACGGGCCTCGTGGCTGTTGCAATCAGGCCATAGAAGCGCTCATTGATCCTAGTTATCCGTGTTAGGCGATATTCACCAACATCCCAGGCTCGGTCTGCGGTCAGAACGAATGCACTCAGCGCTTATCTGCGGGTGCATATTTCTTCAACTTCTCCAGCCACTCGACCACGATTGTCTGCAATGCAATTCGATGATCTGAGAAGCTGTGGTCAGTCGCTACGGCCCTATGATTGAGAGCAGCGGCACCCTTCTGTTGTAGCGCGTCGGCAAGGGCTTCCATGTCGGCATGGTTCTGATCGTCAGCTGCGACGAGCAATACAGGGCGCGTTCGCAACGCCTGCGCCCACTGCACGTAGTCCCATTCTCTGCTGTGTCGCTCGGCCTCTGCAAAAAGCTCTGGCGCACCCGCTCCTCGTACCGGGTGCAACTGCGTTTCCCAGCGCTTCAAGCGTTTCTCCCGCTCCTTGGCATCAGCGTTGACCTTGCCCATGTTCACCGCTGCAATCATCGCGACTGCCGTGATTTCTGGGTCGTGGCTGGCCTCGTATCCAGCCAGGAATCCTCCCAGGCTGTGGCCCACTACCACCAACCTCTTCGGGTCGCTGCGATACTTGGCGGCATTTGCCGGATCGCGTAGAAAACGCACGGCCTCCGTCGTGTCCTCGATCGCCGACGAAGTTGAGAATGTACCTGCCGTGCCCCAGGTGCCGCGATAGTGGAAGATCAGCACGTTCCAGCCTGCCCGCCGGATCGACTGAGCCAGATCGAAGTTGTTTTCAAACCCCGGCAATCCGTGCAGCAACAGCACCGTCCCGTGTGGCCCCGCGGCGCTTGCTAGGTAAAGTGTCGCATCCATCTCCACGCCATGACTCGGAACAGTGATTCCCACCAGGGAGGCAGGGAATTTCGCATCGACCGGCGGATCCGCCACCACCGCGGTTGGCGGCGTCTGCACCCACAGCGGCCGCTCAATCCACAGCAGACCGAGCAATACGAGGACGATAACCCTGTTCCCCATCGCCACATTCCTTAAACGAGTTCAGATGCCACGGCTTGCAGTTGCATGATTGTAAATGGGAAGGGTCACGTGCCCAGCGAACAACCTGTTGTTTAGACTAAGACCCCTTTTACCGGGTCAATGCGTTATCGGGATTTCGCCAATCGTCCGACGATACACCCCGGTTCAGGCGTATAAGAGCCTTACGAGGCCGTTCGTGACGCTCATCCAGTTTGCCACTCGGAACACATGGCGTAACAAGCGTCGCAGTATCCTGACGATCCTCAGCCTCGGCTTTTCCTTCCTGCTGCTTACGGTGATGATGACGATCTGGAGAACGTTCTACATCGACCCTTGGAGCACGGTCTCCGCCCGTCACATTGTCTGCCGCCATCGTGTTTCTTTGGCCGTTCCGCTGCCCACGTATTATCGGGAAAAGATTCGCTCTATCCCCGGTGTGGTAGATGTGATTCCATTGAACCTTTTTGACGCGGATTACAAAGGCGCTACGGAGGACGATTTCGCCAAGGTTGGCACCGATCCCAACGAATTTCTGAACGCCTATCCCGAGTATCAAATTCCGCCAGACCAAGTGCAGGCGTGGCAGAAAGATGCAACTGGTGCGATTGCAGGCAGCGAGTTGGCGCAAAAGCACGGATGGAAGCTGGGGGATCGTCTCACCATTGAGGGTGGGCAAATACCAGTAAACTTGGAACTCACCCTTCGCGGGACGTTCAAGTCCCCGTTTCCGGTTCGGGGCATTTACTTCAATTGGTCGTACGTGCAGAAGGCAGCGCGCTACGAGAGGGATCAACTCTATCTGATACAGGCAGACTCCCCTCAAAATGTGGGCAGGATTTCGGCAGCGGTCGACAGCATGTTCCACAATTCTCCTGAGCCAACCCGGACTGAGGCTGAAAAGGCTTTTATGGTTGGTCTCGTCTCGATGTACGGGAATGTTAAAGCGTTCATCCTCAGCATAAGTCTGGCCGTCTTGTTCGCGGTGTTGCTGGTTTCCGGCAACACCATGGCCATGTCAATCCGTGAGCGAACCCGCGAAGTCGCCATGATGCGGTCGTTGGGATTTGCGCCACGTCTTATCCAGCTTTTGTTTCTGGGAGAGACGACAACTCTGACCCTGTGCGGGTGGCTGTTCGGAACGCTCATGGCCTATGGCTTGGTTTTTGCAGTGGTTCACTCCCGAGCTGGCGGACCTTTTGCAGTCTTACTGAAGATTCCGGCGACTACGCTTGCAGTCTCCGTGCCTCTGGCTGGCCTTGTAGCCATCGTCAGTACTGCGATTCCTGCCTACCGCGCCTCTCGCATCAACATCGTGCAAGGGTTGCGCTACGTCGGCTGAGTGGACGACTTTCCTTTGCTTCGCGCACTCGTGGTTTGTGCCAACTGTTGCAATCAGATATCTGAGTAACTTTGTCAACCATTTCACAAGTGAGCCAAAGGAAAACTGTTTTGCATCACGGTAGATGAGTGATGTAGAGATGTTACGCCAGCGATCAGAACACGCTCGCCTTCGGAGACCACAAAAAAGCCCCGCCACCCAACAAGGAGCTTGGACGGGGGGTTAAAGAAAGAAACTCAACCACGACACTTGTCTGCTACGACGCGGACAGTAACACGATGTCCGCCTAGTCATGAGCCATAGCTACAGCCTCCGCAGCAGCCTTTTTTTCGACCTCGGACATCTGTGAAGGTCCGAGTTTGAAGGCCAGCTTGTCGATCGCGCCGGTGAACTTGAACGGCAGCTCATAGCTATTATCGACGCCGGTGCGTGTATCGAGCCCAACGTCGAAAGTCTCATCCAAAGCCATTATCATCGGAATCGTGTGCTTGATGGTCTTCTTGGCCAATTCGCGGCCATCTACCGAGAGCACGCCGGTGCCGCCTTTGCCGGGGCCGGGACCGTCGTATTTGAAATCAAAGACGATGGTGTGCTTGCCCGGCTTGAGTTCCCGGCCGAACACGTCCTGGTCGACGAGGCCGCCTATGCCGCCCTCCCAGCGGAAGCGCTCCAGATCGAGGAGGTTGTAAACAAAGACGGGCTTGCCATGTTGCAGGAACAGGCCGTAGCCCCCAAAGCGTCCGCCCATGGTCGCGATCATGCCCTCCGCGCCGCCTTTAGGAACGGTGATCTGGGCTGTAATGGTGTAGTCCTTGTTCAGGATATCGGGGGCATTATTGACGGGTATGCCGGCCTTTGCACCGGTGTAGGTCAAGATGGTCTTTCCCGCCGTAGCGCTTGGTTTCGGAGTCAGAAGGCGCGGGAGCGTAGAGTTATCCAACGGAAAGACTTGGTACTTCGCGGCTTCCGCCAGAAACAATGCCTGGAGTTCCTTGAGCTTCTCCGGATTCTTCTCTTTGAGGTCATTGCTCTGTGAAAAATCGTGGGTAAGGTCGTAGAGCTCCCACCTGTAATCGTCGACGGCGGGCGACTTGCCCATTGCCAGAATCCAGGGGGCGGCGAAGGGTGTGGTGCAAGCATACCAGCCGTCGTGATAGAGGCCGCGGTTGCCGAGCATCTCGAAGTACTGCGTGGTGTGCGTCGAGGGCGCCTTCGCCTTGGTCTCGTCAAAGGTGTAAGCCATGCTCACGCCTTCAATCGGTTTTTGCGAGATGCCGTTGACCGTCTCTGGGGCGCTGATGCCGGCAGCTTCGAGAATAGTCGGCACGACGTCGATTATGTGATGGAACTGCGAGCGGACGCCGCCTGCGTCCTTGATGTGGCCGGGCCACGACATGACCACGCCTTGCCGCGTTCCGCCGAAATGCGACGCCACCTGCTTGGTCCACTTGAACGGCGTATCAAACGCCCACGACCATTGCACGGCCATGTGCGGGTAGGTTTTCTCCGATCCCCACTGTTCGTAATGCATCATTTGCAGCGGTTCCGGCAGGGTCATAATGCCGTTGTAGGCAGTCATCTGGTTGAACGTGCCTTCCTCGGTGCCTTCGGCGCTGGTGCCGTTGTCGCCGGAGATGAAAATGATGAGCGTGTTATCGAGCTTGCCCATGTCCTCGACCTGCTGAATCACGCGGCCAATCTCATGGTCGGTATACGCCACATAGGCGGCAAAGACCTCCGCCTGGCGGGCATAGAGTTTCTTCTGAATCAGCGAGAGCGAGTCCCACCTGGGCAGTTTGGCACCGCCAAACTCGTCCTGTCCGTCCGGCCACGGGGTTAGCTCCGCATCCGCCGGAATCACGCCGAGCCGCTTCTGGTTGGCGAAGATCTCTTCGCGCATCTTTTCATAGCCTATGTCGAACTTGCCTTTGAACTTCTCGATCCATTCCTTTGTAGGCTGGTGCGGCGAGTGCGAGCCTCCGGGCACGTAATAAAGGAAGAACGGCTTGTCGGGCGCCGCTGCGTTCAGGTCGCCCAGGTATTTGATGGCATCATCTGCCAGGTCGGTGGTGAGGTTGTAGTCTTTACGCCCGATCCACGGAGAGACCTGGGTGTGGTCCCTAAACAGATAAGGTGTCCATTGGTCGGTCTCGCCGCCCATGAACCCGTAGAAATAGTCGAAGCCCATCCCCGACGGCCATTGGTCGAAGGGCCCGGCAAGGCTGTATTGATAGCTGGGAGTGTTGTGGTTCTTGCCAAACCACGAGGTGGCGTAGCCATTATCGCGGAGGATTGCCCCAACACTGGCTTTCTCCGGGCTGATGACGGAATTGTAGCCGGGGTAACCCGTGGACAGTTCGCTGATTACGCCGAAGCCCACCGAGTGATGGTTGCGGCCGGTGATGAGCGCCGCGCGCGAGGGTGAGCACAGTGCGGTGGAATGAAAGTGGGTGAAGCGCAATCCCGCCTCGGCAATGCGGTCGACCGCGGGCGTCGGGATGATTCCGCCAAACGCGCTCGAAACACCATAGCCCTGGTCGTCGGTCATAATGAGCAGAATGTTCGGCGCACCCGTGGGCGGCACTACCTGCGGCGCCCACCAGGGAGTGGAATCTTTGGCGTTTTCCTTGATCACGCCACCAAATTTCGGAGGCGATGGCGGGAGTTGTTTCCCGTCGAGTGTGGTCGTGGCGCTGGGCGAACCCGGGACACCAGTGGTCTTTTGATTTTCCATTTTGGTCTCCTTGTGCTTGGAAGTCGTAGCGATCCGAATCGTGGCACGCCCAGAACTCTCAGATTCTCGCTCTGGCGGAAACAAGACTAAACTGTCAAAAGTTATAGGAGAGAGCTGAATACGAAACGTGCGGGTACAGTTGACGAAATCAAGCCATAGATGGGATGAGAAGGTCGATCCCCGATCACGGATGGCGTTAAGCTACCAGTGATCAACGCACTCTAAGGTGCAATTAAAACAGCTAAGGAGATCGACCTTGCAGAAGCATAACAATTCTGGAAAGAAGAGTGAACCGACAACGAAGCGGGCGAAGTCGCGGGGCCCGGTGCAGCGGGATACGAAGGAAGTGCTGGCAGAACTGGTGGGAAAGCTGAAAGAAAAGCTGGATCCGAAAAAGGTGGCAGCAACGAGCGCTGGAGAGAAGCATCCGCGCGGTGAGCTTCGCCCCAATCTCGACCGTCTGACGGTAGGAGTGGATCTGGGGGACCAAGGGAGCCATTACTGCATTTTGGGTTTAGAGGGGGAAACGCTGGCGGAGGGACAGTTGCGGACAACGCAGGAGGATTTGGCCACCTTCTTCCAGGGGTTGAATGGGGCGCGTGTGGTGGTGGAGGTGGGAACACATTCTGCTTGGGTGCAGGAAGTCATCTGCGGTTGCGGGCACGAAGTGCTGGTGGCCAACCCGCGGTTAATGGACGGATCGAAGCGTCGCAAGCGCAAGAATGATCGGATCGATGCGAATAAGCTGGCCCGCTTGGGACGCGTGGACCCCGAGTTGTTTTTGACTGCGAGTCACGCGTGAGCACTCTTTCCGTCACTTCCGAGAAACGGTCGGTTCTGTCGCGCCGCATTTTCCAGATCGAACAGGTGCTCGTGGCCATCGCGTTCGTGGTCTATGCCCTCTTGGTTTCGATCAACCAGCCCGCTTCCCTGTGGGTCATAATGGTGGCGACCCTCACGGTAGGCAACCTCGTAGTTCCTCTCGCTTTAGAGAGCCGCCGTTTGTACGTGGGGCGGCCGCGCCCGTGGAACTGGGTCGTATTTTTCCCCATCCAAATCATTTTCGGCGTGATCTGCGCCGTGAGCTCGATACTGTTTCTACAGCTGACCAAAATCGATCCCGAGCCATTTTGGCTTCTCTTTTCCAAAATCGGTTATTTCTGCATCGTCATCGTGGTGGTCGCCAACGTTATTGCGTACGGTTTCGAAGAACTCCAGCGAAAGCTGAGACAACGCAATCAACAGCTGGAGCAGACTGTGGAGAAAGGGACCATCGCGCTGCAGCAGCAGGAAGAAGAACTCAAGCGAGCGCGGGAGATTCAGCAAATGCTGCTGCCCAGCACGTTGCCGCAGCTTGCCGGAGTTCAGATCGCCGGAGCCTGGCAGCCTGCGCGTGAAGTCGGTGGCGACTACTTCGACGTGATTCAGCTGGACAAAGATCGCCTCGGCATTTGCGTGGGCGATGTCGCCGGAAAAGGAATCACCGCCGCGTTGCTCATGGCGAATCTCCAGGCATCCTTTCGCGCCTTCGCCACCGCCGAGGCATCGCCTCAGGTGGTCTGCACCAAACTGAACAAGTTCCTTTGTGCAAACATCGCTTCGGGAAAGTTTGTAACTTTCTTCTACGCGGTGCTCGACGCCGACGCACGCACGCTCACCTACGAGAATGCCGGACACTCACCCGGACTTCTGTTGCGGAGCAACGGCACAACAGAAACCTTGCAAGGAGGAGGAGCAGTGCTGGGTGCGCTGCCTGATTGGATCTATCAGGACTACACCGCGCAACTTCAACCGGGCGACCAACTGTTGCTCTCAACTGACGGCATCACGGAAGCTGAGAACGCCAAACTCGAAGAGTTCGGCGACGACCGCTTGCTGGAAGCCGCTCGCGCACGCCACGGAAGCGCGCTCGAAGTTCAACGCGCCATCATGCAGCAGGTCACGGCCTTCTGCGGTGGGAATTTCCGCGACGACGCAACCTTGCTTGTTCTGCGAATCTCTTGAGCGACGCCGGGAACCCACGCCCCGATACGTCCGGGGCGCGAGCATAGAAAGTTTCGGGGCATCGAGCCGCTGCTGCTTAACCGGACAAGTGAGTCGGAGTTCCCACGGACCTGACCACGACCGCGAAAAGTAGGCATCTTGATCTCATGGCCAGCAGCTTACGCCAAGTCCATCGCAATTCCAGACGTTTGACGCACATCCGCAAGCGTTTAAATCCGCATCCCACCCGGGCCGCGCGTTTAACCGTAGGTGACGTCGGTGCTCTGTCCGACTTCGATGATATAGCCGTCAGGATCGCGGATGTAGCAGCGTATCTCGCCGTACTTGGGGATCGGCTGCGTGATGAATTCCGCTCCTCGACTTTTCCATAATTTGTAGCACGCTTGAATATCCGCAACGCGGAAATTCATAAAGCTGTTGATGTGATTCGGGTCGGGGACGCTGAGCGTTACCGTCGGCTTATCCGGGGTCGGCCCGCCTCCAACGTTCAGAATCATCCAGATGTTCGCCAGCTGAAGGTACCCGGGCGCGTTGCCGTCACCCAAGCTCAGAATGCGAGCGCCGAAGACCTTTTCGTAGTAGTGAGCCGATCGGTTGATGTCGGCGACGGTGAGAAAATGCGCTATGCTGATCCCCTCTCGCGGGGGCATCTCATAGCTTTTTTGTTCGATTTGTACGCTGCTCATTGACGAGTCCTTTCCGATAGACATCCGCTGATTCCGGTTCTTTCGCATTCATACCTGCTACCGATTAAGCCTGAGCAGAAAAGGCAAAACAACTTGGACCAAGCTATCGCGCGATATTTTAGTACCGTTTGCGACCAGTAGTCCGATAATCGAAACCTGGGTCCAGGCCAGGAAACCTGAGGCCAGACGGGACGTTCACCAATTTCCACTCGTAGCAAAACCGGGGAACGTTCCGTCTGTCCCCAGTTTTCATGCCGCTGAGACCACCTTCTTCTTCTCACTGAGTGCCGGTAGAAGAAGTTTTAGAAGCGCGTAATCAGAGAACGGGTTCTGACCTGAGATCAACTCGCGATCTTGAAGGACGTAGCTCGTCCATGGAGCGAGCACACTTACGTCCCCGCCCGCCGTACGCAAGGCGAAGTCCGGGTAGAAGAGAACCTTACCACCAATCTCAAGCGGTTCCCGCTGCTGCTCTTCCGCTGTCGAAAAGATAGTCATCTTATATCCAGAATAGATCCAACCTTGAGCTTTTGCGTGCGCTCCAGCGGCATCGCCCGCACTCAGCGCGGCGACCACCTCCGTCGAATTCGGAAGAGCGGAGAGAAGTGAAATCGGGCCATGGCAGAGCACTGCCGTAGGCTTGCATGTTTCATGAAAGTGTCTCATCACGGTGCCAGCGTCGGGATCATCGAGAAGATCCATCATCGGGCCGTGGCCGCCGGGGACGAAAACAGCGTCATATTGATCCAGGCCCGATGCGATGACATCCGAGATACGAGTTGGATTTTTGAGCCCAGTCAGGGTGTCGCGGAATTTTAGATAGTCCTGAAGCTTAGACTCGTCCCCACCGAAGAAGTCGGCTACAGCTGAATGGACATCCATTTGCGGCGTGTTGCCTTTGGGGTTGGCGAACGTGATTTCGTAGCCCTCGTTCATCAGGGCGCGAACCGGAACCGTAAGCTCGTTGAGATAGTAGCCTGCGCCGGTATAAACCTTGCCATCTTTCAAGGGCAAGCCATGACCGCTCGAGATTAGCACTAAGACTTTTCCTTTAGTTGTCATTGTTGTTCTCCTTTTTGAAATCGAATTCTGTTCTCCTAAATATGAGCTAGCTCATCGTCCGTGGCTTCCTCCAAAGTGCGCAAAGACCGGATACCGCGGTTGATGTGAGTTATGCCCCTGGGAATCCAAACATCAACCACGATTGATTGGCCACCCAATGCGGGTATAGCTCCGTCATCTGATCGAACAGCTCCTGGTCGGACGTCGCTGTTTTCTGCACCCGATCGAAGTCCTCGAGGTAACGCTTAGTGTCCTGGATTGTTGAGGGCGAGTCGGGCGCGCCAGGCTTCTTGTGACCGGCGACAACCATCGTCGGGCTCAGCGCTGCTAACCGGTCCAGGTCCGCGATCCAATTCTTTCGGCTCTCGGGGGTGGTGTCGCCGACATACATGCGGCATTGGTTGTACACAACGTCGCCAGCGACGATCAGGCCGATCGATGGAACGTAGAGAGACGTCGAATCGGGACTATCGGTGCGGCCCTGCTCGATAATGCGCAATTCGTGACCCTCGAGAGTGAACATGTCGGGCTGATAGGGCTCGGGTGCAACCAACTTGGTGGCGACCTGCCCAGGAAACATACGGCGGGCCAACCGCTCCACTGTGGGAGTGAAAGACATCTGCATGGCCTTCACCGTCTTGGGTGTTGCTATCGCCCGAGCGCCGGGGAAACGGTCGAGCAGAATGCTAAGGCCGTAGAAGTGGTCGAAGTGGGCGTGCGTTATATAGATGGTCTCCAAGTTGCGGTTGTGCAGAGCGACCCAATCTGCGAGAGCCTTGGCCTCAGCCACTGTCCCCATTGCATCCACCAGCACCGCGTCATACTCGCCGAAGATCAAGGTCGACGTGATCGGATCAAAGCCGAGCGGCTCGCCGAAGGGCTTTGGCCGCTCGCCGACCATTGCCTTCCCGGGGGCGGTAAAAATGTTCACGCTAAGCGTGTTCGACGCGACAGGCGCGGTCACGCGCGTGGGCTCTTTCAGTCCATTTGTGCCGTCCATTTAGTACTCCTTTCGATGTCAGAGCGAGTGACTGTTCGAGGCAACGCTAGCAGAGGCGCGACGATGAATCTATTGGACGAACGTATCACTTCGTAGCAAACTGGAGAAACTCGACTGGGGCTCCATTCTCGACAATAAAAGCGCCCGGTGAGGGCGAGTTGGGAGCAATGAGTATCTCTTTTGCGGCGATTTCAGCGGAGAGATCGTCCACTTCGAAGCCGACATGCGGAACAGTACGCACGAGTTCAGGGGCGGCGCTCCAGGCCCGAACCGCGTCCCCTCGATTCCAAGGCTACAGGTTAGGGCCAGACTACGTTCGCGATGGGATCTTTTGCGGCGGGGCGGGCGTGGCCGGGGCTGGGATAGGTTCCCCAGAGTTCGTGGTGGAACTGAATGCGTTCGAGCGCGCGGTCGATGACCGCTTCGAGTTCGCGGAGATATTTCACTTCGCGGCCTTTGGCCAGACGGCGCTTGGCTTCTTCCGGAGCGAACCATGTGGGGCGGCGATTGTCTTCATCCGGACGGCGCATCTGATGAATCTCCATGAGGAAAGCTTTCACCACGAATTCCTGCACGCCTCCGGGCTGCCAAAACACGCCTTTGGAATGAATGTAGAGATGGAAGTGTCGCGGTTCAATCGTGCCTAAGGCGCCGGCCTCTTCCGAGGCTTCCCGCTCCGCGGCCTGGCTGTGCGAGAGGCGGGCGTCGGTCGATCCCTTGGGGAACGTCCACTTGTTGCCGCCGTTGGTATTAACCAGAAGGAACTCAACCGCGGTGCCGCGCCTGCGATAACAGATGGCAGCTACCTGAAGCGGCAAAGACTTCGCGACGCGGGCTGAACCCATGGCCCCTCCTGAGAACAGGCTACATGCAAGATATTTCACCAGTGTTAAAGTGCAACAAAAATTGTGCACCCCAGAGGGTTACGAAAGGGTTACGTCCCGCTCGCGCCTCTCAGTCTACTGGCTACCACTCGATTTTTCACCAACTATTCAGAAGTTGTACGACAATGTGATGCATGAAACGCTCTCGGGTTAAGTGATATATCGGCGCAAGTTTCGAATACTTCTGCCGTTGCGCCTTAACGATCTGAAGAATGTGTAAGCGGAAGTCCAACCCGCCAGCCGGGATGTAGCTGAGGGGGTGCGTTTGTTGAAGGGGCGGTTGCTGGAACGTGCGCTGTTGGTCCTTTGCGGATTGTTGGTGATGACGCTGTCAGACTGCCACTCCGCGCCATCTGCGGAAAAATCTCAGCCCATCACGCTGACTTATCTGGGATGGGGGCCGATCACGACGGGTCTGCTGAGCCGCGATGAGAGCGTGTTTTCACGCTTCACGCAGAAAACGGGGATCCGAGTGCACTATATCCCCGGTCCCGAAACATCCACCGAAACGCTGGAAATGTATCAGCACTCCCTCGAGAGTAAGCCGGTCACTCCTGACGTGTACTTGATTGATGTCGTATGGCCGGGGATTCTTGCCGAGCATTTTGCCGATTTGCGCCCTTATCTGGGCGAGGAAGCCAAGCAGCACTTAGACGCCGCCGTGCATAGCAATACCGTCGACGGAAGGCTGGTGGCCATGCCTTTTTTCGTCGAGACGGGAGTGCTCTATTACCGGACCGATCTGCTGGCAAAGTATGGCTACAAGCATCCACCGGAGACTTGGGATGAACTAGAGCAGATGGCCGCGAGGATTCAAGCAGGCGAGCGGGCCGCCGGCCATCCCGACTTCTGGGGTTACGTGTGGCAGGGCGCTGCGTATGAAGGACTCACCTGCGATGCACTGGAGTGGGAAGAATCGCAGGGCGGTGGCCGCATGATCGAGGAGGATGGAACGATCTCGGTAGATAATCCGCAAACCATTCGAGCCATGAAGAGGGCCAAACATTGGGTGGGTACGATCTCTCCGCCGAGCGTCACCGAGTTCAAGGAAGTGGACAGCCGCAACCTATTTGCGTCGGGCAATGCGGCATTCCGCAGAGAATGGATCTGGTCAGCTTTCACCACGGGCCAGGCGCAGGATTCGCCCATACGAGGTAAGTTCGCATTAGCGAGGCTTCCGGGGGGAATCGCAGGGAGCGCGTCGGTGATTGGCGGCCGGTCGCTTGCGGTGTCGAAGTATTCCGCGCACCCGCGCGAAGCGGCAGAGCTTATCCGCTATATGACGAGCCAGGAGGTCGGCCTCAGTTTCTGGACTGATAGTTCTTTGCTGCCGGCCCGCAAAGATTTTTATGAGGACCGCCAATACCTGCAGTCGCAGCCCCAGCTGGAAGCGCTACGTGACCTTTTCGTGAGAGGCGGTGCAACGTCACGGCCATCAACAATCGTGGGCAAGCGATACGGCGAGGTCTCGCGAGCTTACTTTTCTGCCGTCCACTCCATCCTCACGGGCGAGGCAACTCCGGAAAAGGCAATGGCGGACCTGGAATCGGAATTGGTCAAGATCACGGGATTTAAGCCGGGGAAACCGAAACCTGTCCAGGAAGCGTCGCTCACCCACTAAGGCGTGTGCGAGGAATCTAGATTCGATGAAGATGCAATAATGATGGTTGAAGCACACCCCAAGCAGTCGAGCATTAGCTCACTTCTGGTCCTCTCCTTTGCCTCGGTGGGGATGCTGATGATCCTGGGAGGGATGGTCTCGCTCTGGCAGCTGAACTTCATTCGCCAGCGCGCGCAATTCCTCTATCAGACGGATAAACCTGCCAGAGCGGTGCTAAGAGTTCACAGCGACTTCCTCAACTTTCAAAGAGAATTGTTGCCCCTGTCGAACGCCCAAGACGCGGCGAGCTTCGAGGCAGAGGGGAGCCGGCTGCTGCGGGCTTTCAGCGACGACGTCGTACAGGCGACCGAAGCAGTGCGCGCCCTGCCCGCCGGCACGCAGCGCGACTCCGAACTCAGCAGTCTGGAGACGGTCCGGGCGCTGTTTGCAGGGCAGGTGGAATCCCTGATCGGACTGGCTAAGTCCGGAGATTGGGTA
Organism: uncultured Acidobacteriaceae bacterium; assembly: GCA_963752175.1. GTDB lineage: Bacteria > Acidobacteriota > Terriglobia > Terriglobales > Acidobacteriaceae > Sulfotelmatobacter. The sequence continues at coordinate 169,106 of CAVVXZ010000036.1, forward strand.
GGCGTGCGCCTCCGGCTTGCAAGCCGCATGCCGATGATCGGCGAACTCTCCGAGAGTCTGGTGCATGACATTGACGCGATCGTGGAAATCGAAAAGCAGAGTGGAATGGAGGACATTCGTAACGCTGAGATTCGGACGAACTGGACCCTGGGAATTACAGGAATCTTGTCCCTGTTACTGGCAGCGCTGCTGGGGATTGCTGTCACCAAGCGGATCGCGGGACGGCTCGAGAAACTGGATGTAGCCTCGCGCGCCCTGGCCCGAGGCGAATTTCAGCACCAGGTCGTGGTCGGCGGAAATGATGAGATCACCCGACTCAGCGGGGCGTTCAACAATATGGCTTCGCGGCTGCGGCGCCTGTACGAAGAACTGCAGCGCAGCGAGGCACACTTCCGAGCCTTGATCGAAAACGCTCGCGACTTCATCTTGCTGGTCGATGCGGATGGGACCGTGCGTTACGCCAGCCCATCCATGGAGCGCGAATTTGCCGGTGATGGGTCTCTGATCGGTGAGAACATTCTGTCCCTCGCGGAGTCCGCTGACTCCGAAGCGGTGAGGGCCCTGCTTGCGCCTATTGCTGCTGGCGTCCCGCAACAATCTGTCGAGTTTCACATGCGCAGCGTCGATGGCACGATGCGCACTCTGGAGACGCACAGGAGTCAGTTGCTGCAGGATTCTGCGATTGCAGGAATCGTCTTCAATACGCGCGACATTACCGAGCGCAAGGCGATGGAGGAACGCTTGCGCCAGGCGCAGCGGATGGAAGCAATCGGAACTCTCTCCGGCGGAATCGCCCACGACTTTAATAATCTGTTGACGATCATCCGCGGCTATGCCCATCAACTTCTCGGATCGCGTCTCGATACGGAGAAGGCCCACGCGCAAGTGGAGCGCATTGACGAAGCCGCAGAGAGAGCGGCGGCCTTGACCAGCCAACTTCTAGCGTTCAGCCGGCGCCAGGTGTTGCAGCCCAAAATATTTGACTTGAACACGCTGAGCACCGGTCTCGATCAGATGCTGCGCCGCTTGATCGGTGAGCACATTGAAGTGAATACGGCGGTGGAAAACGGCTCCTGCCTGGTGCAGGCCGATACCGGACAGATCGAACAGGTGATCATGAATCTGGTCATCAACGCGCGCGACGCGATGCCCGATGGTGGCAAACTGACGCTGGAAACTGCCAACGTCGAGTTGGACGCAGCCTACGCGGCGAAACATGAGGAAGCGCACCCTGGCCCATACGTCATGCTCGCGATCAGCGATACGGGAGTGGGCATGGATGCCCAAACCCAGGCCCGGATTTTCGAGCCATTCTTTACGACGAAGGGTTTGGGCAAAGGCACTGGCTTGGGGCTTTCGACGGCTTATGGCATTGTGAAACAGAGCGGCGGGCACATCGGGGTTTACAGTGAACCTGGTCGGGGCAGTACCTTCAAAGTTTACCTTCCGCGCGTTGTTGAGGATGTAGAACCTGCCAAGAAAGAAGACCTGCCCGCAGTCGAGCTTCGCGGACATGAAACGGTTCTGGTGGTCGAGGACGAGCCCCAGCTTCGCGAGCTCGTCGAGCTAATGCTGACCAGTCGCGGGTATTCGATCTTGACGGTCGAGAATCCTGTGCAAGCCGAGGCTCTCAGCAAGCAATATTCGGGACCGATCCACCTGCTGCTCACGGATGTAGTTCTGCCGGGAATCAGCGGCCGCGAAGTGGCGCGACAAGTCGCGGCACACCGTCCCGATATCAAGGTTCTGTTTACTTCGGGGTATACGCCCGACGCGATCATCCACCATGGCGTACTGGAAGCAGGCCTGCACTTCATTCAGAAGCCGTTCACCTTGGAGACGCTTACGAATAAGGTACGGGCGGTGCTGAACAACGAAAGTTAGGATCTGCCCGATAGAAGAACGATCTGGATCTCACGCGAGATTCCTCTGCAGCGTATCCCGTTCCAATTCATTCTCCCAGCGCGCGATTACCAATGTGGCCACGCCATTGCCGATCATATTGACCAGGGCGCGGAACATACTCATGAAGCGGTCGATGCCGAGGATTAGCGCCATCCCGGCCACTGGAATCGTGGGTATCACGCTCAAGGTTCCGACCAGCGCGATGAACGAAGCTCCCTGCACGCCGCTAGCGCCCTTTGAGGTCAGCACCGCGACTGCGAACAGCGACATCTGCTGCAGGAAAGTCAAATGCGTGTTCGTGGCCTGCGCGACGAAGAGGGCGGCGATCGTCATGTACAGTGCGCTCCCGTCCGTGTTGAACGTGTAGCCCGTTGGGACGACCAGTCCCACCAGCGAACGCGAGCAGCCCAGTTCTTCCAGCTTTTCCATCAGCGTGGGGATGGCGGTCTCGGACGAACTGGTGGCCAGAACCAGAAGGATTTCTTCTTTAATCCGTAGCAGGAATCTCAGCAGGCTGAATTCCGCCAGCCACGAGACTGCGCCGAACACGATGAAGACGAACAGAATCGAAGTGATCCAGAACGAACCGATCAGCCGGACGAGCGGGCCCAGCGAAGCCAGTCCGTATTTGCCGATGGTGAATGCCATGGCGCCAAATGCGCCGATGGGCGCTAGTTTCATCACAATGTTGACCATGCGGAAGACGACTTTGGTCAGCGACTCCAGCAAGGTGACCAGAGGCTTGGCGTGCGCGCCCGCCGCCGACATGGCGAGTCCGAACAGGATCGACACGAACACAACTTCCAGAATGTCGCCTTTGGCGAACGCATCCACGATAGTTGTCGGGATGATGTGCATCAGGAAGTCGGTGACGGTTTGTGCTTTGGCTTGGCCCGCATAATCAGAGACGGCGCGCGTGTCGAGCGTGGTTGGATCCACGTTGAAGCCGGTGCCCGGATGAACGACGTTGCCGACGATGAATCCGACGACCAGTGCTAGCGTCGAGACGATTTCGAAATAGAGCAGAGCCTTGCCTCCGACGCGTCCAACCTTGCGCAGATCGCGCATCCCAGCGATTCCGGTGACCACGGTGCAGAAGATCATCAAGGTGATGATCATGGTGATCAGGCGGATGAAGGCGTCGCCCAGCGGCTTCATCGCGATAGCTTTTGCGGGACTGATGTAGCCGAAGATGACTGCGACGACGATGGCGAAACTCACCTGCACCCACAGCGATGCGTAAAAGTGTTGCGGGGGCGGGGCTGGAGCGTCGGGCTGGGGCGTCGAGATTTGAGTAGACATAAGATTCAAGAGAGCGCGGTACGGTGGTCCAACCGCTACGGTCCGACCAGTATTACGACTTCACTTCACGGCTTACTTAAAATCTCGTCCCAATTTTTTGTTTGTAAGAGGAGCGTTTAGTTGGCCGACGCCTGCAGCGTTTTCACCAGCCACGGGATGATCACTTCTTTGAAAATTCGGGGATCGGGCCACACTCCCACTTGCCTTCCGAGATGGAAGCCATGTGGGTTGATCCACGCGTCTTTCGGGACATCCCCTTTGCTCAGCAGCAGGTATTCATCTTCGATCGGCACCTGCGTGTCGAGTACACCTGCGATGATGAGCATAGGGGCCATCGGCTTTCCGAGAAGGCCCTGGCGCACCAGGGAGATCTTCGGCAGAAACTCTCCCATTTCGTCGAGCGTGTGAACGCCTTCGAGGATGTTCATGAGAGCGGGTACCTGATCGAATAGATATTCGCGATTGCCCAGCAGGTGGTTCATCAGGAAATCTTTCTGGAAAAACATGTCCACCGGAGGCGATTGCGCGCTGCAGCCCCGCAGGCGGGCGCGCTCGACGATGGCCATCTTGGTCGCCCAGTATGCGCCCCAACTCACGCCGTGAAGGGCGATGCGATTCTTGTCGATCTCAGGCCGCGACTGCGCGTAGTCGATGACCTTCGAGAGCATGCGCTCGGAAGTCTCGCTGACCTTGATGGGCGCCTGTCCGGTGCCAGGTCCGTCGACGGCGAGATATCCGATGCCGAAGGGGAGGATGGCGCTGAAACTTTCCGTCAGATCCTCTTTGCGGCTGTCGAGGCCGTTGACCGCGATGACCAGAGGCACTGGGCCCTTGGCGTTTTTTGGCAGGCGCAGGTAGCCGACGATTTCTTTGCCTTCGAACGGAATGCGCACGACTTCGAGCGGCGGATCGAAAAACTTGGCGTGATCCAGGAATGCTTCGAGCGCCTTTTCATACGAGCGCTGCTTGCCGGGAGAGGCGGGGATGGGCCAGCGTCCGAAAGAATAAATGCGCCAGGCGCGAATATAGTCAGCATTGGCCTTGGTGGGATCGGTTTTCTCCAGCGATTTCGCTTCGTTGAAGTAGCGATCGCCGACGCGCATGAAGCCGGCGGCCCACTCGTCCTTGTCGGCTGTGTGAATGCTCACGAATGCTTCCTGAACATCCGCTGGGTCAAGGCCGATCAGCGGATACTGTCCGACTTCAGCGCGATGGATTGCCTCTGCCTTGACTTCATCGATGGTGCGCTCGCGGCGCTCTTCTTTCTGCGCGAGGACGCATCCAGACGTCAACATGAATGCCAGCGATAGCGTTACGAAAATGAATGAAATTCTGCGTCTCATGATGCGTGATCCCCAGATCGTCTAGCTCGCGGCTATGCGAGCGAAGTAGATAAGAAAAGGCCGGACGGAATAAGTCCGGCCTTTGATACTCGCCTCTGAATCGACTGCAGTTCTAGAACGTAAACTTCAAGCCCAACTGAACGGCGCGGCTTCCGCCGGATCCGATGACTGGGTTGGCGGCAGCGACGTCAGGTGTAGCGCACCCACAACCGAAGGGCCGAGCTGACGGATCATTCAATCCGAATCCATTCTGTCCGCCGTACGGATTCGCAAAGTTGGGATGGTTGAAAATGTTGAAGAATTCGGCGCGGAACTGGGCCTGAACCCGCTCGCCCAAGTGCCAGTTCTTGGCAACCGAGAAATCGAAGTCTCGGAAGCCCGTGTCGCGGAAGATATTCCGCGACATGTTTCCGAACTGCCCCAACGGCGGAGGAATCATGACCGAGGCGCCCTGGGCATAACATCCGTACAGATTCAAAGCCGCAGTCGCCGGGCCGGCGATGCCGCCATCCACAGCTAATGCCTGGGTCGCGCAGGCTGAATTGCTCGCACCGGAGAAATACGGAATCCCGGTCGGAGTCGATTTGAAGTCAGACGGCTTTCCGTAGAAGCTCCACCGGATGGGCTCGTTCGCTGGTGGGCTGACCGGCAGTGGCCCGACGCCCGCGGCGTCGGTGCCCAAGTCGATGGGCCCCCAGGGTTGTGCGCTTTGCAGCGTCACGATGGAATTAAGTTCCCAACCCTCGAGCATCTGGGCGAAGCTCTTGCGTCCGGGCACCGCATAGGTGAACGACAGAGTGAACCGGTGACGAATGTCAAAGTCGCTGTTTCCATATTCTGCAGGCAGGTTGTATGAATTCTGCGGCAGACCGGCGCCGTAGCCGAAGTCCCAATTGGCGCCGACCGCGTCGAGCGAGTGACCGTATGTGTATCCGGCCACCATGCTTAGGCCGTGGAAGTTACGCGAGGTCAACGTGACCTGCAGAGCGTTATAGTTAGACCCATACACGTTTCCCATCTGGAAAATGTTGCTCAGGTACGGGAACTTGTTCGCATAGGTGCGATTCGCTTCTTCGCCTCCGGTGCTGTCAGGAGCGCAGTTGACGGGGTCGGTATAGCCCGAGGCGATGCAGGCGCTGATCGCTGCCGCGGGCCATCCAGAGCCCACAGGGGGCTGGTTGATATCCCGAATCCCGACCAGATTCGAACCGTGATTCCCTACGTACGACATTTCCAGCGAAAGATTCGGCGTAAACGAGTGCTGCATGCCGACGGTCCAGTGCCAAACGTAGGGAGTGGTCAGATTACGGGCCACACTCATGATGGGGCAGGGATTGTTGAAGCAATTCAGTGTGGTCGTGCTAACGTTGGCTCCGAAGATCGGTACGCCGCTGTCCCACTGCGGCATGACCGGCGGAATCGACAGATTGCCAGCGGTGATCGTGCCGCCCGCAGTGTCTCCCGCGGCATCGATCGTGGCTGCGGTGGGCACGTTGCCGAGTCCGAAGGCGTTGTTGAAAGCGAGCATCGCCTCCCAATTGACGGTTTCGTAGATCAGGCCTACTCCGCCTCTTAACACCGTGGTTCCTTTACCGTTTATGTCCCAGGCGAAACCGAAGCGCGGCGCGAAGTCTTTGTGATCGGGGTTGTAGGGCCCGCTGACACCATTCTGTCCGGCCTGAATCAATCCGGTCTTCGAGTTGGGATCGAAGTTGCCGAGCAGGTTGTGTTGCTCGCTGATCACCGTGCTGTACTCATAGCGCACACCGAGATTGAGAGTCAGATCTTTGCTGGCGCGCCAGTCATCCTGCAGGAACAGTCCGTAGGCCCAGTTGTGAATATGCAAGGTAGGATCGCCCACCTGCACTGATCCCTTGAACGGATCGCCAGCGAAGAAATCTTCCAGCGCGGTTGAGCCCGCACCCGTGCCGATGGCGACGCCCCCTAAGAAGGTGATGCTGCCCCGGGCATTGCCGAAAGCGCCGCCGTTAAAGGCATTGCGGTGAAGTTCACCGCCGAACTTGAGCGAATGTTTTCCTGCTGTATACGAAACGTGGTCGATGAACTGGGTTCTGGCATCCGGGCCCTGGAACTTTGGCCATTTGAATCCGCCCAAGCCGGGTACAAAGGCGCCCGCGAAGCCGATGCGCGGCAATCCGCCGGTGTCGGGACCGCTCACGCCGGTGTCAAGGCCGTAGCTGGACGCTGGCGCGTTCAGGTCACCGGGAAATGTCGGCTGGTACAGACGGTTGTAGCCCAACCGGGCTTCATTCACCCAACGAGTGCCGGGGGACCAGATCCAGTTTCCGCCCACGACTTGAGCGCGAGTGTGAATCTTGGAAAGCCAATAGAGCTGCAACTCCGGAAAATCTTCGACCGTCCCGTTGTTGTTGCCGTAGAAATACATGCCGCTGATGCTGTTGCGCTGGTTGGCGTTGACATCCACTTTGCCGAGCACGTTGTTGACGGTCACATTGTTGGGGAATCCCTGCACGATGTTGGGACCCTGGGTGTTGTTAATGGGGAAGCCGGTGCCGGCACAAGTGACGCTAGACCCTGACACTGTGCAGCCCGAAATCTTTTGGCTGGCTGCGCTGATCGGGACGTTGTTGGCCACGAGATCGGCAATCGCATTTGGGATACTGTTGCCGCAGTCGCCCGTAACCGATATGCAGTTGCCGGCATCGGGAAGAGAAACCATAGAAGGCGTGGTTACGCTGTAGGAGTTGCCCACGTTGTACATCTGGCCTTCGTATGCACCGAAAAAGAAGGCCTTGTCTTTGACAATCGCGCCGCCGAGGCTGCCGCCAAACTGCTCCAGGGTTCGCGGAGTCTTTGCGGCAGGTATGGCGTTGAAGTAGTTGCGCGCGTCCATCGCACCATCGCGGCCGAAGGCAAATGCGGTGCCGTGCAGCGAATTCGTGCCTGCCTTTAATCCAACGTTCATGATCGCGCCCGGCTTCCATCCATACTCAGCTGGCGGATTTTCCTGAACGTTGAATTCCTGGATCGCGTCGATCGGCAGGATGGTTGCGGAATCTCCGGCAATGCCTGCTCCATTAATGATGCCCTGCCCGGAAAACGGCTCGCTGTTGAACAAGCCTTCGATGAAGTAGGCGTTGTCCTCAGCGCGCAGGCCGTTGGTGCTGGTGGTCGAGAAACCGCCGCCGGGATAGCGCATGACTCCGGGCCGCAGTTGCAGCAGGTTCTCGTAGTTGCGGCCGTTCAGCGGCAGGTCGTTGATTTCCTTATTACTCAACGTGCCGCCCAAAGTGGCTGAGGTCGTGTTGATCAAAGGGACTTCCTCGGAGATCGTGACCGTTTCGGTCACCTGCCCGGGCTGCAGCGCAAAGTCGGCGCGCACGTCCGTGGCAACCTCAATCTGTACGTTCGGGCGTTCCACGCTCTTAAAGCCTTTGGCTTCCACATGGATCTTGTAATTTCCCGGCTGCAAATCGGGCGCGGCGTAAGCGCCGGAGTCATCAGACGTGATCGTTCGCGTCGTGCCACGCTGAACATCGGTGATGATCACGGTGGCGCCCGCAACCGCGGCGCCGCTCTGATCGGTCAATGTGCCCAGCACTCGCCCCCCAGTGGTCTGAGCCATCGCGGCGATCGAGAACAGGAGCAGCGTGAAGGTGGCGAACAAGAACCGGGAAGCGGCAGTCATCCGTCCGTCGTGGGACGCGGCGGCGCTGACAGGGCGCAGTTGCATAGAATCCTCCGAACATCTGGTCCGACAGCCATACCACTATCGGAGAAAGAGTGTCAAGCAAATTCAATTTTGGGATGGAGACTCGAGTAAGCGTACATCACCTCCGCTGCGCAGAGACAGTCCACACGAGGGTACCCAAGAGTACCCAAAGCCCATGAACATACGATTCCTGAGGGCCTTGCATGAATGGGCATTGCTGTAGTAGGCTCGTGTGGTCATACCACCAGACCGTTATACCAAAACGATGCCGACTCTCCAAGAAACGCGCCAAGCCACTGTGGATATGCGGTATAGTAGCCAGACCATAGCCAGTCTTCCAACTGGCTGCGCGTCACCGCGTGCGGGGGGCAGGCCTGTGTACAAGCTAGTTCGGACGTCACGACTCTACGAGCAAATCGTTCAGCAAATTGAAGAATCCATCGTTAAGGGCGATCTCAAGGCTGGCGATCAACTGCCTGCGGAGCGTGAACTGGCACAGCGATTTGGTGTCAGCCGCACTGCCGTGCGTGAGGCTGTGAAAGCTCTACGCGAAAAAGGTTTGGTCGAGGCCTATTCGGGTCGCGGCACGTTCATCACCGATGGCACGACGCAGGCCGTGCGCCAGTCGCTCGATTTGATGGCGAAGATCGGTCAGCCGGAAGGGTCTACGCATCTCGCGGAAGTGCGCGCCATCCTCGAGCCCGAGATTGCGGCGCTGGCCGCAGTCCGCATCCAGGAACCGGAGTTGTCGACTATGCGCGAGGCCGTTGCCGCCATGGATCGTGCCGGGCAGGATCCGGAGATGTATATCGAAGCGGATCTCGATTTTCATCTCGCGCTCGCCGAGGGCGCGGCCAATCCGCTCATTCTCTCGCTGCTCGATTCCATCGTGGGACTTCTGCGCGAGCAGCGGCTGCGTATCTTTAGAGTTCCCGGTGGCCCGGAGCGCGGGCAGATTCATCACAAGCGGATTCTGGATGCGGTCGAGCGGCATGATGCGGAGAAGGCGCGCGAAGCCATGCGCGCGCATCTGTCGCAGGTGCGCGACGACAGCCAGGCGCCCGCGGCAAAACGTGCTCCCGGCAAACAAAGCGCACACTAGAAGAGCGCACACTAATGAAGATAGAGAAGCGATCGCGAAATTTCTGGAGGCGGTAGCGGATGGCGAGAGTTGGATTTATCGGGCTAGGCGTAATGGGCAGCCAGATGGTGAACCGTCTGCTGAGCAAGGGTCACACGGTGACCGGATACAACCGCACGCGGACCAAGGCGCAGTGGCTGGTGGAAAAAGGAATGCAGTGGGCCGATTCTCCGCGCGCCGTGGCCGCTGCATCAGACTACATCTTTGCGATGGTGACCAACGCTGCCGCGATCAAGTCCATCAGCGAAGGGCCTGACGGACTCTTGGCCGGCTTGAGTGCAGGCAAGATATTCATCGACATGAGTACGGTGAGTCCGACGGTAAGCCGTGCGCTGGCCGCGAAAGTGCGGGCCCTCGGCGCCGACATGGTGGACTCGCCGGTGTCGGGCAGCGTCATCACTCTGACCGAAGGAAAGTTGTCGGTGATGGTGGGCGGACGGAAAGAAACGTTCGAAAAGATCAAGCTGCTGCTGCTCGACATTGGCCCCAAGGTCAGTCACGTGGGCGATAACGGTCTCGCGCTGTCCATGAAGATTGCCATCAATCTCAGTCTCGCGGTGCAGATGCTGGCATTTTCCGAAGGCGTGCTGCTGGCAGAAAAAAGCGGCATCGCCCGCGAGGTTGCAGTCGATGTGCTGGTCAACAGCGCCGTCGCCTCGCCGATGATCAAGTATCGCGGGCCCTTCGTTCTGCAGCAGCCGGAAGAAGCCTGGTTCGACGTGAACATGATGCAGAAGGATCTGGTGCTCGCGATGGACCTGGGGCGGCAGCTCGACGTGCCTCTCCCAACCACGGCCGTGAGCAACGAATTTCTTACGGCAGCGCGCGGCATGGGCTGGACCAAGTACGATTTCGCCTGCATGTTCGACGTGCTGGCTGCAATGTCGGGCGTGACGACGCCGGTGACTGTCGGAGGACCGAAGAAGTGACCACCGCTACCTCCAAGCCGGAAGCCGGGCGACAAGTCGAAACTGAGAAAGACAAATGGCTGCGCGCGTACCGCCAGATGGTGCGGATTCGCCTATTCGAAGAGCAGGTGAATGAACTTTATACGCGCGCGCTCATGCCCGGGCTCGCGCATCTTTATAGTGGTGAAGAGGCTGTCGCCGTCGGTATCTGCGAGGCGCTGAACATCGACGACTACATCACCAGCACGCACCGCGGTCACGGGCACTGCCTGGCCAAGGGTGCATCGCCCGACCGCATGTTTGCCGAGTTACTGGGCAAAGAGGCTGGCTACTGCCGGGGCAAGGGCGGATCGATGCACATCGCCGACCCCGCCACTGGAAACCTGGGTGCGAATGCCATTGTTGGCGGCAGCGTGGGCATTGCGACCGGAGCGGCGTTTGCTTCAAAGCGTTTGGGAAACGGCCGTGTGGCCATCTGCTTCTTTGGTGAAGGCGCGCTCGGTCAAGGATCACTCTACGAAGTGATGAACCTGGCGCAGCTCTGGAAGCTGCCCGTGATCTACGTCTGCGAAAACAATCTCTACAACGAGTACACGCATTTCTCGGAAACGACGGCCGGAACCATTCTCGGACGTGCCGGGGCTTTCGGTCTTGAATCCGCGTTGGTCGATGGGCAGGACGTGCGCGCGGTGAATGAAGTTGCGACGCGTTTGGTGAAACGCGCGCGAGCCGGTGGAGGGCCTGGCTTCCTACAGGCCGATACCTACCGCTACAGCGGACATCACGTCGGCGACATCAATCGCGAATACTACCGCTCGAAACAAGAAGAGCAGCATTGGAAGACCGAACGCGACCCGATCAAGCTGCATGCGAATTGGCTGCTGGCGCAAGGGTATGGCGACGCCGCAGCGCTCGATCAGATCGCCGCCGAAGGACGCACTGAGATGGAAGCCGCAGTGAGGTTTGCGATTGCCGCTCCCTATCCGAGCGTCGACCAGGTAGACGAGGACGTCTACGCCTGAACTTTATTTATGGCAGAACGTGAACTCACATTTGCGCAGGCGGTGCGAGAAGCGCTGGCGGAAGAAATGCGCCGCGACTCGCGGGTCTGCATTTTCGGCGAAGACGTGGCCGAAGCCGGAACGCCCTTCAAGGTGCTCTCCGGGCTCGTCGAAGAATTCGGCGCCGAGCGCGTCGTCGATACGCCGATTTCCGAGGCAGGCTTTACCGGCGTTGGCGTGGGTGCGGCCATGGCTGGCCTTCGCCCCGTGGTCGATATTATGTTCGGCGACTTCCTCACGCTGACCATGGACCAGATGGTGAACCAGGCGGCCAAGGCGCACTACATGTCAGGTGGGCACTGGCGAGTTCCCATGGTGATGCGCACCACGCTGGGTGCGACTCGGCGCTCGGCGGCGCAGCATTCGCAATCTCTGCACGCGTGGTTCAGTCATGTGCCGGGACTGAAGGTTGTGTTGCCGTCGACGCCGTATGACGCGAAGGGCTTGTTGAAGACTGCGATCCGTGACGAGAACCCTGTCATCTTCTTCGAAGATAAGATGATGTACAGGCTGAAAGGCCCGGTTCCCGCCGAGGACTACACGATTCCTCTGGGCGTGGCCGACGTGAAGCGCAAAGGCGATGACATCACGTTGGTTGCGACCAGCAGTATGGTGCAGGTCGCGCTGGGTGCCGCGAATATCCTCGAAAAAGAAGGGATCAGCGCGGAAGTAGTTGATCCGCGCACCACGTGGCCGCTCGACGAAAAGACTATTATCGAGTCGGCCAAAAAAACGTCGCGCGTGATCGTCCTCGACGAGGGCTACGGTCGCTATGGAGTGACGGCGGAACTGGCGGCCGTGATCGCTGAAGGTGCGTTCTATGATCTCGACGCGCCAGTGAAGCGCATGGGCGCGATGCACGTGCCGATTCCGTTTTCGCCGCCGCTGGAAGATGTAACGGTGCCCACGGAAGAAACAGTTTCAGAAGCGGCAAGACAAATGTGTAACAAGACATAGCGCCGGCGTCTCGCCGGCTGTCGCGAGGGCGACTCGCCCGTTTCAAGCTAGAAGCTAGCAGCTAGGAGCTGATTTATGGGTTTGAAAACTCACGGAACCATGGCGGTGGACTGGGAGAACCGGATCGACTTCGACCGGCTGCGCCGCGAACGTCTGCAAAAGGCGAAAGATCTGCTCGCCAAGTCGTCGATGGGGTCGTTGCTCTGCTTCGACATGAACAACGTGCGCTACCTGACGTCCACGCACATCGGCACTTGGGCGCAGGACAAAGCCAACCGCTTCACCCTGCTGCCGCAAAATGATGAACCGATCCTGTGGGATTTCGGATCCGCGGCGAAGCACCATGCGCTGAACTGCCCTTGGCTCGGGCCGGAGCGCTCGCGTCCGGGAATTTCCATGTTGCGGGGCGCGATGACACCTGAAATGGGCCGCGCCGAAGACGTGGCCAAGAAAATTCGCCTCGAACTCGAAATGCGCGGCTTGCACAAAGAGCCGGTCGGGATCGACATCATCGAATTGCCTGTACTGTTTGCGCTGCAGCGCGAGGGCATCGAAGTCGTCGATGGACAGCAACTCATGTCCGAAGCCCGCGTCATCAAGACGCAGGATGAAATTTCTCTGCTCAACACTTCGGCCATGATGGTCGACGCGGCCTACGACGAACTCTACCGCGCGATGAAGCCGGGCCTTCGCGAGAACGAAGCCGTAGGACTGGTGAGCAAGGTTCTCTACGATCTTGGCTCAGAGTACGTCGAGGCGGTGAACGCAATCTCCGGCGAGCGCTGCAACCCGCATCCGCATGTGTTTTCCGATCGCGTGCTGCGGCCAGGCGATCCCGTGTACTACGACATTCTGCATTCCTACATGGGATACCGCACCTGCTACTACCGCTGCTTTACGGTGGGCTACGCTTCGCATGCGATGGTCGATGCCTACAAGCGCTGCCGCGATTATCTCGACGCCGCGATCGAACTGGTTCGCCCCGGCCGCACTACCGCTGAGATCGCAGCGGTCTGGCCAAAGGCCACCGATTTCGGATTCCCCAACGAAGAGGCTGCTTTCGCCCTGCAATACGGCCACGGCATCGGGCTCGCGATCTGGGAGAAGCCGGTGATCAGTCGTCTGGTTTCGTTCGAGCATCCCGTGGAGATCAAGCCTGGTATGGTGTTCGCTCTCGAAACCTTCTGGCCCTCGACGGACGGCTGGAGCGCGGCGCGCATTGAAGAAGAAATCGTGGTTACGCCGACGGGGCATGAAGTGATTACTCGTTTCCCGGCGGAACAGCTTCTGGTTGCGGGCGCGCACTACTACACTGTGAACGGTCCGCTGCCGACGACAAGAGAATCCGAAGCTGCGCCCAGCGAGCGCGTGCTCGAGATGATCGAGACCAGCGCCAAAACCGAGAGGGTAGGAGTTTAGGACTGAAGGCTATAGTTTCAAAAGACGACGGTCCTCCCCAATAAATCTATGGCCTTCAGCGTTGTAATGCCCGCTCTCGAGATGGCGCAGGAAACCGGCAAGCTGCTCGCTTGGCGGAAGAAGGAAGGCGACCGCGTCACCAAAGGGGAGCCGCTCCTCGAAATAGAAACCGACAAAGCCGTCGTCGAAGTCGAAGCGCCTGCCGACGGCGTCCTCGCGGGAATCACGGCGTCCGAGGGCTCCGACATTCCGGTTGGTCAGACGATCGCGTGGATCGTAGCGCCCGGCGAAAAGCCTCCCGTCGAAACCCAATCAGCCGCTCCTGCCGCACGCGCTGGATCGCATCCGAAACCTGAGGCATCTCATGTTGCGGTAACGTCGGCCACCACTTCGACGCCAGCGCCTGCATCAAGCGCCAGGATTTCTCCCAAGGCGCGCCGCCTCGCTAAAGAATTGGGTGTGGATCTTGCGCTGGTTCGCGCCTCCGGCCCGGGTGGCGAGATTCTCGCGTCCGACGTTCAGGCAGCAGCTTCTGCGCCTGCCGCATCAGGCGCGTCACCGACAAAATCGGGAAGCATTGAGGTCCCCAGTTCGCTGGGTCGAATCATGGCCGAACGTACCACTCAGAGTTGGACCACGGTTCCTCACTTCTTTGTGAGCCGCGAGATCGAAGCGACCGCGCTCAACCAATACCGCGAAAGCATTGTTGCTGAGTTCGAGCGCACGCACCAGATCCGGATCACTCATACTGACCTGCTGGTAGCACTAACGGCCCGTGTGTTGTTGAAGCATCCGCGTTTAAATGCAAGTTGGACTGCCGAAGGAATTCTCCTGCACGATCACGTAAATATGGGGATTGCCATCGCAGTCAATGATGGCGTGGTCGCGGCGGTGATTCACAACGCGCATACCGCGAGTCTGGGAGAAATCGCCCTCCAGCGGCGCGATGTAGCCGAGCGATCGCGGGACGGGAAGTTGCGGCCCGCCGACATCGCCGATGCGACGTTCACCATCAGCAATCTCGGCATGTATCAGGTCGATCAATTCAGCGCGATCATCACGCCGCCACAGGCTGCGATTCTTGCGGTGGGGAGCATCGCCGACCGAGTCGTCGTGGTTCAAGGCCAGCCCGCAGTTCGACCGATGATGACCCTGACCATCTCGTGTGATCATCGCGTCGCCGATGGCGCCCGCGCAGCACGCTTTCTCGCCGACCTTGCAGAAGCGATTCGCGAGCCGGCCAAAAGTCTGCAATAAGGATTCGCCCGCACCAGGCTAATCCTTCGGCGGATGGTGAACCAATTCTTCCGCGTCCATCAGTCGCTTCTTCTCGGCGGACTTTCCCTGTTTCTGGGCCCGAACTCTACGCCACAACACTTTCAAAAAGGTCTGTACCACGGGAGAGCGATCCCGTTCCCGATAAGCCACGAGCAGTTCGGTGCGTGCTCGCACTCCCGTCAACCGCCGGAACACGACGTCTTTGCGTTGCAGATTGCCAATACACCTCGGCACGATGGAGAGTCCAATGCCCGCGGCGACCAGGCTGAGCGTGGTCTGAATTTCCACCGTGCGTTGGACGACTACAGGACGAAATCCGGCCTGCTGGCAAAGTCCGATTATGTATTCCGTCCAACTCGGGCGAGGATGGTCGGGGTAGAGAACAAAAGGTTCCGCGCTCAGCGCGGATAGAGGGACGGCCGGCAAATGCGCCAGGCGATGCGAACTGGGCAGCGCAACATAAAGCGGTTCGCGCGCAATCGTGCGAAACACTAACCCGGCAGTCTTGGCGGGAAGACGAAGTAGGCCGATGTCAATTCGCTTTTCGACGAGTGCTTCAATCTGGGCGTGGACGGTCATCTCCGAAAGCGTTAGATCGACGTGCGGAGCGGCGAGCAGAAACTCGCGGCGAAGGGGCTGTCGGCTGGCGACGTCGTCAGCGCGCTGCAGAACTCAAACGTGATTCTGCCTGCAGGCGACGCCAGAATCGGCAACACAGACTACACGGTCCAAATGAACAGCAGCCCCGACACCGTGTCGCAGTTCAGCCGCAACCTGCTGAGAAACACGCCAAGAATTGTGAACGCAGCCACAGCCGGATCGCGATTCGAGGCAAACGGATTCTACCCTTTGTGGGCCTTGCGAATCGTTCCCCGCTCGGCAAAGGTAATCGTAATAGTCTTCTTGTCTCTGCTGAGCTTCGGGGGCAGGCCGCGCACCAGATGGATGACCACGGTTCGGCCGCCATTTGTGAATTTCATGTTCATCCGATTGGGGCCTTGCTCTACTGCCGCCATAAGAAAGCTCTCCGAAGGATAGATTTGAGAAATTAGGAGAAACACAATGCGAGAGGACTGCCCTTTTGAGTACGCTCCATGCTGCCCTCGTGCCAAATGCAGCGTCGCCAAGCGCTACAATCTAAGTGTAGAGCATTCTTGGACGGCGATCTGTTCACTTTTGATCAGGCTTGTTTGATCAGGCTTGCGGACTGCAACCGGAGGGTGCCACGAGGAGAAGGCAGGACCGATGAACCCTCTGCGTTGGATCTTTCAGTTCGTGTTCGGCTGTCGTCACCGTCACCTGAGCCGAGTGTTCACGATCAAAGGCCGGACATATAAGGTCTGCTTCGATTGCGGCGAAGAGTTTGATTTGCCGGATGCGCACGTTGCGAGCGCGGCCTAGCGTCGCCGATATCTCAACCCTTGAAAATGCCCAGACCGGGCTAAACCAACCAATGCTCCGTTGAACGGGCCCGCCGTTATTCCTGCACGTCGTCGAGCAGCGAGCGAAGCTTGCCAGAGCGCGAGGGATGACGGAGTTTGCGCAGCGCTTTCGCTTCGATCTGGCGAATGCGCTCGCGCGTGACGTCGAATGATTGGCCGACTTCCTCGAGTGTGTGCTCGGAGCCATCATCCATTCCAAAGCGCATGCGGATGATCTTTTCTTCCCGCGGACTCAGAGTACGCAGCACGTGCGCCGTGCGCTCCTTCAAATTCACATTCAGTACTGCTTCGGCGGGCGACATCTTGGTGCGATCCTCGATCAGATCGCCGAGATGCGAATCACCCTCTTCCCCGATCGGCGTCTCTAGGGAAATCGGCACACGCATGATCTTCTTTACCTTGCGCACCATCGCTTCGGGGATGTCCATCTGCTTCGCAATCTCCGCCGAAGTGGGTTCGTGCCCCGACGCCTGCACCAGTTGCCGCGAGGTGCGGATCAGTTTATTAACAACCTCGATCATGTGTACGGGCAGACGAATCGTCCGCGCCTGGTCCGCAATCGCGCGGCTGATCGCTTGTCGAATCCACCACGTGGCGTACGTGGAAAACTTATAGCCGCGCCGGTACTCGAACTTGTCCACCGCTTTCATCAGCCCGACATTGCCTTCCTGGATCAGGTCAAGGAACTGCAGCCCGCGATTGCCGTATTTCTTCGCGATCGAAACCACCAGGCGCAAGTTGGCTTCGATCAGTTCGCGCTTCGCCTGCTCCGCGTTCATATCGCCCTGGATCATTTTGCGCTGGGTGCGCTGCAGGTCGGGAAAGGTCATTCCGGCCTCGTCTTCCAGTCGTTTGATCTCGATGCGATGCTGCCGCTGCGCGGCGCGATAAGTCTTCTTGAGTTCTTCACTGCGCGTACTCGAAATCTTCGTTTCCAGGCTCACCAGTTCGCGATCGAGCACACGCATGAGTTCGATGGTTTTGTTCACCCGCTCGATCAGCCGCTTGCGCTCCGCGTGGTTCAACCCTAGATTGCGGATGATGAGCGAAATTCGCACCATCTCGCGCCCCAGTTGCCCGCGGTACTTTCGGTATTCGCGCGGCTTTTTCTTCGCCGGGATCGTCGCCAGCTTTTCGGCCAGACGGTTGGCTGACTTGTAATGCTTGTTCAGCTTGTCAATGCGGCCCGTAATGTCGTCGACGCGATTCTGCAAAATCTCGTCGGTAATCTCTTCCTCGTCGAAGACCACCATCTCTTTAATCGAGCGCAGTCCACCCTTGAGGTCTTCCCCCAGCGCCAGAACCTGCTGGATGACGATGGGAGAGCGCGAAAGAGCTTTCAGCGCGGTGAGCTGCCCGCGCTCGATGCGCTTGGCAATCTCCACTTCCTCTTCGCGTGTTAGCAGCGGTGAGGCGCCCATTTCACGCAGGTAAACACGCACTGGATCGCTGGCCGAGTCGGGTGCGCCCGGCGTCAAATCGAGTTCGACCTCCTCGGAGTCCTGCGCCAGTTTTTGTTCCAACGCGGCAAACGGCGAACTCGACTCGCCTTCCACTACGTCAAGGCCGCGCGTGCCAATGGAACCAAGCAAGTCGTCTTCGTCCTGCGCGGAATTCGCATCGTGCGGCAACAAATCGGGTACCTCTTCGTCCACTATTTCAGTTTTTCGGTTCATCAGCATTGATCGGTTCTTCGTGTCATTCATCGCCAAGTGGAATGCCTCTTGGGTGCCTCTGTATAGAGAGAAGGGTACTTGGCTAATCTACAGTGGCAAGTTCAACAGAAAGCGTGGGAATCAAGCCCTTCGTTGATGCTAGCACAGCTGTCGCAGCATTCCTATTCTCTAAAAAGTCCCGCTTTTCCGTTGGGCAATTCCAAGGTTTGTTGGTGCAGAGGGAAATACTGGTCGGGGCGCGCGGATTTGAACCGCGGACCCCCTGCGCCCAAGGCAGGTGCGCTACCAGGCTGCGCTACGCCCCGACTCTTCTCATTATAAATGAGATGCGTCTCGGCTACCTGCCTCGGATCGTTGGCAGCCGCCTCTCCGCGAGCCCCATCGACGCCGAGAGTGGCGAACGTGGCGCTATTTCGGGCCGTGCTCGGGCCTCGACAGCGTATAATTTTTGTCCAGTATGCAGAAGCCGCGTTACGCGCTGGTGGCGTACCTCAAGAATCCGGCAGGGGGGTTCGTGGAGAACCTCCGGCGCGAGCTGCACCCCGACCTTCCCCATCTGGCCGCGCACCTGACCATCCTGCCTCCGCGCCCCCTGCAAGGTCCCGAGAGCTCGGCATTGCAGGTCATGGAGCGAATCTGCGGCAACGAGGAACCCTTTGAAGTCACCCTGGGCGATGTCGAGACCTTCATTCCAGTGACTCCCACGGTGTACATCCGCGTGGACTCCGGCGCCATCCGTATGAGCGAATTGCATAGCAAGCTGAGTACCGAAGCGCTGGCGTTCAAGGAAGAGTGGCCCTACATCCCGCACCTCACGATCGTCAAGATGAGCGCCGAACCGCCCGCCCAGACCGCCTTTCAGATGGCTCGCGAGCGTTGGTCCCACTATTCGGGGAGCCGCCGTATCCTGCTGGAAAGGTTAACCTTTGTGCGCGAAGACATCCGAGACGGCACTCTCAACTGCTGGGTCGATCTGGCGTCCGTGGTCCTCGGTCGCACCCTGGTTCCGCGATAGACACCGGTAATCCCTGCCCGGTTACCTGATCCAGTTACTCCCGCCGCGCCCATATGGCCCTAGGTACATCTCCCTCCCGTGCGTTGAAAACTCGCGCCCATGGCTGTAGATAAAGAGTAGAGCAAGTCTCCGGTGATCCCGATCAAAGGCCACTTCTGACGCGGGTTTCCGGTTCGAAACGGGGAGAGCACATGCAGATCGGAGTGTACGGTTCGGGGTACCTGGGGACGGTGATTTCGGCCTGCCTGGCGGATTTTGGCACCCCTGTTTCTTGCTGCCATCCTGACCGCTCCCGCATGGTCGAGATGGCGCAGGGCAACATTCCGTTCTTCGAGAAGAATCTGAAAGAGATCATTCGGCGCAATGTGCGTGCCGGACGGCTGGCCTACTCCACCGACATCGAATCGTTTGCTCGCAAGACTCAAGTAATTTTTCTGGCCGAAGACAAAGCCGAGGGCCTGGCCGACATCGCCATGCGCATCGCGAGACTCGCTGCGAAGCCTCCGATCCTGACGATCGTCACCCCGGCTCCCGTGGGCACCGCCAACGCTCTGGAAAAGGGAATCAAAGACGCCGGCCTGCAGGCCACCATCGTTTCGCAGCCCATGTTCTTCACCGATGGCTGTGCCGTCGAGGATTTCAACTGGCCCGACCGTCTGATCCTGGGATCGACTTCCAGCGAAGCCGTCCAGATGCTGAAGCAGATTTTTCACCCCCTCGTGATGCGCGGCGTTCCGGTGATTGTGACCAACCAATCGACCGCGGAGCTGGTGCGGGAAGCCGCCACCGCGTTCGTGGCCACCAAAATTTCCTTCATCAACGAAGTCGCCGCACTCTGCGAGCGCGTGAACGCTGACGCCGTGAATCTTGCCCTGGCGCTCGGTCTCGACAAGAAAATCGCTCCCCGCTGTCTGCAGCCTGGAGCGGGCATGGGCGGCGTTTTCGCCGAGTCCGACATGGACTGTCTCGCCGAACTGGCGCAGGCGCATGGTGTGCCGCTCAAAGTGCTCAGCGCGGCCCGCGACGTCAACCACTACCTCGCCGATCGCCTGGTCGACAAAATCGCCCACGCCTTGAACTCAGTTGAGAACAAGGAAGTCGGCATTCTGGGACTGGCCTTCAAGCCGAATACAAATTCAGTAGCTGGATCCTCGTCGGTGCGTCTTGCCGAAACGCTGGTTTCCAAAGGCGCGCATGTGCGGGCGTATGATCCCGTCGCGATTCCGGAAGCCAAAACGCGCCTCAACGGCACAGTGCGCTATTGCGACTCCGCTTACGCCGCCGCGGAAGGTTCCGATGCGCTGGTCGTCGGCACCGGCTGGCCCGAGTTCCGGGCTCTTGATTTCGACCGCATCAAGCACCTCCTGAAAAAGCCCGTCATTGTCGATACCAAGAACTTGCTCGATTCGACCCGTCTGCGCGCCCTAGGATTCGAGTACGTAGGCGTAGGCCGCGGATAAGCTCCACAACACATGTGGGGACGGCCGCCTCGGCCGTCCAAGCGAGAGTCCGCCCTGCGCGAGTCGAAGGGGCGAAGCCAGCGCCAGAATGAAACCTTCCCCCTTAGATCTTTCTTTCCTGCTCCCTCTTCAAGTCTTCTGTATGGCTCCGTATTTGCTCCAGCCAACCCCTAACATCCTCGAACCGCAGTTGCTATAATCAACTGGAGTGGTGGGAATAGCTCAACTGGCAGAGCACCGGACTGTGGCTCCGACGGTTGCGGGTTCGATTCCCGTTTCCCACCCCAATTTTTTGCTTGCAGCAAGTGTTTTGTGGGGACAGCCGACCTCGGTTGTGCGGTCGAGCGAAGCTCGACTCCCTCGTCTCCTATCGCGGCCCTGTAGCTCAATTGGATAGAGCATCAGTCTTCGGAACTGAGGGTTGGGGGTTCGAGCCCCTCCGGGGCCGCCATTTGATTCCAGAATAAAAAAGCGCTACCACGAAGGGCACGAAGTAATACGAAGGACCCCGGCTGCCCGGACTCCTTTCGTGTAACTTCGTGTCCTTCGTGGTAAAGATTCTTCTGCCGGCAGCAGCCGGAATCCGGTGGCGCAAGTCCACCGCCTGGGATAAAATCCACCCTCGGCTTCGCACGCATGAAACGCATCTTCCACTTCAACGCATCTTCCTCCCAACTGGGCCCCTTGGAGGAACGTCTGCTCGACGCCCTGTGGCAGCGCGGACATGCGACGGTTCGCGATCTTATCGACGATGCCTGTCAGGATCTCGCCTACACGACGGTGATGACCACGCTCGATCGTCTCTTCAAAAAGAACTTGCTGTCGCGCGAAGCCGAAGGCCGCGCCTTCCGCTACGCTCCGCGATTCACCCGCGAAGAGCTGCACCGTGAAGTCGCCGGTGAGGCGTTCCGGCAATTACTGGATGCGAGTCCTGCATCGTCGTTGCCGCTCTCGTACCTGGTCGAAATCCTGACCGAGCGCGACGCGCAGTTGCTTGATGACCTTCGCCAAGTCGTCGAAGCAAAGCGGCGCGAGTTGCGTAAGAGTGAATCGCGCAACGAATCCAATTCCAAGGACAAAGCCTGATGTTCGCCGCCCGCGGCCTCGCCGTCTCCTTGTCCGTGTTCGTGATGGTGTACTGCGTTCTCTCGCTCGCCGTGTGCCTCGCCTGGCGCATGCTCCAGTCGCGCATCGAGGGCTTTCCTGTTCGCCGAGTTGCGGATTTGCTGTTTGCCCTGCGAGTGTTTCCTGTAGCCACCGCGGCAGTTATCACGGTGGCCTTCACGGTGCCCTCTTTTCTTTTGCTGGAGCCACGGGCCATCGAAGAGCCTCTGGGCGAAATTCCTCTGGTTCTGGGCATCTTCGGGGCAGCGTTGGGAGTATTCGGAATTGTGAATGCCGGCTTGGCTCTGCGTCGAGCCTCCCACACTATCTCGACCTGGACGAACGCCGCGCAGCCCATGGAGTCCAGCACGCCCATCCCGGTCCTGCGAATTTCTCCAGCCGTTCCCGCGATGACCGCCACCGGAATCGTTCGCCCCAAAGTCTTGCTGTCGGGTGCTGCAGAATCGATGCTGAACCCGAGTGAATTGCAGATGGCTCTGAATCATGAGATTGCGCACGTCCGCCGCCGCGACAACTTAAGGAAACTCCTGCTCCGTTGCGTCGCATTCCCCGGAATGGCTGGCCTGGAAGCCGCCTGGATCGAGGCTACCGAGATGGCGGCCGACGATGCCGCAGTCTCAAACGCCGGCGAAGCGCTTGATCTGGCAGCAGCGCTGATCAAACTCTCGCGCCTGGGACCGGCGCAACCTTCGACCGATTTGACTACGGCCCTGCTTCACAGCCCTGCTTCCATCATGAACGCCCGCGTCGAGCGCCTGATCGCCTGGAGCGACGACCGTCTGGCGCTGCCCCGAAGATTCTCTACGTGGTCCGGACTCGGTGTGGCTCTGACCACCCTCGCGCTCTTCGCCCTCACGTATAGCCAGATGTTGGCGCACGTGCACACCGCAACTGAGTGGTTGGTGCGGTAGCAACTGCCGCAAGTCTTTCGTCAACCCCGAACTCTTTGGTTCTAAGTCCTGGCAACCTCGAATTGCGATCCCCAATCTAACTACGTCATCCGCTCGATCGATTCGAGAAGGCTCAATCTTTGCGCCGAAGATTGTTCCGGCCAAGGAGTCTTTGTGCAGTGAAAAGGCGGATCCCTCAGCTTCGCATCTCCTCCGTGAAGTGGGTCCTTTCGGTTGGGATTCTTTTGGCGACCATGCTGGTCACTGTCTCACCCGCCTTTGCCGCGTTAGGTGAGCCCGCCAGCTCCGTTCAAGCCGACCAGGCCCACATGCAAGGCACTCTGCGCACCACGCAAGCCCAGGCTTACACTATCCACGAAATCCGCGCCGCCACGGGAACGATTGTGCGTGAGTATGTTTCGTCTTCGGGTCGAGTTTTTGCTGTGGCTTGGCAAGGTCCGTGGCCGCCCGACATGCGGCAAATTCTGGGCTCGTACTTCGAGCAGTACCAGCAGGCCGTGCAGGCAGAGACGACCCCCCGTGCCGGTCGAAAGCCCCTCCGCATTGAGCAGCCCGGTTTCGTCGTTCACGCCGGCGGACATATGCGCTCGTACGCTGGCCACGCATACATTCCAGACATGCTGCCGCAGGGCGTCAACGCGGAAGAAATCCGATGACGCCATCCATCACATACAGCAGGTTCACCCTTTGGAATATATTCCCGATGATTGCGGCGTGCGCAGCCTTGTGGTCCGTCCTTGGCTGCGGAGGCAGCAGGCAGCCCCCACGTGAATTCAAATTCCGTGACAACTTCCGGCTCCAACGTTCAGGCCATCACGGTGAACTCAGGACCAACCGGGAACTATGCCAACGGTGCATTCACTAGCATCACCGTGTGCGCGCCGAGCAGTTCCACGTGCCAGACGATTGACGGCATTCTGGTCGACACGGGCTCCTCCGGACTCAGGATCCTTTCTTCTGCGCTTACGATCTCTCTTTCGCAACAGAAATCATCCGACGGCAATCCCGTCGTCGAGTGCCTTCCCTTTGTCAGCGGATTCACCTGGGGGCCGGTGCAGTCCGCCGACATTCAGATCGCTGGGGAGAAGGCGCCCGCCGTCCCGATCCAGGTGATTAGCGCGACGGACTTTCCCATCCCCACTAGTTGCTCCGATCGAGGAGCGTCGGAAAATACGCTGAACACTCTGGGCGCGAACGGCATTTTGGGTGTGGGAAATTTCGCGCAAGATTGCGGCGCCGCCTGCGCCACCACCGGCGCGTCCAACCCCGGCCTGTACTATGAATGTCCAAGCTCCGGCTGCGTCGTTATCGCCGAAAGCTTGGCGCAGCAAGTGCAAAACCCAGTGGCGCTCTTTCCCACCGATAATAATGGAGTCATTCTCGAACTACCCGCCGCGACCACGCCGCAAGCCAGCATCAACGGCTGGCTGGTCTTTGGCATTGGAACGCAGTCGAACAACGGGCTCAACGACGCCACGGTGTATGCGTTGAACGACCTCGGAAACTTCACCGCTAGCTTTAACAATCAGTCCTACGACCAGAGCTTTCTCGACAGCGGCTCAAACGCCGTCTATTTTCTAACCGCGAGCACGACAGGAATCCCGGTCTGTACCGACGCTACATTTTTCTATTGCCCGTCGAACACGCAGAATCTCACAGCGGCAACTCAGGGATCCAATAGCACGACCGGTCAAGTCACGTTCAGCGTGGCCAATGCTGACAACCTGTTCAACAGCAACCTTGACTGCTTTCGTGTTTGCGGATCTGGCCGGACCGAATTCTCTTGCCGGATTCGATTGGGGGCTGCCGTTTTTCTACGGCCGAAATGTATTTACCGCCATCGAAGGGAAGAGCACCCCGGGCGGAAGCGGGCCCTATTGGCGTATCAGTGCTGCGTCAGTCTAGAAATTCACCCGCACGCCCAACTGCGCCGCGAACGGAATCCCCACCGTCGTGCCCGGTCCGAAGAAATCACCCAGACCGCCCGCTGGAATCTCCAGCTGCTTGAAACTGGTGATGGGCTGGAGTTGATTGCAGGTGGGAAAGTCGAGGCAGATGTTGGTGGCGTTGCCTGACGCAATATCGCTGGCCGGAACCGGAAGGGCCGCAATCGTGCCGACAAAGTTTGCACCCGGGTTGTTGCGGTTGAACAGATTGAAGAATTCCGCGAAGGGAAGCACTTCCCAGCGGTCGCCGAACTTGAAGGGTCGCGTCACTCGCAAATCCATCTGAATGTACGGCGTGCCACGAAACGCGTCGAGGGCCGTGGGCTGGCCGTTCACAGAGATGCGCTGGCTGCTATCAGCGGTCGTGATGGTGAAGGGCCGCGCGGACTCGAGTTGCGTGATCGTGGTCAGCTCGAAACCGCCGGGAATGTAGACCGTCCCCGCAACTACAAAACGGTTCAACACATCTTCACCCGAAGGCCCGTAGTCGCCTGGACCGAACGGGTTCAGCGGATTGCACACGCCATTTACGTAATCAAACAGCTCGCCCAATACGCATCCCCAGGTCTTGGCGCTTGAGAGCGTGTAGTGCGCGATCAGATTGAAGCGTTTGTTTACATTTCCCCGCGCCACAATCATCAATGCGTTGTAGCTCGACCGGTTGTCCGACTTGAATAGATTCAGGTTGGGCACGACGCTTTGCTGATCAGAATCGTAGTTCGGGTCCGACGCCGCTATCAATGGCGTGAACAGATTGACGTCGCTGGTGAAATTGTAACCGCGATAACCGTGATTTCCCTGTTCGTGCGTATAGTCGGCGCTCAGCGTCCAGTGGCGCGCGAACGCATGCTGCACGCCTGCGGTAATGTGGATCGCGTACGGCGTCTTGTAGCTGGAATCGATAAGATCGCCGGCCGCAGTGGCCCCTCCTTGCAAACAGCCCGCGCCGGTGAGCGAATACCCCCCGCTTGTGCCGGTAAGAGCGCACGGACCGGTAGCAACGTTCGTCGAATTCACCCCTTGAAATGCCGTTGCCCATCCGTTCTGCGCGAGGTCGTTAAAGTACAGACCGATTCCGGCACGGAAAACGGTGGTGCCGCCCTTGCCCGGAGAGTATGCAATTCCCAGGCGGGGTGCGAACTGCTTGTGATCGTCGTGGGGAGCGTTTTGAACCAGCGGGATCTGCAGCGCCTGCAACGTTACCAGCGCGGGATTGAGCGTCTGGCTGTTTCCCGAAGCGGTGAACAGGCCGAAAGTCGTTTGATACCGCAGCCCGTAATCCAAAGTTAGATGCCGCGTGAGCCGCCACGAATCCTGCGCGTACAAGCCGAGACGCTGCACGCTTTGCGAAAAGCTGCCGTCATTGGCCGGAGTGGTCGCGGCTCCGTTCGCATAGTCGACAGGGAACTGCGCCAGGTTCGCTGCGTTCAACGTGTAATACGTCGGGTCGTTGGGAAACGAGTACAGCGTCTCCTGATTTCCCGGGAACGCCCCGGCCAGGACGGGCTCGTGAACGAAGTTCACTCCAAACTTGAACGAATGATCACCGGTCGCGTGTCCGACATCGTAGCGCAATTGATATTTCTGCTGATTGCGCAGCGAGGGGAACAGCGTAATCGGCGTGGCGAACTGGTTGTCTCCATACGTCTCGAATCCGGAAACCGTCAGAGTCGTAGAACTGAAAGGAAACGCCAGCGCAAAGCCGAGCGTGGAGGTCCGAGTCTGAGTTAGGTGCAATAAGCTCGCATCAAACACGAAAGTGGCTAGCCAAGTCGGGCTAAAGCTGTAGGTATTGCTGATCACGTTGTTCCAATAAACATCGTGAGTGGTGAGCCCCGTCGATGGCAGTGTCGCTTGCGCCACCAGGTTGTTATGCGTCAGATAATTGTCTTCCGAAGTGCGAAGAAACCATTGCGACTTCGCCGACTGCGCCCAATCGAAACGAATCGATCCGATGTAGTCGCGGAACGGAATCGGCACATTCGGTGGAATTGCAATCGATGGCACTCCCGGAATCAGCCCGTCCGCTGCGATTTGCGCCAGTGAGTTGAACTCGCTGACGCTGTTCGGGCTATAAACAATGCTGGCATTCTCGCGCACGTATTCAAACGAGGAGAACAGCCACACCTTGTCGTGCGCGATCGGCCCGCCGAGGGTGGCAACATAGTTCTGCCGCGAGAACGGTTGCTTGGGATTCGGCGCCGGATTCTCAATCGGAAATCGCGCATTCAGCGCCGCCGCCCGCTCGTAAAACGCTCCACTTCCGTGCCACTCATTGGTCCCGCGCTTGGTCGTGATGACGACCGACCCGGCGGTAGTACCGCCCGTGTCCGCATCTTCGCCAGCCGTGCGCATGGCGAACTCCTGAATCGCGTCCGGCGAAAAGTTCTGGAGAAACCCGCCGATCCAATCGTCGGAGTTGTCGCCGCCATCCACTGAAAGATCGTTGTTCAGTCCGGAACTTCCCCCCGTAGAAACCGCGGTGATCCGCGCCTTGGTCGGATCGGAAGGTTCAACAGGCTCAGTCCCCGGAGCCAGATAAGCGATGTTGGCGAAGCTACGCGCCGCGAGCGGAAGCGTCTCGAGATCCTGACTGCTCACCACTCCCTGATGCACCACGCTGACCAGATCAATCGGCTGCGTCGTGATGGACGAACTCTCCCCTTGCACTGAAACGGTTTCTCCCGGGGCTGCCGCCTTCAGAGTGACCGTGACTTCGCGCACCGAACTCACGGCGATGGAAACATCCGCGTGTGCCGGCGCAAATCCCGCCGCACTCGCGGTGATGTGATAAGCCCCCGGTAACAAGTCATCCAGCCGAAACTCGCCGCGATCTTCGCTGACAGCCTCGCGTCGCAGCGACGAGCTGGCTGACTGCACTACGATCTGTGCGCCAGGAATGCGGGCCCCCGTGGCGTCCTGCACGGTGCCACGCACGGAGCCTCTGGGGTTCTGAGCGTGCAGAGCCGTCGCGAGCACAGCGAGCGCCAAAGAGACGAGGATGGATTTCTTGAAGGAAGGCATTCGGGCCATGGGACTGACGTGGGCTAGACAGGGAGAGTATCTTGAGCGAGCGCCCTACTACCAGCAATCGTAGAAACACCCTGACGCATTGGTGCGCTATGGCTTGCGCGACCGCGACGTTCCTAATCCGACCACCGCTGCGGCGTCCGGTCCCATCGGTGCTTCTTCAATTCTGCCAGCAGGCTCTTGTCCAGCGGCCCCGCGTCACTCGCGGCGATGTTCTGCCGCACGTGCTCGGGCTTGCGCATCCCGGCAATCGTCGTGCTGACCGCCGGATGCGACAGGATGAAGCGCAGCGCCATCTCGGGCAGCGTCATCCCCGCCGGAACAATTTCCTTCAGCTTGTCGACCCGCTTGATGGTCTTCGCAAGATTCTCCGGACCAAAATATCCCGCCCGCCAGTCGCCTTTCGGAAAGCGCGTCTCCCGCGTCATCTTGCCGCCAAGGCTGCCTTCGTCCAGCGGCACTCGGGCAATCACGCCGATATTGAGTTCCTGGCAAACTGGAAAAAGTTCGTCCTCGGGCGCCTGGTCGAACACGTTGTAGATCACTTGGACCGCATCCACCAGTCCCGTCCTCAGAGCTTTGATTCCATTCTCGGGCTGCCACCGGTTAATGCTCAGCCCGAAAAATCGAATCCACTTATCGCGCTTCAGTTTCTCGACCGTCGACCGGAACTCACTCTCACCAGTCCAAGAATCGTCCCACACATGGAACTGCAGCAGATCGATCGTGTCCACCCGCAACTGCTTGCGGATCATGTCGGCATACTTGAAAACGTGCTCCGCCGAAAAAACGTCCCCGTATTTGTATTCGGGCAGCGCCGGCCACCGGTCGTTGGCCGGAGGAATCTTCGACGCCGCATAGATTCTCTTCCCTGAATTCCGTGACATGATCTCGCCCAGCAGCCCGTCGCTCTTGCCGTCGCCATACGCCCAAGCCGTATCGAAAAAATTGCAGCCCTGATCGATGCCCAGTTGCATCGCGGCCAACGACTCTTTATCGTCCGAACCGCTCCACCCGCTCATTCCCCACAGCCCGTGAGCGATATCGCTGACTTCGAATCCGGTGCGGCCCAGCTTGCGGTATTTCATAATGGCGTCCTCCAGAAAATGTCCGCTTCGGGATGAGCTCAAAGGCGGACTGACCAGCATATATCGAAGCCCGGATTTTCGCCTGATCGGCCCCTTTCACCCGTGGATCAGAAAGCTGCTTTTTCGATGCCAGTTATCGAAATTTTGCGTTCACCCCGTCCCTCCAGGGGTGTTTAATGAACGTAGATCATAAAGATGGAGGTAGTCTCCCAATGAAATCTGAATATCCTTTTAATCCAACGCCCGGCAAAGACGACTTGATCGCACCCCCACCGTCCCGCTTTATCGACGAGAAAATCTCGGACGAAACCGGCGCGGAAACAAAAACCGACAGCGCTCTCGCGCCGGCGGGTCTCAAGAATCCTTTCTGGAATTAGTCTCGGCTGGCGCCGGATCGTTGCATCGCAGATGTGGGGCAACGACCGGCGCCGATTCTTTCTTCACACCCTTCCTACCGCAGGATCGGCAGGCACAAGCAAGGCCGGATCGCGAACTCCAACCCCGCCATCTCTTCCAGAGCCGGATGCAGCAGAGAATCGCGGCAAGGCTCCAGCGTAATCACAAACGGCAGGGAACTCTTCTCAAAGCCCGGCTTCTGCAGCAGGGAATCAATGTTTAGCCGGTGCGCCGCCATAATCTGTGCCAGCCGCGCTACAATCCCCGGCTGATCCCGCACAAAAAACCTCAAATACCAGGGCGTCTCGAAATCGCTGCTAATCTCCGGCGTCGAGACGTTGCTGGCCGCCCCCCGTTTGCCCCCGCCTGCAGACAGGCTCTCCGCCACAAACATCAAGTCGGAGACCACGGCCACCGCCGTAGGGTCCCCGCCAGCGCCGGCGCCCAAAAAAGCCATATCTCCGGCATACTGGCCGGACGTGAGCACCAAGTTCAGGTTCCTCTGCACGCGTCCAAAGGGCGAATCGGTTGGAACCAGGCACGGTCCAACATCGGCGAACAAAGTGTCTGCTTTTAAATCGGCCCGCGAAATCTGGCGAATGGTACAGCCCAACTCCGCCGCGTAATCGAAGTCCACCGCCTCGACCGGCCGAATACTTCGGGCGCGCACCGACTCCGGTGCGACCCGCGAGTGCAGCCCCGCTAGCGCCAGAATTGCCAGCTTGGCGCGCGCGTCCCCGCCGTCCAGATCCTCTGACGCATCGGCCTCCGCGTACCCGCGAGCCTGCGCTTCTTCCAGCGCCTCGCTGAAGGGAATCCTCGCGTTCTCAATCCGGCTCAGAATGTAGTTGCACGTGCCATTCAGAATCCCCGCAATGCCGTGCAACTTGTCGCCGCACAATCCCGTTCGGAGCGAGGGAAGAACCGGAACTCCACCCGCCACTGAGGCGCCGAACTCGATCTGACATCCCTTGCTAGTCGCCAATTGCAGAAGATCAGGACCGTGGCGCGCAATCAGTTGTTTGTTCGCCGTGACCACTGACTTCCCCGACCCGAGCGCGCTCCGCACGATCTGCTCGGCTGGATTGAGCCCGCCGATCAGTTCGATCACGATCTGCACATCCGAGTTCAGCACCGACTGCACGTCGTCGGTCCACACGACACCTGCTGGAACCCACGGCTGCTTCTTCCGTTCCACATTGCGGTTGCAGATGTGGGTGAGCCGCAGAGAACCGTCCCCGTTCTCGCAAAGGATTTTCGCCACCGCGCGGCCCACCGTCCCGAAGCCGATCAACGCGACACGGCAGGCGGAGCTACGCTCCTGGATATTGGATGGTGCCGCTTTCGTCGATGGTTTCGAAGTCTGCTTGGGCAAGGATTCTCTCGCTACGAAAATGGAATCCCCTATCATACGTGCCACGTCGCTTCCCGGAAACTGCAAACCGCACAACCCTCATTTTCACACCACGAATGTTGACGCACGAAGAACCTCCGCCTCCAACGGGTCGTTTTTCCGCTATGATCCTGCTTTCATGCGGTCCAACCGCCACCGCCGCTCCGGTAGTGTCCTTCTTGCCGCAATTCTTCTTTTGTCGACGAGTTGCGGAAAGAAGGATAAGGATGCGGCAACAGACCATCCCCGACTGACTCCAAACGTCGTCTTACGCGACATCACGTTTCACAGCGCCGCTCTCAACCGCGACATGCCATACCGCGTGGTCTCGCCAGCAGATTTAGCGGCCGGGCGGAAGATGCCAGTGGTCTACCTACTGCATGGGGGCGGAGGAGGATTCCGGGATTGGACAAACTACTCTGACGTAGCGCGCTTTGCAGAGCCAGGCATGGTTCTCGTAATGCCCGAAGGTGCGGCTTCGTATTACACGAATGCCGTCGATCCGCCGCAGGATCGGTACGAAGACTACATCGTCAGTGACCTAATCTCCGATGTAGAAAGTAAGTTTCCCGTTGCAACCGGCCGTTCGAACCGCGCGATCGTCGGCCTTTCCATGGGTGGTTTTGGTGCAGTGAAACTCGCGCTGCGTCATCCCGATCTTTTCGTTTTCGCGGGTGGACTCAGTTCGGCGATCGACGTTCCCCGCCGCCCGTTTTCAATCAAGCGCCTCCAGCAGTCCCGCCACTACAACGCGATTTTCGGTTCATCCGGAAGCTCGACTCGTCGCGACAACGATCCGTTCTTGTTGGTCCGGATCGCGAATCCAGAAACGGCTCCATATTTCTTCCTGACCTGCGGCGAGCAGGAAGGCCTGCTTCCCGCAAACCGCGAGTTTGCTGCCGCGCTGTCTGCTCGTCATTTTCGATTCGAATTCCACACCGTTCGTGGAAGTCACGATTGGAACCAGTGGAATGCCTGGCTCCCCAGCCTGTTTCGCAGCCTCGCTGAGCGCATGAATACCAAAGAGCTGACCATCCAAAAGCAGCCATGACCTGGCGGGGCGGCATCGCGGGCCGAATCAGCATCAAAGTTGATATCATGGTGCCTGCCTGCTGCGAGTGCTATCCCGGCGGGAGCATCGCGGACCGATCTTTCAGAAGCGCCTCTCTTTGACGAGGTATGCGGCCGACGTATGGCCCGAGCGCTAAGTCGTCCGCAACCACGCCCGGCAGCGGGAGGAGAATGAATGATTCAAAAGTTCGCGGCGGTTCCCTCATACAGGGTCGTCCTGACATTGATTTTGATGACGATTCTGGCGGGAGCCACATCCGTCCACGCTCAACAGACCCCGGCCCAGCAGCCCGCAACGCAGGAGCCGCCAGCTCAGCAGCCACCAGCCCAGGAACCCTCGGCTCAACCGCAACCCCAGAGCCCGCAGTCCGGCGTTCAGGAATCAACTTCTGAAGAAATCCCCGGTCGAAAGCCTAAGGTCAAAGACTACAAAAACTGGGTATTCAACGTCGGCGGCGGCGCTAGTCTGACCAACGGAACGACCGCGAAGTTTGTGCGCGGCGGAGGCGCCCTGGTCGACGGTGGTGTCGCCCGCAATTACAGCAAGTATTTCGGACTCCGTGCCGACTTCCAGTTTGACAACCTGCCTCTGCGCACCTCGGCGCTGCAAAGTGCGCAGGCGCCCTCGGCGACGAGTCACGTCTACTCGATCCACCTTGACCCCATCATCAATATTCCAGTAACCAAGGTGTGGGGCGGCTATATTTTAGGTGGCGGCTCCTTCTTTCATCGCTCCGGCAAACTCCAATCTTCGACTGCACTTCCCGGGTCAGCATGTAGCCCTTTCTTTCTTTGGTGGGGCCCCTGCTCGAACGGCAACCTGCCCGTGTATGGGAGTTTTCTCAATTCCAGCCTGAACGAATTTGGCGAAAACTTCGGCGGCGGCGTCACCCGCAAAATAAGCACGAATATGGAGATCTACGCCGAGTTCCGCTACCTTCATGGCAAACGCAGTGGAATTACCACCGACTTGCGCCCGATCACCGTGGGCGTGCGTTGGTGAAGCGCTCGCCATTCCGACGTTTTCTTGCGAGACAAAGTGAGCGAAGGGCGCGGCCGCTGGGCTGCAACATGATCGGGGGCGGTGCGACCTACGACTGCACACAGAAAGAAGGTTTTGAAGCCGACTTACCTCTCACGGTGAAAGATCGCACATGCCCGGGCGGCCTTCTGATTGATCCGTCTGGCCGCTCTCAGCGTGATGCCTGCTCCCGCCGTTGTTGAGCCTTGCGCAGCCACTGCGCCATCTTCTCGTCCTTCGCAGCGTAAGATGCCCATCCCTCAGCAGTAGAGCCCCAGCGATAATCGACGATCGTCATGTCGATGCCGCGATCGATGAGGAATTGCATCGCTTCGTAATTCTTGTGGAACACCAGCTCATGCAGGATGCTTGCGGGCTCGTGCGAGCCCCAGTTCGTGTTGATATCGGCCCCGTGACTGAGAAGAAAGTCGGCGATCTCGAAGTGATTGTTGAGGACCGCCCATGCGAGCGCGGTGTCGAGGACCTGCTGCACACTGGGCTCGCCCCATTCCGGTTCTCGCGTGTGCACGCTGTTGGCGGGAGAATGATTCGCCAGGTCGCCCAGTGCAGGCTTGCCCTGCGCGTCGAACCAGCTTTGCACGCGTGCCAAGTCCCCATTCCCGGCTGCGTGTGGCAGATCGTCGGGCAGGCGCCAGATGCGCAGCAGCGTCGGAAGCAGATGGGTCTTCGCATACGTGAACGTGAATTCAATGGCCTGCGATGGCGGCGGCTCGCGGCGGCGCAGCACAGCGGGATCCAGATCAAGAAGAGCAGTAATGAAAGCTTCACGATCGCGCAACACCGCCCGCTCGATCAGTCCGACGTGGAATTTCACGCATGCGTCTGCCAGCATCCATGGCTCGCCGCGCAATCCGCCGACAAAGGATGTCAGGTCGCCGTCATCCACCGCGCGCACCACCTGTCGCATGGCAAAAGCCTGCCAGGGCCCGGCCGGGTTGGCGTTGGTGAAGGCGAGCGTCTCACTTTCCGCCATCATGTATTGGACAAATGCGGAACGTCCTGGCCCGCCATCGATCTGCCTTCCCAGCTCGGCATCGAGCGTGATGGACCGATCCATCAGCAGCCCCGCTGCGGTCGCGTGCTGGAAACGGCAGGCGCACATAAACGCCTGGTTCACCGCGGCAAGATCGTCGCCATTCGCATCAAGACAGGCGCGAATGCCATTGACGTTGCCGAGCGCGGCAAAGAGCCGGAGCGATTGGGGAAGAAGGCCTCTGCGGTGGAAGAGATCGAGCAGTCCCTTTGCGCGGGAAGCGATAAGGCCATCGCATAGCGACGGCGCGACGACTGCGCCTGCATCGATCAGGAACTCTGCACATGCCGCGCGCGTGAATATCTGTTCCCGGGACGGGTCAAAGCTGTCACCGTAGGACTCGGTTGCCATCCCCAGCAGCCCGCCGTCGTTTTCACCCGCCCTCCACGACAATAGGGCCGGGTACTCAGCCAACAGCTGCCGCAGACCTTCGATGTCACTGTCATGGATGCGGCGGCGGGCTTGGGACAAGGCCCACTCGAGTCCCCTGCCCAGGCGTTGCTTTACTTCTTTAACCAGGTCCTGCCAGCCTGGAAACCCATATTCGCGCGCCAGCACCAACTGGGCGTCACGTTGTGACAACGGCAACTCGGCTTGCGGCAGATGGGCCCGGGCCCGGACGATAGCGCTTGCATCGCCAGCTACGATACCGCGCGCCAGTTTCTTGGCTTGCTTGCGCAGGGATTCCAGGGAGGGACGAGCAGGAAGCTTCGATGTAGTCATTACGACCTCCTTTCATGAGCGCCTGTGACCCGCTGATACAGGCTGAAAGAAGGTGCAATGCACGCTGTCTCAATCGAATCAGGTGGGATTGTTCCCTTGCCGCGGGTCGGTGGTGCCCTGTCGCACGCTGTCGGTAGTATCCGCAACTTGCCTTGGCACTGTCAAACCGGGGTTTGCCAAACAGCCGTTTCGGAAAGAGGCGCTGAAGGCGCGAGTAAAAGACGGCGGTGACGGGCAAACCCGGAACGAATGCTGACCTTAGCTCTTATGGGCTTCAATCCCCGCGGCCTCGTCACTCCTGGTTCGTGCGGTAGCTCCACAGATCCGTCGTTTGCTTCTGCAACTGCACGAATGACGATGCGGAAGTCGGCCGTGCGACCTCCAGGTCTCGATTCGCTTCGCGCACGGCCGCTTCCACAATCGCATGCGACGGCGCCAGCGAGCACGCCGGATCGGTCACCGTGGCATCACCGGCCAGCAGGAACGCCTGGCAGCGGCAACCTCCGAAGTCTTCGCTGCGGCGATCGCAACTGCGGCACGGTTCCGGCATCCAGCCTTCGCCACGGAAACGCTGGAAGGACGGCGATTCCTGCCAGATCCACGCCAGCGACTTCTCGCGCACATTCTCAAACGTCAATCCCGGTAGCACCTCCGCTGCATGACAAGGCAGCACCTTGCCCGCAGGATTGATCAGCATCAATCTTCGTCCCCACCCTCCCATGCAAGCCTTGGGATATTTTGCGTAATAATCGGGCACAACCGAGTCGATGCGAATCTTTCCAGCGAGCCGCTGCTCGGCCTCAGCGACTATCGCAATCGCTTTCTCAAGCTGCGCGCGCGTGGGCATCAGCGCGGCGCGATTCGCTAAGGCCCATCCGTAGTATTGCGTGTGGGCAATTTCGACGCGCTCCGGGCTGAGTTGCTCGATGAACGCAATCATCTGTTCCAGATGGTCGAGATTCTGGCGGTGCACCACCAAATTCACAGTGAACGCGATCTTATGCCGCCGAATCGCACGCGACAGTTCAATCTTGTGCGCGTGTGCCTTCGCTCCTGCAATCCAGTTTGCCGTTTTTTCCCGCGAATCCTGAAAACTGATCTGGATGTGATCGAGACCTGCATCGACGAGTGCCCGCAACCTCAGTTCGTTGAGACCAAGGCCCGACGTGATGAGATTGGTATAGAGTCCCGCAGTCCGCGCCGCAGCGATCAGTTCCGTCAGGTCAGTGCGAGCCAGCGGTTCTCCGCCTGTGAAGTGCGCGTGCAGCATTCCGAGTTTGCCACACTGGGGGAAGACGCTCGTCCACTCCGCAGTCGAGAGCTCTTCCTTAGGCCCGGCCAGTTGCACCGGATTGGAGCAGTAGACGCAATGCAGCGGACAGCGGTGGGTGATTTCGGCGATGAGGGCGAGAGGATTGGAAACCATTGGAGACTTGTGGAATTGCGTAAATTTTGTAATTCGATGATCGAATTGCCTCACGCCGAGCGGATCAATTTCCAAATCACTCCATCCCCCGATTTCTTAATAGTCTACGATCCGCTTCTTCTGCAACTGCTCGAGGAACACACCAATATCGGCGCGAATCTTCTCCGGGTCAGTCATGCCGAACTCTTTCTGCAACCCGGAGATGATCTCACCGAAAGTGCGCTGACCGTCGCACCGCTCCAGGATCTGTCGTCCGGTGCCTTGTAGTTTGATGGCGCCTTCGGGAAAAAGGATCACACGATCCTCTTCCGTCCCGCCCCAGCGGCAGCCCGTGGCGAGGCGCGGCTGGCTTGTATCGGAAGGAGGCGCCATCCTTAGGCTCCCTCGATCAGAAAGGCGCCAGGCGGAGGCCAGCCCGGCTGCACGTAGGCGAAATAAAGCGCGTCGAGCTGCGCCCACAGAATGTCGCACTTGTCGCGCAGCGCCCGGATTGCGAGTTCCTGGTCAGCGCGAGTTTTCGCATGTTCGTACACGTAATTGATGGCGAACTCGGAGTCTTCCGGAGCCTGTGTCAGCCGCGCCTCGAAGTAATCCAGCCCACCCGACAGCCACGGATAATGCTGGCGTATCTTCTCCATGCGCAGCGAGATCAGGTCGCGCGAGAATAACTCAGTCAGGGACGATGCCACTGCTTCCAGCAGGGTGCGGCTGCGCACGATGTTCAGATACTCATTCACCGCAAATCGTGTTGCCGGCAAAATGCCCGTTCCAGCGCGAACCTGCTCGGCGTCGAGCCCGGTGGCTTCCGCGAGCTTCAGCCAGCGTTTGATGCCGCCGTCGCTGGTCGCGTCTCCATCATGATCGACCACACGCTTCCGCCACGCGCGCCGAAACGCGGAATCAGGACCGCGCGACAAAATGATCGAATCCTTGATCGGAATGATGCTCTGGTAGTAGTAGCGGTTCAACGCCCATGCCTGGAGCTGTCCGCGACTAAGGCGGCCTTCGTGCATCATCAGGTGGAACGGATGCTGGTGGTGATATCGTTCCTCGCCCACGCTCCTCAACTGGGCGCGCAGCCCGTCGAACGAGAGCGGTCCCATGTCGGGTGCGCTCGCATCTACAGGTCGAACTGACATCCATCCTCCGCGATCTCCCATCCTGCCTCGCGCACCTGCCGGTATTCGGGGCTCGCCTCGTTCAGCATGGGATTCGTGTTATTGATGTGCACATAGATTTTACGTGGACGGCGCAGTCCCCTCAACTTGCTCAAGCTGCCCTCGGCGGACGACACGGGAACGTGTCCCATCTGCTGCGCGGTTTGCCCGCTGCCCTGAATCCGAATCAACTCGTCGTCACTCCAGAATGTTCCGTCGAACAGCAGCACGTCACATGATTCGAACTCCTTTAATAACGCCTCATCGATTTGGGGGACAGCAGGCATGTAAGCGAGGCGTTTGCCTGACGGAGATTCAACGATCAAACCCAACGATGCTTCTCCAGGCGTAAGCTCAGACTGGCGTTGCGGCGAAACATACGCAGGATAGTGCGTGCCCAGCGAGAGCGCGCGGCAGCGCAACCCGGAATCATCGCCCGCGGGATTCTCCAGCCGGAAGGTTTTTCGGGTAGCAAAGCTGGTCCACGACACCTGAGCGGGAACGCGCTGCAGCATCGCGAACATCGAATTGTCTTCGGTAAGAATTCGCCGGATGGAGTCCGTCGCATACCCGCGCAACGGTTGCAACTCGCGCAGCAGCAGCAGTCCCAGAAGATGATCGATGTCCGCGTTCGCCAGAACCGCTCCCGCGATCGGCGACTGGCGCAAGCCTTCCCGCGGATGAAGCTCAGGCGAGGCTTCGATCTGCACGCGCAGGTCGGGGGATGCCCCAAGCAGAAACCACGAGACGCCCTCGGCGCTGACGGCGACTTGCGCTTGCGTGCGGGCCTTGCCCTGGAAGGTTCCGGCGCGCAGCGCGCGGCAGTTGGGGCAAGCGCAGTTCCACTGCGGAAACCCTCCGCCAGCAGCGGACCCTAGGACCTTCACACGCATAACTTAGGGAGTGTAGCAGTCGGGCCAGCAAGCTGTGCCGGGCGGTCTTGCCGCGAAGGGCTAGGCGTTCACAAGTACGGACTCCAACTCCGGGATGCGCCTGGAGTCTTGCAGGGATTTGACGGCGTCTTCAGCGGTGAATCTTCCCATCACGAGCGCCCGCTGGCGA
Organism: uncultured Acidobacteriaceae bacterium; assembly: GCA_963752175.1. GTDB lineage: Bacteria > Acidobacteriota > Terriglobia > Terriglobales > Acidobacteriaceae > Sulfotelmatobacter. Next base: position 207,110 of record CAVVXZ010000036.1, read on the forward strand.
CTGGTTGTCATTTGGATGGGTGTCGAATCGGCCCTCTGGACGTACTGCGGCTCGCGACTGCCGCCGCGGTTCACTTTCACGAGAAATTTAATAATTTTCATATTGTGTCCTTAGTGAGAATCGTCTCGGAGAACCATAAGATCAGCAACCCAATAACTTCAGCGCATTCGGTCTTAGCGCTTGGGGATGCTGGCCACGCCACACTCTAGGCAGCGCGGATTGACTCGAGATGTGATCAGCCCGCAAGACGGACACATTCGCTGGGATCGAAGCCCAACGATCTGCGGTTTCAGCCCGCGTCTCTAGGCGAGCAGCAGGATCGTGAGCAGTACAATCAGCACACTGACTGAGATACTCAATGCGTTCATAAAAGCGACCCTCCGTGGCGAGCACTGCATCGACCCAGCCCGTCAAGCCGCGCTCGACATTGCGGGGTTGATCGACTTCGCGCAAGGTCGCTACCAGCGGCATTGGCAAACCGCGCGCTCGCTGAAAAGCCTAAGATGGGAGAACTTCAGATGGACTGGCTTAGGTCAGAAGACCTGAAAGAGGAGGAAAATGTATCCACCCCACTAACCACCATAGCAGGTGAAGGGCGTGCACTTCGGCTTTGCCGACAGCGCGCGGAAGGTTGTCCCAGAGCGGGTAGAAGGCCCCCTAGTTCATGTCCCCGAGCGAGCAGGCGCCCGGGCCACGAGGGTCGCCGCACGATCCGCAGCCCCCGCGAGTCGGCGACGCCGACTGCGACGATCCCTTTGCCGAAACCGCGAAGACCGAGAGTTGCGGTTCCAATTTCTTAGCGTGGCACTTCGGGCACTCGGCTTTTTCCTTGCCGTAGACAAGCGCTTCGAATTGATGGCGACATTCCTTGCAGATGTACTCGAAGATGGGCATAGTCGACTCCAGTTCCTATTAGAATCAATTTGTGGCCACTTCGCAAACCCCAGGCTCTCCGAGTCAAAAAGCGTGGGCGGCCCGGGCGCCCTTCCGCGCTCGGCGCTGGCTGGCTGGCGGACACATGCAGACGATTGCCAGCTTTCTGCTGCCACGCAAGATTCATTTGCGTCCCGCGGAAGAGCGTCTGGTCGAAGTTGCGCCCGGCATCAAGGTGCGCTGCTGGTGCCACTGGCAAGGCACGGCCAAAGAAGACCGCTCCCAGCCGCTGACCTTGATCGTCGTCCACGGCCTTGAGGGCTCTTCCGATTCCCCGTACATGCTGGGAGTCGCCCGCAACGGCCTGGCAGCGGGCATGAACGTCGTCCTCATGAACCAGCGAAACTGCGGTGGCATGGATCACTGCGCGCCCACGCTTTACAACTCGAGCTTGTCCGGAGACGTAGCCGCAGTCGTTCGCAGCGTTCTCGAAGACGACGGCGTCTCGCGCTTCGCCCTGATCGGATTTTCCATGGGCGGAAATCTCGTCTTGAAACTTGCCGGAGAGTGGGGAAGCGACGCCCCCCCGCAGTTTCGCGCCGTAGCGGTGGTTTGCCCGGCGATGGACCTCGCCGCCTCCGCCGACGCCCTGCACGCACCCGCCAACCGCATCTATGAGTATTACTTCCTGATGCAGTTGTTTCGTCGCTTGCGGCGTAAGGCCCGGCTCTTTCCTGAGAAGTTTGACGTATCGCGCCTGCGCGGCATTTCCACCCTGCGTCAGTTCGATGACCGCATCACCGCCTACTATTGCGGATTCGCCGGCGCCGACGACTACTACGCGCGCGCCGCAGCCGCCAACGTGGTTGAGCGCATCGCAGTCCCGGCGCTCATCATTCACGCCGCAAACGATCCCTTCATCCGCGTGCAGCCCGAAACATTGCGCCGCATTGCCGCGAATCCAAACATCACTTACGTCGAGACTGCGGACGGCGGCCACTGCGCCTTCCTCGGCGAACACAATGGAGATCCAGCCGACGACGGCCGCTGGGCCGAGCGCGAAGTGGTGGAGTTTGCGAAGAAGTTTGCGTGAGAGGTGGTTTCAACTCGCCGGCGCCGGTGCTCGATGCAGCCACGGCATCAGCTCGACTCCGCGCCCTTTCGTCTTCGTCCGGACGTAGGCCAGCCCCAGCATCGCCAGCGTAATCACCACCAGCCCCACCGACGCCCCGCCGATTCCCATCCGGTGCTTCGGCAGAATCGACACCCGCCCGTACACAAATTCAATGTGCACCCAGTAGACCAGTAGCGACGCCTGCCCCAGCTGGATCAGCGGACTGAATCCCCATTGCCCCGCGCCCCATCGGCACCACGCGTAGCTCCCATACAGAATCACCAGCAGCATTCCCACCCGGATCAGAAAGAAACTCGGGCTCGTATGCCAGTAATCCTCAACGGCATAGAACTGCCGCGGCTGCCGGTCGAGCCAGCGCGCGAATTCGATCAGCACCGCGCCCCCCACTCCCATCGCGAAGAATGCTCTGGTCTCGAGCGTCCGCGCCCACTGGCTCTGCAGAATGAATCCCACTGCCAGCCCCGCGAAGGCGAACCCTGTCCACGGAAAGACAGGGAAGAGCCCGGCCTGCGGAACCCCGAGATTGTGCACGCCGTCGACGTAAGATTCCAGCGGCCAAGGAAGCCACGTCGGCCGCCACGTCGTCCACAAAGGCGGGCTCAACAGCGAAATGATCAAAGCCGTCCCTCCCGCCGCCAGCACCAAAGCCAGTCGTTCTTGCGCAGAATGCGCGAGAATATGTGGGGACGGGCGCCTTCGCCCGTCCCGCCGGGCGCAGCCCGGCGATCGAGAAGGATCCTAGCACCGCCCAACACATCACCCCCATGAGCATCATCGACAGCCCAATGGTATTGAGCACGTCCACGCGCACCAGGTCGCTCTTCGGAGCCCATCCCCAGGCGATCACATATTCCTGCACCCGGAACAGCAGTCCATACACAAAAATCTCAGCGCCGCGAAAAATCGTCGTGCGCGCGATCTCCGCCGACGGGACATCCTTCCGCCACAGCTTCTCCGTGACCAGCGCAAACGAAATCCCCGCCAGAAACAGAAACAGCGGCGCCGGAAACGTCCCACCCAGCTGCGAATACATAAAAAAGCGGCTCTGCCTTGCCTGCGGGCTCAGCCAGGAGTCGTAGCAATGGGTCTGAAACATCAGGACGCAGGCCAGCCCACGCATCCAATCGATGTAGGCAAGGCGGGACTTGACGGCCGGGAGCGGGGACATGTGTCAGGTGAGATTGGTAGGGGCAGTATACGGCAGAGCAACCGCAGATTCCGTGATTTTCAGGCTGTGATACCGGTATCACAGCGTATTCAGCGGGTTTTGCCCGGACCAATGCGGTGCCAAAGCCGTTAAGTGCCGAATTCTGACGATCCACTCTTTGTCAACTTTTCGTCTCTCATACAACCCCAAGCTAGTCAATCTTGATCCAATAGAATTACCCGTATAATCTTGGAAAGCAAACAGTTCTGCCGATCGGCCCCGGAGCGTCCATGCGAATCCTGAAGTCGATGTTGCCCGCACTTGTGCTTGCCAGCCTTCTCTCCACTCTGAGTTACGCCGCCGCGCCAGACCGCATCTCCGGCGCATTGAATAGCGGCCAGACCGTCCCGCTCGAAGGGAACGTTCACCACCTGGCACAGCCCGAGTTCGATCAGGGCCCGGTCGATCCGGCCATGCACCTGGGAACCATCACCCTGGCGACGGTGCCCACCGCCGCTCAGCAGAAGGCCATTAATCAACTCCTCGCCCAGCAGCAGGATCGCGAAATCGCTCGAACTACCACAAAGTGGATCACTCCCGAGCAGTATGCCGACCGTTTCGGCCTGAGCCAGAATGACATGCAGCAGATGGCCGCATGGCTGAAGTCGAAGGGCTTCACCATGATCCAGCAGGCCCGCAGCCGCAACTGGATCTCGTTCACTGGCACGGCAGCCCAGGTCCAGAACGCGTTCGGCACTGAAATCCACCAGTTCGACGTAAAAGGGGAGTTGCATTACGCCAACGCCTCGGCGCCGCAGATTCCGGCAGCTCTCAGGGGGGTGGTCATTGGCTTCCGCGGACTTGACGATTTTCGTGCGAAGCCACACGGAATCCGTCGGACCACAGCCCCGCATCCGGATTACAACAGCTCCACCTACGGAGATCTCATCGCGCCGGGCGACATTGCTACTATCTACGACATCAATAAGCTCTACACTGCAGGCATCGACGGCTCCGGTCAGAAGCTTGCGGTCATGGGACAGACCGATATCTACCTAGCAGATATCACCGACTTCCGCACCGGATTCGGGCTGTCGTCGATCAGTTGCACGACCAACAGCAGCAACTTGATTACGGCGTGCAGCGACGCACATCTCAGCTATGTGCTGGATGGAACCGATCCCGGTCCGTCGCCCGGAGATATCAGCGAAGCCGACCTTGATTTGGAATGGTCCGGCGCAGTCGCTCGCGGCGTCCAACTCATCTACGTGAATTCGACCGACGCATTTACTTCTTACTATTACGCGGTGTCAAAGAATCTCGCGCCGGTGATTAGCTTGAGCTATGGGTTTTGCGAGTTCGACGACAATCTTCTCAGTTCGGATGAGTCGGTGCTTCAGCAAGCAAACCTGCAGGGTATTACCTTTGTGAACTCCAGCGGCGACAACGGTGCGGCGGAGTGCGACGACAATTCAACCGTCACCGCCACAAGTCTCGCGACTCAAGGGATCGCGGTCAGCTACCCCGCTAGTAGCGCTTCAGTCACCGGAGTCGGCGGCACTGCAATCCCATTGGGGAACTTTACCGCCACCTACTGGGGGACGACCAACGGCACCGACGGCGGTACGGCGCTTTCCTACATTCCCGAACAAGCCTGGAATGACGATGCTGAGATCCTTGAGTACTGCCAAGCCAACTCTAGCAACACATTTTGCTCTACCGGGAACGGCACAGGGACAGCAATTACGTCGGCAGTGACGGCACAGAATGCGATCGGTATTTCGTCGACTGGAGGTGGCGCCAGCAACTGCACGGTTCAAACCGCCAACAACTCGGCTTGCGTGTCCGGCTCCGGCTTCCCGAAGCCTTCGTGGCAGACGGTCACGATTGCGGGACAAACTACGCGTCTGATTCAGTCCGGATGTTTCCTTTCTGGCGACGCCGAATTTTCCCGGTTACATCTTTTGCACTCCGCAGGTGCCGGACTCAGCGGGTCAGACTCGGGCACCGGCAGCGTTGTGCTCCCGGAGGGGCGCCGGCATTACGAACGCCCTCCAATCTGAATACTCCGTCGCTTGTTGGCGGCACGTCGCTCTCCGCTCCCGTCATTGCCGGCATGGTGACCTGCTCAACCAGTACACGGCTTCCTCCGGTTTGGGAAACATGAATCCGATGCTTACTCGCTTGGCTGGCACGCCCTAACTCAGGTTTTTCACCCGGTCACTACCGGCAACAACACCGTGTATTGCGTTCGGGTCGGCCCGCCAGTACGCCAGGTCAGCGCTCCAGTGCCCACGGACGGGATGTTTGGGTTTCAAGCGCCACTGTCTTCGACCCCACCACTGGCTACAACATGGTCACCGGTCTCGGGTCCGTGGACGCCAATAATCTCGTCCTTAATGGACTGGACCCTGACTTCCCGAACTTTACCTTACACCGACCGTTGCCAGCTTCCTTGTCTCCAGGGCGGGACTGTTAACGCGTGGTCAACGTGGCGATGGCGAGCGGATACAACCAGACCGATCCAATTCCCTGTCCTGACCCGGTCCGGCGGCAGCAATCTGCACCGTACCTCCAACGTAACCAACGCGTCAGGGCGTCAGCTTCACCATCCGACCACGGCCCCAACCACGGCGGCGCTTCGGCCTTCGGGGCATCGCGATACGCGGATCTTTTATGCGGTATTGTTTCCGGGTTTTTGGGATCATGTTTACGTCGGCTCCCGCAAACGCTCCCTGCATGGCATGCGCTTCTCGGGCTGATCGTGGTTCTCGGCTTCTCGACGCTATGGCTGGCTTCTGGCGGTGGCAGCAGTAGTGGCAGCACCTCGAATCCCGGAACTCCCAAAGGGCACATACACGGTCAACGGACCGGAACCTCGGGCACTTCGACGCTACCACTAGAGTTTAGATTGTCGTGCAATAACATCGCACGCCAACCCAAACCTCAGGCGCTCCGCCAATCCCGGAGCGCCTTTTCTTTTTTGCCAGACTCGTGCTGGACGGACACTTCCGTCCCGGTTTTGCAAACACAGGCATGCACTACCGTGGAGGAGCGGCCCTTCAGAGCCGCTTAAGACACGCGGAATGAGTGTGGGCTTCAGCGCCCGTGGTCCGCTCACTCACGCAAGGATGTCCCGTAATCGTGTTGTTCGTCTTACCTCCGGCCCCTACCTACGCCCGACCGGGCCCTTGAGCAGTTCCCAAGCTTCCATGAAACGCTCATACTTGTGCCCCTTTTTATGCGGCGACAGCCATATATTCCCCTTCAACTTCGTCGCCACCCGCGCCGGAACGATGTACCACACATTGCTCGGAATCACGTACGCCGCCAGAAAATCAATCTGCCGGACCGTGTAAGGCCGATAATCATTATCCGGCCGCGTGTTGCATACATACGCGTGCCCGACCTTATAGATCGTCGACTTGACCTGCACCCGCATGTACCGCCCTTCCCACTCCACGCCGACGTCATACCGCGACGACTCGCCCCATGGCCTCACCAGCCCGAAGCCCATCTCCTTGACTCGCGCCATGAACACCAACTCCGCCCATTCTCCCCGCAGCTTGTGATTCTTGATTCGTGCTCCCAAACACAGCATTGAAACACTCTCCAAACGCCCTATTTTGCCCATAACGACGGGCGCGGCCCGTGAAGGCCGCGCCAGTGGTCATCGAGTTTTATTACCAATTTTATTCTTTCATCAAAGTCGAGCAGTTTCCACCAAAATCACAAGATCCTCGAAAAACCATTCCCATTTCGGGAATCCACGCCCGCGAGATCGCTCTCCGCCGTATGTGACGAGGGCGCCCCCGCCCGCGTCTCGCCAGAATCACGAACACTCATGCAAAGCGATCTCAAATCCGGGAAAGCCACGACCTCGGTCGTGTCACCAGAACCGGGAAGGGCATGAGTTTACTCGTGCCGAAACAAGCCATGAAAGATTCCGGCTTTAGCTGCCGAGGTTCGCTTCTCCCCGCCAATCGAGCCGCGCCTTTTTGCCTTCCCATCCACCCATCTGCGAAACTGACGGTTGCCTCCCGCTGAGAACTGAGAACCGGGAACTGAGAACTGCCCCATGGGCCGCATCCACGTACTCTCGGAAACCGTCGCCAACCAGATCGCCGCCGGCGAGGTGGTCGAGCGCCCGGCTTCCGTGGTCAAGGAGATGCTGGAGAACTCCCTCGACGCCGGTGCCACGCGCATCAAGATCAGCGTCGAGGCTGGCGGCAAAAAGCTCATCCAGATCACCGACAACGGATGCGGCATGGTCCGCGACGACGCCATGCTGGCCTTCGAACGCCACGCTACGTCGAAAATCAAGAACGCCGAAGACCTGCTCAGCGTCGCCACTCTCGGATTCCGCGGCGAAGCCCTGCCCTCGATCGCGTCAGTCTCGCGCCTGCGCCTGGAAACACGCGCTGCCGAAGAACCCGCGGGAACGGTCGTCGAAATCAACGGCGGCAAAATCGCCCGCGTCGAAGAAGCCGGTCTGCCGCTGGGAACTTCCATCACCGTGCGCGATCTCTTCTTCAACGTCCCGGCGCGCAAGAAATTTCTGAAAGCCGAGTCGACCGAGTTATCGCACATCGCGTCGCTGGTCACGCACTATGCCTTGGCGCATCCCGAGAAACATTTCGAACTGCACTCTGCGGCCAACGCCATGCTGGTCGCGCCTCCGGTCGCCGGATACAGCGAGCGCGTTTACCAGGTTTTCGGCAAGGAGACGCTGGATCAGTTGATCCCCATAGCGGCACGCCAGGCTCTAGAGCGCATAGGCCTGCCGCAACCCCCACCGTGGCGACGCAAGGAAGAAGAGGTCGAGGGCGAAGAAGCTATGCCCAAGGAACTGGGCGAAATGCATCTCCACGGCTTCGTCTCGAAACCCGAAATCCAAAAGCTGAATCGCAACTCCATTTTCGTGTTCGTCAACGGACGCCTCATCCGCGACCGCCTGGTGCACCACGCCCTCACCGAAGCCTATCGCAATATCATTCCGCCCAGCGTCTATCCAGTGGTGCTGCTGTTTCTGGAAATGCCGGCAGCAGAGGTCGACGTAAACGTTCATCCCTCAAAGACCGAAGTCCGCTTCCGCCAGCAGAGTGTAATGCACGACTTCGTGCGCGACTCGGTCCGCACAGCACTGATGAAGGCGCGCCCCGTACCGCAGTTCGTGACCGAGATGCGTGCCCACGCCACCGCCAGCCAATCCCTGACGCCGGGAGCGATGACGCCGGGCGCACGCGATTGGGAACCAGCGTCCGTCGTGGCTTCCGCCGCTGAAGTTCCAGCCAACTGGCAGCCGTATGATCCCGCAGCCAGTGGCGGCTTCGCGCTGCAGGCTCCGGTGCCTCCGCCAATTTCGCAGCGCTTCCAGTTCGAAGGCGGAATTGCCGTTGAGGCAAACGCTGGCATTCCCGTTGCTCGCGGTCTCGAAGCCCTCCCCGACAATGGTTGCGCACCGGCTCTCGATGTCAGCGAGGAAGAACCCACGCTGTCATCGCTCGGCACGCTGAAGCCGCTAGGGCAGATTCGAAATTCGTTCATCCTCGCTGTGAATGAAGACGGCCTTTGGATCGTCGATCAGCACGTAGCTCACGAGCGCGTGTTATTCGAACGCGTCCTGAAGCAGCGCGCCGCGCAGAAAGTCGAAAGCCAGCGCCTGCTCATGCCGATCGTCCTGGAGTTGTCTCCGGCGCAGCAAGCGGTGTTCACCGAAATCTCCGACGAACTCCAGCACAACGGATTCGAAGCCGAGCCCTTCGGCGCCCGCAGCGTGGCGGTGAAAGTCGCTCCCGCCGGAGTGGAAGCATCCGCCGTCGAGCACATGCTCCACGAATTGCTCGACCAGTTCACCCGCGAAGAGCAGTCGCTGAACCTGGAGAAAATTCGCGCCCGCATCGCCGCTTCCATCGCCTGCCACGCCGCGATCAAAGTAAACATGCCCCTGGAACAAAACAAAATGGAATGGCTCCTCACAGAACTAGCCAAAACCGACCACCCAATGGCGTGCCCTCACGGCAGGCCGGTGGTTCTAAGGTATTCTGTGAAGGACATTCAGAAGGCGTTTAAGAGAATCTAGCTACGAGTTATGAGCGTCGAGCTTCACCGCTCTTACTCGTGGCTCATAGCTCGTAGCTCACGACTCAACGATGACTGACCTGGAACTGCAACAACTGCGGCGCGAGAAGTGGCGGCTGGATGGCAAGCCCATCCGGACGATTGAACAGGCGCGTGCTTTTCTCGAAGAGGTGGGCTTCTGCCTGATGTATCCCAAGCGGCCGGCGCTGCTCGTACCCACGTTCATCGGCGCGTTCGTCGGTTCGGCAGATCGCTTGCCTGGATGGCAGCATGCTTTCAAAGATCCGCGGGCAGCCGAGGCGACGGAGTTGATGATACGGTTGCTGCGTGAGCGCACCGCGTTCGAAGCCAACCTGTTCGACGAGAACAACGGATTCCTGGTGCCGGCCTCGGTGTTTCCTTATTTTTATGCGCTGATCGGCGAGCGCAATCCCAAGCAGGCGCCGAAGGCGGGTTCGCGGTCTCCCTATTCAGCGCTGGCCTGCGATGCCTTCGAGTTGATCCGCCGCGATGGCCCCATCTCAAAACAGAAAATGCAGGAAGTGCTCGGTGGGAGCGTTTCACTGGCGGCCCTCGACGGCGCGCTCGGCGAGTTGTGGTCCAAGTTGCGCATCACACGCGTCGATTACAAGGCCAGCGAAGGCTCAGTTTGGGATGTGCTCTACCGCTGGGCCCCGGACGCGGTGAAGGAAGGCGTCGGCCTCTCGCTTCAGGAAGCGCTGACCGCGCTGCTCTCGAAGTATATCGACTGCGTCATCGCCATCGAACAGGCCGACCTCGAAATCTTCTTCGGAAACTTCATTGCGCGCTCGAAGGTGAAGGACGCCGTCAACGCCCTCCTGGCCGCCCGCGAACTAAGCTTCGTGCACGTCAGCGGACAATCGATGTTGCAGATCACGCCAGAGAAGGTCGTAACCGCTCCTGCGCCTGAACCGCGTCACGCGACTCGGACTAGAAAGTGAGATGGTATAAGGCCATCGGCGATGCAGGGTTTGCGATTCTGCCTGCACTCTTCTCGCGCGCGAGTATCTGGATCAGCTTTTACAAGAGATCGATGAATCAGCGCGACGTCGAAGCCGCGCAGGCATTCGACACGCTCTGAGTCTGTCTCCGGTGGCAGCAGTGGCCCGTGAACCGCAAATGATCGAATTGGCGCGTCAGGTTTTAAGATCCGAAGCGTTTCCATTTCGTGCGACCCTGTTCGACAAGTCACCTGCGGCGAACTGGCTCGTGGTTTGGCATCAGGATACGGCCTTGCCGCTGCGGCAGCGGATGGAGCTGCCAGGGTGGGGTCCGTGGTCGGTGAAGGAAGGGATCGACTACGCGCATGCTCCGTCAACTGCTCTGAGTCAGGTGCTCGCTCTGCGAGTGAGTTGCGACGATTCAAGTTTGGTCAATGGTCCTCTGCGTGTCTTGCCGGGGACGCACACGTTGGGCGTGCTGAGCGATGACGCCTTGCACGACTTATCGACACAGATCACGCCCGTGGATTGCGTTGTCCCGAAAGGCGGAGTCGTCGCCATGCATCCGTTGGTCGTACACGCATCATCGAAGTCGCAGACCAAAATGCCCCGACGAGTCTTGCATATCGAGTACGCTGCGTCCGAATCCGTTGTGAAACCGCTGCGGTTGGCAGTCGCGTAGATCGCCGTGACCGCACCCTCATCAACGGATCCCCAGATCTACCGTGGGCGCCTGGCGCCTTCGCCCACCGGCCTGTTGCATCTCGGCCACGCGCGCACGTTCTGGACGGCCGCGCAGCGGGCTGCCGAGCATCACGGCGAGCTAATCTTCCGCAACGAAGATTTGGATTCGCAGCGCTGCCGTCCGGAGTTTGTACAGGCCATGCTGGAAGATCTACGCTGGCTTGGGATCAACTGGGTTGAGGGCCCCGACTGCGGCGGACCAGTGGGTCCGTACGCGCAGAGTCAGCGCCGGGCACACTACCTTGAGGCGTGGAGGAACCTGCGGGATCTCGGCATGATTTATCCGTGTATTTGCTCCCGAAAAGACGTGGCGCAATCCGCGGGAGCGCCGAATGACTTGGATGACGAGCCAGTGTATCCCGGCCGGTGCCGTCCATCGGTCGGCATGCATGGGGCCGCTCGGCTTCGCCTTCGCGAGACGGCCGAGGCGGCTGTCTCCACATGTGCAGTCGAACACGCCGACCCCGCGGGCGTGAACTGGCGCTTTCGCGTGACCGACGGTGAGGAGATCTCTTTCACCGACCTCCACCTCGGCCCGCAGCGGATGATTGCGGGGCGGGATTTCGGAGACTTCATCGTATGGCGCCGCGATGATGTTCCGGCCTACCAACTGGCAGTCGTGGTCGACGATGCCGCTATGCGGATCACAGAAGTCGTACGCGGCGCGGATTTGCTGAAGTCGACGGCTCGCCAGCTTCTCGTGTTCCGTGCGCTGGGGCTGCGGGCGCCGGATTATTATCATTGCGACTTGATTCGAGACGATGCAGGCGTGCGACTGGCCAAGCGCCACGATTCGTTGAGCATTCGCAAGCTGCGGGAATTGGGATGGACTCCAGAACAGGTGCGCGCGGGATATTGAATCGTGTTTTCTGTGCGATCGCTGTCAAAGTGCAGCAGAGTCTCTCTCTGCCTGACCGGGTCTGAGACCCGGTCGTGCACGAACAGTGTGGCCGCCGCTCGGCTTCGCCTTCGCGGGACGGCCGAGGCGGCCGCCGCCACACGAGTTAGGCGCTGCCTGCATCAACGGGCGTGTACAATCTTTTAACCTCGCCGACTGATACCAGGAAATGACTGACACCGGAAAAAACGAACCCTCCTCTCGCAAGCTGACGATTGCCATTGACGGCCCTGCCGGAGCGGGCAAAAGCACCATCGCCTCGCGCCTGGCGCGCAAGCTGGGATACGTGAACCTGGAGAGCGGAGCCATGTACCGCGCCCTGGCGCTGAAGGCCATCGACCGCGATGCTTCCTTCGACGACGAAGACGCGCTGGTCAAGCTGGCCGAAAACTCCCGCATTCAACTCGAGCCCACGCTTGGCGGAAACCGCACGCTGCTCGATGGCAAGGATGTGTCGTCCCGCATTCGCGAGCGCGACGTGACGGAGGCGGCTTCCCGCATCTCCATCCATCCCAAGGTTCGCGAGTGGATGGTTGCCCGCCAGCGGGAAATGGGCGCGGGCGGGGGCGTGGTCATGGAAGGCCGTGACATCGGCACGCAGGTGTTCCCCAACGCCGATTTGAAGATCTTCCTGGATGCCGATCCGGTTGTGCGCGAGCAGCGGCGCATGGAGCAGCAGAAGATTAAGGGTGACGTCGCCGCGAGCGTCGCCGCAGAGCTGCGCGAACGCGACCGCCGCGATCGTACGCGGACAGCTTCTCCGCTGGTAGCCGCATCCGATGCGGTGGTGATCAACTCGACTGCGTTAAGTGAGGACGAGGTGTTGGCGCAGGTGGAAGAGTTAGCGAAGCAGAAGAGCTAAACAATAAGGTTTCAAAGTTCCATGTTTCAAAGTTTCAAGGTAAATCGCGCACCTTAAGATGCCCGAAAGCTCAAAACTCTGAAGCCTTGAAACTCTGAAACCTTGAAACCTGGTCTTACTTCAGTTTTCCGTCGGTTCCACCTTCACCTTCGGCGCAGGCAACGCCTTGCCAGCTTTGGCCGGATTCGGCGGTTCGGGCGGTGCGGACGGCTGCGCGCTTGCCTTCCGAATCTCGATACCGTCGTGCTCGTTGTTCAGCACAATGTGCGCCGAAGCGTTGCCCACGCTGCCACTGGCCTTGGCTTCGTGCTCGTCGTTGTTGATCTTCAGCTCGGGGAAGTCCGACTGAATCTCGCCATCGCGCGTGCGCGCATCCAGCCGGAATCCGGCCTTATCGGGCAGACTCAACTGAATGTCGCCGTTGCGGCTGTCAATCTGCACATTGCCCACCGTACGCATCCCTACTTCGATCGCGCCATTATCATTCTGCAGGCGGACGTCGCCCGACACTTGATCCAGCCGGATATTCTTCGACCGCGTGGTTAGGTGCAGCGGCCCTGTGATCTGTTCCGCGTGGAGCTCGTCGGAATCGAGATCAAGAGAGCCCTCGATCTTCGAGAACTCCATGTCGGTGCGAGAAGACTTGAAGGTCACGTTTTTCGTGATCCGCGCCAGCTTCACGCTCTCCTGAAATTCGCCGTCGAGCTGCACCGCGCCCTTCACGTCGGCGACCGAGACTTCGTTCACCCGGCCTTCCACATGCACATCACCGGTGATCTGCTCGATTTTCACCGAGCCTTTTTCCTGACTGACCTTGACACTGCCGTTCACGTCTTCAACGCTCGTGTCGGAGTGCTGGGCGGAGATGTCAATGTTGCCATCGCGACCCACCAGGTTGATATCTCCGCGGCGCGAAGTGATGGACACTGCCACCTTGCGCGGCAGGGAAACGTCGAGATCCACTTCCACCGCATGATCGCCCGCTGCCTCGGCCTTGGCGTCCAGCGTGACCAAGCCCCCGATCGTGGTAATGGTGGGCTTGGTTTCGTTGTTGTACTTGTCGGCGTCGCTTTGGTTGTCGGCGCCCACGCGCTTGCGGACGACTACCGTGATCTTATTGTCGTCAGAGGCGTGCACGCTGACTGCCCCGCGAGTGTCGATAACCTTCAGGCTGGCTCCCGCGGGGAAGGTCTGCTCGAGATGATCGTCAAAGTTGTAACTTTGGCCGAAGATGTTGTTGAAATCGCTGTCGTCGATGTTGATGTTGTCGCGGATTCCGGACCAGTTCACGCGTTCCAGTTGCGTCGCGATTAGCCCAAAGACCACGATCATGACCACCAGGAAAACTCCGCCTGCACCAATCCCGGATGAACGAGTGCCTTCCCGCTGCGCGCGCTGATGCTCGAGCAGTTTGATCACGCCCCAGAGAATTAGCAGGATCGGCCAGTAGCTCGCGAACAGGTGTGCCAACCGCCCAATCGACAAGATGTGCATCGTCCCCATCAGGAACACGACGCCGAGCACGATCAGGACGAACGCGCCAGCCATCGACCGGTGGCGCCGCGGCGGCAGCGGAGGAAGTGGCGAAAATGCTGGAGGTGCGACTGGGCTAGACATTTTTCACCTCGCCAGAAGAAGCGGGCTGCTCCGGGCTCTGCGGCGCCGCCGGTGGTGGGGGCGGAACATTCATCGAGTTTACTGGTGGAACGCTCGGCGGCATGCCCGGAGGCAGTGGGCCGATGTGTCCATCCATCGACGAATTGCTCTGCAACAACTTCACCACTCCGATCACCAACAAAATGGCAGGCCAGGTTCTGTGAAATTCCAATCGTCCGACGTTGTCGAGCAGAAAAAGAACGCCGATCGTAACCAGGATCGCCGGTCCCATCAGCTTTCGCGTGCGACAGTGCTCGCAGACGCAGTACGGGCGATAGCTCCCCAGCAGCCCCCAGCTTTTCGCAAAGAGCCATACCCCGATCACGATCAGAATGATCGGCCAGAAGCGGTGCAAGCTGAAGTCGAAGACCGTGTTGATCAGGAACAGCACGCCGAGTCCGATCAGGATCGCGGCTGCGGCAGGAACTTTCGTGGTATCAATCTTCTCGCCCGTGCCGAAGGTTGATGCCAGTCCGAATGGATCAGGGACGGGTTCGTTCGCCTGAATCGCCCTGGCTGTGCGAACCGCGTCGAGAATCTGGTACACCCAGAAAAATCCGAGAAAGATACCCAGCGCCGTGTCGGCCTGCCATGGCAGATCCGACGACAACCCGACGATCGCCAGTACCACGATGCCGAGATGCGCCAGGCCCTTGGCATACTGGCCGCAGTAGACCGCGCCGAGACCTAGAGGGATCGCGCCCAGAATTCCGGCGACCGTGGGATTCGGGCCCGAGGGCGGTCCGGGTTGTACTTTAATTCCGAGCCCTTGATCCATGAATTGCTGATATCCGGTCTGGGGCGGCGTCTGCGGCGGAACAAATCCCGCCGCCGGCGCTGTTCCTTCCATGCGTGCGGCCAGGCACGCCTCGCAGTAGATCACTCCGCGGACGTCGCGGGTGCATTGGTTGCAAAGTGGCTTGCCGCAAGTGCGGCAGAAAGCCACCGCAGCAATATCGCTGTGTGTGGCGCAGTTCATACGAACCTCCTGTACGTGGTCACCGACACTACAGGCAGATCCGGATTTGACGGATCAAGATTTGACCAATCAAGGACAGATGGACCCAGAGGAGCGCTGGCCAGAATCAGATGGTTATCCGTCTGACTGTAATTGCGCTCCTGCTTCTGCTCGGGCTGTTGTGTTGTGTCGTTCTTGTCGTCTTTCTGTTTCGCCGGCCGGGATTCTTTGCGGCCGGGTTCGGCGGGAGCCACTGTGCGCTTGATTTCGCGCACGCGCGACTCGACTTCGTAAACGATCCGCACGTTTTCGTAGTAATGCACCACCTTGGCTTGCGTGGCGTAATACGTGTGCCGGATCGCAGAGGGCCGCAAGCTGATCTGCTTCAGGTCGCCGGGTTTCACCCCGGCCACGGTCAGGCTCACCGACAGCGCGAAGAATGCCATGCCAAACGACATGGCAAAACGCGGCTGGCGAACCGTCGCCCAGATCGGCTCGAGCACCGAGGCCTGAACGTGTTCCCACCACGAAATGCGTGGCTGGGGAGAACGTACAGTCACTCGCAGGCGTTGGGTGTCAACGCCCGTTGTGGATGCCAGAATGTTGTTGATCAGGCTGGCTGGAGGCTCCACCTCCGTGAGACCCTTCAGCCAGTTGCGGCCCGCCTCAGCTTCGGCGAACAGCGGACCGCATGCCCCGCATACCCGGGCATGGGCCTGGAAGCGGTCGAGTCCCGTCCCTGTCAGAACGCCATCAATGGCGTCCGAGAGCAGGGTTTCGAACTCGTGACACTGCATTCCGTTTCTGGTCTGGTCTGGCATCACATCACCTGCCTATAGGTACGTTGTAGGAGCCTGGCAAGTTCCGCCCGCCCTCTATTTATTCGCGATTTCACGGTACCCTCCGGAACCTTCAAAACGCTGGCAATTTCACGGTAGTCCATATCCTGTAAGTCCCTTAGAATCACTGCTTCCCGAAGCTCTGGCGATAGCTTGGCCAGGGCAGCGTGAACCGTCTCTCCGACCTCCCGGCTGCGTACGTGCGCGTCCGGAGGAGCGGATTGGTCGGGAATTTGCTCACTGAGAGGCTGGGCGTCCTCGTGGTCCGTGGCCGCAGTGTCCATGGAGTCGGTCATCCGGTCCTGCTTGGTCTTGCGGAAATGGTCCACCAGAAGGTTCCGAGTGATGGTCGTCACCCAGGTGACGAACGCCCCCTTGGTGTGGTCATAACTCGGAAGAGTGCGGTACATCTTGATGAAGACCTCCTGGGTGAGGTCCTGGGCGTCGTCGCCCGATCCCGCGAAGCGGTAGCATATGTTATAGATACGCCGGTTATAGGTTTGCACGATTTCCTCCCAGGCGGCGGAGTCGCCGGCAATACACCGCCGGACCAGCATCGCGACGACCTGGACGTCTTCCACTTGCGCTCCCCGGAAATCTGCTAAAACCTTGAGACTCTGGCTTGGCCTTACTTTGGGCAACCCGACTGCTGAGACACTCTCCAAGCCTAGTCACTAGACAGTACGTGATTGAGGGCGTTGAAGTTCGCCGTTCCTGCCGTTACCGAAGTGAACACGGCATTGTAGCAGCGACAGCTGGCGTCGTTTCACGCATTGTTAACACACCGCTGCTAGCATGGAATTGGATCGAATGCCTTTTCGGAGGTGTTTATGGTTCCTCACTCTTCCGCAACTTCCGGCGGGCTCACCTGGTTGAAGGTCTCAAGTCGAAATTTTGAATTGAATCGAAACGGCCAAGTGATCGGAAGGCTGCAACGTCCCAGCTACTGGTCGAGGACCTTCGAGGCGGAAACACAAGGTGGGCGCTGGACCTTCCGCCGGGCGGGTTGCCTTGGGGGCCGATCCGAGATTCGCGATTCGCATTCCGACCATCAAATCGCGAACTTCAAATCAGCGTGGGGCACCCGCGGAGGCAGTTTGACCTTCGCCGACGGCC
Organism: uncultured Acidobacteriaceae bacterium; assembly: GCA_963752175.1. Classification (GTDB taxonomy): domain Bacteria; phylum Acidobacteriota; class Terriglobia; order Terriglobales; family Acidobacteriaceae; genus Sulfotelmatobacter. The sequence goes on from CAVVXZ010000036.1 coordinate 224,381, forward strand.
AGACATTTCATCTCCAGTGCAATGGTTGGTGGCGTCCCGTGTGGAGTGTCACAGCGAACACCGGTGAACTGCTGGTACGCCTACAGAGACGCGAGAAAACAGTGGAGCTACCACAGACTACAAGTGTTCCCGAGAGCCACCTGGGCGTTGCTGGTCCTGTTCACCTGGTACCAGATCATGCAGTCCGAAGAAGACGCCGCCATGGCCGTGATTGCGGCGGGATAGAACCTCGGCTAGGCGTGCGGGTAGGCCTGCGGGGCGTCCTCTATTGCAACGCCTTAAACCCAGCGCATTGCTCCGCGTCCGGGGGAACCGTGCTGCCCGTGGTGTTCGCATCCGCGCGGATCACGCCTCGGTCGCTCGAACAGAACAACCGCTTTCCTGTGCGATCGAAAACTACCGGCGCTGCTGCCACAAAGTAGCTTTGGCTCATGCCGTCGGCCGGATTGCTCCCCGCAGCCACGAAGTGGTATCCCGATTTCTCTCCGCCTGCCAGGCTCTCATCGAGGATGCACGCCGTGGCTGCCGACCTCGTGCACGGCTCCGCCCCTCCCAGATTGGCCAGCGACTCCGCATACCCGCCATAGGCCGCCATGTAAGACACTTCCGCCTGGTTGATGGCCCGGATCGAAGCAACAGCGGAAGCCTCGTCCGCGTGCACCTTCGCAGCCGTCATGCTCGGAATCGTGATCGCCGCAATAATCAGTATGATCGCGACCACCACCAGCATTTCAATCAAGGTAAATCCCCGTTGATGCTTCATCTCACGCCCTCCGTGCTGGAAGATCCCACAACAAAACAGAGAACGACGATGACCAGACCTCTTGCGCGGAAAAGAAATTCGGCTGAACGGTTTGGCCGTGTGGGTCCGGGTCTCGGACCTGGACATGCCGAGCAAAGCTCGGCTGCCCTCGGACCTCGCGCTCGTAAAGGCTTGGCAAGGACCCGAAAAACGCCCCGCCGGGGCCTGGTACCGCCGTAACGTTGACCGCCCTATATAGGATTCCTATACTCCAAACATAGGAATCCTATACTGCGATTCCGAAACTGACATGACGCAACGCATTCGCTCTAAAATCGCGCGGGGAAGCGGCGAACTCGCCATCCTCTCCCTGCTGGCCGAACAGCCACTCTATGGTTTCGAAATCGCCAAGCAGATTGGCGAACGCACCGGCGGGGCCCTGAAATTCACACTCGCCTCGCTCTATCCCTTGCTGTACGAGATGGAAAAGCGCGGCTGGGTGGAAGGCCGCTGGCAGGCCAACAGCGCCGGCCGCGACCGCCGCTACTACCGCCTCACCCCCGGTGGCCGCCGCCAACTCGCCCCGCTGCGCGCCGAGTGGCGCAACTTCTTCCAGGCCCTCGACAGCCTGGCCGGAGTCAGCCATGCCTGATTGGAAGCGAGTGGTGAGTGAACATATTGAGTCGTGCGGTTCGCTTCCGCCCGCGACCCGCGAAGAAGTTGTCTCAGAGTTAGCGGCTCATCTCGAAGAGACCTACGAAGCTGCGCTAGGGCAAGGACTGTCTGAGGACGCAGCGATTGTGCTCGCTTTGCAGGAAGTCAACGATTGGCACGCTCTCGCCGCGAGGATTCACCGCGCAAGATCAGAGGAGAACCCCATGAACAACCGCACCCGCAGTCTGTGGCTTCCGGCCATGGTCAACCTGATTGCCGCTCCCGGCCTGCTCATGATCTTTCAAAAACTCGCCATACAACCTCGCGTGCTCTGGATCGGAGATATGGCGATGGTTCTCTATTTGCCCTGGCTCATCGCGCTGCCAATTTTCGGAGCTTTCGGAGCTTTCCTGGCGAAGCGTGCCAGTGCTAGCTCCGTGAATCGGCTGATTGTTGGGTTGTCTCCCGCGCTCGCAGTGCTGGGTGCCTTCGCTTTGGTTCTGCCGGTAAGTCTAATCACCGACCGGCATCTGCTGTCGAATTTCCCGTTCGCTTACTTTGTGCTTACGATCTGCAATTGGGTGGTGCTCCCTGCCAGCGCGTTGCTGTTGGGGATCCTGCCTTTCCTGTACCCATCTCAAACACCCGCAACAGACCGTAGCACGACTTAGAAACGCCTATGCCCAATTGGCAAAAAATTGTTCGCGCACAACTGGAGAGTTCCAGCCTGCCTCCCTCGCAGCGCGACGACGTGATTCGCGAACTCGCCGCGCACCTTGAGGAGTGTTACGCGCAGGCGCGTTCCGAGGGTTTGGCCGACGAAGCAGCAGTCGAACACACACTGCAGCAAGTGCAGGACTGGCCTGTTCTGGCAGAAGACATTCGCCGCGCAAAACCACAGGAGGTTGACATGAACCATCGCACAAAGACCGTTTGGCTGCCCGGAATTGCGATCCTGTTCGGAACAGGCCTTCTGCTGGTCTTCTTGGACCGTGCAGCCTCTCTGCAGCGAATCATCTGGATCGCGTGCATGGTCATGCTGATCTGCGCCGCAGCCACTGAGTCAAATCGCCTGAGCCACCGCACCAAAAGTTTCTGGCTCCCCGGATTTGCCAGCCTGGCCGCCGCCAGTTTGTTTCTGTTCACCGAGGAATTTGTGCTAACGCGCGATCCATCCTTCGACATGGCGGATCTCAGTTTGCACCCTCAGCACGTTGCCTCTGGACTGCCGCTCTGGCTCTACGGCGCCTGGCTGCTCGCCCAGGTTCTGTGCGGAGCCCTGGGAGCATTTGTCTCCCGCCGGGGCGGCGGATCGATTGTGGCCAGAATCGTTGCCGGAGCGTTTCCGGCGCTTATGATGCTCGTGATACTTGCCCTGGTGATTCCGATTGGCGTGGTCTTCTATGTTCTCAGCCACCCGTCTTGCATCGCCCTGGTGATGCTGATCTGGGCGGGAGGGCCTGCGGTCGCCCTGCTGCTCGGGGCCGCTCCCTTCCTGAGGGAATTGCCCTTGCATCGAGCTTAGACGCGTTGCGTCAATCTCCTTGACGTTTTGCGAGGATGGGCAATCTGGAAGAAATCACTTCGCCGGCGGCACGTACTCCTTCGGTTTAGCCGACCCCTCCCCAAAGAAAAACTGCTCCAACTGTTTGACGATGACTTCCTGATCCTCGCGCCGCGCCGGATTCAGCCGATACTCATTCAGGAGCATCTTGCAGTGCTCCGTCCACATTCTCCACGCTTCCTGTGACACGTTGTCGTACACCTTCTTCCCCAGGTCGTTGTCGAACGGAGGCTCATCCAGTCCCGGCATCTCTTTCTGAAACTTCACGCAAAAGACAGTGTGCGCCATAAATTCCCTCGTAATGAATTAACTCCGATACTAAAAAACCAAGACCGAAGGTTTTCCTTCGTGAAACTTCGTTTCCTTAGTCGTAAAGATCCGTCAGACCCGGGGCGCGTCTCGAATCTCCATGCTCTGAATCAGCCCATCGCGGAATTTGTACACATGCTGGACCATCTGGTCGACGACGAGCTTGCCATTCTTGTCATGCACAACCTGATGCACGTCAATCGCAATGCGCCCTTCCGCTTCTCTCGTATAGCGCTTGGGCTCAACATTCGGGTCGAGGACTTCGAACTGACGCTTCCAGTAGTCCCTTACGGCGGCTTTGCCCAATACGCGACCGCCCTCCATCCCATTCGGCCAATCAACGTCGTCCTGCATCGCCGCCAGCACCGTCTCGATATCCCGCCGGTTAAACGCCGCGTACATCCGTTGCAGCATCTCGATCTCGGCTGGAACTGCCTGCACTTCCGCCATAAAACACCCAAACAATTATCTTACTCGATCGTGCCCGCGCCGTAGGCGTCTGAAAATAGCCCGGCGTTTCAATGCCGGGTAGATGCCATCAATCTAGAAGCGCGTCCTGTAGGGACGCCTGAACGACTCAGACTGAATATTTACGTCGTTCCCCGCGACGCAAGCGCCACCACTCCACCGCCCCCGCTCCCCAAATCGCAAACAATGGAATCAGGCTCCCGAGTCCACGCAATCCGACCAATTGACCCAGGTTGAATGCGCCATAACCCCCATTTGATTCGGCCACCGTCAACATCGATTCGCGATTCGCTGCCACCTGGCCAGACCAGAACGCCGGCAAGGTCGAGTGCACGATCGGACAACTATCTTGCATTGCCAATTGCGAAGTCGTCGAAACCACGATCAGCGCCAGAAAAATACTGCACGCACTCAGCCCCAGCAGCACCCGCCGCCAGCCCGCCGTCGCGCGTCCCCACACCAAAGCCAATCCAACGCATACAAACGGAATGCACGTTCCCGCGTAGCGCGGACCAAACGTCAGTCCCGCTTTCCACCAATAAAAAGACGCGTTAAACAGGAAGTAATAAGCCACAATCCCCGCAGCCACCAAGGCCGCAACACGATGTGTTTTGCTTTTCCACAACCACCACAACCCCCACGGAGCTGCCACCAGCACTGGCGACGCAAACAACAGCCCGCGCGAACATCCAAACAGAATCTTCAACAGTCGATCCGGATGCGGATACGTCAACCCCATGTACCCCTGCTGCTGCATAAACGAAAACAAATTGGGATCGTAGTACGAATAGCTCGGACGAAACGCCCCAAACGCCGCGTGCAGATAAGCCATCAGCACGCCGACGCAAATCGCGGCCCCCAAGCCCACTCCGGCCACAACTCGCCAGCGCGCCGCCGAACCGCGCGACCACGCCTGCGACAATGCCAGAAAAGCCAGCATTGCCGAAGCCGGCACCGCGGGATATTCGGTCACCGTCGCCCACCCTGCGGCCAATCCCACCGCCAGCGCCCAAAGAAAATCTGCGCGTGCACTCGAGCTGTCGCGCAGTCGCAACGCAGCCCCAAACGCAAAAACCAGGCAAGCCCCCACCAGCGCATGCGCCCAGAACAATTCCGCATACGCCCACAGCGGAGTCCCCACGCACATCACCACCGTCGCGAACGCAGCCCCACCCGCACTGCCGCCGAATCGCAAGCCCAGAAAAAACAGACACACGGCAGCTAGCGCCGTCGGCAATGCCACCGCGCCCAGACTCACAAAGTACGACAGCGCAAACTCACCTCGTGGCGATTCCGGATCAATCGCCATCATCCGCAGCGCTGGCCTCGCCGCTAACGCAAATGGCACCGCCAGAAACACCAGCCCCGGAGCTTTGTCGGAGTAGTAATGTCCGTTGAAGTGCGCCTTGTCCTGCGTGTTCTCGTGATAGGCATCGATCTGCAGAGTATGCCGCTCTATAATCGCGCGCAGCAAATCGAAGCGCGAGTTCTGGTTCCACCCGCCGGCTTCATAGAAGTAACCAAATGAGAGAAATGCCACGAGTCCCAGCAAGATTGCAGCTTTATGGTGGGAAGAAGAACTTTCTGGGAGGGAACTCATCGAGTTTTAGGGCCTGGATTTTCTGGGCCCGGACTATCTGAGCTTACAACACTGCGCCCTGAGGCTGCGGAGCCGTGCCAGCGCGGACCCGGCTCCCCATGCAGAAACGCACTCAGGGCTTGCTGGATGCCACAAGAGCTGCGACGATCTTTCTTGTCTCTTCGTCCATCGCAGTAGTGGGATCGGCAGTGCCGTTGGAGGCCGCGATTTTGCCTTTCACTCCAATGTATACCGCCTCGTAGGAAGTGTCGCCCAAGTTCTCCACCTTGTGCTTGAAGGGCGGGTACCAACGGGCTTCGCCTGGTTTGGAGTACACTTCGCGCACTTTCCCGTTCTCGTCGGTAAAGCGAAGGTGGGCCTCGGTCAGGCTTACGACGACGCCACCAATGTGCTCGTGCAACCCAGACCTTTCATGAGCCCCGTAGTGAACCGATACCACCTGCACGTGCTCATTCTCAAAATCCAGCTTGTAGTGTTTCGGTTCCACCTTGGTCGGGTCTTGTGCAAGCGCGAAAGAAGTTGCCAGACACACCAATGCACCCGCCCAGAATAGCTTCGACCGCATGCCTAGCCTCCTGCGAATCTTTGTGTTTTCGAGTGAGAACGTACGCAACTCTAATTCGCACGTTAAGAGAGTGTCAACGAGTGGGACCAGACGGATGAACGGATTGGACCACGGACCAATGGGCCAGAGGTCCGCTGGTATAACCGCTGCGTTTGGCCCTATCAAGATTCGAGCCTAGAACCACGGATGATGATCCAATGAGCGGTTGGGGGATTTGCAACGGCACATAGCCGATCGCGTCTGGGTTGGCGGCTAGCACAGCGAGGAGCCGCTGGTGCAGAATATCTGAGAGATTTTTACCAGCCTTCATCGGCTTCCCGGAGGTCTCATTTTCGGAAGAGCAATATTCGGAAAGAAAATACTCGGAGAGAACAATGTGCATCTGAAACACCGATCATCGCCCATCGTGGCGTGGCTCTTGGAGCGACAGCCGTGGAAAGAATGGCTGTCGGTGGCTTTGCCATCGGTGCGCTTGCGATCGGGGCACTCGCCATGCGGAAGGTCGTGATTCGCAGTGGATACATTGAGAAATTGAGCATCGGTGAGCTGACAGTCGATCGGCTCGTAATCAGGAATTTGCCCGGTCTAAGCGTGAAACGACGCTTCATCCGCAACAACGTGCACATTAGGGCCAATAGTCGATCGTGACTCCAGCGGCCTTCAAGATAGCTTCGACCTGTACCCGATTTTGTTCGACCAGCCTCAGGTTAGCGTCGTTTTGTGGGCCTCCGCCTGCCTGCACTGCCACAATCGAGCCATAGGGCCACGCGGAAGGTCTTTCTCACGCTCAACATCGATGGTCTTCAGAAGCAATTCGCCCTGTTCTACGAGGCGATTGATAGTCTCGGCGTTTTGCAGGTGCATGGCTGCCCTTTCGCGCCGCGGATCGAGTGGACCACGGGCTGCGGACGTGATTTCGTGGTTTCTCGACCTTGGCAGAGGCAATGCACTCCCCGATGTCGGCAGCGGGCCTATGTGCGGAGAAAGGCCGTCGTGCCAGAGGGCTACTACGGAGCATGAACGATTCAACCGGGGGTTATGGGCGCTGGCGCTCAGCTTTGAGGCTCTTGAACCCGGCTATTTCCTGGAGACCGGCCACAAATTTTGGCGCGCAGCTCCCAACAACAGCGGGAGCTGCGCTGTAAAGCGGTGCGTGTCAGACGTGGAGATTCGTGCTCCGCGGTTCAAAAGCGCTAGTGGCTGCCGACAGGCTTCTGGAGCCAAGGGATCCATAGAATCCTGGGAGCAATGATCGTTGTGCATCTATGCTCACCCGGACCCGCAGCACATCCCCAATAGTTCTCAGTCGCGTCAATTGTGCCGGTGCACACCGTGGAACCGTCGAGCGCACAGACATCCCCCACCCCGATACCGCCTCCCAGCAAAGAGTTCAGATGCATATCCACTTCGGCAGGAGTATTGACCGCTATGTCGATATCCTCGTCGCTGATTACGTTCTGGGAAATGACGGTGCCACGAACCGGGGAACCACCATCGCCGCTATTGATGTTGATTCCCACACGGCCGGGAGTGGCGGTGTCGGCCTGATCTGCGAGATTACCGGCAATCGTATTAAGGATGATTTTGTTCCCACTCATGTCGTCGGCGGGAAGCCCAAACGCGGGTCCAACGTGCGTGTGCAGTGCGACGCCTCCCAGTCCATTATGTATGAGCGTGTTCCCAATGATCACGTTGTCCGACACGCGGCCGCGGCCCATGCCATCGGAAAACATGCCCGCCCCCGAACCACCAATTTTCACGCCGTTGTCGTTAGAAATGTTCTCCGCCACGGTATTGTGGTCCACCCCAAAGTGCGGACCGTAAGGTGGCGAGGTCTTGCCCGACGGCGGATGCGAGGCCAGCACAATGCCGCACTCCAAGGGGTTGTTCGTGATTGTATTGTGGATGAGCAGGTTGCCATGGCTTTCGGAGGTCTCGTCAGCGGTTGATGACAAAGGAAGCGGGCTAGCACCGCTGAGGCTCATCACGTCATCGGAGAATCTGACATAATCTTCTGATGTGCGGGCGTTATCGACTGTCGCGAAGAAAGCAAATCATCGAGGAGCACTTCGACACCGTCTCGGGCGATGAGAATTGGGGCCCGCGCTACAACATTGCCCCAACCCAGCCGATCCCAGTCATCCGCCAGAATCCCAAGGAACCCCGCCGGGAACTGTCATTGATGCGTTGGGGACTCATTCCCTCATGGGCGAAGGACTCGTCAATCTCTGCCCAGATGATTAACGCCAGATCGGAAACAGCAGCCACGAAGCCCGCGTTCCGCGATTCGTTCAAATCCCGCAGATGCCTGATTCCTGCGGACGGATTCTACGAATGGCAGAAGACGGGAAAAGCCAAGCAGCCGTACTGCTTTGAGGTCAATGGAGGGGAGTTGTTCGCATTCGCAGGACTGTGGGATCGATGGAAAGACCCGAGCGGGCAGTGGATCAAGTCCTGCTCGATTTTGACCACGACACCGAACGCTGTGACTTCAGCCATCCACGACCGGATGCCGGTCATCCTCGACCGAGCGGACTACGATCTGTGGCTCGATCCGGGGATGACCAACGTCGAGGCGGTCTCTGAAATGTTAAAACCTTATGATGCCCGGATGATGCGGAGCTATCCCGTCAGTACTCGCGTCAATCATGTTGCCAATGACGACGCAGAGTGCTCAACACCTTTACAACTCACCGAGACTCAGGCTCGTCTTTTTTAGCGCACGCCAATGCGCCAACGCTTTGCTTCAAAAAAGGGAGGCTGAGACTGCTCTCCCCTGTGAACGCTCTCATTGGATTCTCTTTGGGTATTCATTCAGTCTCACCAGTTCTTCTTTGATGGCTAGGAGACGAAGCCTTCTCAACTCGTTCGTGTTAATTTCTGACGCACTGTGGCGCTTTTGCCATCGGTAGGACTCATTGTCGCGCTGAAGCGATGCGATCTCCTGTCTCAGCTCCAACACCCGTTGCTGGGTGAACGCATCCACTTCTCACCTCGTCCCATGTTTTAATCGTCCTGTCACATTCGCTTGCCATGCTGTGCTCCGCTGCGTTCTGAAGTTTTGCTGTTGATCTGGGAAGGTCAGCCGCCTCACGGGTGCCAAGCTCACTGGGGAAGAACTCAACGCAGCATTCAGCTAGGACTTGCGCTTCTGTTTTGCCCATCGCGCTTTCTGCGCGAGGCTGATCTTCCTGCGGGCTGCTGCGCTCATGGTGTGTCTGCCACGTTTCGAGCCGATAACGCTGAGACTTCCCAATGCCGTGAGAGCTGCGTCAATGCGACGGACTTCCTTTTGCGCTCGCTCACGTTCTTTTCTCAATTGCTGCACCACGGCGAACAGGTTTCCCATTTAGGTGTTCTCCCTCGGTTGAATAATAGCAGGCTGAGGTACAGGAGCAGCTATGCTGTGATCCGAGCGAATCCGACCTTCAACGGAAGGTTCCCATTGCCGATCCGGGGATGACAAAACTGGAGGCGGTTGTCGGAAATGTTGAAGCCCTACGATTGCCCGGAGCATGCGGTGCTATCCCGTGAGCAGCCGGGTCAATCACGCGGCGAACGATGACGCGGAATGCTCGACACGGGTCGAACTGACCGCAACTCAGACTGGTCTCTTCTCTTCCTGACCGCTGAAGAGTTTGCGGAGCTACTTCAGATGTCCCGCATAACGATTCTCCGGCGGGCGAAGCGGGCAGCATTCCGTCGTTTCGAGTCGGTTCCTGCGTCAGATTTGACTCTGCTGCAATCGCCAGGTGGCTAATGCAACAGGGTGTGCAGAGAATGTCCAAGGGTTGAGGCTGCAGAGACGCAGGTTGCGACAGGTTACTGCCGGTTTGCTCGTGACTCGGGAGCAGGACGTCAAAAGGGAAACTAGACACGCAATGAGTCCCCGGCGAACTTCTATGTTCGCCCGAGGTTTGTTTCAAGAGATGATACTGGCCAGGCAGGATATGATGCACCGGTGGCCTTAACCAGTTCTTCTATGAGGAGCTTTTGCATGGAACCGTGCCGCATCCGTTCAGTGGTATTTCTCGCCTCCGTTCTGGCGCTAGCCGCGTCCGCCGGGCTCGCCGAAGAAGCAATCTCGGTCACCGTGGACGCAACTAGAATTCGGCAGAAGCTGCAGCACATCGAGTTGGTCGTGCCGGTCAAGCCTGGACCTCTCACTCTCTACTATCCGAAATGGATTCCCGGCGAGCATGGACCCGATGGACCCATCGCCAACCTCACCGGCCTCAAATTCGAGGCGGACAGCAAGACCATTCCGTGGCAGCGTGATTTGTTAGATGTTTTCACGTTCCACCTGGAAATCCCCCACGGTGTCAGCCATCTCAACGCCACCTATGACTATATTGAGCCCGACGGTGTCTCAGCCACTGACAAACTCTTGGCCCTCGAATGGAATGAAGTCGTACTCTATCCGGCAGACATCCCCGCCGAGAAGCTCACTTACGAAGCCAAACTCCTGTTGCCGGACGGTTGGAAATTCGGCACAGCGCTTCCCGTCGAAAATGAATCAGGAAATCGAGTCTCTTTCAAACCGATTTCACTGGATTTACTCGTGGACTCCCCCGTAATTGCCGGCGAGTTCTATCGGACGATTGACCTCACGCCGCCAGGCGAACCCATCCATCATGAAATCGACATCGCTGCCGACAGCGCCGACGCTCTGAACATGAGCCCCGAAAACCAGAAGGAGATGATCAATCTGGTGGCCGAATCGGGCAAACTCTTTGGTGCTCGCCACTATCGCGACTATCATTTCCTGCTCGCGCTCAGCGATCACGTGGCGCATTTCGGTCTCGAACACCACGAGTCGAACAACAGCCGCTTGCCGGAGCGAACTCTGCTTTTGCCCAGCTCCGGCATGTCGCTGGGCGGACTGCTGGCGCACGAATTCGTCCACTCCTGGAACGGCAAGTTTCGCCGCCCCGCGGATCTCACCGTCCCTTACTACGAACAGCCCATGAAAACGGACCTGCTATGGGGCTATGAGGGGCTCACGGACTACATTGGGCCCATGTTGGCGGCACGCAGCGGCTTGTGGACGCCCGACCAATACCACGAGTACCTGGCCAGCATCGCGGCCATGCTTGGCCCGGGACGCCCCGGCCGGACCTGGCGCCCATTACTGGACACCGCGGTTGGAGAACCCGGCCTGGGCTTCGCAAGAGGCGGCTGGCTGAATTGGCGCCGCGGCACCGATTACTACGACGAGGGCGATCTGCTCTGGCTCGAAGTAGCCACCATCATTCATCGCGAGTCTGGCGGCAAGAAATCGATTGACGATTTCTGTCAGGAATTCCACGGCGGGCCCAATCATGGCCCGGAGGTAAAGACTTATACCTTCGACGAATTGGTGAAGACTCTCAACGCGTTCGCGCCTTTTGATTGGGCTGGGTTTTTTCACACCAGGTTGGCTTCCACTTCTGCGGAGGCACCCGTGGGAGGGATCGAAAGTGGCGGCTGGAAAATCTTGTTCAACGACAAGCCTTTGAAGTTGGAAGGACGCCGCGGCAATCCCGGCGATGTCTATTCCGTCGGCCTCCAGGTGGGCAGCGACGGGGTTGTCACCGACGCCATCGTCGGGAGTCCTGCGTTTGAGGCCGGTGTCTCTTCGCAGATGAAAATAATTGGCGTCAATGGCCGCGTCTACACCCAGGAATTGCTCTCGGACGCGATCAAGTCTGCGAAGGACGCTTCGCAACCGATCTCACTCCTCGTCGTCGTGGACGGCTACTTTCGAACATGTACGATAAACTACCACGGGGGTGCCCGTTACCCGCACCTGGTGCGTGATAGCGACCGGCCGGACTATCTCGACGAGTTGATCAAGCCCCACGCCGCGGCCCAGTAGAAGTCACTAGTCTGGTTTCTGGGAAAGTCCAGTTGATGGCGTCAATGTTGCACGTTGGAAGGTCGACTCCAAGGTGGTGAGAACAGCCTTCTCATGAACTTGGCCGGCAAACCTGACCGGCTAACAGATTGTTTAAGAGTCGTCGCTAGCCTTGATCGGAAACGCCTCGGGGGCAGACTGCGGGGGCGGAGCGGGATCTCGGTCCGAGGCGTTTTCGATAAGGAGACTAGAGACTCATCCGGAAAGCCCCCCAACGGGGAAGGATGTTCCAATCAGCCTGACGGCTTTCCCAAGAAAAACTGGGGGCGGTTGCACGAAAATATCTGGTTGCACGAAAATATCTTGACAAAATCCTATATCTATGCTATGGCATAGATATGCAAGACCTGGAAAATCACTACGTCACCCGTTTACAAGGTATCCGGCGCCAGGGCGGGACGGTGCAAGTGTATGCCAACATCCCCCTGCCCTTGGCTTCCGCCTTGGATCTAGAGTCGGGCGAGACCGTGACCTGGAAAGTGCTCGACCGCACCCATTTGCTGTTAGTGCGTTTGCCGGAACGGAAGCAGCTCCAGGGCGCGGCTGTGCCCCAGCCCTCCTCCCGGAAAAGGGCGCGGCGGGCCCGGGAGCAGCGGCCATGATGGGCAAGCGTTCTGCGCAAGACAAGCTGTTTGCCGCCCATCATGTCTATCTCGACTTTGTGGGCCGGGACACCCTGTACGGGTATCTGGCGCAGAACCGGGAGCAGATGTTTCGCGATGAAGACTTTGCCGCTTTGTACTGCCCGGACAATGGACGCCAATCCGTGCCTCCCAGTGTGGCGGTGAGTGTGCTGTTCTTACGGGCCTACGAGGGGGTGAGTTTTGCCGAGGCGGTGGAGCGGACCAAGTACGATCTGCGCTGGAAGGTAGCCTTGGGACTGGAGATGGAAGAGGTACCGATGCAGAAGAGCGCGCTGCAGGAGTTTGAGGCCAAGCTGGTGCTGCACGAAATGGAAGAGCCGATCTTGCAGAAGTCGATTGCAGAGGCCCGGCGCGCCGGATATTTGCAGAATCGCAAGATTCGAGTGGCCCTGGATACGACGCCGATTTTGGGCAAGGGAGCGGTGCAGGACACCTACAATCTGCTGGGAGAAGGGATCGAGATGTTGGGGCGGCGGTTGGCGGAGGTAGAGAAAGAAGAGGTTGCGGCGTGGGCCGAGAAGCAGGGGCTGAGTCGCTATTTTGGTAGCAGCCTGAAGGGAGAAGCTGGGATTGACTGGGACGACAAAAGGAAACGGGAGCAGTTGTTAACCGAGATCGTGCAGGACGGGCGGCGCCTGCTGAGCCTGGCGGAGGAGATCCGAAAGCAGCATCCCGCGCAGACGGAAGCCATTGCCGCCGCCGCCGCTTTGCTGCTGCGGCTGATCGCGCAGGACGTGGAAGAAAAGCCGGGAGGCGGCTTTCAAGTAAAGTCGGGTACCGCCAAGGATCGGGTCCTCAGTGTTCACGATCCGGAGATGCGGCATGGACGCAAGAGCGCCAGCAAGCGCTTCAACGGACACAAGGCAGCGGTGGCGGTGGAGATGGAGAGTCAGTTGATCACGGGGGTGGAGGTGCTGGCGGGCAATGCTGGGGATCAGGAGAAAGCTCTGGAGTTGGTGCAGCAAAGCGAACGAGTGCTGGAGGCGAAGGTAGAAGAAACCGTGGGCGATTGTGCCTACGGAGGCGGCCCGACGCGGCGAGTCTTTGCGGAGGAAGAACGAATCCTGACGGCCAAGGTGCCGGCCAGTCACAACCGCAATTGTTTTTCCAAGAGTGAGTTTGAGATCGATTTGGATCAGATGGAAGTGCGTTGCCCGGCAGGCCAGAGTACGCGCGACTATCGCTCCGCCGGAGAAGGTCGAGGGGGCCAATTTCTTTTTTCCCAGGCCAGTTGTCAGGCCTGTCCCCTGCGCTCGCAATGCGTCCGTGGGCAAGGGCCGCGGAGTATCAGCATCCAAGCCGAAGAACGACTGCAGCAACAGGCCCGCGCCCATAACCAAACCGAGGCGGGGCGGCAGAGCTTGCGCGAGCGGGTGGTGGTGGAACATCGGATTGCGCGCCTGGTGGGATTAGGGATTCGCCAAAGTCGCTACTTCGGGAAAAAGAAGACCCGCTGGCAGGTGGTGATGGCGGCGGTAGTGGCGAACCTGAGTTTGGTGGTCGGGTACTGCCAGCGGCGAGGTCAGAACCCCGACGCCGCCACCGCAGCCCAGGCCGCGGTACAGCCCACCAACGTTTTTCTGGCGGCCCTTGCGGCTTTTTGGGCCCGATTTTTTCGCCGGAATCCAAACCCGACTTGGGCACAGTGTTAGGCGCAGTGTAATGGATGCGAGGCGCACAACCGACCATCACGTCACCCGCACTGCCCTTTCACGGAAAAACACCAGTTCTCGGATGGATTTCTAGGAGGAAGCCGCTGGCGTTTGCGGCGGACGCGGTGCGCTATGGGATTTCAACGGCAGCCTGGATCTGAACAGAGCTTGGGGAGAGCGGCGAGGCGTGGTGGGAATGCCATCCGGATGGTCGGAGTGGCGGCTGAGATGAGCAAGAGCGCATGCGTAAAGTTGCTTGCGAGGTAGTGGAGAGGAAGCAGACACACGCGTGCGTCCGCGTGCCTGAGCACATCCTAGGGTCGAGAGCGGTAGAGGGGTTATGAAGAATCGAAGTAAGAGCATGTGGATAATTCCGCAGCGGTAAATCTCTGAACCACGATCATGGTCGCGCCGCAGCGTGGGCAATGCCAAACAGAAGAACCCTCCGCCGAAGCTTTGCAGGGTGCAGCTTCGACTAGCGTGAAGGAGCTGCTCGACAGCAGATGTCGGGATAGAGCCAAGCGGGAAGCACGAAAGCGATTGGCGAGGAAGCCAAAGTGACGGATGCGCACGAATCCTCTCGGGAGCACGTGCAGGAAGAAGCGCCGTAAGAACTCGGTGGCGGCAAGTGTCATCTTGCCTTGCTTGCCACCGTGGGCGTAATCCTTCCAGCGGAAGGTGACGTGCTCCTGGTCGAAGGCCAACAAGCGATGATTGGAAATGGCCACGCGATGGGTGTAGCGGCCGAGATAGCGCAACACCTGCATGGGTCCGCCGAAGGCGGGCTTGGCGTAGACGACCCAGTCATGGCGGAGCTGGCGGCGGATGAGTTTAGCGAACTGCTGCGGATCCGCCAGAGCAGCGGCAGGACCACTACAACATAGCTTCTTGCGGCGGTGGAGACGTTTGAGGCCAGCCAGGAACTTGCCGCGAAAGACGCGGCTAAGGAGGAGTCCGCCCGCGGGAATGGCGCAGTGAATGTGGGGATGCAGAGTTCCTCCAGCATCATTTTCCGTAAACGGGTCATAGGAATCTCCTTTCCCTATGACCCACACTATGTCAGCAGCTCCTGAAATCTCTCGGTCCACCCACGCGGTAGCGTCCGCCGCGCCAGCGGCTTCGTCCTGGTCAGCTAACATTCCCCAACCGGATTATGTCAGGGTTGCCCGTCAGAACGAAGCCGCTCGCGCGGCGGACGCTGCCGCGTGTATCGCACACGCCGTCGGAATTGTCCTCTTGAAGAACGGATGGGGCCGGAGGTAGGATGACGCAGATGGTTGGCAGAACTGCTACATGGTGAAAATCAATAATATCGTTTTGGCCAAAGTCCCCGCCTGGCAAGGCTTTTCAGGCAGAAATCGATTGAATTCCCATAGCACCCCGCGTCCGCCGCACCCGCGAGCGGCTTCCTTCTGACGGCTGTATCGAAAGCGAACTCCCGAGGTCGAGGCTAACCGGAACCGTCGTGCCGTTCGCTTCCGATACAGCACTAACGTCATCCGCTAAGAAATGCGAAAGCCGGTCGGGGAGCAGAAAGCTGTTTGAGAAGGGCTTTATCTCCCACTTGTGCCATTTGACCGGCAGTTAGCAGCCGAATGACACAAATGGGAGTCCTTTTCGTACTAACGAATTAGTCGCCACAGTGTACGGGGCGCAAGGTGTGCTTATATACAGCCTTTCCTACTGCCCTTCCCAAGCGCTCACCCGCGACCTGATCGGTTCGAAAATGTATCCCGCCGTATACACGCGCGTCAGAGATGTCGTCGGTAATCTGCTCAAACGAAGTGTATTGCAAGACGATGGTGGGCACCGTGGGATTGGTCAACGTGATCGAATGTCCATGTTCGCCGTACAGGCGTCTCAGAATTGCCGCCGCGCTGTTGCTTGCACTGCCGTGATTTGAGGGATAGCTCGGAAAGCACGGTGTGACGATGAATGGGGCCCAGTTGGGATCGCCAGTAGTTTTCGGGTTGGCGTCCGAGTCGCCCGCATGGATTGCGGTTTCGGGGCGCCAAAAGTTGTAGAAATACTTGTTGAGGAATGACGCCACCAGGCTGTCACTCATCGCCATATTGATCAGCGCTAAGGCACGCGCATTTTGGGAGAGAGAATGGCGGTGTTCCAGAGCGACCTGCTCCGCGACCTGATTAAACACCTGAGTTGGTGAAGCGGCGGCGTAAAAAAGTGCGACGTTAGCACGATCTGGTGGCCGTTGCGCACTGTTAAGACTCCCAACCGTCATGACTTCGTTGTAAGTCTCGGCATATTCGTCGCTCGTGAGCGCGGGAGGCGGATCGAGCAGAAAGTCACTAGCGCTCGAAATGCCGAACGGCGTTACGTTCTGCCATTGGAATGCGATTCCGACCGCGACTCCATTCACAATTGGACAACTCGCTGTCGCTTGCCATTCACCCGGAACAGGCGTGCCCGGCATAAAGAATTGTGGAGGCGACGAGCCATCGTTCGCGCGCAGAGCAATCATGGCCGCAGCGGCGGCGTCTCCCGTTGCGATCCCATCAGTCTTCGCCGAGCCATCCGGTATGAGTGACATCGAGTTGAGGTAGTCGGTAGAGAGAGTCTGGCTGGCGCCGAAGTAGGCGATGAGCACTTGATAAGCAGCCTCTACGGCTGCTGCATCCGGTGAAGCATCCGCCGGTGCAGTGATGGTTCCAAGATATGGTTGGTATCTATGTGTAATGGAGTTGACCGCCTCAAACACGGCCAGTTGTACGATCGCCGCGTACCGTGCCTGGGCGATTGGGTTCTGTTTGTTCGCGACGGCCGTGTTGACCGCAATCGCATTCCAGTCCAAAACGACATCGGCTCTTGCGGTTAAGGCTCCAACCAGCAGACTCACCATCAGCCCGCATACGAACCCGAAAATCTTCTTCATAACTCTGTCCTCCATCCCTTTCATTTCGTTCCTCCGGCTATCCCGGAGCTTGGCTGAGCGGCATGATCGCTGCGGGAGAACTTCCCTGTCCATAGCGCTGCGTGTGTCGGATCGTTATGGTTTGTGTCGTCCCAAGCATCGGTGTTGTTTGCACTTACGCCGGGGTTGCTGATGTGTTGTAGAATCGTTCAACTTCCCCGGGGCTTAGCATGACCTCCCAGCCATTTGGCCTCCAGCATTCAATCCGGTTCGGCGAAGACTTCGAGCTCGATCTTCGTCCACGAAGGCTGCGCCGTGGCAGCCACGTGCTAAAGCTGGAGCGTATCCCACTGGAAATCCTTATTCTGCTGCTGGAGCACCGGGGAGAGATCGTCAATCGCGACGAAATCGTGGCCAGGGTGTGGGGCAATGATGTTTTCCTAGACACGGATAACAGCATCAGGGGAGCAATCCGCAAAGTCCGCCGGGCTCTTAAGGACGACTCTGAAACCCCGCGGTTTATCCAGACTGTGACCGGACGAGGGTATCGATTCATTGCGCCGATTATTTCTCCCGAAGAAGAACACGCTACGGAGCCACCCAAACCTGAAGCAGCAGTCGTCTCCACAGTCACGCAGAGTTTCGTTTCGGAGCCAGAGCGGACAGCGGAGCAGGTACCGGGCACTGAAACCGCTCGGGGACAGGTACCTCGGCGTGCGCGGACGTGGCTTTTCGTTGGGTTAGCTTCGTTGGCAGTGGTGTCCATTCTGTCACTCCTGGCATTTTGGGGCTGGCGAGGTTCGCGCGTCCCAACCGTTTTCCAGCGCAAGATAGTCCTGGCTGTGCTGCCGTTCGACAATTTGAGCCGAGATCCTGGTCAAGAGTTCTTCAGTGAGGGGCTGACTGAAGAGATGATCGCTCAGGTTGGGAAATTGAATCGGGATCGACTCAAGGTGGTCGCACGGAGTTCTGTTGCAAAGTACAAAGGGAGCACGCTGACTGCCAGTGAGATCGGTAAGGAACTAAACGCTGACTATCTCGTTCAAGGCCGCGTCCGGCTCTTGCCGGACCGTGTGCGCATCACGGTCGAGCTCATCCAGGCACGTGATCAGACCGACGTTTGGACCGAGAGTTACGACCGCGAACTCAAAGATGTACTAGCCGTGCAGGACTCCGTCGTGCGAAGCATCGCAAGCGAGATTCACATCGCTCTTACGGAAGAACAGGAAAAGCGTTTGGCTGCTCCGCGGCAAATAAGCCCGGAAGCATACGAGGCGTACTTGAAGGGTCGCTATTACTGGAACAAGCGAACCGGCGAGAGCATGCTGAAGGCGGAGCAATATTTCGAGCAGGCAATCGACAACGATCCCAGCTATGCGGCCGCGTATTCGGGACTGGCTGACTGTAACAGCGGCCTGACGTGGCACGGATTTAAGTCCCCGGCCGAGGCACTCCCGAAAGCTTACGCTGCGGCACGCAAAGCGCTCGAGATCAATCCAGAATCGGCGGAAGCCCATGCTTCCCTCGGCCTTGCGATGACCCACCGTTGGGATTGGACCGGTGCGGAGGCCGAGTTCAGGCGCGCTCTGCAGTTGGATCCTCAATATGCAAACGCTCACCACTGGTACGGGGACTACCTTTCCATCAGAAGCCGCCATGCCGAGGCCGTTGTAGAAGCGAAGCAGGCACTGGAACTCGATCCTCTCAATCTCATGATCAGCACCTGGGTGGGACTCCGATACTACCTGGCACGCGACTATTCACGCGCAATCGATCAAAATCGAAGTTCCGTAGAACTGGATCCAAACTTTGCCGCCGCGCATCTTCTGCTCGGAGAGGACTATCGTGGAGCAGGGTTGCATAGCGAAGCCGTTAACGAGCTGAAGAAAGCAGCAAATCTGTCAGGCAACAGCCCACTCTATACCGCGCAAGTCGCCGTTGCCCTTGCAGTTGAAGGACGGAGTGGCGACGCATTCCGAATCGCGCACGACCTGGAAGCGATTTCGAGGAAGCGTTACGTTTCCCCTTACGGCCTGGCTCAAATCTACGCAGCGTTAAATAAGAAAGAGGACACATTCAAATGGCTGCAAGCTGCCTACGACGATCACGCTGCTTGGTTGGGATACCTCGCGGTCGACCCTATTTTTGAACAATATCGCTCAGATGAGCGCTTTAAGGATCTTCTCCGGCGCGTAGGCCTGCCCTGACAACGAAGTGCCTTTGGGAAATCTCGCTCTCCGCCCAACGTCTAAAGCTGAACAGATTCCAGATATCCTGCCGGGTGATCGAGTAGCCGGACGGGATTGCTCCCGTCCAGCCCTCTAAGAACTGTGCATGAAAGTTTCCCCTCACACAGCTCAAGTCCTTCGAACGCCTCTTTCTGGGAGACGCGGTTTCGAGACAGGAATGCGTTGGCGATGAACCCGGTCGTGGCACTCTGGATGAAGTAGAACGCGGTTCTCGGCGCTTTGCGAACCACCCATCACACGGGGAACGCAGTGGTGCAGGCGCCAACCCGTGAGCCGAGTGATTTTGGTATTGCACACAGAGCAGATCCCGCGTTGTTCATGCCAGAGAAAGCGAAGCGTGCGAGTACCCCGAAACGTTTCCTGCATATGGATTCCTTCGCGTTGTTCGAAGTAGATTTCATAGGCGGGGTCGTAGGGGTTCGCGTCACCTTTGACTTTAACGTGTCGCTGGATGGAGGTGCTACGGGCGTGGTGCAGCCAAACTGGACCGGGCTGCCCCTCGTCATCGCACGTTTCACCGAAGAAGGACCAGTCACGACCACGATGCGACGCAAAGTACTTCTGCTTGCGCCAGCGTGTGGTTTTGTTCGGGTGTCTTCGTCGTGTCCATCGCCACAGACTAGAGAAGATGTGGTGATCCACGCAGGCAAACGTGCGGGTACTCACCACGTGCCGATGATAGTTGGCCCAACCCCTGATTTTGGGGTTGAGGTTACGGATCAGATCGGCGGCCGACATGCCCAGCGCAGCTTTGATGGTCTTCCGGATGCCGCCCAGGAAAGTCTTAACGTTCTTCTTGGAAGGCTTGATGAGCAGTTTCCCGTTGGGATACTTGCGCACGTTTTGTCCGAGGAAATCAAAGCCTTTCTCCCCATGGGTGATGACCGTCTTCGCGGGAGAAAGTGCCAGCCCTCGTTCTTGCAGAAACTGCTCGACGAGGGGCTTGATTTCTCCTTCCAGTAGTTCTTTGGTTCTACCGGTGATGATGAAGTCATCCGCATAACGGATGAGATTGACACAGGGAAGTTTAGCTCCGAGGGAGGAGAGAGGCTTTTTTGTCGGGAACTTTTCCTTCAAGAGCCGCTCCAATCCATCCAACGCGCAACTGGAAAGCGCGGGTGAGATAATTCCACCTTGTGGGGTTCCATCCGTTGTTTCGTGGAGGACGTGTTTCTCCATATACCCGGATTTCAGCCACTTTTGGAGAATGGCTCGATCCATAGAGACGTGAGCCAGAAGCCAATCATGCGAAATTCGGTCGAAACAGGATTTGATATCACCCTCTAGAATCCACTGCGGATTTGGTTTGGACAGTGTCTTGAAACACTGTTCGATCGCATCGGCGCAGGACCGCTGCTGGCGAAACCCATAGGAGTTGTTGTCAGCAGTGGTTTCCACCACGGGATCGAGTGCAAGCAAATGCAATGCCTGTTGGGCTCGATCTTTCATCGTGGGAATTCCGAGCGGGCGCATCGTTTTTCCATCCGATTTCGGGATGTAAACACGTCGAAGAGGCTGAGGTTGATAGCCTCTTTGCTTGAGTGCATGTACGGCCTGTATCTTCTGTTCTGGTGTGTCCCAGATCTCTTGGTCCACCCCAGGGGTTTTCTTGCCTTGGTTTTCCGTCACTCGTCGAACAGCTGAAACCTTGCCGCTATACGAGTGGGTCAGCAGGCGTTGCAAGGCTCGCACCCTGCCCCATCTGCTTGCCTTCGTTGCCTGCACGATACGCACTTGGAGTCGGCGAACGTTGCGGTTGATGGCTTGCCAATCAATGGCATACCATTCCGCCGCTTCGCGTGAGACTGCACCAACAGCTTGCACTGTTGTCAACCGAGTAGCAGGACGACCTTGCGGTCGCCCCGCCCTCTAAGAACCGTGCGTGATGGTTTCCCGATCACACGGCTCAAGCCCTTCGAACGCCTCTTTCAGGGAGACGCGGCTTTGATACGGAAAGTTTAAGGCTGTGAACCTTGTCGTGGCATTCTGGATGGAGTAAAACGCGGTTTTCAGCACTCTTTGACCCACCCTGCACCAGAGGGACGCAGTGATGTAAGCGCCATCCGGTAGTCCGCGTAATACGTAGATTGCAGACCGTGCAGAGCCCACGTTGCTCGTGCCAGATATAGCGAAGTGTACGAGTTCCCCGAAATGTCTCCCGCATATGAGAACCTTCGCGTGCTTCGAAGTAGGTTTCAAACGCGGGATCGTAAGGGTTAGCTTCGCCTTTTACCTTGACGTGGCGTCGGATGGGGGTGCTTCTGACGTGGTACAGCCAAACTTTATGCGGCTGTCCTTGGTCATCACAGGTTTCACCAAAGAAGCACCAATCACGGGTCCCACGTTTCTCAAAGTATTTCGCTTTGAGCCAGTGTGAGTTTTTCTTCTGGTGCCTCCCGCGAGCCCATTGCCACAGATTATAGAAGATAGAGCGATCCACACTTGAAAATATGCGTGAACTCACAACGTGCCGATGATAATTTGCCCAACCACGGATTTTGGGGTTGAGCAAATCAATCAGGTCGGCGGCAGACATACCCCGGGCGTTTCTGATGGTTTGGCGGATGCCATCCAGGAAAGTTTTTAAGTTTTTCTTGGACGGCTTGATGAGCAGTTTCCCGTTAGGGTAACGGCGCACGTTTTGTCCGAGGAAATCAAAGCCTTTCTCCACGTGGGTGATGACCGTCTTTTTCGGAGAGAGTTCCAACCCTCGTTGTTGTAAGAATTGCTCAACAAGCGGCTGGACCTTTCCTTCCAGGATCTCCTTCGATTTGCTGGTGATGACAAAGTCGTCCGCATAACGGATGAAATTCACAGAAGCGGATTTACCTCCGAGAGACTTGAGACGTGTCCCTTCCGGGAACCTTTCCCGTAAAAGTCGCTCAAGCCCATCCAATGCGCAGTTAGCGAGCGCTGGAGAGACAATTCCGCCCTGCGGGGTTCCCTCCATCGTTTCGTGAAGAACGTGTTTATCCATATACCCCGATTTCAGCCACTTTTGGAGAATGGTTCGGTCCGTAGGGACGTTGGCCAGAAGCCAATCGTGGGAGATTTTGTCGAAACAGGTTCTGATATCGCCCTCGAGAATCCACTGCGTAGCCGGTGCGTGAGACAGCGTTGTGAAGCACTGTGCGATCGCATCGGCGCAGGACCGCTGCTGACGAAACCCGTAGGAGTTTTTATCAGCGGTGGTTTCCACGACGGGATCGAGCGCTAGCAGGTGTAAAGCTTGCTGCGCGCGGTCGAGCATAGTGGGAATTCCTAACGGGCGCTTCTCATTCCTGTCCGAGTTTTTCGGGATGTAAACACGTCGTAAGGGCTGAGGATGATATTCCCTACGCCTGAGGTCACGTACTGCGTTTATTTTATCTTCTGGTGTTTTCCAAATGACACGGTCAACACCGGGGGTTCTTTTGCCATTATTTTCCGTCACTCGTCGAACGGCGAGAACTTTGCCGCTGTAGGAGTGGGTTAGCAGGCGTTGCAAGGCTTTCACTTTGTTCCACCTGTTTTCCTTCACTGCCTTCACGATACGCACTTGGAGTCGACGAACGTTGCAGTAAACGGATGGCCAGTCAATGGCGAGCCATTCTGCCGCTTCGTTTGAGATCGCACCAACAGTTTGCACTGTCGTCATTTGCTTTACCTCAGTGGTCGATTCGCCAAACTATCTCGTGTGAAGCACCAAATTGGAAGTGGGCCCGCTTTCGCGTTCGGTGATGTTGTTCCTGTGCGAACTCAACCGATATTCGCTCCATTACAGAGCGACCTTCGCTTTTTCCTTTTATGCTGTCCGCACCGCCATCGGCGCACCTTGCGATGCATCTACCCCTTACGGGGAGCGATATGGATTTACCCTGTTCCATTGGAAAGACGCGATGGGTTAGGTCCGCTCTTTGCGCCGGCAATGTTGGTTACCCATGACGGGAGAAGCAAAAGCACCCGTACTCACTGCAAAGAGCCCCGCAGCATTATTAGGCTCTTCGAGGCTGACGACGCTTGCAAGCGTTTGTATATTCTGACCATACCACCAAGCCTAGCCCCGTCTCCGCGTTATGCTCGCAGATACACCGTTCCCTCGCGGTTGCGATGCCACTCTTGCGAGTGTGGGTACATTGTCGAAGGGCTTCGAACGGTCTGTTGCCTCGCCGCTCCAACCTTGTAGGCTACGTGCGATGGGACGCCCGGTCTGATCAGTTCCTCCTTGCCAGACAATCATTCCAACAGCTTTTCAGGTCGCAGTTTGCTTTGCCTCCTGAGTTGATTCCTCGAGTTCTCTCGTGTGAAGGACCAAGGAAACGTCTGCCCGCTTTCGCGTCCGGTGATGTTGTCGGTATGGCTGCCGCAACCGGTATCCACGTCGTTACAACGTGGCATTCGCTTCTTTTCCTTTCGCACTCCCGCAGCGCTATGGATCCGCCTTGCGGCGTTTCTACCCTATGCAGGGAACGTTACGGGTATTACCCTGCTTCCGTCGGAGTGACTCGATACGTTAGGTGCTCTCAATACGCCGGCAGTGTTGGATTGCCCATGAGGGAGGACCTACGAGCCTCCCTGCCCACTTGCAACAAGAGCGCTTAGCATCTTCCGCTCCTTCACGTTGACGACGCTTACGAGAGTTTGCTTATGCTCACCATAGTATCGACGCTAGCCCCGCTCCACGTTGATGCTGGCAGAGATATCGGTTCCTCACAGTTCCGATGCTAACCTTGCGGTTACGGGATTCATTGTCGGTGCGCTTTAGACAGTTTGTTACCGCCCTGCCGTAGCACCTAGCGTACTGGCCATGGGAGACCAGGTCTGATCTATTTGTTTTCACCTCCAGTCAGACAATCAGACAATCATCTTCAACAGCCTGCAGTTCGCAGACGTAGGCTACCTGCGATGGCACGCAGGGTCTGATAGTGGGTTTTTTCCTTTTTCTTTTTCCTCCTTCAGACAATCATTCCAACAGTTTTCAGGTCGCACGTCGGCTAACCTTACCTTACTCGATTATGGAAGGGTTGCTCGTCATCCAGACGGTAATCATCAAGATCGGGCTTCTAGCGAATGCTTTTTCCGCGACGCGGGTGAGCAAAGGATTCTTGACAGCAGTCATTCAGCGCTGCCTGAGTGCAGAAGAACGACTATTCGCATCTCAGCGCAACCACGGGATCGACGCGCATCGCGCGCCGTGCCGGGACATAGCAGGCAGCGAGCGCAACTAGGGTCAGCAGAATTGCCACGCCGACGAATGTCAACGGGTCCGACGCGCTCACGCCGAAAAGCAGACTTGATAGCAGGCGCGTGAGTGCGAGAGCTGCCGCTGTACCGCCGATGATCCCAATCCCAACCAGCCTTGCTCCGCGGCCTAGCACCATGCGTGAAATATCAGCTGGTTGAGCGCCCAGTGCCATGCGGACCCCGATTTCATGCGTTTGTTCACTGACTAGATAGGAAGTCACACCGTAGATACCAATCGACGCCAGTGCGAGCGCGAGGAACGCAAAGACCCCTAACAGAAGAAAAGCGAGGCGCGGAGCCGATACGATTCCCGAAATGATTTCGTCCATCGACCGGACTTCGAAAACAGGCTGGTTCCTGTCCACTGACCAGATTGCATTCTTGATCGCGGGCAAGATGGCACCGGACGGCAAGCTGGTGCGCACCACCAGGCTCATAGTTTGGTCGGAACTCTGCAGAGAAGGAAAGTAGACCGTAGGGCGCGGCTGCTGGTCGAAGCCAGTGTCGCGAACCGCGCCAACGACGCCGACGATTTCGCGCGCGGGCCGCGTCGCGTCCGGAACTTGCAAATGTCTGCCGATCGGATCCTGGTTCGGGAAAAAACGCTGGGCGAATGTCTGGTCAATCACTACGACGCGCGGAAGGTCCAAGTTGTCTGCCTCTGTGAAGATTCGGCCCGCCTTCATCGGAATACCCATGGTGGCAAAGTAATTGGGGGTAATGTCCCTAAAATCGGCTGCCAGATGTTGCTCGGGGGGCAGAGGCGGATCTTCCTTCACCACGAAGTATCCCATGTCCATGTCGTCCTGGGTGAGCGGAACTATTTCCGCGAATGCGGCCGACTGAATTCCCGGGACTCGCTCGACGTTGGCGAGGAAGCGCTGGAAAGTGGCGGCCTGCTGGCGAGGCTCCTGATACTTGGAGTCCTTCGCATCGGCCGGCAACTTAATGCGCAAGGTCAGCAAATGATCGGTACGAAAGCCCGGGTCCGCCTCCATGAGTCGCCGAAAGCTCTTGATCATAAGACCGGCGCCAATTACCAGAACAAACGCCAAGGCAGACTCGACAATGACCAGCGCGGAGCGCGTGCGATGTGTGCGCGGGCCAGAGAGGGCGGCCCTGCCACCCTCTTTCAGCGATTCGTTCACGTTGCACCGCAAGCTTTGAAACGCAGGAATAAGCCCGAAAATAATTGCCGCTAACAGCGAGACGGCGATTGTGAACGCAAACGCCGAAATGTTCATGTGAATTCCCGGAAGCGTGACCGCGTCGGCTGCATTTGGAACAGGAATACGCGAGGGCACAAAGATCTTCAGCAGGTCCGTGGACAGCAGCGCCAGAAGCGAACCAGCCGCACCGCCGAAAAGTGCCAGCAACACGCTCTCTGCCAGGAACCGACGGATCAGTCTCACGTGTCCGGCTCCCAACGCCATCCGAATCGCCATCTCTCGCTGGCGCACAACCGAGCGCGCCAGCATGAGGTTAGCAACGTTGGCGCAAGAAATGAGCAGCACAAAACCCACCGCACCAAGCAACACGAGCAGCGCGGGCCGGAGATACTCCACGCGCACGTCTTCGAGCGGCACCATGACTAAGCCAAAGCCTTTTCGCGATGGGCGCACGGTTGCGATCCGTCCCGCAATGACGCTCATCTCCTCAGTCGCCTGCCTTAACGGGGTTCCGGGCTTGAGCCTGCCGAAAACGCCAAGGTCATTCTCAGCACGTCGCACCCACTCGGTGTCGAAGGGCACGACCACATCGGAAGGGAAAAGAGCAGCAAATTCGGCGGGTAGAACTCCGATAATCGTGTATGGCTCGCCGTTCAGCGTCATGCTTTGCCCGACCACCGAGGGGTCGGAAGCGAAGCGCCGTCGCCAATAGCCATAGCCCAGGATTGCGAAGTTGTGCCGGCCTGCTGCCTCTTCCAGACGAAACGTCCGGCCCAAGACCGGCTTGATTCCAAAAAAGTCGCCGAAATTTGTGGTCACTCGCAGCCCCGCCACTTGCTCCGGCTCGCCTCGCCCAGTCACGGTCCCGGTGCCGTGCTCGAACAAAAACATGTCATCAAACGAATTGCTTTGCTCCCTCCAATCCAGGTAGTCCTGCCCCGTCGGCCCTACTCGGCTCCAACCGTGTTGTAGGTTGCTCGCCCAGATCACGACCAAACTGCTGGCATTTCTAGCCGGCAAGGGCTGGTACAAGGTTGCACGTACCAGGTTGAAAATCGTCGTATTGGCACCGATACCCAGAGCGAGCGTGAGGACGGCCATCGCCGTAAAGCCACGCGACTTTCTCAGCGTGCGATAAGCGTGGCGGAGGTCTTGAAAGAAGCCGATCATATTTGCTTTGCTGCCGGGATCGCTATCCTCAGTAAACGCTTCCAACGGAGCAATTTCATGCCCTACCGAACATTAATGCAAGTCGTTCAAATTGCGGGATGACCGGATCAGCACTCAGCCGACAACTGTTCGTAAACCGAAGCCGGTGTCCGTTCTCGAACAGTGAGAATTGGAAGAGGGCCCTGCTAGACCCGGCAATATGGCCCGTTACCGTCTGGACAAGTCCGAGCAACTCCTGGATTGTCGGCTTAACCGGAAACTGGAGTGTCAGCGGGTCGCGTCGCCTCCCGTTGAAGCCGCCAGAAGATACCAGGCCGCATGTGGCAGCCATTGCTCCCCCCAGCGCCAGTCATTGTCAGCGCCCGTCTGCCGATAGGGCAGTAGGTAGTCGATGTCGCTTTCGTCGTGGAACCCGCTGGTGATCCCATTCGAGATCCCGCCCGGCGCGTTAGTGAATTCCCACGAGTCAAAATACATGTAAGGAGGATTGTTACGGCCGACGCCATTTAACATGCTCGAATCGAAGGGGTTCAATCCCAGGATCCAGTTCAGTTGGCTGGTGGCAAAGGTCTCCAGCTGTTTGCGAAGGGCCGCATCCTGCGGAAAGGCGAGTTCCGCCAGCCGCGCTGCGGTCGCCACCGAAGCCAGACGCGCGTTCTCACCCTGCCACCACGGAGCCGCATCGCTATTGTGCGGGAAGAAGAAGCTGGTGTAGCGCGATCCCGTCTTGTCCTGCACGTATTCGCGGCTGTAAGCGAACGGGTTGTTCACCTCGGAGGTGATCGCGAGTTCAAACGCCAGAGATTTCCTCACCGTGTCTAACACCTGCTGTTTTGCCGCGGGATCGGCGATCTCGGAGTAGTAGAGCAGGCTCACGACCGGAAAACCGCCGTCGGAAGCATGAAAGAACGGACGCTGACCATCATCCGCCCGCCAGTAGTTCTGGTAGCCTCCTGCACTGATCTGGCGGGCCATCAGAGCCTTGGCGCGGTGGTCGGCAGCTTGCTTGTACTTTTCGGTGTGCGTCGTCCGGTAGAGTTCGGTCGCGGCTGCCAGTGCGCAATAGTCGTCAACGATATTTTCCTTGCCGTCGTTGGTGAGTTTGAGATTGTTCTTCTCCAGGTAATCAAAGGCGTCTTCTGCGGCCTTCAGGTAATCCGAGCTGCGAAACTGGCCGGCTACAGTGTGTGCACTCGCCATCGCCAGTGCGGCAATCGCGATTCCTCCTCCCGAGCGATAGCTGACTTCATACTCCCGGTCATTGTTAGCGCTCTCTACCATTCCGGCAGCACCCTGCCCTGGCGCGCCTTCAATCCCAAAGTGCTTCATTTCTCCAGCAATTGTGCGTTCTTCGGGAACCTGCTTCACGCCGCCCGTAGATACCGAACGATAGAAGGATCCCTCTGGAACTTTCATCCGCACCAGATAGTCCGCCCCGAACAGGGCTTCATCCAGCAGGCGCGTTTTGTATCGGGCAAACCCTTGCAGGCTGCGGCGATTCGCCTGCTCGTAGCTCTTGAGCAGACTGTAGACCACCAGCGGAATCTGCTGGGGATTGAAGTATGTCGAGAAGGACAGGTGGGAAAAGTGTTTGCCGTAGTCGCCCGTGGCATCCCACCACCCACCGTGCGCGTCGACCGTGCCGCCTTTCGTACCCTCAAAGCGCAAGTGGCTATCGGCCTTGTCCATCTCGCCCGAACTGCGCTCGTCTTTAAAGTAGTAGATGACATCGGAAACTGTGTTGCGCTCCAGCAAGTCGCTTTGCACCGAAAACGAAAATGACCGGATGTTCGCTGTATTCGCCGTGCATTCGACGTAATACTTGCCCTCGGTGGCAAACGATTCGAAATCGAGAGTCCAGAAGTACCAGCCTTTCCACCTCTGAACGGGACCGCTTGCTTTGGGTTCAATCGTCAGAACTACCTGATCGGTCGCTTCATCCTTTAGGACACAAGCGGAGACACTGTCACTTGCCTTGCCAACGATCACCGCATGCTTCGGGCCTTTGGTCTCGTATCCCAGATGATTGGTCAGGATCTTCAACACGCTCGCAGAAGATTGCGCCACGAACAGAAACGAAGAGAGGACAATTGGAAGTAATCGAAGATGCCGTTTCATGATGACCTTTCTGTTAGCCGCCCGGCGACAGCGTCTCGTCAAATCATCGCTGCGGAAGCCGGAGATTTTGCGCACCGTCGGTGGGATTATAACGGTCCCATCAGCCTAAACCAGCCCTCGCAGAAGCGCTGGACGCGCTGCCGCCTATTCTGGGCGTATTGTCGGCATAACCGGCCAATCTCTGCTCCGTTTTCAGGTCGTGCGTAGTTTGCGTGCTTCGGTGAGGATCTTGGTGAGTCGGTTGGAGAGCTTGTCGAGGCAAGAGCGAGAACTGCCTTTTGGAAGCGGGCGGCGGAACATTTCGACACCGTCTCCGATGAACCAGACTGGAATCCCCGCTACAACATTGCCCCAACCCAGCCGATCCCAGTCATCCGCCAGAATCCCAAGGAGCCCGTCCGCGAATTGTCGCTGGTCCGCTGGGGACTCATCCCGTCATGGGCGAAAGACCCGTCCATTTCCGCCAAGATGATCAACGCAAGGTCGGAGACAGCGGGCACCAAGCCCGCGTTCCGCGATTCGTTCAAGTCCCGCAGATGCCTGATTCCTGCGGACGGATTCTACGAATGGCAGAAGACGGGAAAAGCCAAGCAGCCGTACTGCTTTGAGGTCAATGGAGGGGAGTTGTTCGCATTCGCAGGACTGTGGGATCGATGGAAAGACCCGAGCGGGCAGTGGATCAAGTCCTGCTCGATTTTGACCACGACACCGAACGCTGTGACTTCAGCCATCCACGACCGGATGCCGGTCATCCTCGACCGAGCGGACTACGATCTGTGGCTCGATCCGGGGATGACCAACGTCGAGGCGGTCTCTGAAATGTTAAAACCTTATGATGCCCGGATGATGCGGAGCTATCCCGTCAGTACTCGCGTCAATCATGTTGCCAATGACGACGCAGAGTGCTCAACACCTTTACAACTCACCGAGACTCAGGCTCGTCTTTTTTAGCGCACGCCAATGCGCCAACGCTTTGCTTCAAAAAAGGGAGGCTGAGACTGCTCTCCCCTGTGAACGCTCTCATTGGATTCTCTTTGGGTATTCATTCAGTCTCATCAGTTCTTCTTTGATGGCTAGGAGACGAAGCCTTCTCAACTCGTTCGTGTTAATTTCTGACGCACTGTGGCGCTTTTGCCATCGGTAGGACTCATTGTCGCGCTGAAGCGATGCGATCTCCTGTCTCAGCTCCAACACCCGTTGCTGGGTGAACGCATCCATTTCTCACCTCGTCCCATGTTTTAATCGTCCTGTCACATTCGCTTGCTATGCTGTGCTCCGCTGCGTTCTGAAGTTTTGCTGTTGATCTGGGAAGGTCAGCCGCCTCACGGGTGCCAAGCTCACTGGGGAAGAACTCAACGCAGCATTCAGCTAGGACTTGCGCTTCTGTTTTGCCCATCGCGCTTTCTGCGCGAGGCTGATCCGACAACGAGCCGACGCTGACAAGGTACGCCTCGGTTTCGTGTAGGAACTCCCGCCGTTCAACTTGCCAAGAACTGAAAGAGCAGCCTCAAAATGTTTAAGCTGGTTGACGAGATTCGTTCTCTCTACCCTCAACTCCGACACGATGGATGCCAGCCCTTTAGATTTGCCATGAATTCCCCCTCGGCAAGGGGGCTGTAATTGATCGGCTCTGTTCCCTGAGCGGCCAATGAAAATGGGGCGCAAGCGTAAGGACTCCTCTGATGAGGGACAAACGGTTGGGGATAGGAAGTAGGAGGTTTGAAGTTTTGAAGTCGGTATTCCATAGTGAAAACCAGTAAACACTAGGGGGAGCGGGAGGGGCGCGGGGTGGGGTGCCTGCGGTCAAGTCATCGCGCTTACTTCATGTCATCTATCTTGGTCTCACTTGCGGTGGGAATCTTCACTTCTGTGATGTGAATGGAATTGTTGTCAGGGTAGACGTAAGCCGTCGCGTGTACGTAGTGTCCTTCGTGACCCTCAAGGATCTCCGGATTGTCCACATTCCAGACTCTCTGGTCGGTGACGAACCTCAATTTGTCGCCACCTTCCTGAACTGTACCCATGATGGTTGTCAGCCGAGTGTCCGCGGCAGCCTGAGTCTTCCGTGGCGCCTGATTGGCAGCGTCCTGGGAGAGAGCGTCGACGACACTCAGGCAAAAGCACAGAGAGAGAACGGCCCATAAAAGAATTTTCATGGCAGGAACCTCCGTTCCAAGTGATAAATGCGCGTGCTTTGTAAGCTGGGAAGGCGGAGTTACCCGCCTTCCCGTGCGACATACTTACAAACCTTTACGCTGCTACAGCAACGTTATGGAAGGTCGAGGTGACGGACTCAAACGTCTGAACCTTGGGCACTCCATCGATCATTCCTGCAAAGGTTTTCAACACTTCTGGGTAAGTATTGGTGTTGTAAGCTTCTGCATAGGCTTTGCTCTCCCACAGACTGATTGCGACCACATCTAGGCTGCTGGGATTTGACAATGTGATTTCGTCCTTGAAACCCTTCTGCTTGCGAAGTAAAGGAAGAACGTCGTTCTCAAAGGTGCGGCTGTTATCAGAAAGCATATTGGATTTCAGGTGAATCGATACATTGCGTGCAAACATGGGCAACCTCCTTAGGTTGGGGTTGCTAAGAAAGAAAACTTCAGATTGGGCTGACTCAGTTCAGGGAACCTGAAAGAGTAAGAAGAGTAAGCTCGCTCACTTACAATGCTAGGCTTGTGCGCCACCATTGTCAAGCTGCCCCCACCGCAGGAAACCGCAGGTCGAGCGGTCGAGCAAGGATTGCGCCCCTCCTCCTGGTTCTAAGGTTGTTTCGGAAATACGGTAACGGGGTAATGATTCTCAGCGCGAACACTAGGCATTAACCTGTACGGGTACCAATTCCGGGCTGCACCGGGAGTTTTGGATGGATTTGACAGCGTCTTCGGCCGTGAATTTTGCCATCATCAGTGCCAGCTTGCGGTTGGTTGTCATCTGGACGGGAGTCCGATCAATTCGCTGCACGTATGCAGGGGCTGCACTGCCATGCCATGGCTCACCCTTACAACAAATTTGATGTTTTTCATGATCCCTCCTGTTCGCTCGGGGTGAGAAACAAACGGGAGGCGAGATAAGCCGCCTCCCATCTTATCGACTAAACCAGTAGTCTTACGCGGCCTTGCCGTGGACCTTGGCTTCGAGGAGCTTCTCGCTGCCAACAATCACCTTGATCTGCTTGGGCTTGGCTTCGGCCTTCTTGGCGAGGCTAATCTTCAACACGCCCTTGTCATAGTTGGCGCTCACTTGCCCCGTATCTACCGAACTGGGGAGCGTGAACGAGCGGGTGAAGCTTCCGTACTGCCGCTCGACGCGACGGAAGTTCTCCTCTTTCTCTTCCTTCTCGATCTTGCGCTCGCCATGGACCGTAAGCGTGGTGTTCTCGATGCGGACATCAATGTCTTTTTCGTCGATGCCCGGGACTTCCATCTTCAGGGTAATGTTGTGCTCGTCTTCATAGATGTCCACCGGCGGTGCGAAGGGGGTGGTCGTCAACGCCTCTTCTGGGCCTTCGGGGCTATACGACTCACGGACGAAACGGTTTACGCGGTTTTGCATGGTGGCCAAATCACGGAGAGGATCCCAACGGGTCAATAGTGTCATAAAGGCAGTTCCTCCTTCGGGGGGAAGCTAAGAGGAAAAACTTCAGATGGGCTGACTTAGTTCAGGGAACCTGAAAGAGTAAGAAGAGGTAACTCGCTCAATTACAATGCTAGGCTTGTGCGCCATCGCTGTCAAGCTACGCCGGAGGGCTGGGACTTCCCTCCCGACTACGAGGAGCCGCTCGCTCATTACTTTGTATCCAGATACTCGCCGGGAACATCATCCTGCGGTACCTCATGCGTGCGAACCTCCTTCTCGTCAGTGTCACCAGCGTGTTCTACGCCCGTCACTGCGTCAGCCTCGAACGCGTTTCCTTCCTCGATCAACTCGGCCACACTCTCCGAATCCGCACCTTCGATGTTGGACAATCCCTGTAAATCTCCCGATTGCCCACCCCTCGCTCTCTGTCCTTCGAGTGCAAATGCCTCCGTGTCCACGCTCTGGCTTCTTCCCCTAACCCGCGTCCTGAGTGCGGTCGGCGTCTTCGCACCGGTGGTCTTCTTGCCGCGGGCCTTCGTCGTTTTCACCGCCGCGTTTTTCAACGCGAGCTTCTTCGTCGCCAATTTCTTCTTCGGAGTTCCCCTCTTCTTAGCCAGCTTCTTTTTAGCCGTCTTGTTCACCGGCTTCCTTTTCTTCCCGGCAGATCCCTTCGGTTTCGTGCGCTTCTTATTAGTTTTGTTCTTGGCCATATGGGCAGTCTACACCGACGCATGCGTGCCCGTGAAACCGAGCTAGAACTCTGCATTACCACCTTATGGGATGATGTCTTCGCCACGTCCTCTGTGGGGAACCAGTTGGCCCGATAGGCCTCGACGACAACCGGCACGACCAGATCCCCGTTCGTGAAAGTGGAGACTTGCCCCATGGCAAACATTGTTCTCAGATACGCGAGAGCGACTTGCCGAGTACCTGTTCCACATCTCTGACCTTGCCTTCAAGACGGCCGGTTGCGCCTCTGCGATCATCGATGGTGATGCTGGTGAGCACGCGCGGTGCTAATTCCAGCATGCGGCGGTGACAGCGGAGCGAATCAGATCGCCGCCTTGGCCGCAGCCATGGCAATAGAAGACATTTTTGCGGGTGTTGACATAGAACGAGGGCCGAGTCTCTTGGTGAAGTGGACAGAGTCCGACAAACTCGGATCGACTCGCAGGATGACCAGTCCAGTTATGCTGCCGCAAATACTCCAGAAACGGCAATCGCCGTTTTAGTTCTTCGACGTCTTTGCCCACAACGCTTTTTCGCCTCGGGAGCCAAGCGTAGGCGGGTGACGCCACCAATCCCAGGCAAGGATGGTGGGGCAAAGGATTTTTCCTAAAGACGCAAAGGCCAAAGGAGTTGCAATGCCGGAGTTACCCACGCCGGTGGCCCTGCATGGTCAACAGCCTGATGCCCGCGAGCCAGCCAATGGGCCACACGCATAACGGTCAAGTTAAGAAAGCAAACAGCCACCTGGAAACAGTCCACCCCACTTGACCAGCGCCGCACCGTGGACGGATCGGGTAAACGATCAGAGTCCTTGAGGTTGGGTAATGCCTTCTCCCATGAGCACTGCTCCGCAAAACGCCGCTGCAATGCATGGCAGCGCGCCGGCAGGCTGTAATGCGTGTAAGGCAGAGAGAACAGCGGAAGGAAGGTGAATGTCCTCCCGCAAACCGAGCAGCGTCCACGACGGATGCCAAGCCAGTCGTGATGCTCGTCATGTGCCTGCTTGCGCCGGCGTCCGTGACCGATGATCGACTCCTGTTCACAAACCGGGCATCGGCGTAAGATGATCTTGTCGCAGTCTTCCGCCCAGTCGGCTTCAAGCCTATCCGGCGGAGCGGAAACTGGGACAAAGCGGATCGTTACCTCAAAGGGGTTCCGCCTCTGCCGTGGACCCGCCAAGATCTCAGCTAGGGCGGAGCCTCTCCTCCTGAAGAAAATCCAACTGAATGAGAATATAGCTTCTTATTACTTATAACCTTGTGGTGGGATTTAAGGATATTGGCCGGTTATCTTCGCCATTGCGCGTTTTGACCTCAAGAAAGGCGAACAGACAGCGCATCGCGTTCGGAAAAGCTCGGAAGAGGAGGAACTGTTAGTGAGATAAAGCGAAACCTCTTATTGTCATCCAGCGGGTGCAAATCCCGTCTGACCAAAGTCGAGCAGACAGGTCAGTAGTGAATCTTGCCATTCACCGGGCGACTGGTGGGTGCGAAGCGTAGACAACAAGGTAGCAGGCCGTGAGGATTCAGCCCCGAAATCATGTATCGTCGCGAGGCCAACGTGTTTGCGCCAGCGGAAGGCAGTATCAGGCGACGACCGTTATAGCGAGGTCGCGCCGGCTCGCCGGGGTCTCTAGCCCAGGGCAGGCTCCACAGGGATGGCCCAGGAACCGAAGAGAGCTCCCCATCTCCTCTCACACCAGGAGGACCGCCCTCTGGAAATGGGTCGAGAGGTACGTGCAACCAAGGGTCGACCGGAGGAAGCACGGACGGATGCTGGAGCAGTCTTACAACCCTACAGTACCGACGAAGGTGGGGAACCGCAGGGCTCCGGAAACGGGCGGCCACGGAACCCACTGGAGGGAAGGGGGAAGCAAGCGTACGAATCTGCTGAAAGGAAACATAACGAGACGCTGAGCTCGAAACGATATGTTCACAGACATCAACAGAATAGCTGAACTCGCCAAGGCAGATCCGAAACGGCAGTTCTCCTCCATTGCTCACCTGATCACAGGCGAGAAGTTGTATGAAGCATTTCGGAGTCTGCGAAAGAATGCCAGTGCCGGGATCGACGGCGTCACGTACCAACAATACGAGACGAACGGGGAAGAGAACATCCGACAGCTCCACCAGCGGCTCAAAGAAGGCAAGTATCGGGCACAACCGTTGCGACGTGTCTATATTCCGAAAGAAGACGGGAAACAGAGGCCGATCTCGATTCCCGCCCTGGAGGATAAGATCGTGCAGAAAGCGGCGGTGGAGCTATTAAATGCCATCTACGAGCAGGATTTTCTCGATTGCTGTGTGCTGCAGAAGTACACGGATAAGGAGGTCATGATGACCTAATCAATTCGTGGACGAGCTGTGCAATCGATGAGGGTGGGCCCCTTGAGATCGGCTTTCAGGAGCAGGTCTCAAAGCACCTCCAAGCTGCTGCGGTCAAGAGCCGTTGGTAGTGAGCGTTGGAGGAAAAGCGCGAGGAAAACTCGTGCAGGTGAGAATCCGAGAGACGAACGAAAGTGAACCCTTGAGGACGCGTCGTTAAGAAATCAAGTGCCGTCAAAACCAGAGGCGAGTAGTTCTTCTGGGATAAACCTGCTGGATGCCTGATGACTGAGCAGGTGGTGGCCGGCGTGGAGAGGGCGTGAAGCGGATGCAGGCGATTGCACGGAACTGCAGGAACCAGTCGCTCCGATGTGAAGGGAGAAAGCCCAAGCGGCCAAAACCGCGAGGCGAGAGTACCGAGGCGGAGCACTGGGACGGGCCGACTCGTATGAGCGAAGAAGGCCCTGTAATGGGGCTGGAGCAAAGGGGTCGGGTCAGGCGGTCGCATTTAGCGAAACAACTGGTAACAGGATGACCTCGATGCATGCGACAAACAAACCGTTCAACATCGATAAACGCTGGGTGTACGAAGCGTATAAAGCAGTCAAATCCAATCGAGGGTCGGCTGGAGTGGACGAGCAGACGATCGAGCAGTTCGAGGCCGACTTGTCAGGAAACCTGTACAAGATTTGGAATCGGATGAGCTCGGGAACCTACTTTCCACCGCCAGTGCGCGCCGTCGCCATTCCTAAAAAGAGTGGCGGAGAGAGGATTTTGGGTGTGCCCACCGTGGCAGACCGCGTGGCACAGACGGTTGTCAAAATGGTGATTGAGCCGATTCTCGACCCGATCTTTCTGGCAGACTCATACGGTTACAGGCCGAAGAAATCGGCCCTAGACGCCGTAGGAGCCACGCGCGAGCGGTGCTGGAAGTATGACTGGGTTCTCGAGTTCGACATCAAGGGTCTGTTTGACAACATCGACCACGAACTTTTGCTACGGGCTGTTCGGAAACACATAACGTGTAAGTGGGCGCTGTTGTACATCGAAAGATGGCTCAAGGCACCCATGGTGCAGGAAGATGGAACCATGATTGAGCGAAGCCGCGGTACGCCTCAAGGCGGAGTGGTTAGCCCAATCCTGGCCAATCTCTTCATGCACTACACGTTTGACCTCTGGATGGCAAGGACCCATCCGGATCTCCGATGGTGTCGGTATGCGGATGATGGGCTGGTGCATTGCCGTACTGGGCACGAAGCAGAAGCCCTCAAGGCGGAGCTACAGGTCCGATTGGCGGAGTGCCACCTGGAAATGCATCCGACGAAGACCAAGGTCGTCTACTGCAAAGACGGGAAGCGAAAAGGCAAATATCCGAACGTCAAGTTTGATTTCCTCGGATACTGCTTTCGGCCTCGTTTGGTGCGAAATTTCCGAGACAACTCCCTGTTTGGAGGATTCAATCCAGCAGTCAGCCCCTCGGCAATGAAGGTCATGCGCCAGGCGGTCCGGGACTTGAACATACGGCGTCAAACGCAGCTGTCCCTGCAGGACATTGCCCAGAAACTCAACCCTCTCCTTCGAGGGTGGATTGCGTACTATGGGCGTTATGCCCCCTCGGCGCTGTATCCCTTGCTGCGATACGTCAATCAGAGGCTTGTGGCATGGGCGATGCGTAAGTTCAAGCGCTTCAAACGCCACAAAGTCCAAGCTAGTCAGTTCCTAGAACGGCTGGCGACGGAATGCGTGGATATCTTTGTACATTGGCAGATCGGGATGACTGGTGTGTTTGCCTGATGGGAGCCGAGTGAGGCGAGAGCCTCACGCTCGGTTCTGTGAGAGGCTGGCGGTGCAACTCCGCCGGCCTACTCGACCGTACGGGTTTCGACCCGGACGCGGGCAACACCAAGCACTGGATGAAGTGGGGCGGATCATCTGTACCCGGCCCATAGGGTGGATTCTGGAGATTGACATCCGTTCATACTTTGACTCGATTGTGAGATCGGCTCTGGTCGAGATGATAGAGAAGCGTGTGATCGACGGAAGCGTGCTCCGACTGATCGGAAAATGGATCAAAGTCGGAGTCATCGAGGACGGCAGATTACTCGAGAGCGAAACAGGTACAGGACAGGGGCAGCCAATTAGTCCGCTCCTGGCCAACATATACCTGCACTACGTGCTCGACGAATGGTTCGAGAGCGAAGTGAAGCCCCGGTTGAAAGGGGAAGCCTACGAGATTCGTTTCGCCGATGATGCCATCTTGTGCTTCCAGCACAAGGAGGACGCAGAAAAGGTGCTGGGTGTCTTGCCGAAACGGTTCGAACGATACGGTTTGACTCTGCACCCGGAGAAGACGCGGCTGATTGAATTCGGGCGATATGCAGCCAAGAACGCGAGGAAGCAGGGAAAGAAACCTGCAACCTTCAATTTCTTGGGCTTTGTGCACATATGCGCCCGCAGTCGACAGGGGAAGTTCACAGTGCACGTGAAGACGATTGCCAAGCGGCTTGCTAGAGGGCTGAAGGCAGTCTGGGAATGGTGCAAACAGCACCGGCACGCTCCTGTGAACGAGCAGCAGAAAACCCTGAACGCCAAGCTCCGCGGCCATTACCAGTACTACGGACGACGCACGAACTACCGCGCTATTCGGCAGTTCTGTCAGAGAGTCCGTTGCATCTGGCGGGAATGGCTGAGCCGCCGGACACGTGGAAAGCAGTTGACGTGGGAAAGGTTTGCAGAAATCCTACGTCAGTACCCGCTGCTGCGACCTCGGATCACACAGGCCCGGGCGGGAACGGGGAGTCGCGCCTGAAGAACCCACTGCGGGAAATCTGCACGGTGGGGTCCGTGAGGGGGGAGATCCCCGATGAGCCATGGTGGACTTACACGGGCACGAAGCCGGAAACGGCGGATACAGCCAAAGGAAGCCTACAGCTCACCGGGTCTCCTCTACTCGGAAACTTGTGACATGGCCTGTATTCGTCAGTTGAGAAGCAAATCATGAAGCTAAGGCGTTGCAGATTCTACGGCAACGACGAAGCGCAAACTCCGAGGGGAGAGTTATCCTGCTAACTGCGTGCTAAAGCAGCAAGGTTGTGACATGGATCCTCACGCGATTCGCGCGAAGTTCGGCATGGAATACGTAGCCAGCGAGCGGACTTTCGTTATGGGGATTGATAGACGCTTTGCGACAAAGATGGCCGAGCGGTTCCGGGGTCGGCGCGTACTTGAAACGTGCACAGGCGGTGGTTTCACAACAATCGAACTAGCTCGTGTCGCCGGACATGTGTTCACTGTCGAGATCAACCCGGCTCACCAGGCGCAGGCGAAACAGAACCTAGCAACCGCAGGGGCGTTGGATCGGGTGACATTCGTCCTCGGAGACATCTTGCTTGAGGGCACATGGGACGCATTGTCGGGCATAGACGCTGCCTTTCTAGACCCAGATTGGGCTGTCACAGGTGACGATTATGTGCACCGCTTTAGGGGGTCGTCAACTCGGCCTCCCGCCGATGTGTTACTCGATCGAGTATTCCGTACGACGCGGAATGTTGCCCTCGTGCTGCCACCGACTCTGAACATGCACGAACTGGATGGACTTCCGAGGAATGAGCGGCAGCAGCTCTACATGGACGGGAATCGCGAACTGTATTGCCTCTACTTTGGTGACCTCGCCACATGCTGTGGCGAAACCGAATTCCGTGTGTGATCGTCCCGCTCGCTCTTCCAACGATGAGTGGATTATCGGCAGTAGGAAGTTATCTGTCAGTTCGAGCAGCGTTGTCCCATTCGTCCGCGAGGAAACGGACCGACCCATTCTTCAACGGGAGCATCTTGTTCGCTTCCCTTCGCGCGCGGGCCCCGGCCCATCCCGCTTGCCTCTCGCGTCGCTCGGCGTCCCCGCTGTGCCCCGCCCCCCCTGTTACTACTTGGTAACGTGTAGCACTTTTGCCGTCGCCATACAATAACCCTGTCAAAGAGATCGGGGGGTACTATGACCTGAGGGGAAAATGCTACACCCCAGCCGCCACACTTGGGATTAAGATCGATGCGTGTCTATGTCTATGCGCGTCTGCGTGGGTCGCCTCGGCATAAACAAGTGTAAGAAATCGTCGTGCTTGTCGCGCACATCCGGTGAGAATTAGGATGTTGCCGTTATGCCAGACAACCCCTTTACCCAACTTACGTTCAAGGAATTACATCTGTTTCCTCGCGCGCTCTTCGTTTTCGGGGTTGGTTGTATTGCTGAGGGAATGATTCGTCAGGAACCGCTAACGATCAGTTTGGGAATTGCTTGCTTTTTCGGCGCAGTCGGCATCAACATTCTTTACGATCTGCGGAGATCCAAAGGCGATGAGGCTATCAGAATCAGGACCGAAAAGAGGTGGATGAGGGGATTTTGCGTGGCTGCTTTTGTTCTCTCTTTCTCGCTATCGGGCTGCTTGGTTATGTCATCCGTCATCCGCAGTGAGCGCCTTATCATCCCCCTGGAAGAATGGCGAGTGGTTGAGTGGGGAATGGCGTGCGGGGCGCGAGCGAGGGGGTGCGGCGCGGGGAGTGCAGGGGCGCTGCGGCCTGTGCGGGCGAGTCGAAGTTCGTGCCCGTTTGACGGGAGAAGGGAAAGACATGGTCCAAGAGACACCCCCCAAGATCATGTTTGGACGGGAACTCGTCCCAACTCTGCGCTCAACCGTGTCCGGATCGGGCGTTCCCCTTTGTTGTCGGGCGCGGGGCGCGCGGGGGCTGAGTGGAGATGGGTGGATTTTGAGGTGGGGCGAAGTGCGCGTGGGGCGCTGCACAAACCTGCCTGACCCTTAAAGTTTCCATTCTCCCAATGCAAAGGCAAAAAGGCCGTCCCTGTGCGGACGAAGTGGATGGCCTTTTGATCTGTTTCCTATTTGGTACTGACTTTGTCCATCCTGACGATAGAGGCTTCCCTCTTTGACGGCTTCCCATTGTGGTTGCCTCGAAAGAACATCTTGCTGCCGTGAATGCGAACCGCATACTGCCCCAGTTCATACCCCTTCCAACTATGCTTCTGTAGTTCGTACTGGATGTCGCCGACCACGACAACGGCATAGTCACAGCAGCCACGCTCGAATCTCACGGACAGGAGCGTTGCCACTACGGGGTAATCCTCGTCAGGGACAGCCTGAGACACGGCTGTGAGTGGAGTGAAGAGCAGCACCAGCCCCTTTCGAGGGGATTTTGAGTGTTATTGATTTTTCACCAAACGTGAATGTGTGCATAATGTTGCGATGCCGAGTTGAATGGCCCGTTTTCCGACGGATCACTGAGAGGTCTCCGTATGTATTCGACACGCTTGCTTTTCATTCTGTTATTGATTTTCGCTCCCTTCGCTGTCAGCCAAACCGCTCCCTCCGAAGCGCAGACGCTGCAATCAATTCTCTCCGAGTTGCGTCAGCTTCGGCATGATCTCCAAACAACGAGTGCAATGGCTGCAAGAGCACAAATCGCACTGTATCGACTCCAGCGGGAAGATGAGGCAGTGGCGCGAGCAATGCAGCGTGTGGATGCTGCACGATCAAAGGTTAATCAGCTCGGGGAGGACCGAAACCCAAAAGCGCTCGACATCGAAGCTGATACTGCTGCGGCCGATCATAGCGACAGGCCGGACTTTAAGCAGGAGTTTGATCAAGTGGTGCTTCCACGGCTTAAGGGCGAACTTCAAATGTTGCAAAAACAAGAGCGGCAGGCACGAGATGAGCAAGGAGTAGCGGAACAGCAACTGCGAGACGAACAGGCAAAACTAGACGAACTAGACAGCTTACTCAATCGCTACAACGCTGCCCTGGAGGAGACAGGCCGGAAATAGGTCTCTGCCAAAATTTCGATACCTTGGGGTTTTAACTGTAATTGATTCCATGACAACGCCGGCTCCGATGCCCGAGTAAACTTGGTGGTGCTAACCAACCAAAAGGCTCGGGTAGAAAGGAGCCGGACAATGATCATTATAGGATGCGATTACCACCCGGGCTTCCAACAAATTGCGTTTGTAAATACGGAAACGGGAGACTGTGGAGAGCAGCGATTGGAACACTGTGAGGGAGCACAAAAGTTTTATCGTGAGCTCGCTGCCGAGGGGAAGAGGGTGCATGTCGGGATGGAAGCCAGTGGACACGCGCGCTGGTTCGAGCGACTGCTGGAAGAACTGAAAATCGAGCTGTGGATGGGGGATGCAGCGGTGATTCGAGCCAAGCGAGGCCGCAAGCCAAAGACGGATCGTGAAGATGCACTGCATATTCTGAACCTCCTGCTCACGGGTGATTTTCCAAAGATCTGGGTACCGAGTTGGGAGAATCGGGATCTGCGGCAACTGCTGTGGCACCGGCACCGGATGGTGCAAGCGCGCACGCGAGCGATGAACCAGTTGCAAGCGGTCGCTCTGAACGAAGGGCTACGGTGCAAGAAGAAGCTGTGGAGAGAGCACGGACGAGAACAACTGGAAGCATTTCGCTTAGCCCCCTGGGCCAGCCGGCGACGGAAAGATCTGCTGGAGTTACTGGATCGGCTGAACCCAACGATTGCCGAATTGACACAGGCGATCGAGCAGGAAGCGGAGAAATTCCCACAGGCGGTGCGCTTGATGACCCATCCCGGGGTGGGTGCACTGACGGCGTTAGCCTTCGTGCTGATTATCGGGGAAGCAGAACGCTTTCAGTGCGGCAAACAAGTGGGGTGCTATTTGGGATTGGTACCCTTGGAGGACTCGAGCGGAGACAAGCGTCGGCTGGGACATATCACGAAGCAGGGCAATACTCTGCTGCGCTTCCTGTTAGTCGAAGCGGCGCAAGTCAGCAGCCGCACGATTCCAGAATGGCGCAGCAAGTACATTCACTTGACGATGCGGCGTGGGCGAAAGATCGCCAAAGTCGCCATGGCCAGGAAACTAGCGATGCGTCTATTTTGGATGATGCGCCAGGGATGGAATTACCAGCAAGTTGTGAAATTCGGTTCGCACGTGGAACAGCCCGGAAATCGCGATGGTGTGCAGTCGAACACCGAGTAATTGATTGGGCGTTCCGCTCCTCTGCAAAGAGGAGTCCGAAGTAGTAATCATGATCGTGCATGCGACCGAAGAGATGCATGGGTCGGATCGAGATATCTGACTTGAAACTGATTACGAGCGAGCCTTGGTTGGTAGAGCAAAGAGCAAAAGCTTCAACTAGAGCGAAATGGCGCTCTTCTCTGAGTGCATGCAGAATTGTTGAAAAAAATTGAAAAAAAGTACTTGACAGCGCCGGCGTTGTCAGAGACGCGATTTTTCAACAACTGTCTTAGAAAACGGAGCGTCCGCAGAACTGATTGGCGTAAATTGAATCTCGGAGCAAGGACTTATCTCCGCCCCACAATCCTCATAATCTTCCAACCTAATCCCCGCCACCCGTGGACGTGGTGGGGACTCTTCCCGGACGGTTTTCCGGCCGAGG
Organism: uncultured Acidobacteriaceae bacterium; assembly: GCA_963752175.1. Classification (GTDB taxonomy): domain Bacteria; phylum Acidobacteriota; class Terriglobia; order Terriglobales; family Acidobacteriaceae; genus Sulfotelmatobacter. The sequence continues at coordinate 267,359 of CAVVXZ010000036.1, forward strand.
GAGGCATATACAGCACTCTCGCCGCATAGCACTTCTCATGAACGGGACGTCCGTCCTGATCAATCTTGCAATCTTCCAAGTTGATGCTCTTGAAGCAGATCGAACAAAGGAAAGAGTCCTCTCCAGCCATAGCACACTCCGCACTCTAGAAAGGTCGATTCACATTAATATGAATCCGGGAGACTCGCCATCTCAAGCAAGAACTAAACCAAAAGGTTAGTGGTAAGGTTAGCGCGGCAGGATCCCCTACACTGCTGGAACACCCCCCCGCAATGCAATTGGGGCCACTTGGGGCAGTTCTGGACACCTCTGGCTAGGTTTCCTAAGCTTCCTTCGAATTGGGAGCGGTAACTGCTGCCTAGGTGAACGTTCGTAATTTGAAGCCACGTTGCCGCGCAGTCAGAATCAATCTGCCCACCACTTCGCAGATCAGCAATGGTTCGCTGCCGGGTCTCGGCAGCTGCGCCGCTGACAACAACCAGCCCTGGCCGGATCGGACCGTAAGCAGTCATGTCTCGGGCAAAAAGCAACCATTCTCTGCACCGACGACCACTGGAACGGACTCATCGCAGTCACGAGGTAACACAATGGCTTTCTTGAGGCGATTATTCGGAAGAGGTTGCTTGCATCGTTTCTCATGGCCGCGTATCGACACAAATGGCCATCACTATCAAATTTGCTCCGATTGTGGAACCGCTTACGAATACGACTGGAAGATGATGAGGCGGACGGAGCGGTTAGTGATAAGAGCCATAGCGCACAGATAAGGTCCAGACTCAAGCGGAATCTAGACAAATCGAAAATGCTTTTCTCCCAAAACACACGACGATGGCCGCGACATCAGGTCGATCTGCCGGTTCGCATCGTCACCCTAAATGGGATTCTAACAACTCCGGTTCCGGCGCGTGGCAGCGAAGTAAGCAGGGCAGGTATGGCGCTGCACGCCCCTGTTGGTCTTAAGCCCGGTGATTTAATGCAGCTTCAATTTCCAACCTCCACCTCGTTGCGCCTCACAGCCGTGGTTCGTAATCGTACCGGCGATTGTTTGGGGTTGGAGTTCCTCACCCAGCTTCCCCCGGACGATAGAGCGATGGATGGCTCGACCTTCCGTCCGAGTCCAGATTTGGGTGGCTCGGCAGGATTACGGGGGTCTCCGCGCGACTCATGCAATCCAGAGACTCTGTACGCCGGGATGCGTCGAAAGCAGCAAGAGCTAAGGCAGGTGCAAAGGGAGATCGAAGCCCTCCACATGGCAATTCTGCTGCTCGCTGATGATGAAAAGGAACTTTCGGATTGTCTGGGCGAAATCGTCTGCAACAGGACGCGGGACGGCTCTAAAAAGTATCCAGAACGGCCACCCCTGCCCAACACGCACCGAACTCAACTTGCCCCATGACTTACCTCCCCCACTCGCACACGAATTGGCGCAGCCCGCGCGTACAGCTGGTAGATATCACGCCTGCGGTCCTTCGATTGCCGGACGGACGCCGTCACCGTGGCAAGTTGGAGACCCTTTCTCTTACCGGTGGCTTGCTCAGCATGTCGAACATGCTGGATCGGGGTTCCCGCATCAAGTTGATGTTCCTGACTCAGACCGGGCCGGTGCTCGGCGCCGCAGAGATGTTGAGTCCGGTTTCCACTACCCGGCAGCCGTTCCGGTTCGTTGCGCTAGAGGAAGGCGATCAGCGCAGGCTGCGAACGGTTATTCAGTTGTCGTTGGACCTTGGCGAACAAGCATGGATCGAGAAATACCGAGCAGCGGTGGCCCATCGGAATCCGGGGCCACGAGGAGTCTTCCGAGTCGTTGTTGGGTCTCTTACACTCCTTGCGCTCTTGGGAAGCGCCATCTACTTGCTCAACGTTCATCTGCTGAAGTGATGGTCAATCCTCACAACCACTAGCCTCCGTTCAAGTGACGAGAACAGGTAATTAGGCTCAAAACTCCTTAATGAGCGTAATCGAGATGTTTCGCCAATCATGGGAAGCTATCTCGCCTGGGCAAGCAGCGCATGGCGAGTAGCCTTGAGAGTGTTGATCAGCGACTCCTTTGGGAGTTTCTGGATGATTGGTTCGATGATCCATCCCAGCCCAGTCGGCACATCGCGCGTCAAGGAGATGGCCCGACACTCAAGAAACGTACTACCTTCCCGCTCCCGGAATCGCCAGTAGGAATACAAGCGCCATAGATATCCGGCACCAGTATCGGGTGGCAGCACTCTCTCCTTCGGGCTTCCGGCGCGCTCCACTTCAGAAATCCGGGTCGTATGCGAGTCGCAAACCCAGCGCTCTCGATCCAGCGAACGATAATGCACCTCATGATCGGTATCGAGAACAACCGTCACAAGTTTCTTCTTGAGAAGTCGCAAGTAGATTTGGAACTCGTTGTCGCGATGGCTTATTAGCCTTGAGGCAATCACCTCTGGCTTGTAGATGTTCTTGTGGTTATCGTAGTCCTGCACCAGGGCCAGCACGTCTTTGACGGTCGCACCAGGAATACATGAGGCGCCGATCCAGTCATGGATCAAACCATCCGGCACTTTGACCGGCCCATGACCTGACCAGAATTGCGCTAAGACCTCGCCTCCTCTGACTCGCTGCACCCTCTCCGGATTAATATCGGACCACAGGAATTGACGGTCGTTGCCCAGAGACTGCTCCATGACCGCTTCGGCATCTCGAACGTAAGAACTGAAACTATTCAGTGTTTGCTGCTTCAACTGTACTGGGGGTGTAATTTGCGCCATTGCCCAGACCTAACACAGATAGTGAGCTGGCAATGTTGGCCTGTCAAGAATTGATACCGAACCTGGCCAAAGAGTGAAATGGGGATATTTCAACAGCTAGGCCCTGCTTCGTGGGAGTGAGACCAATTTTCTGTAGTGCTGTATCTGGCAACAGTTTTCCCGACAAAAACTTACACCTGCCTTGGATTAACTTCGAAAATCTACTACGATGTGGGCTCGCTGAGCACTGGATTGCGAACGGTTGAGCCAATGAAACAGCAGATTCTCGTGGTGGATGCAGACCGAGGCTACGGAGAGGCGATTGCTTCGATGCTAGCTTCCGGCAATTATCGCTGTGAGCAAGCGCAATCCGGGGCGGAAGCTCTTCTTTTGCTTAATGCCCAAGAGTTCGATCTCGTCTTGACTGAATTGCTTATGCCCGGCCTAGACGTTATCAGCTTGTTGCAACAAATCAAAGGGAAGTATCCCAACAAGCCTGTGGCCATAGTGACGGGGGTACACGACGTTTCCGTAGCTCTCGCTTGCATTCGTGGCGGAGCTTTCGATTACTTGCCGAAACCTTTTGAACGTGAGCAACTGCTGGCTATCGTTCGACGTGGTCTCTCCGCACTTGAAGACCCGGTACAGAGAGCAAACCAGAATTGGCAGTCACAGGGTAGTGGAGAACAGGTGGCGGACGCGCAGCGCAGAATCTTCGCCATGCTCTGTAGCATCGCTGCTGGCGGTCCGTCTTCTAACACCGACAGCTTAACCGGACTGAAGACCGTCGCGTTTCTGCACGCGATTCTCCCGTACGAGTGGAAACGTGCGGTGGATTTTGGGCGCGCATTCTCGATAGTCATAATCGACCTCGACAACTTCAAGAGGGTGAACGACTCTGCGGGTCACACGGAGGGCGATTTACTTCTGCAATCTCTCGGTCCGAAGCTTGAGCACGCTTTTCCGTCCCCGAACATGGTCGTACGCTACGGCGGGAGCCGCTTTACCGTTGTCATGCCGGAGATTGGAGCGGAGCAGGCGCGAGAGACGGCAGAGAAATGCCGCGTCAGCTTCTTGGGCGACGGGACCATCAGTAAGTATCAGGTCACTGCCAGCTTCGGGATTGCCAGTTTCCTACAGGACGGCTCGCCGCTTAGCGACATTGTCGATAGCGCTGTGGAGGCGATGTACGCGGTCAAAAAGGCCGGAGGCAACTGTATCGCTCACGCCAAAAGGTCCAAAGTATAGAGGATGAGACGAACCTTCACGTTTGCTCCACCTTGTTGACGAAATCAGGCCATAACGCTCACTGAGGATTGGCCACGGTCCATCCGGGTCGGTGAGTGCTATGGCGATTTTCGCCAGTTGAGACGGTTGATGGCGGCTTGGACCTTCCGGTTGGCCGACTATCCGGGAGCAAGCGGCGCTCGGCTCTTGAGCGACCTTGGCCCCCATCGTCTTTAAGCAAAATGAAGGAATGTCTCTGTCGCGGCGAGCGGCAGATGCGAGACGATGTGAGAATGAGGGTGCCTTCATTAAAGCTGATCGACACTTTACTCGCGTGCGCACTTGCGTTCTCTACCTCGATTGCGGGAGCCCAAGTCATCCGCTACAACGAGCCCTACCGCCCACAGGTACACTTCTCTCCTCGCGAGCATTGGACCAACGATCCTAACGGCCTCGTTTACTTTCGCAAGGAGTATCACCTCTTCTATCAGTTCAATCCGTTCGGTGATGAATGGGGCCACATGAGTTGGGGGCACGCCGTTAGCACGAACCTTTTGGATTGGCAGGAGCTTCCGGTCGCAATCCCAGAGAAGGACGGGGAAATGGCGTTCACGGGCAGCGTCGTCGTGGACCGCGAGAATTCCAGTGGCTTCTGCGCGCCCGGAGCAGAGTGCCTGGTTGCCGTATACACCGGTTCCCGCAGCACGAGCGAGGGAACACGGCAGACACAGAACCTTGCATACAGCCGCGACGACGGACGGAACTGGACCCGATATGCCGCCAACCCCGTAATCGATCTGCACATGGCCGACTTCCGTGACCCCAGCGTGTCGTGGGATGAGAAGGAAAACCGTTGGTTGATGGCGGTTTCCTTGGCCATGGAGCACAAGATTCGTTTCTATACGTCACCGAACCTAAAGGAGTGGACGCAACTGAGCGACTTCGGACCCGCTGGCGACGTTGATGGAGCCTGGGAATGCCCAGACCTCCTGCGTATCCCCGGCGAGAATGGAACAGGGGACATGTGGGCCCTGAAAATTGGTCTCAATCCGGGCGCGCCGCAAGGCGGTTCCGGCGAGCAGTATTTCCTTGGCAACTTCAACGGGAAGCGGTTTACGGCGTCCAGTGAGCCTGGCTCGCACGGATGGACGAACTATGGCAAGGATGACTACTGCGCTATCAGCTTTAACGGGCTGCCGAAGGACGCGAAGCCGATTCTGATCGGCTGGATGAGCAACTGGCAGTACGCGTCGCAACTGCCGACCTCTCCCTGGCGCGGGCAGATGAGTGTTCCAAGACGCCTCTCGCTACTGAGGGACGCTGCAGGATTGGCAGTAGTGCAGGACCCCGTTATCGCTCCTCTCCGTGCAGATCATTCCGACATTTCTACGACAAAGGGCGGCAGTCTCTCCGGTAACATGCAGGCCCCCTTCGAGTTAGACTTGCAGTTTGGCCGACCATCTGAACAAGTCTTTGGCATACGCATCTATACCGACGAGCAACATTGGACGGAGATCGGGTTTGATCAGCCGAAGCGAGAGTTCTACATCGATCGCACAAAGTCTGGTGCGGCTATTACGCCGGACTTCCCGGCGAGGACAACGGCTCCGCTGATCGCAAGCCGCCCCTACGACTTCAAACTCATAATTGATCGCTCATCCATAGAGGCTTACGCACAGAACGGCACGATTGCTATGGCGGACTTGATTTTCCCCGCTTCACAAAACTGCAAGGTTGCACTCTTCTCTTCAAGCGGGAAGGTAGTTTCAGTAAGGGGTGACCGCTGGGAGCTTCGTTCGATCTGGAGGTGAAACACACGACCGGTAGGTCCGTGCGTTCACGTATGCAAGAACAAGCACCGTGGGGTAGCAACTCGTCGCCCCCGTTTCACGCGGAGTCGACAGTCGCCCAACCACGCTGGGGATCGAGGTCAAAACGCCCCCGATTGAAGTCAATTGTTGTTACCAGGCCATAGCACTCAAATTTCGACTTCTTTCGATTCGCTTCACATTTGAAGCGTTTGAAAGCGGTCGGAAGATGAGTGCTTCTATGGGGATGTTTCGTCAAAATCCCCGAGGACGAACGCACACTTAGGACTGATCACTTTTGAACAGATTTCCGTTTGGCCGCCACCTACCATGTGCGTCAACCAGCCTTAGCCAGCCTTGGAGGAAGTCATGGAGAACTTCGCCGAGTTGATGCAGAGGCTACTTGAAATTCAAAGTGGTGGAAGACAAAGAAGCCTAGAGCTCATCGCGGAAGATGAGCGATTGATGGATGCCCTACAGAAGAGAAATCTGGCTGGAAAGCCCACACAAACAGCAAGAGATAGCGAAGATAGTTCAGAGCGAGTGCGATTCAAGGCTTAACCATTTTTCGCCGCAGATTTCTGGCTCGGACTGATGAGGTGGGTCGTGAACTTGAGACGTTGGCGAGCCGAGTAGAAGTCTAGGTTCTCAGCCCGGGTTAATGAGTGATCTGGCGATATTTCAACAGTTAAGCAACGCGCGATGAAGACGCCGTTCCCAGCACAACAGATGGACCGCGCTTCTTTGCCAGAACAGCGAGCAAACGCTCGATCTGTTTCTCTTCTGACTTTCTTTCGTTAACCCACTCTTGAGCGCTGCGTTCGTGACGTGCGGACTTGGAAGGTCGATAGGGGGGCATGATTTTTGTCCTCATTGTGTGAGAATGGATTTGCACAACGGTGATTGCTGTACTTCCTCCACAGGTATTCACTGGCGGCCGCCCAATCTTTCATCATTTGCAAAGGCGTAAGGAACTTCAACTGACATCGAGTGCAAGCAGCAAGAACAGGAGTCTTCTCACTGTACTTGAGAACCGAAAATCCGATTTCATCCATCACAGCACCGCAAGCAGAAGTCAGTTGCGCTTTGATTGCCGGACTGGACATGACACACAATGCATAACGCACACTGCTGAAGTTCCCAGAGTACCGGCAACCCGAGAGCTAGGTCTGGTCAAAATTGCACAACTCATTCCCGCTTCTACGAAAACGGGCTCTTATCTGTTGCAATCAGCCACTTACACTTATTGAGGTGACCGCCACCGTCCACATTCCCCACTCATCCACTCGACATTCCGCCAGGGGGGTGTAGCGTTTTCCCCTCAGGTCATAGTACCCCGTCAAAGAGATCGGGGGGTGGTGTATACAGACGGCAAAATGGGGTGCACCCTTGGACTGAGACACAGAGTTAAGGGGGTTGTTGCCGTTCGCTGAAAACTCATTGTAATTACGTGGTGCTTCTATTGCATTCTCGTCTCCGTGTTCAATCGCGGATTCTTTCTTACTTGGAACGCTGTCCGCCGCCAGCTCGCGGCCATGCCCAATGCTTTCTACTTCATCCGCTTGATTCACGGCGCTACGCGAAAGCCGTGTCCAGGAGAACGAGTGTGGGATGCAGGTCAGTTGGTGCGTGGATCTGTGGTGAGCTTTCTGCGCGCACGTAACCAGCAGGGTTATGACATCTATCTTCTGCCCTATGCCGAGCAGTGCAACGCCGGTTACATTCTGATTGACCTCGATCACGCCACTGCCGATGTCGTTCCCCGCATGCGTGCCAATGGCCATGAGCCTTGTGTGGTGCTGCAGAGCAGCCCGGGCCATCTCCAGGTTTGGATTCGCGTCAGCACCACACCCCTGGAGCCTGCCCTGGCGACCGCCATCAGTAAGCAGTTGGCGCACACCTACGGAGGCGACTTGGCCAGCACCGACGGGTGTCACTTGGGAAGATTGGCGGGCTTTACCAATCAGAAGCTCCAACGACGCACGGCCTGGGGCTACGCTCCTTGGGTAAAGATTGTGGAAGCTCATGCGGACATCGCCCGTGCCGCACAAGAGTTGCTGCATTCGGCTTCGCAGCTGATAGCACAGCAGTCGGCGGCTGTGCGGGATACTACCTACGGTCTTTCGCGCGTAGGCAATCCATCGACCACGATTACGGCCCACGGAGCCGTCCATATTTATCAGAGCTGGACGGAACGTTGGCGTATTCGGGAGCGCTTTCCCCAGCCGGACTGGAGCATCATCGATCTCTGGCTGGCTAGAAAACTGCTGGCCATGCACGTGTCGACAGCCCAGGTGGAAGCGATTCTCCGCCTGGGAAGTCCAAATTTTCCCCGCCACCACGGCGATCCGGAAGGCTATTTGCGTCGCACTTTGGCCCGTGCTGCTCTTCCTGCTCCGCGCGCTGTGTGTTCGACTCAGGCCACGGCTCATCTCTTGCCCCGCCATGCAACCGGCAGCGACGGCTCCAACCCCCGCGGCGGGCGATAGCCCCGCCCAGGTTTTTTCTTGCTGGCTGCCTCGCCCCCGGTTTTTACAGAAAAATTTTGCGCCAGGATCGCTTAAGAGCGACGATCGCCCACTCCGTCGGCCTACAGCATCCCTCGGTTTTTGTTCTTTCCGCCCGTTCATTGTCTCCACTCCCCTAACGTGAAACCATCCCAGTTGCCTCGCCTGTTTACGGCACCGACAGCGACCGTTCGAACTCTCGCGGCGGACGATAGCCCAGCGCCGAATGCAAACGCTTCTGGTTGTAGATTTTCTCCAGGAACTCCTTCATCGCTGGCTTGGCTTCCTCCAGATTGCGGTATTCGGTGCGGTAGACTTCCTCATACTTGAGCGTCTTCATAAAACTCTCCGCCATGGCATTGTCGTAGACATTTCCCCGCCGACTCATGCTGATGTTGATACCATGCTTCTTCAGCAAGGCAATGTAATCCCCCGCTGCGTATTGCACACCACGGTCCGAATGGTGCACCAAGCCCGGCTGAGGGCGGCGTTGTCGCAGCGCCATGCGCAAGGCCTCCAGCACCAGCCCAGCTTCTAAGCTGCCCTGCAAGGCCCAACCGATGCAGCTTCGGGAAAACGCGTCCAGCAGAACCGCCAGATACACGAATTCCACTCCTAAGCGGATGTAGGTGATGTCGGCGATCCAAAGCTGATTGATACCCGTCAGCACCATATCCTTGGCGAGATTGGGATAGATCCGCAGTCCGTGATGCGAGTCGGTGGTCAGAATAAATTTTCGTTTTCGTAAACACAGCAGATTATCCACCCGCATCCGCCGTAGAACCTGCTTGTGGTTTACCTTCCATCCCCTCCGCGTCAGTTCGCGATGCACGCGACGATAGCCATAACTCGGCCACTCCAGCGCGATCTGTTGAATCGCGCTGCGTAGGTCCATGTCCGCTTCCGACGCTTGTACGCGCGGCTGGAAACGGTAGTATCCTGCCCGGCTCACGCCTGCGACTTGGCAGAGCTCCATCACCCCTGCTCCCGTTTCTTTGACGGTTTGCTCGATTTGCTCAAAGAGGCGGCCTTGCCATTGCCGCCGACTGGCAGCGGATGTTCCCTGAAACTCCGCAAGGCTTTTTTTAAAAAATCAATCTCCATCGTCTGCTGTCCGATCTTCCGTTCCAGCAGGGCCATCCGTTCTGCATCCGACTTCGCCTGCGGACGCCCGCCCTGACCTGGAAATGCCAGCTCACCTTTGGCTCGCCACTCGCCTTTCCAGACTTCTAGCCGCTTCGGGCTGAGCTGATACTGGCGGGCCACATGCGCCATACTCTTTCCTGCATCCAACTCGCGCATCGTCGCGACTTTCAACTCGCGGGAATATTGCTGCCGGGGCATATCCATTGTTCTCCTCCATTCAATGTAATTTGCCCCTTAATTTCGTGTCTCACTTTTGGGGTGCAGTCCAAAATGCCCCCTCCCCCCGCCGGACCCGATTTTGATTTGGGCCGGGGCCCACCCGCGCGGCAGGACTGCCAGCGAAGGGGCAGGGTTGGGCAGGGTCAATGAGGTGAGCCAGCCTGTGCGAGTGGTTCACTCTTTCCTCTTGCACTTCGACAAGAGGGCTAGTATTGTCCCTGTAGAAGTGCAAAGGGAGGATATGCCAGGGGCGAGCATCGATCTTCCGCAAGGCACGCTCGATCTCTTGATCCTCCGAACTTTGGAGCTTGGACCCAAGCACGGCTGGGCCATTTCCGAACGAATCCACCAGGTCTCCAGCAAAGTGCTCCAGGTGCAGCAAGGGTCGTTGTATCCGGCGCTCCATCGCCTGGAGCGCCGCGGCTGGATCAAGGCGCACTGGGGAGCGTCGGAGAACAACCGCCGCGCAAAATATTACGAACTCACCAAGAGCGGGAGGAAGCAGCTCGAAGTGGAAGAGGGCCATTGGAAGAAGCTAGCGGCGGCCGTCGCACAAATACTAGAAACGGCTTAAAGAGTTTTCCCATGCTCAATTACTCAGGGAGTGGGAGATGCTCAGTGACATCCTGATTCGCCTTCGCGCCCTATTTCGACACAAGGCGGTCGAGAGCGAGCTGGAGGATGAGCTGGGCTTTCATTTCGACCAGCAGGTCGCGAAGTTCGTTCAGTCCGGCTTGCCGCTTCAGGAAGCGCGCCGCCAGGCTCGCCTTGCCTTCGGCGTCGAACAAATCAAAGAAGAATGCCGCGAAGCACGGGGTGTCAACCTCATCGAAACGCTCCTGCAGGATATTCGTTTCGGATTGCGCATTCTAGGTAGGACTCCGGTGATTACCGGCATCGCGATCCTTTCTCTCGCTCTGGGCATTGGAGCCAACACCGCCATCTTCAGCCTGATTGATGCAGTCATGCTGAGGATGCTGCCTGTGCATAAGCCCGAGGAGCTGGTTCAGTTGTTCAGATTGGACCCCCTGGCGGGAGGCGAGGGCAATTTTAGCTTTACGAATCCCTTTTGGGAACAAGTGCACGATCAGCAGGATGTCTTTTCAGATGCCTTTGCCTGGAGCGAAGATCGATTCGACCTCGCGCAAGGAGGTGCTGTTCACGACGTGAACGGAGTATTTGCTAGTGGTGGATACTTCACCACATTAGGCGTGCGTCCAGCAGCCGGGCGGTTATTCACAACCGCTGACGATCAGCGCGGCTGCCCCGCTGTAGCCGTTCTTAGCTATGGTTTCTGGCAGGATCATTTCGGTGGAGCAGAGAGCGCCATTGGCAGGACGCTTTCTCTTAATAATCATCCCTTCGAGGTGATCGGCGCTAGTTCTCCCGGCTTCTATGGCGCAGAGGTAGGCAGCAAGTTCGACGTCGCCGTTCCCGTCTGCACCGCCGCGTCTTTGATGGAAAAGAGTCCCGGCTCGACCAACGTTCCTATTGGTGGTTGAGCATCATGGGCCGTGTTAATCCGGGCATCGGCCCGGACGAATTGAAGGCGCGGCTCGCAGTCCTTTCGCCGCAAATCCTTGCTGGCGCCGTGCCAAACGATTGGGACGAGAACGGACGGGAGGGTTTCACCAAGCTCATGCTCGTGGCCTCCCCGGCTGCGACTGGAGCGTCTGATGTGCGACGGCAATTCAAGCAACCCCTCAACATCCTGATGGTCGTCGTCGGACTCGTTCTGATGATTGCCTGCGCGAATATCGCGAGTCTCATGTTCGCCCGCGGAGCAGCAAGAAGCAAAGAAATCGCCCTTCGCAAAGCCCTCGGCGCTCCACGCGCGCGCTTGATCCGCCAGTTGTTGACCGAGTGTTTCCTCCTCTCCACAGCCGGTGCGCTCCTGGGCATCTTCTTTGCCCGGTGGGGTACTGCCTTTTTGGTTCGCTACATCTCCACCGGACAAAGCAAGATCTTTCTCGACCTTTCCCTTGACGCTCGCATCCTCGCCTTTACGGCGGCCGTTGCCGTTCTTGCCGGCCTGGTGTTCGGAGCTTTTCCGGCCTTGCGTTGCACCGACGTTTCGCTCACTGCGGCAATGAAGGGCAGCCAAGCCGATGAAAGCGACCGTCGCGTGCATTTTCGTCCCGGCAAATGGGCCGTCTCTTCTCAGGTCGCACTCTCGCTAGTCTTGCTTGTCGTAGCCGGGTTGTTTCTGCGCAGCCTTCTCAAGCTCACCACCCTGGACGCCGGTTTCGACCGCAGCGATGTCCTAATCGTGAATGCGAATCTCAAGTCAACCAACATCCCGTCCGAGCAGCGCCTCGCTGTCTACGATGAAATCGAAATTCGTCTGCGTTCTCTTCCTGGAGTGGTTTCGGTAGGCAGATCGGTGCGTACTCCGATCAGTAATTTGGGGTGGAACGAATCGATTCAGGTCGACTCGCCCAACGCTCCCATTGGCTATGATGCACTCGTTTATTTCAACTTCATCTCCTCTGGTTATTTTCATACCCTTCTCACCCCGGTCCTAGCAGGGCGCAACTTCAACAGCGGCGACACGAAAACTTCCCCCCAAGTTGCCATTGTGAATGAAGCCTTCGCTCGCAAATTCTTCTCCAGCAAGAATCCAGTCGGGAGATACTTCCGAGAGGATACGGTCGGGGGAAAGGCCAGCCCGCCTATCCAAATCGTGGGCCTCGTGAAAGATTCGAAGTACGAGTCGCTCCGCGAGGATACCGTTTCTCAGGCTTTCTTCCCTGCGTCGCAAATCCCCGCAGGAGATGAAGCGGAAAACTTTGTAGTGCGTACGGGCTCGCGTCCTGCCGCGATTGTCCGTCTTGTACAAGACGACGTTGCCCGGTTTAATAAAGGCATTTCGATCGACTTCCAGACGCTCGAAGAACAAGTCGACGATTCGATCATCCAAGAGAGGCTTCTCGCCACGCTTTCCGCCTTCTTCGGCGCTCTGGCTTTACTGCTCGCCATGATCGGTCTTTATGGGGCTCTCAGTTACCTAGTCACGCAGCGGCGTACTGAATTTGGCGTCCGCATGGCTCTTGGTGCGCCTCCCCGTTCTATTTTGTGGCTGGTCATGCGCGAGATCGCGGCCGTCCTCGTCGGCGGCGTGCTCGCCGGAATCGCCGTTTCGCTCACGGCAGTCCGTCTTTTGCAGAAACTGCTCTTCGGACTCAGCGCGGAGGACACGGTGACGATGGTCTGCGCCGTCGCCGTTCTGTCCGCCGTGGCACTTTTCGCTGGGTACCTCCCCGCTCGGCGCGCGATGCGCGTCGATCCGATGGTCGCGTTGAGATACGAATAGCCCTTTGTGCAGGTGACTGTGAGCTTAAAGGTCCTGATTACATCAGTCTCGACTGGCAGGGGGATGGCGATTGGATCTCGCGCGCGGCTGGGTCGCGGGTATACGAGTCCGGCCGTCGTAACACCAGCAGCACCCCACAACCTGTCGCCCAGCCCGCAGAATACCTATCAGATTAAATTGAACCGGCAGGAAGCCTCCGGGCAGAACCAGAGCGGGTTCTACATCTATCGGTGCCATGGCTGCTCTAGCCCTCGGACCCAGGGAACGAAGGTCGCTTCGGTGGGCGCGAGCGTTTTTACCTACACCGACGGGTCGAGCTCTAACCCGCTAAATGAAAGTACGAACTACACGTACCAGGTCACCGCGTTTAACGGTGGTGGCGAGTCAGGTCCCTCCAACGCCGCCAGGCGCAACTACTAAGACCGAACCAGCTCCAACTAGACTGACCTCAAGTGCAATGTATAGGCGAGGCGCGAGGATCTTCCTGAATTGGACCAATAATTCGACTGACGACGACAGCTATCACATCGAGCGCTGCACTGGGTCAACTTGCACCAACTTTAGCGAGATTGCAAGCATTGGCGCCAACGCCACCTCCTACACCGACATTTATAAGTACAGCCTCGTGTGGTTGAGATACCGTGTGCGCACGCATAGTCCCGGCGGCTACTCCGGCTATTCCAATATTAGCTCCGCATATGTGCCTTAACGAAAGACGGAACACCAGCGGCGGCAACACAAGTGGCCAAGTATGCCGAATGACGACAGCCGCTGGTGGAAGTGGGACTGAACCGTGGTACCAATAACCCAATGCAGGCTTGTGAGGATGTTCTTGCACGAACGCGGGCAATGGTCGGTTTGATTTCTCGAAGGCCTTTCCTGTTATCGGAGTTTCGACGGCGCCTACGAACGAGGAACAAGGCAGGGTACAGCCTACGGCGCGGGAGGCGTTGGTGAGACACCAATCAGTTGCGCCAGCGCCTTCCAGTGCCTCGGATGGGGTCGATACCCCTCGCGGAGCCGCCCCGCGTACCACCGTGAAACGGAGAGGTGTCGACCGATAGCTGATGCTGACAGCGAGGCGAGAAGTGGTTGAATCTTCTGTGAATAGAACTTCTCGGTCAGCCATGCGGGCTGGTCCGAGGGCTTCCACGCATGCTGTGCCAGGGCATTTCGACGTTGCGTGTACGCCCGCTTCAGCTGAGCTTCGGGACTGTTCGCTGTTTGGCGCCCGACGCGAGCAGCGTCGATAAAACGTTCAGTCGCACTGCTGACAGCACATTGACCGCAGTGAGTCCAGGTCAACTTCACCAACCGCCTTCGCCCGGAGCTCGTTGACTGAAATAGATGCCGTAGTGAGCACGCCCATTCCCAGCCTAACCTTCGAGAATCATCAGTTTCTTGACGCCCTAGCCGCGCCGATTCAGATTCAGAGAATCAGCCACTTACAGACGCGGCGGCGAGAGGTTTTTCGAACGCTGCTGGATCACCCAAGCGGTCGCTGATTCGTTCTCAGCATCGCGGCGCGTCCACATCTCCATCTGCTCTCGCCCGACCTAGTTCGCCCTCGGAACCATTCCGGCAAACATTAGCCCTCACCCACCAGGCGTACCATTGTCCGGAAAGGCGCCTGCAATGCTGGTCGGCGGGCAAAAAATTCCCGCCGCCATCGGCATTGATCGGCGCTGCGGCGTGGTCGAAATTCAATATACCCGCTTGTGCCACTCCTGGAGGTGCGTCACATGGAACCGGAAGATGATCGCGACGGCGCGCAAGGCTCTGAGATCATTGCCCCTCGCGAGTTGTGGGACAAGCGGCCCGACGAGAGCGAGAAGGCCTTCGGCGCCTTCGTTTTGTATCGCAACGCGGAGAAGCGCTCCTTCAAACTAGTTGCGGAAAAACTGAATTGCAGCTCGCAAAATATCTTCCAGTGGTCGTCGCGTTTCAATTGGCGTTTAAGATGCGACGCGTACGATCTCGAGCTGGATCGGCAGCAGCGCGTCCTGTTTGCCCGCAATCGAGTTCGGATGAGAGAGCGGCATCGGGAAGTGGCGCAGAGCACTTCGTTTCGCTCAGAGAACAAGGGTCAACGTCTATACTGGTCCTAACATGAGAACGAGGTCCTAATATGGACCCGATGATCGGCCAGTCGCTGGGCCACTACCGGATTGAAGCAACACTCGGCGAGGGCGGCATGGGGGTGGTCTACCGGGCCTTCGATACTCATCTCGACCGGCCCGTAGCCATCAAAATCCTGCGCGCTGATGCTACCGCCAGCCCCGAGCGCAAGCGCCGCTTCGTGCAGGAAGCCAAGGCCGCATCGGCTCTGAATCACCCCAACATCATCCACATATACGACATCAGCTCATCTGGGGGCACGGATTTCATTGCCATGGAGCTCGTGGCGGGCAAGACGCTCCACCAGTTCATCGGCACGAACGACCTACCCTTGAGAGACACACTGAAGTATTCGATCCAGATCGCCGACGCCCTGGCCCGCGCGCACTCGGCCGGAATCGTGCACCGCGATCTCAAGCCGGCCAACATTATTATCGACGAGGACGGCCGCGTGAAATTGCTGGATTTCGGCCTGGCCAAGCTGACCGAGAAGACTGTCGATTCCGAGGGCGTCACGGCGACGATGACCGCTGAGGACGGCCCGCTGACGGAAGAAGGCTCGATCATCGGCACCGTCGCCTACATGTCACCCGAGCAGGCCGAAGGCAGGAAGGTGGATGCGCGTTCCGATATTTTTTCTTTTGGCTCGGTTCTCTACGAAATGGTCACCGGCCGCCGGCCATTTGAAGGCGCAACCAAAATGTCCACAATTTCGGCAATCCTGCAGAAGGAACCGCCGCCACCTGGCGCCCTCGCGCCGAATCTGCCGGCTGAGTTCGAGAAGATCATCCTACGCTGCCTGCGCAAGGACCGGGACCGCCGCACGCAGCACATAGATGATATCAAGCTGGCGCTGGAGGAACTAAGGGATGATTCTGCGTCCGGCAAGCGATCGCTAGCCTCGAAGGGCAGCGACCAAACTCCTGCCCGCGATTCGGACTCAGTAAAGACCGCGAAACCCGAAGAGCCGCCCGCCTTGGTGCGGAAGCTCTTCGGATCGGCGGCCCCCAAACCATACCGGCTTTGGGAAATTCTGCACATCAAGATCTGTTTGCGCTGTGTATTGCTCGTGTATCTGGCCTGGCGATTCAAAAACGTGACGAATGGAAGGTGGAGCCTGGCGCTGTTCTTCGCGATCTTATTCTGCAGCACGATTCAAACAATCATGGCCGGGGTTTTGCTCCTTGCGGGAAGTATGGACAGAGAATTCCTTCGTAGTGAGGCGCGAAAGTTCGCGCCATGGCTTCGCGCGTTCGGGCTGGCGAATTGCGCGCTGGCAATAAGCATGGCGGTATGGATGGCCGAAGGGCACACGATCCTGGCCGCGCTGATCGCATTCCTCGGGATTGCGATAGGAGTAACCGCGCTGACCCTCAAGCCCGCGATGGACCGGGCGGCGATCTACGATTCAAACCGCTGATAGCCAGTGGCTCCCGGCCCGGTCCGGGTGCTCGTGATCAATGTGCATGGAAGAAGAGTACACCCAACTCGGCGTACGCCAAAAGCAGAGCTAGGGCATTATGAGTGAAGTCTGGAGCAGCAACCCGGCTTGAGTCGGATACGGCGGACGGCAATTCAATACCCAGCCTGATGGGCGCGTCGGCAGACGGTGGCGCTTGAGATTCCTAGCTTCTCGCCGACAGCCGACATCGAGAGACCAGAGTCCAACAGAATCCGGAGTTCCACGTTGTTCGCCTTGACGGAGGCCCGCACGCCGCATCGCCCGTGCGCGTCTTTCTCTCCAATTCGGATTGCGAACATTCCCACTCCAGGTCTTGGCGCCCAAAGCGCGCGCCCGAGGCGCGCGGCGGAGTGCAGTAGACTAGCGCTGAGCCGAGGTCCCCGGGGTCGAGTTTGTTCTTGCTCTTCGGAAAGCGATTCACGTCGTGCAGCGCCAACCTGTCCTTCGCCCCCAACCGCTCCAACTCGGAACTGATGCCCGCGCATGGACGAGTCGCCCACCGACAAGCCTTCCGTTAGCGCCTCAACCAACGCACCGTGCGTCGCCGAACGACCTTCGGTTTTGCCTTTTCCAATTCGCGCAGTGTGCGGAGCGCCTCCGCGCAGACTCGCCCGATCCTGCTCCCCTGCTGCTGAGTGATCTTCTGCACCATCTCTGCCTCTGAGATGGCGGTGATCGTTCGGCATATCTCGATCCGAAGGGTCCTTATTTCGTCGTCCGCCAATGCGCCAAGGTCGGTCTTCTCGATGTTGGCTGACTTCTGATCCCAGCTTTTCTCATCCTCGTTCATCGCTTCCTCCTTTTTCCTCTGCCGCTCTCCTTCAGTGACGCGACTAACAGGTCGTTAGCACTGGTGATCTTCATCTCCATGTGCGTTGAGAACCGTGGATGATGGCGGCCTTCTTGCCTTGCCATGCTGCCAGCTTCTTACTGGTCATCCTTTTTCTCCTCGCTTGGCCGCGATGCGCGCGAGTGCGTCGTCCCACGGCATTCGCGGATTGCGGCGAAGCGTCTCGCGCACCTGTGTCGCCAGATCGCGCGGCGCCGCAGGGCAGGCCCAGTCGTCGTCGATCTCGTCCATGACCTGGGCGATCGCCGCGTTCACCACCTTGATCTTCTGCGCCCGCCGCCATGCGATCTTCAACGTGGCCTGATTCGGCACCACCTTCTTCACGCCGTGCTCCACCAGTTTCCGTTCGATCAACTCGATGAGTTCGCGCGATGTCATGGCGTTCAACTCGACTCGGTGGCCACTCCAGTATTCTTTTTGCGTCTGCGGATTCCACTTCTTGCTCGACACCAGAAAGGCAATCTCGTCCTTCGTGATGTCGTCGCATTCCAACAGCAGTTCGCGTGGGTCCTTGCCCTGCGCGTAATCGACTTGCTCTCTCTCCAACTTCATCCTTTTCACGTCCGCCAGTCTGAGGCCGATGTCGACGACGTTGGGCGACGCCTGAACCGGTAGCGGTCATTGTCGTGGGACAGCCAATGGCCGATTCGCAAGCCGCTAACATCAAAATCGTGCAGCGCGAAGATGGTGCAGCCAGCTTGCGACAGTTCATCGTCCAGCTCGCGGGCGGCGGTCGTAGCCATCCCCTTCGAAGAAAAAAGCCCGAGGTCGTAGTGTTCCTTGATCCCGCTATTCCGGATCAAGTCGTCAAAACCTTCTTTTTCGCAAAATAGGCTGGCCTGGAAGCGGTTGGCTGGCCCGCTGGTCGGAAACTTACTCTCCATCTGTAGAACGGCCAAAGCCTCGGCGTCGTCGGCGTCAATCCACGAGTCGATGTAGTCGCGTGTCTCAGCCGTCCCGATCCCGAAGAACTTCCCGCCGTGCGGCTCGAGCATGTGACCCCGGGCATCGTACAGCACATGCCAGTTCTTGCATTCCTTCGGGTTTTCGCGCTGGTAGTCAACCAGCAGGGTTTGCGTGAAGTAGGAGTCCCCACCCCACTTGCCGATGGCGTTCATGACCAGTGCTCGCGCCTGGTACATGACCTGCCTTGCCCTGGCCCGGTTGTATGGCTCCGAAGCCCGCCGATAGGCTTCGGCCATGAACTTGTAAGCCGTTTCCTTGATCTGGTTCTTCTCTTCCAGCACTCTGTCTCGTTCCATCGACTTCTCGATCTGCTGGTCGGTGACCGCGTCCCTGTTCTTGCGCGCTGCCTCGCTCTTCTTGTTCTTCGTGTGCCTCTTCGTAATGTTGACCAGCAGCCTGTCAAGCGACTCCTGCATGGCCGCGGTCATCACCAACGAATTTTTTCCCTGCGAAGTGAAGTTGAACTTCGGACAGGTCATGTGTATGAACAACACCACGGGATCGTGCGACTCCACGCGGCAAGTGGTGTTGAGTGTTTCGGATATGTGCTGACTCGGAACTTGGAAGACAATGCTATTGTTCACGGCGAAAATTATCTTCCGGCTGCGTTCCTTCCTGACGCCGAACGCGGCCTCCACGAGATAGGGCAACCCGTCGCCGTCAACCCCGGGAAGATAGCGGGACACGAAGTCCCCTGACGCGCCGTAGGGCGCCAATGTTTTCCCCATGTGCTCGGTGCCAATGAGACCCAGTCGCTCCGGCTTCACAACCCGCGTGTTCACGCGCGCTGCGTCTAGGAGCGACTTGGTGACACTGGTGACGAAACCGTCGTCACCCTCGAAGACATCGTCGAGCGTCATGCCAGTGAGGCCGGCCTGTGCGAGCACACGCTTCCTGACTACTGTCCCCTTCAGGCCATCGAAGTCCGCAAGCACGTCACGCAGCGTGAGCCGCCGATGACTGACACCGAGTTCATCGAGGCGCTTTTCTTCGTTGTGGTGGGCGGTCAGCAGATTCTTTCCATCGCCCACCGAATACCAGTGGGCGCTGCCGCGGTCGCAGGTGCGCCCCTTGCGCCATTCGGTATCGGTCGCACTGAATGTGTTCGTGGCGCCGCGCGCCGTGACGCTGAAGGCCGCATGGGGATTGCCAGCCGCGAAGTCCCGCACCACATCCACCACAACTTCGTCCATCCGGCCCGGGTAGCTCATGTCGCCACGGTAAAAAAGCTGGCCTCCGTCATGGGTCAGTTGGCATTGCTATCTGGGGCCAATGCACCTTTATAAAAGTCCCACTTTTTACCGCGGCGGGTTTCTGGTCGTGCGACTTGATTTCACCGCCGTATGCGGTGATCGTGTGATGGACCCCGCAGCTCTCGATCTCCACCACGCCTCGCTGGCCCGTCGCCACGTAAAACGCGGGCCAAAGCGTTTTCAGCGCGGAACCTAATCGCCCTCGGCTTGGCGAGACATACCATTTCTTATCGCTGATCCGCGTGTCGTAGTTGAGTGACCGCTTGATCGTGTCCGCACTGAGGCCGCTGCCGTTGTCGGCGACGGTGAACGAGTCGGCTTCAACCGTCACCGCGATCTCGGGCGGGATTCCCGCCGCTTCGGCTGCGTCCAACGAGTTGTCGATAAGTTCCTTGATCAGCACCTGCGGCCACAAGGGTTTCTCGTAGCCGATCAAGGAACGCACGCTGCTCTCCTCGAAGTATTCGCTGGCCCGCGGCGTTTCGAAGGTTGTGCGCCAGGTATTCACTCACGTCCTTCCGATCCGTTCAGCAGCTGCTCGCGCTGCTCGCGCCTCAGCTTGCGGGCTTCAAGCGTTGCGTTCCGAGCAAACCACTTCTGCTCGCGTTCGCCACTTCGTCCCACAGCAGTGGCTGTTCCGCTGGCTTCTCCGGCTCGGCGGGTTCCGGCTCAGGCTCGTCTGGCGCGGGCGCCGTGGATTGGCCACCGTTGCCCCAGTCGATGAGCGCCCAGAAAGCCTGGCGGCGCTTCAACTCCTCATCCGAGATCGGCGTTACTTTCCTCATTAGGCTCCCGCGTGGTGCACGCGCCCCTTCTGCGGGCGTCGGCACGTCGATGCCGAGGTCTTCAAGCCTCTCCACGAGCAGACACCACTCTGTTGCTGCGTTGTGCGTCTTGCCGAAGTCCCTTTGCCGGAACCGACCGAACATCACCATGCCACTCGCGTCGATGAAGCGCAGCGGCCCAGACTTACAGTCGAGCGCCGAGGCGTCCGGGAATAGGTGCAGGCAGAAACGCTTTCCCCGCTCGCCAGTCATATTGGAGTGGACGCCCTCCAGCACGATCTGGTACGGGTCGCTGTGAAGTTCAACGGGCGCGTTCGCTGCGTGCCACCGTTCGGCGTCTGTCATCACCGCCGGCATGTCGTTTCTCCATTCACCGCTTGATCAGCTTCCAGCCCGCCGCGCGCCAGTCCTTTAATGGTCGGGTGCGCCGCGACCATTAGTCGCTTCCTCGATAATGGCGTCGGTCACGTTCGCGATGTCGGCGCACGCGGCCTTCGTTCGCACCGCGACGACCGCACGCACTTCCGCCTTCGTGAGCTTCCGGCCACTCCGCAGCAGTTCCGACGCCTGCTCGTCAGTCATGGCCTACTTCTCCCCCTCGGATCAATCCAATCGAATTGGTGAATCGCCTGACCGCGCTGCGCTTCCGCGCGATCGGCGGCGTCCGGCGGCCTTTTCGGGGCGCCGGAATTACCAAGTAGTCAACCCGTGCGTTCTACCTGCTGCGCGACCCCGAAGTTGCGTTCTGCAAACTGCCATGCCGCCGCCTCGTCCTGGAACTCGCCGACGAACTGCCCGTTGGCCAGCTTCCCCCGGAGTCGTCCACGAAGCGAACTTCACGAACCCTCGAGCCAGTCGCCGTAATCCCGTATTGCCATCGCCGCGCCCCTGCGGATGACTGTCACCTTCGCATCACCATGAGCGCGTGATGACGCGGACGCCCGATACGACTCTTCCACTTCGGCGTCGATGACCGCCTAGCGTTCTGACGGACTGGCCGATGTCGTCACGCCGCGCTCAAGATTCATTGCCGTGCAACGCATCCTTCCCGCAAGTCAACGAGCGGTCTACCTGGTTGGTCCTGCCATCGGTCGCGGCGGCTCAGCGCCAAACTCACCCGCGCCAAGATGCCGCTCAACCCAGCGAACGCCCTGCTCGACCTCGGAGATCGTGTTGCTGTGGAGTTCGCTCGGGTCGGTGTCGGGCAAGAACAGCTCGTCGCGCCAGACCAGGCAACCGTCGATGACCTGGTCGCCCCACTTGTCCCGCAAGCGGCGGATAGACTGGGCGGCCTTCTCTCTGGCGAACCCCACGTCGTCCTGGTAGGCCTCGCGCACTTCGAGCATGGCATTCTCGATCGCCGACCGCTCTTCGCCGCCGAGCGCTTCCCACTTCTCTTCTGCGGCCATTCGCTCTTCGCGTGTCAGGTCGCAAAGCAGCTTGCGTCCCTCGACCTCGAACTTCGCGGCGTCCGGGTACGCCGCCTTCAGCGAGTCCCTGAACGTTCCGGCCAGCGCGTCGAGATACTGCTCTTGCAGGTCGCGCTGAAGCTGGGCGTCGTCGAAATCATCATCGACTTCTACCGCTCGGTTGTGCAGGCTGAGCACGCCGTCGTGCAGGTCGAAGCCAATAATGCCGATCGGGGTGCCGCCTGCCGTGAGAGCGTCGTGCAGCTTTCCCACCCGCGCCGGGTCGTTCGCAAAGACGAATATCGCCGCGTCGTCGTCATCGAGGACGATGCCCGCGCCCGTGGAGTTGCGCGCCTCCGCGTCCAGTTCCGCGATCAAGTCAACCGTTTCTTTCATGCTCTCCTCCGCGAACGCTTCGCGCGCCGCCTTCTTGCTTGCCATTTTGGTTTTCTCCTTTTTTTCTGTGTCTGCTTCCACTACCACATCACCCTCGCGGATCACCCTTGAATTGTTGGCCCCAAACATTCCGTACTCGGTTTAGGGGTCACTCTGTCCCGCATCGGCCGCCTTCCGAAGGCGAACGCGGTGACGCCGTTGCTGACCTTCGCGTTGCTTCGCCACCTTCTTCTTCGGCGTCGACGGCACCACGTTGTTGCCATCGGCTTTCTGGAAGCATCCAGAATCTTCAAGGGACAAAGTTGCCCTCTGGTTGGCATCGAACAGTCCTAATTGGGCGGCGTCTTGCTTCTTGTTCTTCACGTTCCATCCCCTTTCATCACGGTTCCCGCAACAATGTGCGAGCCCTTCACTCTCATCACCCTCGTTCCTTATGTTTGTCCAGCTCACCTCCTCAGTTATCCAGCGGGTTCATCGGCACGATGACCTGCTCCAGGCTAATGACCAATAGTCTGCGAGTAGCGACGCCAAGCGCGCCGAACCCGCTTCGTGGCTAGCTCGATCAGCAGCCGCCCTCGCGTGTAGCTCTCCCCGCCCGTGTGCTGCCGGAAAGCCTTCTCCACGCGTCGCGCTTCCCTGATCGCTGTGATCAGTTCTGTGTGTCGATAGCGGTGAACTGTCATTCGCGAAGCCGCCATCACTTCTCCTTCACCAGCGCGAGCGGCTCCGTCGTATTGATCTTCGGCATCATTCATGTTTTCCTTTTCCCTGCGCGTCCTTCGCTGCTCGCGGCCGTTGTCCCAGCCGCCCACGCAGAGCGTCCTGGCGCTCCTCTGGTGTGCGCCAATCGAATGGCGACTCCAGCACGTCGTGGGCGTCGAGCGTGTGCGGGCGGTCGAAAGAGCGACAATTGCAGATCAGCGGGAACTCGACCGTATTCGCTGATCCCGGCGGCGTCTCCGTCTTGGCGGCTGTGGTGCCATGCACGACACATTCGCCGTCAATGTATTTGCAGCCGTGCAGTTCCTCCTGCTTCAGTTCCCAGCGACGGCGTGCGTCTGCATAGGTGTTCATCGCCTGCCCGCCTTTCAGTGCAATCTGGCGATGTCGTCGGGCATCAACTGCCAACCCGCGCGCTCACCGCGCCCGTTCGGCGGATGGGCGTCGTCCAGCCTCGCGACCCGTACGCCGAGAACTTTCCCGACCCGAATGCGAACCTCGATGAGTCCGCTGTCTCCGTTGTCGCTGAACTTGCCGAGAATGCCCCCTTTCAGCGCGTAGATCGCGCCGAGCACTTGCCCATGGTCGTGTCGATCTGCTCCTGTGCATCCATCTTCTTCGTCGTCATGTCAGTCCTTCCTCACTACTCGTCGGTGACACGCCGTGCGGGTTCGCCTTCATTCGTTCGGCGTCCATAGTCGCCTTTCCTTTTTCATCTGTCCTCCATCACGGTCACTGTCCCTTCTGAGGTCGGCCAGAGGCCCGCCACAGCGTTTTCCGCAGCTTGCGCGCGAGCTTCTCCATGCGTGCGCGCGACAACGCGCTCCTGCTCGGACTTCTTCGGTTCTTTTCATCGCTTCCACCTCGTTCCTCGCGATCACTCTCTGCCCTCGATGCTGATGATCTTGGCCTTGGTCTCAGGGTCGCGAATGTCGTAGTCCTCGCGCACCATTGCAGCGACGCTCCCAATGTGCGCTGAACACTTCCGCGTCGCCGCCAGCAGCGATGGAATCGTCAGGGTGCCGGACGCGAGGATCCGGAGCAGCACCGCGCCCGCCTCGTCCAGGGCCGCCAATATTCGAACCACTGCATCCTCGGGAACAACGCGCTCGTCGCCCAGGTCGAGCGCGTCATCATCCTCGGCGGGCGCGTAATGATCGGGCGGCTGATCTGGCGGAGACGGAATTGGCGTTGCCCGGCCCCATGCGTCCGACTGGGTACGCGACCGCTCGACGACGGCATCCATGTGGCGCCGTAGTGCTCGTTCTTCCTTCGCCTTCTCTGCCGCGGCCTCCTTCTGCGCCGCGCCCAAGTTCAACCGCTTGGCGCAGACGTGGACGGCCTGCGGCGTCACGCGCAACCGGCGCACACAGAACTCGTGCCAGCTCTTGCAGCCGCGGAGCATGGCTCGGCCACGGTTGCCCGCGAAGTATTCGCGGATTCGCTGGATGTTTGGCAGCAACTCGGCGAGTCTGGCGCGGCAAGCGAGCCAATCGTTCTCAAGTTGCTCGGCCTCCAGCTCCAAGGTTGGATCAACTATGTTGATTCTTGCTATGCTGGTCTTCATTGATCGCCTCCTTCGAAGGTGATCGGTTGGGCCTCGCACGGTCGGGAAACCGTGGCGGGGCCGTTCGTTCTATACGAACTTGCGGACGCGGCGCGATGTGCGCGGCTGCTGCTCGCGCGCCATCAACCATTGCTTGACGTGGTCTGGATGGTATCTGCGCTCGTTGCCCACCAAGATGAAAGGCGGCCCAGAGCGTTCGGCTGCCCAGCGCTGCATTGTGCGAACGCCGCGACCGAGCATGGCCCCGATCGCCGGTTCGGAGACGAAGCCGAAGGCGTCGGGGGTCATGTCTATGGGATTTGGATTTTCAGGGGGCTTGGGCTTACGGATTCTTGGCGGTATCGCATCTCCGAGCGCAGTCGCAAAAGTTAGCTTGCCGTTACCCGCTACGGCGTCGCACCGTTCTCGCAATACGGTGAAGGCTTTACTTTTGCATCCTGTTCGGATCGCGTCTCAGCGCCACTTGCAGAAAGCATGCTGAGGGCCGAAAGATGGGAAACCGCCAGAGTGGCCTGGCGACGGAAGAGATGATGCGCTCGATTGTCGGCTTTTGTCAAGCCGAGAATCCGAGAATCCGAGTGGCGGGCCAAGCCCCAAAAACGGTACACGGACGGTACACGGATCGGCGTGGAAGGTTTTGGTAGCTCGGGAACGGGGCTTTTGGAACCGCGTCAAACCAGCATGAAAACTGGCGATAATCTTGGTGGGCCCACCAGGATTTGAACCTGGAACCAACAGATTATGAGTCCTTCCACGGACTCCGAAAACAAAGAGAATCCACAACCTCCCTCGGCAGATCCCGGCAAAGTCCTGCAAAATCCGCAACCCCCGCGCAACCAAGAGCAAGCATATCCTCGCGCCAATCGGATAAAAGGGAAAGTCCGCTCCAAGAAGCAGCCTAATCGCGGCGACAACGGAGGGTACCCCCATCAAGCTTAAGGCAGAGAGAGGCTCGAAACAGCGGAGCCAGCAGCGGTGCAAGGCTCGGACGAAGGCTGGCGGTCCGTGCCGGGCGCCTGCTGTGGAGCGCGGTTTGTGCTTTTGCCATGCTCATCCCGAAAAGCTGTCGGAGTTGGGTCGACAAGGCGGACGGAAAAATCGCCGTTGGAGGGGTGAAGTAGGTGAACTCCCAGAGAGGCCGCTGAAAAGTATGGGGGAAGTAAGCGAGCTTTTGGAAGAAACGATCAACCGAGTCCGTCAAGGTCCATTCGATCTTCGCGCCGCGAATGCCATTGGCTTCCTGGCCGGCATTCTTCTGAAGGCTCTCGATTACCGAGTTGAAGAGCGACTAGCCCATTTGGAAGCAGTGTTCGGAAGGACAAGAACGGAGACTGAAGCGTTTGACTTCAGGCCAAAGGAGTCGACTCATGAAAAGTCATCAGCAGCGCGTAAGAGTGATTGAACTCTCATTGACGCCCCGGCAGGTAGTAATGGTTTGGCTCAGAAATGCACTGCAGTCCTGGACACTGGAGGAAGGAGCCCGACACTTGCCACCGCATCGTAGTGCCGTGGCGAACGCGGTGTACCACAATGTGCGGAACAGCATGAGCGGGCAAGACGATTCACTGATCGAAAGAGCCATAGTCCAATCTCGTCAAGAAGCCGACTTGCTCTACATGCTCGCAATAAATGCGAATCTTGACGTCATCAGAGCCAGGGTGCAGAGAGAACGCGAATATGTCCTTTTGTTGGGATATTTGGGGGCCGAGATGCGTGGTAATCCCACGCTAGATGCCGTTCAAGACTTGCGAATGGTGGTTCTGGTGTTTATTGAAAGTGTGATCATTCTGGATGCTGGGATCGCCCGAGTGTCGGCTGAACACTTAAACGGTGAACCTGTGTTATTCGGCGACGCCGCGGCCCAACTGGCAGTGCAACTCCAAATGACAAGTGATCTGTC
This sequence comes from uncultured Acidobacteriaceae bacterium, assembly GCA_963752175.1. Classification (GTDB taxonomy): domain Bacteria; phylum Acidobacteriota; class Terriglobia; order Terriglobales; family Acidobacteriaceae; genus Sulfotelmatobacter. Next base: position 293,728 of record CAVVXZ010000036.1, read on the forward strand.
GAAATGTTTTAACGACTTGGCGGTCGAAGTTGGGGCCGCCGAAATAGATCTGGAAGAGGTGCGAGGCAGTCTCGGAACGGAAACTGATCGTCATGTTTCTGACTGGGTCCATCTCGCCCGGGCCGATGCACTAAGTTTATTCGGCAGCGTACAAGAAGTGAGCGCAACTCTGCCTTCGGGGTCTGAATATCGGATGTAAGACTTCGGTGACTTCTGAGGTCGGAAATAAAACGAGACAACCCTGCGGGGACTCAGATTCGATGCTTATAGCCCCATGGAGGGGGCAACCAAATGGCGCGTGCACCAGAAAACGAGAACATTACTCGCAACGCGGAAACCAACGCCGAGAATCAGGCGAACCAGTCCTTCGGTCAGTATCAGACGAATCTCGGGACACTTGAGAAGGGCGGCCAAGTTGCAGCGAATCCGTGGAAATCGGCCGGCTACCTTTCAAACGTCAACCGTTTACAGTCAGGGGCTCTGAATGCCGAGACTAACGCGGGCGAGAACGAACTCCAACAAACGAATCACCGAACAGGCGGATTGAACTCAGGGGCCACGATCGGTGCGACGAAAGACCTTGCTCTTGCAAAGACCCGCTTGGGTAGCCAGTTGACCAGTGAGCGCGCAGCGAATGACTTCGGGAAGAACGTCAACTACCAGACACACATGGCAGAGGCGCCGTTAGCGCCGTATGATGCAGCCACGAATCTTGTGGGCGAGACGAACAAAGACCTGACGGGGTACGGGATGCAATCGCAGCATTATCTGTACTCCTTGTACGACAAGGCGATGCAGGCGGCAGCTACAGCGGCGAGCGCGGGAGACGGAGCCGCCGGATGATGTATCGCGAGGATACCTCGCCTTCCACCTGTTCGACTGCGACTTTTGGTATGGGGAGAAACGTGAGTTGCCGGAAGAATTACAGTTCCTCTCCTCCGCAACTTTTTTCACGTTTTTGACTTTCTTCGACGAATGCGGATGTGCTCTAGCACTTCGCGCGCCAGTACCGGGGTGCGCTGGTCTGAAACCTCTAGGTCCTAAGGGAAAGGATTGGCATGGCGGACGAACAACCAAAAACGAGTGAAGCGAATGTCATTGAGACACGGGAGTCCAAAGATGGTATTCGTGAGATATACACCAACTTCGTCGAAATCGCTTGGGGCCTTCACGATGTCCGGCTGCGCATCTCGCGCGTCCTACCGGTCGGCAATGGCTACAATCAGGCCACTCCCTTGCGATCCGTGGTGGAAGAACATACTGCTGTAACGATGGCTTGGGCTCAGGCAAAACTGTTGCGTGACGCTCTGACCGATGCCATCGAGCGATATGAACTCGTCAACGGAGAGATCAAGTGGCCGAAGCTCGCAGCTCAGAATGCTCAGGAAGACCGGAATGCGCGTGCAAAGCAACTTCTGACGATGCCGACCCCGGGGTGTGGGGAAGCCAATTGAGGGGACTAAACAGGTTACCGGATTTAATAAGGGTACCACCTCGTTTATGGGTAGTGCTGCAGTTTGAAAATTCACAGGGGTAGTAATCTGGTCGGCCCTGTAGGCAGTCGAGGGCAGACGAGACATTCCGACTACGGCAGCGGGGGTTGGTGCAGACCTTTTCAACCGCGTGATGCGCGGAGGTCCAGAAGGAATTGCAAACAAACAATTCGGTAAGGCTCTGAGTGAGACGCGAGGCATTCCTGTTTCGGACTTGCCAGAACCGACTCCAGTTGCGTCACACGTCGTGGCCGGGAGACCGATCATCCCGCGCGGAGAACTCCAGCAGGGAACGCCGATTCCCATTGAGGAAACGTCGCCAGAAGAAATCACAGCCCAGCAGGAGAAACTGGCAGGACGCCAACAAGGGAACATCATGCGAAGGCGATTAGCCTCTGAAAGACGGCCCATTCCACTGTGGAAACGTGGGGAGCAGGACTAGAAGATATGAGCCCGAGCACTACACAAAAACCTAATAAATTAGTTGGTGCCGTGACAGGGCTAGAGGAGGGAGCAAGGTTCCTCGCTAGTTTGGGGGACCTTGTGGAGACCATGACTTCAGAAATTCTGCGAGAGCCTGATCCGCAGACACTTGCTCTATGGCAGCAAGAGCTAGGGCCAATCGCTTTGCGTAGATTGAATCGACCTGTTGGATTAGTCGCGGATTCTTCTTCGCATCCCGAACCATCTCGATGATTGGATCATGCGGGTCGTAAATGTGGACTGCTCCGAGTACGGCCTTACAAGCACTAAGTTCCAGATCTATCGTTTTGAAGTTGTCGAATATTCGCGTAATGAATTCCTTTAACTGGTCTTTGCTGATCTCCATAGCGCCGCGAATTATACGCGAGACAAGGGATACCCGGAATGACGCATTTGCAGGCTCAGTGTGACGCATTTCAGCAACAGCAAGGGCGAGCCCTCGAGGGAATTGAAGTGCGGCCCTGTGCGGGCTGCGGACGTGATTTCGTGGTTTCTCGACCTTGGCAGAGGCAATGCACTCCCCGATGTCGGCAGCGGGCCTATGTGCGGAGAAAGGCCGTCGTGCCAGAGGGCTACTACGGAGCATGAACGATTTAACCGGGGTTATGGGCGCTGGCGCTCAGCTTTGAGGCTCTTGAACCCAGCTATTGGCTGGGTCTATGCTTTGCCTTAGTCTCGGGGTGAGGGCGGCACAGGTTTTTACCGTTTCCACTGTCCTGGGTTCGACCGAAGGCGAACGGTTGGCAGGCCGGGCCACGTTTCTCACTCCGCGAACAAATGCCTCCCCAAAGCCCTCGCAACTTGGCATCGTGACGTGAGAAAACCAAGAAAGTCAATCCCGATTCACCCAAGCGCGCGGGGTTGAACGGATCGCTCTGGCCGGATGTTCCGTCTCTCTGTTCCTTGATCCGAAATCAGGCAGTGTCAACAACCGACCAGAGGCCGGTAACAATCTAACCTGGTGCGCGGGCGAGGAATGTTCAATCCTGCTCACTCTTTGTGAACCCTCGCCATTTTCGCGGGCCCTTTCTACGGAAAGACAACTGCTATGGCGACTTGTGCTTCGGCGTTCTAGCGTTGAGCTTCGAGATCAGGCCCTCTGCTGCCGGAGGGACATGCGTCTCGTGAGCAATTACAATATCCTTCGCCGAGATTTTCTCCCCGTAGATTCTCTGGTTTGCGTCGTTGTCAGGTCGGATGGTCGAACCTTCCAGCGAAATGCCTGCAAAAAGGCCCCGCGCGCGGGAATAGCTCAATATTTCAGCACGCATCGAGGCATCGGTTTCTGCCGTCGCGTTACGACCGACTGGTCCTGCAGCTACCGACGCATCTGCTCCGAGTTTCACTTTGCTACTCAAGATTCCATTCGCACCGCGGTCATTCATCACGAGAAGGACGAAGTCAGTCGCTTGCCCGCCGATCTGCAAGCCTACGCTCCCACCCTCAAGGGCCATCATCGAGGGCGCTCCCCAGGGGCCATTGAAATTTTCGCCCGTGCGACACGTCATCGCACCGCGGCCATAACTCCCACCGACCACAAACGCGGCCTTGAGGACCGATGGAAAAACAACCACGCAGTCGGCTTTATCGAGGAGATCTTGCGGAATGTCGTCTGGAATATTCAGAATCTCTGTCAGCACCGTGGCGGCATTCTTTAGACGATCCTCGTCCTTTTCTTTGTCGTCTGCCCAACTCGTGATTGCGAGCAGCAGTACGGTCATCGTGCACGCGAATATCCTCTTCTTCATGACAGTCCTCCTAAGAACGATATAGTTGCGCTAAAGGGCGCGGCAAACCACGCAAGTTTCGACGTTAGCTCCCGAGCGATCCCGCCGCGCAAGAGGTCCCCTCCACGAACCCGAAAATCGCTGCGCCACTCTTAATCTACGAGGTAATGGCTCAGTCTATGGACAATACGCAGATTCAATTTCAGCGTCCGCTTCGATGGTGACATCAACCTCCGCGCCTTTCTTGAGACTAGCCGTGCGTCCGATGTGACGTCATCGCTTCGCCTCGTTCCCTAGGTTGATGGAGTCGGGGGCAAGTCCCGACCTTCGTCCGTTGGAGCTGCGGCAGGAGATCGGGACTTGAACGCGGCAGATAGTTTAACTTGCCCGTCTCTGCTGTCGATCCACCCACTCGTTATAGTGTTGTTTCACTGTGGCCATACGCTGTTCTTGCTTTGCCTTGACGTCTTGCTTCGATTGGGCTGCCTTTGCCTTGAGCGCCTCTACCTTGGCATCTGCCTCGTGCCGGATAGCTTCGAGTCTTGCTTTGGATTTGTCTAATTTCTCCTGCAGTTTTGCGTTGAGTGTGTCCATCCGGGCTTGCAGCTTCGCTTTGCGGTCCGCCTTGGCCTCGGCGTGTTCGGTTTTCAGCTGAGCGATATCGGCCTTGATCGATGCGATGTCTCGTTCATCCTGAGTGTCTTCTACTTCCCAAAGGCTGCGACGCAGAACCACGCCACCTAATGCTTCCATGCGTGTGTCCACCGGAGTGGTCCACTCCTCGTCCACCTCGGCGACCACAGCGACCTTGCCGGGCGTAAGGGTCTCCGCGACGTCCGAGAGAAAGTCGCTTCCAACGCGCACGTTGTCAAGGTCTGCAATTGCTCCGATGAGAGAGCCACCGGCGGCACCTACTGCCACACCGACCGGACCGCCCAATAGGCCGACGAGACTGCCGACCGCAGTGCCCGTCAGGGTTCCCATCGGACCGGAGTCAGCGCCCTCCTTTACGACTGCCCTACCATCGGGGTTCTTGGCGACGACTCTCGTGGCATACACCGCGATGCTGCCGTCTCCATCGAGTTGCTGAAGAGCCCGTGATCCTTCGTAGGCCTTGCTCTCGTTATCGAAAACTACTACCAGCATTCTGTCCATGATGGTTTGTCTCCTTTTCACTTGATTTCAGACGGAGCGGCGGGTAGGTGAGTTGTTGATTGAATGCGGCTGCTGGGAGACCACCATTACAGACTCGACGCTTTAGGATTGTCAAGCTATCAGCCAGCCGGTCGGCTACACGTGGTAGAGAACTCGTCCGAAGGCGATCCTCGCCCTTAGAAATTCCTTCGCGGCGCGAAAGTGCTGGCATTTCTGCCTCCCCCCATCGCGCCGAAGGCCCCAGATCACCAGATTTGGGAAAATTTCTCCGCTCGGCGCACGCAGGGTAGTCTCCCGCTGGCCAACCGGCTTTCGGTTTCGTGGTGACTATAGCTGCCTTTGGGAAGGGTTCATCGGAGCTTGGCAAGGTATAGCCCCGCAAGGGATTTTGGAACGCCGCTGTGCGATTCGATGGACAGTGCCCACACCAAGCCCCGTCTGTTTGGCAATTGCGCGCCAGGAAGCCCCAGATGCACGAAGACCTTCGATCTGTAATTCCCGGACATCGGCCCTAGGGCGTCCTAGCTTCTTCCCTTTCGCCCGGGCATTCCGCAAGCCAGCCTTAACCCGTTCCACGATCAGGCTGCGCTCGAGTTCCGCCACGGCACCCAAGACTGTGAAAATCATCTTCCCGGTCGGTGTACTGGTGTCGACGTTCTCCGAAAGGGATATGAAATCGATTCCCAGCGCCTGAAATTGCTCAAGGGCTCTCAACAGATGTGACACCGAACGGGCGAAACGATCAAAACGCCACACGACGACCACATCGAAACGCCGTCGTGCGGCGTCGCCCATCAGCTTGTCCAGGCCCGGCCGAAAGTTCTTCGTGCCAGAGACGCTATCGGTATAGATTTCGGTCAGTTGCCATCCGCGGCGCTCGACATACTCGCGCAGCTCGCGGAGTTGGACTTCGGAATCCTGGCCCCTGTATTCGTGGTCGAGCGCTCCGTGGTCGGACTGCCGCTTACCGCATTTCTCGCATTTCGAGGTGGAAACTCTGGCGTATAAGGCGATTCGCTTCGCCGCAAGGTTGTTCATGACGCGATCTCTGCTTCTTCGCAGGCTAACGCGGCCTCGCGAAATGCGGTCTTTGCGACGCGACCTATCAGGACGGAACGGAACATAAGGAGGGTCTCGGGACCAAGGTTCCGCCGCACTTCACGAAAATATTCGATAAGCCAAAGCTTGGCCTCATCCACCGCAATGTCATAAAAGCTCCATTCTCCATTATTGATCTTCATCGCGAACTCGTTGACGATCGAAATCATGTTGTCAGCGTCGTAGAGAGTGCCACCACGTCGCCGCAGCGTCTCGACAAAGAGCTGAGCTGCCGGCCTGTTGTACAAATCTTCGTACCAGTCGAGCCCGGATGCCGAGGCTTCTCTCTCGAGACGGAATTGAATGAGGTGCCCCCTCTCTTCGCACTTCGCCCGTTTAAGCTCGGTAGAAGAACAGGAAAGAGTGTCAGAGCCGGTGTTTACGATGGCAAGACCCCCGTATCCCGCGGCTAGGACATCAATGACGTTGTTTATTAGTTCGACGAGATTCCCGCGGGCGTTTGCAGCGCTCCCATGTAGGCGCAGGAGATGGGCGAAAAGATTATGGGCGTTATCGTCGCGAAACGCCACTCCTCTCCAAAACACCTCTCTCCCAAAGGTCGACGTAATTACTGCAGCGCCAGCCCAATTGACGAGCAAGATAGGTGGACCACCGTGCCGATCAAATTCGCATGCACTCTCTGCCTCTTGCGCAATTCTCTGGATGTCAATCTTGATTTCGGATGCGTCGGTTGCCCGCTCGTGGACGAGAATAGCTGGCGTACTGGACTTTGTGGTAGCGTTTTTCTTAGCCATTTGTAGCCTCCTATTTAGGCGACTTGGTTAGGGCTGCGTGAGTGCTAGAACACTTATCCAGCCCGTTTAAATATCAATATCATGCTCACACGTATAAGCATCTGAGTCAAGAGAAATCTTCCCCTATCCACACACGTATGAGCATGGTAGTATTGGCAGGACATGAAGCGAAAGAATCCGCATGCCGCAGCCCTCGCTCGTCTTGGTTCCAAGAAAGCAGCCAAGGCTCGAATGGAGAAGATTAGCCCCGAAAAACGTCGGGAGATCGCTCGGAACGCTGCCCGCGCTCGATGGGCTAAACAGAAGGGCAAGTTCTCGCGCGACACAGAGACCTAAGGGAGCCTAGGGTTCGGTTATGCGCAAGCGTCTGGACACTCCGATTCCGCACGATCGCGTTCGTGGGTCTCACGGGTTAAATTGTAGTCCTCCGCTCAGGAGGAAGGACGCACCACGGTGGGCCGTCGAAGGTAATCTGCGGAGCCCCTCCACCCCGCGACTCTTAACTGCCGGGCGTACCCAAGCCCTTTTATGGCCACTGAATCCCACCACGAGCGCTCTTGGCGCTCCCTCCCATCCTTTCGACTTTCGCCGGTTCCGGGCTTTTCCTATCGGGAGCGGGTTTAGAATCGTGAACGCTGAGCCCTTGTTCCAGCTGGGTCATGAGAGTTCGAAGCTTCTGCTCCTCGGCATCCAGGACCTTGCGGATTTCTGTGCTGGCCCTCATTGCTTCTTCATACGCGGCGCGAGCTTTGGTAAGAAGCGGAAGTTGTTCAATGAGCGCCTTCGCGTTCTTGGTGAACTCGTCCACCGCGCCTGTGTACGTCTTCATGCTTGCGGGCGGAGATGGCGAACTCTGATCTTCGGAGAGAACCCGCTGGGGAACAACTGCTAAATTCCCCTTCTTGAACTCGCCGTTCATTAAAGACTGAACGAGTTGGTCGCCGAGCGCTGCCAAGTCCGGTTTCTCCTCCGAGGCTAACTCAGGCTGCGTGTTCTCATGTGGGTCGCTGTTTTCGTTCCACATTCCCTTCACCCCTTTGCATCTTCACTCCTGTCGGATGCGGCGGCAGTTGTGCATTATGTGCTGGATCGCCTAGAAGGTCAAACTTTAACCGAGCTGGCCGTTCCTCCTCGGTCATGACCTTCAAGTGATTGCCTTGCACCCACTGCGGGCATCGGATGGGATCTGGATCGGGCATAGGTGTGGTGGCAAAGATACGCCCGGAACGCTAGCGATGGGGGTAGAATTGCTTGGGCATCGCCATGAACCGTGCGCGACGTATCGTTCTGGCTCTATACCTTCTTACCCTCGCCTACTGTTTTGTCTGGATTCCTTGGTCCGTTACAAACTCTGATCGGTACGGCACTAACCACCAGCGCCTCGGCTACGGATGGCTGTGGGCAGGGCCGCGGCACCCAGCCTGGCCAAATCCGAAGCAGCAAGGCCAGTTTTCCCTGAGTGATCTCGACCCAGCCCCACCCGACTGTTCCAGTGTCGGCGATTCCAAAGGCCAACAATCCGAGCGATGGGACGCTGCATCTCGACGGGCACTTCCAGATACGACTCTTGTCGCTTTCCGCGTCATCGCCATCAGCCTCGTTGCCGCTTCCGCACTACCGCTGGTCGGATTCCGTAAGAATTAGGCGAGCTGCACAGATGCCCGATCCTGGCGAAACTGGCTAGTCCCATGTCTGTTACTATCTCGTCAGAACCGGATAGCTGCCGGCGATCACCGGCAGTGATAAGGGGGATGCCTCCCGCTTCCCCCTTCCAGTCTTCCACTAAAAGCGGGATATCACCGGGAGGGTGACGCACGTGTCCACTGCTCCAAAGATGAAACCGGTGAAGGGTGCCGGAAAGCACGAGACAGATGCCCTTAACGCTTCAGTTACAGCGAGACCTGAGACCGGCCATCGGTTGGCGCTAACCACTGATTGGGCGGCAGTCCTCGACAGTGTTGGAAAGTTATTTGAGAGGGACGCCTGCCGCAGCATCGACGGTATGTTTGAGGTGCACCACCAACTTCATGCCTGCATCGAGCATGGCGCCGCGGACGGCGGGGATGCGAACCTAGCGTTCGAGCGCGCACACCAGATAGTCATGGAAGGTTTTGACAAATGGATGTGGAAGTTGCGGGAGATCGCTGGCGCGACTGTCACGGATCTCGCGACAATTGCGCGAGGTCATCCCGACTGGGTAACTGAGGATCCCGCGTCCTGGGCGCGCAGCCACACCAAGGAATTGTTGGATGGTTACCTGAATGGTTGGAGGATCCCGCGAATCGCCATTTGGTTCAAGCAGGCTTGTGACGGCCGCGATCTCGATTTTGAACGATATGAGCATGGGCGCCCGGAACCTTGGTGTGCTCCAACCTGGGTCGCGCGATCAAAAGACTGGACGAATGATCCCGCAAGTCTGGACGAACGACTCACACCTGAACTCACTCAGAAATTTCTCCAGACCCGGCGCCGGCAATATGACCTCAGCTTTGAAATTTGGCTGAAGGAGTCAGAACATACCGCACGGATTAGCCTAGCGATGCAGCCTGCGACAGCGGAACACGGGAAGGTTACCGCCGAACCCGATCAGCCGGTCTCTGAGAATGTGCCGGGCGATCTTGGGGAGTGGGCTGAAAGGTATCTTCCTGAGCTTCAGCGTTTTGCGTCCTGTGTGCGAGCAGGTAACACTCTCGATGTTCTTAGAGTCGAGTTTGAATCGCTATTCGCCGAAGTTATTGATTGCCTCCCAGAATATCGACAGAAAAGGTTCTTCCAAGATGCGCGTGGCAGGCGTTTGAAGGTTGCAGATCTAATGGAGCCTTTGGCGGAGGTCAAACATCTGTCGGCTGCCACATTGATGGACCATAGAAAGCAATATCGGCACAAGAGCGGTACGGCTCGATTACGCCGCTCCGTGGTGCTAAGCACGAAGTAGCGGTCTCGGCGCAACATCTCCAGATCCTTCCCGATAACTCCCACACTCCTAGAAACACTCCTAAACTTTCATCCTTGCTGCGCTATGGTCAAACCAACAGCAGAGATGCTGACTAATTGGGAGGCCGTGAATGAACACTAAATCAACCACCGGCGTGGACCTGAGGCATATGCGCGAGATGTGTGGCCTTTCGCAGTACGAACTATCGATGGTGGCAGGCATTCCTCGCCATCGCATCTCTTTGGCGGAATGTGGCTATACCAGCCTGCGAGGCGAGGAATTGGTGGCCCTTCACAGCGCACTGAGGAAGATGTCCGAGAAGAGAATGGGCGAGCTTACAAGTTCGCTCTCGGGCAAGGAAGCGGTGGCTGTTTAATTCAAGAAAACATAATGGCGAGCCCGGTCAAGGAAACTCGCCACTTAGGAGCAAAAATTGGAATCGCTACAGTCGGAGAATAAGCTCAGTCAACCGGCGCCGTCAAGCCAAAGTTGTGCCAAAGTTGTGACCTCGTCGACACTGATAGAAACCTTCGGATATTGGAAGTCGCAATCCGCGGCTTGCATAGTCGGAAGATCACACTGCAACTAGCGCTTAAAACGCCGGGCATATCGGCAGATAAAGAACGTTTGCGGCGACTGCTGACGGAACTGGAACGAATCAGCCGGGCGCTGCGCGGACACCAACTGTCCGCGCTCACTCATCGGGAAGACGGCGTCGTTCCAGAGCACATCAGCTCGCATGTTGACCGATATTTGGCGCGGATGGACCCCGGGTGTCGTGCTGAGGGGACGCGATGACCTCGCGGGCCTCGCAACGCCAACGCATCCTCGAGTTGTTACTGTCCGCCAGGGGCGACTGGGTGCCATTGCCCAAAGTCCAAGCTTGTGCCGCGCAGTACAATGCCAGGCTCTACGAACTGCGGCGCCTCGGTTTCCGGATCACGAATCGAATCTGCAAAGTTCATGGACAACGCCATTCATGGTTCAGGATCGAACCCGCCGTGACCGCGGTTAACCGCTCCGAACACGCGGTTGTAGCGCCTGCCGCGACAGGTCTTTCCTTCCCGCAGTTCGGTAACCTCGCGCCAGAAAGGTACGGGGACTGATGCCAAAGCGAATTATCGACGGTGAAGGCCTGTGGCGTTCTGACAAGCTCGCCGAAGTCACCCCCACATGGATAAAGGCCGAATACGCGAACCTGGTTCCGCTTGCTCTCGCCAACGGCAGCTTTGAAGCGAATCCACGTCGAATTTGGAGCACCGTCTACAGCTATAACCGGCCCGAGATCACATTGGAGCAGGTTGAAGAGGTACTTGCGGAGTTCGAGCGAGTCAAATTGCTGTTCCGATGGACCGATGGTGCCACCGGTAAGCAGTGGGGATATCTTGTGGGGATTGAAAAACCCGGACGACTTCCGGCGCCGAGCAGGTTACGTCAAGGCCACGAAATTCTAGGACCACAGCCACCGAAGGAACTGCTCCAGAAATTCCTCGCTAATCCTGAAACCACTGGCCAGCCAGTGGCTACCCAACCATTACCCAATGGCTCCATAGGCTTTGGCTTTTGCTCTGGCTTAGGCTCTGGTAAGGGCGATGGCTCGCCAATGGCTAGCCAAGAAATGGACCACCCCCACCTCCCTGAGCGGAACTCTGATTTAAATTCGATTGAAATTGCGCGGGCCCTTTGCTCGGAGAATGGTTGGTCGGGAGAAAAGATGATTTGGGCGTTGAAGGACGCTGTTGAGTTCAAGTCGAAGCAAATGCCGGAGGCCAGCTTAGATCAAGTCGGCACTTGGCTGGTCCGTGCTTACGTGAACCGTCGTGCAGCGAAAGGTGATTTCGCTGGTGGCCCGCAAAAGTTCTTCGAGCAGGCTCTGTATCGGAATTATGAGGGAGAGAATAGCTACTCATCCGCGGGCAGCGACAACCCCGCAACCCGCGCGCTGGCGCAGATGGAGGGTGACTAGATGGAAGCCTTGACCCATATCGACGCCGAAAAGACGATGCTCGGCTGCGTTCTCTTGGATCCGGGGTGCCTTTACCGCGTGTTGCCACTGGTGAAAGCGCAGGATTTCTCCTTGGATTCCCATCGCCGTATTTACCATGCCATTGCGGAACTTGCGGAAAGCGGCAAGCCGGTTGACGACATGACCGTGACGGACGCCTTGATCGCGAAGGGGCAATTGGATGCGGTCGGCGGCGTGGGATATCTCGTAACGCTCAGTGACAACGTGACCTCTGAAATGGCTCGCGTCGCCAACGTGGAGCACTACGCAGAACTGGTCCTCGACAAATCGCGCCGGCGCCAGGCGCGGGCAGCCGGCCAATGTTTGGTCAATGCGACAGACGACCTCTCGGTACCTACGGGTGCCTGTATCGAGAGGGTTCAGGAGTCTCTCCTTGAGATCGAAGCGGCTTCGGGAAGAACCGCGGCCAGGCATGTGAAAGAGTTCATGCCTGAAGTTTTGCGCGAGCTTGAAACGCAGTCCCAGAATCAGGGCTTGGTCGGAATGACCACGGGGATACCCTCTCTAGACGTGGCAACGGGTGGGATTCGCCCGGGCGAACTGTGGACGATCGGCGCACTGTCGGGCAAGGGCAAAACCGCACTTGGTATCCAAATCGTGTTGGCGAGTGGTTACGCGGGGATACCCACCTATGCGTTCTCACTCGAAATGCAAGCCACGGAGATCGGCAAGAGGTTCTTAGCCGCTAAGTCTTCCCTGCCGGCGATCCAGATTCGAAACCCGCAGGCGATTAAGGACGTCCGCTGGCCAGAACTTCTCCGCGCAGCGGACGAGATTGCTGAGTGTCCGATCTACGTTGACGATCGGTCGTCTCTGAAAGTCCAGGAATTGATTGCCAGCGCTTGGCTCTACATTCGTCGCCACGGCGTGAAGTTGATTGTCGTTGATTATCTTCGACTGGTGGAAGGCCGGGGTCGCGAGCTGCGGGATCAGGTGGGTTACGTGGCGAACGCTTTGCGGCAATTGGCAAAGAGTGAGCGCGTCGGAGTGGTGCTTCTCTCTCAGCTTCGGCGTCCTGAAGGCGGCATAAACACGCGACCCTCCATGCTTGATCTGAAAGAAAGCGGCGACATTGAGGCGCACAGTCATGTGGTGTTACTGCCATATCTGCCGGTTGGCGAAGATGGCAAACTAAAGCCCGAAGAACAAGTGCTGATCATCGGCAAGAACAGAAATGGCGGGCTTGGCTCCTTGCCGGTGTACTTCAACGAGAGACATCTGCAGTTCTTTGACCGAACAGATTGTGCGAACAATCGCCCGGTTTCGGGAGCGACAGCAAGCCAATGAAAGTTAAATTTGCCTAATGATTTCGGTAAATCTTGAGGAGTGGAAAAATGGGCGGCTTCGGTAGCGGACGGCGCTGGTACAGCAAAGCGACGACGTCTGATTACGGTCGGTTGGATATACGACCCTGGCAGCGACAGGGGCTCCTCTTGGCCGGTCGATCGTTTCTTTGCTGGCCATGGGACGTCGAAGTCATTGCTTCCGTGAAACGTGACGAACCAAACACGGTGTGCCTGTATAGCCGGGACGGATGGCGCCAGAGAGAACCGTATCGAGTTTGGATTGAATGGACACCTTGCAACTATGGCGGGAAGCGGGCTTGGTTTGTCTGCCCCAGAGGCTGTGGGCATCGCGTAGCGATTCTGTACGGCAACAGCACTCTTGCCTGTCGACACTGCCGACGGCTCGCCTACGACAGCCAGCAAGACTCGGGGTGGAATCGATCACTGCGCCAGGCTCGGACTGCCCGTATGCGGCTTGGTGGCTCCGCCTGTCTCGTAGAGCCTTTGAGAGGGAAACCCAAGGGGATGCACTGGCGCACATACAGAAGGCTGTATCGACAGGCTGCAGCGCGCGAACAAGTATTTCTCGGAGACGCAGTGACCATGATGACGTCGATGCAGAAGTCAATTTCTAGAATCAACGGAAGGGGCTAATGATGCAGAAATCTGGGATTCGCAAATCTCCTAAACAGGACCTGGCTAAGGTGCTCCAACAGATGGACGACTGGATGCGCCACCAGACGAGGTTGAGCTTGTTGATCGACCAGTCCTTGTTCGCCCTGTGCCTGCGCGGCCGGATTGTCGGACGTCAGGAGGGCCTCTTCTTGTTCGACTCCCACAGCGAAACCTGCAGAGTCACTCTGAAGCCGGAAAGCTTTAACCGCGTAATGTGCAATCAAGAAGGCACGGTCTTATCGGTGGAGCTTATTTCTGCGGAGCGGGGTCAGATGACGATATTCGAGGACAGTCAGGAACCGAAGCTCGAGGAGATGTGTGCCGATTGGTTCCTGTCGAACCCGGAGTCCGATGACCAGAGCGTTCCAATAACCCAGAGCGTGAGGCGTTCGTAAGTTGCTCAGCCACAACACGTGACGATCAGTAAAAAGCATGTTCGAAAAACAGATGATTTCGGAACGAACACAACCCGAGTGGATGGATATGAAAGCGCTTCAAGGGTATGCCTGCGTATCAGAGCGGACGCTTCGAGAATGGATCCACCGTCCGATCGATCCCTTGCCGGCCGCTCGGGTCGGAGCAAAGATCCTTGTGCGCAGGGGGGCCTTCGATCGCTGGTTGGAAAATCACAGGCTCAAAACCATTGACGTAGGCGGTATTGTGGATGAACTCGTAGCCGGAGTGACGGGAACGAACTGATGGGCGTAAAGATTCGCAAACGCGGGGGCAAGTGGTACGTGTTCGTGAACTATCACGGGCGCAGGAAGGCTAAGTGCGTTGGCACAAGCCGCGAATTGGCGGAACAGGTGCGCCGGCAGCTCGAGGCCAAACTTGCACTCGGAGATCTCGGCTTCCTGTCAGACACTCCGGAAGAGCCGAACTTTGCAACCTACGCGGAGAAGTGGTTGAAGACGGACGCCCTACGATGCAAGCCATCGACCGTGGATTTTTATCGTGACTACCAGGAACGTTACGTCGTTCCCCGGTTCGGGCAGAAAAAGATTACCGCTATAACCCGCGATGAGATTAAAGGCTTCATGTCAGACCTCACCGAAAAAGGCTTGGCGAAGAATACCATCCGACTGGCAATTGCAACTCTTCGCGTCGTTCTGAGCGCCGCGGTCGAGGATGGAATCCTAGCCAGCAACCCGGGCCTGAGGCTAGGACGGTTTCTTGAGAGCCATAAGGCGGCCCACAAGGCTCAGGCAATGACTCGCGAGGAGGCGCAGATTTTTCTTGAGGTCGCCAAAGAGTTCTACCCTGAATTTCACCCGCTATTTTTGATGGCCCTTCGTGCTGGGCTCCGAAAGGGCGAGCTTCTTGCGGTCAGATGGGGAGACATCCAGTTTGGCGCCAGCGACAATGATCCCAACCGCTACATTCTTGTGCAGCGCAACTACGTACACGGAAGATTCACGACGCCCAAGAGCAAGAAATCGCGGCGGACTGACATGTCACGAGGGCTGCGTGGCGTTTTACTGGAACTGAGGGACAAGCGAATGCTAGAGGCGTTCATGAAGGGTAAGACGAGCATTGCTGAGGATCTCGTATTCCCTTCGAAAGCGGGCACGGTCCTCGACCAGAGCAACTTGACCCAGTACCAATTCCTGCCCTGCCTTGACCGCGCCGGGCTGCGTCGATTCCGCTTCCATGATCTTCGCCACACCTTCGGCAGCCTGCTCATACAGGACGGCGCGTCGCTGGCATACGTGAAGGATCAAATGGGCCACAGTTCCATCCAGGTGACGGTGGATACATACGGGCATCTTATTCCAGGAGCGGACATCGCGTGGGTGGACCGGTTGGATGTCAAAACAAAGCCGCAACAAAATGCAACGCCCGCGCAACTTGAGGATGTGAGCGAAACGAAAATTCCGCCGGAAGTGGTTGATTTGATTGGTGGGCCCACCAGGATTCGAACCTGGAACCAACAGATTATGAGTCTGCTGCTCTAACCGTTGAGCTATAGGCCCTCGAAACCCAATCTAGCATATTCGCGGACCCATGGCTCACGCCCGGGTGCCCCATTTCTCGCGTCTTTTGCGAGAAGTGGGGCTTTCCTTCCCCGGCTCTAAATGATCCCAATCTGAACGGATCAGGGCTCTCAGTGCGCCGTCGCCTTCTCCGCGCCCAGCCCGGTGTTCGAACGAACCAGCAGTTCGTTGAACTTATGTTGCGATGTCGGTTCGTGACTGACGAGTGTCCCGACGATCGCTCCGATGAATCCCAGCGGAATGCTCAGGATGCCGGGGTTCTCCAGGGGGAACCACGGCTTGGCCTGAATCAAATGTCGCGCCGCGCCAGTTACCGTTGGCGGATCGATCCCCATCAAACTCGGACTCACCAGAATCAGCCCGATCGAGGCCAGCAATCCCACCGCGAGTCCTGCCACCGCGCCCGCGGTATTGAAGCGGCGCCAGAAGATCGACATCACAATCACCGGCAGGTTCGCCGATGCCGCCACTGCAAATGCGAGCGCCACCAGGAACGCCACGTTCGCCGTCTGCAAAACAATCGCAAGCCCGATGGCAACCGCGCCCACCACAAACGCCGAGATGCGCGCCACCAGCACTTCTTCCCCCGGTTTCCGCTCGACGCCATTGTGAATTACGTTGGTCCAGAAGTCGTGCGAGAACGAAGTTGTCGCGCTGATCGTTAGTCCGGCGACTACGGCCAGAATTGTGGCAAACGCAATCGCCGAAATGAACGCAAAGAAAATGGATCCGGCCAGAGCATTGGCCAGCAGCGGTGCGCTCATGTTATTGCCGCCGTGATTCTTGATGAAGTCAGGCCCCACAATCGTCGCCGCTCCAAAGCCCAGGAATGTCGTCATGATGTAGAAGCTGCCGATCAGCACCATCGCCCATACCACACTGTGTCGCGCCGTCTTCGCGTCCGGTACGGTATAGAACCGCACGAGAATGTGCGGCAGTCCCGCGGTGCCAAAGATTAGCGCCAGCCCCAGCGAGATCAAATCCAGCGGCCCGTACGGCGGTTTGTAACGCAGCCCGGGTTGCAGGAAATCTTTCACCACGACCGCCCCCTTCGAATCGTGATAGGTCACGTGCGAAATCGCTCCGAAAAATTCTCCGAAGCTGAAGTGGAAGTGCGCCATGACCAGAACGCTCAGCAGGAAAGTCCCCGCCATCAGCAGGATCGCCTTGATGATCTGCACCCAGGTGGTCGCCAGCATTCCGCCGAATACCACGTACACAATCATCAGGAGTCCCACTCCGATCACGGCCTTGTTGTAGCTCACCGATCCGCCGAGCAGGAGTTTCACGAGAGTGCCCGCGCCCACCATTTGCGCGATCATGTAAAAGGTGCTGACCGTCAGCGTGCTCAAAGACGCCATGGCCCGCACCGGACGCGGCTTCAGCCGGTATGCCAGAACGTCCGCCATCGTGTATTTGCCGGCGTTGCGCAGCGGTTCGGCAATCACAAGCAGCACCGTCAGATACGCCACCAGCCAGCCTACCGAAAATAGAAATCCGTCATAGCCCTGGAATGCGATGATGCCTGCAATCCCCAGAAACGACGCCGCACTCATGTAATCGCCGGCCACCGCGATCCCGTTCTGCCAGCCCTTGATCTGACGGCTCGCCGCAAAATACGCGCTCGCCCCCGCCGATCTCCTCGATGCCCAGTAAGTAATGCCTAGTGTGATTGCGATGAACACCAGAAACATAATCAGTGGAATATTCGCCATGGCTTACTTGTCTCCCTTTGCATCTTCGCCCTTTTCGAGAATGTCTTTTGCGAGCTGGTCAAAGTTGTTGGCAGCTTTCACGTACAGCGCTGCGATGATCCACGCCACAAAGAATTGTGACAGCGCGAACAGGTAGGCGAGATTCACAAACCCAATCTTGGTCGACATGAACTGCGGGGCATACCCGACCAGCACCGGCAAGGCAAAGTAGTAAACGACGAAAAAGATGAATGCCGGCACAATGAACGTTTTTTTCGTCGCCATCAGGTCCTGGAATTCCCTGCTGTCGGCAATCTTGTCCCAGGTCGACTGGGATGCTTGATACTGTTGCGGTTGTGCGACTTCCGAATTCTTTACCGCGTTTGCCATAGGCTTCTCCTCGTGGCTTGCGTCAAACGACCACGGTTTCGACTTCATTGTTTAGGCGGGGCGGAGCGCTGACCGGGGACAGCTTACTCTCGTTTCATAAATTTTGGGAGTAAATCCGTCCCCGCCAGCCGGTGGCGTTTGCACCCGCACACGCCACCCTCGTCCCTTTCACTAGAAGTTAAAGATCGGCCCGAACTCCGTGCGCTGATCTTTCCACTTGCTGGCCGCTACTCCCTTGATCGTGTAGGTGACGGCGATGTTGACGAAGTCCGGCAACAGCGTCGTCTGATACTGCGATTGCTCGAACGCAAACGTCACCCAGTTGTTCAGCTTGTAATACAGCGTCCCGGCCAGCAGCCGTGACTGCGCCAGCGGTAGGCCGCCATTGCAGGGTGTGAGTTTATCCGCGCTGGTGCAGCCAAAACCATTGGCATGCGCCAGGTCGCGGTGCACGTGCAAGTCCGCTCCGGCCAAGTCCCCTCCGACGCGCTGGCCGCAGCCCTGATCGAGCACGTCCGGCGCGAGTTGGGCCCGATCGCGACGCCGAGTTCGCTGGAGTTCGTCGCGTCCCTGCCGAAAACGCGCTCCGGCAAGATCCTCCGCCGCTTCCTCAAAGCCAAAGAAGCGGGCGTAGCCGCCGGCGACATCTCAACGATGGAAGGATAGAGACCCATGTGGGGACGGCCGCTTTCGGCCGTCCAGCGATGGCGAAGCCGAGCGAGCAAGGCTCCCCACATCCCAACCCACACTAGCTCAAAACCAATCCTTTCTCTATATTCACTCTGGAGCTTGACCGAATGAACCCCATGCCAAAGCATCCAGGACTCTACGCCTTGGTCTTTCTTCTCTGTTCAACCACAGCCCTTAGCGGCTCACCCAAGCAACCCGTTCTCGGTCATCGCTCAGCGCCTCTGCTCACGGTCGATGGCCTCACGTTCAAGGATCTCGACAGAAACGGAAAGCTTGATCCCTACGAGGACTGGCGCCTTCCGGCAGAAGTCCGCGTCGCTGACTTGGTCCAGCGCATGAGTCTGGAAGAGGTAGCGGGCCTCATGGTCCACGGCACGCTACCCACTTTGGGCACATTAGGGTCGATGGGTGTCGGCAAACAGTATGACCTGGTGAAGGTCCGCGAATTCATCGATCAAGATCACGTCAATACTTTCCTCACTCGCATGAACGGACCCGCCGAGTTCCTCGCCAAACAGAACAACGAAGTTCAGGCGATCGCGGAATCCTCGCGATGGGGTATTCCCGTTACCATTTCCTCCGATCCGCGCCACCATATTGAACAAGTGCTCGGCGCTTCCATGCAGGACTTGGCATTCTCCATGTGGCCGGAGCCTTTGGGCTTCGCGGCTTTGAATGATCCCGAAATTATGCGCCGCTTCGGAGATGTCGTGCGCCAGGAATATGAAGCGGTGGGCATTCGCGAGTCCCTAGCGCCGCAGGCTGATCTGGCCACGGAACCGCGGTGGGCGCGCGCCAGCGGGACTTTTGGAGAAGTTGCCGAGATCGCAAAACGCATGGTCGAAGCCTACGTCGCTGGAATACAAAATGGTCCGAATGGGTTGAACTCAGGGAGCGTCGTTGCGGTGGTGAAACACTGGGCAGGATATGGAGCGGCCAAGGATGGTTGGGACGGCCATAACTATTATGGGCGCTACGCTGATTTCTCCGGCCACAACTTCGCGCAACATCGGATTCCATTTACCGGCGCCTTTGCGGCTCACGCAGGCAGCGTGATGCCGACCTACTCGATTCTGCAGGATGTTGTTATCGACGGAAAGCCGCTGGAGCAAGTCGGCGCCGGGTTCAATCGTCAACTGCTGGGCGACTTGCTGCGCCGACAGTATGGATTTCGCGGTGTCATTGTGAGCGACTGGGGCATCACCAATGACTGCTCCGAGGCCTGCCGCCAAGGCACCGGCCCCGGAATCCAACCCACTCCGCAGTATATTGGCATGCCGTGGGGAGTCGAAGAACTCACCAAGCCGCAACGCTTTGCCAAATCCATCAATGCTGGCGTCGACCAGATCGGTGGAACCGAACAATCGAATCTCATCGTCGAGGATGTTCACAATGGATCGATCTCGGAGTCGCGAGTCCGCGATGCGGCGGCCCGCATTCTTCTGCAAAAGTTCGAGCTCGGTCTCTTCGAACAGCCCTACGTGGATGAGACCAAGGCCGCAATGATCGCCGGCAGCAAAGATTTTGTAACTGAAGGACAATCTGCTCAGGCCCGCGCTGTTGTTTTGTTGGAGAACAAATCCGTCCCCTCAACCGGTCAACCGCTGCTGCCCGTCGCTTCGAAGAATAAAAAAGTCTACCTGTATGGGATAACTGCGAAGGCCGCGGAGGCGGGGGGATTCGTCGTGGTCACCGATCCCGCGCAAGCGGATCTCGCGATCATTCGTGCGCCCGCGCCCTACGAGAGCGAGCATCCGAACTTCTTCTTTGGATCAAGGCAGCACGAGGGAAGGCTTACATTCACCGAAAAAGATGCGGCTTATGCGGAACTGCTGCGCGTGAGCCCGACGGTTCCAACCGTGTTCGTCACTATGCTGGAGCGGCCGTTAATCCTGACCAACGTCGTACCGCACGCGACTGTGCTTCTGGGTGATTTCGGCATCTCGGACGAGCCGCTAATCGCTCTGGTTACCGGCAAGGTATCGCCAGAGGGCCGTCTTCCGTTTGAGTTGCCATCCTCCGTAGAGGCGGTGAAGCAACAGAAAAGCGATCTACCGCACGACTCGCAATCCCCGCTGTTTTCGTTTGGGTTCGGGTTGCATTACTGAGATAGAACTCGATCGACTGTTTCGTTCTATGGAGGGATGGGCCTTTACCCAGAATTCCAGAGGAGTCCGGCTCATTCTTTGTGGTTCAGTCTCTTTATACGCCGGCAGAACGGCGCCTGCTGCTCGCACCCTTCACTGCCAATTCCGCCAGCGATGGCACCGACTCCGGTGCTGTCACCTTCCGCTCGGGCATCGCAGCGCCCTTAAATGCTTCCACCAACATCTCAATCGCCAAATCGGTATTCGGACGAATAAAGATCGTCGCCGCCAGCGTCCCGTTGCGCACCCACGCCTGCCCGGTCTTCGGCATCCCATCGCATCCGGTGATTGGAATCTTCAGCCAGCGTGCCCGCTCACTTTCAGGGATCTCGCTGAACGCCTTGCGCGCGCCCATTGCCATGCTGTCATCTTGCGCCCCGACCAGATCGACATGGCTCTCCTGCGAAGTACTCAAGCGCAGCCATGAACTTACCGTCTTGTACGCGCTTTCCTCCGTCCAGTTCGCGCGCATCGTCTTTGCGTGGATGTTCGCCGGCTTGGTCAGGTTCATCCCAACCGTTCGTTCCTTTGCCGCGGAACTGTTGGCGGGGCCTTCGATGTACAGAATCGATCCGCCATTCGGCAGCAGCGCTGCAAACTGTTGTCCTTGAATCTTCCCCACCTCTTCATGATCGGAACTGATGGCAAACACGGGAATCTTGTGAGTGCGGCGCAACTCCAGGATGTAGTCCACTTCGTGATTCAGCACCACCCATCCGATTCCAGCCGCTGCCGCCGCTCGCGCCACTTGCGGAAACGCCGTGCCGCCTGCCGGTTCGAACATGATGGCATCGGGACGCGCCACCGAAGAATCCTGCACGTAATGCAACAACTGCTGACTCTGTGCCAGAGCATCGTTGTTCGCGTGAATGATCTTCACGTCGACGCCCAGACGCCGCGCGGCTTTCTCCGCCGCAGCGGCCTGCTCCTGCTGATAATCGTTATCGTTGTTGGTAAGTGAAACCAGAAAGTTGAGTCGCTTCATGATGTGAGCCCTATTTCCGAATCATAGTCCTTCCGTTTCAGCTACCAATGTAACTAGGGTAACTTGGGCACGGCGTCGCGCTCTGATGAAAGAAGGTTGGGAGGGTCTTGCAGGAATGCGGGAAGAACAGTCCGGTTCAGGCCCCGGCGGCAGCGCTCTTCGCCGCGTCGCCAACAAAAGATTTCAGCTTCTCGTCCAGCATTTCGCGGTTGGCATCCGTCAGATCCAAGAAGCGGAAGGGTTGCATCCACCCTTGCGTCGCCCACATGGGGAACAGCATCTGCGCCTTGCCGCGCAGCGTCGCTTCGCGAATGTGAAAAATCAATTCCACTTCCAGTTTCTCATCCAGCGGCTTCTCCAGGTGGATGACTCCACCCGAAGTCGACAGCTGATGGATCGCTGCCCGCACGGACCTCTTGTTGGGCAGCCGCACCAGCACCAGCACGGAGCCGCGCAGCTTCACGCGAAATGGACGATCGTTCAGCTTGCTTTCTTTGCTGACCGCAACCGGTGCCGTCGAATTGATTTCTTCGGACATACGCTTACCCAGAGTATGGCAGCGTGTGCGGCGTTGAAGAAGTTACGAAAGAACAAGACCGCGTGTTTTTGCCGCATGGATGAGGATGAGGGTAAGTCCGGATGATCCTACTTGCGCCCGGGATGAGCTTCGGCGCTTTCAGAGAACATGTTGTACGGCCACGCCGCCTTTTTCTGCACCGTTGGTTTCGAAGCGCTCGCCGGTGTGGCAGTCGCGCGGGCCGGAGAAGGATTGTCCTGCGCCGCGGCCTTCCAGTCTTCCGGAGCATTTGCGATTCCCCAGACGTTCCCGTGCGTATAGAGCGACGCGCCAATCAGGAAATATTGTCCATCGTTTCCCAGCGGCAGACAGTTCGCAACCGTTGCGGTTACGCTGCCTCCGCCGGGCAGGTTGCTGAGCATGATGGGCGTCCCTATCTTCAGAGCCTCGGAACTCCGAAAGCCGCATCCCTGCGCGCTGACGATCAGCACCATGACCTGCTCGCCATACGGCCGCGTGCGGTCGAGACTGATCACGCCGACGGGGATCTCCACCCGAATGCGGGTGCTGCGTCGAGTCGCGTTTTGGGTTAGAACTTCCATTTGCAGGTGCGAGTGTTGCAGCAACCATTGTGGCAGAATCGCCTCGCGATCCGAGGTAACCGAAGTAACTCGCAGAAAAAAACCATCGCGTGGGCCCGCCTCGAAGGGTACCACTGAGGCTGAAGCCCCGACTGATTCCACATTCGTTACGCGGCCCTAAAAAGGGCCGCTCTTCCACGGTGGTGCATGTTTCTCCTCAACGGCAGAAGTCGTGCCCGTCCCGTCTTGTCCGGAACGCCTGTGATTCGATGGTTCATCGTCGCGCATTCCGGCGCGCCTGCTTCACGCCCGCGCGGATCCCTGCCTTCACGACGCGCGGATATCCCGCTGCGTCCATTGCCGACATCGTCGCCGCCGCGATCCCGCCTGGAGTCGCTCCTTCGCGCAAGAGGTCTTCCAGGGGCAGACCGCTGTCGCGCCAGTAGGAGATACCATCACTCAGCGCGTGAGCCGCAGCGGTCAGTGCGGTCGTTCGATCCAGTCCCGCGTCCTGCGCCGCCTTCGCCAACGTCGCAAGCGCATGGTACCCGTGGGTCGGAGAGTGGGCCGCGGTGATCGCATCGAGCTTGCGTTCCTGGAGATCCAGCACTGGCCCGACGTATGCAAAGAACCGGCGCACGCGCGCGCGCTCTGCCGGCGCCACGCTCCGCGCAAAGCTCACCGGGGTCAATCCTCTCGCGATGCGGCACACCGGGCTGGGCATAGCGCGCGCCCAGTGAACCGGGGGGCCAAGCCACGCGCGCAAGTTCTGCAGCGGAATCCCGGCCGCGAGACTGACGCACAATTTCGGCGCTGCAACTCCGCAAGTCGCAACCTCACCGAGTATCCCCATGACCGACGCCGGACGCACCGCAACCACCAGCATTCCCGCCCGCTCCACCGCGGACTTCAAATCGCGCGCGATCTCCGCGCGCGATTCGCGCCGCAGAGCCTGCAACTTCGACGGATTGCGGTCATACACGACGATCTCGCCCGAGAATCCCGCCAACCGTAAGCCCGCGGCCAGCGCTCCGGTGATGTGTCCTCCACCTAGAAAGACTGTCGCTTTCATGCGCAAGAGCGGACGCTAGTCCGCGGTCCCTCCGCCATCCACCACCAGTACCGCGCCGGTCATGAACGACGAGTCGTCCGACGCCAGGAACAGCACGGCCTTCGCAATCTCCTCGACTGTCCCCACGCGCCCCAACGGACGAGTGGCGCATCCCGCAATGTAGTCCTCCCACTTCAACCCGCGCATCTTCGCGTCGGCCGGGAGCATCGGAGTCTCCACATCCCCAGGACAAACGCAGTTCACGCGAATCCCTTGCGCTCCGTGATCGATAGCCATCGCCTTGGTAATCAACACCACGCCGCCCTTCGACGCGCAATAAGCGACCGCGTGATCGCCGCCCACAATGCCCCATCCTGAACTATTGTTGACGATGACTCCGCTCTTCTGCGCGATCATCATGGGCAGCGCGAACTTCGACATCAGGAACGTGCCCTTGAGGTTGACGTCGATCTGCTCGTCCCACTCCCGCTCGGAACATTCCAGCGCGGTCTGCGGGTAGAAAACTCCCGCATTGTTGAACAGGATGTCGACTCTGCCGAAGGCGCGCACCGTCTCGTCCACCGCGTGCCGGCAATCTTTGGCCAGACTCACGTCCGCGCGGATGAAGATCGCCTCGCCGCCCTTCTGCTGGATGCGCTCGGCCACCGCCGTCCCGCGTGAGTGATTCCGTCCCGTGATAGCAACGCTCGCTTCTTCCGCTGCGAACAGCAATGCCGTGGCCTCACCGATCCCGGAGGTCCCGCCCGTGATGAGAGCAACTTTGTCTTTAAGACGCATCTTGATTCATGCCTCTGTGCTCCAAGCTGCCCCAGCGGCCGAAGCCGAGCGTTTGTCGGCCTTTTGCGGCACGACTGAAGTCGCCCTTCCACGGATCGTTCCCGCCGGCCAGTGCCTGTTTCGCACTGCGCCTTGGGTGGGGCGCAGCGCTTTCAGCGCTGCGATAGGACTCGCTCCCCAATGACAGCTTTAGCCGCTGAGGTCCGTTCTCACCGGCTGGCCAATCCTCCCGCGGTTTCTCCGCCGTCCATCGTGAACACTTGCCCGGTCGCGAATGCGGCGTCGTCCGATGCCAGATACGTGAACAGCGCGGCAATCTCCTCCGGCTTCGCGTGACGGCCGAGCGGAATCTTCTGATTCACTTCCGCCAGCATCGCGTCGGAATATTCGGCGCGCTGCATCGGCGTCAGCACGTATCCGGGAGCCACGGCGCACACGCGCACCTTCGGAGCCAGCTCCAGCGCCATCGAGCGCGTCAGCTCGATCACGCCCGCCTTGGTCGCGTTGTAGTCCGCATAATACGGATATCCCATTATGCCGTTGGTAGACGCGGTCTGCAGAATCACTCCGCTGCCTTGCGAGACAGAGAAGCGCTCCCACATGTGGCGAGCCGCTGTCTGCGCCACGTAGAACACGCCGGTCAGGTTCACGGCGAGGACCTTCTCCCACTCTTCGGGAGTGATGTCGAGAAACTTGTGCCGGATGCTGATGCCCGCGTTGTTGATGAGCACATCGACGCCGTCCATGAGGCGGATCGCCTCGGCGAAGGCAGCCTCCACCTGCATCAGGTCGGTGACGTCGGCGATGATAGCCTCACCTAAAGAAGGCAGCTCGTGCTTGATGTGCTCACAAGCCTGCGCGTCGCGATCGAGCACGCAGACGCGCGCTCCCTCTTCCAGAAAGCGCGCGGCCGTGGCCGCGCCAATGCCGCTTGCGCCGCCGGTGATCAGGACGCGCTTGTCTTTGAGTCCTCGCATGTCGTTCCCTCACTAAGACTTTATCCTGTCTTGTCATCCTGAGCGAGGATTGGCCTTTGCGCGACGAGCGCAAAGACTAACCGCGATCGAAGGATCTCTGCAACTCCTCAACCGCGCCCGAATGCCTAAGGGGGTGCTTGCGCCCCTTCGGCTTCGCTCAGGGCAGGCTGTGGGCTGCATTTCTTTCGCGCCTTCGGAGCTTCTTTCACACCTAGTGGCGGCTTGCGATCGGAGACTTTTGCTGTCGGAGTGCGCGGCGGGGCCTGGGGCGCTGCGCTGCGGCCCGATACTTCTGGGCCGTCTGGACAGCCGGGGGCGCCTGTCCCCACATCGTCAGGCTTACATGCGGCTCTGCGCCGCTGGCGGGGGCTACCGTTTCGGGGGTCGGTTTTCGTAGATGTGCGGGGATTTTGGCGGCGCCACCGAAGTATTCGATCAGGGGATCTTCTTTCTTGGCGCGGGCGGCGCGTTGCTCTTGGCGGTGGAGTTCATTGGCGTATTCTTCGTCGATTTGTTCGAGGGGCGGGGTGGGGTAGTCGGGGATCTCGCGGACCATTTCGTCGGAATGGAGTCCGAACTTCACGCGGCGGATGTTGCGGACGGCGGTGTTGAGGGCGCGGAGGATGAGTTCGGCGCGTTTGAGTTCGATGGTGCCGCCAGCGGGGCGTTGACGGTTCCCATGAGGGCCTGGATGGACTCCTCGTCCTCGAGGAGGGCGGCGTGATGAACACGCGAGGAGAGATAACGGACGGTGCGGAGCATGCGCTGGTGGAAGTACCAGAACTGCTCTCCGCGGAGAGCGGGGGAGCCGCAACGGACTCCGGAGACTTAGATATGAGTGCAGGATTTGGCTGACTTAAGCTGTTTGGTCCTCTCGGTATAGGCAATAATTTTTCTGTAGTGTGGGGCTAAGATCTTGGCTTCATGGGAGTTAGGGGCGTAGTGCAGGACGACGTCCGCGTATAATCCTGGAAAATCAGGACTCGCGAGTAAATTCTTGCGAACAAAGGACTTAATGGAGGCGGCGGTGGAGGATTCTCCCGTTTTGGGCGTCCGGCTTTCGGCTGCCGGCTTCCGGTGGTCGGTGTCAGGATCTCGCGGGGGAGTGGGTGCGTTGGGCATACTCCCAATTTGGACTGTTGAGATTTCTCAGTAAAGGTCATCCGTCACAGGAATGAAATAAAGTTTTGTGGAAAACTCTTAAGGACAGGAAAGTCAAAGTCCCCACTCTAATCTCGCCCAAAAACGGCGAGACCAGAATAGGGCACCCAGCACGCGGCTAGAGTGCGACGAAGAGTTGTAGGAACTTACGCGGGGTGACGATTCGGATGGAGTTGTAGGTTTGCAGGGCCAGAAGGTGGTGGTCGCCGGAGACGACGGCTTGCGCGCTCGCTTCGACGGCGCATTCGAGAATGCGGTTGTCATCGGGATCGGCGGGAACGGCGTTGAGAGTGATGCGGGGCGAGACCAGGGTGCCGATGGCCCAGAGTACCGGCAAGGCTTGTTGGAGCATGGCTTGGGGCCAGTCGAACTTTTCGGCGAGGACGCGGCGCACTTCTGTTTGGATGGGCCTGGAGTAGAAGAGTTCGCATTGCCCGGATTCGGCGAGTTCGAGGACGCCTCGGGCCACGCCGCCGAAGACGAGGGCCGACACGATCACGTTCGTGTCGAGAACGATGCGGATCATTTCTTAGCGGCGCGTTTGGAGGCGCGGAGTTCGTGGACGAGGCGGTCGACGTCTTGTTCGCGGATGCCCTGGCGGTCGGCTTTGGAGCGGCCGTAGGCGTTGATGTCGTCCCACCAAGAACGGCGTTCGTAGTGGCGGAGGGCTTCGCGGATGAGTTCGCTCATGGTGCGGCTCTCCCGCTTGGCGATGGACTGGGCGCGCTTCAGCATGTCCGGGGGCAGGGTTACGGAGAGGGTGCGCGTGTTTCGCATAGGCATATTATATAGCAAGACTTGGCAAGATTACGCGTGATACCGGTTGGAGCCGGGTGCAGCGTGGAAGTCGCGTTCTTCCGTCGTCCGTGGTGCCCATGCTTCGAAAATCGCGAAGCATGGGGCAGCCCATGTTGTGGTGGTGCGAAGGTGGGCAACTCCCTCCGGTTGACTCAGAGCCCGATTGCTCTGTTCCAGTCGGCGATGTACAGATAGACCCGTTGAAACTCGCTCGGCAGGAGCATGCGATTATGCGCGATGAAGTTCCGCGCCTTCTCCAGTTCGTCCATCCTCTGCTTGAGCCACTGCTGAGATGGCACGATATCCTCGAAACAGCTCCACTTCTCTATGATGATCGAGGCAAGTTGTCCGAAGTCTACGAAGCCCAACAGATCAGACTTTTCACCTTCGAGCCACGAATCTGCGAAGGCAGTCTTTTGCCGTCCGTCGGCAAACGTCTTAGTCTTCCTGGTGGCGACGTTGAAGGGGGCAATGCCTCGGATAGCAGCCGCTCCTCGGCTTGCGCGGTATCTGCCTACTTGCATGCCTGCTCGTTGAAATCTTGATGCCTCTGCTTCAAACATCAGACCGCGAAAGAGAAGTCGCGAAGATCGTTCGTGTGGCTACTCAAGCAAGTGCTCCTTTAGGGACTTAAAAATGGCGTTGAAGACTTCCACATCCTTCGTGGCAGGCGTGTATCTGGATGTTGTAGTGCAAAGCCGGAGGAGCGTGGAGAGGAGTAGTAGTTTTGTCCGGAAGTGTCTTCGGCTGAGTCTCAGGTGGCTTCTCCTCTTTCTTCGCCTCTGTGCCTGAAGGTCCGGACATGTCAGCTAGGTCCAACAACGAGTAGAAGGTGCTGGCCATGAGCTTCGACGTTATTGCTGAGGCGTTATGGACGCTTTTGAATTTCCTTCAATCAACGGACGGTCCGCGTCGGTCGGATTCGGTCCTCCCCTCAAACGAAGGCGTGGTTGCGGGGAGAGCTCTGACGCCACCGGGGGGCGGTTGAGGAGTGCAGAGATCCTTCGACTGCGGTTGGTCTTTGCGCTAAGCGCGCAAAGACCAATCCTCGCTCAGGATGACACGTCAAAAGAAGACTGCGAAATAGTTTCTTACGGCGCCATCAAAGCGTGTACCTGGGTTTCGTTGTCGGTCGCTCCGTTGCCGCTTCTGCCGTAGATCACCACGATGCAATCTCCCGCATTCACAGTCACTGGAACGGAGAAAATATTCTCGACCTTGCCCTGAAGCGCTGCCTCGCCCGTTTGTCCGGACGAAATCCTATCTACCAAGGGTACGCTTGCGAGGTGCAGCGCATCGTGGGGAAGCCAGTTGTGCAGAGTCGATAGCGGCGCCGGATTCGGGAACCCTTGGCTATTGAGGTTCTCCGTGAATATCCCGCATCCTCCGGGGAGCAGGTAGAAGTCATTCCCAGCGCCCCACGATTCGCCTGTCGGAAGCGGTCCGAAGTTCTGTGTCCCATCAAACGCGCTGTCGCTGATGTTTCCAAACAGTTCCAGCAGATGCCCAGCAGTTTGCATCTTGAACGGAACCGCGAAGCCCTCTCCGTCAATCGCCGTGGCATTCTGGCAGCCCCAGTCTTGACCAAAACAGTATTCGCCCGACAGATCCAGCACCGTGTCCGGATTTGAATTTGTCACCGGCTTATATGCCAGGTTCAGATCGGCCGACATCGTAGCCTTGCCTTCAAACAGCGGGCCGCCCCCATAGTAAAGACCCACACATCCAGTCATCGGCAGGGGATGCGGAAAAACGAGATTTACAGTGAATGTGGAGTCCGACTGGGAGGGATTCTTCAGGATGTCGCTCCAAAGAATCGCGGCTTCACTCAAGGTGATGTCGTGGGCCGGGCATTTGCCCTGCCAATAGGTCAATATCCATAGGACTTCGCTGAAAGTTGGATCATAGTTCTTCAGCGAGATGGTTCCCGTTAGCGACAGAGCTTCGGCCGGCGACTTCGCGCCATCGAGTACGTGATACATGGCTAAAAAGGTCGGAAAGCCATTCTGTGAACCCTGTGAAGTCGTCTGAGTTTGTTGAATGTGCAGAACGGACGGTTGAATGGCGCTCTCCTGCGCCTGCAGGTTGGATGTTCTCAAGCCAGCAAATATGAAGAAGGCGCAAAAAACTGCACTCCAATAAGCTTTCATCTTTCCTCTATTCCTCTCCGTCTCTTTGAGCCAGACATGTCTACGTAGGCCAGGCTTTGCACTAGATCTGTAACCCTTTGGCGTGCTGAAAGTCGCGTCGGCCGCGGTTCCAACAAGGGTTCACGCGATACCCTCACTAAACTAAAACTGAGAAACCCGAGAAATATTCCAGCTGAAGGGAAGATTTCTGACCCGGTCGGTATTCCAGAAGATCCAAGCGAAGCATTCGACTTCGCGCGATTCGATCCTCTACTAGCAAAGCTGACAGGGTTCTTGCCGACGCTTCCTCGAGGCAGGATCCAAACCAAGTCAAAGTCAAAACCTGGCGGCCCGATACACCTGGGCCGCCGGACGGGCGAAGGCGCCCGTCTCCACACGATTCTTCTCCCCACACGATTCTCTTGTCCCGGCTAGATCGGTCTGCCTTTGAAGAAGTAGATTAGCTCGATGATCAGGATGACGACGACCATCAACTCAAGGACGAAGGCGCGGGACTGGTTGAATTGTTCGACCATGAAGCGGTAGAGGTCTTCGGCGGTCTGGAGTTTTTCTTTGACCAGGTCTTTGTAGTCGGGGACTCCGACTTTCTGGGCGCAGAGTTTGTAGAGGCGTGCGGAGAACATGTCACTGAGGAACTTGATGGCGTTGTCGGCGCGTTCGGTGAGCTCGTTCACGTCGAGCAGGACGGTGTGCAGCTTGGAGGCGGCGCGGGCCGTGCGCCAGCGGGACCAGAGTCCGTGGCCTCCGGCGTCGAGGAAGTCGTAGACGTTCTCTAATTCCTTGGTGAGAAGTTCATCGTAGTGGCGGAACTCGAGCAGCTGCGAGTTGGCGTATTGCAGTAGCTGGATGGCGGTTTCGGCTCCGGCGTCGGTGTCATAGATGAAGGCGGCATTCCATCCGATGACGGCGAGGTCGTTGGGATAGTAGGAAATGCGGGACTGGAGAATCTCCTGGCGCTCGCCGTCGGAGAGCATGGCCATTTCGCCGCGGACGACCTGGGCGATCTGATCTCCGTGAGAGGCGAGGAGGGCGTTGGCGTCGGGAGCGCCGGCGATGTCGCGGACGTAGAAGATGAAGTAGTCCTCTTGCAGCCACTCTCCGGCTTTCGGGTCGTAAGGCTTGACGAGGGCCGGCGCGGCGCGCTCGAGTTTCTGCTTGACGATGCGTGTGGCGAGAGTTTCGAAGTTGGTGTCGGAGGTCCAGCGGCAGGAGAGTTGGACGAGCGTGTCCCAGTCGCCCGAGAATGGGAGTTCGAAGACGAGGCTGACGACGCCGTAATCGTAGTACTTAATCTGGCCTTCGAGGCGCTCGCCGCTTTCGAGGATCAGGGGATCGAGGCTCTCTTCGACGGGAGGGCGCTGGTAGCGGACGTATCCGGGAGCTTTTTGCTTGAAGCTCGCGCCGGCGGTGCGGGCTCCGAAGATGGTGCGGAGCTCGTCGAGGTGAATCTCTTCGCAGACGTCGAACTGGATGAGGACCAGGACAGAGCCGCGGAGTGGAGTTGGAGCTTGGGACGACGGAGCAGGAGTTGAGGTCGAGCGAGGGCTCTCGGCGCTGACGAGGCTTGAAAGGCCGGTGGAGAGGTCGGTGGTGAATTCGCGATCCATGCGAGTACCGCTGCGGGCTGAGACCGAGCCGCTAAAGGCGCTGGATAAAGCGCCAGGGACCAGTCCATTGTCCCAGAAAGTCGGGCATTGGGCCAATGCCGGAAAGCCGTCGAGCTTCGCTCGACCGGACAGCCGAGGGCGGCTGTCCCCACATACTGCATGTAAGTGATTGATATGTCAGCGGCTTCCGGCTAGTCGCCAGAGGAGCAGGGAGCCGGCGGCCAGAGCTCCGAGGCCTAGTCCGGCGCGTTTCATGGAGTCGCTGATCTGGGCGTCGCGCTCACGGACTCGGGCGGATTCTGGGTAGGGATCGTTGGATTCGCGCGATGGGTCGAGCGCCATCTGGAGGACTTCGGCGAGATGCAGGGCGCGGCGGTTGGTGCTTTGGGCGATCTGCTCGCGGCAGCTGAATCCGTCGGCGATGATGAGCCAGTTGGCGGGCGCTTTGCGGACCGCGGGGAGAAGTTCGAGTTCTCCGATGGCCTGGGAGATGTCGTACTTATCTTTATCCCGCTCGAAGCCGAAGGATCCGGCCATGCCGCAGCATCCGGGCGCGGGAGCGGTGAAGTCGATGCCGATGCGGTGGAGGAGCGACTCTTCGGCGGTCATCTTCATGATCGACTTGTGATGGCAGTGTCCGTGGAGCAGGGCTTTGCGGGGGAGCTGCGGGAGCGGTGCATTGCCGGAGTTGCTCTCGAGGAACTCGCTGAGCAGGAACGTTTGTTTGCTCAGGGCCTGGGCGCGCTGGTCCTGGGGAAAGAGGTTGAGGAGTTCGTCGCGGAAGACGGCGACACAGCTGGGCTCGAGTCCGATGACTGGGATGCCGGCTTCGATCTCGGGCTCGAGTTGGTCGAGGATGTCCAGGAGCAAGCGTTCGGCGCGGTCGAGCATGCCGAAGTCGTAGAGCGGGCGTCCACAGCAGAGGTTGGCCTGGGGTATCGTGACGCGGAAGCCAGCGGCCTCGAGGAGTTCGACGGCGGCCCGGGCCGTTGCGGGCTGGAAGTAGTTGTTGAAAGTGTCTGGCCATAGGAGGACCGCAGGGGCTGAAGCCGTGTCGTTTTGGTCCGCTTGACGCGGCCCTGAAGGGCCGCTCTTCCACGCTTCGGAACGGCCGCTCTTCCGCGTTGAACCTTCCGTGACGGTGTCGGCAACGAATCTTCCAATCGTGAAGTCCTCTGCAGGGGCTCGCTGCGCGTCGCTCGGCGGACGAATGCGTCCGCCGCTACGCGAGTTTTCGTCGTGCGTGCGATGGAACCACGATTTGAATGTTTCGGGGGCGAAGGCGGGGATGGTGCGTTGCGGCGGGATTCCGGCAACGAGTTTTGCTATGTCTCTCAGGAACGGGAGCTGCGTCGTCAGATTGACTAGGCCGGGCGCGTTTGACGCTAGGCGCGCCCACAGGTCGATGTTGCCGAAAGCGTAGGCGCTGATTGGGCGGATGCGGCCTTCATAATAATGCGAGAGGAATTCGGCTTTGTAGGTGGCGACGTCTACGCTGACGGGGCAATCGCTCTTGCATCCCTTACACGCGAGGCAAAGGTCGAGCGATTCTTTCACTTCTTCGCTGCGCCAGCCGTCGCGAATGATCCCATCTTCTCGAACTGGGCCTTGCGTCATCTCCCAGAGCAGGTGAGCGCGGCCGCGAGTGGAGTGTTCTTCGTCGTGCGTGGCGCGGTAGCTGGGACACATCACGCCGCCTTCTTCGCGGCGGCATTTGCCCATGCCCACGCAGCGCAAAGTAGCGGCGGCGAGACTGCCATGGTCGGCGGGAAACTGGAAGCGGGTTGCGGGCTGCCACGGCGCGTAGTTGGGGCCGAGGCGAAGATTCTCGTCGAGCTTGTTGGGCGTCTTCTCAGGCAAACCAATGAGCTTGCCGGGATTCATCTTCCAGTCGGGGTCCCATGCGGACTTGAACTGCCGGAAAGCTTGCATCAGTTCCGGGCCGAACATTTTGGGGAGGAGTTCGGCGCGGGCTTGTCCGTCGCCATGTTCGCCGGAGAGGGACCCTCCATAGCTGACGACCAGGTCGGCGGCTTCTTCGACGAAGCGGCGGAACTTGGCGATGCCCTCTTTCGATTGCAAGTCAAAGTTGAGACGCGTGTGCACACAGGCGTGGCCGAAGTGGCCGTAGAGCGAACCTTTGTAGTGGAAGGCGGCCATCATTTTGCGGAGGTCGCGGAGATAGGCGCCGAGTTTCTCGGGAGAGACGGCGGCGTCTTCCCATCCTTCCCAGTTGAGGGGTTCGCCGGGGACGTGTGACGTGACGCCAAGGCTGGCTTCGCGTATGTCCCAAATGCGCTTGGCCTGCTGGCCGGAGTACAGGCGCGTGTTGGGCGGAGTTGCGCTGTGGCTGAGTGCTTCGATCAGGCCATGCGCTTGCGATTCGGCTTCTTGTATTGTCTGCCCGCCGAATTCGACCATGAGCCAGCCGCCACCTTCGGGGAGCAGGGCGAGTCCTTCGGAGTTGATGCCCTTGGTGCGCGTGTAGTAGACGAGGAGATCGTCGAACCCTTCGAGGCCGATGGGTTTGTGCGCCATGATCTCGGGGATGTGGTCGGCGCACTGATAAATGTCGGGATAGGCCACGACTAGCAGGACGCGTGCTGGAGGACTCTCGACCAGGCGGCAGGTGGCTTCGAGGACCGTGGCGCAGGTTCCTTCGGAGCCGACGAGGGCGCGGGCGATGTGAAAGCCGTTTTCGGGGAGGAGGTAGTTGAGGTTGTAGCCGGAGACGCGGCGCGGGATCGAGGGGAATTTCTGGCGGATTTGGTCGGCGTATTGGGTGGCGATCTGCTTTAGGGCGGTTTGGATTTGATCGCGACGGTCGTTGCTGCGCCCCGATAAGTCCGGGCCGCCGGACAGCCGAGGGCGGCTGTCCCCACATGATTCATTCTGGCCGCCTGGACGACGGGGGGCGGCCGTCCTCCCATGCCTTGGACGGACGAATGTGTCCGTCCCCCCATAATCTCGAATAAAACCTTCGCCGACTTTCAGGCGGGTGCCGTCGTAGGTGACTACTTCTAATTGTTCGATGTTGTCGTCGGTTTTTCCGGCCATGACGGAGTGGACGCCGCAGGAGTTGTTGCCGATCATGCCGCCGAGGGTGCAGCGGTCGTGGGTGGCGGGATCGGGGGCGAAGGTGAGGTGATGTTTTTCGGCGGCGTTGCGGAGGGTGTCGAGGACGACGCCGGGCTGCACGCGGGCGATGCGGCGTGCGGGATCGATTTCGAGGATGCGGGACATGTACTTGGAGAAGTCGAGGATGACGGCGACATTGCAGCATTGGCCAGCTAGGGAGGTTCCACCGCCGCGGCAGAGTAACGGGGCGCCGAATTCGCGGCAGGCGGAGATCGCGGCGAGGACGTCGTCTGCGTCGTGGGGAAGCACCACGCCGATCGGGACTTGGCGGTAGTTGGAGCCGTCGGTGGAGTAGAGGGCGCGGGCGCCCGGGTCGAACCGAACGTCTCCTCGAATTCCGCCGCGAATGCGGGAGCGCAGGGACTCGGCTAGTCCTGCGGCGTCGAGTTGCGAGGACTTTAAGGCGGGTATGGGAGCTGCCACTCTTTCGTGCATTAGTTGGACTGCGTCAGTTTCTTGCTCACACTGGTAATCTGGAATTTTGTGGTGTCACCGCTGGCCTGGACATTGATTGTGATCATATTCTTCTGATCGCTGGAGACAATGGTGCAGTGGTTTTGATCGGAAGTATTGACGGTGGAATTGGGGAATTTGGATTTGTAGAAGGCGCAGACTTTGTCGACCGAATCGCTGCTTTCGAAATTGGCGGCAACGGTGTGCACGCTTCCGAAGCTTACCGAGGCGGCGCCGTTTTTCTGGGCTTGCGCTCCGGGATAAAGGTCGACACCGAGGTCTCTGGTAGCCTGTTCGGGGTCCTTCGAAGACTCGACGGTACCGAAGGGGCTCTCCACTTTCACGTGGTCTCCTTCCTGGGTGACGTGAGAGCTCTTGGCGAAGTGATAGCCGATGATGCCGACTGTAGCAATCGCTAGGATGCCAAGGCAGACGACCACGGCGATGATAATGAGGACAGTCTTGAGAGCGCTGCTGTTGCCTGCTGGAGGTGGGCCCGGCATAGGGGCGGCGGTCATTACGGGGGCGGTTCGCCCGGCGGCGATGGCAGCGCCGCATTTGTTGCAGAAACTGGTGCCAGCAGTGAGAGGTGCGCCGCAGGAATTGCAGAATGCCATAAATCACCTCGCGGGTGGTGACGTTTCAGCTTGACGCGCGAGTATACCGCAGATTCGGGAGGAGAGCTCAGGAGAGCATCGGTCGAGGAGCGAGAACTAAAAGGGGCGTGAACCACGAAGGGCACGAAGGGTTCACGAAGGAATTCGTCCCAGCGGTCTTCTGGGCTCCATCTTCTCTAAAACCTGGACAGCCGTAGGGGGCTGTCGCCACAGAAACAGGTCCCTACATAAACGTGCCCCTGCATTTGCGTTTTAGGGCCAGAGGCGGGTGCTGTAGTCGGCCATGGAGAGGGCCAGCAGAAGAAAGAGGAAGAATACGGTCGAGATGACGACGAGCTTGAGCAGCTTTTCGTGGGCACCTTTGAGGTGCATAAAGAAGAGGGCGACGAGGAGGGCTTTGGTGGTGGCGATGATGAGGGCGACGGCGGCGTTGAAATTTCCGAGGTCGATTTTTGCGACTTCGTAGGTGAGGAAGGTGCCGACGAGGAGTGCGACCCAGACGGCGAAGTACGTTGGCAGAGGAGATGGTTTTGACTGGTCAGACATAAGAGAGCCTCACGCAAGCACAAGTCTTACCGGTGCCGATCGATCAGGTAGAGCAAGGGAAAAAGGTAAATCCACACGATGTCGACGAAGTGCCAGTAGAGGCCGCCGATCTCTAGTGGGGTGTGATACTCCGGGGTGAACCGGCCTTTCCATGCCATCCAGAAAAGCCAGGCAAAAATGCCGAGCCCAATAATCATGTGCAGGGCGTGCAGCCCGGTCATGATGAAGTAAAGAGCAAAGAAGATCTGGGCGTGCTGGGGATTGGCGTATTCACCGGGATGACCGGGAATCTCCTCGTGAAAGCTGAAGGATACGCCGGGAACGTGATGCTCCTCGAACTTGTCTCTATATTCGATTCCTTTGATGCCGAGGAAGGCGCATCCGAAGACCATGGTTAGCGCGAGCATAGCGAGCAGAAGCCCGCGCTGCGAAGTTTGCGCGGCCCAGATGGCGAGCACGACGGTCAAGCTGCTACAGATGAGGACGGCGGTGTTGGCGCCGCCCAGAGCAGGGTTGATGGACGTGCTCGCTGCCGCGAAGTCTCCGAAGTACCATCCGCGGTAGATGAGGTAGGCGCAGAACAGGCCGCCGAAGAACATGACTTCGGTGGCGAGGAAGATCCACATGCCGAGGCTGGCGGAATCGCGCTGCTGCTCCTCGGTGGCGAAGTGGTGCAGGAGAGCCGGGTTGGCGCTGTGAGCCTCGCCGTGAACGGTCGTAGAGCTATCGTGCAACGGGGACCTCCTCCTTGTGAGGTGCGTCCAACTCCTCGTAGTTGTAAGCTTCCCAGGTCACGATCGGTTCTTCCTCAAAATTGAAGGTTGTGGGCGGCGATGGCGTCTTCCATTCGAGTCCGGCGGCATTCCACGGATTGTCGGGAGCGGGCTTGCCGTAGCGCATCGACCACAGGAAGTAGATCATGGGGAGCAGGTAGCCGATACCGAGCACGGTCGCGCCGGCGGTCGAGAGCACGTTGAGCACCTGAAACTCCGGTGGGTACTGGTAATAGCGGCGCGGCATGCCGAGATAGCCGAGAATAAATTGCGGGAAGAACGTCAGGTTGAAGCCGATGAAAACGATCAAGGCCGCGAGCCGCGCCCAACCTTCGGGGTAGAGCTTGCCGGAAATTTTCGGCCACCAGAAATGCATTCCTCCGAGATATCCCATGAGCGCGCCACCGACCATGATGTAGTGGAAGTGGGCGATGACGAAATAGGTGTCGTGGACGTGCATGTCGATGCCGAGACAGGCGAGGAAGAGACCGGTCAATCCGCCGATGGTGAACAGACCGAGGAACCCGAAGGCATAGAGCATGGGCGCGTCGTAGCGGATCGAGCCTTTGTAAAGAGTGGCGGTCCAGTTGAAGACCTTGACGGCAGAAGGCACGGCCACAGCGTAGCTGAGTATCGAAAAGACGAGGGCGGCGTAGACGGAAATTCCGGCGACGAACATGTGATGCGCCCAGACCAGGAATCCGAAGACTGCAATGGCGATCGACGAGAACGCGACGAAGCTGTAGCCGAAGATCCGCTTGCGCGAGAAGCAGGCGATGATTTCGGTGACCACGCCCATCGAGGGCAGAATCATGATGTAGACGGCGGGATGGGAATAAAACCAGAAGAGGTGCTGAAACAGGAGCGGATCGCCGCCGAGTTTGGGATCGAAAATGCCGAGGTGCAAGGCGCGTTCGGCGACAACCAGCACCAGCGTGATTGCGATGACGGGCGTCCCGAGAATCTGGATGATGCTGGTGGCGTAGTGTGCCCAAATGAACAGAGGAAGGCGCGACCAGGTCATGCCGGGCGCGCGCATGCGGTGGATAGTGACGATGAAGTTGAGTCCGGTGAGGATGGAGGAGAATCCGGCGACAAAAATGGCGAGTCCGGCTTCGATCACTTTGGTGTTGCTGAAGGCGGTGCTGAAGGGCACATAGAAGGTCCAGCCGGTATCGACGCCGCCGGTGAGCATGCAGTGCAGCATCATGGCGCCGCCGATGATGTAGAGATACCAGCTCAGCAGGTTAATCCGCGGGAAGGCGAGATCCTTGGCGCCGATCATCATCGGGACGAGGAAGTTGCCGAGCACAGCAGGGATGGAGGGGATGAGGAAGAAGAAGACCATCACCTGGCCGTGCATGGTGAAGAGTTTGTTGTAGGTGTCGGCCTGGACGAGGTCACCGGCGGGAGTGAGCAACTCGAGGCGAATGAGCAGCGCGAAGAATCCGCCGATAAAGAAGAAGAAGGTGATGGAGAGCAGGTAGAGCAGGGCGATACGCTTGTGGTCGGTGGTGAAGAGCCACGAGCCGAAGCCGTAGTGCTTGTTCAGATAATTTTCGCGCTCAACGGGTTGAGCAGTTGCGGTAGCCATACTCATTGCACCTGACTTCCTGTGGACTGCGCTGTTCCGGGCGCGGGATGTGGCAGCTCTTGCGACACGTCTTGTGGCACGACGACAGCAGCCGTCTTGGTTGGTCCAGCTGCGCCTCCCGGCTGCGCCAACGATTTCACGTAGGCGACCAGCGCGTTAACTTGTTCTTCACTCACCAATCCCTGAAACGTGGGCATGATGGGTTGGAATCCTTTGACGCGTTTGGCGCCGGGATCGAGGATGCACTCGCGGATGTAATTTTCATCCGCCGTCACGGTGCGTCCGTCCGCAAGTTCCACGGGTTTGCCGAAAACTCCCTGCAAGTTGGGGCCGCGGCCCTGGCTGTCGGTACGGTGGCAGGTCACACAGCCGAGTTCGGAGAATATTTTTTCTCCGGTGGCGGAGAGCGGGCCGCTGGTGCCACCGTTCATCCAAGCTTCGTACTGCGCAGGTTCCTGCACGATGATGGAGCCGATCATGCCGGAGTGCTGCGTGCCGCAATATTGGGTGCAGAAAAGATGGTAGGTGCCCGGCTTGGTGGCGCGGAACCACGCGACCGTGTAGCGGCCTGGCAACACGTCCTGCTTCATGCGGAAAGCGGGGACAAAGAAGCTGTGGATGACGTCCTGAGATGTCATGATCAGCTTGACGTCACGGCCGACGGGGACATGCAGTTCATTGATCTCGCGCTGGCCCTCGGCGTGTTCCAGCTTCCACATCCATTGTTTTGCGACGACGTAAACTTCGGTCGAGTCCCGAGGAGGCGTGCGGCTCTTGAAGTAGACGATTGCTCCCCACGCGAAGATCGCCATGAAAACGAAGAGCGGAATAATCGACCAGGTCAATTCGAGGGGCGTGGAACCTTCGATCGGCTCCGCGAGCACACCGCGACGCCGGCGATAGCGCGCGGCGAAGTAGACGACCGCGGTGAAGATGAGCGCCGTCATCAATCCCGATACGATCAGCAGGAAGATGAATAGGGCATCAACATTGCCCGCGGCGGTGGAGGCCCGATCGGGCCATAATGGAAAATTATCGAACATAAGTTCTAAATGCAGAAGTCAGAATGAAGAAGTAAAACCATCCGTGTTCCGTGTTCTTACTCCTGCATTCTGACTTCTTCCTTCTTCCTTTATACGCGACTCAAATTCCTGCGGGCCGCAGCGGCCTTATCCATCCGGAAAAGGACAAACATCAGGCCCGCCAATAACACAATGGTGAGTCCTGCTCCGAGGCGCAGAATGTTGCTGATCACCGCGCCATATTTTCCGGTCTCGGGATTGTAGTGATAGCAGTAGAGCAGCACCGAATCGACGGCGTTGCCGATCTTGCCTTGCGAAGCCTCGACCAATCCCATGCGCAGATCTTTCGGCGGATAGTCCACGCCGTAGAAGTAGCGCGAGATGCGGCCTTGGGGCGTTAGAACCATGATGGCGGTGGCGTGCGCGTACTGGTTGCTTTTGGGATCGTACTGATACTGGAAGCCAACGGCCTTGGTGAGAGCATTGATCGACTCCTCCGGTCCGGTGAGGAAATGCCAGCCGGACGCGGCGGCGGGACGTCCGTAGCGCTTGAGGTATTCCTGCTTTTTGGCGGCGGAAATTTCCGGCGTTTCTTGTGGATTGAAGCTGACCGTGATGACGTCGAATTGGTTGCCGACGTCGAATTTCACCATCTTCATGGAGCTGCTGAGTCCGGCGAGGGCTTCGCCGCAGAGCATGGTGCAGTTGTAGTAGACCAGGTTCAGGATCAGTGGTTTGGTGCCGAAGTAGTCGCCCAGTTTGACCCTGCGTCCAGTGTCGTCGGTGAACGTGAGATCGGGGGGCACTTGAGCGTCGAGATGCTGCTCGATGCCGACGTTCTGCAGATACGGCGGCCGGACGTTGGCGGGCGGGGACATGATGCCTTTGGTCATGGCTTGTCCGAAGGCGGTCGACGCGAGCAGGAGGAGCACGAGCGCTCGTGACGCTGCACGCGAGATCCTTCGCTTCGCCTGAAAAGCGGCTCCGCTCAGGATGACGCCTCCGGAGAATTGGCCACTCTGACTTCCGGCTGACACAGCTGTCGAGCTTTGCTCGACCGGACAGCCGGGGGCGGCTGTCCCAACATGGTTCGTTGCGGACATCGAATTGTGATGGGTGCTGGTCACTTCTTTGCCGCCTTCTTGTTTTCTGGCGCGGGCTTCGGCTGCGCGGGCGCTTCTCCGGTGGCGGATTGCGCGCGCACGGGGAGGCCGCGCTGGGCGATCAGATCCATGGCACGGTCGATCGGGATGCGGATGGTACCGCCGTCCTTGTCGATGTAGCCGTAAGAGGCCAGCGTCTCTTCTTCTTTGAGACGGATGCTGTTCAACTGGCCGCGCTCGTCGGTTTCGAGCCTCGGATTCGGGAATTCGGTCTGCGGATAGTCCTTCGGGATGAGGCGCGTGTCTTCGGGAGCGTTCGTCACCAAGGGATTGACCGGAGCCTGCTCGGCTGCGGAGCGTTTGTCGAGATAGGAATAGATGCCGTCGACGAGGAAGAAGATGAACAATCCGGCGACGAGGAGACCCAGCAAGAAATAGAGGACTCCGGCGGTGCCGATGTCGCTGCGCTCGTAGTCGCCATTGCCGTTCGAATTCGCGGGATGGATATCGTTGCTCATATTTCTTCGTTATGCGTTTTCCGGGTGATGATGCTCCGGATGCAAAACCTCTATGGCTGACGGGTCGTAGACCGGCAGCAGCGGCAGCGCACCCAGGTTGCGGAAGAAGTACGCCAGCCAGAAGCCGCCGATGGCGATCGGAACGACAAAGTCGGCCACAGTTACGTTCAAAGTCTTGGAGAAATTTGGTTCGATGATCCAGAACAGATCCACCCAGCGCATCAGCAAGAGCCAAGCAGCCAGCCAGACCAGCTTGTTAATGTTGCGCTTGAAGGGGCGCGACAGCAGGATGCCGAACGGGACGGCAAAGTGGAAGATGACAACGAACAGGCCGATGTATCCCCAGCCGCCGTTCATGCGGCGAATGTAGTAAGTGATCTCCGAGGGCAGGTTACCGGCCCAGATGATGAGCCACTGCGAGAAGCCGAAGTAGGCCCAGACCATGATAAAGGTGAGCATCCACTTGCCATGGTCGTGCACAAAGTCGGGGGTCAGCATCTCCGACATGGGCTTGTACTTGAAGAGGATGCGCTCGACGATGACTGCGAAGCACATGGCCGAGAGCACTTCGCCGATCAGGATGACCAGGCCGAAGATGGTGGAGATCCAACTGGGATCGAGCGACATGACCCAGTCGATGGCGGCGAAGGAGATGGTGAATCCGTAAAGGATGAGGCCGGGACCGGACACTGCTTTGAAGCGTTCCGTGTGATCGGGAGCGCCGGCGTGATCCGTTTGCCTGGACCAGTGCGAAAGCAGGAACGAGAGCAGGTTCCAGATGGCGAAGTAGATGATGGCGCGGATCAAGAAGCCGGAGAAATTCAGGTAGCTGGCTGTGATGAAACTGTGTTTTGCCAGATGCTCGCGAATGTGAGCGTCCTGAATTGCTTCGAGCGGCATAGCCCAGGGATATATCCGATGTTGCCACACGGCAAGGACGATGGGGATGAACAACGCCGCGAGCAAGGGGACGGTGCGCATGGCCGCGCCCAGGATGCGGCGGATGACGACGCCCCAGCCTCCGCCGGTGAGGTGGCGGATCATAAGGATTGCCATGGAGCCGAGGGCGACGCCCAGCCACGCCATGAAGCCGAGCAGGTAGGCGCGGTAGAACTCGTCGGGGTTCTTGACGGCGAGGACGACGGCGATGATGCTGAAGACGACGCCGACGATCAACGACCGCTGCGCAATGGTTTTGACCACTGGCGGGGGCGTTGGATCGAATTGTTTCACGGGCGTCGTGCTCATTTCTTGTCTTCCTCTGTCGCTGCTTTCGAATTCGTTGCAGGCGCTACGACCGGCAGGGTTGCGCCGGATCCAGGCTCGCGGAATTTTGGCGGCTCGGAAGGAACCGGCTGGCCATCGGGCACGTCCGCCCTGGTCGCGTTCTGACTTAGTTGCAGGGCGCGAACGTAGGCGACGATGTCCCAGCGATCCCGCGGGGGAATCTGTGAGGCGTAGTCGGGCATGATGCCGAAGCCTTCGGTGATCACGTCGTAGAAATATCCCACCGGCGCTTTTTGCAGGCGTGCGATGTGGAACGACGGAGGCTTGCGGGCGAATCCGCGGGAGGGGACGAAGCCGTTGCCGTCACCCAGGCGCGAGTGGCAGGGAGCGCAGAAAATGTTGAAGCGCTCGCGGCCGCGGGCCAGGACTTCTTTGGTGACGGGGAAGGGCATGACGTCGCCGGGATTGTTGCCGATCTTGCCAGTGTAGAAATAGGCGTCTTCGTGGAGTTGTCCGCGGGCGATGGTGCCTTCGACTAGCGGACGGGCAGAGCGCTGGTCGGAGTAGAAGTCGCTGCGGGAGAGCGGGTTATGACGCGGTTGCACGTGCATGTCGATACGGCAGGCGGTGGTTAGGGTGATTGCGGTGATTGCTGCAAAGACCATTAACCACGAAGGACACGAAGGTGCACTAAGGAAAAGCCCAGATACAAAAGTCCGTTGAATCCCACCCTTGCGCACAGAACGCGCAAGGATGGGGCACCCGGTGGGCTGGGGCGCTGCAAAGGAAACCGCTGTCGAGCTTTGCTCGACTGGACGGGCGAAGGCGCCCGTCCCCACATGGGCTTTGCCACTGCGTGCTTTCCTGAATTTTCGGCTGGTGCGCATTTAGCTGGGCACCTCCGAGACGGAGCGCGGGGACAGAGCTTCGAGGAATTTGCGCGTGGCGGCGGGATCGTATTTTTTGTCGGACGAGAACACGATTAAGAAGAAACGATCTTTTGAGGCCGAGGAGAAACGTGGAACGTTGAACACCGGGTGGTAAGGCATGGGCAGGCCATTGAAGGCCAACATGCCGAGGACTGCCGAGATGCCGGCGAAGAGAATCGTCATTTCGAACGTAATAACGATGAACGCGGGCCATGAGTGATACGGCTTGCCTCCGATGTTCAGCGGGTAATCGACCGCGGCCATCCAGTACTGCATGAGGTAGCCGCTCAGTCCGCCGATGATTCCCCCGATGAGGACCGTCAGGGGAATCTCGTCGAAGTGGAAGCCGATTT
This sequence comes from uncultured Acidobacteriaceae bacterium, assembly GCA_963752175.1. GTDB lineage: Bacteria > Acidobacteriota > Terriglobia > Terriglobales > Acidobacteriaceae > Sulfotelmatobacter. The sequence goes on from CAVVXZ010000036.1 coordinate 337,174, forward strand.
CTTCCGCCAGGCCTTCGATGGGGAAGGGGCTGTAGGCATCGATCTTTTTGTAGCCGGCCTGGTGCGTGGCGCGCGCCGCGTCCACCAGGGCTTGCGCCGAGTCGAACTCCGCCATGATGCCGTAGATGGGATCGCGCTTCATATCCGAACCCCCACCTCAGGGCCTAAAGCCCCTGCAGAGATGGCAGAGTCTATCGCAGCGCTGAAAGCGCTGCGCCACCCAAAAGCCGCACCGTCCAAAATCTGCTCTCCAGCACCGAGGGGTTCGACAACTTGTAGGGCTGCGTTGCGCGGGACATCCCTCGCTCCGCCGCGCTTCGCGCGCTCCCGGCTGAAAGCCGGGGGGCTACCAAAGCGGCTACGCTCGGGATGACGCCATCCCCACATAGGGATCATGTTTCCTTGGGCGATCATTCCTTCACCTCCGCTTCGGGCAGGAGGGTGCGCATTTCAAAGATCGAAATTGCGGGCAGAATGCGCAGGAACAGGAACATGAGCATCAGGAACATACCGATGGTGCCGATGTAGGTCATCCAGTCCCAACGCGTGGGGTAGTACATGCCCCAGGACGAAGTGAGGAAGTCGCGCTGCAGGCTGACCACCACGATGATGAAACGCTCGAGCCACATGCCGACGAGAATGACGCCGGAGATAAAGAAGAGCGCGATCGGACTGGTGCGCAGTTTCTTAATCCAGAGGACCTGCGGGATGAAGATGTTACAGATCAGCAGCATCCAGTAGGGAACGGCGTAAGGGCCGTGCAGGCGGTTCCAGAGGGTGAAGGCGTCGTAGCGGTCGCCGCTGTACCAACCCATGAAGGCTTCGATGCCGTACCCGTAAGCGACGATCAGTCCGGTGGCCAGCATGACCTTGGCGGAATTCTGCAGGTGGCGCTCGGTGATGAAATCTTCCAGTCCGTAAATTTTGCGGATGGGGATGGCCAGCATCAGGACCATGGCAAAGCCAGAGTAGATGGCGCCCGCGACGAAGTAGGGCGGGAAGATGGTGGTGTGCCATCCGGGGACGATGCCGACCGCGAAGTCGAAGCTGACGACCGTGTGAACCGAGAGGACCAGGGGCGTGGCCAATCCTGCGAGCAGAAGATACATGGTCTCGTAGCGGTGCCAGTGGCGGGCGGATCCGCGCCATCCGAACGAGAGCATGCCGTAGACCATCTTCAGTATGGGATTCTCGGAGCGATCGCGCAGTGTGGCCAAGTCGGGGATGAGGCCGACGAACCAGAACAATGCGGAGATGGTGGCGTAGGTGGAGACCGCGAAGACGTCCCACATAAGCGGGCTGCGGAATTGCGGCCATACGCCCATGGTGTTGGGATAGGGAAAGAGCCAGTAGGCGAGCCAGGGGCGGCCGACGTGAATTGCGGGGAAAATGCCAGCGCAGGCCACGGCGAACAGCGTCATGGCCTCGGCGAAACGGTTGATGGAGTTGCGCCAGCTTTGGCGCAGTAATAAGAGGATGGCGGAGATGAGGGTGCCGGCGTGGCCGATACCGATCCACCAGACGAAGTTGACGATGGCGAAGCCCCATCCGATGGGGATGGTGACGCCCCAGATGCCGGTACCTTTAAGGACGAGGTATCCGATGGCATAGAGCATCATCATGGTGAGCATGAAGGCGATGCCAAAGCCGAGGAACCATCCGTTGGAAGCGGGACGGGTCAGCACGATGGCGCTGATTTTTTCCGTGACCGTGCCGAAAGTGTGGCCGGGTTCGATGACGGGAGCGCGATCGAGTTCGGTGGCCGATTTGTATTGCTCAGGCATGCGGCTTGCGAAATCCTTCAGGGGCTAAAGCCCTAATTCATTTTGCTCGGTTGACGCGGCGCTAAAGCGCCGCTCTTCCACATTTTGCTCTCCGAAATCGACATCTACATCTCGGCCGCGCTGCGCGCGGCGGACAGCCGATGGCGGCTGTCCCCACCTGGTTCGTTTTATCCCTTCAGTTCTGGGTTCGGGTTTCTTATTTCTGCCAGGTACGTCGTTCTTGGACGCGTGTTCAGTTCGCCTAGCAGGCTGTAGTTTCTGGACTGCGCTTTTAGCTTGGACACTCTGCTGTTCGGATCGTTGATGTTGCCGAAGACGATGGCGCCTGCGGGACAGGATTGCTGGCAGGCGGTCTGCAATTCGTCGCCGATAAGGATTTTCTTTTCTTCCCGCACCGATGCTGTCTCCGCGTCGATGCGGTGCTCGTTGATGCGCTGGACGCAGTAGGTACATTTTTCCATGACGCCGCGGCTGCGCACGCTGACGTCGGGATTGCGCATCATCTTATATTGCGGCGTCTCCCAGTCTTGGAAGAGCAGGAAGTTGAAGCGGCGCACTTTATAAGGACAGTTGTTCGAGCAGTAGCGCGTGCCCACACAGCGGTTGTAGACCATGTCGTTCAAGCCTTCGGTGGTGTGGTTGGTGGCACCGACCGGACAGACGACTTCGCAGGGCGCATTCTCGCACTGCATGCAGGGCACGGGCTGGAAGAATGCCTTGGGATTGTCGCGGTCGCCCTGGTAGTAGGCGTCGACGCGAATCCAGTGCATGTGGCGTCCGATGACGACCTGCTCTTTGCCGACGACGGCAATGTTGTTCTCCGACTGGCAGGCGAGCATGCAGTTGTTGCAGCCTACGCAGGAGTTGAGGTCGATCGTCATGCCCCAGGCGTAGTCTTCTTTGTCGTAGGGATAGGGCTCGTAGAGCGTTAGGTCTTTCGGCGGTTCTTCTTCCTGCGCGAAGCTGGGCTCTTTGCGGTATTCCTCGAGTGTCGTTTCGCGGACCAGGGGGCGATGGCCGCCGTTGGGCGTGTCCATGCTTTGCATGCCCTGGGTAGAAGCGAGTTTGTAGGTGTCTCCGGTCTTCCTTATCGTGACCCCGGAAGCGCCCCATGGGGCGGCGGTGGTGCGCAGAGCGTAGGCGTCGAAACCTTGCGCGGTGCCGACGCGGCCGGCGCGTTTGCGTCCGTAGCCGAGCGTGATGGTGACGGAGTTGTCGGGATGTCCGGCTTGAATCCAGACGGGGCCAGTGACTTTCTTGCCGTTGAGTTCGAGTTCGACGACGTCTTCGGATTTGATGCTGAGGCGCTGGGCCATCGCGGGACCGATCTGGATGGCGTTGTCCCACGTGAGCTTATTCATCGGCTTGGGAAGTTCCTGGAGCCAGCCGTTGTTGGAGAATTGTCCGTCGTAGATGGTGGAGTCGCGACGGATGTTGAGCTCGATGGCGGCGTTCGTGGATGCTGAGTTCAGACTTGAGGAATCAACGATGATTCCTAAAGGAGGTTGCTTGCTTGAGACTCCGCGAGCGGGGGGCTGGGTAACACCGAGAGCAAACTTCGTTCCTTCGATCCAGCCGTCGTGGAGCGACTTGCGCCAGAACTGCTCGAAGTCGGTGCCAGTGTGCTGTTTCTGCCAGTAGGCGCGAACAAGGTCGTATCCGGTGGCGTCGGCTTGGCCGGAGAGCAGGGCGACGAATTCGAGCGCGCTCTTGCCGTTATAAAGAGGTGCAATCAGCGGCTGGATGATGCTAATGGTGCCCTCGTACGCGCGGGCATCGCCCCACGATTCAAGCTCGTGCGTGGCGGGGACGTGCCACTGGCAGAGCTCGGCCGTTTCGTTCTGATATAGACCGTAGTGCACGCGCAGAGGAACCTTGCCGTTCTTCAAGGCATCGGCGAAGTTCAGATCGGCGGGCGCGTCGTAAGCCGGATTGCCATCCAGAATAATCAGCAGATCGACTTTGCCGCCGTTGATGTCGGCGACGAGGTCTCTGATTGATTCGGTCTGATTGATCGGATTCGCGTCGACGGGGTCTGTGTAGAAGACGGTCTTGCCGATGTTACCAAGATTCGCGTTCATCGCATGGGCAAGCGCATGTACCGCGGGTGTTTGGTGATCGCCTGCGATGACAACGCTGGTTCCACGATGGGCCCAAATATCCGCGGCTAGATTCTCAACCTCAGCTGTGCCGTGGTCGATTACGAACTCCTTCTTGACCCTCGTCGCATCGGAGGAAAGATATGTCCGCACGAAGCCCTCGATTTGAGATGCTCGCATCGGCCATCGATGATCCGCTTTCGCGCCTGTTGAACTCGGCGTGCTCTCGATGGCGTAGAGGCGGTTCATCGGCGCATCCGGATTGCGACGGCTGGCGAAGTCGCGGATGTAGCGGGTGTTGCCGGGGAATCCGGCGTAGAGGAAGTCGGCGTCGAGCGAGACGATGACGTCGGCCCTTGAGAAGTCATAGCGCGTTTCGACGGGCTGGCCGAAGGCGAGCTTCGCGCCTTCGAGAACATTGTCGCGATTGACCGGCTCGTAGACGTGCCACTTGGCCTGCGGATAAATCTTCAGGAAGTTGCGCAGCTGGTCGGCCAGCGTGGGCGAAGAAATCGTCGGCGTCAGGATGCGAATGCCTGCGCCCTGCAATGCTTTCTGCGAGCTGAGCGGGCCGCGGATCGCGCCCAGGAATGACTGCCACGAGCGGACGTCGCCCATCGACATGACGGTCTGGGAGCGGTCGGGATCGTAGAGGCCGAGGAGCGAGGCTTGCGCAAAGATGTCGGTGCCACCAAGCGAGGCCGGGTGCAGGTCGTTGCCTTCGACTTTCGTGGGACGGCCGAGATGGCTTTCGACCAGCAGCGGGCTGGCGTATCCGCCGAGCGTGCTGGCGGTCGCGTAGTACATGGGGCGGCCGGGGATGACGCCTTCGGGCTGGCGCACGTAGGGGACGATGGGCTCGAGCGGGAGGCGGACGCATCCGGTCATGCCGGCAAGGCCGAGCGAAGCGCCCATGACCTTGAGGAATCCGCGGCGCGAGACGGAGTCGACCCATTCGGAGGCGCCTTTGGGGAATTCGCGGTGCAGGGCTTCTTTGAATTCGTCGGTGCCGGCGAGTTCTTCGAGCGAGCGCCAGTATTCGGGGCCGGTTTTTTCCACGGCATCGTGGGCGGTGGCAGCGTCAATGCGCTCACGGACGACGTTCAGGTCCAGTGTTTTCGAGGGACAGACGTCTTCGCGTTTCTTGATCTGGATCAGACCGCCGTTATTTTTCTCGTCGTTCGTCATTCCGAAAATTTTGTTCCCAGCCGTTCTTGCTGCCAATCGTTTTTGGGTGGCGCAGCGCTTCAGCGCTGCGATCACCGACTTCCAAGCCGCGGCTTTAGCCGCCGAGGTACCTCAGGGGCTAAAGCCCCTCTAGATCCGCCTTCCCAATCGCAGGCCTTGAAGACCTGCGCCACCCAAAACCCGTTTCACGCCCAGCTAAAGCCGGGCTCTTCCACAAAACCTTGCTAGCGCGCGGCTAAAGCCGGGCTCCTCCACAAAACTCGATAGCTCTGCCACAAAACTTTATCTGTGGCAGGTGCTGCAGGTCGTGATGTCTTTGACGCTGCGCACGTTGTACTTCTTTACAAGTGCTGTCCCCAAATCAGTTTGATCCGTGAAACTTTGGCCGTCGACTACTACGGGATTCGCACTCGTGGGCTGCTGGTAGCGCATGTTGAATACCTGATCGCGCGGGCGCAGGTTATTCTGCGGGGCGCGGTGGCAGCTCAGGCACCACTCCATTTGCAAGCTTTCCTGCTGGTACATCAGCGGCATCTGATCGACGGGGCCGTGGCAGGTATTGCAGCCGACTCCTTTATTGATATGAATGCTGTGATTGAAATAGACGAAATCGGGCAGCTGGTTGACGCGCGTCCACTGGAGCGATTCGCCGGACTTGTAGCTGGCGCGGACTGGTTCGAGGAGCTGGGCGTTGGTCCAGATCTGCGAGTGGCAGTTCATGCAGGTTTTCGTAGGTGGAATGCCGGCGAAGCTCGAGGTCTCGACCGAGGTGTGGCAGTATCGGCAGTCAATGCCGAGTCCAGAGACGTGGTGTTGGTGGCTGAAGGGGACGGGCTGCGGCTTGCGGACTCCGGCGTAGGTGACGTAGGGGGAACGCTGTATTTCCATGGCTACCCAGCCCAAGGCAGCAATGACGAACACCGCGCCAAAAATGGTGACGCGCGACAGGGTATTCGTACTGCGATGAAAGATCTGCGACATTCCCTTATGAGATCTGGCTTAAGAGACCCGGCGGATCGTTTCAAGTTCGATCGTCCGCGATTCGGTTGAATACTGAGTTTGTACGGCGATAGAGAAAACCACCCACTGGTTTTCAGGGTTGTCTGTGAAACTCGAAATTATAAATAATTTCGCCGGAATTTGTCGCGGATTCTTGGGTTTTGAAAAAGAAAAATGTTTCGACGGGAACGTTAGTGAAAAATGTTGAGTTTTCTAACTGTGCACGCAGGCGAAACCTAAAATCTTCAACCACTAAGGGCACTAAGGTTCACGAAGGAAATCGAAAACGGTTACGGCTTAGCGCAAATTCATGACCATCAATTTGGGTTCGGTCATCTCTTCTATGGCGTAGCGCAGGCCTTCGCGGCCCAGGCCGGAATCTTTGACGCCGCCGTAGGGCATTTGATCGATGCGGAACGAGGGGACGTCTCCGGCGATGAGGCCGCCGACTTCGAGTTCTTCGTAGGCCTGGAAGAGGAGTTTGGCATCGCGAGTGAAGACGCCGGCTTGCATGCCGTAGGCGGAGTTGTTGGCCTGGCGCAGGGCTTGGTCGAAATCCTTGTAGGGCTCGACGGTGACGACGGGACCGAAAACTTCCTGACAGTTTACTTTCATGTCGGGCTTGGTGCCCGTGAGGACCGTGGGCTCGACAACTTGTCCCTTGCGTCCGCCACCGCAGAGCAAGCGCGCGCCGTCGCTGACTGCATCTTCCACCCAAGCTGTAGTTCGCACTGCATCGCTGTTGCGGATGAGCGGGCCGACGTCGGTGGATTCATCGAGCGGATCGCCTATTCTCAGTTTCTTTACGAGGTCGACAAAGATGTCGGTGAATCTTCCGTAGACGGAGTGTTCGACGAGGATGCGCTGTACGGAGATGCAGGTCTGTCCGGCGTAGCCGAAGCCTCCGGTGACGCAGCGTTCGGCGGCGTATTCGAGGTCGGCATCGCTGTGGACGATGACGGGGGCGTTGCCACCCAGTTCGAGGACAACTTTCTTTTTTCCGGCGCGGCGCTTGATGTCCCAGCCGACGGGAGCGCTTCCGGTGAAGCTGATGAGCTTGATGCGGTCGTCGGTGACGAGGAGGCCGGCGTCGTCGTTGGAGAGGGGGAGCACGTTGAGTCCGCCGTCGGGCCATCCAGCCTGCTGCACGCATTCGGCGAGCAGCAGTGAGCAGAGCGGAGTTTGCGGCGCGGGCTTCAACACCATGGAGCATCCGGCGGCGATGGCGGGAGCAACTTTGTGCGCGACCAGGTTCACAGGGAAATTAAACGGCGTGATGCCGGCGATGGGGCCAAGCGGGAAGCGGCGCACGATGCCCCAGCGTCCAGCGGTGGATTCCTGCCAATCGAGCGGGAGATATTCGCCGTAGATGCGCGTACTTTCTTCAGCGGCGATGTTGAACGTGAAGATGCCGCGCTCGACTTCGGTGCGCGCCGCTTTGATGGGCTTGCCGGCTTCCTGCGCGAGAGTGCGCGCGAATTCCTCCTTGCGCTGCGTCATGAATGCTGCAATCTGGCGAAGGACGCGCTGGCGTTCGAAGGCAGGGAGGCGGCGGGTGGTGCCAAAGGCCTTGACGGATGCGGCAATGGCCGCCTCGGCGTGCTCGCGGCGGCCTTGCACTACGCGGGCGATGAGGCTGTTGTCGTAGGGTGCGTGGATCTCGACGACGTCGCCGTCCTCCCGCCACCGGCCATCCACAAAGAAACCGTGCGTCGCAACGGGCGCGATCGTCATCTCGGACATAAATTTTCCCTGGCCCCCAGCGAACCGACTCGCCAATTATAGGACCTTTGGATGTGTGCGATGCGGGATGGGTTTGAAAAAATTAAAACCACAGAGGACACCGAGGACACGGAGTATATGCCTTTACAATTGGGCTCGCCTTTATGACTGAATTCTCTTCTATTTCTGACCTGGCGCCGCGGCTGCGGAGGAGGGAGATTTCTCCGGTTGAGATTACTCGCGACTGCCTGGCTCGGATTGAGAGGATGAACCCTTCGCTCAATGCGTTTATCACGGTCATGAGCAAGTCTGCGATGGAGCAGGCGCGGAGGGCGGAAGGCGAAATTGGGCGCGGGGAGTGGCGCGGGGCGCTGCATGGGGTTCCGGTGGCGCTGAAAGATCTGATCGCCACGGCGGGTGTGCGAACCACTGCGGCCAGCGCGCTATATAAGGATCGGGTTCCGGGCGAGGACGCGGATGTGGTGCGACGGTTGCGGCAGGCGGGTGCCGTCATCATCGGGAAGAATAATCTGCATGAGTTCGCGTATGGCGGGAGTTCCCTGGCCAGCCATTTTGGGGATGTTCATAATCCGTGGGATCTCGGGCGGATTGCGGGCGGATCGTCGGGAGGGTCGGCGGCGGCGGTCGCTGCGGGGTTGGCTTATGCGGCGATTGGTACCGACACGGCGGGGTCGATTCGCGAACCGGCTGCGTTGTGCGGGTGTGTGGGGATCAAACCGACGTACGGGCGGGTGTCGAGCCGGGGAGTGATTCCGCTGTCGACGTCGCTCGATCATGTTGGTCCGCTGGCGGGGACGGTGGAAGATGCGGCAATCGTTCTGCAGGCGATTGCAGGATACGATTCGGCGGACATTACTTCGGTGGATGTTCCGGTGGCGGATTATGTGTCGGCTGTGCGCGAGGGCGTGAAGGGCCTGCGGGTGGGTGTGCCGCGCGGGTATTTCTATGACGACCTCGATGCGGAAGTAGCTTCGGCGATGGAACACGCACTGGCTGGATTTCGGAGCATGGGGGCAGAGTTAAAAGACGTGCAACTCGATGTGCCGACCGACCGCACGTTGCAGGCGGCGGAATCGTATGCGTATCACGCGGAGAACGTCGCGAGGAGTCCGGAGTTATACCAGGCGGAGACGGTGCGGCGGATCCGGTCGGGAGAGAGAGTGACTGCGGCGGAGTACATACAGCGGCGGCGCGAACAAGACGAAGCGCGGCGCGGCATTCGCGCCGTATTCGCGGATGTGGATGTGCTCTTGACTCCGACAATGCCGATGCCCGCTCCGGCCATCGCCGATTTGAAGGCGAATCCGGATGCGTTGCGTCCAGCGGAACTCAGGCTGCTGCGCGACACGCGGCCCTTTAATGTGTGGGGGGTACCCGCCATCTCGGTGCCTTGCGGGTTTACCCAGGGCGGGCTGCCGATCGGCTTGCAGATCGCGGGCGCGCACTGGCGGGAGGACTTGGTGTTGAGAACGGCTTACGCTTATGAGCAGGCGGCGGCGTGGCAAAAACGGCGGCGCATGGAGTAGAGGCCGAGCCGACGCCTGTCTTTCTGGCGCGGCGTAAAATGATTCGACCCAAAGGCGGGGAGCATTATGCCGTCTCGATTTGCCATCGCCGCAATCTTCGCCATTTTTTTGGCTACCTCGCTCAATTATGCACAGATCATCAGCGATGTTGTGGGTTTGAACGCAACGATCAACGACGGTTATGGAGGTTGGTCCGAATGTGGTGTGGACGGGGAAGTCTATCGCCATACGAGCGGCCATGTGAACTCGATCATGCGCGTTTCGCCGGACGGTTCGACACTGATATTCGCGCTTCCAGACGAGACATGGCCCGCGGCGATTGCTCCCGCCGGCGCGGGTCTTAACATCCTGACCCTCCACGTCTCGATAAAGGGAGGCCGTATCTATGAGATGTACAAGTTCGATCACCAGGCAAATCTGCTGACTCACCATCCGGTGCACATGACCTTTTCACCCGAACGAATGGCGGTGACATCTTCGGGAAAAACGATCGTTGTAGGTCATCACCCAGAGGATATGTCGCAGAAGGAAGACTGGAGGTATGGTGGGGCGATACTGGATGCGGACGATCAACTCACGAGGGGCTTCGACCTTCCATTGCCGCCTGGCGGCGGTGGATGGACTTTCGCGAGTCTCCAGATGGCTGGCGGGGACGGCGTCGCCTACGTGATTCTGCACTCCAACACTCCACCGCAAACTGCCATTGCAACCATCGCGGAGACGGGGAATGGCATTCTCAAGATCAAGGTCATTCCCGTTCCGGAGGATGGCGACCAGCGCCATCACAACCGGTGGCAGTTTGGTCCCGGCGTTGCCGTTGAGGAATATGTTTTACCAGGCGAGAGGCCGCGTGTGTTTTCCCGATTCGACGAGTACGACCTCACCACCGGAGAAAAGGTAGCCAGCAAGAGTGCAGTCCCTAGTGGGTTCCAGCCGGGATGCTACCTTGGAGACAGAGTCAGCATGCTCGCCCACAGCTATCACGTGGATCCAGCGCGCGGGCTGCCGCCCGAGACACTTCGGCTGGTCACCGTCAAACTTCAATAGAGAAGCGAGATCGGGATTTGATGCCTCCCAGGTATCTGCTCCGGCGGTGCCGGAGCAGATGCGAGCCGAGGACTATTTTTCTGCCGCGGCTTGCGCCCACTCCGACAAGGGTTCGAGGAACGGGTAGGTGGTTGAGGGAGCGTCGATTTCTCCCGTGAGGGAAGTCCTGGGACGGACGAGGTGTCCGTAGAAGGCTCGAGTGCTGTCCTTATCCTGCTGGATCTTGCCATGCTCGAGCGTAGCGCCGACAAAGGCACCGCGAGAGCGCGCGTAAGTCAAGACTTGGGCGCGCATTTTCCAATCTGTTTCCGCGCCGGTCTGGCGCCCTACTGGTCCTGCTGCCACGCTGGCTTCTGCGCCCAGTTTGAATTTGCTGGAGAGCAGATTCACCATTCCGTCATTGTTCATGACGAGCATGATCAAATCGACGGCTTGTCCGCCGAACTGCAGACCGAAGCTGCCGCCTTGGACGACGAAGAATGCAGGAGCGCTCCAGCCTTTGGGCGTGCGACAGGTCGCGACGCCACGTCCGTAACGCAGGCCGAGAGCGAAACCGCCGTTGAGCATGGAGGGAACGATGGCCACACAGGCAGCCGAAGCGAGCACCTTCTCCGGAATACCGTGATCGGGCGCGGCTTGGATTTCCTGCAAAATGGTTCCCGCCGATATGACACGAGCTTGAGCTTTGGTTGCGGTGTCGGCGCCCCAGGCGGCTGCGGCCACGCACATCACTAGCAGCAGGTGCAGAAGACTTCTCATTTTTGGCCTCTCTGCTTTTGATTCTAGGAGGATGTCGAGGAGTGGCGAAGCCTTTATGCAGAGGGTTATTAGCTAGGAAGGTACGGAAGACGACACATTGGCGTGAAGGTAGAACAGAACAGAGCCTGGGGTTTAACGTCCTCCCGACTGCACGGCTAAGGGTTCTTACTTACAACCATTCTCAACACGTTTTCGTCTATCAGACGTTGGGCGGTGAACCAACCCTTTGTTCTGTGAGGCGGACATGATGAATTATGTGGAAAATGCGATGCCGCGAGTCTTAGGCTGCCCTGACGGCGTTGCCAGCTTCTACGGCGGCCTGCACATTGCCGACGACGAAAGACTGCACGCGATCGGCGTGAGCGCTGAGTGCACGCGCGAACGCTGCACGCGTTTCCGCTGCCCATTTCGCCCGGAACAGAGCGAAGAATGCCCAACGCGCTAAGGCGTGTAGTTCAGTCCACGGATGAGACGTCATCCGGCAGGGTGAGGACGAATTCGCACTTGCCGGTCGCGACGGCGCAGGAGAGTGTTCCGCGGCGGAAAACCTTCACTGGAGTGTCGTCGGGGAAGGTGAGATGGTAATCGGCGGTTTTGAGAGCGGCAGTGTAAGACTTCAGTTTCTCGTCTCCGCTGACGAACTTCACCGAATCGACTGTTGCGCGCTGGCCACCGCCGCCGCTGATAAGGATGAAGAAATCGGCGTTGCTGGTTTGCGTGGCCTTGCCGAGATCGATGGTGCTTTGGTGCTGAAGTTCCTCTTTATAGTGTGCGACGGCAGCGTCAGCTTTCGCATCGCTTCCGGCCAACGAGGCAAGACGTCCACGGGTTTCGGGCGCAGGGCGCAGCCCGTTCATGGAGAGCGCGTAGGTGCGCAGAGCGAGATCTTTCTCGCCGCGCTTCTGGTAGATCTGTCCAAGATGGTCGCCAACTTCTCCGTGGTGACCGAGTTCCCAGGCGGCAGCTACATACTTTTCCGCTTTGTTCAGATCGCCTTCACCGAAGTGGACCCAGCCCAGCGTGTCCCAATAGGCGATTAGTGATGAAACCAGCGGCAGGTCATTCTTCGAAAGGCGGTCGAGGGAAACGTTGCGCAGAGCGGCGGCCGTGGCTGATACGGCGGACTCGGCATACTGCTGGGCGCGGTCGAGATGGGAATCTTTCAGCGAGAGCTGATAGGCGATGTTGTTCCAGACTAGCGGCGTGGCCGAGAGCTCGACAGCGTGATCGAAGGCGGCGAGGGCTTTTTCGTCCTGGCCAAGGTTCAGGTAGGCATCGCCGAGGCTTACCTGTAACGAGCCGGCCTCGGGCGCGGTATCAGGAATTAGCGCCGCAGCCTTCTCCAGTTCCGCAACGGCCAGATCATATTTATGCCACTCGGAGTACATCGCGCCCAGGCTGTAGTGGGCGAATGCGTCGAGTGGATTGTTCTCCAGTTGTTTATTGAACGCCTTGGCGGCCTCTTCGTATTTGCGCTCGTTCACGTAGACACGGCCAAGGTTGTTGTAGGCGTATTGGTCGTAGGGGTTGACTTCAATCTGCTTCTGGAAAGCAGCGATGGCCTGATCGTTCTCGCGCATCGCGAAGTAGATGAGTCCAAGATTGTTCCAGGCGACTTTGTTCTTCGGATCGACTTCCGTCGCGCGCTTCAGCAGGGCCAGAGCCACGGGCAGGTTGCCATTGTCGGCGGCGGCGCGGGCGCTGTCGACCAGATCGTCGGCCTTCATATCGGGCGGAGGGATCGGAGCTCCGGCGACGGCGCTTTCGAGGGAGAGCTTTTGCGCGAGGTCGGCGCCAACGGCGCGGCGGAAGGATTCATAATCCGCGGCGCGGGCGACGGGCAGTTCGTCTTGCCGCATGGTGAGCTTGCGGCGGGCGGTGAAGACTCCGCCTTCAAGTTTGTAGGTGGCTTCGTATTCTGCGTAATCGCGTTTCAGCGAGAAGGCCAGCGGCGCGTGGGCCGTGTACTTGGCGGGCAGCTCCAGTGTGATGTTGTAGGAGTAGTCGGCTTTCGGGCCGAGCTTGGCGGGTTCGGAGTCGGCGTCGGTATCGTCGTCGTTGATGTCGGGGAGGTTGAATTGCACCAGCGGGAGGACGATTTCGGTTTTCTTCTTGGACCAGTCGAGGAAGTTTGGTTTGGAGACATCGTACGACATGGTGAACGGCTCGCGCGTGGCGGCGGGATCGCTGATTTTGAGATTGGTGATGTCTCCGCCGAGTCCGGCGTTTACGTTTTCCACAACGCGCTGCCAGTTGGCCTGCGGCACGCGGCGGAAAATGGAACGCAGCATGAGTTCTTCATCGCCGCGAAACTCGTAGTGCACGTGCGCTTCGAGTTTGCCGATGTCGTTGATCTTGCCCGTGATCTGGGAAACTTCGGTGTCGGGCATGGGAGTGTCGGCGGGCGTCTCCAGGAGATGAGGCGCAACCGAGGATGGCGGCTCGGCGGGCGGAATGACGAGGGCCTGCTTCTTGCGCAGCGTGTAGGAGAGCAAGCGGAAGGGAGCGACCTCGGCGGTGGTGTCCATCCAGACTTGTTCTTTGCCGAGAGGGAGCATGGTGATGACGTGGTCGAACTGCGACGGCGAAGGGACGTCGGGATCGAGTTTGCGGCTGGAATTGATCAGCACCGACCAGGCGTGCATGCCTTCGGCATCAAGTAGGGAGGCCAGGAGCGTGTGCTTGTCCTTGCAGTCGCCATACTGGTCGTGGAGAACCTCGGAAGCCGCGTGGGGCTGGTAGCGCCCGACTCCGAGCGAGAGGCTGACGTAGCGGAAATTTTTGGCGACGTAATCATAGAGCGCTTCCACCTTTTCCATATCGGTGTTAAGGCCCTTAGTCAGTTCCTGTGCTTTGGCGCGCACTTCAGGAGTGGGCGCCCGGCGGTCTCTCTCCAGGCTGGCGTACCAGCGGCCGATCTGCTCCCAGGTTTCGAAAGTCGTTAGCTGGATGTCGGGGCGTTCATCGTCGGGACGATGCTTCTTTTTCTTCTTGTCCTTGTCCTTCGCTGAGTCGTCGTCGCGCTCAAGATGCGATCCCGACCAGTGATAGATGCGGCGGCCGTCTCTTTCGGTGATGGTGGGATCCATGCCGGGCTTACATTTCAGCTTGAGGGTGCGGCCGGCGGGGACATCGACGTCGAGAGTCTCGTCGAGCGTGATGTTGCTCTTGTCGAACTCGTAGTCGGCCCAGAACTGTCCCGCGGCCAGCGGAGTGTGGATCACCGTGACCATGTCGTACTCGAGAACCTCGCCGGGACGCAGGCCAGGGACGGTGATGTGCTTCTGGCGGTAGTCGGTGTAGACGGGAGCTTCGTGCTCGACGGGAGCGCTGAGGTCTTGCACGGCAGCGTCGTCGGCCTTGACCACCGTGCCGTCTTCCTTCAGCACGCGCACGTAGGGAATTTCGACGCGCTCGTTGGCAGAGTTGTAACCCTCCTGGATCTGTCCCCATTGCTGGACGCCGGCTTCGCTCTGAACGCGAATGCGGGCGGTAGTCTCTTTGCGTCCGGTGCCGTCGGCTTCGAAGCGGTAGTGCGAATGCATCTGCTCAATGACGAAGGATTCCTGGGCATAGTCGGGAGCCTTGGAGTCCGCCAGCTTCGCCGCTGCTCCGGCGACAGGAGTCTTCTCGGATTGCTTTGAGGGGTCCACGGGGAGAGAATTCTTCGCGGGATCGGCAGACTGTGAGGGCGATGGGCTGGACTGCTGGGAACTTGCGCCGGCGGCGAGCAGGCACGAAAAAAGAAGGATGAGGCAACGATTACGCATAAGTTGGTTAGAACCCTAGCTATTATCCCATGCACGAGTCAGCACGCGGGGCAGGCGAGAGTGGCGGGTTCGGAAAGAGTACGGTGGCCAAGGAAGGGAAGTGGGGAAGCGCTGGAAAGACGGGCCATGGGTGGGTCAAGCGCGGCTGTTTTCTTAATAAGACAAATAGTTTGCATATAAATACTGTGATTTAGATCACATTTTTCTCTCCGACCCTCGTAAATCCGGGGTAGAATTCCGCTCAGATAGTCTTGCCTCGCCACGACGCGGGGCAGGCGTGACGCATAACGTACTTGCGCCACGATCTTTCCGCTGGAGGTTTTTGCATGGAAGATCGGGCCCCTGTCGTTTCTTCTACGGAGCAGTCCTCTACTACTACCTCTGCCATCCGGAAACATGAAGGCCGTGGAGCGTGGGTTCTGACAGCCTACGGTATTTCAGGTCTGGCGCTGTTCGGAGTTCTGGCTTACTTCTTCTCGGACTTCATCGCTCATTAGTCCGGGCCCTGGCTGGCGAACGGGCGCGCGCGCTCGCGGAACGCGGAGAAAGTGTATCTGCAGCGTTTCCGGATCTGTCCAAGAATTAAAAGCTCACCTTCTGGTTCCCAAGCCGCTCTAATGAACGTGCTACAATGAGCGGCCTTAGGTTGTTGCTTCGGCACCCGGCACTAACCCCACGCAAGGATTACGAAACACGCGGAAGAAATCTGTGGCCAAGACTCCCACACCCAGCCCGACGCCGATCACCTACGCCGATGCCGGTGTGGACATTAGCCGCGCCAACCGCACCAAGCAGCGCATTAAGTACTTGGCGCACAAGACCTTCACTCGTGGCGTTCTGAGTGAGATTGGCGGCTTTGGCGGGCTGTTTGCCGTGGACAAGACCAAGTACACCGATCCGGTGCTGGTGTCGAGCGTGGACGGCGTGGGCACCAAACTGAAGATTGCGTTTGAGATGGACCTGCACTCGACGGTGGGGGCCGACCTGGTCAACCACTGCGTCAATGACATTGCAGTGCAGGGAGCGGCGCCACTGTTTTTCATGGATTATCTGGCCACCGGAACGCTCGATCCGTCAATCGCGGAAAAAGTCGTAGAGGGTATTGCAGACGCGTGCAAGCACAACGGCTGCGCGCTGATTGGCGGTGAGACGGCCGAGATGCCGGGATTTTATCCGGATGGCGAGTACGATCTCGCGGGTTTCATTGTCGGCGTAGTCGACCGGGAGAAGATCATCACCGGGAAAGATGTGCAGATTGGCGACATTATTCTGGGTTTGCCGTCGAACGGCCTGCATACCAATGGATATTCTCTGGCGCGGAAGTTGCTGTTCGAAGTGGCGCACTACTCGGCGGACACGTACGTCAACGAAGTGAAGAATAAAGTCGGCAACGAGTTGATGCGTACGCACAAAAGCTACTGGCCGGCGCTGCGAAAGCTGATTGACGCGCAGTGCGTGGCAGCGCTGGCCCACATTACTGGCGGCGGAATTACCGAGAACTTGCCGCGTGTGCTGCCTCGCGGGACGGCAGCTGTGATTGAGTTAGGCTCGTGGCCGGTGCTGCCGATCTTTGAGCATCTGCAGCAACTGGGGAGTGTGCCGCAGGACGAGATGCTGCGGACGTTCAATATGGGCTTGGGGATGCTGCTGGTGGTTCCATCGGCGAAATTCAAGAAGGCGCAGTCGGTGCTGGAGCGTGTGGGCGAGAAGGCTTACACCATTGGACGCATCGTGAAGGGCGAGCGCAAGGTTACCTACAGCTAGGCAGTGCGTTCACCACAGAGGCACAGAGCCACAGAGAAACCATTTCTTGATTCTTCGACTTCCGGCCTCATTCTTCGACCTCCGGCTGTCGCGCGCTTTTCACGGGCTCGTTCCCTAATCTTCTCCGTGCTTCCGTGTCTCCGTGGTGAATTATGATATTTCCTGAATGAAATCCCTCGGCATACTTCTCTCCGGGCGCGGGTCGAACTTCGTTGCCATTGCGGACAGCATTGATGCGGGACGGATTCCGGATGCGCGGATCTCGGTCGTAATTTCGAACAAGGCTGATGCGCCGGGGATGGCGACTGCACGTGCACGGGGGCTGACGGCGCTAGTAATTCCTTCGAAGGGCAGGCCGCGCGAAGAACACGATCGCGAGGTTGTCGCGGCGCTGAAGCAGGCTGGCGTCGATCTGGTCTGCCTTGCGGGGTATATGCGGCTGCTGTCGCCTTGGTTTGTGCAGCAGTTTCCGCAGCGGATTCTGAACATCCATCCATCGCTATTGCCGGCGTTTCCCGGGATGGAGGCGCAGGAGCAGGCGTTTGCTTATGGTGTGAAAGTCTCCGGGTGCACGGTGCATTTTGTGGATGAAGAACTGGACCACGGGGCGATCATCGTGCAGAAGACGGTGGCGGTGCTCGACGGGGATGATGAACACACTTTGGCGGAGCGCATTCTTGAGCAGGAACACGTCGCTTACACGGAAGCAATCAAGATTGTGCTAGGTAGAAAGTTCGAAGTATCAGGGCGACGACTCGTGGCAAGTCAAAAGGCAAAAGTCAGAATGCAGAAGTAAAACATCAGGGTGCAGAAATGGGACGGCGGAAAGCGAAGTCGGAGATTTGTGACGCCCGTCACGGCTTTACTGGCCTTCTCAGATTGATGCTGCATTGGTGGACAGGGCCAACGACCTCAAGGAACGAACTAAGCAATTTGCGCTGCGGGTCATGCGTTTGTACAGAGCGCTCCCGCCTCGCGAAGATGCCAGAGTGATTGGAAGGCAGCTTTTGCGCTCGGGCACTTCAGTTGGGGCGAACTATCGGGCGGCTTGTCGTGCACGATCCAGAGCCGAATTCGTGGCAAAACTGGGGATCGTTCTTGAGGAAGCCGACGAAACCGTATTCTGGCTCGAACTGCTGCAAGAGTCGGAGATAGTGAGTGCCCGGAAGTTGGGGCCGCTCATTCAAGAGGCGGTTGAGCTTACGTCCATCTTCGTGGCGTCCATTTGCACGGCGAAGGGGATTGCATCGTAGAAACTGTTTTACTTCTGCATTCTGACATTTGCATTCTCACTTTTGGTCACGTGCTTTCATCATCTTGACGATAGGCAGGGTCTCCCCATTGCCGAGAGGGACCGTCTGGTTCTCAACTTCGACATATCCCTTCGCTTTGTAGAAGGCGACGCCGCTTAACGTGGCTCCCATTTCCAGTCGCGTGAAACCGGCGGCACTGGCCGCGTCTTCGCAGGCTTGGAGGATCATGCTGCTGATTCCGCGGCGGGCATATTTCGGATGGACGAAGAAGGCGCGGATTTTAGCTGCATCGCATGCGGGGTCGAGCAAGGAGTCCTCGCGTCCGGCGTACTGATCGCCGCCGTAGAGCGTCTTGCGTTTGCTCCAGCCGCCGCAGGCTACGATGGGGCGATCGGTCTGCGACAAGTCTTCTGCGACCAGATACGTGCCGTCGGCGATCAGTTGGCTGTCTACGCCGTAGACGGAGCGGAGTGCACCTTCGATTTGGGCGGGGGAGTAGTCGTTGGCTTGGAGTCCGCGGACGGAGGCCTCGATGATTTCCCGAAGGCGGGGAACGTCGGCGGCTACGGCTTTTCTGATTTGAACATTCACGCAGGATCCATCCACTTTGTCATCCTGAGCGGCGGTTTTTTGCCGCGAAGAGCCTGCCCTGAGCGAGGTCGAAGGGATCTATGTACTCCCGGCCAGTTGCATAGGTCCTTCGGCCCGCAAACAACGCGGGTCTCAGGATGACAGTCGGGTCTTGGCGCGACCAGCGGTGCAACATTCTAGCTCTGCGATTCGGCCTTTCGCGGGCCATTCCTTATAATGTCCTTTCTCATGTCAACCTTCGCACCTGTCGATGAGCAGCTGGTCTATCTCAAGAAGGGCTCCGCCGAAATTATTCGCGAGGCCGAACTGCGCGCCAAGCTAGAGAAGTCGCGGGCTACGGGCAAGCCCCTGCGCGTGAAGCTCGGGATGGACCCGACCGCGCCGGATCTGCACCTGGGGCATACGGTCGTGCTGCGCAAGCTCAAGCATTTTCAGGATCTGGGGCACACGGCGATCTTTTTGATCGGCGATTTCACGGGAATGATCGGCGATCCCACCGGGCGCTCGGCGACGCGTCCGCCGCTCAGCCGCGAACAGATCGAGCAGAATGCGGAGACTTACAAGGCGCAGGTTTTCAAGATTCTCGATCCGAAGAAGACGGTGATTGATTTTAACCGGCGCTGGATGGGCGCGTTCACGCCCGACGACTTCGTGCGGCTGATGTCGAAGTATACGGTGTCGCAGTTGCTCGAGCGGGAGGAGTTTCACAAGCGTTTTCAGGAGGAGAAGCCCATCTCGGTTCATGAGTTGCTGTATTCGCTGGTGCAGGGATATGACTCGGTGGCGCTCGAATCCGATGTGGAACTCGGAGGGACGGACCAGAAATTCAATCTGCTGGTGGGGCGCGAACTGCAGCGCGCGTACGGTCAGGAGTCGCAGGTGGCGCTGACCACGCCGATTCTGGAAGGGCTGGACGGCGTGCAGAAGATGTCGAAGTCGCTGGGCAATGCGATCGGCATTCACGAGCCGCCGCGGGAGATGTATGGGAAGATCATGAGCATCTCCGACGGGATGATGTGGCGTTATTACGAACTCCTGACGGATGTTCAGGTGGCGGACATCGAGAAGATGAAGACCGGGACGCATCCGATGGCGGCGAAGAAGGATCTGGCGCGGAGGATCGTGGCGGACTTCCATTCGCCGGAGGTGGCGGAAAAAGCGGGGGAGGACTGGGCGAAGCAGTTTCAGAAGGACGAGGTGCCGGAGCACGTGGAGGAGGTCAGAGTTAGCGCCGCTAAAGTCAACGGCACCAGAGTCAATATCGCAGATGTGGTTCCCAATTCGGGTGAAGGCGGCGTGCCTCAGAGAATCACTTCAGACCTTTCGGACCCAGAGATTCTACGGGCAGACAAGTTACTTCGAGAGGCCGGACTGGCTGCTTCGACATCCGAAGCGGGGCGCAAGATCAAGGAGAAGGCGGTGAACATTAACGGTCACGAGATCGAAAGGCCAGCGATTCTTGTTCACCCTGGCGAACCTCTTGTGATTCGCATGGGTAAGAAGGTGAAGAAGATCTTCCTTACTCACCCGTGAACTCCCAGTCATCCCCGGGCAGAGTTGAAGATACCGCAACCATCGGCGCAAGTTCTGGCAAGTTCAGGAACCTGGCATGCGCCCAGCCATGGTGTGAAATTGCATAGATCCTTCGTCGGGAGTTCTGCGCTTTGCGCAGAACTCCACTCCTCAGGATGACATGAATATAGGGAATCTCAGCTCAGGGCAGCAGCCCGAAGACTGCTACTCCGTTGGGCGTGCCTACAAACACTTTTCCGTTCACTATTGTGGGCACCATGAACTTGTTGCCGTTGCCGAAATGGTCGCGGCCGCTACTGGCCTGGTTGCTGTTGTAGAGTTCGTTCAGCGTGCCAGCATCGAAGGCGTGCAGAACGGCAGGACTACTGTTTTCAACGGCCCACACGATCCCGTTGCTCGCACTATTGGCCGAGACGCTCGGAGTCGCTCCGGGATATCCGAAGCTGTTTGCCGTGTGGGCTGCGCCACTGGTCGACAACTTTGCGTTCGTGATCGTGAAAGCCTGAATCGGGCTCCCCACCGATCCGTAGTATACCGTGTTGTTGAAGTAGGCGGGCATGGCAAAGACTCCACCCGGTAAAGCCCCAGCGAGTTCCTGGTAGATGCTGTTGTTGTTGCTGGCGTTGAATTTTCCCATCGCGTCACGATTTACCACGTAGAGGTTCGAGTCCTTGCCGGCGCCGACCGCGAGGTGCATGGTGTGGCCCGCTCCGTCGCTGAGATCGGGAAGGACCATGGCTCCGCCGGAGCCCAGGTCGGTGTCACTGCCATTCTCGGATGACTGGTTGTACATCTCGAAGTAATCCGCCACCGCGAGTCCGGCGGAGGTCGAGAGCTTCATGAAGGCGTTGCCGTAGTCGCCGTTGCTGGGAAAGCCGCTGGAATTCAGGTTGGTATCGAAGTCGCCGTTGGCGTCAAGGAAGTAGATGTTGCCCGAAGTGTCCGCGGCCAGTCCGGCGCCTGCCATCCAAATCGCACCCTCGTTGCCGTTTGGAGTTATGTTGAGCACGCTGGTCTGCGCTAGAGCGGATTTGCTATAGGCGATGATCCATCCCGTGTACGGGCGGATATCGCAGTGCGAGGTCCAGCCCGTATACACGATACCGTTCATGAGCAGCAACCCGGCCCGCTCCTCGTACTGTCCTGGGTCGAACATCACGCTGCTGCCGTTACTGTTGTCGCCTGTTCCGGGATAGGTTGCCTGGATATCCACGGGGCCGCTGAACAATTCCGTTCCGAGCGCGAGATCGAGCGCGTGAAGGCGCTGGTGATAGTTGCCGGAACCGTCTTTTGACATCGCGACGACGTAGACAGCTCCATTCGTACCGCTCGTGCGATCGATGACCGGCGTCGAAGTCACACCAATCTCTGGCGTCACCTGGCTACAGCCGCGGTTGTCCGAAGTTGTCTCGCCTGACTTCAGCACGGAGCTATGCCAGATGGTTGCACCAGTGTCTGCATCGAAGGCGTATACCGAATCATGCTCGCTGGCGGCGATCAGGATGTTGTGGGTGCCGTTACTCGGCACCACGACGCTGGAGGCGTAAAGGGGCTGGGCGTCGACAAGGCCATCGACAGAGTAGAGGCCGAGTTTCCCAAATTTCGCCGACGTGACGTTGCTCGGGGTCAGGACGGTTTCATTCAGATTCTGCCCGGTGCGGGCGATGTCGTTGTGGTAAGTCAACACATCGGTGCTGGAGGGGAGCACTGGTGTGACTGTGAGCGTCGCCGCGTTGCTGGTTATGCTGCCGATCGAATTGGTCACAACCACTTCGAATTGAGATCCGTTGTCGGAGGAAGTGGTGGCCGCTGTCGTGTAGCTCGCCGCGGTCGCGCCCGTGATTGGGGTCGTGCCCATCTGCCACTGGTAGGTCAAGGGAGTAGTGCCCGTGGCCACGACGGAGAAGGTTGCGGTTGACCCGACGGTGACGGACTGGTTCGAGGGCTGAGTTGTGATGGAGGGAGCGGCGGCGCTTTTCACCATAGGACTGCTGCCGCCGCAGCTTGTCAAGAACCACGAAAGCGCGAGACAAAGAGCACCCGTGAACCAGCCGAATTTCACAGCAGGACCTCCCCAGTGGCTGTGCTCATCATGCCAGCAGTTGGCCGGGTTGGGGAAGTAGGATTAGGTGGCGCTTGAGGAAACCTCGGTAAATCCTTCTGCTGTGTGAAGGCGATTGCAGTCCCGCGCTTCGCCCGGGGGACAGCCGAAGGCGGCTGTCCCTACATAGGCGATTCTGCTACTCTCTCCGCGACGTGCGCGCGGCGGCCATTCTCGGGTTGGGGTGTTCTCCGAAGGAGCTGCGACCATTTCAGTCGGAGAAGGGCGTCGAGTGGATGATGGGCGTGCCGTCCTCGGACGGGATGGCTGATGTTGTCCTACTGTTTGGTGGGGATGGGACGGTTCATCGGCATCTGGCGCAGTTGGTTCGGTTGGGCCTGCCGGTACTGGTGGTGCCGGCGGGTAGTGGCAATGATTTCGCGCGTTCGCTGGGGCTGCGGCGGGTGCGGGATTCGCTGGCGGCTTGGCGGAAATACTGCGGCGGCGCTGGCGGAGTTCGTGCAGAGAATGTGCGCGCTATTGATTTGGGAGTGATTGCTCCACTCGAGAGCGCGGTCGAGGAGCCCGCGCGACACACTTCAACCCCAGATACTTCTGCGCTTCATGCGTCTCGGTACTTTTGTTGCGTGGCAGGTGTAGGGCTCGATGGCCAGGTGGCGCGGCGGGCAAATCGGTTGCCCCGATGGTTGCGAGGACACGGAGGCTACGTGATGAGTCTCGCTCCAACGATCTTTACGTTTGCGCCTTTGCCGATGAAGGTTACGACCTCTGCGGCGGATGGCGCAAGCTGGACTACTCGCAGCGATCAACCTACGATTTTGGCCGCGTTTGCCAATACTCCGATGTATGGCGGCGGAATGAAGATCGCGCCCCGGGCCACGATGGATGATGGACTGCTCGACGTTTGCATCGTTGGAGCGGTCGATCCGTTCAAACTTTTTTGCATGTTCCCCACGGTCTACGCCGGTCGTCATCTGGGCATTCGGGAAGTGGAGTACTTTCAGGTCTGCCGGGTGCGTGTGGAGACGGACCTTCCGCTTGATGTTTATGCGGATGGAGAATATGTCTGCTGCACGCCGGTTGAGGTGGGCGTGCACAAGGCGGCGCTCAAGGTCGTTGGGGCCTAGGCGACCACAGGGGCAGAAGCCCAGTTGATTCGACGCGCCTTACGCAGCGCTGAAGCGCCGCTCTTTCACGGTACCGAAGAAGCAGCGCTCTTCCACGGTGGTGAATGCTGCTGTTCCCTTTGCGAATGCAGGGAGGTGTTCCACGGCACTGAAGTCCGCTCCTCCGCTGTGCTGTCCGAATGCCAGTGGTGCTAAACTTTCTTCATGCCTGAAGGACGCTCGCGCACACTGCTTTGGATTTTGATTGGGGGAGGAGCCTTTTTCCTCTTCGTTCTGGCCGTATTTACGCTGGTGTACATGACGCTGCATGCGGGCGGCGCGGATGCCGGGATTACCAGCTTCGGCGACCGCATCGGGGTGGTCGATCTGGATGGAGTGATCCTTTCGCCGCAGCCGGTCGTAGGACAGCTCAAGAAATTCGGCGATGACTCGTCGATCAAGGCCATCATCATCCACGTGAATTCTCCGGGCGGTGGGGTGGCTGCTTCTGAGGAAATTTACCGCGAGGTCAAGCGCATTCGCAGAGAGAAAAAGAAGCGCGTCGTGGTGTCGATCGAGACCGTTGGCGCGAGCGGGGCATATTACGTGGCGTCGGCGTCGGACAAGATTTATGCCGATCAGGGCAGCATTGTGGGGTCGATCGGCGTGATCGCGCAGTGGGTCAACTATGGCGATCTGCTCAAGTGGGCCAAGCTGAAAGATGTCGTGATCAAGACCGGCGAGTTCAAAGATACAGGGAATCCGGCACGCGATCTGACGCCGAACGAGCAGGCTTACATGCAGGCCCTGATCGACAACATGTTTGGGCAATTCGTGCAAGCGGTGAGCGAAGGGCGCGGGATGAAGTTCGAAGACGTGAAGTCGATCGCTAACGGTAAAGTCTGGACCGGCGAGCAGGCGATGTCGATGAAGTTGATCGATGGCGTGGGTGACTTTGAGACTGCTGTGGCGGACACGGCGAAGTCGGTGGGAATCAAGGGTGAGCCGACGCTGGTGCGTCCCGATCGCGACCGTAAGACTCTGATGGATCTGTTGCTGGGAGATGTTTCGCAGTTCCTGCCGGGGCGGGAGAAGATGCTGGAGCAGCAGGTCGGGTTCTACTACCTGTGGAAGTAATTGAGGCCAGGTGAAGCTGGGTGGCGCAACGCTGTTGTACTTCAGGATGTTGTGACTCCAGATTCCCACTTGCGTACAACCCCTGAAATTTGAGAAGGTTATGAAGGATGAGGGCGCAGTTCGAGCCGCTCGGAGTACCGCACCTGCGGAGTTTTCGAGTGAGTTGTAAGGACTTGGCGCCGGCCGAAGATTCGGGAAGAAGGATCTATGACCAAAGCCGACCTGATTGACGAAGTCTCGCGTTTGGCAGAACTTACGCGGAAAGACAGTGAAGTGATTGTGGAGACGATCTTTGACAGCGTGGTGCGCTCGCTGCGAGCCGGCGACAAGATCGAGATCCGCGGCTTTGGCAGTTTTCGTACACGGCAGCGCAAGCCGCGCGTGGGGCGCAATCCCAAGACCGGCGAGCGCGTGGAAGTGCCAGCGAAGAAGATTCCGTTCTTCAAGCCGAGCAAGGAATTGAAGGATCTGGTGAACGATTCGGCGGTGGCGGCGACTCCAGCGGCGCCAGCTGCTTCTACGCCTCCGACGGCGTAGAGCCCAAGTCAGATTCGGAATCCAAAAACCACGCAGGGGCGGACGCATTGGTCCGCTCTGCAAGCGACGCGAGCCCACGTGCACGAACCGCGATCGGCAAAACCGCCCGGACGAATGCGTCCGGGGCTACGTGTTTACTTTTTCAGATACAGGTCGGCCACCTTCAGTGCGACGTCGGGATTGATGTCGGCACGGTTGGCCAGCACAATGATCGTCAGATTGTCGTCGGGGAAGCGCTGAATGGTGGTGCGGAAGCCGACCGTGCTGCCGTCGTGCGACATGCGTTTGTGGCCCTCGTACGGATCGAGGAACCATCCGAAGCCGTAGCTCAGGGTGGAGCCGTCAGGGTACTTCGCCGGGCCGCCGGTCGGCTGCACGGGAGTGAGGGCGGGTTTCATTTCCTCCGCGCTCAACAGGGTGTGATTGCGCAGGGCTTGATCCCATTTGGCGAGGTCGTCGAGCGAAGAGTAGATGCCGCCGTCGCCGAGGACCGCTGAGGTCGGACTCTGATCGGTTTCGTGCCAGACGCCTTTTTCTTTGGTGTGGCCGTAGGCGCGGTGCGGGACTTCGTTCTTGCCCTTCTCGTAGGCGAGAGTGTGATTCATCTTCAGAGGGACGAAGATTCTGTCGTGCAGGAACTGGCCGAAGGGCTGGCCGGAAACTTTCTCGACGATCATCGCGAGCACCGCATAGCCTGAGTTGCTGTACTCCCACTTCGAGCCAGGAGGGAATTCTCCGCTGGTTTGCTGCTCGAGGATTTTTAGGACACCGGCGTCGAGAATCTGCGCAACTTTGTCCTCTGGCGTGTTGGGATATTGCTTCATCATCAGGTCGCCATAGTCTTGCAGGCCGGAGGTGTGATTGAGCAGATTGCGGATTGTGATGGATTTTCCGTAGGCGGGGAACTCGGGAAAAATGTCGGTGAGATGGTTGTCGTAATGGAGTTTGCCGGCGTGGACGAGCAGCATGATGCAGGCCGCTGTGAACTGCTTGGTGAAAGATGCGAGACGGAAGTCTGTCGTGTCGTCGATGGGGTGGAGGGTGCGCAAGTCGGTGACGCCGTATCCGCGGCGGAAAACGCGCTTGCCGTTGTGGATGACGAGGACTGCGGCGCCGGGAGCGGTGGTGGAGTTGAGCGGGGCGAAGATGGCGTCGATCTGGTTGGCGGAGACCTGGGTGGAGGCTGAGATGGCGGAAAGGATTAGCGCGAATAAGAATGCGGTTGCGAGTCTTGGTTTCAAGTGGTGGCCTCAAAATGCTCAGACAGCGGGATCTTCGGCACGATAGCAGATGTGGGAGGTAGGGCGGCGTTCGGTGGTGATGGCAAGTGAGATATCGATTCACCTACCATCAAAACGCTATTCCGGGTATGCAAGTTCTATCGTTAGAGAATTGGCGTGCCCGCTTGTGAAATATTGGTGACATGGCTTGCCGGACGCCACCAGTGCAGCGATTTTCTCAGCCGACTCCAGCCAGCCTTCGGCTGGTTCTGTCCATTTGCAGATCAGTCGCTCACCGTGATGGTCATTGCTGAGGTTAGAGTTTCTCTCTGATACCGTCAGCACAACGTCTTCCAAAGGATGAACCCAGTGTGCGTCCACGATGTGGGAAAGCAGAACCCGCTGAAACTTGCCGCTGGCTAGAGACCGCAGCAAGGCTTCCAATTCATTCAGTCGAGCCAAACTCTGAACATCTATACGAATCGTCGGCCCTTCGGACGAAGAAACATAGCTTTCCAGCACGACGACGTTGGATTGGTTAGGGACGAGTTCGTCTCTGCGTCGGGACATGCACCGTCAGTTTATCGGATAACTGGTGTGATCAGGTTCATTAGCTTTGCCTCGCTCATCCCTCACTCCCGAATCCCGGCTACGCCCATCATGCGGCCGGTTTTGCCTCTTTCGGCTCGGTAGGAGAACAGCAACTCGGGGTGACAGTTGGTGCAGAGTGGGGACGTTTCGATGCTCTTCTTGGGCACGCCTGTAGCTAGGAGTTGCTGGCGGTTCGCTTCGACGA
Source organism: uncultured Acidobacteriaceae bacterium (assembly GCA_963752175.1). Classification (GTDB taxonomy): domain Bacteria; phylum Acidobacteriota; class Terriglobia; order Terriglobales; family Acidobacteriaceae; genus Sulfotelmatobacter. The sequence continues at coordinate 364,088 of CAVVXZ010000036.1, forward strand.
GATCCAGGAAAATCTTCTTGGGCAACTCGCTGTGGCCGGGGGCGCGGGCGGTGAGGAACAGGAGCGGATATTTTTCGCGGACCGGATCGGAGTCTTTGACCTCGCGGAAGAGGCTGGCGCCGTATTCGAACTGCGATTCGAACTTGATGCGGACTTCTTCTCCGACTTCGTAGCAGCAGCCTTGAATTCCGGGACCGATCGCGGCTTTGAGATCACGAGGGTTCGTGCCGTAGCAGCGGTGCATTTCGCCGACGCCTTTTTCGACGATGCGGTGCACCGTGCCGCGCCATCCGGCGTGAAAGACGCCGACGACGTCGCGCTTGGTATCGACGAGGATGACAGGAAGGCAGTCGGCGGTTTGGATCGCAAGCAGCAGGCCGGGAGTGGCGGTGATGAGGCCGTCGCCACTGAGAGGCTCTTGCGCGGTCGAACCAGGGACTGCGTCGATGCAGCGGATGATGTCGGAATGCATCTGGCGGATGGTGACCAGGGGCCAGAGGCAGTTGCCGTCGAGCTTCGCTCGACTGGACAACCGAGGGCGGCTGTCCCCACATGGATCTTTTCCCGCACGCTTGCGCGTGACGGCTCCGATTTCGCGGAGAAAAGCGGCACGGTTGCGTTCGACTGCGGTCTTGGAGTCGTCCTTAGTGAGGCCGAGGTTGAGGTCGGCCTTGCCGTAGGCGCGGGAGGATCCGCCGACGCGCGTGGAGAAGCCGTGCACGAGCCAGGGAAATTCACTCAGGTGTTTGGCGCGAAGGACGGTGAGCTTGGACTTAATTGGGGCCCGGGTTGGCACCATTCTATGTTACAGGAAGGATTCCTCGGCTCCGGCAGCACCAGGGAAATCGACCACAGGGGCTGAAGCCCGCTGATTTCCACGTCATTCAACGCGGCCCTGAAGGGCCGCTCTTCCACGGTTGAGCAGGCGTTTGTCGTTTGTCCCTAACCTCGTCTCGATTCAGTATTTCCAGCTCTTCAGGTCGGCCCCGGCCGGGGCTGTTTGCTCCATGTGCTTCACCATCTCGGGCCAGTAGTGCTGGTTCAATCCCACCGCTGGATCGAACTCTCCGGGATAACAGTGCGGCTTTCGCACGCCGAAGTCGAAGGTGCCGTGGTAGTAGGGATCGGTGGTGGACTCCAGGAAATCTTTCAGCAGGTGCACTGCGCGATCGAGGTAGAAGGTGTCGGCCTCGCCGACGTAGAGATGTAGTTTGCCCGCAAGTTTGGGGCCGAGCGTCTTCCAGTCGCGCTGCATGATGGCACTGAGATCGTAGTGCTCCTTCCAGTACTTCGCGACTTCATGATCGATTTCGCCGGTGCGCTTGTTGAAGATGGGCTTGGGGTATCCGTCGTCGCCGACGGTGCTGAAGACCGCTTGCCAGGTGTCGAGTTGCTCGCCTGATCGGCTGTGCGTTCCCTGCACGAGTTCAAAGCGGTTCATCTGCTCCATGGTCGAGAGGATAAGGCCGTCGGGTTGGCGAACGGAGGGCCGGGGCACGCGCGCGTAGGGACTTTCGATCCAGAAGGCGTTGCTGTCGTCGTAGAGATTCATGGTCATGTAGGCGCGGAAGTCGACGACGTCAGGACAGAAGACCCAGGCCCCGTTGTAGAAGTCAGGATAGAAGACTTGTGAGGCCAGGCTCTCCCATCCGCCGGTGGAACCACCGTACACGGCGCGGGCCCATCCCTGGCCGATGCCGCGGAATTGCTTATCGATGTACGGGATGAGTTCCTGCGTGATGGCGTCGCCGTAGGGGCCAACGTTTTCAGAGTTCACGGCATAGGAGTCGTCGAAGTAGGGCGTAGCGTGTTGGATAGTGAGGACGATCACGCGTGGGAGTCGGCCGGCGGTCCAGTCCTGATAGAGCTTGTAGCCATTCTTCGCCGCTCGCAGTTCGCCGCCTTTCATGCTGTCGGTGGGCGGCTGAGTGCGGAACGCCACCACTCCGGGTAGGTCGCGAGCGAAGTGGTCTTGTTCAACGATGAGCGGGTAGTGCGCGTCGGGATGCTCGTCCCATCCGTCGGGAAGAAGGACGACGGCGCCGAGATAGGTTGGGCGTCCCCAGAACTTGGTGAGCAGATCGCTTTGGATGCGGATGTGCTTGACCCACTTGTTGTCGACGATGGCGTGATCTTCGTTGGCGCCGGACCATCCCAGAAGCGAGTCGACCCCTTTCGGATTGTCTGCGACCGATGGCATTTTTTCGGTGAGCGAGATGCGGACGGTTAGTCCGGACTTGGGATCGAGGTGCATCTTGACCGGCTTGCTGTAGAGGTTGCCGGGCTTGACTGCCCAGTGCTGGCCTTCGCCTTTATCCGGCGGAAGCTTCAGGGTGCGGCCGTTGCCGAGGTGGAAGGTTTCGTAGATGTTGAGGACGGCTTGCACCCAATAGTCGCCAGCGGGGATGTCGTTCAGGCTTTCGGCGGGATAGCCGAGAGTCGATGCGTCGATGATGGCGGGTGCACCTGGAGCTAGCGCGTCGACGTCGACGCCGAAGACCTGCTGGGACTCTGCCGTCATGAAGCTGATCTGGAAGCGCGGCTCTTTGGTGTCGTTGTTGGAGATCAGGAGCAGCACGTGTCCGTCGAGCGGAGCGGCGCTCATTTCCTTGGGGAAGGAAACTTCGAAGCGCTGGCCGGCGGGCTTGGCGGTTGCGGCTTGCGCCAGAATCGTGGAGAGAACGAGCATCGTGCAGGGCAAGATCTTCTTGAGCATGGGAGTCCCTTGGGCGAAGGCAGACATTAGCAGCGAGTGCCGCGCGGCGTCAACAACGCGTGAGATCCTTCACTGCGCCTGAAGAACGGCTCGGTTCAGGATGACGCCGGGAATGATCGCTAGTATTTGCGGTTTGCTACGGCTGCGAGCTGTCCGCTATAGTTTTATGCATGTTTGCGAACTTTACTGCCACTGATCGGTGGACCAAGAAGCCAGTGCATTGCGTGTATCAGGCAATGATCGTCGCGATTGCCACGCGGCACGCGGACGCGGTGGACATCAAATTCCTGGTGGATGGGCGCAAGGTGTGGGTGGCGCTGCCGCATCCAGCTTGGGTGGAATACAAGAAACGGACCGGCAAGATTATTACGGATTCGCTGGCCCAGGAGATTGCTGGGCATTATCTGAAGACTGCTCTCGAAGCGGGTGAGGGGCTGGGCCGCGAGATGTATTCGTTGACGGTAGACGAGACGCTGGCGCATCTGGACGCGACTGTCGCGGAGATGCAAGCGCAGCCGGCGTAGTGCGGGTACCCCTCAAAATCATCAACCAGCAAGGGCACGAAGGTTCACGAAGGAAACCTTGGGCTTTCCAGTCCTCACGCTAGATCACAACTGCTTCTTTGTATTCGCCGAAGACGCGGCGCATTGCGTCGGAGATTTCTCCCACGGTGGCTGAGGCCTCGACTGCGGCCAGGATGCGCGGCATGACATTGGCGCCCGATCGCGCTGCGTCTTCCACGCCTGTTAGAGCAGCTTTCCACGGGCCTGCTTCGCGCTTGGCTCGCAGGGCGCGCAGGCGTTCTACCTGCTTCGGCTCCAGAGCGGGATCGATGCGCTGAATCGGGATCGGCTTTTCTTCTTCGACTTCGAAACGATTTACACCGACCACGATGGCCCGCTCTTCGTCGACAGCCTGCTGGTATTCATAGGCCGCGTTTTGAATTTCGTGCTGAACGAAGCCGCGCTCGATGGCCTTCAGCATTCCGCCGAGAACTTCGATTTTTCCGAGATATTCAGCCGCGCGCTTTTCAATTTCGTTCGTGAGCGACTCGACGTAATACGATCCGGCCAGCGGATCGATCGTCTGCGGGGCGCCCGACTCGTAGGCGATTACTTGCTGGGTGCGCAGGGCGATGCGGGCTGCCTGCTCGGTGGGCAGAGCCAGAGCTTCGTCGTAAGAATTGGTGTGCAGCGATTGCGTTCCGCCGAGAACAGCCGCCATCGCCTGAATCGCGGTGCGAACGATGTTGTTTTCCGGTTGCTGCGCGGTGAGAGTCGATCCGGCGGTTTGGGTGTGGAAGCGGAGCATCCACGACTTGGGATTTCTGGATTTGAAATGTTCGCGCATGATGCGCGCCCACATGCGGCGGGCGGCGCGGAACTTGGCGACTTCTTCCAGGAAGTTGCTGTGGGCGTTGAAGAAAAAAGACAGGCGCGGCGCGAACTTGTCGACATCAAGGCCAGCTTTGATCGCGGCTTCGACGTAGGCCATGCCGTTGCCAAGCGTGAAGGCGACTTCCTGCACGGCGGTGGATCCGGCCTCGCGCATGTGGTAGCCAGAAATTGAAATCGTGTTCCAGTCGGGCAGGTTCTCGTTGGCCCAGGCAAACATGTCGGTGATGACACGCATGGCCTGCTGCGGCGGATAAATGTAAGTCCCGCGGGCGATGTATTCCTTGAGCACGTCGTTCTGCACCGTGCCGGACAATTTGCGCGGATCGCCACCCTGACGGCGGGCGACGGCGACGTACAGGGCGAGGAGGATCGACGCCGTCGCATTGATGGTCATCGATGTAGAAATCTTGGTGAGTTCGATGCCGTCGAAGAGGCGCTGCATGTCTTCGATGGAGTCGATGGCGACGCCGACCTTGCCGACTTCGCCGACGGCCAGGGGATGATCCGAGTCGAGACCGATCTGCGTAGGCAAATCGAATGCGACCGACAGCCCGGTAGTGCCATTGGCCAACAGATATTTGTAGCGCCGGTTGGATTCTTCGGCGTCGCCCATGCCGGCATACTGACGCATGGTCCAGAGGCGGCCGCGGTACATGGTGGCCTGCACGCCGCGGGTGAAAGGATATTCGCCGGGATATCCGACTTCGCTTTCGTAGTCGGAGCCTTTTAGGTCGGCGGGAGTGTAGAGGGGATTGACCGGAATATGGGAGGAAGTTTCAATCTCGGTGCTGCTGGGGCGGGCCTTCAGCTTTTCCGTCATTCCATTTCCACCTGACGACCTCTCCTGGAACTGTCCGTATGCCCTGCCTGTTCAGCGCAAGTTCAAGGGCGCTGGCCTCTCCTTCGTGCGCGCCAGAACGAACTCAGTGCGAACCAGGCAAATGTGAGCGTGAAGCAAAAGGCAATCGCCAGGCGACCGAAACCAGATGTCCCGGCATGGTATTTGCCGTACTCCTTGACTGAGCCCGTGGCAAAGCCAAGGGTCATGATGAGGAAGAAGAATCCCGTGACCTCGAGCCACAACTGGTGAGCGGCGCGCCCTACGGAGCGGCCGGTCGTGCGGATCCCGCTCATGGCCGCGCTGAGGGTGCGGTTGCGCCCAGCCTGGCGTCCCGCGACTTGGGCCACGATCCCCAACTTTCGGAAGGCAGAAACTTTACTCACAGCCTCGATTTTAACAGCCTACGGCGCTACAATGACGCAACGCGGCGAGCGGTGACTGGCGAACCGATCCCGCGGCTGCTGCATCTAAAGATCGTAAGCTAGCGATTTCGTTCGGGGGGACGCCGTGGATCCACAACTGAAGCAACTCATGAAAGAGCTCGGCGATGCGATCAACGAATCTCTTTCCGACTCCGAGCAGATTTCCGAAGTTGTATCCCGTATCAAGGAGGGTGGGTATGACATTTTCCTGGTGCTGGAAGCTACCATAGGTGTCAGCAAGCAAGGGGAGAAGTCGCCGGACAAGACTTCGCTCGTGACCACTTTGTCGACGAATCCTGAGTTCAAGATTAACGATCAGGACTTGAAATTTCTGAAGTCGTTGCGCATCAAGATCGACGAAGAGAAGCTGGAGAAGGACAAGCCGGACAAGGATAAGTAGAGCGTTTGCACCTGATTTGACTGAGATCCTTCGCTTCGCCTGAAAGGCGGTTCCGCTCTGGATGACAGAACTTTGCTTGTTTACTTCTGGTTGATTACCCCGACACCACCTGATCCAGCAACTGCCCAACCGCACGATCCGCCTCAATAATCGAAGACCTGTGATCGGCTACTCCGGAAAGATCTGTGTTTGCGAAGGCGATTCTGCCAAAAGGAGCTGCTCGCAGCACGTCGCCGGGGGCGGGTTTGCCGTCTTTGCCGAAGAAGAATCCTGGGGCGGGGCTGAGATAGGCGTGCCCCCAGCGGTTCAGGATGATTCCGGCGATGTCGCGGGATGTGTCGAATCCGGCGCGGGCGAACATCGTCGTAAACTGCTGGCGAATTTGGCGTTCGTATTCTCGGAACGGAGTGGAGATGAGTTCCGCGCGGCCCATGTGTCCCTGCTGCTCGGTAGGCTGGCCGGGGTAGGTGTAGAGAACCTTCACGCTGAGAACGGTGGGCGAGTCAGGTCCGATCGTGGGCGTGTCCGCGCCGCAGGTTGCGAACTTGCGGACCTGCATGTAATTTCCCAGGCCTTCGAACCACTGACAGCCGGAGATTCCCATCTTGTAAAGGAAGCGCCAGTTGCGCACCGCGACGTTCGCCATCATGCAGGGTGTGCGATAGAACTGGCTGTACGCCTGCACCCGATCTGGTGAAAGATCGCGCACGATATGGCGAGTGGTCCAGCTTCCGCCCGCCATGACGACGGAGCGCCCTTTCACCCGATACATTTTTCCGGCGCTCGTGTAGGCTACGCTGACGAACTGAGACTTTGCGGGATCGCCATCGTGCTTTACCCAGACCGCGGTCGAATCCAGACGGATGCGCGCAGGGCTTCCGGCGAGGTCAAGTGCGGCGAAGTTAACCGCATTGCAACACACGTTCTGCAGCGAGTGATCACCCGCAATCGATTCTGGAATCAGCGTCTTCGTGATCAGGCGGGCAATGCCGCCGTTGCCGTCGGGGAACATTTGCGTGCCGGTTTCGTCGCTGATGTCGAGGGGATGCAGCATGTCGGCAGCGTAGGCCGTGAAGCCGGAGAGCGCATCGGGGCCAAGGCCGTAGCCTCCGCCCTCACCGGGAGACAGGAAGGTGCGGATGGTCTCACGGCTGATGGCGTGGCGTTCGATCATGTGATCTTCGAGCGTGATGGTGTCGAGGCGGCGCGATATGGCGTCGCCGGTGTATTGCGGAGCATGGTCGGCTGAATCGCCGGCGGATTGGAACTTCGCCAACTCCATTTTCGCTTTTGACGGAACTGGAGCTCCTTCGAGGTCCTTGCCCCACGGGTCGGTCAGCCACAATCCTTGCTGCTGGCCGAACTTCGCGCCGAAGTATGTGCTATTCGGGGCCGAGCCTAAGTACGGCGTGCGGCTCAGTTGCATCTCGGGCTCTGAACTGCCCCACTTCTGATATTCGAGGCGCGGTGTCTTGAGGCCGATCGATTCGTAGAAGTGTTCGATGAAGCCATGAGGATAGGCAACCGGGAAGAATGCCGATCCCTGGTGCGCGACTAGCCGGTGACCGTCGACAAGGAATTCGTTACGCTTGGCTTCGCCACCGAAGAGGGGATGGTTATCGAGTACAAGACAAGTCTTGCCCGACCCGGCCTGCCGTTGAAAAATCAGGGCTGCAGCCAGACCGCTGATGCCGCCGCCGACCACCACGCAGTCGTAGGTTTCTCCGGTTTCGATCACGCTGGCGGGGAGATTCTCGAAACGGCCATCGCGGATTTCGTGTCCGGCGTTCAGTACCGAGAGCGTGTTGCCGTTGGAATTTGCGTAGTCGCCAATGCCGCCGTAGCCAGTGAGCTCGTCTTCATCCGGGCGTTCCGCTGCGCGTGCCGCCAGCAGATCGGCCGGTGACAGCGAATTCAGCAGCATACTCCCTGAAGCCAGCAGCGTGGCGTTCAGAAAATCACGGCGGGTGACGCGCTGTTGCATTCCCAGTGCTTGCTCGAGGCGGGAATTCTCCTTATTCACGGAAGGCGTCGGTTCCTTCTGCCGCAAGATCGTTTTTCTGGGCAAATCCGTCTCCAGGGCTTATGTGCCAGCGGGCATCGTGGAGCATTATAGGACTTGTCGATTCGACGGAGAGGCTCTGATGTTGGGGTTCGTTGTGATGTGAGATCTTTCCCTTCGCCTGAAGAACGGCTCCGGTCAGGATGACACCTGGATTGGAGAGTGTCCTCAGCCTGCACTGCGTCCGGCTATGCGAGAACGGGAGCAACTTCGGTCACCTGTGCTAACATCTACTTTTTTCTCTTCGCATCTGCCGTGCGGGAAGCGAGATTCCGCTGGGGCGAACGGTACAACGACGGAATCTGAGGGGTAGTAATGAAAGATACTCTCGGGGTTCTATTGGCAGGCGGCGCCGGCGAGCGGCTCTATCCTTTGACTCGCGACCGGGCCAAGCCAGCGGTTACGTTTGGCGGCATCTATCGCATCATCGACATCACCCTTTCCAATTGCCTGAATTCCGACCTGCGCCGGGTCTATATCCTCACGCAATACAAGGCGCTCTCGCTGAACCGGCACATCCGCGAGGGCTGGAACATTCTGGGCCGCGAGGTGGGGGAGTTCGTGGAAGTGCTGCCTCCGATGAAGCGGGTGAGCGACCAGTGGTATCAGGGTACGGCGGATGCGGTTTACCAGAATATTTATTCGATTGGCTCAGAGCAGCCCAAGCACGTTCTCATTCTTTCCGGCGACCACATCTACAAGATGGATTACGGAAAGATGATGACGCAGCACCTGGACTCGGCGGCCGATATCACGCTGGCGACGATTCAGAGCGATCCCGCGCAGACCTACCAGCTCGGCGTGGTCGACGTCGACAAAGACGGCCGCATCAACGGGTTTCAGGAAAAGCCGAAGATAACCACGCTGCGGTCGCCGTTGAATCCCGAAAAGGTCGCGGCATCGATGGGCGTGTATTTGTTCAATGCCGACGTGCTGATTCCCGTGCTGCTGAAGGACGCGGAGAATCCGCAGTCGAGCCACGATTTCGGCAAAGATATTCTGCCCAAGATGGTCGATGATTACCGCGTATTCGCCTACGACTTCGTCGACGAGAACAAGAAAGAGGCGCTCTACTGGCGCGATGTGGGCACGCTCGAGGCCTACTACGAAGCCAACATGGATATCGTGTCAGTCTCGCCCATCTTCAACTTGTACGACGAAGAGTGGCCGATCCGCACGCACCAGCGGCAGTATCCGCCGGCGAAATTCGTTTTTGCCGAGGCGGGACGAACCGGTACCGCGCTCGATTCCATCGTTTCTAATGGATGCATCGTATCGGGCGGGCAGGTGAAGAACTCGGTGCTTTCGCCGGATGTGCGCGTCAATTCCTATTCCGAAGTCGACGACTGCATTCTGTTCTCGCATGTGAGCGTCGGCCGGCGTTGCCGCATTCGCAAGGCGATCCTCGACCGCGACGTGCATATCCCCGAGGGCACGACGATCGGTTATGACGCCGAGGCCGACCGGCAGCGGTATTTCGTGACGGAGAGCGGCATCACCGTGGTGACGCGCGACTATTCGTTGTTTGAGAATCCGGTCACGGTAGACTACTTCACCAGCGAGTAGCGAGATATCCGTGTCCGCTGTGACTTAACCACAGAGGACACCGAGGACGCAGAGCCCGGCTTCAACTTGCAAGATTTTTCGGACGCTTCGTTCCGACTCCACGGACTGCTAACGTCCGAACGCGCGGTGGAGGATCCCATGATTCGACTCTTCTCCGACTGGATCGAAAACACAGGGCGCGATCTGCGTTTCGTACTGCGCTCGCTCGCGAAAACGCCGGGCTTTGCCGCCACCGCCATCATTGTGCTGGCGGTTGGGATTGGCGCGAATACGGCAATTTTTTCGGTGGTGAACACGATCCTGCTCAAGCCACTCAGCTATCCCGAACCGGAATCGCTGGTGCAACTGGTGAACACGGACCCTCAGGGAACAGACACCGCCGCTAGCGTCCCCAAACTCAACATTTGGCTGCAGCAAACCAACATCTTTCAGTACGTCGCGGGATACGACCAGGGTGGCGCTGGGCTCAACCTTACGGGCAGCGACTTTCCCGAGCAGGTGCAGGGTGTGCACGTTACCGCCGACTACTTTGCGCTGCTTGGGGCGCCCGTGCTCGCGGGACGAACTTTCACTGCAGCTGAGGACAGCCCCAACGGAGGCCATGTCGTCGTCCTCAGCTATGGGCTCTGGAAGCGTCGTTTTGGTGGCAATCCGAACATCGTGGGCACAAGTATCCAACTGGACGGCCAGCCCTTCGTCGTGGTCGGAATCATCGGACGCAACTTCGCCACGGAGTCGGGAGGCGATCTCTGGCTGCCCTACCAGTTCGACCTCAGCTCCCAGGATTTGGCCAACTATTTTGTCGTTGCCGCACGACTCAAACCGGGAATCACGCCGCAAATGGCCAACGCCCAGATGAAGATCGTGGCGGACGAGTATCGCCGTATCTTTCCCAAGTTTCTCAGTCCGGAGAGCAGCTTCGGAGTGATTCCTCTGCAGGAATCAATTATCGGTGATACTCGCTCATCGCTTCTCGTTCTGCTCGGTGCCGTTGCGTTCGTCCTGCTCATCGCCTGCGCCAATGTCGGCAACCTTCTGCTGATCCGCGCTTCTGGCAGAAAACGCGAACTGGCCACCCGGGCTGCGCTCGGGGCAGGCCGTGTCCAAATCATCCGGCAATTGCTCACGGAGAGCCTGGTGCTGTCGCTTACTGGCGGCATTCTGGGCCTGATTCTTGGGATTGTCGGAGTTAGATTGCTTCTTGCCATCAGTCCCGGCAGCATCCCACGGATCGGCGAAAACGGTTTCGCGGTCGCGTTGGATCTGAACGTGCTGTTTTTCACCTTCGCGATCTCTGTGATCACTGGAATCCTGTTCGGCCTTGTGCCTGCGATCAGTGCATCTCGGCCGAACCTTGCGGCGACGCTGAACGAAAGCAGTAACCGTTCGGGCGTGGGATTCCGCAGCGGCAGGTTACGGTCTGTGCTGGTCGTGAGTGAAATGGCGCTTGCGCTGATCCTGGTGGTCGGAGCGGCGCTGCTCATCCGCACTTTCCGGAATCTCCAGGTCGTCGATCCCGGCTTCGACACGCATAACGTGCTTACCATGGCCATGTCGATCAACGCAGATCGTTTTCAGAAGACCGCCGGCGTTGCTCGGATCGTCCGTGACGGCACCGAGCGTCTCACCGGGCTGCCCGGCGTCACCAGCGTTGCCGCCGCCTGTTGCCTTCCGCTGCAGGGCGGCTTTGGCACACCTTTTGACATCGTTGGCCGCCCAAAGGGCAACGACCCTTCCACAGGCGGAGCCGGTATCTTCACGGTGTCATGGAGCTACTTCGATACATTCAAAGTTCCGGTCGTGCACGGGCGAAATTTTACCGAGCATGACGATGGCTCGGCTCCCGGAGTTGTCATCATCAACGAGGCGATGGCAAAGGAATACTGGCGCCAGGGCGATCCGCTGTCGGACCGCCTGCTCATCGGCGTCGGCATGGGTCCTGTTTTTGCGGAGCCGCCGCGCCAGATCATCGGAGTCACCGGCAACATGCGGAATGACAGCCTCGATCAGGATCCCGCTCCCACCATGTACATCCCGATTGCGCAGATGTCCGACAAAGTTACTGCGCTCAACTCCCGTGTTGCGCCGTTGTGGTGGATCGTCCGCAGCCGCGTGGAGCCCAGCACACTCATCAAACCCACGGCCGCCGCTTTGCGCGAAGCCACCGGAGGTCTCCCGGTGGGCCACGTCCGAACCATGAATGAAATTGCTATCGCAACCATCTCGCGGCAGCGCTTCAGTATGCTGTTGCTGACCATCTTCGGCTCATCGGCGCTACTGATGGCGGCCATCGGCATCTACGGCTTCATGGCTTACTCTGTGCAACAGCGGACGCAGGAACTCGGGATCCGCATGGCGCTGGGCGCGCAGGGCGCGAATATCCGCAACATGGTCGTGCGTCAAGGGATGGTTCTCGCGGGCATCGGCGTGGTCATTGGAATCGGCGGAGCTTTTGGGCTTACACGATTGCTCGCTGGGTTCCTCTTCGGAGTGAAAGCGTGGGATCCTGCGGCCTTTGTGGCGACGCCGTTGTTGCTGAGCGCGGTCGCGCTTTTGGCCGTATGGGTTCCGGCCTACCGCGCCACCCGCGTCGATCCCGTGACGGCGCTGCGGTTCGAATGAAGGCGGAAGCAGCCGCGCGGACCGGCTTGCGAATTTCGTTAGACCGGGGTAGCATTTTTTCCTGTCCGCTGGAGAGTGGCTTATGTCCATCCGGGCCCCGCGCTTAGCGCTGTTCATCCTGCTTTTCGTTGCCTGCACTTTCTCTCAGTCGGCGCCCAAGGTTGCACCTCTGCCGTACGATCCGCTAGAACTGGCGACCGGTCCGACCGTGGTTCCGGACACGCCGGAAAAGCGAGCCGTCCTCCTGAACCTACTGGAACGCGCGCGTCAGAACAGCGCGATGCACACGCCCGGCATGGCGCCCTTCTCAATCAAAGTTTCGTTTAACTCGACGGGAGGAGACTCGCACAGTCAGGGTTACGGTGAGCTTGAGGAAACTTGGCTCAACGGCCAGACTTGGCGCTGGTCCGCGCGGTTGGGGGACTATTCTCAGCTCAGGATTTTCTACGAGGGCGAGGCCTACGACGACAAGCCGCGTGGGCACATGCCTCTGCGTTTGCAGATGGTTCGCAACTCCGTGTTCTGGCCAGTCGTGGGCAACTTCGCTCCTGCATTGATTCGAATGGTTACTGCGAAGTGGGAAGGAACAGAAGTCGCCTGCATCCTGATGTCACGGCCAGGCAACGACGCGACGGCGACGCCGGGACGCCGCTGGGAAGAGAACGAATTTTGCATCGATCCCAAGACCGGCCTGCTGCGGGTTCATTCCGAAGCCCCTGGCTTTTACTCCGTCTACGACTACAACGGTGGCATTGAGTTCCACGGTCGCGTCTTGCCGCGGCAGACTACGATTGTGGAAGGCGGCACCAGCGTGCTGCAGATTCACCTCGAAGATATTCAAGACGCAAACCCCGATCCGAACCAGTTCGTGCCGACGAAGAAAATGATCTCGCACGGACCTGGAGCGATCATGGTCGGCCCCTTCCGTTTTCCTGAGTCTGTTCGAGCCCCCGCAGGATTTAACGGCGTGGTCCAACCCGTGATCGTCCACGCGATTCTCGATCAGAAAGGCAAGGTTCTGGATGCCGAGGTGGTGCAGACTTCCGATCCCGCGCTGGCGGCTGCCGCGCTCGACGTGGTTTGGCATTCTTCTTACTTGCCGACCGAGGGCAATGATCGTCTTTTACAGCGTGAGGCCTTTATCAACGTGAGGTTCACTCCAAGCTCCTGACCCCATCCCTGAGGAGTTGCGAAATCGATCTGTTAAGCTTACGGGTTACTCCGTGCAGTTTTGGAGAGATCGCCTCCTCATGAAGAATCGATCTGGGAATCGTCCTGCGGGATGGATTCTCGTCATCGCTCTGGCCGCCAGCGTGCAAACGGGGGCAGCTTCCACTCCTGCTGACAGAGACAAAACCGATGCGCTGCTCTCGGCCATGCAAGATGAGATGCAGCGCGCCCAAACCAGCCTGGGCAAGCTGGATCCTGCTCCCTACTTTCTGAGCTATTCCGTGTATGACCAAACCAGTTCTCTGGCGGTCGGAAGCCAGGGCAGCCTGATGAGTTCGATGCATGGCCGCCATCGCGCTGCGGATGTTTCCATGCGGATCGGCACTCCCGCGCTCGACAATGCTCACGCCCAAAACCGTGCGTCGGCGAAGAGTTCCGGCTCTCTGCCGCTGGAAAATGATCGCAATGCCATTGCTCGCGAACTCTGGCGCCTGACCTACCAGGAATATCGCAAGGCGTCGAAAGCGTATCTGAACGTAAAAACCGACACTCAGGTGCACGCCAAGGAAGAAGATACGTCTCCGGACTTTTCTCAGGAAAAGCCGCCGACCTATGTCGAGTACAAAGAAGTTGCTCCGGCACCTGACCAGCGTCTGCTGGAGAAGTTGGTCCGGGATTATTCGGCGCACTTCCGCAAGTACCCTTACATCTATTCCTCAACCGTAGTGATCTCATCGCAGAAAACGCTGTTTCATTTCGTCTCAACCGAAGGCAATCATGTAGTCGCTCCCAGCGCGTTCATCCGAGTCGCCATTCAGGCCGAAACCCGCGCTGACGATGGCATGGAGCTCATGCGCGTCGAGACCTTTCAGGCCGAGAGCCTCGAGCATTTGCCGGCGGAGTCCGAAGTCGCAACCCGCGTCGAAAAGATGGCGTCCGATCTGAAAGCCCTGCGGGAAGCTCCGTTGGCGGAGCCGTTCGATGGACCGGCGCTGCTTTCGGGGCGAGCCGCCGGAGTCTTCTTCCACGAAGTGCTGGGCCACCGCCTCGAAGGTCACCGACAGCGCGGGGAGCAGGAAGGGCAGACTTTTACGAAGAAGGTGGACCAGTCCGTCCTTCCGGACTTCTTGACGGTGGTCGACGATCCGACGGTGCGCAAAATTAACGGAATCGACCTGGGCGGGTGGTATGAGTATGACGATGAGGGCATGCCCGCGACTCGCGTTGAGGTCATCAAGAACGGCACTCTGAAAAGTTTTCTGATGTCGCGCATGCCCATCAAGAACTTTGCCAACTCCAACGGTCACGGCCGTTCGCAGCCGGGTCTTATGGCGACTGGGAGACAGGGCAACCTGATCGTAACATCATCCCACACGGTGAAGGACTCCGAGCTGAGGCAGCAGCTGATTGACGAAGTCAAGAAACAAGGCAAGCCTTACGGTCTGTATTTCGAAGATATCCAGGGCGGCTTCACGCTCACGCAGCGCTCCATGCCGCAGGCTTTCCAGGTTTTGCCGGTTCTGGTATGGCGGGTCTATGCCGACGGACGGCCTGACGAACTTGTGCGCGGCATCGACATTGTCGGCACCCCGCTGGCCGCGTTGAACCGCATTCTGGTCACGGGAGAAAAAACGGAAATCTTTAACGGCGTTTGCGGCGCGGAATCGGGCCAGGTTCCGGTGGCGGCTGCGGCGCCGGCAATGTTGTTCTCCGAGATCGAAGTACAAAAGCGCGCCCATTCCCTGAATCGTCCGCCCATTCTGCCGTCTCCTGCCCTCGACGATGGGACGTCCGGGAAAGATGCAGGAGCAAAACTGGGGGCGCAACAATGACGGCGACAGCAAAGGCCGCGCTCATGACAAACAGACTGGCAAGGCGCATCCTGCTGCCGCTATTCGCGTTAGGCCTCCTGGCCCCTTTTGGGTTTGCCCAGCAGAAAGCCGCCCAAGCCACCGACGATGTGGTTCTCGGCGCGATGCGTGCAGAACTGGACCGGTCCAAGGCGCGACTGAAAATGGACCAGGTGGCTGCTCCCTATTACATCGAATATCGGATCTTCGATGTCGACCAATATTCTGCTGACGCAGCGTTCGGAGCCCTGCGCTTCGACGTGCGCACACGCATGCGTTTTGTTCGAGTTGTCGTGCGCATAGGGGATTACAAACAGGACAGCTACTTCGGCCAGAGTCCGGGCACGCTGGATGTCATACCTCTCGACAACGACTCGCTGGCGCTTCGTCACCAGCTTTGGCTCGCCACGGACCGTGCCTACAAGTCGGCGGCGGAATCCTTGACCGCCAAGCAGGCGCAGTTAAAGCAACTCACCGTCGACGAGCCGACGGACGATTTCGCGCACGCCGACCCGGTGCAGTCGATCGGGCCCGTGGCCACTCTCGAGTTCGATCCGGAACCGTGGAAGCGGATGCTGCAGGATGCTTCGTCGCTTTACAAAGAGGATCCGGCGATCGAGTCGTTTGAGTCGCGTCTGAACTTTCAGGTAGTGAACCGGTACCTGGTCAATTCGGAGGGCACGGTCGTGCGCAGCGGCCAGAGCCTTTACGAGATGGCCATCGCGGCCAGTACGCAGGCCGCCGACGGCATGAGCCTGGCCCGCGACACTGCATTTAATGTGGCCAGCGTTAAAGAGCTTCCGTCCGCCGCAGATTTCCTTGGGCGGGCCACGAAACTCGCGAGCAGCCTGAAGGAGCTACGCGAAGCGCCCGTAACCGAAGAGGAGTACCGCGGTCCGGTGCTCTTCTCGGCCGATGCGGCCACCGCCATTTTTGCCGACCTGGTGGGCGAAAACGTTCTGGGCCACAAACCGGAGCTCGGTAAGAACTCGCGCACCACCGGGGCCTTTGCCGCCGGTTATAAGACGCGCGTCCTCCCCGATTTCATTTCGGTGGTTGATGATCCTACGATCTCATCCTATGGCGGAAAGGCGCTGCTGGGGCACTATGCGATTGACGATGAGGGCGTCCCCGCACAACGGGTTCCGGTGATTGAAAAGGGCACACTCGTGAACTACGTCATTGGCCGCGAACCGATTCGCGACTTCCCCAGCTCCAACGGCCACGGACGCGCACGGATTCCCGCCAATCCTGCCGGGCCAAGTCTCGGCAACTTGATCGTGACTTCCTCCCAACCGCTCTCCAAGGATGAACTGAAGAAGAAACTCATCGACCTCTGCCAGCAGCGGGACCTGACCTACGGTTTTTACGTCGAGACGTTTGGCGGGGGTCTCACTCCCCGACTTCTTTATAAAGTGTGGGTCAAGGACGGACACGAAGAACTGGTCCGTGGTGGGGCCTTCGGAGACTTGGACATCCGTGCCCTGCGCAGCGACTTAATCGCTGCCGGAGATGTACCTTACGTAGAAAATCACGCTCTTGCCATTCCGCATAGCATCGTGGCTCCCGCGATACTGTTCGACGAACTCGAAGTGAAGCGCGCCAACCAGAACAAAGAGAAGCTGCCTGAATACCCGGCCCCAGTGGTGGGCAAATAGCGGTGGGCGAACAGAAGTGCGGTCGGTCAAGCCCTGGGTGGTTCACAGCAGCGTCTGGCCGGTTACTTCGCTAGTTACCTATGCACCAAAATTGATGCACATTTCATCACCCCGTAACAATCCACTGCTAGAACAGGGATATGGATCTGCACGTGTACAACACGCTGATCCTTTCCGACCTGCACCTGGGTGCAGAGACGAGTCATGCGCGTGAAGCGACGCGGGTACTCAAGGAAAACCGCTTCCAGCGGCTGATTCTGCTGGGCGACATCTTCGCCGATCTCAATTTTGCCCGCCTGACCAAGGAACACTGGAAGTTTCTGGGCTACATTCGCAAGCTCTCGAATCCCAAACGAAAGATTGAAGTGGTGTGGGTCGAAGGCAATCACGATCACGGGCTGACGAACATCATGTCGCACCTTGTCGGCGTGCGCGTGTACCAGGATTATGCGTGGGAATACCGCGGGCTGCGGCATGTGGCAATTCACGGTCATCAGTTCGATGGATTTCAGGTAAACCGGGTGCGGCTCAGCCAGTGGGGAACGTCGCTCTATCTGCAGCTGCAGAAATTGGACTTTAAGAGTAAACCGATTGTGCGGCTGATTGACCGGCTGAACACGCGCTGGCTGCGCATGTCGCCGAAAGTGGCGTTGGGCGCACTAAACTACGCGCGGCAACACGGCGCGGATCGCATCTTCTGTGGCCACACGCACGAAGCGGTTCACCTGCAGCAGGATGGCGTCGATTACTACAACTCGGGTGGGTGGGTCGACTCGCGGCTGACATATTTGACTATCGAGGAACAGGGGGTAGAAATCCATGAATACGACGAGCATGAATACAGCGAACGAGCTGACGATCGTGATTCCGGCGAAGAACGAGGCGAAGCTGATTCCGCGCTTGCTGACTTCGTTGACGAATCAGGATTACTCGAAGATGTCGAGTACGAGAGTGTTGGTCGCTGACGCGAATTCAACCGACGGAACGCCCGAGATCGTGATGAGCTTCCGCGACCGGCTGAACGTGAGCGTGATTCGCGGCGGGATGCCCTCGATCGGACGCAACCTGGGCGCGGCCCGGGCCGACACCCGCTACGTGCTGTTTCTGGATGCGGATATTGAGTTGGCCGACCGTTCGCTGGTGCGGCGCTGCGTAGAGAAGGCGCAGGCCAAGCAGCTGCACTGCGCGACCACAAATATTTTGTGCAATGACGGCAGCTGGCTCGACAAGGCGTTCTACGCGGGTAACGATTTCTTCCAATATCTGTCGTACCTCCATCGTCCGTTTGCCACGGGGATGTTCATGTTCTTTGACCGCAAGAAGTTCTGGGAGCTGGGCGGATTTCACGAGCAGATCTTGTTTGCGGAAGATTACCGGCTGAGCCAGCAAGTCGAACGCAAGCGATTCGCGATCGTGCGCGGTGGCGTGTATACCACGAACCGGAGATTCAAGAAGATGGGACACTTGCGGGTGGGCTGGCTGTTCCTGTGGACAGCCATGAATTACTGGAACGAAAAATACTTCCTGCGCGATCACAAATATTGGGCGACAGAACCGGATAGCGTGCCCCGCGCCTAGTTCTCCCGGCGCTAATTTTTCTACGAGTTTTGTCGTGGCCACAAAAAACAGGATTCAGCCAACCAGCTGAATCCTGATTTTTCGTTGCGAGGTTTCGACTCGCCGATTAGAAGCGGACGACGACCCCGACACCCAGGCGGAAATTGTTTTGATTGTTGCTGAAGAAGGACGTTCGTACATAGTCGCCTTCGACGCGCAAGGCGATCGGACGAATGATCTTATAATCAAGCCCACCGCCGAATGCGTATGCGAACGATGTATTCGAGGGTGTGGGCAAAGTGCCTCCAGTGTGGATGTGCGCTACGCCGACAAACGCCTCGGCAAAAGGTCTGAAGTTGCCCACGGGTACGGAGAGCCGCGGGCCGAAGAGATACTCCTGCTGATGGCCGGTGACGTTTATCGTCTGCGGGCCGTTCGGTGTGATTTCCGTCAAGTTCTGCGAACCGTAATGCCCAGCTACGTCGCCCACGATTCCGACGAAAGGCAGGATCTTGCCCTCGAACGAGGCTTCCCATCCATTCAGGTTGGGCCGGGTCGCGGTCGAGGCGACCAGACTTGGGCCGAACGCTGAGGTGTTTGTGCTCTCGTAGGAGTAACCGAAAAATATGTTTCCCCCTGGAACCTGCGCATTCGCGAATCCCGCAAGAATAAACATTACTGCGGCGATACATGCGGTTTTGAGCATGAGAAATCTCTCCCTTCCTGGCATCCAAACCCTTATCACGCAACAAAGTTTCTTGGATGTATGGAGAAGAGATTCGGATACCCGCCAATTGGTTGATGAATAAATAGGAAGGTCGGATCAGAAGCGCCAGACGATTCCGGTCGAGGCGCGGTAATCATTCTGCGTCGCGCTCAAATAATGGGTGTGCATGTAATCGCCCTGCGCGCGCCAGGAAAAATTCTTGAAGGGGAGCTTGTAGTCCACGCCCCCGCCGACGTCAATCTCAAGCGGATTGTATATGAAGCCGCTGGAGGTCAGATGGCGGATGCCGACCATGCCGTGTATGAAAGGCCGCCATCGGTCGTAGTTCATCGACAAGCGCGGGCCGCCCACGAAGTTATATTGTGTGACGCCAGTGCGATAAAAACCGCTGGCATCGCCCACCAGGCCGAGATGTGGATGACGCGTAAAAGGGATTGCCTCAAAAGAGCCGTTCCACCCGCGATAGCTCTGTTGGTTGGTGACGTTGGTGAGTTGCGCATAGGAAACGCCGCCGTAGACATTGCCATTCGGAAGAAGTCCATTAAATTGTGCCGACATCGGGATCGAGAACAGCATGAAGCCAAAAAATGCCAGCGCCGCGGCAGCAGACTTGGACACGAATTATTCCTCCCCGGCGCGTGCGCCGGCAAAAAATGCAATTTGATCAACGAAATCTGTTAGATGCAGTGTACTGGATGCCCAAGATGTCCCAGTTTACACAAATTTGTCCAGGCCGGGGCCGGGATACGGGCTCGCAGGATGGATGAAAATTTACCAGATATTCATGGTGCCAAAACCAACGCACCTGCGTCTATCTACTAGCATGCAACCAATGGACATGAATTGGCAAATAGGCGAGCAGCCGGGAATTCTGGCTGCCTTTGACGTACCCAAGGAGTTGAAGTTGAAACTGAGTCTGGAAACACGCAATCGCGGTGATGTCGTCATCGTGCACTGCCAGGGCCGTCTCGTGTATCGCGATGAGGCCGCTGCCCTATCTGGGGTGGTGGGCGCAGTCCTGCAACAGTCGCGGAAGCTGGTCATCGACCTCAGTGGGGTGAGTGCGATGGACAGCGCGGGCATCGGAGAACTGGTCCTGCTGCAGAACTGGGCGCAGGGCAAAAACGTAAGCCTCAAGTGTGCCGGGCCGAATTCGCTGGTCAGCACGCTGCTCGAGTTAACCAATCTGGATTCGGTGCTGGCAGTGCATCCCTCGGTGGATGATGCGGTGGCGTCGTTCCGCGAAGAGCGGGTATGCGCGGACTGCTGAAGCAGTTCGTTCTTAAACAGCGAGGAGCAGAGTTCACCTCTGCTCCTTCTCTATTTTTGCCGGGGAATGCGCGTCTCGGCCAAGTGCGTCCAACGCACGACTAGCTCTCGCGCTGGAACCGGTAGCGGCCTTTGCGGTCGAGGGCTACGGCTTCGGCTACTTTTAGAAATGCACGGGCGGCGTGCGACAGATTCGCGTCTTTGCGGTAGATGAGGCGCAGCTTGCGTTTTAACTGCAGTTCGCGGACCGGAATTCCTACCAGTTCTCCTCTCGAGAGCTCAGTTTCAACGCTGATCTCGGGCACCAACGCCACACCATGGCCCATGGCTACGAATTGCTTGATCGCTTGCAGCGTGGGCAGTTCGAGGTCCATGTGCAGGGGTGTCTTGTGGGTCTTGAACAGTTGGATAACCTTCTCGCGATACGGCGACGAGACGATGTGCGCCACGAACGACTCGGCGCCCAACTGCCGGATGCTGACCTGCGGCGCGGACGCCAGCGGATGCTTGGGCGGAACGATAAGCACGAGTTCGTCGAGGTATACGACGACCGCGTGCAGGCTTGGCTCCTGAGGCTCGTAAGACAGCACGCCGAACTCAGCATTGTAGCGCAGGACATCGTCGGGGATCCGGCTGCCCAGAGCGCGTTCGACCGTAACTTTGATCATGGGATGGAGCCGTCGAAACTCGGCCAAGAGCGGAAGCAGGTAGAGCACCGTGAACTCGTTGGCGGCGATAACCAGCTTGCCCTTTTGGAGTTCGCGCAGCTCGGTCAAAGACTCAGACGCCTCAGTGCGCAGGTTGATGAGTTTTTCGGCGTATTCGAAGAGAACTTTCCCTGCGTCGGTGAGGACGCCCTCGCGTGAAGAGCGGTCGAATAGCGCTTCGCCCAGTTCGTCCTCAAGCTTGCGGATGGTCTGGCTCACCGCGGACTGCGTGCGGTAGAGTTTCTCGGCGGCGCGAGAGAAGCGATGCTCGCGGGCCACGGCTAGAAAGACTTCGAGTTGGGAAAGCTCCATGCAGGCCTCTTAATCAATTGTAGAAAATACATTAACAAAACTTATTATACAATTGTAGCTAATGATTGCTGAAGAATTATAAGTTTTGCTTCTAGGCAGATAGCCCTTACCATAGGGGATCAGTTTTGTTTTGAGGGAGATCCATGACCGCAGAGCGAGCCCGCATCACAGTCTTCGACACAACTCTTCGCGACGGCGAGCAGTCCCCGGGCTGCAGCATGAACCAGCCGGAAAAGCTGCGCCTGGCTCATCAGCTCGACCGCCTGGGAGTGGACGTGATCGAGGCTGGCTTCCCCATCGCCTCCGACGGCGATTTCGAGTCGGTAAACGCTATTGCTTCGGCGGTGCGGCGTCCCATTATTGCCGGATTGGCCCGTGCCTGCCGGCCTGACATCGAACGGGCATGGGAAGCTTTGCAGCACGCGGCGCGGCCGCGGATCCACGTCTTTCTTGCGACATCCGATATTCACCTGCAGTATAAGCTGCGAATCACGAGAGATCAGTGCGTGGAGCAGGCGCGGGAGGCGATTCGTTTCGCCAAGTCTCTTTGTGATGACGTGGAGTTCTCACCCGAAGATGCGACTCGCACCGAGCCGGAGTTTCTGTGCCGCGTGCTCGACGCGGTCGTAGAAGCCGGGGCAACAACGCTGAACATTCCGGATACGGTCGGCTACACAGTACCCTCGGAGTTTGGAGCGCTGATCACGACCATCCGCCAGCGAGTGAAGGGAATTGAGAACGTCACGATCTCAGCGCACTGCCACAACGATCTGGGCATGGCGGTTGCCAACGCGCTGGCGGCCGTGGCTGCGGGAGCGCGGCAAGTCGAGTGTACGATCAACGGCATTGGGGAGCGAGCAGGGAACGCGTCACTGGAAGAAATTGTGATGGCGATCAGGGTTCGGCCCGACCGGTATCCGTACGAGACGGGAGTGGTCGGCGATCAGATTTTTCCGTCCAGCCAGATGCTGAGCGAGATCACCGGCGTGCCGGTGCAGCCGAACAAGGCGATCACAGGGCGCAATGCGTTTGCGCACGAGGCGGGCATTCATCAGGACGGCGTGTTGAAGAATCCGCTGACCTACGAAATTATGACGCCGCAGTCGGTGGGCGTGCCGGATTCAAAGTTGGTGCTGGGTAAGCACTCCGGACGTCACGCGCTCAGCATTCGCTGCGAACAGCTGGGTTACCAGTTTGATCGCCGGGCGCTGGACGACATCTACCGGCGCTTTGTCCGGCTGGCCGACAAGATCAAGCATGTGGAAGATCATCACTTGCTGGAACTGATCCGCGACACGCACAAGCCCTCGAGATCGGCGACGCCGCTGATTGAGAAGATTGTCCCGCCACAAGCGGCAGTCGTGAATGCACCGGTGGTCGAACCCGTGCCCGAGCCGGTGAAGCCGTTTCCGGTTGGTCCGCAGACGAATGCATTCGGAGTGCCGCTGCCGGTTCACGGCGATGCCCACCACGAGCAGACGCAGCAGGAAGATTACCTCTGGGGCGTTTAGCGGATTGAGTCATTGGCGAAGCTGTCAGTAATTACCAAAGCCGCCCGAGCTTCGTTCGTTCGCCTGCGCGATAGAATTGCAGGGTTTTCAATTAGCAGATTTCCTAATCGCTCAATCACCTTCCATGCTCCTAAAACTTACCATTCTCCCTGGCGACGGCATTGGTCCGGAAGTGACCGAACAGGCCGTTCTCGTTTTGCAAGCGTTGGCCAACGGCTTTGGCCATCAACTTCAGCTTCAGACCAAACTCATTGGCGGAGCAGCGCTGGCCGCGACGGACGATCCGCTTCCCGCCGATACGGTGAAGGCTTGTTTGGAATCATCTGCGGTGCTGCTAGGCGCGGTGGGAAGTCCGGCGTTCGATCACAATACGGGGCACCTGCGTCCGGAGGCAGGATTGCTGCGCATACGGCGCGAGTTAGGGGCGTACGCCAATCTGCGTCCGGCGGTGTTCTTTCCCGCGCTCGAGGATTGCTCTCCGCTGCGCGCGGAACTGGTGCGCGGAACCGACATCATGATCGTGCGCGAATTGCTGGGCGGAGCTTACTTTGGATCGCCACGGTCGATCGATGGTGAGCCAGGCTCGCGCGTAGCAGTGAACACAATGCGCTACGGCGAATCGGAGATCGAGCGCATCGCGCGCGTCGCGTTTGAGCTGGCGATGAGGCGGCGACGCAAGGTTCTGTCAGTGGACAAGGCCAACGTGCTCGAGTGTTCGCGGCTCTGGCGTGAGGTCGTCACCCGCATCGCGAAGGATTATCCCGAGGTGACGCTGAGGCACCAGTATGTCGATTCGGCCGCGATGCTGCTGGTGCAGAGGCCTACGGATTTTGATGTCCTGCTCACCGAGAACATGTTTGGGGATATCTTGTCGGATCAGGCTGGCGGCGTTGTGGGATCTTTGGGGCTGCTCGCTTCGGCGAGCGTCGGAGGGCCGGTTGGGTTGTATGAGCCGGTGCACGGTTCGGCACCAGACATCGCTGGGAAAGGAATTGCGAATCCGCTGGGAGCGATTTTGTCGGTCGCGATGCTGCTGCGGCACTCGTTTCAGTTGGAGAAGGAAGCGGTGTGCGTGGAACAGGCGGTTTCAGCCGTGCTCTCGAAAGGTGCGCGGACGGCGGATTTGGCGGGGAAATCACACACGGCGGTTTCCACGACGCAGATGGGGAGCAAAGTTGTCGACGCCGTCAAGGCGGCGTCGCATTGATTCGCGTTGTCATCCTGAGCAACACGAAGGATCCTATGCACCCGTTGGCAGCATCTGCGATGGCAGCAATTGCATCGATCCTCCGCTCCGCTCAGGATGACAAACCATTGTCTATCGCGTATTTCCAGGGAGACGCTAGGTTTGGGGGCCGCGGTGGGTAGGTAACGCCTTAGCGGCCGGCTCAGGATCGGCGTTGTACTTTCCCGTCAAGTCGAACCAGCGGATTCGGAACATCTCCATGACCATGCGGGAGCCGTCTATGAGAGGATTGATGCGAGTTCCGCCGCTGTGTCCCCAGGCGACGGGGACTTCCCGAATTTTGAATTTAAGTTTCTTTGCCAGGAAAAGGATTTCGGGATCGAATCCCCAGCGTTCGATTTTTTGCAGCGGGAAGATCGCCTGAACGGCCGGTTGTTTGAAAGCTTTGAAGCCACACTGCGTGTCCGCGAACTGCAGACCGAGTGTGAGGCGCAGCACCAGGTTGTAGATCCGGCCGAAGAGTTGGCGATGCAGAGGCTGCCGCTGGGTCTGGGTTTCGGCGCGCAGCCATCGCGAGCCGATGGCGATATCGGCGCCGTCGTCCAGCGCCTGCAATAGCTTTGGCGCTTCTTCGATCGGCGAGGACAAGTCGGCGTCGCTGAACAGAACGATTTGGCCGCGGGCATGCAGCATGCCGTTGCGCACGCTGTATCCCTTGCCGTGATTACCGGGGTTCTCCACCAGGCGCACCACAGGGTCTTTCGCCGCGAAAGTGCGAACAATGTCTGCCGTGTTGTCGCGCGATCCGTCATTTACGACGATGACTTCCGCATCCCATCCTTGAGCGTGGACGTAAGCGAGTACCTTCTCGAGCGACGCGCCCAGGCGCGCACTCTCGTTATAGGCGGGAATCACGATGCTGTAAGTGGGATCCAAGAACAGTTCTCAGTTGCCAGTTCTCGGTTCTCAGTCTGGATGACCGAGAGCGGAAAGCTGGCCAGTCGTTGCAAGCAGCACTGCCATTGTACGTTGTGTTTTTAGGATTCCGGAAATCGCAGTTTGGTCGAGGTACCTCTGGTGCTCAAGCCCGATAGGGCAAAAGGACCCTTGATCGCAGCGCTCAAGCGCTGCGCCACACAAAAGCGAATTTCAAAAGGTGAGATTGAGGAGGGAGCTTTCTTGAGAGCTGAGAACCGTGAACTGAGAACTGACTTACGCTACTTGCCGCTGCTGCTCGAGCATGTAGAAGTACTCAGCGACAAGTTCAGCATCCCAGAGGCCGCGGGCGGCCTCCTCGCGCATGGTCTGGGCGGCAAGCTCGTGCGTCAGCGGCGCTTTGTAAGATCGGGCGGTGCGCAGCGCGTCATATACATCTACGACTTGAAGCACTCTGGGGAGCACCGGAATCTCGGACCCGATCAAGCCGTCGGGATAGCCCGAACCATCCGAGTGTTCGTGATGGTGGCGGATGATGGGCAGAACCAGCCGCAGTGAATGCAGAGGCTTGCAGATGTTCTCGCCCGTAATTGGGTGGAGCTTCATGACCGCCCATTCCTCCGGCGTGAGATCGCTGCCTTTTTTCAGAATCTCATCGGGAACTGCGATCTTGCCCAGATCGTGCAGGTATCCGCCGCGCTTCAGCGCGATGATGGAATCCTCATCCATGCCGAGGTGCCGCCCCAGATCCGCAGCGCGCACGGAAAGGCGCTCACAGTGGCCCTCGGTATAAGGATCGCGACCTTCGACGATCAGGCCCAGGGTGCAGAGCACAGAATCGGCGGTTTCCAGCTCGTCGGTGAATTCCTTCAGACGAAGCAACGATTTCACGCGGGCGATGAGTTCCTCGGCAAGAACCGGCTTGTTGAGGAAGTCGTCGGCTCCTGCCTCGATGCCGTGAACTTTGTCGCTGCTGTCGCTGAGTCCAGTGATGAGGACGAATGGAATCAGGCGCGTGGCCGGATTTTCTTTCAAGCTGCGGCAGAATTCGTAACCTGATTTGCCCGGCATCATCACATCCGACAGGATCAGGTCCGGTAGTTGCCGGTGTACTTCGGCCTCAGCCTGCTCGGCATTGGAAGCGGTCGTCACGTCGTATCCGCGCATGGAGAGCAACTGGCTCATCAGGCCAGCGATGCTGGGCTGGTCGTCGACCACCAGAATTCGCGGTGCGCGGCGTCGTGGTAGAAGGTCTCCCATCTCTCTATGAGAAGCGACTTCGGCTTGCGAAGTTGTCCGTGCGTCCGACCGCGATAGGGAGCGAGAGGGAGGCAAAACATCCATGACTAAAAATCGTTATTCTGGCCTTTATGATTCTACGTCATTCTCCCCTTTAAGAAGAATGGCGGCAAGCTTTTTGAACACTACCACCGATTGCCAAACTGCGCCATTCCCATTTTGGGCCACGCAGGCCACTCATGTGACGGAAACGCTTGCTCTGTCCTCGGCGGCTGCCTACTCTCAGCTCATGCGGATTGTGCGGGCCATAATGCTTCAAACCAGGTTGTTTCCCCTGCTTATTGTTATGGCGCTGTCGATTACGGTAAGCGGAGCCACGAGAGTCCACGTCATCGCGTTGGGAAAGTGGACGTCGGTGCAGTGGTTTCCGGGTGGCGCGGACGATAAGCCGCTCACCCTCAAGATTCGCGCGCTGGTGGTGGACGGGCGCGTTAAAGAATTTGTACTGGGCGCCCCACACGAAGTGACAGACAGGCTGTTTGTGGTGCGGCGTATGTTTCGGGTGAATGACAGTCTCCCGACGATCCCGCTCCACGTTGGCAGTGGCAGCGAGGAGGCTGGCTGCTGGTCGACCGCTTAACCGGCCGCGTCGACCCGATCAATCTTCCCGAATTCGACGCGTATTATTCCGCCGCGAGCTGGTACCGCGACTATGTCGCCTACTGTGGCGTGGCGGACGATCGGCTTGCCCCGTGCCGAACTGGCAGCGCGGCCCGGTGAGGGTTAGCTTTGAGCCTGGCGGCAGCGCCAAGCAGACATTTGCTATCCGTGGACATGTGGTGGATCTGGTGAATGATGCGGAGGAGGAAGAAGAAGGGGCGAAGTAGATTCCAGATTGTAGATTTGAGACTACAGCGACTGTCGAAGTTTACAATCGGAAACGCTTCAAAATTTCGAAGGTTTCAGAGTTTCAAGGTCTTTGAAAACCTTGAAACTTTGCCACATCGTAAGATCTTCAATCTGAATTCGCTTTAGTCGCCCGCTGCTTCCACTGCGGGCAGGTCTTCCGCAACCGACTTCTCTTTCACCTTGGCGCTTGTGACAAGGATGACCGACAGCACGACAATCGCGCTTCCCGCCAGGATGAAGCGGTCGACGCGTTCGTGCAGAATTAGCCAACCCAGGAACACGGCCACCACCGGATTCACGTATGCGTAGGTGGACACCTTGGACGTGGGAACGTGCTCCAGCAACCAGATGTAGGCGGTGTAGCCGATCCACGAGCCGCAGACTACCAGGTACATGGTGGCGCTCAGGCTGCGCGCGGTCCAGCGGACATGCGCGAGATCGCCGTTGAATAAAGCAAAGAACAGATTTCCCGCGCCGGCTGCCGTGACCTGCCAGCCGGTGGCGCTGAATACATCCATGCCGGATTGCCAGCGCTTCGAAAGCACCGATCCGAGCGCCCAGGAGAACGATCCAGCGATCAGGCTGATAGAGGCCCAGAATTCGCGATGTCCCATGGTGCCCGATTGCAGCTGCGGCCATACCAGAACGAATAGTCCTAAGATTCCTAATATGAGTCCGGCCTTGCCGCGTCCAGAAATGTGGTGATCACCCAGCAGCAGGGAATCGAGCACCAGAAACCACAGCGGGGTGATGGCGATGATGAGCGCGGCCAGGCCTGACGACACAGAGAGTTCCGCGTAAGACAGCGTGAGGTTGCCGCCCATCAGGAGCAGCAGTCCTACGATAGCGGCCAGCGCGATTTGCTTGGGCGAGTAGAAAATCTTCCGCCCGGTGGCAGCGCACACGGCCAGCATGATCGTTCCCGCGATCGAAAACCGCACGCCACACATGAGTGCAGGAGGAATAGTCTCGACGGCGATGTCGATACCGAGATAGGTCGAGCCCCAGAACAGGTACACGAGTCCGAAGGCAAGAATCACCATCCACCGGCGTGGGCGCTGAGCGGAATCCATTGTCGTGAGAAGCAGGGGAAGTTAAAAGATATCAGACGAGCGCCGCGGCTGGTTGGATTCTAAAGTTAAGAAACTGTGGTGACGAGTATTATGGTGAGTCGTCGAAAACAACGCTATGTTACATCGCTCGTGAATCGCCCGCATCTAATCCTCCGAGGTGCGACATGCAATTGAAGCCCTTCCTGCTGGACATGTGGCTGGACACCTACGAGCACGACATTGAATTCAACCTGGCCGCAAGCGAAGGACCGCGCTGGACTCTGAATGCGATCCTCAGTCTTGCCAGTGAGGAGGAGCGGCAGCGCTTCTTGAATCACAAATTGGCCTACAGCCGCCCAGCCGGAGCCGAGGGCTTACGCGAAGCAATTGCCGACATGCAGAATGCGGATGTCGAGACTGTCCAGGTCGTGACCGGCGCCTCTGAAGCACTTGTCATCCTGATGTGGCTGGCCGCCGAACCAGGAGCCAACGTCGTCCTGCCTCGACCAGGCTATCCTCCCTTTTCCGCCCTGCCCGTATCCCTTGGGATCGAGATTCGCTACTACGCCGTTCGCAAGGAGAACGACTTCCGTATCGATCTCGAGGAGATCCAGCAACTGGCCGATCGAAATACCAAGCTGATTCTGGTGAACAGTCCCCACAATCCAACTGGCGGCACGATTAGCGATGCAGAACTCGACAGCTTGCACGAGTTCACCGCCTCTCGTGAGATTCAACTTGTGAGCGACGAGGTTTACCACCCGATCTATCATGGTCAGCCGACCAGGTCGGCTTCCCGCCTGCCGCATGCGACTGTCATCCATGATTTCTCGAAGGCTTTCCCTTTATCCGGAGTGCGCACCGGTTGGATGATTGAGCACGATGCCAAGCGCCGCGAGCGGTACTGGAATGCGCGCACCTATTTTTCCATTTCCAACAATACAGCCGGAGAAATGCTGGCGGAGATCGCCATGCGCCGGCGCGACATCGTCCTCGGCAAGACGCAGCAAACCGCAAGTCGGAATCTTGTGCATCTTGCCCGCTTCATGTCCGAACATCGGGAGACGCTGGGCTGGATTCCTCCTCGAGGAGGAGTGACCGCCTTCCCCTGGCTCGTCAGTGGAGAGAACAGCCGTGCCTTTTGCCAATCGGCTGCGGAACAGGGCATTCTGCTCGCGCCTGGGGATTGTTGGGATGAGCCCTCGCATTTCCGCCTTGGGTTTGCGGCGACGATGACCGACAAATTTCCCGATGCCCTGGACCGGCTGGGAGAATTTGTTAAAAGTTGGTCAGCCGCGAGCGCGACCAAGGCATAGCGACTGGTCTAAACAAGACCTGTTTTATCATCGACGTCATACCCCGAACACGCGAGGAGATTCTGCGGGAATCAGGACAAATTTCGCGTCAGCTCTGATCCCAGACACAGCGCGAAGTGGCCCTGGCGCGCGAAACGAATCACATAGATCCTCACGTTCCAGAATTTTCTCTGCGCTTGAGGTTGCTGGTGACGTCTTTTCCCGCGCGGATGTCGGACAGCAACTGGTCGAGCTTCGCCGCCGCGCTCCTTAATACTTGCTGGTCGGCATTCTCAGCTGCTTTCAACATCTGATCGAGGCGACTGGCTGCGCTCTTGAGTTTCTGCAGATCCTCGGCTCGGATCTGTTTCTTTGGTCCTTTCCCGATCGACTGCATCAGGTTCACGATCCTCTCGCGCACATCGCGATCCGGACCCTGGTTGTCCCCACTATTCATGGCCGCCTGCGCAAAGGAAACATGGACGGTATCAACGGTATCAAGCAACTTGAGGCGAGGCGGCAATCAGAGATTATCATCGGGCGACACTCAATGCGGAGAGCGGCGGGCGAAGCATCCTGGCTCTGGCCATCTTTCCAGAGAATTTGAGTGAAATGGCCTTCTCATCCCATCAGACTTACATCAACAACCCTCTTTCCCTGTGGCAGGAATCCTTCCCGCCGGTTATCGAACGCCGCTCGCCGAATCGACTGATACTTAGGTGTCGCCAATACTATCGTCCAATTGCGTCGCGTCCACGCTTCTGTTGTGATGCGGTCATCGCAGCCGATGCAGTCGGAAGTCCGCGCGAAAAGCACTCCAACATGACTCTCCAAAAAGTGCAGCGCGACCGCCGCATGTTCCGTGCCGCCAGGCTAGCCCCTACTCACAGGTTGTGGCTGTTGCGCGTGAGTTCCGCGTAAGTTGCTGACGATCGAAAAGCATCAACATCAGATTCAAATGTGAAATAGTCAGGACCTCTGATATCAGCTTACCTAAACGTACTTAATGGAGGAACCATTATGAAACACTACACATTCCTGTTGGTTGCAGTTGCAACAATAGCTGGTCTTGTCGCCATCGTTGCCCCGGCACCTGGGCACGCGGATGGGGAACCCACCCCGATCTTCGTTATCGAAATCCCTCACGGGTACCGCGACTGGCAGTGGATTTCCTCGGCCCATGAAGCAGGCAACCTTAACAGTTTAGGTGCCGTCTTGGGCAACGATGTAGCAATCAAGGCCTACCGTGAGGGGAAGCTTCCGTTTCCGGACGGCGCGATCCTTGCTGCTTTGCATTACCATAACGTCGCGTCGGAGGAAAACAATAAGGTTTTTGGCCAGGCTCAATCTTTTGTTCCCGGCTCACCCACGAACATTCAGTTCATGGTCAAGGACTCAACAAAGTACGCCGCAACCGGCGGCTGGGGCTTCGCTCACTTCCAAGACGGCAAGCCTGGCGACGCGGCGTTTATGCCCTGCCACGAGAAGGCCAAAGGGAGCGACCTCGTCTTTACTCGTTATGCACCTTAATGCTGAAACCTAGAGCAGAAAGGAATGAGACGATGACCTCACAAATCGAATCGAGTCGTGTGCCTAATGATTCGCGTAATATGTTGATTACACTCCTCCGGTTTTGCGCGGGGCACTTGAGTGAAATGGCCTTGGTAACGTCAGCTGCGGTGCTTCGGTGATGGGCTTAGGTCGCCCAGGAGCCGTCCACGAGGCCTTCAATGACATATCGTCCGATCGTGAGTTTGAAGCGGACCGGATCGACGGGCGCTGCAACGAGTGCGATGCGTACTCGGAGGCGGATTCTTCCAGCGGGAAGCGTCCCTTCCCACGGGCGAGTGGCGTTGGAAGTGGTATTGAGATAGTACGCGAACAGGCCTTCGGTTGCGACGCGGTGTTCTTCGAACACGTCGATTTCGATGACGCGTTTGAGCTTTGCTGCCCTTCCGGCCCGGTCGAATAGCACGAAATCCGAGCCCGCCACATGCGTGGTCTTCCTCGGGCTGTTGATCTCAACCACGGCAACCGCGAACTCAGATTCAAATCCGGGCGCTCGTGGAATTGGCATCAACCCTCCGACACCGCCGAAGGCACAGAACAGAGGTTTCGCATTCTCGTCGGTTTCCGCCGGTTGGACTAGCGCAGGCTTGATGACACAGGCGGACAAGAACAAGAGCGCTGCCACTAGTAATGCCCCACGAAAACCGATTCGGTGCATATAGTTATAGACACCGGGCAGCGCCGAGACGGAGGATCCCGATCCTAACCTTAAGCGGAGTCAACTGGCGAAGATTCCCCATTTCACTCACGTGCCGGGCAGAATGAGGATTTTGAGGCATTAGCGGCCGACCGAGCCTACGGTTCGACAGACGGGCTTCGGAGCCTAATCCTAACTATGCCCGGCCTGTCGCCCTGACAGCGGGTTACATACGCTACCCCGATACCTTGTCAAGTGATCGGAATCCGGCAACGCAGTATTTAGTTAGGGCACTGCCGAGGAATGCGCAAAGGACACACTATAAATCCGAGTCAGCAAAACTTTCGATGACGATCAGTGACAGCGTTGAGATCCGAATTGCCTAAATCAAGTCAGGCAGAAGTTACCGAAGTACATGCACTAGCTTCATTTGACCGTACGGTTGTGCTCGATGAGGATGTTTCAGTGCGTGCCGGGGATCAATCTACAAGGTCAAGAGGAGAAACTATGAAGAAAGCAATCGGAGCTGCTGTTCTTTCTGCGTGCCTGACGTTCGTTGCCGGAATCGCCGTTGCCCAAAGGGTTCATGACTGGCACGATCTGGATAAGTGCCATGATCATGTCATGGAAGCCATCCACGAGATGGAAAATGCCCGCGCCGCGAACCACTATGACATGGCCGGACATGGCGCTAGGGCAGAGGAGCATCTGCGGGCGGCTGAACACGAACTCCACGAAGCGATCGAGGCCGCCAGGCGATAAAACCCTTCAACTCTGTCAGCATCATGCAGCCGTCAGGGTGGTCTACACTGACGGCTGTTCTTGCTATTTTGTGACTATCTTGTTGAGTGCTCCACCACGGCCTTACGGAATCGAATAGCGTTTGCACGACTCCCGGCGCGGGGGTACGATGTTTTCTGCGTTGTGAGGTAGTATGTGGTTTCGTAGTCTGGTTATTGGATTCGTCGGTCTTGCAGTTGCGCTGTTGGTTGGTTGCCAGGGGCACCAGCCTTCCTCACAGTTAGCGGCCCCAGGCGGAGAAATCCTCTACGTCCTGGACAATGTAAGTGTGACTACTTACTCCATCGATCCAAGCACATTGGAACCTTCCATCGTAGCTGCTTCAGTCGCCCTGATACCCGCTTCCTCCTCTGTGCTGCAATTCGTTCCGTCCCCGGATGACCATTTCTTGTATGTGCTCTGGTCCGACAGCCAACAGCAGGAGCATCTGTCTACCTACGCTACCGATCTGTCAGGAACTCCTCAGATCCCTGCTGTTCAAAGTCTGGATGTGACATCGCTTTCTCAACTGAATATTCATCCCTCTGGCAAATTCGCCTACGCGATGCAGC
Organism: uncultured Acidobacteriaceae bacterium; assembly: GCA_963752175.1. Classification (GTDB taxonomy): domain Bacteria; phylum Acidobacteriota; class Terriglobia; order Terriglobales; family Acidobacteriaceae; genus Sulfotelmatobacter. The sequence goes on from CAVVXZ010000036.1 coordinate 397,050, forward strand.
AGAATAATGCAACGGGCGCGTATATTTCCACGATTATCCTGTTTCATGTCGAGGCTTCGGGAATACTCCAGCTAGACGCAAATGTTCAAGGAACATATGGTCCAGCCTTGTTTCCAACGTCTCTCTACGGATTAAGTGCGGATGGCACCCAAATATACCTTACGTCAGAAGATGCGAATGGTCCGATGTATTGGGACAGTATCGTGAACGGGCAGAACGGCACGCTAACAGCAGATGATTTCTTTTTTCGCCCGCCCACCGGAGACTCGGTGGTGGTTATTAGCCCAACGTTGGTTATCGATTATCAGAACTCTTATAACTATTCGTCGCCAGGATACGTGAACGTGCTATCGAACGTACCTGAACCGCCTCAACAGCTGATTCATTGCGCCCCTGCCATGCTAGGTGCGTGTGGAAAGGCAACCAACGTTCAGTTAGATCCCTCTGGACAGTATCTATTCCTAACCGACCCAACATCTCAGCAGGTCCGAGTGGCGCGCATGAACCTGCCCGCAAACGTGGTCACAGATACAGGTAACTTCCTTCCTTTTACCGCGGAGACTCCCGGTTTCGCGTTCAGCCCGGATGGAACGGTGGTCTACGCATGGCTCGCAAGCGATTCTAGTCTCCACATCTATCGCTTCGATCAATCGGGCGGGAATCTTACGGAAGGCGGCGCGTCGATCCCCCTGCCCAATGGAAGCGGGTTTGCGCCTGCGCTCCGGCAGTAGATGATTGAGTGTTTTCGCAATGGCAATTGTCGGGGCCCATGCGCGTCGCAAGGACCCTGCTCTGGAGGACGGTTTGCTGCGCCAAGAACGGTCGAGTCTCGCTCGACGGACAGCCGGAGGTGACTGTCACTACACTCAGTTACGAAAGGGGGTTCCGCCGTTGATCCCTTCCAGCTATAATGATCTAGCGATGTTGACGGTTTGCGATGCTGCGCATGAATCCCAATTCGCGTCTTGCCCAGTCGCACAGGTCCGAGTGCTGGCTGCACTGCCTGGTGTGTCCGCGGCGTTATCGGGCCAATCTGCCATCGCGATTGCGTCCCAGCCTCTTCGGTAGCGACTAACTTCTCATCCTCCATCTGATTCGCTTTGGACTGCGTGCGTCCGAACCAGGATTTCCGCGCTTCGAGGCTGCCTTTCCCCACAACGGGCAACCGACTACTGACGGTTGCTAATGGAGGATTTCATGACGACGAAGACCATGACCGCGATCGGTCCCAAAATCAAGACCGCCCTGCCCGGGCCCAACGCCAAGCGCGTGCTCGAGGGCGACGAGAAGTATATTTCGCCGTCGTATACCCGTTCCTACCCGATGGTAGCCAAGAGCGGTCGTGGCATCGTGGTGACCGATGTCGACGGCAACGAGTTTTTTGATTTTTCTGCCGGCATTGCCGTGACCTCGACCGGCCATTGCCATCCCCATGTGGTTGCCGCGATTCAGAAGCAGGCAGGCGAACTCATCCACATGTCGGGCACCGATTTCTATTACGAAAACATGGTGGATCTGGCGGCGCGCCTTTCGAAGATTGCGCCCATGCCCGGGCCACACCGCATTTACTACGGCAATTCTGGAGCGGAAGCGATTGAGTGCGCGCTGAAACTGGCGCGCTACCACACCAAGCGGCAGCACGTGATTGCCTTCTTCGGCGCATTTCATGGGCGGACGATGGGCGCGCTGTCGCTGACGGCCTCGAAGCCGCAGCAGCGGCGGCGGTTTGCTCCGCTCGTCCCCGGCGTGACGCACGTGCGCTATCCAGACGTATACCGCGGGTGTGTGGGTGGTACGCAGGATCCCGACAACTTCGCGCTGGGCTGCGCCCGCTTCATCGAAGAGAAGTTGTTCAAGACCACGCTAGCCCCGGAAGAAGTGGCCGCGATCTTCGTCGAGCCGGTACAGGGCGAGGGTGGATACGTCGTAGCTCCTAAGATCTTCATGCAGGAACTGCGGCGCATTTGCGACCGTCACGGCATTATGCTGGTGGTGGACGAAGTGCAGAGCGGCATTGGCCGTACCGGCAAGTGGTTCGCTGTCGAGCACACTAGCGTGGAGCCGGACATGGTTTGCATGGCGAAGGGCATCGCGTCGGGCATGCCGCTCGGCGTCACGATGACCCGCGCCGAAGTCATGGACTGGGTTCCCGGCTCCCATGCTTCGACTTTCGGCGGCAATCCGGTGGCGATCGCGGCGGCTCTTGCCACCCTCGATGTCATCGAGAAAGAACACCTGCTTGAGAACTCCGCCAGTGTGGGCAATCACATGATGAAGCGCATGGCCGACTGGCCGAAGAAGCTGAAACTGGTGGGCGATGTGCGCGGCCGCGGGCTGATGATCGGCGTCGACATCGTCAAAGACAAGGTCACCAAGGAATACGCCAACGCCGAGCGTGACCGCATTGTCGAAATGGCGTTCGAGCGCGGCCTGCTGTTCCTGGGGTGCGGTCCGAGCACGGTGCGGATCTGCCCGCCGCTGGTGGTCACGAAGGACGAAGCCGACGTCGCGATGGATGTGCTCGAAGAGTGCATCTCGGAGGTGGGCAAAAGCGCGTAGCTAGAGCGAGAACTGGATCGGTGGGACCGGTAAGACCTCCGCCACGGAGACACCGAGTCACGGAGAAATTGACTTGTTTCTCTCCGTGTCTCGGTGACTCCGTGGTGATTAGTTCCGGGAAGGAAATTTCAGCTTAGCTACCAGATCCTGGTAGGCCGGCTCGTGGTTCAGGTTGGTGAACGCGGAATCGGATTCCAGATGCACCAGGGAGTCGTCGTGTTTCTCGTAAGCGATCTTCAAATACTGCAGAGCTTCCTGTTTGTTCCCCAAGAGAGAGTCGGTCTGTGCGACCGAGTAGGCTGATTGCAGCCCGCTCTCGTAGAGCTTCTTCTGCAACGCCAGCATATTCCGTAACATGCCTGGGGCGCCTGCCGTGGCGAAGCCCTTCGCGGCCGCATCGACGAGTTTGAGACTCGAATCGTCATGCATCAGAACTGCTTCGTGCTTCCACTCCGCTAGATATGGAACATAGTCTCCGCTTTCGAAGTAGATGCTCTTCAAGTAGCGGTGCGGAGAGACGAAATCCGGTTCCGTGGCTTCCAGTTGTTTCAAGAGCGCGATACCCTCCGCGCACCGGCCTGCCTCGCAGAGCAGTCTCCCCTTGTCAGTCAGCACTGATTTCGATGCCGGATCGAGAGTCTGTGCGCGCTCAATCTCTGCCACTGCTTCCGAGTGACGGCCGACAGTTGCGAGATAAGTGGCATACCAGTGGTGCGCGACTGCGTTGTTTGGATTCAACTCAAGGGAGCGGCGGAATTCGCGTTCGGCCCCCGCGGCGTCCCACGTACCGTAGAACAGGGCGAACGCCAGCGAGGCATGCGCCTCCGAAGACAGGTCGTCGAGCTCTACAGCCCGTTTCGCCGCTGCCAGTGCGCGCGGATAAGCGTCGCTGGCCGGCATCCCGGCGTACTCGCGCAGCAGGTTGTAGCAGTCGGCAAGGCCGACGTATGCCGGAGCGTAGTTGGCATCGTGGATAATGGCCTGCGTAAAGTAGTCCACCGCTCTATTCAATCCGTCAGGGGTACGCTTCTCCCAATAGAATCGCCCTTTCAGATAGAACTGCTCGGCCTCAGCGTTCGTGGAGTGATGGACAACACCGTTTTCAGTTCCTGCTCTGACCGAGCGGTGCGTCAGCCAAAAACTCCACCCCCCCATAAGAACACCCACTACCAGACAGACGCCCAACCATTTCCATTTTCTGTGCGATGCCGGAACAGTCTTGTCGACCGTAGGCTCGGAGGCAGCCTTGACTAATATCGGGCCTGGCGGAGGCGGCAGCGGCGCCGGCGCGTGGGTGGGTGCGATCCAACGATAACCGCGGCGCTCGACGGTTTGAATGTAGATAGGATTCTCAGCCGAGTCCCCTAGGGCATCGCGAAGGCGATTGATGGCGCTGCTGATGCCGTGATCGAAATCGACGAATACGCCTTCCGGCCAGAGCGCCTCGCGGAATTGCTCCCGGCTCAGAACCTCGTGGGGCCGGCTCAACAGAAGCCGGAGTGCGCGGAACGGAAGGTCCTGAATCTTGATCTTGACTCCGTTCTTGCGGAGTTCGCCCGAGAACACGTCGGCCTCGAATACTCCAAAACGAATCAACGCTCGCGATCGTCGGGCTGGCTGCATGGCGTGCTTTGCTCAGCAGCGAGTTTAGCATCTCCGCGCCCCGAGCAGAATCACTGTTTCGTGCCATATCACGGCCCACCATTGTCTAAGTGAGAAATGTTTGCATTCCGCTGAAAAACCTGGACTTAGCGGGTGAACTACGTTTGCAGGAGGCGTGAATTGACGCCCGGCCAAGGTGTCGGCGAGAGTACGCGAGAGCGTTGCTGATTGCAACTCTCACGGAATTGAATTTTGTTGCTGCCTTCTTTGGGGGGAGGATAGCGACCAGGCTCGCGGCTTTGTCCGCGAGCTTGTTTTTTGTTGGTCGGCAGCGGAAATTGCGCATCCGTTCCGTGTCTGGGAAAGGCTCGCTGTCAATTTTATAGGTCTGTGAGGCCGGTCACATCTCGTGACTGCCTTCTCCCGCTACATTTGAAGTCGATTCTCATGCTCCCCGCCGTTCTCACGCAATCGATCATTCATAGCCTGGGTTGGGTTGCGCAGCGGGTGTTGCCGGCCGATCACCGGCCTAGGCACCTGCGCACCGGAACGCATGGGGAGGAAGATGCATTTTTCCACCTTCGGAAGCTGGGTTACGTGATGGTGGCTCGCAGTTTCCGTTCGCCGCGTTGCCGGGGAGAGATCGACTTAATCGGCTGGGACGCGGATGTTATTTGTTTCATTGAAGTTAAGACGCGGACGTCGCGCGACGTGAAAACTCCCGAGGCGGCCGTCGATCGGCACAAACGGCGCGGGGTAGCCCAGGTAGCGCGGGAATACTTGAGGCGGCTGCCACCTACGTGCCAGTGGAATTTCGATATTGTAAGCGTATACTATGCCCATCTTAGTTCCCGCCCACAGATTGAAGTGTTTCGCAACGCTTCCTTGACGGCGTAAGATGTAAGGTTTGCGCAACCCCACTGAAAGGATTCTGTAATTTGCCTGAACTAAGAAAAGATCCGATTGTTGGCCGCTGGGTAATTATTTCGACGGACCGGGCCAAGCGCCCAACCGATTTTGTCCGCGAGAATATGAAGATAAAGGGAGGATTCTGTCCCTTCTGTTATGGGAACGAGAGCAAGACGCCACCCGAGATCCAGGCGTACCGTCCCAACCCCAATGGCGGCCCGGCACCGCAACGTGACACTTCGGGATGGACCGTTCGCGTGGTACCCAATAAGTTTCCGGCCCTGGGAATCGAAGGCACGCTGAACCGCCAGGCGGAAGGCATGTTCGACCGCATGAACGGCATCGGGGCGCACGAAGTCATTATAGAAACGCCTGATCACACCGCGAGCCTCGCGACACTGCCTCCCAAGCGAATCGAAGATGTGCTGTGGACCTTCCGCGACCGCATCCTTGATTTGAAAAAGGATCGCCGGTTCAAATACATCCTGATTTTCAAGAATCATGGCGAAGCGGCGGGTGCGTCTTTGGAGCACGCGCACTCCCAACTCATTGCGCTGCCTATTCTCCCCATCAACGTGGTGCAGGAACTCGAGGGGGCGAAGCAGTATTTCCTGTACAAGGAACGCTGCGTGTTCTGCGACATCATTCGGCAGGAGATGGACAGCGGCACGCGAGTGGTGGCCGAGAACGAAAATTTTCTGACGCTCGCGCCGTATGCTCCGCGCTTTCCGTTTGAGACCTGGATTCTGCCCAAGCAGCACGAGTCGGCGTTTGAGAACTCGTCATCGCACATGTTCGAGAACCTGGCCCGGTCACTGAAGGATCTGCTCGGCCGCGCTGACAGGGTGCTTGACAATCCGCCCTACAATCTCGTGATCCATACTTCGCCGGCGCAGGATCCGACGAATGACCATTATCATTGGCACATTGAGTTCATGCCCAAGCTGACCAAGACGGCGGGATTCGAATGGGGGACTGGCTTCTACATCAATCCCACTCCGCCGGAGGAAGCGGCGAAATTCCTGCGCGAGGCGAATGTGGAAGAGCCTGCTCCGGTTTCTGTCGGCTAGGTGGAACTCGCGGGTAGGAAATCGAATTCAAGAAATCGAATTCAAGAAAACGACCGCATGAAAATGAAGGGCACGGCTTGTCGCCGTGCCCTTCGCAATTGGGCCTTAGAGAGAGTGAAGGGCTGTGAATTCTTACGGGCCCTTCATGAAGGGAGGATAGGCGGACCGGTGCGGTCGTTTGTCACGAAGTTGTAAAAGTTCTTGGGAGTGAAAAGTCTCTGACTTGTGGTGGTCCATGTGCGCCGGTGCATTGACTCTCGTCCGCTCGACCAATACTATGGCCGGTTTTGAGGTTCCCCATGAAACGCTGCTGGCTGGTGCTGCTGCTCGCGGGATGGGCCTATGCCTCTCCTGCTCCCTCAAATTTGATTGCGAACGTGCCCGGGAGGACAACTATCAATCTCGACGGCGCCTGGCGCTGCATCGTAGACCCGTTCGACAACGGCAAGTCGAGTTTCTTTCGGAATGAAAAGCCGCGCAACAAGGGCGAGCGCGTCGAATACAGCTTCGACGCGTCCCCCGTCATGAACGTCCCGGGAGACTGGAATACGCAGCGCGAAAATTTGATGTTCTATGAAGGGCCGGTCTGGTACCGGCGCGAGTTCATCTACCGCAAGCGCGCCAACACGCGCGTCTTTATCTACTTCGGCGCCGTCGATTACCAGTCCACCGTTCACCTGAATGGAGAGAAGCTGGGAGAACATGAGGGTGGATTCACGGCATTCAATTTCGAGGCGACGTCTCTTCTGCGCGACGGCGACAACTTTCTGATTGTCGAAGTCAGCAACGCGCGCCGCGCCGATGCCGTACCCGCCTTGAAGTTTGACTGGTGGAGCTATGGCGGGATCACGCGCGACGTGATGCTCGTCGAAGTGCCGACAGTCTTCATTCAAGATTATTCCGTGCAGTTGGCCAAAAGCTTGCAAAACGAGATTGCTGGGTGGGTGCAGTTGAACGGCACGCACGCTGCGCAAAAGATCACGCTCGAAATCCCGGAGGCTGGCGTTCAGGAAACGATGACCACCGATGGGACGGGTCGCGCGAGTTTTCACTTTGCCGCGAAGTTAGAACTGTGGTCTCCCCCGCATCCCAAGCTGTACGACGTTCTCGTCAAGAGCGGCGATGACACCATCCACGATCAAATTGGGTTCCGCACCATCGAAGTGCAGGGAACGAACATCCTGCTGAACGGCAAGCCCATCTTTCTACGCGGCATCTCGATGCACGAGGAAGCGCCGTTTCGCGAGGGGCGTGCCTTCAGCCCCGAGGATGCCCAGACTCTGCTCGGCTGGGTGAAAGACCTGGGATGCAATTTCGTGCGCTTCGCTCACTATCCGCACAACGAAAACGAGGTTCGTCTCGCCGATCGCATGGGACTGCTGGTGTGGTCGGAGATCCCGGTCTATTGGGATATCGACTGGTCGAATCCTGCGACGCTGGCGAACGCCGAGGCGCAATTGCGCGATGAAATTGCCCGCGATCATAACCGCGCAGCGGTCGTTCTGTGGTCTCTGTCGAACGAAACTCCTGTGAAGCCCGAGAGGCTGGCATTCTTGAAGGCACTCGCGCAGGAGGCCCGCGCACTCGATTCCACGCGCCTGATTACTTCCGCGATGAACCACGTCGACGATACGAGCGCCGACGTGCGCACGATCAGCGATCCGCTGGGAGAGGTGCTGGACGTGCTCAGCATCAACGAATACCTAGGCTGGTACTGGGGGCGCGTAGAAGACGCCGATAAGATGCAGTGGCAATCGGCGTGGAACAAGCCGCTCATCGTCAGCGAATTTGGGGGCGGTGCGGTGTTCGGCCGGCACGGCGGCGCGGATGAAATCTGGACCGAGGAATATCAGGACAATTTGTACCAGCACCAGTTGGCGATGATCGAGCGCATGCCGAATCTGGCCGGACTTACGCCTTGGGTGCTGATGGACTTCCGCTCTCCGGCGCGAATGCTGCCTGGCGTGCAGGATTATCACAATCGCAAGGGGCTGATCTCGAATCGCGGTCAGCGCAAGCTGGCGTTTTACACGCTGCAGAAGTTCTACAAGAGGCTGGCGGAGACGGGGAAGTAGCTCGTAGCTCCCGGGGGTAGAGGTTAAGACGGCCCTTCGACTTCGCTCAGGGCAGGCTCTCGCGACAGCCGGCGCTGCCAAAAGGCGAGCTCAGCCCTGCGTGCGATCCAGAACTTCTTCGTGCCATGCCATCTGGATTGCTTCCAGCTTGCCTTCGTTCGAAGTCTTCGGGTCGCCAACAAAATTCGGCAGCTCCATCACGAAGCGGTGCAGGTCGGTGAAGCGCACCGTAAGCGGATCGAGGTCGGGGTGGGCTTCCGAAAGTTCGATGCCGAGGTCAGCGGCGTCGTCCCAAGTTAGTTGCTTTGGCATTTCTCAGTGCTCCTCGAGTTTTCAGGTTTAAAAGTTTCAGAGTTTCAAAGTACACCGCCGACCCGGCACGCTATAACTTTGAAACCTTGCAACCTCGAAACTTTGAAACCTTTGTTCTAGTGCTCTTCCGATACGTAATTGCGATTCCACGCGGGAATCTCAACGACCACCTTACCGGGCTTGGTGATCTGTGCCTGGCAGCCGAGACGCGAGTTTAACTGGAGATCGGCAGCCATGTCCAACCGGTCGGCCTCGTCGTCATCCATGGGCGACAGATTCTCGGCGCCTTCCTTCACCCAGATATGACAGGTGGTGCAGGCGCAATTGCCGCCACAGGCGTGGTCGAGCGTGACGCCGAAATTCAGAGCCACGTCGAGCAGAGATTGCTCTTTGCCGTGATCTTCGTAGGGCAACTTGCCGTTTTCGAACTGGACCGTCTTGCCTTCGGGCAGGAACGTGACCTGCACCGTGTTTTCGCCGGGCGCTTCTTCGGTCAACGTGCCTGCTCCTTGCGTCTTTTCTTCAGCCATACTTGCTCCTCGATCTTCTCCGTGTCCTCCGTGTCCTCTGTGGATAGATTTCGGGACTAACCACAGAGGACACGGAGGACACGGAGGCTACTCGAATTCCGCTTTTGCCATGGGATGCGGGGCGGTCGGGCCTTCGCCCAGATCCGTCTCGTCCATGTTCTTGCCTTTCAGTGCCGATGACACGGCGGTGTCCATCATCAATTCGGCCAGGCGCATCGTGCCTTGATTCAGCGCGTCAATAGCCTTGCGGATCGCCTGATAGTCCTCTTCGGCATTTACCGCGACCAGGCCCTTCTCCATCCTCGCGATCTGTTTCTTTTCGTCAGTGGTGAGCTGGCCCCAGGCCGCGCTCTTCTTGCCCTTTTCAAGGGCGGTGAGGATGGTCGAAGTTTCGGCGCGCGCCTCGATCAACTGGCGTTGCCGGAAATCTTCTTCGGCGTTGTCGAAGGAGTCGAGGATCATGCCTTCGACCTGTTCGTCGGTCAGGCCATAGCTGGGCTGGACCTGGATTTCGGCTTCCTTGCCACTCCGCTGCTCGCGCGCGGAAACGTGGAGTATGCCGTTGGCGTCGATCAGGAACTTGACCTCAACTCGCGGAATGCCAGCCGCCATGGGCGGAATGCCCTTCAGATCGAAGCGCGCCAGAGAGCGGCAGTCCTTTGCCAGTTCGCGCTCTCCCTGCAGCACGTGGATCGCGACGTTGGTCTGGCCGTCGATCTGCGTGGTGTAGAACTGCGTGGCCGAGGCCGGAATGGTCGAGTTGCGCAGAATAATCTTGTCAGTAACCCCGCCGGCGACTTCGATCCCGAGCGAGAGTGGAGTCACATCGAGCAGGAGCATATTCTCGGTGGCTTCGGACCCGCCGCCGAGGATATTGGCCTGCACCGCTGCGCCCAGAGCTACGACTTCATCCGGGTTCAGGTCGATGTGCGGTTCACGGTTGAACAGGCCCTTCACAAGTGCGCGAACTTTCGGGATCCGCGTCGAGCCGCCGACGAGAACGACCTCGTCAATCTGTTCGGGCTTGAGCCCAGTGTCTTTCATCGCCTGCTTGCAGGGGCCGACTGTGCGATCGATGACCGGCTGAATCAGTTGGTCGTACTGCTCGCGGGTAATTTCGCGCTGGTAGCGCTTGCTGCCGGGTAAGTCGATGTCGAGCTTGACCGATGGCTGCGAAGAAAGGGCGATCTTTGCATCGATGACTGCCTTGCGGATTGCCTGTACGGCTTCGGCATTGCGGCGAAGGTCGAGTCCGAGGTCGCCGTGAATATCGTCGAGCGCAATGGTGATGAGCAGGTTGTCGATGTCGTCGCCGCCCAAATGCGTGTCTCCGTTGGTTGCGATGACTTCGAAGATCCCGTCATGTAGCTTGAGGATGGAAATATCGAAGGTACCGCCGCCGAGGTCGTAGACCGCGACGATGCCGTTCTGCTTCTTGTCGAGGCCATAGGCCAGTGACGCCGCGGTGGGCTCGTTGACCAGGCGCAGGACTTCGAGGCCGGCGATGCGCCCAGCATCCTTCGTGGCTTGGCGCTGCGCGTCATTAAAGTATGCGGGGACAGTGATGACCGCCTTCGTGACCGGGCCTCCGAAAAAGCGTTCGGCGCTGCGCTTGAGCTGGCGAAGAATCAGAGCGGAGATTTCGGGCGGAGTAAATGTCTTGTCGCCCAGCGTGATGCGCAGTACTTCTCCCGCCTGCATATCGTCGGCGAGGCGGAAGGGGAACAGTTTCAATTCTTCCTGAATGTCTTCCACGCCGCGTCCCATCAAGCGTTTGATCGAGTAGACGGCGCGCTCCGGAGTTTCGATCAGAGAGTTGCGGGCAGCGTTGCCGACGACCGGCTGGTTGTTCGCGTCGAGTGCGACCACTGAGGGCAGCAGATTCAAGCCGTCGTCGCCCGGAATTACGACAGGGGTCTCCCCTTGCATGAATGCCACCAGCGAATTGGTGGTGCCCAGGTCGATGCCGACGATGCGATCCGATGCCATCTCTTCGTTGCTACTCCTCTAACGCTGCATTCACATCTCTGACCAGATTGCGGATGTAATTGCGGCGGTTCAGCACATCCACCATTTTTCGCGCAACTTGCGCGCGCTCTTCGGATGTGGCGTCGCCGCGATCGACCAAGCCGTCCCAACTTTTCCAGAAGGTTTGCAGTTCCTGCAATAGCGCTGAGTGCTTAGCTTCGAGTGACAGCTTCTGCTTCCCAATCTCTGCGATAAGCGCTGAATCATCGTCGCCCATCTTCTTGTTCTCGCGCAGCTCTTCCAGTTGCATGTTCAGCTCGAAGACTTCTTCGAGCAAATCTGGCGGCACGATCTGCTTCTTCATCTCTCCCGTCGCGCGAGCCAACTCCGTCGCACTCTTGGACTGCTCTTCCAACTCCACGCCTTCGAGGTGCAGGAGATATTCCGTGCGCTTGATCGGGTCGCGCAACGTGCGGTACGCATCGTTGAGCAGGGAACTCTGTTCCAGACTCCATTCCTGTTCCTGGCTGCCAGCGCGCGCGTTCAAGTCGGGATGCAGTCTCCGGCTCAACTCATAAAAACTCTTCTCGAGGGCCGGAACATCTACGTTGAGCTTCGGCGGAAGACCAAAGAACGTGAAATAGTCGACCGGAACGGGCGGCTGCACTTTGCCGCAGGATTCGCAGAAGTGCGCGGCGCGCATAGACCCGCACGACCAGCAGGAGTGCGTGTCCTCCGGCAGGGGCTTGGTGCCGATCGTAGTCAGTGCGGACTTGGTCATTGCGTTCCCTCAAACAGCATACGAAAACCGCTCAAAGACAATGGCGCTGGATCAGACAGACAATCCCGTGTGTGCAGGTTCCGCGGGCACCGACGCCCGCGCCACACGGGGCATCAGGCGGAGAAGGAAGTCCCACAGCCGCACGACTTCGATGCCTGGGGATTCACGAATACGAAGCCCTGTTGCATCAGCGTTTCCTGATAGTCCAGGGTCATGCCGTTCAGGTAGATGAACGACTTCGGATCGACGAAGACCCGGATGTCGCTGAACTGGAAAATGCGGTCCCGCTCGCGCGGCTGCGTGTCGAACCGAACGTTGTAACTCAGCCCCGAACATCCACCACCCTGCACACCGAGCCGCAGACCGCCCTGCTCGGCCGAGATGCCTTCCTTGGCCATGGCGCTGCGCACTTTGGCCAGGGCTTTCTCGGTGACGAGAATGCCTTTCGCTGGTGCGGCTGGCGTGGTCCGTTCTTCAGTCGCAGTCGTCATAAGTCAGCCATGAGCTTCGAGCTGCGAGCAAAACACTCGTAGCTCGTTGCCCGTAACTATTTCGCCTCTGCAGCCACCGGGCTGGTCTGCTCCTGCTTCTTCTTCCAGTCACCAATCGCGGCGCGGATCGCGTCCTCAGCCAGCACTGAACAATGGATCTTCACCGGAGGAAGCGAAAGCTCCTTCACAATGTCCATGTTCTTGATGGCGAGAGCTTCGTCCACGGTCTTGCCCTTCACCCACTCCGTTGCGAGCGAGGACGAGGCAATGGCCGAGCCACAGCCGAAGGTCTTGAACTTGGCGTCTTCAATGACGTTGGTTTCACGGTTGACCTTGATCTGCAGCTTCATGACGTCGCCGCACTCAGGCGCGCCGACCAGGCCGGTGCCCACGTCGGCGCTCTGCTTGTCCATGGAGCCAACGTTGCGGGGGTTGTTGTAGTGATCGATCACTTTATCGCTGTATGACATGTTTTCTCCAAATCAAGTTTCAAAGTTTCAGAGTTTCAAGGTCTTCGATCCGGTTCAAGGAGTGCAGCTTTGAAACCCTGAAACGTTGCAACCTTGAAACCTCGCATCTAGTGCGACGCCTCTCCTGCCCACTTCACGTCTTTCAGATTGATGCCTTCTTTCGCCATTTCGTAGAGCGGAGAAAGTTCGCGCAGACGCTCGACAGTTTCAATGACGCGGTCCGCAACATAGTCGACTTCAGCTTCGGTGTTGAAGCGGCCGATGCCGAAGCGAATCGAGCTGTGCGCCAGGTCGTCACCTGTGCCCAATGCCTTTAATACATAAGATGGTTCCAGCGTCGCCGAGGTGCATGCCGAACCGCTGGAAACTGCGATGTCGTTGATGCCCATTAGCAGCGACTCGCCTTCCACGTACGCGAAGCTGATATTCAAGTTGCCCGGCAGACGATGTTCCATCGAACCGTTGATGTAAGCCTCATCCAGACGGTTCATGATGCGGTCGCGCAGTCGGTTGCGCAGGCCCGCCAGACGACAGGACTCTTGCGCCATCTCTTCTTGCGCAATCGCACACGCCTTGCCCAGGCCGACGATTCCGGGAACGTTCAATGTGCCGGAACGCATGCCCCGCTCATGGCCGCCGCCATCGATGCTGGCGGAAATCTGTACCCGAGGGTTTTTGCGCCGCACGTACAAAGCGCCGACACCCTTCGGCCCATACATTTTGTGGCCCGAGATCGACATCACGTCGATGTTCTGCTTAATCACATCGACCGGAACTTTGCCGATGGCCTGAGTCGCGTCGGTATGGAAAATCACGCCGCGCTCGTGGCACAGCTTGCCGATCTCGGCAACAGGCTGCAGCACCCCGATTTCGTTATTCGCATACATGATGCTGACCAAGATGGTCTTGTCATCCATGGCACGTTTCAGGTCCTCGAGATCGATCAGGCCGTCTTTCTGGACCGGCAAGTACGTGACACGGTAGCCATACTTCTCCAGGCGCTTGCAGGTATCGAGCACGGCCTTATGTTCGGTGACGGCCGTGATGATGTGGTTGCCCTTCTCCCGATACATTTCAGCGACGCCCTTGATGGCGAGGTTGTCGCTCTCGGTGGCCCCCGAAGTGAAGATGATTTCCTTTGTCGTCGCGCCGACCAGCTTGGCGATGCGCTCACGCGCCGTCTCCACGCCCTCTTCGGCGGCCCAGCCGAACGAGTGATTGCGGCTGGCGGAGTTGCCAAATTTGTCGGTGAAGTACGGCAGCATCTCTTCCAGCACCCGCGGATCCATCTGGGTGGTGGCGTGGTTATCCATGTAGATGGGCAACTTCACGCCCTTCGCGTCGGGATGGTGCGTTTCCGTGAGTGCCTGGGGTATCTTGACTTCCGTGCTCATTGATTGCTCTCCTGCTCCGTTAATCTTTGGATGAATCTCTTGCCTTCTACGCTTCAGCCGATCGTCACCAACTCGGCGGTTTTCGGCGCAGGGCTCACGCCTTCTTCCGGTTCTTCCCGCATGTGTGAAATCTTGATGCGCTTCAGTACTGCCTCGATACTTTCGTTCACCTTGCGCAGCGGCTCGCGAATGTTGCAGCGGTCACTCTGGTCGCACTCGCCGCGTACTGTGATGCACGATGTGATGAACAGCGGCCCGTCGATCGCCTGAATCACTTCGAAGGCCGAAATCGTGTGCGCCGCTCGTCCCAGCGTGTAACCGCCATTAGTGCCGTGCTGCGACTGCAAGAGGCCGGCCTTCGCCAGGCGCTGCAAAATCTTCGCCAAGGCCTCGGGCGGGATGCCGTAAGCATCCGCCACATCTTTCGCGCTGCGCGAGCCCTCAGCGGAGTGCTCCGCGAGATGCTTCATCGCCATCAGCGCGTAGTCGGCCTTTTTGGTCAGCTTGAGCACTGTTTGATCCTGTGTAAAACGCGACCAATAAGGTCGGGGTTAATTCCGACCTTTTCCGTCGCAATTCATTCTACGTCACCTCCTTCCGTTCGGGCAAGTCCGCTCAGGCAGTTGCCAAAAAACGGTTCCTAACGGTAAGTATCGAGAACTGAGTGGCTTATGATTGTGCGATGATTTTAGTCGGAATTCAGAAATGGAGGCCGAATCCGAGGGACTCCTGCTCCGTGCGGCGTCTGTTACGAATTCACGACAGCGTAACGCATGGGGACTTGACAACCCGCCAAGCCGGTCTAAAATACCGGAAATTCCACCGAAAACTGCCCCCTGCTCTTAATTTCGCTGGAAACGCTTCGGATTTATGACCTCAAAGCCGACCCCTCCTGCCCAAAGCCGTGACCTGAAGCTGCCTTGCAAGCACCCACGCGTGCAGATCGTCAGCCGCGACGAAGACTCGGAGTTCGTCGAGTGCAAGGAATGCGGCGAGATCTTCGAGTCCAGCGAATTCAAAGACATGAATATCGAAGAGCGCACCCAAGAAAACGAACTCTGATGCCTTTCTGCTCGGCGGGTGTGACCCCAGTAATCGCTGTGGGCGGTTTCTGCTTGTCCCGCCCAAAATGGCCCTGCTACTGTCGGACCCGGGGGCGTGTGCATTCCGGCCTCCGCTTCTTATGCCCACGGTGGCTCTAGTCGTCGACGACTCCATGTTGATCCGCTACACTGTGTGCCGATTCTTGGAGCAGCGTGGTTTTGCGGTTGAGTCGGCGACCAATGGCGCGGAAGCCCTCGACGTTCTCTCGCGCGTGCATGCGGACCTGATTGTGACCGATATGCAGATGCCGAAGATGTCCGGCGGCGAACTGATCTCGGCGTTGAAGAGCAAGCCGGAGACGGCTGGAATTCCAATCATTATTGTCTCGGGCCGCGCCACCGGCTTTGACACATCCGAGAAGCGCGCCAACTTTGCCATCTACAAAGACATCGACATCGAAGCGCAGCTGGCCAAGGCGCTGGATGACGTGTTGGGCAAAGGAAGCCGAGCCACTGCTGCCGGCAAGTAGATTCCAATGGCGGATTAGCTACTTCAAGACCAGGCTAGCCTCCGCAGAAAAATCCATCGCGGCAAAATCTCTCAGCAGAAATTTAGGATACGCCGCCGCGGCGATCATGGCCGCATTGTCGGTCGACAGCGGACGCGAAGGGAAGTACACGGGAAGGCCCTGCTTTGCGCCTTCACGTTCAAACGTCTGGCGCAGTTCCTGGTTGGCGGCAACGCCTCCTGTAACGAAGAGTGTCGCTACATCGTAGGCGCGCGCTGCGGTCAGAGTCTTTCCCACCAGGTCTTCGACGATGGCGCGCTGGAACGACGCTACGAGGTCGAGCGTGAGCTTGTCGCAGTTGGCGAGGTAATCCTCTAGCTTTGGCTTCGCAATGTTCAACAAGGCCTTCCGTCGCGCTTCCACGGTGGCACGCATATCGTGGGCTTCAACGTAGCGCAGAATTGCCGTCTTGATGCCGCTGTAAGAAAAATCAAAGCGAGGACGGGTATCGTCTTCATCGACGACTCTGCCGTCGTGTCGGCTGCGGCGGTCGCGATGCTTGATTTGGGCTGGGGGAAATTTCACGGCCCGGGGATCGCCGTGCGGAGCGAGCCGATCGACCGCAGGGCCACCCGGATATCCCAGTCCCAAAAGCTTGGCCACTTTGTCGAAGGCTTCGCCTGCCGCATCGTCACGCGTGTGGCCGATGTTTTCGTAGGTCCAGGAATTGCCCTTTTGCGCGGCGAGATAGAGATGCGTGTGTCCTCCAGAAACGACCAACGCGAGCACCGGGAATTGCACTTCGTGGTTGCCCTTCTGCCTCTCCTCCAGCAGCACCGCATGAATGTGGCCTTCGAGATGGTTGACGGCAATCAGCGGCTTGTCGAGCGCGAAAGCCAGCGCCTTGGCGTAGCTGATTCCGACCAGCAATGCTCCAGCAAGGCCGGGACCCTGTGTTACCGCAATGGCATCTACGGATTCGTACGTGTGCTTGGCCTCCGCCAGTGCCTGGCGGACGACGGGAACGATGGCCCGCAGATGCTCGCGCGAGGCCAGTTCCGGCACGACGCCGCCATACGGCTGATGGGTTGCGATCTGCGACGCGACGACGTTCGAGATGAGTTGTTCGCCGGAGCGCACCACCGCCGCCGCGGTCTCATCGCACGAACTCTCGATGCCGAGGATGTAGGCGTCGGGCATGTTCCTATATTATTCGAAGTCTGATGGCGGACTTGCTCCATCACGTGCGGGAATGAAGCGTGGGACACAGCGTAGAACTTGCCGAAGGCATCCCACGCCTTCTGTTTGCGGCCAGCCTACTCCAGCGCGATTTCGTCGACCTGGAAGTCGAACTTGCCGGCCGCCGGGCCTCCCACAAAAAGGATCGCGGAAATGTCGTGCCCGTCGGTTCCGTTGAATGCAGAGAAGGGAATGTTCGTCTTCTTCCATTCACTGCCGGCAGTAAACGTCTGCTGTGCGGGGATGCGACCTCCGCTGGTTGTGAAGACCAGCACCCGGTAGGTTTGTCCATCGCCTTTGGCAAAGAACGAGATACTCTTCTTCGCCGACAAATCCACCGGAACGAATGGTTGGGTGCCGGGCGCCCACATGACCCCGGCCCATGCGTAAGGCAGGCCGCCGTCGATCACTCCCGAAATGTCCAAAGCGTGCTTGTCGCCGTTGGCGCCGCCGTCGACCACTTTCATCTCTCCGGTGGATTTGCCTCCAGCGATGCTGTCCGTCGAAAGCATCCATTCCGTGCCGAACTTGGCCTTAGGCGTGCCGTCTTCGAAGTCGCTGATCAATCCCATAGCCGGGTCCACGGGCTTCGCAGGCTTGGATGCTGTCGCCGCCTCTAGTTTTGTCTTTTCGAGTGCCGCGCGGTAACTCGCCCGGTCGTCTTCCACACCCAGCTTCCACACGGAAACGATATCGCGTGTGGCCGTGATGTCTTGCGTGGGATCCCCCTTCACCAGCACCAGATCGGCGCGCTTTCCGACGGCAATCACGCCCCGATCGTCGAGACGAAATGCTGCGGCCGGAACCGAGGTCGCGGTCGCCAGCGCTTCGGTAGGCACGAGCCCGGACCGCACCAGCAACTCTAGCTCGCGGTGAAGGCTCACGCCGTGCGATGTGCCGGGATTGGGTGCGTCCGTTCCCGCCAGCACCGAAACTTCTGCTGCCTTGAGTTGAGCGACCGTCTCCTCTGCATATTTTTCACTCAGCGATGTCGTGAACTTCGGAAACGATCGCTTCAGGTTGCCGACGTCTTCGGCAGTGAGGTAAGGCGCGACGCGTGGATCGGCCGCGAGCGATTCGCCGCCGGCCGTGCCACTCACGCTTTCCAGCACGCCCAGCGTTGGAACCACGAATGCGTGATGCGCTGCGACGAGGCCGGCGAAGTCCGGCTCCGGGGCGGTGTCCGCGAACAGATGCGCCAGTCCATCGGCTCCCGCTTCGATCGCAATCCGGGCATCCCGCTGGGTGCCGATGTGGACCACCGCCTGTTTCCCTCGCTTGTGAGCAGCCTCGATCAGAGCCTTCAACGTCTCCTGGTTGAGGGTCGGGCGATGGCCTCCGTAGGCGCTAGCGTCGTCGATCACGATCTTGATGTAGTCCGAGCCCTCAGCAATGCGGGCGTCGACCCATTCTTGCGCTTCGGGAGGCGACGAGAGCGTGGGAATCTGAATACCGTACTCGGTCCCGTGGCCGCCGGGCGCGGTCGCCAGCGTGCCGGCAGAGCGCAGGTCTGCCAGGTTTAGATCCTTGCCCTCAGCTTGCTCTTTCTTCGTTTGCTGCATGTATTTCACGTCGGTGAACATGTCTAGTTCGGTGGTAACACCGAAGATTTCGGCCTCCGTGAGCGCGGTGCCCCAGGCGTGCGTGTGCGAATCGATCAGGCCGGGGAGGAGCGTGTCGCCTGCGGCCTCGACCGTCTTCACGCTCGATGGAACTTTCAGGCTCTTGCCGACAGCCTTGATCTTGCCGCCTTCGACCCACACGTCAGTTTGTTCAAGCACTTTGTGGCCATCGAACACACGCGCGCCGCGGATTATGAAGCCAGCTCTGTGGTCTTGATCCGCAAGGATAATCGCAGGCGCGGACAGGAGCAGATAGAACGCCATCCAGCCAAAGACCCTGAGGGTTGAGGCAAATCGTTTGGATTTCATCGTCATCTCCATAACTGCGAACTCGATCTCGCTCGTGTGCCGATTGGCAGGTTCCACGTTGGGTAAGCCTGCCAATCATGCTGTGTCGCGGTTGCATCTGCCAGTACAAACCGTCACGGGGCCAACGTGACAACTGTCATGTAAAGCATGCTTGACATAAATGAAATGTAAAGCACGCTTGACATCGCTGTCAAGAGATTTCTTCACAGCGATGAGCGGTATGATGGAATGCGCAGACCCCATGTTGAAAGACTTCGCCACCTCGCTCGTGCAAACCCTCCGCCAGCAAGGCTTTCAGGCCTATCTGGTAGGCGGCTGCGTACGCGACCTTCTTCTCCAGCGCGAACCGAAGGATTACGACGTGGCCACGAATGCGACTCCGCAGCAGGTGATGAATATCTTTCCCGAGACGTATGCGGTGGGCGCTCAGTTCGGCGTCGTGCTCGTGCCGGCGCCGGACAGCGACGTAGCAAGTACTGGGACCGAGATCCCCTCAAAATCACAGGCCGTGGAAGTCGCCACCTTCCGTAGCGATATCGGATACTCCGACGGCCGGCACCCCGACCAAGTTCGCTTCAGCCGCGATCCCCAAGAGGATGTTGCGCGCCGCGACTTCACCATCAACGGAATGCTGCTCGATCCTGTGAGCGGGGATGTCCTCGATTATGTCGGCGGCCGCGCAGACCTTAAATCGGGAATCATTCGCACCATCGGCGATCCCGAGCAGCGCTTCGGCGAAGACAAGCTGCGCATGCTTCGCGCCGTGCGCTTTGCCGCGCGCTTCGAATACACGATCGAGCCCGCGACCTTCGCCGCCATGCAGCAACTGGCGGAACAGATCCAGGTGGTGTCGCGCGAACGTGTGCGCGACGAACTGACCCGTATGTTGACAGAAGGACACGCTCGGCGCGCGGTTCTTTTGTTGGATGCGAGCGGCCTACTCCGACATGTTCTCCCGGACATTTCCGCAATGAAGGGCGTGCAGCAGCCTCCAGAATTCCATCCCGAGGGCGACGTCTTCGTTCATACGCTGTTGCTCCTCGACAACTTGCCGAGTCCTTGTCCGTTGACGCTGGCGTGGGGAGCCTTGCTGCACGATGTGGGCAAGCCGGCGACGTTCCGGGTGGCGCCCGATCGCATTCGGTTCGATGGGCACGTCGAGGTGGGCGTCAAGATGGCGGAGAAAATCTGCCGGGACTTGCGCTTCTCTAACGACGAAACGGAGCAGATTCTGGCGCTCGTCGACAACCACATGCGCTTCGGCCACGCGACGCGCATGAAGGAATCGACCCTGAAGCGATTTCTGCGCATGCCCGCGTTCGACGAACATCTCGCGCTGCATCGTGCTGACTGTCTGGCCAGCCACCGCAATCTGGCGACGTATGAATTCCTTCAGCAGAAGCGCGCCGAGATTCCCGCCGAGAAGATGCGTCCCTTACCGCTCGTGACCGGCGATGACCTGATCGCCGCAGGGCATCTGCCCGGGCCGAAGTTTCGTGAAATCCTTACTGCGGTGGAAGATGCGCAACTCGAAGGCCGCTTGCCTTCGCGGGATGCGGCCCTCGAATTCGTGCGCCGCGAATTCCCTGTGTAATCGCGACGTGGTCGGCGCGACGGCAATGCTAAAATCGTTATCTCTCGATCAAGCCGCCGCACTTGGTGAGAACGAGGACTGCACTTGGAACAGGCTGGTTCAGGGCTGGAAAAAATCGTCGCGCAGTCTTTGCGCCTGGCGCCGAGGGCTGAGGCGCCACTGATGGCGTGGCCCGTCGTCTGCGGATCGGCCGTCGCCGAGCGCACGCGTGCTTTGAGTTTCGCAGACGGAGTGCTGCGCGTCGAAGTCACCGGCCAGGGATGGAAAGCTGAACTGCAGGCTCTTGCGCCGCGCTACCTGGCGATGATCAACCGTTACACAACCGAGGCGGTTCGCCGAATTGAGTTTGTGGTCGCACCCGCGGACCGCGCCGACAAGAACCAACGCTGACTCCGGTCCTGAATCTCATGAAAGTTACCGACAAGGACGTTGCCTACGTCGCCGATCTGGCCAATCTGGAGCTCACCGAGGAAGAGCGCTCCGGAATGCTGCGCGATCTGAACTCCATCCTCGAATATGTCGACCGCCTCAACGAGCTCGATACTTCCGACGTCCCGCCAATGGCACAGGTTTCCGATCGCTATGTAGTGGACGACGCGAAGCAGGGAAGTGCCCGTTTCGCCTATGCCAGTCGCGAGGATGTGCTCGAAGGACTGCGGAAGTCGCTGCCGCATGACGAGGCGCTCGCGAATGCGCCCGATGCCGACGATGAGTTCTTCCGCGTCCCGAAGGTAATAGAACGGTAGCTCAGATTGTTCTGACCACAGACCAGATGGACTTAACCTCCCTCACGATCGATGTCGCCCGCAGCGCAATACAAGAGCGCAAGACCACAGCGCTCGCGCTGACCGAGGCGCACTACGCCCGAATCAAGCAAGAAGACGGCCAGATCGGTGCGTTCCTGACGCTCTCGAAGGAGCGCGCTCTCGAGCAGGCGGATCGCATCGACCGCATGGCGGCGGAAGGCAAGACGCTGCCGCCCTTGGGCGGAGTTCCGGTCGGCATCAAAGACGTGATGAGCACTCGCGGCTTACGCACCACCGCCGGGTCGAAGATTCTCGAGAAATATATTCCTCCGTATGACTGCACGCCTGTGGCACGCATGGAAGAGGCGGGCGCAGTGGTACTGGGCAAAATGAATTGCGATGAGTTCGCCATGGGCTCATCGAATGAGAACTCCGCTTATCATCCCGTGCGCAATCCGCGCGATCTGAGCCGCGTGCCTGGGGGTTCTTCCGGCGGTTCGGCCGCTGCCGTAGCCGCTGGCATGGCAGTCGTTACACTCGGCTCCGATACTGGCGGATCGATCCGCCAACCTGCCTCGTTCTGCGGCGTCGTCGGATTGATGCCGACCTACGGACTCGTCTCGCGCTACGGGCTGATCGCGTTCGCCTCATCGCTCGACCACATTGGACCACTGGCGAAAACTGTGAAAGACGCCGCGATCGTGCTGCGCACGATTGCCGGGCGCGATCCCATGGATTCCACCTCGGCCGACGTTCCCGTGCCTGACTACGTTGCCGAACTCGACAAGCCGATCCACGGGATGAAACTTGGCGTCGCGAAAGAATATTTCGGCGAGGGTCTGGACGACGAAGTGCGGCACGCCGTCGAAGCGGCGATCGACAAACTGAAGAGCCTGGGATGTGAAATCGTGCCGGTTTCGCTGCCCCACACGCCATACGCGATTCCAACCTATTACCTGATCGCGACCGCAGAGGCTTCCTCGAATCTGGCGCGGTACGACGGAGTCCGCTACAGCCATCGTGCACGTGGAGTGAAGACGCTGTCGGAGATGTACCGCCGCAGCCGCGACGAGGGCTTCGGAGCGGAGGTAAAGCGGCGCATCATGCTCGGCACCTATGCACTCAGTGCCGGCTACTACGATGCCTACTACCTGAAGGCGCAAAAAGTGCGCACCCTGCTGACGCGCGACTTCGACGAAGCCTTCCGCAAAGTAGATGCGATTGTGACCCCGACTAGTCCCACCGCCGCGTTTCGGCTGGGCGAGAAGTCGAACGATCCGCTGGCGATGTACCTGGCCGATATCTACACCGTGACCGCGGACCTGGCTGGCATTCCCGGGATTTCGGTGCGCTGCGGGGAGACGAAAGAGAAGTTGCCCATCGGCCTGCAGATTCTAGGCAAGCACTTTGACGAAGCAGCAATTCTGCGCGTGGCCCACCATTACGAACAATCATCCTGGTAGCGGTTCGTAGTAACTCTCTCCGGCGCAAGCACGGCACAGGACTTTTCCGTCGCGACGAACTTCTCTGTGGAAGTTAATACCTTCCCCGCAGGCGCTGCACGTGACGCGCTCACCCTTGTAACCCGGAAATTCTTCGGGTGGCAAGTCGACTCTCACCCACTGAGTGGTAAACAGATCATCGTCGGAGATCTCGCGATAGGCCAGCATCTGGTGTTGGTTCTTGTCTGCGATTTCGGGATGCATCTCGCGGGCCAGAGCCTTTGACGATTCCTTCGCAGCGACGCGGATTGCCTTGCCTGCGCTCACGTCCACAAACGTGGCTGCAACCTTGCCCCAATCGCGGAACTTCAACGCGCGCTTCCCCAGTCGGCATCCGGTGACCACGCCCACCGCGTCGGTCGCGCAGCGGTCGATTTCCACGAACGTGACCAGCCGCTTTCGGTCTTTCCCCTGCGGATCGTCGATGCCAAGCTTTTGCAAGCCCAGCATCGCGAGACGCACGCCGAGAACTTGCCCTGCACAGAGGTGTCCGTGGGCCTGTTCAGCGTCGCGCAGATATTCGTCAAGGGATTTCACAAGAACGCCCTCAGCTATCAGCCGTGAGATCTTAGCTTAACATCGCCTGGTTATTTCCTTCTCCAGCGGATGCCGTCTTTGGTGATCTCCACGAGGATCCCCGCATCGGCGAGTTCAGCGCGGACGGCGTCTGAAGTCTTGAAGTCGCGGGCAGCGCGCGCGGCCTTCATGTCGGCAATCCTTCTCCCGATGTCGGCATCTGAGAGTTGCCCCGACTGCAGTGCCTCGCGCAACTCGTTACTGACATCTTTTTCGCGCCCTTCCGCTTGCGCCCACTCGAGGACGCGCTTCATTTTGGGAACATCGTCATCGTCGAGCACTGCGAAGATTTCGTCGAACTTCATCAGCGCTGCGAGTAGCGGCGCGACGTCATCCTTCTTAATGCCGCCACTGTCGAACGCGGCGTTCGCTTGCCGCACCATCTCAAAGATCGCCGCCTGCGCCTGCGCTGTGTTGAGGTCATCGTCCAGCGCAGCGGTCATGCGCTCGACAGCCTGCGCCGCGAGAGCCTTCGTCTCGGAGCTGGAGCCTTCGGCAAAGGTGCCCGAACTCAAGCGAAGCCGAAAATTCCGCAACCGCTCAACCGAAACCGCGGCTTGCTCGAGTCCGTCGAAGGTGAAATTCAGTTGGTTGCGGTAAGGAACCGAGGCGAGGAGATAGCGGATCGACGATGGTTTATGCCCCTTCAGCACCAAGTCGCGAAGCGTGAAGAAATTCCCCAGGCTCTTCGACATCTTCTCGCCTTCGACCAACAGAAAGCGCGCATGGAACCAAAACCTCGCAAAAGGCTTGCCGGTGAAGGATTCCGACTGCGCGATTTCATTTTCATGATGCGGAAAGATCAGATCTTCCCCGCCCGCATGCAGGTCGAAGCTCTCTCCCAGTTCCCGCATCGACATGACCGAGCACTCCAGGTGCCAGCCCGGACGCCCCCTCCCGATCGCGGTATCCCACGAAGCCTCTCCCGACTTGGGCGCCTTCCACAGAGCAAAGTCGCGGGCGCTATCTTTGTCGTACTCGTCGACATCGACACGCGCGCCGTCCTGCATGCCAGCAAAGTCTCTCTTCGAAAGCTTGCCATATTCCGGAAACTTGGCAATGCGAAAGTAATACGACCCATCGTCGGTGCGGTAGGCGATGCCTCGCTCCACCAGCTTCGCAACGAACGCTGCCATCTCCGGAATATGTTCCGTCGCGCGCACCAAGGTCGGCTCCTCAATGCCGATCATCGCTGCGTCCTCGAGAAATGCCTTCTCGTACTTTGCCGTGTATTGCTGCACGCTGACGCCGTCCCGCGCAGCGTTGCGGATAATCTTGTCGTCGACGTCGGTAATGTTCATAACGTGGCGCACGGTATACCCGCTCTGCCGCAGGAACCGGCGTAGCAGGTCGACCGCCACGAATGTGCGGAAGTTGCCAATGTGTCCGTAGTCATAAACGGTTGGGCCGCAGGCGTACATGCGGACTTCGCGGTCGCGCAGGGCGTGGAATTCCTCGATCTGGGACGACATGGTATTAAAAAGGCGAAGCGCCATAGAAAGTTCGAGCACCGGGAAACGAACTAAGCTTGAACGAACTAAAGATTCTAGGGTCGGCGGCAGAGTCGGTCAAATGGCCGTCAGGTGGCCGGGTTCCGCGCGGGAGGCAGGGCGTGGGTGTGCTCGCGCAAACGTTTCTGCACCAGAATGACATAATGCAGGGCGGAGATGATCGTAAAGAAAAACGTGGCTCGCAGAAACTCGGTACGCGCGATCCATACCCCGCGCACTGGGCGAATCTCATACAGCAGCACAAAGAACACAGCGGCGATCTGCGAAACAGTATTGGCCTTGCCGAAAATGCTGGGGCGAAAATCGCGCAGGCCGGCGATCGCGAACAAGACCGCACTGGCGGCAAGAATCGAAATGTCGCGGCTAAACACCACCACCGTGAACTTCCACGGAATCTTGTGCAAGATCGAGAGCACCAGAAACATGGTGCTCAACAAAAGCTTGTCCGCAATGGGATCGAGGTACTGCCCGAGCAACGTTTGCTGGTGCAGGGTTCGCGCCAGTAGCCCGTCCAGTCCATCACTAAAACCGGCGATGACGAACACGACCAGCGCCCACAGATATCGTCCCTCCACCAGGTGAATCACGATGAACGGAACGAAAATCATCCGCAACAGGGTCAGTTGGTTGGGAGCAGTGAAAATTTGAGAGAGCTTCACGCACGCTCCTTCGAAGCGTGCGATCTGGGATCGTGAGAGTCGTTACCGGCTTGTCCCGAATTTCCCGGGGCCAGCGCCACCGACGGCTCCAACCCGGTCTTGGCGAGGAAGCGTTGCGAGAGAGATGGCAGGCTACCGTCGGGCACGTCCAGTTCGACTCGCTCAATGCGATGCATCGGAAAGAAAACGACCGCGGGAGTGAAGGGCTCGCCGTCGCGCACCATCACCGCGAGGTCCTCGAACGAGGCGAGCTCGGCTCCGCTCAGGCTGAGGCCTTCGGCGGCCAGGGCAAGGATCATTCCCCAGAACTTTTCCCGCGGATTGCACAGAGTCGCAATCACCAGCGCGCCCCGCACAAACGGTTCGCGCGGCTTAGCCGATGCGGTTGGAGTGCTGATTCCCGAGTCGTCGCCCACGCTAAGATTGTCGCCGGGAGGGCCGCGCATTGCAAATGTCGTGCGCGCAGGGTTTACCGATAAAGCCTCCTGCGAACGCTCAACCTTCAAGTAGCGGACGTCGATAGCATCCAGACCCGGGTTGCCGTTTCCATCAATTCAAGCGCCGCTCAAGATGTGATATCGTGCGGCATCGGAGCGGTCCAGAGGCCAGTCGCCCACACGGACGGCCAAACCGACAGATATTGTCGGTATCGCTGGCAGGACTGAACCGCGAAGGGAGGCGCGTCACGAATGGCTCCCATTCTGCTCTGGCTCATCCTCGTACTTTGCCTGCTGATTTCCGTGGTCAAGTATCTGATGGGGATCATCCTGAGGTTCGCTTTCCCCAGCACTAACGCGCGCAAGGATTACACCTACGAGCCAACCGTGAGCGTGTTGATGCCTTGCTACAACGAGGGCAAGACAGTCTACGAGACGATTGCGAGCATCAGCAAAAGCAACTATCCGAGCGAGAAATTCGAAGTGATCGCGCAGGACGACTGCTCCGCCGACGACAGCTACGAGTGGATGCTCCAGGCTCAGCGTGACTTCACCAACATCCGCATCCGAACCGGCCGGAATGACGTTAACAGCGGAAAGGCGCGTTCCGTCTGCAACGCGTTACAACACTCTACGGCAGAGGTCATTATTTCCATCGATTCGGATTGCATCTTCCATCCGGATGCGATACGGGAGGTAACTGCCTGCTTCGCCGAGCCGCGTATGGGGTCGGTGGGCGGCAGAGTGGGTGTCAGGAACCCCAATGACAATGTGATCACCGCGATTCAGACCATCATTTACTACTCTGCATTCCAGCTTTATAAAATTCCGGAGAACTGGACCCGCAGCGTGTGCTGCATTAGCGGATGCCTGTTCGCAATCAGGCGCACTTTGCTGCTCGAGATTGAGCCGGCGATCCGCGCGCGCAACTGGTTTGGGATTCCGGTGAACCAGGGGGAAGACCGGTTCCTGACGCATCAGACGCTGCTGCGAGGTTATGGAACCTACATCAACAATGATGCCCTTTGCTGGACCACGGTGCCGAATACCCTGTCGGTGCTGTTCAACCAGCAGCTGCGCTGGCGGCGGAGCATCGTGCGCGATTTTTTCTTTACTCTCAAGACTCTGCCGCGCCACGTGTTTAAGCTGCACCCCAACACGGTGCTCACTCTCGTGCTGGTTCCTCTGGGAGCGCTGGTCGGATTCCTGGTCGTGGTTACAGCGCTAAGTTCCGATCCGCTAGCATGGGCGGGGCCAGCGCCGTTGATCACCGCTCTTGGCATTGGAGCTGTGCTTACCTGGGTGATCAAGAAATATAGCGCGAAAGAAGCTCTGGTCCACCCGTTGGCCTTTGCCGCCTATGTCGGCTGGTCGATGGTCAGCAGTTTGTTCCTAACGCCCCTGGCTTTGTGCACAATGGATTCCGCAGACTGGGGGACTCGAATCATAGAGCCGCAAGAGGTGCCCGTTGGAAACGCCGACCATTAATACTGCTGCTCCTGAAGCGAAGGAAATTACGCCACCGGCTCAGACGAAGCGAGCCCCAGTCAAGCAATCGTTGCACTACCGGCTGGTGATCACCGTTTACCGCATCTTTGCGATCACTGTGCTGTATCTGGTGCTGGCCGGCATTCTTGCGTATGCCTGGATCATGGGCTTCTACGCGGTGAACAGTTCGTGGGCCGCACCGGTCATCCTCTCGGCCGCGGACGAGAAGAGCCTCGATTTTCGCGACAAGCTGGTGATCAGCCAGCAGACCATCGAAGACCTGAAAGTCGACACCAACAAACTCAATAGCGGTTTGGAGGAAATGAAAAAGCATAGGAGCGCCTTGCTGGCGCTGGAGCCGGAGCTGCAACACGCCATTCAGCGCGAGCAAACCCATAACCTCACCACCGGTCCGGCACTGTCGACGCTCGACCAGCAGAAACTGGCCGACAACCAGAAAACGCAAAAGGTACTGGCCCAACTCAAGGAAGTGGAAGCCAACATTCACAAAGACCTGGCCGCCGGGCTAATTACGCAAGGCGATGCTGCGACACAACTGGCCGCGCTAAACCAGGCTCAGGGGGCATATACCGACAGCAAAATTGCTGAGCTGCTCCTGACCGACAGCGTTCTGGACAAAACCACCACCGGAACCAGTTCGCTCAACGTGCTGGTCAAACAAGCAGAGTTGCGGTCGGAGGTCGCCCAACTGGATATCGCGATTAACGTCGCGGAAAAACAGCTGCAGGAGGAAACCCGGCAGATCGATCGATTACGACAGGCGATCACGACCGCAAAGCAAAGCCCGTATTATCTAAACGCCTCCGGCGAGAAGACGCTGTACTTCGCGTTCGTTCCTTATGACAACCAGGCCTATGCGACCGCCGGAACCGCGATTTACGACTGTTATCTGAATATGGTCATCTGCCGCAAGGTGGGCGCGGTCAAGCAGATATTCACGGGCGAAGAACAAGCCATCCATCCCATCTTCAAGACCCAGATTCGTGGATTCCTGATTCAGATGAATTTGGATAACGCCGAGTCCGCGAAATCGAAGACTGTATTCCTGGGCCGCAAGCCGGTGCTGTTCTAACGCGGCGGCCGGCGTCGCTGTGAGGAGAAAAAAGAATGTTTCTGAATCGCTGGAAGTGTGGAATGGCCTGCGCCCTGTTCATCGCGGTCCCAGCCTTGGCCGCTGACCGGAACGACCAACTGGCCTATTGCTCCTATGTGATGGAGCAAGCGCAGGCACAACGGGACCTTCTGCGCACCCCCGTCGCCTCGGCAGGCTTCACCCAGCCCGACGAGGCCCTGCCGATGCAAGTGGTCGCGGGTGCTTCCGTCGGCCTGTCCGACATCAGGAGAGCTAGTCTGACCATGGACGCGGCGCGCAAGAACTGCGAGCTCTACAAGGCCACGACCGGAGCGCAGCAGGACGTTCAATATGCCCTGTCGAGCCTGGAGAAAGAAGCCTTGCGGAACCGGCTCACCCTGATCGAACAGGCTTCAAAATCACTGGGTGCATTGATGGAGAAGACCGCAAAGATGGTGGAGGCGCAGAACGCCACGCGCCTTATGTTGTTCTCGCTGCAAACTACGAAGATCAAGCTGGACGCGGACCGGGCCGACACCGAATCGAAGATCGCTGCGCTCTATATTCCTCTCTTGAGTGCTAAGCCGCTGAAAGAACTGGTCGCAGAAAAACTAAGCACCGAAGCAAATGAACAGAAAGCCCTTGATAAGTTAAGCCGGCAGAATAACTGGGACGTAGCGCTCTCGGTCGGTGTCCATCAGCAGGTCAATCCGATTGCACAAAACCCGCAACCGTACGGGGCGGTCTCGGTCAACTACAATTTCGCGAGCCGGGCCATCAACAAGCACCTCGATCGGGCTGTCGAAGCTTACGGCGAATGGAAAAAGACGCAGGAGGGCGATGTTGTACGCAACGCGGAGGTCCTTCACCAGCAACTACTGGATAGCGTTTCGGCGCAAGAAACCAAACTCAAATCACTGCAGGAAGAACGGGGACAGATCGACAGGAATCTTCAACTGGTCAGCAATCCGGACACTTCGGCGGCCCTCGACTTCTCCAACCAATTGACCGCTGCAGAATTGCTTCTGCAGGTCGAGACCGGCGATGCGAACTTTCGGCTTGAGAGACTGCGGGAATACCTGACCAAGAATTACTGATTGCTCCGTTGGCCCGCGAACTCCGGTATCCTTGGCGGACATGGAACCAGCAGCTCCCAGTCCGGTAATTGAATTCCGTGACGTTTCCTACCGCGTCGCCGACACGCAAGTGCTCTCCGGATTCAGTCTGCAGGTGCAGAGCGGAGAGACTCTTGTGCTGCTGGGCCGCAGCGGTTCCGGCAAGACTACATCACTCAAGCTGGTCAATTGTCTGCTGTCACCCACTTCCGGGGACGTTCGCGTGAAGGGCGTTTCCAATCGCGAAGCCGACGTCATTCGCCTGCGCCGCAGCATTGGCTATGTCATCCAGGATGTTGGACTGTTTCCCCATTTCACCGTCGAGCGGAATATTGGCCTGGTTCCAAAGATCGAAGGATGGACCGAGGATCGAATTCGCGCACGCGTTCAAGAGTTGCTGCAGACTGTCGGACTCGATGCAGACATCGCGTCGCGTTATCCGCATCAACTATCCGGCGGCCAGCGGCAGCGCGTCGGCGTAGCACGGGCCTTGGCAGCTGATCCGGAAATACTCCTTATGGACGAGCCTTTCGGCGCACTCGATCCTCTTACGCGCGACGAACTGCAGCGGGAATTTCTTTTGTTGCAGCAAAGACTCCACAAGACAGTTGTGTTTGTGACCCATGATCTGCGCGAGGCTTTACGGCTCGGAACACGCATCGCCCTGATGGAGGCGGGCCGGTTGGTTACGGTTCTCGCGCCGGCGGAGTTCTTGCGATCCACCGATTCACTGGCTGCCGCATACGTAAGGGCTTTCGGAGAAGGTCTGGAGTCGGCCGCCAATCGAGGCACGTCATGAACGTCTTTCGATTCATTTTGCAGAATCACGGACAAGTGTTGGAGCTCACGCTCGAGCACCTCCGCCTGGTCGGCTTTTCCACGCTGTTCGCGATGCTGATCGGCATCCCGCTGGGAATTGCGATTGCCCACCGGCCCCGATTCAACAAGCCGGTGCTGGCGAGCGCCAATATTATTCAGACGATTCCGAGCCTCGCGCTGTTTGGATTCCTGCTGCCCGTGCCCTGGCTGGGCGAGCGCTCAGACCGGCTGGCGATCCTGGCGCTCACGCTCTATGCCCTCCTACCGATTATCAGAAACACGTACACGGGCATTCGCGGCGTCGATCCCGCAGTTGTCGAGGCTGGGCGAGGCATGGGGCTCACAGAATCTCAGCTGCTGTTTCAGGTGGAACTGCCGCTGGCGGTGAGTGTGATCCTCTCCGGCGTGCGTGTCGCTGTTGTCATCTCGGTGGGGTTGGCGACGATTGCCGCAGCGATTGGCGCTGGCGGTCTGGGCGAGTTTATCTTTAGGGGACTCGCGATGGTCGACGACAGAGTCATCCTTGCAGGCGCGATTCCAGCGGCAATCCTGGCGCTAGTCGCTGACTTTGGCGTGGGATGGCTGGAGAGGCGACTGCAGCAGCGATGACGCGGCGTCAATCGAGTCTCTGTGGTGTGCTCCTGGCAGCGCTGGTGTTGCTGCTGCCGTCATGTTCTCCGCCTCACGAAAATCGCATCGTGGTAGGCTCCAAGAATTTCACTGAATCATTCATTTTGGGGGAGCTCATCGCTCAACAGATCGAGGCTCATACAACTCTGAAAGTAGAACGGCGCTTCTATCTGGCCGGAACCTACATCTGCCAGCAGGCCATTCTGGCCGGGCGAATCGATGTCTATCCCGAATATACGGGTACGGCCCTCACCGCAATCCTCAAGCAGAACGCCCACGGCGATAAGCAAGATGTATATCGACGAGTCAAAGACCAATACGAACAGCGTTTCGGCCTGACGCTCGGGCCGTCCCTCGGTTTCAACGATACGTTTGCCATGGAGATCCGCGGCGAAGATGCCCGCCGCTTGAACATCAAAACTTTGTCGCAGGCGACGGCGTTTGCTCCGCAATGGCGGGCCGGGTTTGGGTACGAGTTCATAGAGCGGCCGGACGGTTATCGAGGATTGGCGGCAACCTACAGCCTGCACTTTGCGGAAAAGCCGCGCATCATGGATCTCGGTCTGCTCGCTCGCGCGCTGAAAGATCGCCAGATCGACTTGGCTGCAGGCAACACCACCGACGGGCTGATTCCCGCTCTCGACCTGTTTGTGCTGGAAGACGACCGCCACTATTTCCCTCCGTACGAGGCGGTGGCGGTAATCCGCGAGCAGACAGTGCAGCAGCATCCTGAGGTCGCACAGGCTCTCGCGGAGTTGGCGGGGAAGATTTCCGACGAAGAAATGCAGCGCATGAACTATGCGGTCGACGGCCAGCACCGTGATACATCAGAAGTCGTGCGTGAATTCTTAAGGAATAAAGGGCTCGTGCACTGAGCTGCTTGTCACTGAGCTATGAGCGGGAACCGCAAATTCAGATCACCAACGCCCCTTGCATCGTGAGTACCGCAGTCCCCTTGAGGATCACTCGATCGCCCGCCATCTTGCACCATAGTTCACCGCCGCGCTCCGATAGTTGTCGAGCGTGCAACTGCGACTTTCCCAGTCGTTGCGCCCAGTATGGAGTCAACGCGCAGTGGGCGGAGCCTGTCACCGCATCTTCCGGCATGCCGTAACTCGGCTTGAAATAGCGTGACACGAAATCCACGCTCTTCCCGGGTGCGGTGACTGCCGCAACCGTAGGATGCAGCATTGCCAGGCGCGAGAAATCCGGGCGTATGTTCTGGATTGCCGCCTCGTTCTCGTAGATCACAACGTAGATATCGTTCACTTCCAGCACGTCGGACGGACGCGGTCCTGGCCCGAGCGCCTCGACCAAACCCTCCGGCGCAGCTTTGCAAAGCTTAGGGAACAACCCAGGGAAGTCCATCGCCAACAGATCGCCGTCCCTGCTGACGGCCAAGGCGCCGCTATAACGCGTCTCAAAGTGCACCGCGTCAGTCCCCGGTTCGAGCAAGTTGATCACCACATACGCCGACGCCAGGGTGGCATGCCCGCAAAGCCTGACCTCACTCCGAGGCGTAAACCACCGCAGTTCGTAATGGCCGGAGTTCGGCACCAAAAATGCTGTCTCAGGAAGATTATTTTCTGCAGCGACCTTGCGCAGAGTCTCGTCATCTAACCACGCTTGAAGAGGGCAGACCGCGGCGGAATTGCCCGTGAACGGTTCGGTGGCGAATGCGTCAACATGAAACAGCGGAATACGCATCGCCATGATTGTACTGGTCGCTCGCGTGCCCGGGTCCCACTGTCTGCGACCTGGGTTGCGAGCAGTTCCGTGACGGTGATAGTCTCTCAGACCTCGTCTTCTGGGATGAATTCTGAGCGCCGAAAGGCCTGTTCGGTGCGGTATTCGAACGGCCCCGCCAGAAAGCTTCACGACGGGTGCGCCACACACCCTCGACGTCGTTCGAATTGAGTTCTGGGGTTTCATCCAAGCCGTACGCCAGGAGGGCTAATGCTTGCCACCCAAAGCGATGTCGGAATGCGGCAGCTACTACTAGAGCGGATCTCTGACGCGCGGCGCCGCAGTGACGCGCTCTTTAACATTGTCCGCCGCGATTCAATGTATGAGCGCCCCATACCAGAGCGTCATCGCATCATTTTTTATGTGGGACACCTCGAGGCCTTCGACTGGAACCTGCTTCACGAAAACGTTCTGGGTCTGAAAAGTTTCCACCCTGAATTTGACCGGCTGTTTGCGTTCGGTATCGATCCCGTAGGCGGAGGATTGCCCTCTGACCAGCCGTCCGACTGGCCCGTTCTCGAAACGGTGCTCGACTATGTAACCAGGATTCGAACCGCGCTGGACGAGAAATTGGCCGATGGACGGCTCGAATCTTCCAGCCTGACCCGCGATGGCTTTCCCCTCGACACATTGCTCAATGTGGCCATTGAGCATCGCCTGATGCACGTCGAGACTCTGGCCTACATGCTGCACCAGCTGCCGCTGGATCGGAAAGTCCCGCAGGAAGATCGCTCCAATCTCGTCACTCCGCCCATCGATCATCAAATGATTTCCATTCCCGCCGGGACTGCGAAGGTGGGTCTTCCCCGCGGAGGTGAAACTTTCGGCTGGGACAACGAATACGAGACTCACACCGCGCACGTGCCTGCCTTCGAAATCGATAAGTACGAGGTAACGAACCGGCAATACCTCGAGTTCATGGCAGCAGGGGGCTATGAGACGCGCACGTTCTGGGCCGACGATGACTGGAACTGGAAGACCGCGCGTGCGGTCTCTCATCCCGTTTTCTGGAGCAGGTCGGGCGACGGATGGACGTACCGCACGATGTTTGAAGAGCTGTCTCTGCCTCTCGACTGGCCCGTCTACGTGAGTCATGCCGAGGCGATGGCTTACGCCCGATGGGCAGGCAAATCGCTACCCACAGAGGAGCAATGGCACCGCGCCGCGTACGGCACCGGCGACGGCATTGAGAGGAATTATCCGTGGGGCAATCAAGCTCCCGCTTCCGGCCTCGGCAATTTCGACTTCCATCACTGGAGCCCCACCCCAGTCAATGCGTTTCCTCCCGGCAGCAGCGCCTTCGGTGTTGATGACTTGTTGGGCAATGGCTGGGAGTGGACGTCCACTGTCTTCGCACCATTCCATGGTTTTGAGCCGTTCCCGTTCTACCGTGGCTACTCGGCTGATTTTTTTGATGGCAAACACTTCGTCATGAAGGGCGGGTCGCCGCGCACGGCTGCCTGCATGCTGCGGCCCACATTTCGCAACTGGTTTCAGGCTCACTACCAGTACGTGTATGCCGGATTCCGCTGCGTACATCACTGATCTATCAGAATCTGATCGGAGGAGTTGGCAAATGCTCGTTCATGCGATCCCCGGCAATGTTTCATACGAATTCGCGGCGGATGTTCGCGTCGGACTAACCCGTATGGGACAAAAGGAACTTCCCTCGAAATATCTCTACGACAATGTCGGCTCCGCTCTGTTCGAGGTGATCAGCCACCTTCCCGAATACGGGCTCACCAGGGCCGACGAACGCCTGTTGCGCCGCCACGCCGATGAAATCGTTGACCGCGTCGCTGGGCCTGTCGCCGTAGCCGAACTCGGCAGCGGCAGTGGCAAGAAGACTCGCTGGCTACTCGAAGCTCTATGCCGGCGGCAGCGCACCTCGTACTATCCGGTGGAAATCTCGCACTCGGCTCTGGTCATGTGCGAACGGGAACTCAGCGACATTGATTCCATCAGCATCGTCGGATTTGAGCGCGAGTATCTGGATGGCCTGCTGGAAGTAGCCGCATATCGCAGGGCCGGCCAGCGGCTGTTCGTCCTGTTCCTCGGCAGCACGATTGGGAACTTCGATCGTTCCGCGGGGCTGAAGTTCCTCTCGGACGTCCGGCGCATTCTTGAGCCGGGCGACTCCCTGCTTCTGGGAACGGACTTGGAAAAACCCAGCGCACAATTGATCGCAGCTTACGACGATGAGTTAGGAGTAACGGCGGCGTTTAACCTTAACTTGCTGAGCCGCGTAAATCGCGAACTCGGCGCCGATTTTGATTTGCGCCAGTTCGCCCACGTGGCCAGGATCAACCCTGACGCCCGCAGCGTCGAGATGCACCTTGAGTCCAAGCGCCGGCAGATCGTCAGCATTCCGGCCGCAGAAGTCGTGGTCGAGTTTCTAGCCGGAGAAACCATATGGACCGAAAGCAGCCACAAGTATTCATCCGACGAAGTGATCGAAACGGCCCGCGAAGCCGGATTCCGTTGCGAAGTGCAATGGATCGATGAGCAGTGGCCCTTTGCCGAGAATCTGCTGACCGCGAAGTGAGCGCGAATTCTGAGCTGTCGTCCTTACGACGCTCCGGTCTTGCGCCAAGCGCGCAGGTTGATCCCGCTCATCACCATGCAGAATATGTTTGCAGGAATGAATCCCATTTGGGCCGTTCTGAATCCTATGACGCACACGACAATGCTGTTAATCCCGGCCAATGCCCAGCCTTCCCAACACCGCCGCCCCACCAAGACAGTGGACGCGACGGTCAGTATGCAAGATACATAATCGAGCCGCAACACAGATGAAGACCTCCAAAAATATTCTGCGCTAAAGCCACGGCTCTTGACTGTGATTGTGCCCTTTCGTTACATGACTGTAGTTACTTGACCCGAAATCGAGATTTGTTCCCCGGAGGAACCGATGCCTGCGAAATGCACTCACTTGGACCAGATCAAGGTCACATCGACGAATACGCACGTGTGCGAAGAGTGCGTAAAACTGGGCGACACCTGGGTGCATTTGCGCCTGTGCCTCATCTGCGGACATGTAGGCTGCTGCGACTCTTCGAAGAACAAGCACGCCACCAAGCATTTCCACAAGACGAAGCACTCTCTCATCCGCTCCATTGAGCCAGGAGAGTCGTGGGTCTGGTGTTATGTGGATGAAATTGAGGCCGGGGAAATCGGCGCCTGAGGCGGTCACCTCGAACCCCGCCGATAATCGCGCAACCGAATGCGGGTTCTGGTATCTAATGGGATTATTGAGGTCCGTGGGGTTCGGGTTTTACCTGTTACATCCCTAGCTGCTGCTGAGAACGACCAATGCCGAAGCCGATCTTGCTGACTGTCGACGACGATCCCGATGTCTTGCGGGCGATCGAACGCGATCTGCGATCGCAGTACGGTGCCGAATATCGCGTCGTCAGCAGCGATTCTCCGGAAGGCGCCCTGGACCTGCTCAAGGCGCTCAAGCTTCGCAACGACGGCGTAGCCCTTCTCCTTGCCGATCAGCGCATGCCCCACATGGATGGCGTCGTGTTTCTGCAGCAAGCGCGGCAAATATTTCCCGAGGCGAAGCGGGCGTTGCTCACCGCCTATGCCGATACCAACGCCGCGATCAGCGCCATTAACCAGGCCAATCTCGATTATTTCTTCATGAAGCCGTGGGATCCTCCCACCGAGAACTTGTATCCGCAATTGGATGATTTGCTCGGCGACTGGCACGCCTCCTATCGTCCCGCGTATGAGGGGATTCGGGTGCTAGGAACGCGATGGTCTCCGCGCTGCTACGAGCTGCGTGATTTTCTGGCCCGCAGCCACGTCCCCTTCCAATGGATTGACGTCGAAGGCGCGGCCAACGATCCCGAAACCAAGCGTCTGCTGGATGCCCTGGGACCGGACGCCTCGGAACTCCCCGTCGTCCTGTTTGCCGATGGGACGAGACTGCTTAATAGCGTCCCGGGCGAAGTAGCGCAAAAAGTGGGCTTGCGGACGCGCGCCGAAACGAGTTTTTATGAACTGGCAATTGTGGGTGGAGGCCCAGCGGGTCTGGCGGCGGCGGTCTATGGCGCTTCCGAAGGTTTGCACACAGTCATGGTCGAACGGGAAGCTCCGGGCGGCCAGGCGGGAATGAGTTCGAGGATTGAGAACTATCTGGGATTTCCCGTTGGCCTCAGCGGCGGCGATCTCGCGCGCCGTGCCGTCGCCCAAGCGCGGCGATTCGGGGTCGAAATCCTGGCCCCGCAAGAGGCGATCGGCATCCGCGTCGAGGGCCCTTACCGCATCATCAAATTGGCCGACAGCACCGAGATCTCCTGTCATGCCTTGATGATCGCCAGCGGAGTGCAGTGGAAGCGACTGGAGGCTCCAGGTGTCGACCGCCTCCAGGGAGCCGGCGTCTACTACGGCGGCGGATCCACCGAGGCACTCTCCTGCAAGGGTGAGATCGTCTACGTTGTGGGCGGCGCGAATTCCGCCGGCCAGGCCGCTATGAATTTTGCGAAGTATGCAGATCGCGTCGTCATCCTTGTCCGCGGCGATTCGCTCTCCAGCACCATGTCGCAATATCTGATCGACCAGATCAAAGAGACGCCCAACATTCAGTTGTGGACCCATGCCTCCGTCGCCGAAGTTCACGGCGACACGCATCTGGAGGAAATTTCTGTTCTCTGCACTGACACCAGCAAGACCGAGCGCGTCCCGGCCAGCGCGATGTTTATCTTTATCGGCGCATTGCCGCGAACGGACTGGCTCGCGGGCGTCGTCGAGCGCGACGATCGCGGATTCATTCTCACCGGTCCCGATGCGATGCACGGCGGCGAGCATCCCAAAGGTTGGGGACTCGATCGCGATCCCTTCCTCCTGGAGACGAATGTACCCGGCATCTTCGCGGTCGGTGATGTGCGCCACGGTTCCGTCAAACGTGTCGCTTCTGGAGTTGGCGAAGGATCGGTAGCGGTTCAGTTCATCCATCAGTACTTGAGCAAGGTATAAATGGCCGACACACTGGAACTCCTGCGCCGTGTCCCTACGTTTGAAGGATTGCCTGAGGACCAGATCACCTGGTTCCTCAGTCAATCGGAAGAATTGCACCTCAAGCCCGGTGATATCTACACTCGCCAGGGTGACCCCGCCGACCGGATGGCGGTCATCCTCGAAGGGCACGTGGAAGCGCGAGGGGAGTTGAGTGGCGAATCGATCGTGATACCGCTGAAGGCGGGCGACGTCACCGGCAAGCTCCCGTTTTCCAGAATGAAGCTGTTCCCCCTAAGCGGACGCGCCATCACTGACAGCTTCCTCTTGCGATTTCCGGCAGCCAAGTTTCCCGAACTCGTGCAAAAGATGCCCGAACTCACCCAGCGGCTCGTGGGACTGATGTCGGACCGCATCCGCGAAACGACGCGCTTTGAGCAGCAGCGCGATCGTCTGGCCGCGCTGGGCAAGCTTTCGGCGGGCCTTGCGCACGAACTCAACAATCCGGCCTCTGCCGCCAAGCGCGCCACCAGCCAACTTCGCGCCATTCTCAAGCGGGTCCGCGACGCCAGCCTCGAACTCGGTCGGCGCGACTTAACTCCCACCCAAAAAGCAGAAATAGAGAAGTTGGAGGCGTCGCTGGTCCAAGCGGATGGACCTCCACTCGACGCTCTCGCCGCCAGCGATCTGGAGGATCAACTCGACTCCTTGCTGCGCAGCCACGGGCAAAACGATTTATGGCAACTCGCAGCCGATCTCGCAAAGAAAAATTTCAAGCCCGAGTTCCTGGAGCAGATCTTCGGCGCGCTCGACGCCGACACCGCGCGGGCGGCCCTAGTCCGCATTTCTTCGTCCGTCGAGATTGCCGACCTACTAAACCAGATTGAGAGCAGCACGTCGCGCATCTCCGATCTGGTGGGCGCGATCAAGGAATACACGTTCATGGATCAGGCCCCCATCCAGAATGTGGATATCGTCAAAACCCTCGAAACCACGCTCACCATCCTGAATCACAAGCTCAAGCATGGCGTAACCGTGCAGCGCGACTATCAGAAGATTCCGCTGCTCGTGAATTCTTTCGGTAGTGAACTGAATCAGGTCTGGACCAATATCATCGACAACGCCATCGATGCGATGGGCGGAAAAGGTGAACTGCGGGTGCGCGTCTACCGCGACGACAACTGTGCCGTGGTGGAGATCGCCGACAACGGCCCGGGAATTTCAGCCGAAGTCGAGCCCCACATTTTTGAACCCTTCTTCACCACGAAAGGAGTGGGAGAAGGAACTGGTCTCGGCCTCGATACCGTGCAACGAATCGTGAAAAAGCATCGCGGCAGCATTCAAGTGCAGTCCGAGCCTGGAGACACGCGTTTTCAAGTATGGCTGCCACTCTCGGAAAAAGCTGCCTGATTCCTCAATACTGCTGTGATGGAGAACGCGCATGAGTTCCGGACTCGTCCTGCTGTTAGCCCTCGGCATCGGAATCGCCGCCGGGCTGCGATGTATGACTGCGCCCGCTGTCGTGGCCTGGGCAGCCCACATCGGGTGGCTTAACCTTCACGGCTCCCCATTTGCCTTCATGGGAACGGCCTGGGCCGTCGGCATCTTCACCCTGTTCGCTCTGGTCGAGTTTGTCACTGATCAGCTTCCTTCTACTCCTCCCCGTACTGCCCCGTTAGGATTCTCGGCGCGAATCGTTACAGGGGCGCTCACCGGCGCAAGCCTCGCGGTTGCTGGTGGTGCGACGCCTTGGTTGGGAGCGCTGGCCGGCGCGATTGGTGGAATTGCCGGGGCATTCGCTGGATATCACGCACGCGTCGGCTTGGTCCGCACCTTGCGTGTTCCAGATATTACGATCGCGATCCCTGAGGATCTGATCGCGATCGGACTCGGATTGCTTCTCGTTTCCCGCTTTTAAACTGTGTCCTATGCCCACTGCACAGCAATTCGACGCTCTCATCATCGGCTCTGGACAGGGCGGAAACCCTCTCGCCATGGACCTTGCCGCGGCAGGAATGCACACCGCTCTCATCGAGCGGAAGCACGTCGGCGGAACCTGCATCAATGAAGGCTGCACTCCGACCAAGACCATGGTGGCCAGCGGCCGCGTTGCCTACCTGGCGCGCCGCGCCGCCGATTACGGTGTTCACACCGGGCCGATCAGCATCGATATGGCGAAAGTCCGCCAGCGCAAGCGGGACATCGTTGACAGTTTTCGAGACGGAATCCAGTCCCACATTGAGAGGACCGCGAACTTGGAATTAGTTTTCGGTGACGCAAGGTTCAGTGGGCCGAAGACAATTGCAGTTCGCACTCAAGATGGGGGACAGCGTGCGCTTTCGGCGAAATACATCTTCATCAACGCCGGCACCCGCGCGTCGCGGCCCGCCTTAGACGGGTTGGACACCGTGCCGTTTCTCGACAACATTTCCATCATGGAACTCGATGCCGTCCCGGATCACCTGTTGATCCTCGGTGGTGGCTACATCGGCCTCGAGTTCGGACAGTTATTCCGCCGCCTTGGCAGCCGAGTGACGATCGTTCAATCCGCAGGTCAGTTGCTAACACACGAGGACCCCGACGTTGCGGAAGAAGTGACGAACATCCTGCAGCAGGATGGGGTTGAAGTTTTACTCAATGCGAAAGCAACTCGAGTGAGCCACTCCGATGGGAGTATCCAATTGCAAATCCAGTCGCAGAACCACCCGACTACACTGACTGGATGGCATCTGCTCGTAGCCACCGGCCGCGTCCCCAATTCGGACGCCCTCAACCTGGAGGCTGCCGGAATTCAGATGGGCAAACGGGGATTCATTCAGGTGAACGACCGCCTCGAAACATCCGCGGAAGGCGTCTACGCCTTGGGCGACATCAAAGGCGGTCCGGCCTTCACGCACATCTCCTACGACGACTTCCGCATAATTCGCTCCAATCTAATCGACAAGAAACCTGCGTCCACAAAAAACCGCCAGGTCCCCTATACGTTGTTTACCGATCCACAACTGGGCCGAATCGGCCTGACCGAGACCGAAGCCCGAGCCCAGGGTCGCCACCTCCGCGTCGCCAAACTTCCAATGTCGAATGTAGCCCGCGCTCGTGAAGTCGACGAGATCCGCGGTTTCATGAAGGCCATCGTCGACGCCGACACCAACCAGATTCTCGGCGCCGCCATTCTCGGCATCGAAGGCGGAGAAATTATGTCCGCCATCGAGATTGCGATGATGGGCAAATTGCCCTACACTGCGCTGCGTGACGGCACCTTCGCTCATCCCACGCTGACGGAGTCCCTGAACAATCTGTTCATGGCCATGGACACCGCCAAGTAGTCCAAGCACAATGTAGGCTCACTCAGGAAGACGATTCGAGGCGCACCCGCATGGATGTGTACTTAGTCGACGGCACCTATGAACTGTTCCGGCATTTTTTCGCCGTGCCCTCGGCAAAAGACGCGAGCGGTCAGGAAGTCGGTGCCGTGCGCGGCGTCCTGACCTCCGTGCTGTCCATGATCGAAAAGGGCACAATACACCTCGGGGTTGCGACCGACCACGTGGTCGAGTCCTTCCGCAACGATCTCTATCCCGGATATAAAACCAGCGAAGGCGTAGCGCCGGAGTTACTCTCGCAATTTCCGATCGTCGAAGAAGCGCTATCGGACATGGGAGTCTTGGTCTGGCCCATGATCGAGTTCGAGGCCGACGACGCCCTCGCCTCCGCGGCCGTGAAAGCCGCTCAGGATGCCCACGTTAGGCAAGTCTTCATCTGCACGCCAGACAAGGATCTCAGTCAATGCGTGGTGGGCACCCGCATCGTTCAAATGGATCGGCGGACGGATCGGGTTCGCGATGAAGCCGGCGTAGTCGACAAATTCGGAGTGAGCCCGCCGTCGATTCCCGACTATCTCGCAGTCGTGGGCGACAGTGCCGATGGCTTCCCCGGCGTGGCCGGATGGGGCCAAAAAGCCGCAGCCCTTGTGTTCTCGCAATACCCGCACCTCGAAAACGTTCCAAAAGATTTTCAGCAGTGGCATCCTTCCATCAAGCGGTCCCGCGCCCTCTCCGAATCGCTGTTCAGCGCATGGAACGATGCCCTGCTATTTCGCACGCTGGCAACCCTGCGCCTCGATGTACCCGTGTTCAACACCGTCGAGGATCTTCGTTGGAACGGGCCCGGCCCGAGTTTCGAACAGCAGTGCCGCCGGCTGAAGGCTCCCGACCTTTTCCGCCGCACGCAGGCCGCAGCATCGAAGCGATCGGAGTGAGCCAACCATGCCTGAAGCCCGCTCCGCATGATAAAATCCCGAATGTACACCAAGTGCCCACGTCGGCCCATCCGGCAGTAGTAATTGCTCGGAAACAGAATAGGCGCGTAGCTCAGTTGGTTAGAGCGCTACCTTGACACGGTAGAGGTCAGGAGTTCGAGTCTCCTCGTGCCTACCATTTTTTTCAAGCAGTTCCCCAGGTGCCACTTCACGGTTTTCCCCGTTTGTGACGTGCTTTGTGTCGTAACCCCTCTGTCCGTCCTCCGCGTTACTCGTTTCAGCTTGTGATGAACGTCGATTGGGATCGAGTCGAGAGAGCGCGTCCAGCGCATTCTTCTTTGCCTCCAATCGAACGTGGGAGTAGCGGGCAAGCATTCTGGGCGATACGTGGCCCGCAATAGCCATGATCGTCTGATCGCTTGCTTGGGACTCGGCCAGTTCAGTGATGGCGTGATGGCGCAGGTCATGAAAACGTAGTTTGGCAGTTGGACTCTCTAGCTTGCGGATATCCGCCTTGCACTTTTCATCTCGACATTCTTCGGCGGGAGACTGAATCCTTCCGCACTTTGGACACTCAATCGCGCGAGTGATTTGACGCCACGCAGTGCGCCAACTTTTCTGGGCCCTCTTGGGATCAATGACTGCGTTCTCGCAGGCTGGGAATACGAAATGCACTGATTCAAGTCCGCCGAAGCTTTTCGCTCTTTCGCGCAGTTCGAGAATGGCAGCAAAAGCAACGCTGTTCAGCGGTATCACGCGCTCACCCGCCTCAGTCTTGCTCTTGCGGATCGTCAGCATCTTTCCCATTAGGTCCACATCACTCCAACGGAGCGACTTCAATTCGCATCCTCTCATCGTTGTATTCAGTGCGAGTGTCATGGCGAGCCGTGCCGTTTGCCAATCGGGATTGCTTGCCGCGAAACGGAGTAGCCTCAGCTTCTCATCAAGAGCCATTGCGCGGCCCACCGTACGGGTCGTCTACGCCAAGCCCCCCTTCGGCGGTCCTCATCATGTGCTCGGCTATCTCGCCCGCTACACGCATCGCGTGGCCATCACCAACCACCGCCTCGTGGCTTTCGAGCATGACCAGGTTACTTTCCGTTGGAAGGATTATGCCCACGGTAATAAGAAGAGAATCATGACCCTCGGTTCGCAAGAGTTCCTACGCCGCTTCTTGCTCCACGTCCTGCCCCGCGGCTTTGTCCGCATCCGCTCGTTCGGCTTCCTGGCTAATCGCCGGCGCGCCACTCTCCTGCCCCTCTGTCAACGCCTGCTCGCCGACCAGCCCGTGCCGTACACGCCCGCAGCCCTCACTTCTTCCCCCACTCAGCCCACTTGTTTCCGCTGTCCAAAATGTTCCACTCCCATGCTTATCGTCGAAAGATTTTCTGGCATTGCTGCTTGGCAACTCTCGACCAGGAGCGCGTACCTTGACTCTTCCTAATCATCCAACCAGGTCGCTCTCCACCACCCGAGCTTCTGCTCCGACAGCCGTAGTGTCGGTACTCACCGTCCTCCACCTCCATCCGCCACTTACTGTCCTAAATTGTCCGCACCGGATCGCCTCCTCCGACCTACCAACACTCTCGCCCACACCTTTTACCACTCCCCTCAACCCAACCCTCAACCCAACCCTGCGACGAACAAATCGCGAATCGCGCATGCGAAACCCATAGCTCCACCGCGTCCGCCGCGCCAGCGGCTTCGTACAAATCCCCCTATCGCAAGTGCCCCGGCGGGAAACACTCGGGTCCCCGCGGAAGCTCACCGCCGGCGCACTTGTCGATAGGGGTCTAAGATTTATCGCTCGTTGACGCAGCCAGACCGACGGAATGTTACAACAGCCTATTGCTCGGGACCGCTCCGGGAAACCCGTAACGATTGATGAACAGTGGTTAGCACACAAGTAGTACCTGACGACCCCTAGCACAAGCTTGTGCCTTTCTTCGCCTCTGAGATCTATCCCACGCGTCTCACGACCAGCGATTAGTCGTGCTCTTAGATCAGCTGGGATGACAGCACGCACGGAATTCGATCAAGTGATTTCTCTTATCCGGTGGGCACAATCCGTCCTGCCACGGCTGCATTCGGCTGCGGCCCTTTCCCTCTGTGCCCATGCCCCATGTATGCTTGATCTCATGCGCGCAGTGCTTGGCCTCCTTCTCTTATCGTCCCTCGTCGCACGCGGGCAGGAATTCAAGCCCCTGATCATTTCCTCCTCCTCCTCCGCTGCTTCCGGCCCTGACTTCACCTCCTTCGACTTTCAGCGGATGGCTTTTGGGCGCGAAGGTCCCGACTACACCGGTCTCGAGGGCGAACCCTCGCAAGGCCACCGCCAGATGGCCATCGCCCACGTTTACCACACCGAGTCCGTCGGGAGTGTCCGCTTCCGTCTGCTCGACGAGCAGGGCAAGGAACTCCAGCTGCTGACTGCCCTCCGCATCAACAACTCGTCCCAGGACGCCGAATTCATGCTCGCGGTGGACGTACCGCTGCGCCCGTTCCGCGTGGCGATGGAAGTTGAAGACCTCCAGGGCAGCCGCTCCCAGCGCGTGTTCAAGCAGCTCTTCCGGCCCAAGAAGGGACCGCTGCCTCTGATGCGTTACCCCGAAGGTCTCGCCTCCGACCGGCTCGCGCGGCTGCAACAACTCACCAGCAACTCCGAGAACGAAGCGCAAAAGCGTCTCGAGCAACAGCGCGCCGCGCATCCCGACGGCACCGTCACCCTGCCACACGCCCGCATCCGCCAGGCCGAA
Source organism: uncultured Acidobacteriaceae bacterium (assembly GCA_963752175.1). Classification (GTDB taxonomy): domain Bacteria; phylum Acidobacteriota; class Terriglobia; order Terriglobales; family Acidobacteriaceae; genus Sulfotelmatobacter. The sequence continues at coordinate 441,825 of CAVVXZ010000036.1, forward strand.
TACGCGCCGCTGCTCTCCGAGCACGGCAATTCCCTCGGCGTCCGCGTGCGCTACACCATCACTTTTTCCGAAGACGGCTACTACCAGGCCGCACCGTACGTCTCCCCAGTCTTTCCCAACTTCGACTGGCGCGGCGTCGTGGACCTGCGCCTGCTCGATACGTTGCTCGAGCCCGCCCCACCCGCCGATCCCAGCGGCCAGGCGGCTCTAGCCCTGCAGTACGGCGGCCCGGTGCCGTACAAGGCCAACGTGGACTACCAGCTCACCGCGGACTTCATTCCGAGCTACGTCATCCGCAACGACGCACGTACCAAGTTCTGCCTCAACGAACAGTTGATCGGCCGCCAGCCGCTGCGGATCTTGCGCTGGCAGGCCATCAAAGCCAGCGCCGAGCCGCTGCGCTACAGCGTGGCCGTTTTCGACTTCGGCTTCTACGCCCTGACCGGCGACCTGCCGCCCGTTGGCGTTTTCCACGAAGACTTCATCAAAGAAGGCGCCCAACCCTGCGGCCCCACCCCCAATCGGAATTTCTAACTGTAGATTGTTGGTTGAGGCTGATCGCACGATGGCAGATCTGGAGTAAGAGGATTCCGATCTGATGCCACAAGAACCGAATCGCAGAACCGGATACGATACTGCCTCGTCAACTGTTGAGAACAATTACACTCAAGTGCCCAGCGCAAGGCCATGATGAGTGTAATTTGGACTAAGCCGCTGGCGCGGCAGGTGTTGTAGCGAGGGTGTGTAACCACCCTCCGATTTTGAGCAACAGCAAACCGCAGCCTGTCAAACTGAGCAACAGTGCGATGGAAGTCCACTGCATAGTTGAGATGTTAGCACGCGCACACAAGACCAAACTGTTGTTATCAGGCGGTTACGCTCAAGTGCCCGAAAAGCATGATGAGCGCTGTGAGGATGTTTCGACAGTTATTACCTGAACGGTCGGCTCGGGCAACGGGTCGGCGAGTTTCTCTGTCTGCACCTACCACTTGTAGCTAGTCTCGGACGCATCGAGAAGCCACACTCCACCAGCATGTTGCAAGTCCCGCGTGATGACGGGCGATCAGTCTTGGGAACCCTCCGTTTTCAGTGCAAGAAGTGGCGGGACAGGACTATTGCACAGAACGTGGTGAAGCCAAACAGGATAAGGCCTAGGATAGCGTTGACGAAGCGGAAGAAGATCGGGCCGATGCGGTGGGGGATGAAGCCCACGACGACGACCAGTGCGGTAAACCAGGTCATCAGGCCAGCGGCAACCATCAGGATTCCCCACCCGGGCGCGCTATAGCCCAAGACTGAATGGGCGAAGGGGAGCCAGTTCGCGGTGACGCCAACCCAGTAAAGTATGGTTAAGGGATTGAAGATGGTTAGAGCGGTACAGTCGGCGACTTCGGCGACCAGATGCGCGGGCGGGGTGCTCTCTTCCCAGTGTTGGCGAGCGCTGGCGTAGGCCCGCACGGGCTCCTTGACGGCGCGGACAAGGAAGTAGATCCCCAGCGGAAGCAGGACGATGACACCGATGGCCGCCAGGACGGTCTGAAGGGTCGGGTTGGACAGATCAGAAAAGAGGTAGTGCCCCCCGAGGAGGACCAGAGAAAAGAGGATTACATCGCCGGTGACGGAGCCGATTCCGCAGGCGAGGGTATGGCGCCAACCGCCGATCACGCCGCGGCGGATGGCCAGCATGTTGACGGGGCCCATCGGCGCGGCCGCCGCCAATCCCATCAAGAAAGCAGCCGAAAGCACATGGATGTAGGAAACGAACACCATGTTGCGGCGAATAGCTAGGACAGGATAAGCCCATAATTCCACTCGGGCATTCTGGCAGTCAAGAATATACACCCGGCGCTGTGCCGGAAATTGGGCGTGGTCCGGGTCATTGAGTGAAATGGGGACTGTTTCACCAATTTGTCCGTCTGTGAGCCGAATCACAGATTTGTCTGTACGGCGGCGTACACTCCTGCCATGATCTCGCGCAGCGATGTGGCAGTTATCAGAGCTGAAATCGAGCGGCTACAAAAGGCCCGTGACGAATGCAGAGACAGCGGTGCGCAGAAACGGATCGACTCTTGGATCGAAGAACAAAAGCGGAAGTTGGTCGCTGAGGATAGTTCAAAAGGGACAGGTTCGCCCCCCTCCCCGGGTCAATGCGCTATCGCGATTTTGCAACAACCATCCTAGGACCATGACACTGGAGGCCGATGAATTTCTACGTCGCTTCCTGCTGCACGTTTTGCCCGCCAGCTTCGTACGCATTCGCTACTTTGGCCTACTCGCAAATCGTCACCGGGCCCAGTTGCTGGCTCTGTGTCGTTCTCATCTGCAAACCATTCCACCCTCACCGATCGCTGACAGCGTTGGACATCTCTGTCAACATTGCCATCGTGGCACCATGCGGGTAGTTGAGTACCTCTCTCCCACCCAGGTTTCCGCCTGGCTCGATGCCCCTCAACCGGAGAACTCCTCATGACCCTAGTCCACTCCGTTTTCGACCTTATTCCCGTTGTCGTTCACAGCGCGCTGCCGGTTGCAGCGGAGGCACAAGTGTCCGCAAACTCTCCGACTTTGCCCATCCATATCCTTACTTCCTCCGCGGAGTGGCTTTCCTGGAGTCTTCCCGATAACCATTCCTGCTTGCTTACCCAGGTCCCACTCTCGTCCACCCGCTTCTCTGAACCTTTCTCCACGCCCGGACAACATCAATCCCTGATTCAAAACACATAGCCCGTGGCGGCAGCTTCGCTCAACCGACTCTATCGCAAGTGCTCAGGCCATCAGGGTTTGGTGGTGATACCCAATCCCATCTTGGCCTGAGCACGTGCGATAGAGTCCTAGAAGGATATCGCTCATTGAGGTTTCCGAGCTTGTGATTTGGGCTTGCATATAGGACAGTTCTGCAGGCGGTGCATGAGCCGTTTCCAGAACGGCCAGCCTTCCTTCTCGACCTCGTGTTCCCATCTCGCTCCGAACACCTTTTTTTGAATCTCTGGATTGCTGATGCCCATGGTCTGACTCCGACGTTTGCTGGCTCGGGAACCCTCAAATGTAATGTTCCGCACCGCGTGCCCTTCGCTGCTTGCAACGCGAGCTGAGCTTGCCGTATCCCAACTGGTGCGGCGCTGGAGGCCGTCGTCATGAGCAAAGCGAGAATCAAGCTGAATTACCGTCGCCGAGTGCTCCGCCTGCCGGACCTAGATCATTGTAAAACTGCCGTGCTCAATAGCCTCGGATCACAGGCATCTCGCCGTGTTTATGAGTATGCCATCGACCAATTCATCGCTTGGTACTGCTCCGAGCCTCGGCTGGCCTTCAATCGGATCGTCATCATGCGCTATCGCATGTACCTGGAATTGCGGCATCTGGCTGCCAACACCATTCAACCAGCAACTTGCAGCCGTGCGTTCGCCTAGCTCATGAAGCCGCCGACGCAGGCTTACTGAGTCCCGAGCAGTCGCCTCCGTCGCGCACTTGCCAAGTCTTACAGCCCGGCAAGATACGCGACGAATAGGATGGCCAAGATTCCATCCATGGTTCCGATGGCGGTCATTACGACCGTACGTTTCACGGGCCCGAAAAAGATCAGCACAACGATGACAAATTTTTCGATCACGGAAGCCGTCAAGATCGGGACGCGAGTAGCGGGGACGTACGCACTGTAGACGGTCAGTGCGCAGACTACAAACAGCAGGGCTCCCCAATGCCTGATGAAGAACATCGTAAGGCCGTCGGTACTCTCTGCTCCGAACACTAATCGCAAAACCGGCTGGGGGAAGAGACACGCGGCAAGACCACCGACAGCCGTCCCAACCCCTGAAACGATGAGTATCCACCCGATGGACGAATCCAACATTTACCCTCCTCCAAGCAACGCAATCAGGATAGTGAGCCAACGAAGGAGTAGAACTGGCAGAACTAACAGCCAACTGAAAGAGTCACAAAGGCTTTCGCTACGTGCCATGGCCCTGACTGTTGAGATATCCCGATATCACTCTTCAACCGTGAGGAAAATGCTTTTCCTTTGGCTCACTTGCGAAATGGTTACGTCAACTGATGTGCGGACTCCCGAGTAGAATGTCTCCCGAGCACCTGCGAGGCCGGCCATGGCAAGAATGTCCGCAAAGAGAAAATCGAATCCCCGCAAAAAAGCGAAGAAATCCCCGCCAAGGAAGGCGAAGAACGCCCTCCGTCAGGTGAAAAAAGTACCTGCGCCACGGCGGGCAGCGGAGGTCGGTGGCGAGAAGCTGACCTTTAACCATGCAATGGTCTATGCTGCGGACGTGCGACGCGCGCTGGGCTTTTATCGCGACCTGCTGGGATTCAAACTCGTGGACGAGTTCCGGCACGAAGATATACCCGTGTATGCGCGGCTGCGCGCGCCTGGAGGCGACGGCACGATCGCGCTGCACTTGGCGGGGCCGGGGACGCCGCTTGCCAGTGACGGCGTGCGGTTGTACTTCGAGATTCGCGAAGTTGACGACTTCTGCCGCAAACTGCAGGCCAAGGGCTTCTACATTACGCAGATGCCGCGCATGATGCCATGGGGTTGGCGTCACGCCTATCTGAACGATCCCGATGGCCACGAGATCAGCATCTACTGGGCGGGGGAGAACCGCATGAAGAAGACCGTCATGCGCGCGGCAAAGGAAGTTGAGCAGGCATCTTCCGCGAAAGGGCGATGAGGGCAGCCGCCGTAATTAACGGGCTTCCTCGAGATGGCAGCCGAGGAAAAGATGAAGGAAGGAATGACCCGCCAGGAGGCGCTTCGCGCGGCCCGCCTGGAGCGCGGCAGTCTCGAAGTAACCAAGGAAGTGATCCGCTCTGCTACCTGGGAATCCTTTATCGACACTTGCTGGCGAGACTTTCGTTTTGGAGTTCGCACGCTGTGCAAGTCCCCAGGCTTCACGCAGTTGCGATCATCACACTGGGGCTCGGCATTGGAGCCAATGCAGCAATTTTTTCCGCTGTATATGCGGTCTTGCTCAAACCGATACCTTTTAAGGACTCAGACCGGCTTGTCTTCATTGAAAAACAAAATCAGCCGCGCGGCTGGACGCGGAACCCCATTTCGCCTGCCGAGATCGTAGCGTGGCGCAGTGAAAGCGGAGCTTTTGACGACGTGGCTGCATATGAAGAGAAGTCCTGTGTCCTCACCGGCGTGGGAGAAGCGGAAGAGGATCCCTGTGAAGTTATTACGAGCAACCTGTTTCCACTGTTAGGGGCTGTCCCGATTCGTGGCCGGACGGTTTCCACCGATGAAGACCAACCAGGAGGACCACGCGTCGTAATCCTGAGCTACAGATTGTGGCAGAAGCGCTTCACTGCAGAGGAGAAGGTGATCGGAAGGGCCTTTAATATCGATGGAGATAGCTACACCGTTGTCGGAGTAATGCCCTCGAACCTTTCACACCTGTATGCATCACCCTACGGTGCCGTTCCCGAACTATGGGTGTCCGGAATCGCACTTTCGCCGACAAGCGTATGGAACGACTACTTCGGGATAGGTCGCCTGAAGCCTGGCATCAGCTTGCAGCAAGCTGAGTCACAAATGGATGCAATTTCTGCTCGAATTGAGCCAATGAATCCCGACCTCAAGGGTTGGCGAGCCCAGTTGATGACGCTCCGAAGAAATACTTCGGGTGATACCCGCCCGGCTCTTTTTGTTCTGATGGTAGCCGTAATCTTTGTTCTGTTGATTGCGTGCGCAAACGTTGCGAATCTGTTGCTCGCGCGTGGTGCTCGCCGGGCCAATGAATTTGCTGTGCGAAACGCGTTGGGAGCGAGCCAAGGGCGGGTTGTACGTCAACTGTTAACCGAAAGCCTGGTGATTTCCATAGCTGGTGGAGTTTGTGGACTCTTACTGGCGACATTGGGACGCAAAGGCTTGGCGGTGCTCGCTCCGCAAGTTCTCCTAAGGTCCGCACCGGACGTGGCAGTTACGGCAGCGGATTTTCGAATTCTTGCTTTCACCTTCTTGGTTGCAGTCGTGACGACTGTCCTCTTTGGCTTGGCTCCTGCGTTGCAGAACGCGCGGCCACATGTGACAGAGACCCTGAAGGAGACCGGACGTAGCTCCCTGCAGAGTCCGCGCAGCCGACGCTTGCGGAGTACCTTGGTTGTTTGTGAAATTGCGCTGGCTTTCGTGCTCTTGATCGGGGCCGGACTCATGATCCGAACACTCGCGGGGCTTGGACACGTAAACCTGGGCTTCAATCCAGCCAATGTTCTAACGCTTCGCGTGCCACTGTCGAGTGAGCGCTACAGGGAGCCACAAGCCCGAGCACAATTCTGGGAACAAGCAGTTCCGGCTGTGGAGTCATTGCCGAATGTGGAATCAGCAAGTGTTTCCCGTGGTCTGCCTATCAGCGGGTGGGATGGGCAGTTTTTTACGACCGCAGAAGACCCGAATCCACCCGCAGGGCAGGTCCCAGACGCTAATTACGTTGTGGTTGGCCCTAACTACTTTCGTACGATGCAAATTTCATTGCGTGCGGGGCGCACTTTCAATGATCACGACACTAATGCTAGCGAGAGAGTTGTGATTGTGAACGAGGAATTGGCCCGATTGTATTGGTCTGGCCAAAATGTGCTCGGGAAAAGTTTACAAATCGGAGGGGCAGGTCCGTGGCGCACGATTGTCGGAGTTGCGGGTAATGTCTTGAGTCAAGGGCCTGATGCCGGGTTTCACTCGGAGATGTATATTCCGTACTAACAGTTTCCATGGCTCATGGATGGCCCAAAACACTTGGTAGTGCGCACCTCGGGTAACGTGAGGCCAGAGACTCTAGTCCGCTCGGTAGTACAGGAAATACATCGCATAGATAAGGACCAACCAGTTGCCGACATCGCTACGATGGAGCAGATTGCTCTAGAGCCGCTGGCGCAGCAACACATGGTAATGGCGCTCCTAGCGTCTTTTGCGGGTCTTGCTCTTATTCTCTCGGCATTGGGAATTTACAGTGTGCTTTCGTATTCAATTGCTCAGCAGACACGAGAAATCGGCTTGCGCATGGCACTAGCAGCTCAGCAGGGTAACGTGCTTCGCCTGGTCATCGGTAGCGGCGCTCGGCTGGCGGCCATCGGCATTGCCGTAGGACTTACAGCCGCCCTAACTTTGACTCAACTGATGAAAGTATTGCTTTTTGGGGTCCGCCCGACAGACCCATTCACCTTTACTGCCGTGATCGCGCTGCTTGCCGTCACATCGATCCTTGCTTGTTACATTCCCGCGCGACGGGCGATGCGAGTGGACCCGATAGAGGCATTACGGTGCGAGTAGTTCCCGTCCCAATTGTTCTTCTTACTTGTTCGTTTCGGAAAGACTCCTTGTAGATGAGACTCGTCAGAAGTGTCCCAGTAACGATTGTTTAGAGTGATCTGCACTGAGTACAGGATCGAGAATGCGGAGGTGTGCGTTGGCATCATCCGCGCCGGAGGCGCGTGTTGGCTGCTTGAAGATTGAGGGGCACAGTCAGCATCATCCACGCCGCAGGCGTGCCTGCAGTCAGACAGAGGGAAGACTACTGGGCCGATGGGAAGGTTGCGATGCGTTGGCGCAGATGGCGGAAGTACTCGGGACTAACCGGAAGACTCAGGACCTCATCAATCACGGGCGCGAAGTAGGCCAGGGAGCGAATGATGGAGAGAGGTGGAGCATCGGCGGGGCGCGTCAGACGGCGCGCGGCGGCCAGAGTCAGCGCGTTCTCCACCGCCTCGATGGGCACGCCGCGTTGGTGCAGTTGGGCCGCGAGCAGACGATCCGGACGACGGACAGCGCCGCACGTGCCGGGAGTGGTACGGTAGGCTTCCAGAAGCCGGTTGACATAGGCGCGTTGCTCCATAAGTTCAGCCTTGCGGATCGCGCAGCGAATCGCCGGTGATGGTGACGGTGTGGCAGTAATGCCGCACCCGGCTCAGCAGCGCCTCCACCATGGATTTGTTGCCCAGAAAAGTCTTCCATTCGTCGTAAATCAAATTCGTCGTGATAATCGTGGAGTGGCGGTGATAGCGTTCCTCCATCAGCTTGAAGAAAATGTTGGATTGTTCGGGTCTGAGATTTAAGTATCCGAATTCATCGATCAATAAGAGATCCAAGTTAGCCAGGCGGTTCAGTAGCTTGCGGGTGGAACGGTCGGCCAGCGAGGCGTACATTTCGTCGAACAGATCCTGAGCGCAGATGAACTGGCAGCGATAGCCGTTCTGCAAAGCCTTCAACAGGAGGCCGGTAGCCAGACCGGTCTTGCCCACGCCAGTTTCGCCGACAAACACCAAGTTCTCGTGCTTGGCGACGAAGTCGAGTTCGGCAAAGGCGCGTATCTGTTTGCGATTCACGCTGGGTTGGCGCGACCAGGGAAACGTTTCCAGGGACCAGCGGTCTGGCATGTCGGCTCGGCGGATGCGCCACTCCAGCGCACTTTCCTGCCGGTCGTGCCATTGCGAGCGCAACAGTCCGGCGACGAACTCCGAGTATGAAACTTGGGCTTTCTCGGCCGCGTGCAACTGTTCGTCGTAAACGCTCAGCATGCGCCGCAGCTTGAGATTCTTCAGCAGTTGTTCCAGTTCTTCAGTCATGGGGATCCAATCGAAAGTAGTCGTGCGCCACCCGGCGCAGAATCATTCGTTCCAGCCGATCGAGATCGTAGAGTCCATACTGGGCGGCTTCCTGCACCGCGGCCAGGAAGGGTTGGCGCGGATATTCCTTCAACAAGCGCAACAGTTGCCGCAGGGCAAGCGCCACTACTTTGCGACCCTTTTGCTTGAGCGCCGCCACGTAGGGTGCGATTTCGGGCGCGGCTTGTACGATGGCCTGTTCTTCGGGATGCGGGTCGCTGCGCTTGACGCCTTCCCCGCGCGGCGGCCGATGTTCAGCGAGGGTGATGCGCTGCGACGGAGGAGTCAAGACGCGGATATGGGTGGCGATGTGGCGCGCGTCGAGTTCGATCTCGAACTTGTCTCGGGTCTCGCGCACTTCCACGGAGTGGCCGATCCAGGCGACCGGAACCGAGTAGCGAATGGAGTTCACCGAAACGTATCCTTCCACGTCGACCGTGCGCAGATGCAGGCGATAGACTTCGGGAATCCACGCCGGCAGTGGTTTTAAATGCAGGCGCTCGACCGCATAGAGCTCGCGCGGCACGGCGCGGATATGTTTCTTGTAAGTCGAGTTGATGCGGTCGCACCACTGGCGCGCCTGTTGATTCAGATCCTCCCAGCTGCCGAACTTGCGACCCACCAGAAAGTTCCGTTCGATAAACCAGAACGGACGTTCGACCCGTGCTGAGCGATTGGCGTCGCCGCGCTCATGCGCCACAAAGTGGAATCCGAAGCGCTCGGCGAACGCTTCCATTTCAGGAACGGGAATCATTTCCCGGCCCGTGCCGCGCAGCACCACGACATGCGTGTTGTCGATCATCACGCGCTCTACCACGCCCCCCATGTAGCGCAACGCCTCGCTGAGAAACACCTTGCAGTCGAATCTCTGGAACCTGGGGTTGATCTGGAAGAACAGCAGGCGCGAGTAGGCCAACACCGCCGAAGCGGTCTGCGCCTGGTAGTTCTTGCCGCCCACTTCGACCGTGTGCGGAGACGTATCGTGCTGCATCTCTACCCCCGGTTCGAACTGATAGTGGCCCGCCGGCACGACCGGAGTCTGTCCGATACCTTGCCGGCGACAGAATGCGGTCAGTGCCGGATAGGACAACGTTGCGCCGCAGGTTCGAAGTTCTTCATGGACTCGTACCAGATTCCCCTTGCAGGAGATCCAAAGCTCGAGGATCTGTTGCCGATAAGGTTCGGCTTTCTCCGCCCGTTGGATTACCGGGACCTGGGTAGAGTTGGAACGCAGCACTTTGCGCACGCTTAGGCGCGACAGTTGCAACACGCGTGCAATCTCGTGTTGGCTCACTTGCTTCGCACTTAGTTCCAGAATCGCGGTTCGTTGGGCTTGGCTCAACATGAGGGGCTTGCTGTTCCTTTCCGATTCGTGTCGCCATCCGTTCCAGTTCCTGGCGCGCGCTTGCGATCTGGCGTTGCGCTTGTTCTTGGCGCGGGCCATCCATCTCCGGCAGGGCTGCCGCCAGTCGCCGGCCGGTGCGACGTAGAATGGCCAGCGCCATTTCCAGGTCGCGCTCCACTCCGGCCGCCGCCGGCCGACTGGCCGGTACCTGCCGTTGCGTTTTCAAAAACAGTTCCGGCTCGGCCAAGATGCGCTCGCGGACCACGCGCGAGCCCTCCCGCCAGGCGGCGTAGAGTTGTCCCGCTTCCCGCGCATTGCAATGCTGCTGCACCAAGGCGGACGCCATGCGCACGCAGTCTTCTAGGCTGACACGCGCCACCGGCACCAGATACTTCATGGCCAGTTGCGCCCCCAGCTTTCCTTCCCGCACTTGCTGCTGGATGCTTTCCGGCAACAACTCCACCAAGGCCAACCGCCGCGACGCCCAACTCACGCTGCGGTCGAAGCGACGCGCCAACTCCTCTAACCCGTAGCCGAAACTTTGTTCCATCTCCACCAACAGCCAACCTTGTTCGAGCGCACTTTCCTGGGGAGTGCAGCGCAAAGTCCATTCCAGGAGAAGAGCTTCGGCGGCGCTCATCGCCCACACTGTGGCTTCGATCGTGTCCCGGCCCAGTTGCTCCAGCGCGGCTATCCGCTTGTACCCATCGATGACTAGGTAGCGCTCGCGCTCCCCGCTACTGAGCACCACCACGATCGGCGTCTGTTGGCCCGATTCAGCCAACGACGCCATCAGCCGCCGCTGCCGCTGCGGTTGGCGGACGCGCAGATGTTCCCAGCGCCGCTCGAGTTGGTGAAACTCCAGTTGCATCGTCGCCTGCGGGTTCACTATGCCCCATCTCCGATCTCGTCTTTCGCGACAAGCGGCGAAGTGTGCCAGGAACTATCGTGGGATCAATGAGATAGGCCCGCAACTCGTCTTTCGCGGTGCGTACCAGAAGTGTGCCCAGAACCCCCATGAAATCTGCTTGTTGAGACCCGAACTCGTCTTTCGCGAACTCCCAGGGTAGTTGGTTCAAGGGCGCGGGTACCCGCAGCACCGCAGGCGCTTCGGTTTGTGCCGCCCGCTGGTCGATCCGGTAAGCCATGGCATAACCCGGATTCCGGCGGCGCCACCGGGCTTGCGTCTTCTGCCGCTGCACTGCCCGGCACTCCGCTCTGCCGCAGGCCCGTTGCCGGGTTCCTACTCGAGGATCGGGACGGAACCAGTGGCGGCAGATACAGCAGGGTTTCTTCCGGGCTTCAGGCATCGGTGACTTATCATCACCGCTCCTTCAACTCCGGCGATCCCTCACTACAGAATAAGGTGGGGCATTTCTGACAAGCAGCGGTGGGAAACGAGAGTGATGACGCAGTTGCACTACAGCTTTTCGACAACTGGCGGGAAGGGCAATTTAAACGCATGACGCTGAACTAAGGCGGATTTTGAGTTCCACAGAGAGTTCTGAACCGTTAGGAAAATTCTCTACTCTACTTGATTCTTCAACCGGTTACCAGCACCCCGATTCCCACCGTCATGATCCGATTTGACCTGTTTTGAACATAGAACTACCACAGTTTTACTACAGTGTGCTGCTGGCACGTTAAGGGAAAGAGCAGACATTAGTAGGTTCTATCGCGGAATGCGTAGGCAAGTTCTGCGGTTTATAGCTCGGATCGATGCTGCGCTTTTCGCCTACGGTCTCGTGCAATACGGATCCTTCAGGAATCAAACGTCGGGCTCCAAGTGGGATTCGCCATCTAGCCTTTCTTAAGACCGGGTCATAGTAAGAATGCGGGAGAAATTCTAAGATCCACCACTTCCAGGTGAGTGAGTTGTGCATCTTGGCACCCGAGTCAGGCGCGACTGGCGGGGGAGGAGGCATCCTTCCAAGAACTCGAGCAGCTTTTTGTCGGTCAACTAATAACCCGATCGGCACAGCCTCACAAAGCATCCACTGCAGAGTGACCTTGGACAGCCCACTATCCACCTCCGCGTATGAGCCACCAATGTCCGAATGCACACCCGCAAACCATACCTGTTTAATGCTCTGACCGGGTAACGGATCTCCCCACAGATTATTTCGGAAATAACAGCGTCGTTCATCAACCGAGACGGCGTGGCGTCCAATAGCCATATCGGGATTCTGGGCTGTGTATGGCAACTTTAAGGGATCCCAGACCCACCCAACTGAACTGACGGTGTCCCACACCCCAACAAAATGCAATGGACAGTTTCGGCAAAATGTCGCCTTAAATTCAGCTGCCACGCCGAAAGTATGCGTCATACCTGCGGCACTCCGTGTCCGCTTCGCGTAGAGCCGAATTATGTAAGGGATGAGACCCTCATTGCCGGGACAAAGCAATCCGAACATGTGCAACACACCTGCTAGCGCTCGCGCCGTGTATGCTCCTCGGCTAAAGCCAAATAGGAAAACGTTGTCGCCATCCTCAAAGACGTTCATCAGGTAGCGGTAGGCATCACCCACATTTGCGAGCAGCCCCGCTCCAAACGCCAACCCCGTCACGATGGACCATGCCCTGCTAATCTTGTTGTGTGCAGTAGGTGCACCCATTGTGCCCACGCCTGGGTGGTAGTACCCAACCTGTTGCTTACCATCGATGATCAGAGTGCTATAGAGCTTGACGACATTCGAATTGTAGTCGCCGAATTCGTTTCCGGTTCCGTCACAGCAGATAACTATGTTTTTGGGCATTCAACTGTCCCTCGGAAAAGGTGCCACAGCGGGCTAACGTCGCCGTGCGCTAGGCAAGGTAGGTCCGCAATCGCGTTGCGCGCGTGACCACCACGGCAGTGGGGATTGTCGCAGTGGAGAACTTGGTTTCCGGCCAATCTTTGGCCGGACCTCCCTCCAGTTTCCTTTGCCTCAGCAGCGGCGGCTTTAGCAACTGACTACGTGAAACCTCCTTCTACCGAAGTTTTCAGGTCGTGCAAAATGCGGAGAAGCTAAATGAGCACAGCGTTTTGGGTTGTGCCCTCCAAATTGACACCGTAGAGGAGACTCTCTTGCGCAACGGTTTAGCAATACACAAGTGGGTTCTGAAGCGTTATGAAAATCTTCCACTCTATTCCTTTTGTCAACGGGTTACAAATCGATCAATTTGATCCGTTCTGCTTCGAGATGACTCGTTCTGATCGTGCAACCATTACAATTTCATGACAGTACGCTGCGGCGATGATGTTCGGATGCGGTCTCGGTGATCTCTCACAACTTCAAGGGACGACCAAAGAAGTGGTGGCAACCGGCAGCCGCGCTAACACAACCGTTCCCCTGCTGTTAGATTTGATTTCCAAGGTGCCGTCCAGGTGCCGGAGTCTCTCGCGCATTCCCCGGATTCCAACCCCCGGCATGCCTGCTGAGTCCATGGCTTCCCGCTTCTCTGGCGGTATGCCTTTCCCTCTGTCCTCTACTTCCAGGCTGACCTGACCGTCACAACGGCCAATACGAATTCTGGCGACCTGGCTTCCAGAATGACGGTGAATGTTCGTGAGGCACTCCTGAACGATCCGGAAAATGGCGGTCTCCAAATCCTGCGGGAGGCGTCCCAAATCGTCAGGCAGCTCCAAATCAACTCTGATCTTGCTACGTTCTGTAAACCCATCCAGATACGAACGAAGACCTGAGGCAAGCCCGACTTCATCCAAAAGAGGTGGATGCAGCAAATGGGAGATGGTGCGCAGTTCTCGCGACAGTTCCTGCACAAGACCAAGGCTTTCCTGGATCGCTTTGACAACGCGGGGAGCCATGTTGCCGTTTTCGGAATCCACTAACGACAAGTTCAGGCCGAGGGCAGTGAGTAGCTGTCCAGAACTGTCGTGCAACTCACGCGCAATTCGCCGCCTCTCCTGATCTTGCAGGTGCAGCAACTGGCCGGAAAGGAGACGTACACTCTCTTCTGCCCGTTTCCTCTCGGTAATATCACGGATCGCACTCGTAACAAGCGTGCCCTCGTCCGTCTGCAACGGACTGAGGCTGATCTCCACCGGAAACTCCTGGCCATCCCTATGCAAACCAAATAGCTCCAGGCCCGCACCCATGGATCGCGCTCGCGGTTCGTCAAAGAAACCGGCTCGCTGTCGCGGATGCATGCGGCGAAAGCGCTCCGGCACCAACATCTCAATTTCTTTACCCAGCAACTCTTCCCGCGGATAACCGAACAACTTCTCCACCTGGGCATTGGCCAGGACGATCTCGCCCACAGGACTCACCACCAGCATCGCGTCTGGCGCCGCCTCCAGCAGTCCCCGGAACTTCGCCTCCGCTCGCTCACGTTCGCGAGCTGCTTCTGACTCGGACCGAAGGCGTTCTTCCGCGAGAAGCCGCTTTTCTACCTCGGTGCGAGCTATTTCTTTGCTTCTTGCGGCGCTCCTCATCACACGGACAACCAAGACGTATACAACGATGGACAGAATTGCAATTGCTAAGGACGCGAGTACTATGGTCCACTGGCCGCGGTTGGCGAGAGTCGCCCGCATCGCAAGAAGCCGATCTTCCTCCTTCTCCATATCAGCTACGACTCGACGAAGTTCGTCCATCCGTTGTTTGCCAACGCCGGAAAGGACAATCTGGCCTGCTTCTAGATCTTTACCCTCTTTATCCAACTGGATTGTTTGCTGCAGGACGACAAGTTCCTCTTGTTCGTTTCGACGAAGCTCGTACATCCTTTGCTGCTGCGAGGCGCTGTTTTTCGTGAGACTGTCCAGTCTAGCCAAATGGGCCTCGATCTGAGAGGTTGCCTCTTGGTATGGCACCAAGTAGACCGGATCACTCGTGATCAGGTATCCACGTTGGCCGGTTTCCGCATCGACCACAAGGCGAAGAACAGCACTCAGCTCTTCTTTCACTTCGTGGGTTCTCTGAACTTGATCGTTTAGCCTGTCATAACCTAGGGCTGCTCGGCAGGTGTACGCAACCACGCCGAGGGTAAGGATCAACCCCATTGTCAAGATTGAGAGCAGGCGTCGATGCAGATTAGTTAACATGCAGCCGCCTCCTGTTTCCGAACGATCGCCACAACGGCCGCGACCGCAACTGCGTAACCCGCCCAATTGAGCGCTGAGACTGGTTCCAGACGCGAGAGGTTGCTGTCCATGATCCCAACCTTTCCATTCGGAAAACACGCGGGAGAGGACACAGCTAGGTTGACAATCATGGGACAACCAATCCCTAAAGTAAAGCAGAGTTTCGCGGAAACTTGCCGCGTCGTTCTTGGGGCGGCCCCTGGCTTTTCGAGGAACGTCGCTGCATGACTGAGGGTACTCGGCTCGCTCAGAAGGGACATTACATATCCGGACACACGCATGTTGTTGAGTTTAGAGACTCAACTACGGCTCTCGAGATCACCACCGAGCCTCATGGGAACGAGCGTTTCCGCAAAACCCAGGACAAGGACAAACCCGGTGAAGCGCACACGACATCGGAGCAACTCTCAGCGAGAGAAGTTAAGACTCAATGGAGTTTATGCAGCTCGCGCGTATCGACTGTCCGCCCATACCAGGATCGCCATCATTTCGTCGAGCGTAGCAATATCGAACTGTCGCATCGGGTTAGCGTGATCCAGCCTGTCCCGCACACATTGGCGAGGATTGAACAGCTTCAGTCGAATGTGGTGGTCTTGGGCCCATCGCTGCAGAAACACCAGCATGCCTAGACCTCCGCCTTCGATGGCAGAGACTTCCGAGAGGTCGAGCACAATGATCCGAACATGCCCTTGCGAGTGGACTGCTTTTTGCAGTTTGAAAGCGGCTTCGCTTCGGACAATTCTGCCTTCGCATTCAATGACAGCAATTTCGCCGATACGTTCACTATGTACACTCAGCATGCTTTTCTCCCATCGATGTCGATTTTTCCGAAAGCACGAATGGTGCCATCGGTTCGCGCCCTGCATTTTGTGCAAGGTAAGCGCCTGGTCCGACGAAGTAGCGAGAATTTCAGGCAGGGATCAAGGAACTTTTGCGCTACGGCAAATGCCGTACGCACGGTCAAGTGGCTTTCCGATAAGAAAACCCGCTGCCCAGCTTAGTGAAGCGATGAACGAACGCCACATGAGACATCTGCCCCGATTCCGGCTCATCCTCTCCCGATCCGCTTCTTTCAATGACCGAGAAGTGGACGTAATCGTACATGTCGACGTCTTCTACTCTGACCCTCAAGCCCGTTGGATCTCTGCAGAGATCGCCTGTGGAAAGTTGAAAATCGTGCATCTTTGCGTAACCTCCAGTTTGTTGAGAAATGTGATTGCCAGAGACGCTCACGGCCGACGACGGCTGGCGGAGTGAATCCGGAACAACCGGGAAAGTTGGGATTCCAGCGTGCTGCGCACTTTGGCGAGCAAGACGGAAATGTGCTCGGACTTCGAGACTAGCGCCCATACGCCCGCGGAACGAGCTTCTTTCTCGGTGGCGGAATCACTGTGCCCGCTGAACATAATGACTGGCACTTCTGGCATTACGCGTTTCAGAACGCGTGCCGCATCTAAGCCGTTCATCACTGGCATCGAAAGGTCTAGCAGGATCAAGTCCGGGTGCAATTCTTGAGCCTTGTCAATCGCCTGTCTTCCGTTTTCTGCCGCTCCGCAAACGTCGAAGTCCTCTTCCCGCTCGAAGAGTCTACACAAGGCGTCCCGAATGAATAGATTGTCATCTGCTATCAGAATGGTGTGAGACATTATGCAGCCTCCGGTGCCCTTGGCAGGCTGCTGGCCGCGCCGCAACGTACAGGCCGACGGACGGCACGAGGAAGGGTTACCTCGACCCTATACCCCAAGTCGCGAGAGTACATCCGGTAGATACCGTACTAGAACGCACATCGTACCGTACGGTACAGTACAGAGATGACGACGGGCACGGCACGTTATTTTCCAACACTTTAAAGATAGAAAGGAGTAGCTGGGATCATGCAGACGCGGATTAGGGAATGGCAGCCAATTCGCGGTAAAGGGCCTAGACATACGAATTGTTGAGACTCGAACGTCACTGTTCTCGGCGTTTTCAGAGGTAAGTTGTTGATAAATCCCATTTCACTCATTAATCGAATTCTGAACGCGCCAAAGCAATTCTGCTATAGCCGGATTAGAAAACTACATATTCCTAACGCCGGAATTCGTGATGCAAGGAACCACTGTTTATGCGGGTGCGATGTAGCACATGTTCCAAGGGTTTTCTAACATGCCGTAAAATGCGAATCAAGGACATGAGAGCGTGAGAGGTGGCGGAGAGCATGGACTCACCCCACCAAAGCCATCGTAAACACGGGGGGAGGCACTGATTCTAAAGAGCACCGAAAAACTGGCCCAGGTTGGATTTACGTCCGCGGCACAGTGCTGTGCGGCATCTGGCGGGCCCCACAATCTGTTTACATCATAGATTCAGGAGTGACAGTGACACTACCAGTATGATGTGGGTGTGGAGTGGTAGGGGGTGCCACGGGTCCTTCCCGCTGGGTCGACTCCACGTTCCTGACTCTCTCCCATACAGCCCACCGTCTCCCCCGTCTGGCGATGAACCCAGCCGACTTCATGACGCGGGAAACCACCTTCTTATCTCCCGGCATTGGGATTCATTCAGTATGCTGGCGGTGTAGACGGCGGGTTACAGGTTCATAGTTCCCTCCTCAACGTCGTTCTCCACGATTAGCTTCCGCGCGGAAATCTCAAAGCCCCAGCTGACGTCTGGGGGCTAGAAGAATTGATCGTTCTTCTCTACAGAAAGGCTACAATTGCCCCCTGAGTTTAGTCGTTAGTCTCTTTGGCTTTCAGGCCAATAGACTTGGCCCAACGGGATAGCCCGCTCGACACCTTGATCCTGAGCTATGACACGGAACCCGACCACCAACGAAGAAGGGGCGTTACTCGTAAAAAAGCTCTTGGATGAGGCGACGCCTGTTTTGGCATATCTAATTGGCGGGGATGGTTCGCACGGCAAAGTACAGGGATTTGTCGACAGCTTTACGAGCGAAGTTGGGTTGGTCGTGTCTGCCACTAAAGGATTGCCCTCGACAGCCGACAATCTCTGCCTCTTTTTAGGGTCAAGCGACAACTTGACATATTTTTTTGGAGATGAGCGCGAGATTCCGGAACCCTCCCGTGACGAGGCCGTAGGAAAATACGGCAATACAATTCTGACGGTACTGGCGGTCTCAAGCGGTTCTTTTATGGTCTTGTATTTCAATTCCTGATTCGTTTTTCAAACTGTAGCGCTACCGAGCAAGGGAATTCATTGTTGCCCTGCTAAATCCACTCCAATTGTGGACGTTAAACATAAAAGCATTTGAATGTTCAGAGTTGGACGAGTTTCTATCCTGTGTATCTCATAGATGGTCTCTCCATTTTGGTAGGTTTTCTCCAGTCGGTGTTCCTTCGGACGCTTTAGACCTTGGTCGACCCACTTGGTCAGATAGCGCTTCACCAGGGCCGGAGCGTAGAGTTGATACATGGACGACTGTTCAATCGAGGGTCGGGTTGAAATGCTTCGCCGAGAGATTGCAATGATCAGCAAGCGGAGCTCAACTATCGCGGTCACAGGAATCATTCACTGGAAGTCAAGGCAGAGCATGATAAGCGGGAGTTCCGAATCCTAGCAATACGCGAAGAACTTCGTAAACTTCGCGACCTCGGGGCACGGCTAGCAACGTAGTGTTAGGGCACTACCCCTTGCTGGAGCCTCACATCGCACGTAATAAGGAGTATACTGTTTGTATACGCACCTCTCCGCCATCCTTGGCGAGGCGACGGTCTTCTGCGTGAGTGGAGGCCATCGTGGCTAAGAACAGTAAAAACCATTTCAATATTTTAGACACTCCTGGACAGCTGAGCAGACGGTTAAGACGGTTCTCCGACCGCTCCCAACCACTGATGACGCGAAGGGGCGGGATATTGCGGCGGTGCTCTAAGCCTGCAAGGCTGGCGCCGACATCGACTGGCGACATGAGTGTCGAGAGCGAATCATACTTCATGATCCGGTAGCGTGACCTAGAGAAACGTGTTCGGTTAGAAAGCGCTTGTCGTTCGCTGACGCGGCTGGCAGATTCTTCACCTTAACAAGTCTAGCGTGATAGCAGATCAGCGAGGCATGGAACCCGAGTATTCCCCCCCCATCGGTGACGACCAGAGTTGTAGAGGAGAGATCTGCGGTCTGAGAGAAAAAACCTGGGTAGCACACTGAGGCGCGTGTAAGTGCCGAAGCACGGGGTGCGCTGCAGGCCTTGCATCCTCGAGCCCGCTATTCCCTTCGTGCTTACCCAGGGCGGCAAAACGCTATGCCGCACATATCTTCGTGTCAAGCGTTTTGTCAATTCAGAAACTGAGAAAAAAGGCCGCTCATTGGCGGTCTTGGTGGGGGCGGGCGGCGCAGTTGTGCTTCTCAAAAGTTTCTTGCGCCAGGCGGTTGAAGGCGAGCGCGGCAACGGTGCTGTCACAACATGGAGCGGTGATGCCCCAGGGGCAATGGGAGCAGGACCAACCGGTGAAGTCGTCCTCTTCGACCCAGATCAAGCGTTTACTCATACATCTCCTACCTTTTGCGTGCGTTTGGGATTGAAGCCCGGCGACGACGGGCGGAACACATCGAGAGAGCGAGCGCGGAAGGTGAACTCCTGCCCGTCGCTGGAGACTATTCTCCACGGAATTGCAAACGAGGGAAGTGACTAAAGTCTTTCGTCCGACAGGACAATGGGTTCTCAAAGAAAAAAGGACCGCGGGTTAGCGGTCTTGGTCGAGGCGGCTCGTCACCACGAAATTGGGGTTGGTGCGACTCTGGTACTGCGGTTCCCGGTTGAATCGGCGCTCTTCGATCTCCTGCAGTCGGGTCTTCAGTTGACGGACCTGTTCTTGACGGTCACGTCGGCCCGGTTTAGTTCCTCGCAGGTCTGATCTTCGCGAGTGCCGCCAAAGAGCCGGTCAGCCATTCGGTAGTAACGTCTGCGTAAAGCCCACCAAGGCTCGTCACTTTGATCGTCACGGCGGACTTCAAGAACGAACACAGGCAGCGCAGGTGGTGGTGATAAGGGTTAAGACACCACCGCGCCTGCATCGTTACGCGGCGCCGGTGAAGTATGGATCTACGTCGAGGCCCCACTCCCCGAGTAGCCATTCGGGGATGTAGATTCGATTCTTGTTTTGCTTGCACCAAGCACGTAGCTCACTTGAGGAGGCATACATCTCCGGCGTGAGTTGCAGTTGCTTCGCCCGCAGTTCGAACTCGGTGGCGAGCGCGGGAACTGGCGGAATGGGATGCCCCCAATTGGGGTTGCCGCGTTTGCGCTTCGTAGCGGCGAGAGCGACCGGTATCGCCATAGGCCCCGATCATACGCCGCCTTGGGTGACGGTGCAGCGGAATCATCGCACGGGTGGCACGCTCTCGGCTTGAGGTTCGGCTGCCGCTGTTTCTGCTGGCGGCTGTGGTTCGGTTGGTGGCTTCGGCGCTTGTTGCTTCTGGGCGCGGGTGGCTGCGGCTTTTCGCGCGGCGGCTCGACGGCTGCGGTTCTTGGCAGCCTTTCGTCCGGCTGCTCGATGTTTGCGCGTTGCAACAGCCTTCTTTGCAGCGGCGCTGCGCTTGCGGGTTAGAGCGGCTTTCTGTCCTGCAGTTTTGCGCTTGGGACTCATGCCTCCTCCGACACGATCAGTTCCATGGTACTGCATTAAGGCCGAAGCCAGCCAGAGATGCAAGGAATGCCGATGTTTGGAGCTGGAGGCGGGAAAGAAAACGCCCCGGGCTCGAGATCTTTTGCTTATAGATCTGAGTTGGACTAGGCCGCGGCAGTCTTTGCGGTGGTAGCCGTGATCGCCGCCTGTGCGCGGGGCCAATGCCGATGAGTCGACGTTTTCTCATCCAGTACAATGAACTCCGATATGGCGGTTTTGGTAGAGATGCACCATACGGGTGATTCGGCATCGCAACGGGAAGTTGCTGCCGTAATTGAGCATGTGCTCGCCGACAGACCCGGCGATTGGCGGGTGTCGATAGTGGGCTCCCAGGCGAATGACCGATGAGAGATGAAAATTATTGGGCCGAATGGCTTCGAGCGGTCGTGTACGCTGGAGGGCTCTGCCGGGGAACATCGGCCGGAAGTGATGGGGGTTATTTCGGGGAGGATGTTGCCGGGGAAGAAGGATTGAGGAAGGCCACGATTGAGTGATGGGGCGAGGCGATCGAAGCGAAGGACCCTGGGACGTGGAGTCACTGCAAACGGGTTGCGGCGTTTGCGACGGTGTTGGCGCGCGCACTGAAGCTGGATGAAGAAGAGGTCGGGGCCATTGCCTGCGGGGCGCTGCTCCATGAAATCGGCGAGGTCGCAATTCGGGAGGCGATCCTACGCAAGCCCGCGGTTCTCGACGCGGAAGAGCGGCTCATCATGCGCGAGTGTTGCCTCCGCGGGTATGAGATGGTGCGGAAAGAGGCGTTTGTCGGGACGCGGCGGAGATTGTTCGCTCCCACCGCGAGCGGTTCGACGGAACCGGCTATCCCCAGGGTCTCAAAGGTGAGGCCATTCCTTTGGGGGCTCGCATTGTCGCTGTCGCGGTGGTGTTTGAAATGCTCGTCCGCGATCGCCCCCACCGCGGGGCACGCGCATTCGCGGACGCGCGCGCGCGGAGATCCAGCGCTGGTCCGGCCGTCAGTTCGATCCGTGAATTGTCGACGTGTTCGTGAACTTGCCGGATGAAGATTGGAAGAGTGCGAGTTCCAATCTATAAGGGCCCTACCTGCAATCCAATGGGCAAAGGTTGCCGCCCATGGAACATGGGGTTTCGTTAACACCGAAATCTTGGAAGTCTAGAACGGCAGTTTGAGGTCTTCGAGCTGCTTCTCCGTTTCTTTCGACGGCTCCAGATATTTCTGGGTGGTGGCAAGCGACTCGTGGCCTCACGGTGTCCATGGATCATGGTGTTTTGTGAACGGAGGAAAGTGTGACCTAACGAGGACTAACCGGAAATCCTTCGTGCCGCCAAACCTGTCAACATTGCTTCTTGTGTGGGCAGGTATCAGAGCGTACTATTTGTGACATTCGGATTTCGCAGGAGGAATCCGATGGATAACTCAAGAGCCGAGTTCTCTATGCGGTCTTGCCGGTACTACCTCTTCCCGCGTCACTCTCGTTCAACAGTGTGCGGACCTTGCGCGCCAATTCAATTGGGAGAAATGGCTTTTCCAGGTAGCCAGCGTCTTGCGGGAGGTGCGCTGTCCGGCCAATTGTGTCTTCCGCGTAGCCAGAGATGAACAAGAACCGCATCTCTGGTCGCAGCAAGATTGCTTTTTTCCTCAACTCCAGTCCATTCAGGTTAGGCATCATGATATCGCTGACCACAAGGTCAATCTTGCCGGGATTGCTCTCCAAAATCCGGATCGCTTCAGTGCCATCCTCCGCCGCAAGTACGGCGTAGCCGCGCTTCTTCAGAGATACCGAAATCAATCTGCGCAGGGCTGGTTCGTCCTCGACCACCAGTACCGTTTCGGTGCCGGCGAGGACCTCGCTTTGCATCGGCGGCGTCTCATCTTCTACCTTCAGTTCGGTCACTGCCGTCGGAGGCAGGTAAATGCGGAACCTGGTGCCCTCTCGCAAGGCGCTCTCAACGGTGATGTGCCCCCCGCTCTGCCGTACGATGCCGTAAACCGTCGACAGCCCCAGCCCCGTCCCTTTGCCTTCCTCTTTGGTGGTGAAGAACGGCTCGAAGATCCGGGCCTGGGTTTGTGCATCGATGCCATTGCCGTTATCACTCACCGCCAGCATCACGTAGGGTCCGGATTGCACCTCGATGTGGCGACCGACGTATTCCTCATCCAGTTCCACGTTGGCAGTTTCAATCACCACTTTGCCGCCCTGCGGCATGGCGTCGCGAGCGTTCACCACCAGGTTGATGAGAATTTGCTGGATCTGTGCGGGATCCACTTTGACCGCTTGCAGGTTCGGCTCCAGAAGCGGAACCAGGTCGATGTTCCCGGGGATGAGGCGGCGCAGGAGCTTGTGTGTCTCCCACACCACGGCATTGACGTCCAGAACTTTTGGCTCGAGCACCTGCCGCCGGCTGAGGGCTAGCAGTTGTCGCGTCACTGAAGCGGCCCTCTGAGTAGCCGCCTTGATCTCAGCCACGTTCCGGCGCAGGCCTTCGGTTGTGCCGGCTTCTTCCAACAACAATTCGCTGTATCCCAGGACGATTCCAAGATAATTGTTGAACTCGTGGGCCATTCCGCCAGCCAATTGCCCCACCGCTTCGATCTTCTGCGCTTGGCGCAACTGCCCTTCCAGTGCCCGCCGTTCGGTAACATCTTCGGCGATCACCTCGAGCCCAGCGGCCCTCTGGTTCTCGGTGGCTAAGACCCGGCCGCTCAGCCGTACCGTAATCAAACGCTGATCCCGCCGCTTCCACTCCACTTCTTCTTCAATTTCCCCTGTCAGCTGCCACTTGTGCAACAGACGCAGCCCTTCTTCCGGTTCGGCGAAAACATCTCGAAACACGCTCAGTTTCAGAACCTCTGCTGCCGAGCTGTAACCCAGCATGGCCACCAGGGCAGGATTCACTTCCAGGAAGCGACCGTCCAGAGTGCCCCGGTAGATGCCGTGGACCGCGCCTTCGAAGACCGACCGGTGCTGAGTTTCCGATATCTTCAGCGCCGCTTCGGCCCGTGCCCGCTCGGTGATGTCACGGATATTGCACTGAACCACCAGGGTTCCATCAACCGGGTAGACGTTGCTGACAAACTCTACGTTAATTCGCCGCCCGTCTTTGGTTTCAAGCGGCAAATCGTCGTAGCGGATAACCCCCTTCGTTTGGAGCTCGCTAAAAGCGGACCGGGAGGCTGGAATATCCTTAAACAGGCCGATTTCCCAGAGTTTCTTTCCCACGAACTCACCATGCGTATAGCCCAACATCTCAATCAAAAATGGGTTCACATCGGCGATCTGCCCAGTCTTGAAATCGAGAATCAATATTCCATCTTTGGCGGTTTCAAAGAGCCGCCGGTAGCGAGTCTCCGAGTCTTCTAGTGCCCGTTGCGCTTGATTGTGTGCTGCCTCGGCAGCCTTCTGCTGTGAGATGTCGACCAGCGTGCCTTCGATCATGGCTGGTGTCCCGTCCTGCCCCAGCACTGGCTCGACGTTCTCCAGCACCCACACCGAACTGCCGTCCTTGCGACGCAACCGCGAAGCAAAATTGGTCAGGGAGCCGAGACTCCGGCATTGTTCCAGGAAGTCTTGTCGTTCGCTGGGGGAAAAGTAGAACTCCAAGGCATGGCAGGCTAGCAACTCCTCCCGCGACGCATAACCCATGATCCGCACAAACGCCGGATTGCAGTCGAGCACTTGGCCGTCGAGGGTAGTACGGTAAAATCCCACCACGCTCGTTTCGAAGAACCGCCGGTAACGCTCATGCGACTCCATCGTGGGATTCGATCTCAAGCCGAGCCGGTCTTCCAGATGGGCCATCACCTGCCGTGCCAGGGCCCACAGGATCCGCGTCTGCATTTCGGTCAGCGCGCGCGGGACATAATCCATCACTGACAGGGTCCCCAGCGCGTATCCCTCGGGCGTCAGCAAGGGCGCCCCGGCGTAGAAACGCACTCCCGCCTGCGCGGCCAGTTGGTTCTTGACGAAACGTATGTCTTTCAGGATGTCAGAAACGATGAGTACATCGGGTTGCCTGATGGTGTGGGTACCGAAGGAGATTTCCCGCGGAATCTCGCTAACGTCCCACCCGACTTTTGACTTGAACCATTCTCTGCTGGCGTCGATGAAGCCAACTAACCCGATAGGTGTGCCACAGATATAGGTGGCCACGCGAACAAGATCGTCGAAACGCTCCTCCGGAGGAGTATCCAGTATCCGATAATTCCAGAGGACTCGCGATCTCGCGGCTTCGTCCCCGGGCAGAGGCGACTGCATACTGCACCCTACAATGCCGACTGAATACGATTAGGCCATTTTCTAGTTCTTATAGCATTGTTTTGGGCTGGCCGCTATTAACTACCGGAGCTATCGTCATGCTTCGTAACTGATTGTGTTGCGTTTTGCAACTACGGCGCACATTGTCTCAAATTCAGACAAAATCCGGCCGGAAGCGCACATCTCCTGTAACACTTCAGCATTCGGCTTCTGGGAAGTTTAGCGACACCGTTTGGAAGACTCATCTCGTATCACGGGCTACTTTCCCACAATCGGTTATGGAAGAGTGCCCGACCATCCGGGAGTTATCGAGTGGGTGGCTCGAATCGAAATGCCGAGTGCTGCCACTCGCCGTCCGACTTGGCGACGGTAAACGTCAGTCGCTGCGGGGATTGCGCGGCTTCCCCCTTCTTGTGTGGAAAAGAAATCCTTTTCACACACTCCAAGTTCAGAGGGGGCAGGCCCCGTGGCCCCACTTCTTGTTTCGCCCCACGGAGGCGAAAGGCATGGTTTGCTCACCGCCTGCAACAACACGGCAAACTGGGAACGGCGTCTAGTTAGGAGAAAGCTGGGACCGCGTGCTAGCATCTCTTCAGTTTTGGATTCTCGCACTTTCAGTTGCAGTTCCCCGCTGCAGATCAACGAAAGCACCCTTTGCCCATGCGGCACAGCGCTGAAAAGGATTCGGCTTGGCTCTTGGCGACATTGCGAAACCCATTGATGCAGGAAAGGAAAAGGGCTATCTCACCTACAACGAGGTGAATGACCTGATTCCGCACGACGTCCATTCCCCAAAGGATCTGGACGACCTGCTCGCCACCATCGGCACTCGCGGGATTGATGTGCTTGAGGGGCAGCCCAAGCTTCGTTTCTCGGCCTTCGAAAAAAAGCTCGATAAGGAAGTGGAGGGCGGCAGCGAAGTCGAACTCGATCCCACCGGTGGCGCTCGTGAAAAGATCGACGATCCGGTGCGCATCTACCTACGCGAGATGGGTGCGGTGCCTCTGCTCACCCGCGAAGGGGAAGTGGATATTGCCAAACGCATCGAGCGCGGAAAGCGATCCGTGCTGAAGGCGCTTTCACGTTCGCCTATTGTGATCCATGCGATTCTGGCCATCGGCGAGGATTTGAAGCGTGACGTGCGCTCGATCAAGGAAATTGTCGTCTTCGATGAGGAAGAGATGACCGCGGACATCCTGCAGAACCGCGTCAAGGACACCACGCGCCGCATCGACGAACTGCAGAAGCATTACAAAAGAGCCAGCCAGCTGGCCGCACGACTACCGACCATCCCAGCAAAAGAGAAAGCACGCGAATACCGCCGCTGCCGATGTGGCCTGGGCCGCGAGATCGTTCGGCTCTCGCTGATCATCCGCAACCTCGGTTTCACCAACTCCGAACGCAAACGCCTGGTCGAGCGGGTGAATAAAACCGTGGACATCATGCGCTCACTCGATCGCCAGATCAGCAACCTGGGAAAGAAGATTGAGAGCACGCGCAGCCAAGAACTCGAGAAAGATTACCGCAAGGCGCAGCGGCAGCATCGCGCCGACCTGAAAAGCCTGGAAGGCGACGCCGGCGTGAGCTTCCAAGAGTTGCACCGCACGCAGCGCGAAATCATACAGGGCGAGATGGACGCGGATCAGGCCAAACACGAACTCATCGAGGCCAACCTCCGCCTTGTGGTTTCCATCGCCAAGAAGTATGGCAACCGTGGGCTTCAGTTCCTCGACCTGATCCAGGAGGGTAACGTCGGCCTGATGAAGGGAGTGGACAAGTTCGATTATCGCCGCGGCTACAAGTTTTCCACCTACGCGACGTGGTGGATTCGCCAGGCCGTCACCCGCGCCATTGCCGACCAGGCGCGCACCATCCGCCTCCCTGTGCACATGGTCGAGATCGTCAACAAGCTGATTCGCGCCTCGCGGCAACTGGTCCAGGAGTTGGGCCGCGAACCTACCTCGTCAGAGATCGCCAAACGCATGGACATTCCCGCAGCCAAGCTACGCAAAGTGCGCAAGATCATGCAGGTACCGATCTCGCTAGAGACGCCAATTGGTGAGGAGGGGGATTCCCATCTCGGCGACTTCATCAAAGACAGCGCTGTGCTCGCACCTGACGAAGCTGCCATCAACGTGAACCTGAAGGAGCAGACCGCGCAGGTGCTGCGCACTCTGACTCCGCGCGAGGAGAAGATATTGAAGATGCGCTTTGGCCTGGAGGACGATTCGGAGCACACGCTGGAGGAGGTTGGTCGGGCGTTCGCCGTCACCCGCGAGCGCATTCGCCAGATCGAAGCCAAGGCTCTGCGCAAGCTGCGCCAGCCTTCACGCTCCGGCAAGCTTAGGTTATTTTTCGACAACGTGCACGAATAACGCCGTGTGCGAGACGTGCACGCAGGGAAGAGCCCAGGAAAAAGGAATGGCGCAGCATCTGCGAGTTGGACCTAGACAGCCTCACTGCGATGCGGTATACAGTGGCTAGTTTGCGATGTGTTCCGCAGAGCATGCAAGGCGTACATCGTGTCATCCAGAGCTTGTCCCTCTTCGGTGCTGTCTCCGGCTGCGTAAAACAACTCCCGTGCCCTTAGCGCAAGTGCCTTCTCTGCTTGCCCAATGCGCTCCGGGAGTTTCGTCTTATCAACCTCAAAGAGAGCGGCCGTGTACAGCTTCCTCCACGCTCCGCTGTCCAGAGAGTTTGAGCTGCCTGTATTCATGATTCCCCCGTTGTTTCACCTGGCAGGCCGTCTGAAAGTGTCTCGAATTCTCCCGAATGCTTGCGCAGGAACAGCCAACAACATCGACTCCCCAATCCTCAGATACGATGGCGCCGGTGATCCCTACTGGGAAGTAACTCGTGTTCGCCACCGCGGTAGAGCTTAGGGCGAGCTTCATTGACAAGCAGGGCGCGCCCGCCGTGAACCGAACCGTTCAGGGTGCGAATAGCGTCTCGCGCCTCCCGCCCATTAGTCATCTCGACGAACGCAAATCCGCGCGGTTGACCTGTGTCGCGATCATTGACGGTCGTGACTGTTTTAACTGCTCCGTACGCCGCGAATAATGTCTGGAGCTGGTCTTCGTGAGTGGAAAAATCTAAGTTACCGACGTAGATGTTGGTCATGGCTTACCTCCGGTGGTTTGAGCATCGCTCTCCACTACGTGATCGTCCAACCCGTCAAGCTTCACCAACGATTGCCACAGTGATTTGTGAGGTTGAAGCTCGGACGGCTTTTCGTTCGTTGCTTCCTGCTACTTCGCCTTCTGCCTGAAACCAGTCTTCTTCCGCATGGCCATCTATTCTGCCGTGTACCTCATACAGTTCGTAAGCACGAGCGCGCACGTTCTCCTCATCATGAGTCGTGATAGCTGCGTCTCGATTGGTCAAGAGCTCCGTTTTCATGGACTTTTCTCCTTGATTTATTGTCTGCATCTGTCTGCTATCGCTCCGTAAGGCCTTATGCGACTTGTGGGATTCCTGGCCTCTTCACCCAGTCCTCAGAAACCTTGTCCCAGCCGATGACTTCGTCGGCGCAGGGACAGGTACGTTGGGGGGGCCGACTAGGAACCTGATCCGCTGCCCTGGATTCTGGCGCCGAATCGTTCTCCAGAACTCCACTGCTTCTTTGGATCTCTGGCGCACGTCTAGCAGCACTAGGTCGAAGAAATCAGGCACCCAGAGCAACGCTGCTTCCGTGACGCTTTTGGCCGTGTGCACGTGTGCACGTGAACTCCGCGGCTTCTCAGCACACGGGCGCGCAACTCCTGCATCGCTTCGTTGCCATCGATGATGAGCGGGTTTTTCGTGCCCATTGGAAAGGAAATCGTCGATTGCTGGGGCACAGAACACCTCCGAATCCTCTGGAGGCGGGCGTTTCGGAAAGCAGTTACCTTTGAGAAGCGGGCGTGACCAGAAAGATCTAAACCTCGATTCTTCTTGTTTCTTTCGTAAGGGGGGCGGGGGATCGGCCGCCCCCCAACGAACGCGAAAGACTGCCTGCTTGCCTCAGGCTGCTACGAGAACAGCGGTCTTTTGCAAGGTCGAGTGGGCCACCTCAAAGTTCCGAACCTCCGGAGTACCGTCTACTACTTTCGCCAAGGCCTTTAGCACTTCTGGATAGCTGCCGCGGAGATAGGCTTCCGCGTCCTCTTTCTTGTCCCAAAGGCTGATAGCGACCACTTCCCTTCCCGATCCGGGGGCGACGAATACGATCTCGTTTTGGAAGCCGTGCTGTTTCTTAAGGAGGGGAAGAATCTCGTTCTCGATTGTCTGGGTAAACTCTGCACCGGTATTGGGCTTCAGGTGCATGGAAACGTGACGAGCAAACATGTCAACCTCCTGGGTTTTGTAAGACTAAGAGGAGAGAACTTCAGATGGACTGCCTTAGTTCAGGGGATCTGAAAGAGGAGAAGGCGTAATTCGCTCTATGTAGCACCATATGCCGAATCCTGGTGTTCTCAAGTCGGAAATTGTTACGGAGTCGCTGCCGGTGCGAGCGACGGTGCAAACTTCTTGTCTTGTTCGCGTAGTTCAGGGCCATGAAAGCAGCTCGATCCGCCATGGTGGGAAGCACCGCTGAATCGCAAAGTTGGGCGACCATGTAGGACTTGGGCACGCCGACGTTCCCCACGCTGTGACCACGCCCACCGTGACAATCTTGTTTGACTTGCTCCTGCGGCAGCCGAAGCCCTCCCGGCTGTACCCTAAGCTGTATCCTACTGGGTCAAATTTTCGGCACAATGAGGCAGCGTTGGCAGACTGAGGCAGCATAAAACATTGAAAATACACGCTCGCACGTTGAGGAAACGTTTGTCGATTGCTTTGGCCGATCATTACGGGCAGAACTCCAGGATGCCGTATGGTAGGGCGGCTACTAAACGGAAGTCAAAGCTTTACGTGGTTCAAGCGGACGCATCGTCGCCATAACCAGAAATAATCCAAGCGCCAGCAATCGTCTCAACTGCCATGAAAATGGCGCGTCTGTGCACGAGAAATCAATGACTTACGAGCGCTCGACATTTTCATGCTACGTGATGCGCCGGAGGCGCATGGCGCCTGTTGATAAATCTGTAGTGCAAATCCCCATTGCACTCAAAATCCCGCACAAAGATCGCGAAATTGGCGAACAGACGACTCAGGCTTGTGCTAAGGCCTGATAGCGACGGTTGACCTTAGGGCAGCCATTCGCTTTTCTTCTCGCAGTTAGGCCATATTTGGAGGGGATTTAGGCCGCATTAGCACCTGCACGTTTGCGCATCTCGTCTGTTCGGGACCGCCGGATCGCTCGTTCGATGGCCGATATCAGCCTCTCCGATAGTTCGCTCCTCATCACGTATTCATCCACCAAGCAGAGTATTCGTTCTGGCGTACAGGCATAAGCTGAAACAAGAATGATCGGTATGCTGGGAAAGTGCAGCTTAACATGGCTGGCTATGGCCTCCGCGTCTATGCCTTCAGTTTTGTACTCCAGTAGAACAGCGGCCACGGGCGCATCCTGTAGCATCTTCATCGCAGCGTGGCCGCTTAAGGCCATTTTTACACGATAACCGTGGGATTCGAGAAGCGCTTTGCGGAGCTCCAACAGCTGAGGACGGTCATCAATACACATCAGAGTGATGGCATCCATGACTACATCTCCCAAGGGAGCTCACACATGGGTAATGTATGCCGATCACGATAGAAAGTCAGTGGGCAAGGTCACGCACTGCTCTCAACTGTCCTAATATCGCCTCACTCACTAAACCTGGGCATGAATCTGGGTCCAATTAGGTCCAATAAGACTTCCTGAGAGTTCCTTGCAACGCCAAAGGTGGCTGCCAGTGCCGTTGAATGTCAATCAGTTACCGTTGAACAGGACCTTGACACGGTAGAGGTCAGGAGTTCGAGTCTCCTCGTGCCTACCATTTCTCTCAATCAAGTTCCCGCGCAGCTTTCTTTCGCAAGAATACCCGCGCTTTTTTAAGGTTTGATCGACGCCGTGGTGACCACGCTGCTCCATCCCTCGCCCGGATTGTATTCCGCCATGGTTGCTGCGACGTCGGCGGTCTTTTCGCCTAAGTCCTTTTGGTAGACGGTGCCGTCCTTGCCGATGACGAACGTCATGATCCCCGAATTCCTATAGTCCACGGGATAGGCGAGAACGCCGAAGCCGCCGGTCATCTTCCCGTTCACGATGTAGTCCTTCGCGCCGCCCTGCGCTTTATCGCCTTGTTTGGTGAGGATTCTGAAGTAATAGCCATTGAAGGGTTGAGGCTTGTCCCCCGAATTCTTGTAACCAATCGCCTTCGCAAAGTCTCCAACGTCCCCGAGAGGACTAGCGGCCTGGCCCGCTGCCGCATTCCAATACAGCCCGTCTTGCTTGCCTTCGTCGCTCACGAACCTCTGGGCGAACTGCTTGGTGTTGTCGCCGTCGTGAGCCTGGCTGAAGTATTGCTGCTGGGCATCGGCGGTAGCGAGACACGCGGCGATTGCAGTCAACTCTCCCTTGCCAATACGGCGGGCCAATATCTCATCTTTGCCGGCGGCCGTGTCGAAGACCCACTGACCCGAGGAAGTCTTGGCCAATGGAATCGGAAAAGGATAATTGTCTGCTCCCACGTAAAGGATCTCGCCGCCTGCTTTGATCTCGCTCCAGCGATTCATTTGCGTATAAGCCGAGACAAAGTCTTGAAGCGCATTTTTATCCTTCACAGGATCCCCCGAGAACAGAGCGTCCTTGCCGTCGGGCCCGAAGATCGCCAACAATGCAGCCTGATCCCCAGACTTGGCAGCTTCCAGAAACGCTGCACCGGCCTCCGCCGGTGACGCGAACGTCTTTTGAGCGGCGGCCGCGGCATTCTCCGACTTGTTGCACGAAGCCAGCGAGATGACCACTCCAAACAAGGCGATGAACATCGCGGCCCGGGCATCTCGAATGTTACGTTTGCAAATAAGACAAGACATACTCATTCCTCCAAAGTGCCTGAGGTTTCTCCGATCGGTCCGTTCGCAGCACAACCGGCCGGCCTCAGCGACGAAAACCACCACCCCCGAAACCGCCGCCCCCGATGCGGCCACCACCACCGCCGCCGAAGCGCCCGCCGCTGAAACCGCTGGAGCCCATGCTTCCCCAGCCGCGGCCGCTTTCGGCTCTCGAAGACCAGCCGCCGGACCCGCCAAATCCGCCCGAGTGCCCGTCCATGCCGCTGAAAGCGGTCGACCTTCCAGCGCTTCCGCTGTCGTGCTGGGCCCACGAATTGGAGGCTGCGGAATGATTGGCGTTGAAATTCGACGCGCTCTGACGGTTGACGTTGACGGTGTTCCCGCTCACATTCTTGTTATAGGTATTGCCACCGCCGTGGTAGTTGTTGTTGTAGTTATTCCCGTAGTGGTTGTAGGAGTTGTTATAGCCATAGCTGCCGTGATACCCGCCGTTGTAGTAACCCCCGTGCCAGGCAGAGTTCCCGTAGTATCCTCCGCCGTGATACACGACCGCCGTGCCGTGCCATCCACAATTCCAGCTGCTGTATCCCCACCCGCAACATCCGCCGCTCATCATCGCGCCCACAGCGATTCCAGCTCCGAATCCAAGCAAGCCGGCTGCGACCACATCGCCCGTAGAATAGACGGGGGCAACATACCCGGGAACCACGTAGGGATACCCGTAAATCACCGCCGGGTTGTACTGCGGGACATAAACGACTTGCGGATTCGCGGCTTGAATCACGATCGTCTGCGGTGATTGCTGCACCACCGTGATCTGGGAACTGGACTTCAGATTGCCTTTTTCCTTGGCCTGCGCGCGCAACGTCTGGATCGCGGTCATCACATCTGCCGACTGGCTGTGATAGGCCTCTCCCAGAGACGAGGTCCACGTAAGATTCGTCGCCATGTTGTCGAGTACGGATGCAAACTGAGTCAGCGCTTTGACGCTTGGGTCCCACGTTTGCTTGTCCACCGCCTGCATCAGCGAGCTTCCGGTCAAGGATTTGTTTTGCTGGAGCCAGTAGTTCGCGATGGCGACTTCGTCCGGAAACGTCGACGCCGTCAGAATCTGCGCTACCAGTGCATCCGGATAGAGTGCGATGGGCGCAACTAACGCTTGCAGGCTGCTCGCGCTCATCGGAGCAGACTCTGTTGGATTTCCGGAGTCAGTTGGGGGAGCCCCTGAATCCTGAAATCCGTACGAAAGCGGCGGTGCCCCGGCGATAAGAACGAAGCTAAGCGCTACAGCTAGGACTTCCTTAACGTGTGTCGCGTTCATGGCTCTACTCCAAAATCAACGCGGTGGTGTGAGGGCATCGGCCACCGCGCGGTTGTACTCCGTGCTCGTTTCGATGTTCACGTCTGCTACTTTGTCACGATCAGTTCGGCATTCGCCGTGTCGCACATCCCGTAAATAGCCCCCGACCGGCAAGCGCCCGTGGAATACTTAACGCATGCCGGCCTCTTCGCGACCACAGACACAGCGCGGTCCGATCCGCCGATGATGGCTCCAGCCGGGTCAAACGGAGAGGAAGGCCCAACATCAACAACAAAGCCGTTCTCCTTCTCCGAACTCATCCACGTCACCTTCGTGCCGACCTTCACGCAGAACAGAGAATTACCTTTGGCGTTCGGTATGCTGGGAGTAGAAGAAGCCGAATCCGACGTCCGCTTCACATCTACAGAACAAGGACTGGAAGCGGATCCGCACGTGTTCGCGGTTGTACACAGTTGCGCCGGATTCGGCTCCGAGCAAGCGTACTTGCTATTCGACTGAGCAGCCGCGTTGCTCGGAAAAATCACAACCATCACTGACAACGCACCCCATATCATTGCCAGGCATCGATAAATCTTCATAAGCACCTCACGTCTCTCACGAGAACTCCTAATCAGTTTTGTCTCACGCGAAGATCGAAAGCCTACTTGCAATCGACAGCCCCCGTAGCAGCGCTGCCCGGATGACGACTCTTGCGATCCTTATTTTTTCAGCCGTAAACTTCCTCGATTCGATGCCATGTAATCGGCGTGGCCGATTCAGGCGGCTACAGCAGGCCGGTCCGGTTCGTGAACGTTGACCTCCTCAGCCGCCGTGCTCGACAGAATGCGGCGCGCCGCTTCCGCCTCTTCCGCTGTCCCGTGGGCAATGAGCACGAACTTGCCAGCTTTGACGGAGCTTTCGTACTTCAGCGCACTGTCTTTGGGAATTCCGATGCTGAACAAACCTGCCCCGAGCGCACTTAAGCCGCCCACGACTACAGCACCTTCCAGCCCACCGACGATCCATGCGACTGCCGAACCGGCGACCATGACTGGTCCGACACCAGGGATCAAGAAAAACGCCGACCCCACCAGCAGACCCCATATTCCGCCCCAGAATGCGCCTAGTTTGCCCCAATGCTTCATCCTGTCGCCCGTTGTGTAGTACCCAACAACCTGATCCTCTGTGTGATACCCCCGACCCACGATCGCGAGCTTCTTGATGTTGAAATCATTCTTCTTGAGTAGGTTGATGGCGTTCTCGGCGTCGCTGTGCTGCAAATAAGTGGCGACGACGGAGCTTTCCATGTCATTCGTTGGCGTCATTGGTTCTTCTCCCGACTTTTGTGCCGATCGTCTATGAGACAAACGGGCTAGGAGCGGATAGTTTCAACGCAAGGGACGCGGCGACTTCCTGGCCAGAAATACGACGCGACCGATCGCAGTTGCGGAGCGAGGCCGACTTTTTGCATTCTGCACTCATTGATTTTCGGAATGTAATTGTCAAAAGTACTAGTCTCGTAAGGGCCAATGCCCACCCGACATATTGATCTCTGTATCGAAACGAAAGCGAAGTGCGCCGCAATGCCGCCGGGAGACACGAACCCTCGCAATCTCCAACCATCCGTTTTTCACTCGACGCGGCGATAAATTACAATCCCCTGTTGGAGGAGAGTTCAATGGCAAATCGAGTAAAAGAAAATTCTGGCGCCTCAAGCTTCAGACGGAAAGTATTCGCGCTCTCCGCCTTCATCCTGTTGCTTTCGATCGGAGTGTATTCCGAACCGAAGACCTCTGCGGACACCGCCGCCTCGATTCAGCCTTTTCTCGGACGTTGGGATTTAACCCTCAAGACTCCTCTTCGCGAATATCCCTCGTGGTTGGAGGTAACGCAGGAAGACAGCCAGCTCAAAGCTCGGTTCGTGAGCCGTTGGGGGAATGCGCGGTCACTCCCGAAAATTGAGATATCGAGTGGCCGGATCACGTTCGTCTCTCCCAAGGGGGAGGAAGACAGGAAAGACGATATGGTCTTTGAAGGCAACCTCTCTCAGGGAACTCTGGTGGGGACGACGACCGGACCCGATGGAACCACCTGGCAGTGGACGGGCGTGCGCGCGCCGGCCTTAAAGAGAACGAATAACCCGCACTGGGGGAATCCCGCACCGTTGTTCGACGGCAAGGACCTGAGCGGATGGGGAACGAGCGATCCGAACGTAGCGTCGGTCTGGAAAGCTGAAAACGGAACACTGGTGAGTCCCGGACACGGGTCCGAACTGATCTCCGAAGCCAAGTTTGAAGATTTCAAGCTCCACATCGAATTCAATTGCGCGCCGGGATCGAATAGCGGCGTCTACCTGCGCGGTCGGTACGAACTCCAAATAGAAGACGATCCACAACCGGAGGGCCCGACCATGCGCACGGGCGGTATCTATGGCTTCTTGGCCCCGTCTCCCGAACAGCCCCGCCAGCCCGGAGTTTGGCAGACCTACGACATCACCCTGGTTGGTCGAGTCGTCACGGTTGTTCAAAATGGGCACACCATCATTGACCAACAGGAAATTCCGGGCATCACCGGCGGCGCTTTGGATAGTCACGAAGCACTCCCCGGCCCGATTTACTTGCAAGGTAGCGAGGCTGGACACGTCGCTTTTCGGAATATCACCATCACTCCTGCAATGTGATCTGGAACTCACGGACCGACGCGAACTCATCATCCAGACACACAGCTCGCGCCCAGTGAACGCAACAACCTCAGCAAGCGCCACGGTCAAAAGCATGGTCCGTCGTTCCTGTTATTTTCTCCACCGCCACCACCCCCGCCCCGAACCGGACACCTGCTGCTAACGCGAACCATCACTGCTTCATCGCGGTGATCGGCGCGCCGCTTTCGGCGTCTGCTGTCAATTCTGCCAGTAGTTCGGGCGGACCAATCGCCGTACATTCATCCTTCGTAAGACGTTTGTCAGTTTGAAGAAGATGGCACGCCTCTGTGCTTTAACTTCTTCAGCTCACATCGCATCAGCTCGTCGGTGATTTCCAGGCGCTCCGCACTTCTGATTCTGGAGCAGCCCGGGCCAATCAAAATAGGCAAGCATCGAGGATTACCCTACTTATTCATAGCGAAGGAAAGAGAGCAGTGATGAAGTGCACGAAAACAGCAGCACACGCCCTCGTGGCATTATTATTATTGTCACTCTCAGCGCTACCCTTGTCTGCACAAGATACGCCTGTTGGCCCGGAAGGAACTTCGGTTGCCACAGAGGCTACGCCCGCGGCAGCTGTGAATAGCGACGCACTGAGAAATGCCGCCCAGAATCCGGTCGCCAGTCTCATCAGCGTTCCCGTGCAGGAAAACTGGAACTTCGGTATTCAGCCCGGCAACCGCACCCAGAATGTTTTGAATATCCAGCCTGTGATTCCCCTCAGCTTGGGGAAAAAGTGGAACCTCATCACCCGTTGGATCACTCCGATCATCTATCAGCCAATTCCCGTGCCGCAGCCATCCGGACCCCCCGTGCAACAGACAGGAGTCTACGGTCTTGGAGACTTGAACCCTTCCTTCTTCCTCTCGCCCAAGAAGAGCAAGGTGATCTGGGGCATTGGCCCGACTTTTTGTCCTCCCCACCGCAACCAATACGACGTTTCTCGGCCAGGGAAAATTCAGTATCGGGCCCACGGTCGTCGTGCTTGTGCAGCCCACGCACTGGACGATTGGTTTTCTTGCCAACAACTACTGGTCGGTTGCCGGTCATTCCGATCTGGATAAGCCCGCCGTGAACCAGTTCCTGCTGCAGTGGTTTGCCAATTACAACATGAAGAAGGGCTGGTACCTCACCACCGGCCCCATCATTACCGCCAACTGGAGGGCAAGCAGCGGCCATGTCTGGGTCGTTCCCTTCGGCGGAGGAGTGGGGCGAATCATGAAGCTTGGATTCCAGCCGGTGAACATCACCGCGCAGTTTTACGGCAACGCCGTCCATCCGCCGGGGGGCTTCGCCGTGGACCATGAAAATGCAAATTGCATTCCTGTTCCCCAAGTTAACCAAGGAGCAGGAGAAGATGCTGCTCGAACAAAAACTGAAACAGATGAATCAGCCGCCACCGCAGAAGAAGTGAATCGCCCCCAGGTAGCGACGGACGCATTCGTTCGTCGGGACTGATTAATGGAAGACTAAAATAATGAAAGGCCGTTAAAGTTGATACGGAGGCTGGTATGTTCTCTTGCCTCGTTAGTCGCCGCAGCTTTTCCCCTCGGCTCGCATCGCCCTCGTTACACTCCTGGCCCTGCTGCTCTCGGGATGGACCACCTGCACTGCCATCGTGGGTCTCGGCGGCCTCTGCCCCGGCGCGATGCCGCAGCCCCAAATTACTTCACTCTCGCCCGACACCATTCCCAAAGCCGACCCCGAAGCCGTCCCGCTGATCGTCATCGGAAACGGCTTCGTCCCCCAATCGCAGAACTCTGGAACGATCATCGACCGCCAACCACATTTACGGATTCCCACCACCTTCAGACTACGATCACGCAACAGACGTTGAGCTTCTCTCGCCGCATCGGTTGGGAGCAACGTGCAGATATCCGTCAGATCTCAGGGCTTGACCCCCGTCGTGGGCTGCGCGAATGGTGGCAACTCCGCCATTTTCATTTTGGTGATCAACTAGCGTCGCTCAGTGGTAATCTTGCGCGCTCCTGCCCGTCTTCCCATAATCCCTTTGAGAAAAACCGTTTCCGGTAGCCGATTGCGGCAAATTAGGAGCGCGCCGTCGCCCACTCAAGTCGCTGCTCGCCACGGATCATTACATGGTCTGCTGGCAGCCGTGATCTTTGACGTGCTGGCGCAGCGCGCCGATGGCGCGTTCCTTCTCCCCGACGAGTAGTTCCAACTCTTTATCGAGGCGCCTGGAGGACGGATCGTTCTTTGCCCTGAACAGTTCCAGCAGGACCGTCGTTTTCTCCGAGAGTCGTTTCAGCGCGCGTTCGACTGTGGCGGCGAGGCTGTCGTACCAAGAGCAGGTGCCATGGCATAAGGCTCCCGTTAACAGATGCGGAAACTTGGGCCACTGTTGTTGCGCGCTAAGCTCCAGAGCCGGCAGGATTTGTGCACCTTTTCTTTGTTGAATCCGCTCTCCAGCGCGGCAGAGATTCCCTGATCGGCGCTCCAGAATTCCTACCCACCCGGCCTGTCAGTTCTGACAGTTTTCTCCGTTGCCATGGCACTCCTACACTTTCCTAATCAACGCATCGTCTGAGCAACTCTCCAAATTCTAGTGTTCGGCGATGGGTATACGACACCAGAGGAGACTCCCGAGGTGTGAACCACGTGCACCTGCCAATTCGATTCGAAGCACGCCCTTTGGCCGCTGCCCTTACAAAGAAATGGAAAACTTGACTGAGAAAAGGCGCACAATTCACAAAGGAGAATTGCCATGTCTGTCTCAAACGCGAAGCGCATTACCCTGCTGGCCGGACTGTTCGTTTTGGTGGCTGGTATCGCCTGGCAGAGGGCGATTGCTGAGGACCTCGTTCACGTGGTTTCCGGAGTCGTAAAGTCCGTGGACAAGGCAAGCAAGACTGTAGTCGTCAAGACCGCGGATGGTACGGAACACACGATCAAATACACGACCAGACCACCGTGAAAGCTGCAAAAGATACCGGCAAGGGTGTCGAGACCGGCAGCGTAGACACCGACCTAGACGCCAAGAAGGGTGCCACCGTCACCGTCAAATATACCGAAAAGGGGCGGGGAGAAGACGGCGGTTGGCATAAAAGATGGCGCCAAGGCCACAGCCAAAGCCGTTGCACAGTAAATTTATCGTCAACAACGTCCCTGAACATAGGTCGGAAGCACTGTCACCGTGGGAACAATCGCCCCGCCTCCCTGATTCGGCACTACTGTCAGGTTGGACTGACGATTAAGCATCGTCGGGTCAATGCCGTCGGGCGCCCCGAGGACTACGATCTGCGTGCCGGGTGCGCGCTAGCCCCACTACTCTTGTAACAAGATGTCCACCCGTCGGCAGACTACCTGCAGCACGGCCCGACGCTGCGGTGCGTCAACGTTGTATACCACTCCCTTGGCCCGGTAAATAGTCCCCGGCAACTTACGCATCGTTTTCCGCAATGCTTCCAGCGACAGCGGTTGATCCGTCTGGTAGCTCCAGGAGACCCCCTGGAACGGCGAAGCTGATGAGATAACCCTTCCGCTACGGGTTCTTGGCAGCTGGTTTCGGAAACTTAAATGTCCACGAACCGCCGAACACAATCGTGCGTCCCTGTACACGGGCCTTGGCCGAATACTCGTCGTAGTACTTGAAGAAGAGAACGAACTCTTCGCCGGGAGAATGAAATTGGCCTGAACACCGATCCGCGGACGGGAGTATGGGACCCGCTCGCTGAGACCGGAATTCCGGCTACCAGATAATTGCCGCCATTACCTGTGACCTGCCATTGGTCGTACCCAACTAACTAATCCGAACTGGGCCAGTTGGCTCATGTTTTTCTTCAAGGGGAGAACCTGGCCAATTCCCCACTCATCGGTGAACGCCTGCCCGGGAGTTATCTTGCTGAAGCTGACCGGCGGGGGTGCTGGCCACCGTCTTTTGCCCGTGGATTTCCCAGTCGGTGGCCAGGTTTGCCGTGGTTCCTTGGTTCTTGGTGATGTAGAGCGTCGTGCTAGACGTGATGTCGTTACCCCAATATCCTGAACCAACGTTGTTGTTCGCTCCCGCAGTGTAGCGCCCTGTGGGGGCGAAAAAAGCGTAACCGGCGTTGAAGTCAACTCGCTTTCCAAAGTGCCAGCCCATGTTCAACGGCTGGACGTAGGGATCGGCACAGCGAGAAATCCACTCCTTGTGACATCCAACCTTGACCGAGGCTCTTCCGACAGTGCGCAAATGGATCATGCGCATCCGCCTTAGCGAAAGCTCGGTTACAAAGGACGGAGGGACTGGACAAACCAGCAGCAGGCAGGGACCGCTAACCCCTTATTCCAGAGGATTTTGCGCGTAAGTGGTTTGTTCCCAATATTTTGTGGACATCCGAGCGTGCCTGGGTCAGTTAAGTGTTTAAGAATCAGGATCTTGACTTCGACAGCAAAAAAAAGAGCGAGGGCGTTGACTCGAAGGGTTCGAAGTGCGGAGACTTGACGCCAAGGGCGGCGAACGCCTCTTCCATCGACTTTGCGATCTGCATCAGGGGCCGGGTGGACGCTCCCGCAATCTGAAGACGCGTGCTAACCCCTTACCGGCAGGGTCGGTGCCACGACA
The DNA here is from genome assembly GCA_963752175.1 of uncultured Acidobacteriaceae bacterium. GTDB lineage: Bacteria > Acidobacteriota > Terriglobia > Terriglobales > Acidobacteriaceae > Sulfotelmatobacter. Next base: position 482,193 of record CAVVXZ010000036.1, read on the forward strand.
ATGCTGGGGCGTTTAAGGGGGTCTGGCATCGCCGGTTCTTGCTGTGCCAGGTTGCGGGCGTGTTTGGTGGATATCTGCGATTTCCGTCACCAAGGACAAGTCGAAGATTCCCGCGCGGGCATCGGTTGCTCTCGCGTACTTTCGCACCGCCGAGTAGTACTCCGACAGCGAGTGGTCGGTGAGCCGTCCCGCGAACCGGCCGAGCAGAATCTTATTCGTCGGATCGAACTCAAACCAGAACCCCATTTACCGGCACCATCCCTTGGTGCAACCGATTGGACCACGATACCAGCGGAGAACATCATCCAGTTACCTCAGTTACTCCTTGATGAA
>CAVVXZ010000037.1:0-535789 GCA_963752175.1 uncultured Acidobacteriaceae bacterium
TTATGTGTTTCCGAACAGCCCGTAGCAAAAGTTCGTGGTCGATGTTGTCGAACAGGCCCTTGATGTCGAACTCTAGAACCCAGTCATACTTCCAGCACCGCTCTCGCGTAGCTCCGACGGCGTCTAGGGCCGATTTCTTCGGCCTGTAACCGTATGAGTCTGCCAGAAAGATCGGGTCGAGAATCGGCTCAATTACCAGCTTGACGACCGTCTGCGCCACGCGATCGGCTACAGTGGGCACTCCCAAAATCCTTTCTCCGCCACTCTTTTTGGGAATGGCAACGGCGCGCACCGGCGGTGGAAAGTAGGTTCCCGAGCTCATCCGATTCCAAATCTTGTACAGGTTTCCTGACAAGTCGGCCTCGAACTGCTCGATCGTCTGCTCGTCCACTCCAGCCGCCCCTCGATTGGATTTGACTGCTTTGTACGCTTCGTACACCAAGCGCTTATCGATGTTGAACGGTTTGTTTGTCGCATGCATCGAGGTCATCCTGTTACCAGTTGTTTCGCTAAATGCGACCGCCTGACCCGACCCCTTTGCTCCAGCCCCATTACAGGGCCTTCATCGCTCATACGAGTCGGCCCGTCCCAGTGCTCCGCCTCGGTACTCTCGCCTCGCGGTTTTGGCCGCTTGGGCTTTCTCCCTTCGCATCGGAGCGACTGGTTCCTGCAGTTCCGTGCAACCGCCTGCATCCGCTTCACGCCCTCTCCACGCCGGCCACCACCTGCTCAGTCATCAGGCTTCCAGCAGGTTTATCCCAGAAAAGTTTCTCGCCTCTGGTTTTGACGGCACTTGATTTCTTAACGACGCGTCCTCAAGGGTTCACTTGCGTTCGTCTCTCGGATGCTCACCTGCGCGAGTTTTCCTCGCGCTTTTCCTCCAACGCTCACTACCACGGCTCTTGACCACAGCAGCTTGGAGGTGCTTTGAGACCTGCTCCTGAAAGTCGATCTCGAAGGGCCCGCCTTCATCGATTGCACAGCTCGTCCACGAATTGATTAGGTCATCATGACCTCCTTATCCGTGTACCTCTGCAGCACACAGAACCCAAGGAAGTACTGGCCGAGCTGATGGAGAAACTGAGAGGGAAGCTGGAGCTGAAGGCAACTTCGGGGAGCCAAGGAGAAGCGGGTCCGCGAGGCGAGCTGAGTCCCAATGTGGATGGGTTGACGGTGGGAGTGGATTTGGGAGACCAATGCAGTCACTTCTGCATTTTGGGTTTGCAAGGGGAGACGCTAAGCGAAGGACAGCTACGGACGAGCGAGGCGGAAGTCGCCGAGTTCTTCCAGGCCTTACCGTCGGCGCGGGTGGTGATGGAAGTGGGGACGCACTCTCCCTGGATGCAGGAAACCATGGCGGGTGAGGGACACGAGGTGGTGGTGGCCAACCCGCGTCTGATGGAGGGGGGCGAAACGGCGTAAGCGCAAGAATGATCGGATCGATGCGAAGAAGTTAGCACGGCTGGGGCGCGTGGATCCAGAGTCGTTGCACCCGTGTGCCCATACTTTTCACCAGACCTCGTGTGGCGTTAATCAGCTCGGTCCGTGCTGCCACCAACGCCTCCCGCGCTCGCAGCACCACCAAGTCCTGCCGCACCTCTCGACTGCGGTGCCGGATCGGCGACATCCGACTTCATCATTTCCGCGACCAGCGTGGCCGTTGCAACGGTGATCTTGGCTTTGGTTGGGCTAATCAGCGGCATGATCCCGGCCATACGTGCGTCACGCCTCTGACCCGATTGAGCTTTGCGTTACGCGTTTTCTGGAATTTAAGGATACGGAAGACCTCGACCAGTTGCGCTCAATCGGACGCATCACGCGCGCAAGTCATCTCACAACCAGTTCGCTCGCGGTCGCCCATTCCATGACGCACTCCGGGACAACGGCACCCACTCCCATCAGGGATTAGTCACGTCGATGCGAAACGTATTGTAGTACTGACCGACAAATGTCCAGGTGGTCTCCTTCCGACTGCTGCCCTCCGTGTACAGATTGGCCATACTTGCGTTGCCGGAACTGGTATTCGGCACAATCGTCCAGCTTACACATTTGCTGTTGCTCACCTTATTGCAGGTGACCGTAGCCAGCCCGGTCGCCGGGCATCCCGCTGAAGGACAGATGGGTACTCCATCTCCCGCTCCGCTGAATGGGAATGGACTCATCAATAGCTTGTAGACGGTGCTTCCAGATAGAAACGTGAGCCCCAGTTTGCAGTTGCCGCTCGAAGTCAGGACATTTGCCAGAGGCACGATGTTGCCGTTCTGGTCAAAACAGTCGCTGCGCACGGAGGTATCACTCGAGTAATAGCCAGCTGGCGGGCCCGCGGGCTCCGAGCCGACGGGATCGTTCGCTGTAATCCAAACCGACCGCGGGCTCGCAAGAAGCAGTTCGAGTTCGCCGGTCGAATCGATGAAGCTACCATAACTCGCCTGACCCGATGCATTGTAGTCATCGCTGCGCAACAGTAACTGGGTAATACCGTCCGAAGCGTAATCGCTCAGAGTTACGGTCACGTTCGTGTTGGTCGTTTTGGGCGCTGCTGCGGCGAGCAGCGCCGTCAAAAACAGAGCCATGAATCCCAATCTGGTGATTTTGCGTCGCAGAGTGCTTGATTTCATTTTCACGGACCTTTCTGTTTTACTGTGTTGGAATCCCTTGACCGGATTTCCCGCTCGATTGACGGAGATTGCAGTCGAGCGTTTCCCAAATCAAGCTAAGCTGTGCTAATTTTTTGTGCTAAGGGCTAAGTTCCTGATTTTGGAAGAGTTGTCATTGACCGCCAGAAAAGCGTTGTAGCCTCAGGTCGCGAATTAGGATATGCTTTTTGCCCCGTGAACATCGGCCCAACCGCCCGACCCGCCGTTCGGATCTGCCGTTTTGGTGTCTACGAGGTTGACCTGGAACGAAATGAGCTCCGCAAACTTGGACTTCGCCTAAAACTGGAACCAAAGCCTCTGCAACTGCTAATCGCTCTCTTGGCCCATCCCGGAGAGGTCGTTACGCGGAACGAGCTGCACAAGCTGTTGTGGGGTGAGGGTGTCTTTGTAGACTTCGAGAAAGGCCTCACGGTGGCGGTGACAAAGTTGCGTGCTGCCCTGAACGACTCCTCGGACAATCCAAAATACATCGCGACCGTTCAGAGTGCGGGGTACCGATTCATTGCCCCCGTTCAAACATTCCCTTTCGAGCCGCCACCCACTCTTTATCAGCAGAGCTCGGGCGGACCAACAGAGATCCCAGACAGACGTGAACTGGCCGCTAGCGACAAAGATTGGGAACATTCGGTAGTACGAGTTGAGGGCACGCGTAAGCTGAAATGGGCTCTCGTCATTGTTGCCATGGCCTTGCTTGCGGGGCTGGGGTTTCTGCTGCCGACGAAAGCAAATCGGGTTGGGCCGGGTCTGCAAGCGGTCCATCCTGGCAATGTATTTGCCCGGCGCTTCGTCTATGTGGTCGATTACAGCGGAAACATGATTTCCGGCCATTTAGTGAATGCATCGACGGGTCTTCTGGAGCCCCTGAATGCACCTTCGATTAAGTCGGGCGAGCACCCGTATCAGGCTCTCATATCCCCAGATCAAGAGTTCCTTTACGTAGCCAACCGTGGCCGGGCGGATGGGGCTTGTGGGAATGGATGTAACGTTTCTGGCTTTGCCATCGATCAGATCAATGGTGCGCTATCCGAATTGCAAGGCTCTCCCGTCCCTGCTGGTTCCGGCCCAGTGGCTCTCGCGATGCACCCATCAGGGAAGTTCCTCTATGTCGTAAATGTGATCTCCAATGATCTATATGTCTACGCTCGCGCCGAAGATGGCAGACTCTCGCGCTTTGGCCCCGCCATCCCGGTCGGCAGGCACCCTTTCTACGTAACCGTCAGCCGATCTGGACGCTTCCTCTATGTCAGCAATCAAGATGACGCAACAATTTCAGGTTTTGCCATCGATGATCTCGGGCATCTCCGCCCTGTCCCTGGTTCACCATTTAGAACGGGATTGAGACCGCGAGCGGTGGTGATCGACCCTCGCGATCGCTTTACGTATGTTGTGAATCACGGAGTGAACCCATATTTGGATAAGAACGCCGCCTGCTCCGGGACGTTTGCGCATGTTCAGGGAACTGGTTGCACAATTTCAGTTTTCGCCGTGGAACCAGCCACGGGCTCACTGACAGAAATAAAAGGCTCACCGTTCGATTCAGGAGGGACCAATCCGGTCTCCGCGACAATAGATTCTTACGGGCGATACCTCTTCGTTGGCAATTTCACCTCTGGCAACATCAGCGTATTCCACATCGATGATGAAACCGGCTCGCTGCAATCCATTGCCGGTTCACCATTTCCATCCGTCGACGGACCCATATCAATGGCCTTTGATTCTGGTGGGTTCCTGTACGTCGTGAATGCCTACTCGCGCAACATTACGCAGTTTGAGTTTAATCCCGCCAACGGAGAATTGTTTCGCCTGCGTGACTTGCCCACAGAGAATCTTGCTCCCGCCGACATTGTTGCGCAGCACTCCCAGCTTCATCAAAACGATGCGCCCCCGTAAATAGCTGAGCACCGATGACGTGATCGGGTTGACAAAGAGTCGCGCTCAGCCACATCCGCAGGTGCGGCGATCGCAAGTGCTTTGAACCTACCGGAAACCAACTTGTCGTTCTGGGCTGCCGCGCTTTGGACGCAAGGAATTGTTCTACGTAAACATGGGCAACCGTCTAATGTCCGCGCAGATTTACACCCAGCCATCCTTCAGCGTCGAGTCCATCCACCCCATGTTCCAACTGGACTTCCCCTACCTTCCCGGCCGCACCCTGCTTTTGTACGACGTCAGCGCCCGACGGCCCCCAGAAAGTCGACCTTGTCTTCCGGCAGCTTACAGACCCGCGTCTTGGTTTCGTTCACCGTCAACTTCAGCCTGGTCATCATGTCTCGCATCGTGACTAAAGCTTCTGCGGCTTTGCCGCGACTGCAGATCACAAGATCATCGGCATAATTGACGATGTACGCTTTCAGACGCTTCTCGTGCCCTAACTTCTTCCAACCGAGCACGAAGCGACGCATGTACAGATTACTCAGCAGCGGGCTGATCACGCCCCTTACACAAAAGGTAATTTTCAGTTTGAACGGGTAATAACGGGTTGGCTAACCAGGTACCGGATGCTTGATCTTCGTCGCAAGGAGTAATATGTTTATGGCAGATGATACATTTATGGAAGATGGCGCGCGCCACCAAAGCGGAAAAGGCCCAGCATTTGAACGCCGCGCGTGCTCTTCTGCGACATCAACTGCTGCGCGCCGACGCAGTTCGCCAGCTGGCACGCGAGTTCCATCTATCCGAGCGGCAAGCCTATCGCTATCTCGAGAAAGCGTCGCAGCTCGATCGCCCTGTCGAAATTCCCGAGACCACAGTACCGGTCACTTTGAAGCTTCCCCCACGAACCGTAGAACTTCTCCGGAAATACGCAAAAAGCAGCGGTCTGACGATAGGGGCAACCGTAACCGCCGCCTTGAATGTCTTTCTACGTACTCTCCAAAGGCATGGCTGAGCCGCATTCAAGAGGCGACCCATTTCGAATCCAGATCGCATATTCCTTTGATCGCTTGCTCGAGGCAAAGCTCACGCAAGCTTACGAGATTCTGGTGCCATGTCGCGAACGCGCCCTCGGCGTAAGCGGGAAGGAGTTGGATAATGAGAATGGCGGCAATCTATGCGCGGGTCTCGTCGGAGCAGCAACGCGAGGAGAATACGATCGCAAGCCAGACGGCGTCGCTGATCGAGTTTGCCAACCAGCACGAACTGCAGGCGCCCAAAGAGTGGGTCTTCGAAGATGAGGGCTATAGCGGAGCCACGTTGGAGCGCCCGGGCTTGGAACGCGTGCGCGATCTCGCCGCCGAAGGACAGATCCAAGTTGTGCTCGCGTACTCGCCGGACCGATTGAGCAGAAAGTATGCTTACCAGATTCTGCTGATCGAAGAGTTTGCCCGCCACGGAGTGGAAACGTTGTTCGTAAAGTCTCCGCAAGGCAACAGTCCGGAAGATCAACTCCTGGTGCAATTCCAAGGCATGATCGCGGAATACGAACGAGCACAGATCCTGGAGCGCTCGCGGCGTGGCAAGCGACACCGTGCCCACACCGGGGAGGTGAGCGTAATGAGCGGCGCTCCCTATGGCTACCGTTATATCCGCAAGACGGAAGAGGCGCTCGCCGCCTACATGATCAATGAGGCCGAGGCCAGTGTAGTGCGGCGCGTCTATGAGATGTATACCGTCGAGGGACTCAGCATTGCGGAGATCATTCGGCGGCTCAACCGCGAAGGCATTCCGCCGCGCAGGGCAGGCCGCTGGGAACGCTCGGTGGTCTGGGGCATGTTGCGAAATCCCGCCTATCGCGGAGTCGCCTGCTTCGGCAAGACCCGCCTCTCTCCCCGCACGCAAATGCGCCCACAGCGTCGGCGGGGCGGAACTACCCCCAGCAATACCGCCGGCCACCAACGCCCGCGCGAAGAGTGGATTGAGATCCCCGTGCCCGCCCTAGTGACCGAGGAAAGCTTCGCCCGTGCCCAAGAGCTGCTGTGCCACAACAAGATACGATCGCGGCGGCGTACCATCGCCCCCAGTGTGGTGCAGGGGCTTGTCGGTTGTGCGAAGTGTGGCTACGCCTTGTCGCGAACCTCGACCCAAACCAGCGCCCGCAAAATTCATTACTACAAGTGCATTGGCTCCGATCGCTGGCGCAAACTGGGCGGCCCCGTTTGCAACAATAATCGCTTCATTCGTCAGGAACTGCTCGATCAGATCGTCTGGGCCGAGGTGGCCCGCCTGCTCGAAGACCCAGCTTTGATCCAGCAGGAACTTGATCGCCGGCTGGCCGCCGCACGCACTTCTGATCCAACCCGGAAACGGGAGCAGAGTTTGCAGAGGGAGTTGAGCCAGGTGGACAAAGGCATCGAACGACTGCTCACCGCCTATCAAGAAGAGCTCTTGTCGCTTGAGCAGTTGCGTGAACGCATGCCTACGCTGCGACAACGCCAACAGGCCCTCCGGGCTGAGCTGCAGGCGATCACCGACCAGGCGAATGATCGCGCCGCATTCCTGCGTTTAGCAGAAACTCTCACAGCATTCCTTACTCGCCTGCGTAGTGCTGCCGACAGTCTTAATGTCACGGAACGCCAAAAAATCGTTCGACTGCTGGTTAAAGAAATTCTGGTCGGCGAAGATACCATCACCATTCGTCACAGCATTCCGATTCCTTCAGCTCCGCCACCAAACGGGGGCTCCGAACCCCTAAACGGTCAAAATTACCTTTTGTGTAAGGGGCGTGATCGGAGACCCTTGCGGGGTGCCTCGACCTTCATCCAGGGTGTGGCGCAGCACAGTCGGTGATCCCAAGACTGCGAAGTCAAGAGCCCCGGTGCCGGTCATTCCACAGCTCGCGCAGAGGCTAGATGCGCATCGAAAGAGGTGTGGCAATCCCGCAGGGGGCCCCATCTTCGCGAACACAGTCGGACACCCGCTCGACTTGAACGCTTGCTATCAAAGGGAAATGAAAGACGTGCTCAAGCGTGCTGGTGTCGCGTGGCATGGATGGCATGGATTCCGTAGGGGCTTGGCGTCGAATCTGAACCGCCTGGGCGTGGATGATTCGGTGATCCAGCGCATTCTGCGGCACAGCACGGTAGCAACTACCCAGAACCATTACATCAAGACCGCATCGCCCGATGCGATCGCAGCGATGAAGCAGTTCTCCGAAGCCTTATTGTGCTCCACTTGTGCTCCAGATGGAGACGTCAAGGCCAAGGGTTCTGTTCAGTAGGAATCGTTAAGTGCCTACGTATGAGTGAGCTGGCGGAGAGGGAGGGATTCTCTATCGACCCTTTCCGGCAAGTCGTGGTGATTCCTACAGTTAGCGATTCTAGCCTGTGTTTATGCTGGTGTCGAGCACATTCGTAACTTAGGCTGCCGTTTCCACAGTTTCCCTTATTGCCCCAGATTCCGCAAAAACCGTATCACTGGTATCAGTGGAAACAGGCCGGAATGGTGAACCCGCCGGGACTCGAGACCCAGACCAGTCGTCTCAATTCTGAAGCGGGTCTGAGACGATGCCAACTCCCCAGAACCCGTTTCCGGGTTGCTCCCTACACAAACGCTCTTGATCTTTTACAAACAGGTGTAGTAAACAATCGAACAGCCATAGGAGGCGGACGTGGTACGGCCCAAAAAGTTGTCGAAACTGGAATTTCAGATTATGGAGGCGCTTTGGACGCAAGGAGAGTGCTCGATTCGCGAAATTCACGAAGCATTTCGGTCGATCCAAAGGCCGGCCTATACCACGATCCAAACGACCGTGTATCGATTGGAAGCTAAGAACGTTGTCCGTCGAGTGAAAAAGGTTGGCAACTTCCACATTTTTGTCGCGGAGGTCTCCCGTGAAGCTGCGCAGCGTAGGTTGATCGATGATCTGCTTGCACTCTTTGGAGGGCGCACTCAACCGGTCATGGCGCACCTCATCGAATCTGGCAAGCTATCTCTTGAAGATGTGAAGGACGCGGAAGAGACTTTACGAAGTCTTTCTCTCAAGGAGAAATAGCCATGATATCTCCGGCACTCTGGAACGAAACCTGGACCAACGGAGTCTGGACGGCTGCACTGGTCAATCATCTCTGGCAGTCAACAATCGTTGTTCTGATCGCGTGGCTGCTCACTTTGGCCCTGCGAAGCAACCAGGCCCGCACGCGCTACTGGGTTTGGATGATCGCCTCGGTGAAATTCCTGATTCCGTTTTCGCTCCTGATCGCTACCGGTGAAACGCTGCGCACGGCAGTTGCTACTCCTACCCCGCGGCGGGCGTTGACGGCTGTGATGGAGCAAATGACGCAGCCCTTCCCGCAAACTGCAGTGGCCTCCTCCGCAGAGCATCGCAGCAAAGTGCCCCTCGTTCCCGAACACTACCCCAATCTGCTGCCGGTGATCCTGTTTGTGGTCTGGCTGTGCGGATTTCTCTCCATGGTATTTTCGTGGGCTCGTGGCTGGTGGACGATTCGAGCAGCAGTCCGCGCCTCTTCACCGATCCAGATAAAGCAGCCGGCCAATGTGCCGGTTCTCTCCTCGCCTCGCATGCTTGAACCCGGCGTGTTCGGCATTGTTCGACCAGTGCTTCTGCTGCCAGAAGACATCAGTGACCGGCTCTCCGCATCGCAGCTCAGCGCCATCATCGCCCATGAACTGTGGCACATTCGCCGGCGCGATAACCTCACCGCCGCCATCCACATGCTTGTAGAAGCGGCATTCTGGTTTCATCCCGCCGTGTGGTGGATCAGGGCTCGGTTGCTCGAGGAGCGCGAGCGGGCCTGCGACGAAGAGGTGCTGCAGTCGGGTAACGAAGCACGACTCTATGCCGAGAGCATCATCGACGTCTGCAAGCTCTACGTTGGATCTCCTCTGGCTTGCATGTCGGGTATTACCGGATCAGATCTGAAAAGGAGGATTGTGCGCATCATGACGAAGCAGGTTGCACGCAAGCTCGATTTGAGCAGAAAGCTGTTGCTCACCATGGCCGCAGTTGCCGTCATTGCTACGCCAGTCTTTCTTGGCTTGGTACACATCACGCAGGTCAGTGCTCAATCCACGGCGGAGAATCCGACAACGAACATCGCCGACACCTGGCAGGGCACTCTCCACGCTGGCCAAGATCTGCGAACGGTAGTCAAGATCTCAAAGGCGGACGGTGGCGGATACAAAGCGGTTTTCTACAGCATCGACCAGGGCGGCGCTCCCCTTCCTGTAACGAAAATTACGCTGGAGGGTACGACAGTGAAGATGTCGCTCACGGCAATCGGCGGCACGTATGAAGGCAAGCTGAGCGCCGACGGCAAGTCGATTACTGGCAACTGGAGTCAAGGGCCAAACCCTCTGCCTCTTAATCTGACGCGTGCTACGCCCGAAACGGAGTGGGCCATTCCGGTGCCGCCGCCGAAACTGCCGCCGATGGATGCGAATGCGTCACCCAGCTTCGAGGTTGCCACCATCAAGCCGACCAAACCGGACGAGCAGCGCAAAGCGTTTCTCGTCAGGGGGCGTCGTTTCCAGACGATCAACGTCTCACTCGATGAGATGATCTCGTTTGCCTACGGAGTCCATGCCAAGCAAGTCATGGGCGCCCCGAGTTGGGCAGAGACGGATAAATTCGACATCGATGCGCAGCCCGATGGTGAAGGTGCCCCGAGCGACAAGCAATGGAAAGGCATGTTGCAGAAGCTGATTGTCGAGCGTTTCAAACTCACTTTTCACCGCGACAAGAAAGAGCTTTCGGTCTATGTGCTGTCCGTCGCGAAGACCGGGCAAAAGTTGACCAAGAGTGAAGGGGATCCGAATGGGCTTCCAGGGCTTTTCTTCCATGGGCTGGGTGATCTGCATGTTACCAACGCAAATATGGCCGACTTCGCCGGCTTGATGCAGGAGGCCGTGCTCGACCGCCCGGTCCTCGATCAGACCGGACTAAATGGAAGATTCGACTTCACCCTAAAGTGGACGCCCGACGATTCGCAGTTCGGCGGCATGGGGGCCAAGATTCCGCCACCGACCGATAGCGCCGCGGCACCGCCGGGCCTGTATACCGCAATCCAAGAGCAGATAGGTCTTAAGCTTGACGCCACCAAGGCACCGGCCGAGGTTCTCGTCATCGACCATATCGAGAAGCCTTCAGAAAACTGACGCGGGATGAAACTGGGGGAGACGCGAAAGCGGTGTCACAGGGGCGAGTGCATCGAACATTGCAACTGGCTTGCGCCATGCTTTGCACGCTAACGGCGCTCGCACTTCCCGCGCTGGCTGCCCCTTCGCAATATCACGGCCAAGTCACCTTCCATGGCTGGTCTGTCCCCGGAGCCACGGTCACAGTGACGCAAGGGACGCAGAGGGTCAGCACAGTCTCTGACCAGGGTGGCCTGTTCGCCTTCACCGACCTGGAAGATGGACCCGCAAGGGTCGAGATCGAGATGCAGGGTTTCTCGACGCTAGCAGTCGAAGTGACCATCGCCCCGAATACTCCTGCAGCGAAGTTTGAATTGACGTTGCTCCCGCTGGAACAGATCAGGGGGCTCACGCAGGTGGCGCCCAACCTGCCGCCCCCAGTGAGTTCCGTAGCGGCTGTGAAGAAGCCCATCGCAGCCGACTCTTCAAACGGCGCACTCCCGGACATACCGAAGCCGCAAGAGGACACGAACGAGCAGGCATCGGACGGATTCTTGGTCAACGGCAGCGTCAACAATGCAGCGACCTCAAGATTCTCGCTTGACCAGGCCTTCGGCAACAGAAGAGCTAACAGCAAGAGCCTCTACAATGGTGGGCTTGCCGTTATTCTTGACAACTCCGCCCTTGACGCGCGTCCCTACTCACTCAGCGGGCTTGAAACGCCCAAGGCTTCTTACAATCGCATCACCGGTGCCTTTACCCTGGGAGGGCCAATTAAGATCCCGCATCTTCTGCCGCACGGGCCCATTTTCTTCGTTGCCTACCAGTGGACGCGCGACCACATCGCCCAGACCGAGTCCGGCCTCGTACCCACCGCAGAAGAAAGGACGGGCAATCTCGCAAGCCTGCTGAACCCTTTCGGTCAACCCGTCGTCGTATTCAATCCGGCAACTGGGCTGCCGTTCCCGGGCAATGTCGTACCTGTCAGCCCGCAGGCGCAGGCCTTATTGCAGCTTTATCCGTTGCCAAATATTGTTGGCGATTCGCTCTATAACTACCAGGTGCCCATTCTCAACAGCACTCATCAGGATGCATTGCAGTCGCGCCTTGACAAGACGCTTGGCCGCAAAGACGAACTCTATGGGAGCTTCAACTTCCAGAGCACACGGGGGAGCAACTCCAACCTGTTCGGGTTTACGGATACCACCGATACTCTTGGGATCAACGCAAACATCAACTGGGCTCATCGCTTCAGCCAACATCTCTTCGTCTACGCCAGTTATCGTTTCAGCCGACTCAGAACGAACATTGTGCCCTATTTTGAAAACCGCCAGAACGTATCGGGCGCGGCGGGAATCTCTGGGAACAATCAGGACCCAGCCAACTGGGGGCCCCCCACGCTGAACTTTTCAAGCGGCATCACCGCCCTCAGCGACGGGCTGAGCTCATTCAATCGCGCCCGCACCGATGGCTTCTCGGGTTCTACAGCCATCTATCACAACCATCACAACGTCACCATCGGTGGCGATTTTCGTTGGCAGCAGTTCAACGATTTTTTCCAGCAGAACCCGCGCGGCATTTTCACATTCACCGGCGCAGCAACACAGGGGACGGCTAACGGCGTTACGACTGGCGGCTCTGACCTGGCCGACTTCCTGATCGGCGTGCCAGACACGAGTTCCGTCGCCTTTGGCAATGCGGACAAATATCTCCGCGGGCCCGTCTACGACGCCTACGCTCAAGATGACTGGCGTATTCTCTCTACGCTCACTATCAATGCTGGCCTGCGTTGGGAATATGGCGCGCCAATAACTGAGATCCACGGGCGGCTCGTCAATCTCGACGTGGCTCCTGACTTCACCGCAGTGGCTCCTGTCCTCGGCAGCGACCCGGTGGGCCCGCTCACTGGCACCCACTATCCTAGTTCCCTCATTTTCCCGGACAGGCGCGGGTTTGAACCACGAGTCGGCGTCTCATGGCGTCCGATTCCAGCTTCGACCATCGTTGTCCGCGCCGGCTACGGTATTTATCACGACACTTCCGTCTATCAGACATCGGCGCTTGGTCTTGCACAGCAGGCGCCGCTTTCGAAGAGTCTGAGCGTGCAGAACAGTGCCGCGTGTCCACTCACGCTAGCAAACGGTTTCAATCCATGTTCGTCCATCACCCCCAACACGTTTGCAGTCGATCCTAACTTCAGGGTAGGTTACGCACAGGCTTGGCAGTTGTCGGTGCAGCGCGATTTGCCGGCGGCCATCCAGCTCACCGCAACTTACCTCGGTGTCAAAGGCACGCGGGGCGTTCAGCAATTTCTTCCTAACACCTACCCGATCGGCGCAACCAACCCGTGTCCCACGTGCCCTTCGGGCTTCGTCTACCAAGTTTCGGGTGGCGACTCTACGCGACAAGCGGGTCAGGTCCAACTGCGCCGCAGGCTGCGCAACGGCTTCACCGCATCGCTCCTCTACACATTTTCGAAATCGATCGACGACGATGCTCAACTCGGTGGACTGGGTCACGTCACCGCCAGCACACAAGGCTCGACTGAGCCTACATCCGCGGGCGCGCCGACTCAGAGCCCCGCAGCCCCAACACCGTCCATCGCGCAAAACTGGCTCGATCTGCATGCCGAGCGTTCGCTTTCCACTTTTGATCAAAGGCACCTACTCAATATGCAAGTGCAATACACGAGCGGCGAGGGCATCGGCGGCGGAACTCTGATGACGGGCTGGCGGGGCAGGTTGTTAAAGGGCTGGACCGTCCTCACGACGATCATCGTCGGAACTGGCTTGCCAGAAACTCCTGTTTATCTGGCGGCCGTGCCAGGAACCGGATTCACCGGCACGATCCGCCCGGACTCTACAGGCGCTTCCATCTACGCGTCGCCAGCAGGCGTGCATCTCAACGCCGCAGCTTACACGGCGCCATTGCCTGGCCAATGGGGAACTGCGGGCAGGAATTCGATTACCGGCCCTGACCAGTTCAGCCTCGACGGCTCGCTCGTGCGCTCCTTCCGCCCGAGTTCACGCTTCTACGTGGACCTGCGCGTGGATGCAACTAACTTGCTCAACCACGGTGTCTTCACCGCCTGGAACACGACCGTAAACAGTACGCAATTCGGCCTACCGGTTGCCGCCAATGCGATGCGCAGTCTCGAAGCCTCACTGCGCTTGAGGTTCTAAGATGAGTTCTGAGATGAAGATGCTGCCGGCCATTTTCCTTCTACTAGCCGCTGCCTACGCACCCGCTCAGCAGACCGGTCAGAACAAGCCTCCTAGCGAGTCGGGGACTTTCACTGTCACGGTCAAGTCGCAACTTGTCGTCGAAACAGTGGTGGTAAAGGATAAGCAAGGGAAACTCATCCCGGGACTCACCGCCCAGGACTTCGCGATCACCGAGGACGGCGCACTACAGAAGATCACCTTCTGCGAGCACGAGGATCTCGCTGCAAACGCATTGCCCTTGCCGGTCGCACCGCCCGGCTCTGAAGAGCTCAAGCTCTACAAGCGACTCGCTCGCACACAGGTCACACCTGAAACTCCGGACAGCGAACACTACAAGAATCGCCGCCTCCTGGCTCTCTATTTCGACATGTCTGCAATGCGCCCGGCTGACCAGCTCCGCGCGCTTTCCGCGGCTGAACAATTCCTTCGCACGCAAATGACAACCGTCGATCTTGTAGCCATCCTCCGCTACCAGGGTGGCTCGGTCGACATCCTGCAGGACTTCACCGGCGATCGCAACAAGCTGCTCAGCATCCTCCAGACCCTGATCGTGGGGGAGGGCCAAGGGTCGGTCGAGACCATCGACGACGCCAGCAGCGCCGATACGGGAGCCGCGTTTGGCCAGGACGACAGCGAGTTCAACGTCTTCAACACGGACCGCCAGCTTTCTGCCCTGCAAACCGCAGCCAAAATGCTCGGCCAGTTGAATGAGAAAAAGTCCCTCATCTACTTCGCCAGCGGCCTCCGCCTAAACGGCGTCGACAACCAGGCCCAGCTTCGTGCCACCGTCGATGCCGCCATCAAAGCTGGGGTTTCTTTTTGGCCGGTGGACGCACGCGGCCTGGTCGCAGAAGCTCCGCTCGGCGACGCGACCCAAGGCTCGCCCGGCAACTCCGGCATGTACACAGGCGCCGCCGCCCTTGCCACCACCAGCAACTTTCAGCAGTCGCAAGACACTCTCTTTGCGCTTGCCGGCGACACTGGAGGCAAAGCGCTCTTTGATAACAACGACCTCACCCGCGGCATCGTGCAGGCCCAGGAAGCGATCTCGGACTACTACATTCTTGGCTACTACACCAGCAACAAAGTTCAGAACGGTAGGTTCCGGCGCGTCAGAGTGTCCCTCACGAACGATTCCAGCGCGAACCTTACTTACCGCCAGGGCTATTACGCGGATAAGCTGTTCAGCCGCTTTACGACCGTCGACAAAGAGCGCCAACTCGAAGACGCGCTGATGCTCGACGACCCCATTACCGAACTCTCCATCGCGATGGAGATCGATCACTTCCAGCTCAACCGGGCCGAATACTTCGTCCCCATCGTCGTTAAGATCCCTGGACGCGAGCTGGCTCTCGCCAAGCGTGGCGGCGCCGAGCACACCCTGATCGACTTCGTCGGTGAAATTAAAGACCTCGTCGGTGGTACCACCGTCACGAATGTCCGTGACCATGTCAACATTAAGCTCTCCGACGCGACCGCCGCTGAGCTCGCCCGGCGCCCCATCGAGTACGACACAGGTTTTACCCTTCTGCCCGGAAAGTACATGATCAAGTTCCTGGCGCGCGACGACGAGACGGGGAGAATCGGTACCTATCAAACCGTCTTCGTAATCCCCAACCTGAACAAAGAGGACCAGCGCGTCCCCATCAGCTCAGTCGTGCTGAGCAGCCAGCGCGTCGATCTAAAAGAGGTGCTCTATGACGTTGAGAAAGGTGCGCACAAGGAAAAAGAAGTCGCGGTCAACCCCCTCGTCCAAAACGGAAAGAAGCTTGTCCCCAGCGTGACTCGAGTCTTCAGTACGAGTCACGAGATGTACGTCTACCTCCAGGCCTATAAGCAGCCTCCGCAGGGCAGCCCGCCCGCGAGCCAACCTCTTTTCGCTTTCGTCAGCCTGTATCTCGCCGGCAACAAAGTTCTTGAGACGCCACCCACTGCGGTCGTTCCTAGTACCACCAGCCGACTGGGAACTATGCCTTTCAGCTTCATCGTTGACATCGATCGTCTCGCCGGCGGGAATTACGACTGCCAAATCACGATCCTTGACCCCATAACCCAGAAGGCAACTTTCTGGCGAGCTCCAATCCTGATCGTTCCCTAGTTACATTTGTAATAAACGCTGGGAAGCCTCCCTGACCATCCCTGTTTAGTCCCAGCCTAGTTGTAATCAATAAACGCCGTACCTTGAGCCAGCACCTAGCCGTGTACTTCGCCTTTGCTCGCCACTTATCTGGATACGATTTGTGAATATGTCCGAGTGATGGGCAACCGGAAATCATTCCGAGACAGAGGTCAGCTTCTGGGAAATTGGATGAATTACCATCGCCGACTGGTACATTCTTGGCGCGTTAAGCTGATAGCCACGTCGCCACTCCACCATGATGGGAATACGTGCTACGGCGTTGTTGCTGAGGTTGCGCATGAGAAATGGAGTCTGGCTTTAGCTGTGGCGAATTTGTCGTGCACGGACAGAACAAGTAAGGATGTGACAGGGCGGCAGCATTGCGCCCCCGGACTCACTGGCTCGTCGACTAGGCCGCGCGCTTCACCTTAGCCCACCTTGCTCGCTGAGCCGCCGCGATCCGCTTCCTGCCTGCCGCTGAGATCGTGCGCTTCGGCATCGCTGTCCTCGTCTTCGCCCATCGCGCCTTCTGTGCCAGGCTGATTCGTCTGCGACCGGCTGCTGACATCGTGCGTGATGCACCGTTCGAGCTGCTTACCAGCGCCGCGAGTGCTTCGTCTATCTGTTGGAGTTGCTTCTGTACGTGTACGCGTTCGTTCTTTAACTGCTGGACTACCTCTGACATGTTATTCATGTGGGACTCCCGGGTGAATAATAACAGGACGGAAGAAGACACGACAGCGTGAAGCTGGCTCTGGGTACGGCGTTCCACTCGGTGTCTTTTTGCGTAGCTGACTAACCACAGCGCCGAGCCCCTGCGACGGGTTAGCGGCCGGAACGACGACAACTCTCGTTCCAATCCCTATCCCGTACCCGAAGTTTGAGCGGGTTTGTGGAATTCCACCCTACGACAAGGTCTTTTTTGGCGTTGCACTCTGTGTGTCTCGCCGTATGATAGGCGTGCCAAATGCCCCTGATTGATTCCGCTTTCCAGCGGCAACGACACAATCGCTTCGATGACGAAACCCGCGTCGATATTCCTCGCGTGATAGTCGGTATCGGCCAAGGTAGTCGGGTTGGTGGGGCTGAAAAGCAGCCCTATGGCGTCGAGGATGGTCGTCTTGCCTACATCTCCGCCGCCGAGAATCAGATTGACGCCCTTGGCAGGATGCCATGAGAAGCTCCTGATGCAGCGGAATCGTTCGATGGCCAGGCGATAGATGATTGGCGCGCTCATTAGTTATGTACACGATAGTGCCACATAAATATTGTCCTACACACGTCATCGTAGAGTGCCTCCGAGAGTAAGTCGAGCGATAGCGCCACTTGAGGAATCTTTTCCTTCGCCGCCCTAGCTAGCCCCGCCAGTTATTAACCGCCGGACTGCTGACTGACTGTCGGTCAGTCGACAGCCAGCCTTCTTAGATGCGTTTCCACATGCCGACTTCCCATTACCAATCGGGGTCGATGGGTGACTCGGCGATTTCGCACGCGTCGCGATTGTCGCAGCGAGCCAACCGGGATCAGTGAACAGAAATCAGGGATCGCAAAATTCACACTTGACATTGGCAGATAATCCACTACCATATGGTTGTGGATAAGTTAGATACAACATTTACGGCTCTGTCTGATCCAACCCGCCGGGCGATGATCGAACGGCTCTCCCATGGGCCTGCCTCTGTGCATGGATTGACGGAACCGTTTGCACTTTCCCAGCAGATGATTTCAAAACATATTGCCTACCTGGTGCGGGCGCGGATTGTAATCAAGACGAAGCGTGGACGAGAGAGCGTGTGCACGCTTAGGCCAGCGGCGATCAAGACGGTCAGCGACTGGGCGATTAGCTATCGCCGATTCTGGGAAGAGAGTTTCGACAAGTTGGATGTGGTTGTGAATCAAATGAAAAAAGAAGGGGTCAGAGATGACAAAAAACACGGTTAACGAGACTGAGCGGATGGTTATCACTAGAGTTTTTGATGCCCCACGCGCATTGGTTTGGGAGGCGTGGACCAACCCGAAATATGTGATGCAGTGGTGGGGGCCGAAGGGTTTTACTGCGCCTTTTTGCGAGATGGATTTTCGCGTAGGAGGAAAATTTCTCTGCTGCATGAGAACGCCGGATGGGCAGGAGGGCTGGAATGCTGGGGAATACCACGAGATTGTTCTGCACGAGAAGATCGTTTACTCCATGTACTTTTCCGACTCGAAGGGAAACAAGGTTGAGCCTGAGCAATATGGAATAGAACATGAGGCCATAGACGATGCGCACGACGTGGTTATTTTTGAGGATTTTGGAAACGGCCAGACGAAACTCACCTTCATTGGAAGTGAACCCATGGAGAACGCAAAAAACAGCGGGCAACTAGAGGGCTGGAACGAGATACTCGATAAAGTTGCCGCAGTTGTTACGAAGTTAGCGCAGGCGAAATAGGAAGCTGAGGCTTTGGTTCGCGAAACTCAATCGTGGAGAAAGAAATGAAAAGAATACCGTTTCTCGCTATCGTCCTGCTGGCATTCGCATTTCCCGCCCATGCCCAGGACGCGATGAAGAAAGATGCGGCCGTCAAACCTGCCGATCCGGAATTGAAAGTCGTGCTCGATTCCTGGAATGAGATTGGCCGCAAGCTGACGGCGATGGCCGAAGATTTTCCCGAGGATAAGTATGACTTCAAGCCGACACCCGCGCAGCGGAGCTTCGCCGAGCAGTTGCTGCACGCGGCGGGTGCAACCTACTACTTCACTAATCCTGTGAGGGGGCAGAAGCCTCCCGCGGGAGAAGATCCGAAGCGCGACCAATACAAGTCCAAAGCCGACATCGTTGCGTTCGTCAAGAAATCCTTCGCCGATGGCGCAGCCGCCATCCAGTCGAAAGGCGAAAAAGGCCTGACGACGGAGGTTGTTTATTTCCCTGACCAGAAAGCGCGCGTTCTCGACATAGCATACGGCCTCATCGAACACAGCGGTGAACACTACGGCCAGCTCGTTGTGTACTACCGCCTCGCAGGTCTTGTGCCGCCGGAGTCGCGGCCCAAGAAGTAAAGCTCAAGACACCAGCCGGGTGGCCCATCCTTTGCAGGTGCATCGCAAAGGGTGGGCCTATCACGGCTAGTTAATTCGCCATGCACTGCCACGCGGCGGATTTTGAAATTGATGATGCCGAGCGTGCAAAGTGGTTTTTCACTCGCTCCACGCCAACGTGGATTTGCATTGACGAAAGCCAAGAGTTAACGCTCAAGCGCCAGCAGAGCCGCCTAAAGTGCATTCCTCCTCGGGAAAATCTCACCATCATTTTGTGTACACAAGACGCGAGCCAAATTGAGAAATCCATTCAAGACCGGTGCGTAAAAATCCGATTGGGTGCGCTCTCGGCCCGCGAGTTGCCGGAGTTGGTCAAACGGACGTGCGCATCTCTCGGGATTCCATACGATGTCGAAATTACAAAGGCGCTCAACCGGGCAGAGTGTTTTCGCCCTCGGGCCGTAATCAATGCGTGCGAAGCCGTTGCCCATGGGCGGAGCATCGCTCAAGCGATTGCGGGGCAACAAGCATGAGCGCCCCGAAACGATGGAGGGAAATGCCGAGCGGCGTGTGGCTCTATTTCAAAAACCTGCCGGTGAGTACAACCGATGAGAGCCTTTCCGCATACCTTCGGGAGCGCGCCAAATTAACAAACCTCGATCCCCATCTCGAATTCCGGCATCCAAAACCTGCGCAGGAATTCTAGGGAGGACCACATGGACATCCGTCCCGGCGCAACAATGGCAACTCGCAATGGAATTACTGCCGAGTAGCCGACGATATGCCCGCCAATCATGAGGCTTCAGGGCTGCGGCACAAAGCGCAACCGGTGGATGTGCGGGAAATAGTGCTCCGTGAAAAACTCCACAGTGTTGATCCCTTGCTTTACGTTGACGATTCCCATCGTAAGATCTACCCAATTGGGATCCGCCCAGCCCCCAGTGGTCGCCGCCAGGGCATTCTCCTGAAGAATCGTCTTGTTCAAAGTCACGCGAACCGGGCGGGAGCCTTCTGACGCGTAACGGATGAACATCTCATATTTGGCAGCTTTGGGGAAATCAATATCGCATGAGGCGATGGCGACGCCATCTTGATCGCGGTCAGCCTGAAGCCAGCCATCGCCGCGGATCACAACGCCACGGGTCAGGTCGCAATCGCGAGCCTCCTTATAGATACTACGATCCGGCGGCGGGGCAGGAACCGAGGGCTTCTGTTTCCCCTTTGTCGTCTTCGGTGGTTCTTCCTTCGGTGGACTTGGTGCAGGCTTGACGTAAACGCCCAATTGCACGCCACGTTTGCCATATGAGTTTTGTGCGGTGAGCGTATAGACGATGTTGCGGACAGGTTGCTCGGTCCGCTGGCCTTGGCTGACCACATCGCCGAGCGGATCCAACGTAGTCTTATCGGCGTTTGCGACCCACCAGCGCAAACCGACCGGCTGTCCTGGCGTGACTTCCAGGGGGCTAACGGAAAATTCATGAATGACCGGCTGACGCGCGGACAGAATGAGCAGTGCGCCGATCGTAAGTGCGCCCGCTCCCCCCACAGTGAATACCAAATAGGTTAATAGAAAAACAAGCTTGGCCAACCCCCGGGAAGGCCGTGACCACACTCGGTCTTGGTCATACGCATTTCCCCGAAACACGCCTTGCACCGTCGTGGCCGTCTTGAGATCTTCGCGTGCTTTGGATTTTAGCCAAAAGCCCCCGACGATGCGCTTCGTGACCGTCTTTGAGATCACGTGGTCATAAATCAACGTGGACAGCCCGAAATGGGTGATCGCAAATCCCGCTACCGTTGCACCCAACGCGATATACAGGGCGGTGAGTAACCACTGCCCCTGAGTGACGTCAGTAGCAGCCCGGAACCACAACAGACCCAGCAAACCGGCCGTAATGAGGAATGCGATCCGTGATGCCCCGCCCGGTATTTCCTCTTGTAATGGGGCCCAGGCGGTCTTGATTCCGAAAGCTGTCAGTAGGATTGCGGCCGCTGCCGACGCCGCCCAGCCCACTGACTTCATCAGCGGTGCAAGATCTCCGTAGTCAGTTCCTGCCTGCATCACATGGCCAGCTTTGCGTAGAGATCGCTTGGCACTACATAGGATGCCGAGTAGTCAAACTGTGGATTCTGCCCCGGCGGCGCGGCTCCAAAGTAATACTGTGCCGAATCGAGGTAATCCGTCGCCACCCGGCTGAGCTGATTCATCGCTCTCTGGTTCGACTTCCAGAAAATCGGATGGTAAGACACACGCAACTTATCCGTATCCGTTTCGACGGTAAACTTGTTGCCCGGCGAAGGCGATGGCGTACCCAGGCTAGCGCGAAGACGCGTTCCGAGGAATGCTGTAAGTCGCCGTTGAAAGAAGGTAATCGCCTCGCCAATTTCCACTTGAATAAATTGGGCGCTTTGTCCCCATATGCCTCGCGATACGAACTCCTCCATGCCGCGATCCTGAAACCGCATCACCACTGGAAGCACTAACTCCAAGGGGCTCGCGGTAAAGGCCCTAGCCATCGATTTCACGGTATCGTGCTCGAAACCGAGCGATACCGGTATCGGAGTCTGATCGCGCTGATCACGAGGCACAACGCAGGGAAACCTTATCTTGCTCACTCGCAGAAATTGGCTCTGTTCGCGCAGCGCTTCGGCTGCGAGATGCACGTCCTGCAGCGGCAAGCCCTCGTCCTCGTCCCGCAGCTGGACTACCCGCTCGCGTTCTTGGTAGTCCTCCCGCGCCGGCTGCACAAAACGTCGAGCCAAATCCGCCGCGTAGTCGTCGAGATCACCTGTTATAGGTACCATGCGATTTCAGGAGTCAGTATACTCCGCCTCTCCACCGGAGGCTCCGACGGCTTCGTTTCCTCCACCGCCGCTCCGATTGCTTCCGGGTGCGCTGAGTACGAAACCCCCGTCCTTGACGAAATCGATGATCTGTTTTCTGCGAAGGACAAAGATGTCGAGTTTGTGCTCAAAGGCAAGAGCCTCACTTTGAAAACGCCGAAGGGTCGCAAGCTCAAGGCTCACTTAGTGGAACAAAAGCAGTGTTGACCAATAAAGGGACGCTCATGTGGTTGGTTTTTCAAATGAGGGCAGTGGCCTGGCGACCGTACTGCCCTCATCGACGGGGGAGCGTCGGCTAAAAGTGGAACCCGAGTTGAGCCGTCAGCGTTCGCGGCGTCACGTAGTGCGTGCCACTGAAGGTGGACAGGAAATTGTAGAGGGCATACTTGTTAGTGACATTGATCGCAGTCAGTGTGAGACTCCATCTGTAACGTTCGCCTTTGAACAGGTTATCGTCACCCACGGCAATATCGAACAGGTTGCGCGGCGCGATGCGCGGTGGATTGTGGTCGTCATTCTCGGTGTTCGGAGCTGGTACTTGAAGTAGACTGGAACCGAACTGCGACACAGGGCAAGCAAGTGCCGGAACACCCGGTACGCTAACTCCGATAAGAGTGGTAGGGGTGGAGCGTTGCGTGCCACAGAATAGGCCGGACTGGAACTCCTGATCTGCGGTGAGAGGAGTTCCGAACGAATCCGTCAGTTGGATGTAGTTTGTGCCCCCGACCGTTACCCCCTGGGCACAATTGCCCCCGAAACATGGCGTTTGCCCGGCCACAAGGCCGCTGTCATATCTCCAGTTGAAGCCCAGCCACGGACCCTGCTTCCAGGGTTGATATTGAATGTGGGTCGTTTGGTTGAACTTCTCGTCGTGGTCGATGCGGAACGGCGTACTTCCAGCGCCGAAGGCCACCGCCGGAACCGCACCCGCGCCGCCAATCTGAGGCGTGAAAAAACGTGCCGCAACGCTAGAGAAGACCACTAAGGCTGTGAAGCCGTGGAAATCCGGTACGCTCACACGGACAGCATACCCAGGAATTTTTGAGTTGTGCCAGTCAATCGGAAATGTAATCGGGGTGGCCCCCAGCACGCTGAAGTCGTAAGCATTGTGGGTATATTTCCAGATGTAATCTCCGCTTATGACCGCATATTTGCCGAGCGCCTGCTGCAGGCCAGCATGGAAGTCATTGCGATAGCCAGGATTGAATGGCGTCGCCCCTGCTGAGGCAGGCTGAGAACAAGCCAGAAGGGGATTCAAGACGGCATTAGCGCAACCGGTACTCGAAAGCACCAGATTTTCATTGAACGGACTCTCCAGTGTGCGGGCATAAGAGACTCGAAGCACCGTATTGCTCTTCTTGATGTTGTAAGCAACACCGAGGCGGGGCTCGGCCTGGCGGGCCACCACAAGGCCGTTATAAAGATCGCCACGGAGCCCCAAGTTGAGGGACCAGTTCTTTATGGTGATTGAATCCTGGATATACAGGGCGAGTTCCTTTACGTCTGTATGCCCGTGAAATCGATACAAGCCGCTGGTGGAACTCGAACAGCCGTCAGCGGTCGATGGAGTCGATCGTGTCAGATCGTAGCAACCGAGCAGTGAATTGAAACCGGGATTGGGGGCGAATGGAGTCGGGTAGAGGGCGGGGTTCGTTGAGCTCCCCCCTGCGCAATTGCCGGGGTTGTTCAACCCGGGGTTCCCAACAAAAACCGGTGCGCCATTGGCATCCAGGCACGGAGCGTTGAAATTTGGGTCGACGATCCCGAGGTTGAAGTTTTCGGTAAGAAAGGTCTGTTGATACGTAACTCCCGCCTTGATGTTGTTGATGCCTACAATATGGGTGACATTTGCGAGGACACCCGTGTTCGTGAGTGTCCGGTATTGCGAGATAGTTTGTTGCTGCAGGTTCGGTGGGCCAAGGTCCGCAAACGGGTTATTGCTCGGATAGTAATTGTAGCCATCGCGTCGGACGAAGCCGCCGAAGGTAAACACCGTGGAGGGGTTGATCACGCGTGTCCAGGTTGGAGCGACGTTGAAAGTGTCGATCTTCGAGCGCTGGTCTGCAGGACCGACCGGGATGCCATTGGGACCAAGCCCGTTATTGCTGACGGTAACGCCGTTCCACGGCGTCGCGTTCTGCGAGTCAAACGAATTGGGCGTCTGGAACCAGGAGCGGCTAAAGCCCAGATTCAGATGGATCGAGTCCTTAGTTGAGAGTTGGTAGTCCACCCGGTCGAAAATGTTTTCTTCGTTGCCTTTGTCGTGTATAACGGCAAATTCCGGCGGGTCCAGGAACCTCCCGGTATTCAGCCCGTTCGCCGAGATGAAATTCCCCCACTTATCGCCGCCATAAGCAAGGTCAAAGCCGATGTTCGACGAGCCAAACGATCCATAGGAAGCATTCACACTACCATGAGGAGTTTTTGAGCCTAGGCCTGAGCGAGTGGTCGCCACGATCACCAAGCTTGTCTTGCCGCCGTACTCCGCCGGTGGAGCTCCCGGAATCACTTCAAGCGATTCGATGGAATCAAGAGGGACCTGGTTTGAAAAGACCTTGCTCTGCTGATCGGTAATCGGCTGGCCGTCTACCGAGAATGAGTTCGACGCGTGGTCGCCGAGTCCGTGGAAAAGACCATTGGAATCTGCCGATACACCCGGCGACGCCAGCGTGACCAGCGAACTTAACGAGGAGGACTGGCTTTCGAGTGGCACTTTGTTGAACAAATCGCGATCCACGTCGGTGTGCCCAGTTGGGTCATTCTCCACCAAATCGGAACCAGCTTCGACCGTGACCGAAGTGGACGTGCCAGTCACTTGAAGACTAACCTTGACGGTAGCTGCCACTATCGACCGAACTTCCACGTCCTGAGCGCTCGGGGCGAACCCCGCAGCCGTAACCGTCATGTGATACGGATTAAACGGTACGTTGGAGAAACTGAAATTCCCCTTACCGTCTGTAGTGGTCGTCCGGTCAAAACCACTGACCAACTGGTGAATCTCGACCTTGGCATTCGGAACCACCGCGCCTGAAGGGTCAACTACAGTGCCGTTAAGCGATCCCGAACCTGACTGCGCGTAAGCCTGAAGACTCAGCGCCACGCAGAATAGGACTGTAAAAGCCGCGCGGAGCGACTTTTCGTATGAAGCCAGCATGATTCCTCCTGAGAATTGGTCGAAAAGATCAAGGCACAGCCACCCGGAAAATGAACCGGGGCCTGAAAACATCAGAGAATTGATCCTTGATTCAGACGCTAAGAGGAGGCGGGCGAACACAGAGGGCGAAGGCTATCAGGCGTTGCTTGGTTGCTGCCGGCTCCGGTCGAAGCATAGACACGGAAACGATCATCACCATTGGCAAGATGGTGGTGGTTTTAGGGGAAGCTGAATGGGCGGCGATACAGACCGTGCACGTTGCCGAGTCGGTAGCGTTCGAATGCTGATGCGCAGCGAATGCGATTGCTGACCAGACGGTCAGCAACAGGCATAGACACGCTATCCGCTTCGTTATCGACCGCATGACGGCTACCCCATGGAGGCTTCGTTTGAATTTATACCAAAAAGGGAAACGAACGCAACGACATGGTACCTAGCCGGGTATGTACGCACAGCCTGGTTATGTTTTGTGTTTGCTGATTGCCTTTGCTAGTGGTGGTGATAGGCTAAACCCGAGTAAAAACCCAGCACGACCACGACCGCTGCCCACAGAATGATCAATAGCAGCCGAATGATCTGCTCCGTGCGGCTTGCTCTTTTATTCCGTCTCTGACTCTTTTTGAAGATTGATACCATGAGGTCACTGCGTCGCGCCTTCAACAGGAACGCTCGAATCCACGGCAGCGTTGATCTGTCTGGATGCCGCAGTGTTGATTGCGGTGCTCTCTGCACGTTTAGGCCACTCCCTTGTATGGAAGGCTGTTCGACAGTTCCTAGCGCATTTCCCAGATCTCTACGAGGGAAATGGACTGATCCTGCATTCTTGAAATTCGCGCGGCAGGGCTCGCATCTCGCCCGCATCCCGACACCGGACAGCCCACTCAACCAGGCTTCGGTACTGGTCGAACTTAACGACATTCCCCAACCATTCTGTGCCCGATGGGGTCGTAATTACGACCACGTTCGGCACATCACACGGCCCAACACAACCGCTAATGGTTAGCTGGACTCGCTTCAATAGTCCCCGTCTCCGCCATTCGTTCTTCAGCCATTCGACAGGAACTTCGGGTACTCCACGCTCGACATTGC
Source organism: uncultured Acidobacteriaceae bacterium (assembly GCA_963752175.1). Taxonomy (GTDB): domain Bacteria; phylum Acidobacteriota; class Terriglobia; order Terriglobales; family Acidobacteriaceae; genus Sulfotelmatobacter. The sequence continues at coordinate 26,137 of CAVVXZ010000037.1, forward strand.
CACAGCAACATCCTCGGCAGATCGTAACTTGCCCGATGACGAGGCGCTTCGTCTTCAAAGGACAATCTCTATTCTCGTTCACCGTGTGCGATCCGTCCCCACGTCTGGAAGCAACTTAATCCAATAGGCCATACAGGTCGTCCATTTCAAACGGTTGTGATGATCTGCGACACTGCAGGAAGACTGCCGCAATCAAAATCACCAAGAGCGCGAAAACAATTAGGACTCCCCAAGCTCTGACGTTCCGACTCTGGATCACACAAGCAAACTGCATACCCACGTCTCGAACCTCGCTCCGATCCGCGACTCATCGCCCGGATTCAGCACCACGGGGCAACAGTCTCGTGGAATTGAGGATGAACGCCAACTCTGAGGTCACGTGAATAAAGGCGGCCAATAGCGGATTCAGGAAGCCAAGGGCTGCCATTCCCACTCCTATGCTGTCCACGACCAGCGTGCCCACAAAATTCTGCATGATGATCCGGCGGCAGCGTCGAGCAAGCCGCAAAGTTTCGACTAGTTTCGAGAGATCGCTTCCGATCAAGATCACGTCCGCGCTCTCCCGAGCAACATCAGTTCCCGATCCCATCGCGATGCCGACATTGGCCTCTACCAGGGCTGGAGCGTCGTTGATTCCGTCACCGACCATCGCGACATTCCGCCCTTTGCTACGCAGTCCAGTCACCCACTTTGCTTTCTGCTCCGGCAGGAGTCCTCCCACCGCTTCATCTACTCCGAGATCGCGGCCAACCGATGAAGTCGCAGCTTGCGTATCTCCACTCAGCAGGACAGTTCTCAAACCCATCTGTCGCATTGCCGCAACCGCATTCTTGGCTTCCGGCCGCAACACATCCGCAATTCGGATGCTCCCAAGAACTTGCCCCGCACGAGCGACGTAGACTTCCGACGCCCCGCCCGCGCCGTTACCATCTGGGGGCAAACCCCTCGTCATGCCATGTTCCACTAGGAGCGCTAGACTACCCACCAGGATCTCCTCGCCTTGATAACTCACTCTGACTCCTCTTCCGGGCGTGTAGGAGAATTCATCGGGCTCCACAAGTGGAATGGCAAATTCCGCTGCCCGTGCCACAACTGCCCTGGCGAGAGGATGTTCGGACTTGCGCTCCGCGATGCTGGCAGCGCCTATGATCTGCTGTTCCCCGAAGCCATTGGCTGAAATGACTTCCCGGATTTGCGGTGTACCGAAGGTTAGCGTCCCAGTTTTGTCCAAGAGCACCGTGTCCACGGCAGACAGCGCTTCCAGGTAGAGGCCGCCTTTAATGATGGCTCCCTGATGCGCCGCTCGGCCGATGGCTCCGAGGATTGCAAGAGGAGTCCCGGCCGCAATGCCGCACGCCCCGGCAACGATTACGACCGAAATTGTTGACCTGACATTGTGCGTAATGATGAAGGTCAGAACCGCCGCCCCCAGCGCAAAATACACAAGGTAACCCGCCAAGCGATCCGCAGTTTTCTGGATGGGAGCCCGTGACTTCTCGGCTCGTTCGACCGCCTCAATAATTCTTCCGAACGTCGTGTCGCGCCCGAGTTTCTGGGCGCCGATTTCCAGAGCGCCCGATTGATTGATGGTTCCGGCGTAGACCATATCTCCAAGTGCTTTCTCAACCGGCATGGCTTCGCCGGTGATCGCGGCTTGCTCCACAAACGAGCGGCCACCGAGAACAACGCCATCCACTGGAATGTGACCACCCGGTTTTACGATGACCGTGTCACCAACTTGAACCTGGTCGGACGCAACTTCCACTACCTGATCATTGCGGCGAACGGCGACGGTTCTGGGGAGAAAATCGAGAAGACTCTGGATAGCCCGCCGGCCTCTACCCACCGTGAGACCCTCCAAGACTTCGGCGGCAAGGACGAACCCAGTGATAACCAGAGCGGTGAAGAACTCTCCAATCGCCAGAGCCGATAGAAGAGCGATGGTCATCGAGAGTTCCATCGTCATCTTTCGTTCAACGATGTTCTCGAAGGCTTCCTTGAAAATCGGATATCCGCCGATCAGGGTAGCAGCGATGCCGATTACGCTGATGTGTGGAAACGGCTCCCATAACCGAAACCAGACCGCAGCCGCAGCCAAAGTCACAAAGCCAATGCGGACCAGTTCGGCCCACTCGACAGCGTGTCCGTGTTCTTCGCGTTCGGAGCCATGATCTGGCTCGTCTAGTTCTGGGGAATTCCGTGTCTCGATGGGATGTGGAGGGTTTGCTGGGGACTTTTCGATGATGGGCGAAGAACTCATAGCGACCTTCCCTCCGTGGTACGAAAGCGATAGTCCAAGCAAGACTTGACCATTTCGATCAATTCGCCGCGCTACAGCACAAACTGTGCCCGGCGCCGCCGCAACGGAACCGAGCAATGAACCGATATCACTCGGCGATCAGCGCAATGACGACAGGCAGCACGGTCAACGCCGCGATAGTCGAAAACACCACACCACCTAACATGACAGTGGCGAATCGGCTTTGTGCTCCCGAGCTTGCCCCAATCAATGCCAGGGGAAGAACCCCCACGATTGCACACAGTCCAACGACGGAAACAGAGCGAAATCTCGCTTGAGCTCCTCTATAGCATGCACTTCGAACGTTGCCGCACAGATGCCGGGCCTTGGCGATCCCGGAGGCAACCAGCAAAGCCTGTACGACAGCCAGCGCAGAAACAAAACAGAAACCTGCTACCGAGCCCCGTCCAGCGTGCATGCCCCGAACAAAAAGGGCGAGCACACCTCCACTAAATCCAAGAAGCACAACGGTTACGACGAAGGCCACGCGCTGCCACATGACGAACTCGCGCAAAAGAATGGCTCATGATACATACCCCCATAGGTATAGCGCAAGTTTCGCGGCATGATATCATTCGTTTGCGAATGAGTCATACAATCAAGAACAAACAGAAGATGATTTTGCGGAGTAAACGCATCCGGGGGCAATTCGAGGCTCTTGAGCGGGTGCTTGACGAGGGACGGGATTGCTCGGAGGTGTTGCAGATCATCAGCGCAGCAAGAGGTGCAGTCAACAGCCTAATGACTGAGCTCTTGGAAGGCCACATCCGACATCACGTGCTTGACCCGAAGCGGAAACCGAATTCGGAGCAGACACAGGCTGCCGACGAGGTGATCGATATGGTGAAGACCTACCTTAGATAGCTGGGCCCGGCCTGTACGCCGTTGCGTCCTCGGGTGCCGTGCTCGCATGATCGCGTGTCGGCTCAACCCGCATTGTGCTCAAGCATAAATCGCTAACGCCGACTGATTCGCAAAATTCTGTTCCTGTGCGCCTTCAGCGTCCCGCCCTCGCAAGTACGCCAACGTCACATCCAGAGAGCAATGCCCGAGCCTTTTCATAATCGTAGGTACGGGCAATCCCTCATCGGCGAGAGTGTCTGCATAGGATTTTCGGAATCGGTGAAGTTCTGGCTCCACGACGCCCGCACGCTAAGCGATGGCTTGCAGCTTGCGCAGAAAGTGTCCCTCCACACCGCCGATGGTGTTAGGGAAGATCAGATCGCTGGGCTTGGCAGCTTTCGCAATCATGCGGTCCCGCAGCTTCTCCATTAGCGCCGTTGGCACGGGCAATTTTCGTCCTTTGTTCTGCCACCGCTTGCCCTTCAATTTGAATCCATGGTGGGGCTTGGAACGCACCCAAACCACGTTGACATCATCGAGCAGATCGCAATATTCCGCATTCGCCACTTCCTGCTCACGGCATCCTGTGTTCAAGAAATAGCTCATCCACAATTTTTCTTCTTCGTCTGCCGCATGGAACAGAGCCTTGAGTTCGTGCGGCTTGTATGGCTTGACTTCCTTCTCTTCGTAATCCAACTGCCCAAGGATCTCGCCAGCGAAAAGGATGGCATTGGCACGCAGAAAGGTATTGCACGTTTGGAAAATGTTGTAGACGTAACGGGGTTAAAATAGGGTGTCCCTGGTGGTCTTGCGCTGCCGGAGGAAGGATACGTAAGGCAACAGGTCGTCGCCCCCAGTGAGTTGATCGAGATGCCTGATGCCGCTACGCTCGCACCAGTCCAAAAAATACTCCATCCGCTCGGTGTACGCCTTCACCGTCTTGGGGTCTTTGAGAAGGGACTTCTTGGCAAGGAATTTCTTAACCTCGTCCACTACCCGCTTGCGATTGGGATCGCCATCCTGCTTGACCGCTACGCCACTGCCCACAGCGTCCAGCGTAGCCTGCCTGCGCTGCATGGCTTCAACCGCTGTCTTGAAGTCCTGTCCTACGGATTCGTATTTCAACCCATATCGCAGGTAGAACGGACCCGTGACATCTTCCTTCGAGCGCCGCCCCCGCCGTTCCAAGTCGATCGCAACGTAGCGCCGATCTTTACCCTTGCCCACCACCCTGTACAACTTCACTGACAACGCCATATTTCCCCCAATACTGAGTTCGGAGGAAATACCTTGAAATCCGTAAGCCGAGCCTTTTAGCTCGGAATTAGGCTGCAAGTGGTTGGAAATAAAAGCGTAGAAAATCTGGCGGAGAGGGAGGGATTCGAACCCTCGGTACAGGTGTTAGCCCGTACAACGGTTTAGCAAACCGCCGCATTCGGCCACTCTGCCACCTCTCCGGCGTGCGGATCTACAGTTTACCACGTCCAGGATGGGCGTTTTCTGCGGCTATCGTCATTTGCAATATCCGTTACGACAGTTCGCGTGAGGTTCGCCGGTTAGTCCGCGGCTAGAAATCGCCAACGTCGCGGTGGAGCGAAGTAACGACGGTAACGATTGTGGGCCGCGGGGTCTGTCGTAAACTAGTCGCCGGGCGGGGGGAGTCTTGCCAGAAGCTAAATCCGGAGTTGACGACGCCAGCACTGCTGCGCCTGAGCGTGCCCTGGGCGTCGAAGAGCCGCATGCCCAAGCGCCCACTGAGACCGATAGCATCCGGATCACCCAGCCTGCTGGCGTTGCCGCGGGGCTGAAATCGGTTCTCAAAGCCGCCGAGGTCATCCTCAAAGAGCCAGGGCTGATGCGAGGAATAGCCGCACTCTCTCGTCTCAATCAGTTTGACGGAATCGATTGTCCGGGCTGCGCCTGGCCCGACCCCGACCAAGACCGTTCCTTTAGCGAATACTGTGAGAACGGTGTCAAGGCGATCGCAGAAGAAGCGACAACCAAGCGCTGCACCGCAGAATTTTTCCGTTCGCATAGTGTTTCTGAGCTGGCGCGACAGTCCGACTACTGGCTTGGCCACCAGGGACGGCTGACCCATCCCATGGCCTTGCGCGCCGGCTGCGACCATTACGAGCCGATTTCGTGGGAAGATGCTTTCGCCCTGATCGCCGCCGAGCTGAAGGCCTTGAGCGGTCCTGATCAGGCGATCTTCTATACCTCTGGCCGCACCAGCAACGAAGCTGCGTTTCTTTATCAATTATTTGTGCGCCAGTTCGGCACCAACAATCTGCCCGATTGCTCGAACATGTGTCACGAATCGTCCGGACTGGCACTGAAAGAGGTCATCGGCGTCGGCAAGGGAACGGTCACCCTCGAGGACTTCGAGCTCGCGGACACTATCCTTATTATTGGGCAGAATCCAGGCACCAATCATCCCCGGATGCTAGCGACCCTACAACGGGCAGCCCGTCGCGGAGCGACGATCGTTAGCGTCAATCCGTTGGCGGAAGTGGGGCTGACTCGCTTCAAGCATCCCAAGGAAGTACTGCATCTCTTGGGGCGGGGAACCAAGATCGCACAGCATTTCGTTCCGGTTCGTTTGAGCGGAGATCTCGCCTTCTTCAAGGGATTGTGCAAAGAGCTGCTTGAGGAAGAAGAGCGGCAGCCGGGAAAGATCCTCAAGCGAGAGTTTATTGAGGAGAAGACCAGTGGCTTCGGGGAGTTTCGAACCGCAATTGCAGCGACATCGTGGAGCGAAATCGTCGAACAGAGCGGCATCTCGCGGCGTCAGATTCGGGAGATTGTAGAAGTCGTGATGCGATCGAAGTCCATGATTGCATGCTGGGCCATGGGATTAACGCAACAACGGCAGGCGGTCGCGACGATTCAAGAAGTCGTGAACCTGATGCTTCTCGGCGGCCACATCGGTCGGCCGGGAGCGGGTGTCTGTCCGGTGAGGGGGCACTCGAACGTGCAGGGTGACCGCACCATGGGGATCTGGGAGCGGATGCCCGAGAGCTTCCTCGATAAGCTCCGGGACGTGTTCCGATTCGAGCCGCCTTGCAAGCACGGCTGGGGCGTGGTCGACTCGATCAAGGCCATGCACTGCGGCGAAGCGAAGGTGTTCTTCGCCATGGGCGGTAATTTTCTTTCGGCAACTCCCGATACGGAGTTCACGGCCGAAGCTCTGTCGCGTTGCACGCTGACCGTTCACGTCTCGACGAAGCTCAACCGCGCGCATTTGATCACGGGCAGGCAGGCGCTGATCCTCCCCTGCCGCGGCCGCACAGATCGCGACGCGCAGGCGAGTGGAGATCAATTCGTCACCGTGGAAAATTCGATGGGCATCGTGCATACATCGCGTGGCAATCTGGAACCGCCGTCGGACCAGCTTTTAAGCGAACCAGAGATTGTGGCGCGCCTGGCCGTGGCCACGCTCGGGAAAAAGACAACTGTCGACTGGTTGCAACTCGTCGAGGACTACGACCGCATTCGAGAACTCATCTCGCGTGTTGTTCCGGGTTGCGAAGACATGAACGACCGCGTTCGTCACAGAGGCGGGTTCTACTTGCCAAATGCGGCGCGCGACAACGATTACAAGACCAAGACAGGAAAGGCCAACTTCGCAGTCTCGGCCATCGAGCCGACTCCACTTGGGCCGGGACAGTTCCTGATGACCACGATCCGCAGCCACGACCAATACAATACGACCATTTACGGCCTCGACGATCGCTACCGCGGCATCTTTCATGGCCGCCGGGTCGTGCTAATGAATCCGGACGACATGCAGGAGAATGGCTGGAAGGCCGGCGAACTTTTGGACATCACCAGCCACTTTCGGAACGACGGTAACCAGGAATTGCGGCGCGCCCCGCGCTTCGTCGTAGTGCCTTACGAGATTCCCCGGCGCTGCGTAGCCACATATTTCCCCGAGGCAAATGTACTGGTACCGATTGGCAGTGTCGCGTTGAGGAGCAATACACCCGCGTCAAAGGCGGTGATCGTGAGTTTTTCCTTTTCTCGGCTCGACGACACGCGTACGGAAGGGTTGAAAGTTCCCGAACCGCGAAATCTTGTTCGTAATTCGTAACGCAAAACATTCTGCAGAGAATTTGTTGGTTGCGTCATGGACAATGTCCTCAACCTGAGGGGGGAGAGGAGTGGCTCCGAACGACTGCCCGAGTTGCGGCGGCAGTGGATACATTGCGAAGCCCGTGGACTTGAACGGTAAGTCCGAGGGTATCGCCTTTATCCGCTTGCAATGTCCCGCCTGCGGGGGCACCGGACGGAAGCGCCCGATCCCACCTTCGACCGCCGGCTGACCGCACGGCTTGCGGTGCTTGCGAAACGTTCGGAACCGGACCGTCTTACGCCCGTCCTACGGTTGACGGTCCGGGCCGCACGTATCCGAAGGAACGCCTTCGCCCATCAGTCTTCTTGTTTGGATTCTGGATTCATACCGGATTACGCCTTCAGGCAATTCCAGCGGCTTTGACCCGCGTCTTGCGCCGGGGTGACAACGAAACCTCGACCCGGTTGCGTCCGTTCTCCTTGGCGCGGTAGAGCGCCTTGTCGGCCGCCTGCAGGACAAGATCAGGATCGGCCCCTTCTTGCTCGGAGTTTGCGACACCGATGCTGACGGTCACCGAAAGAGCTGCCGGAGATTTCTCGTGCGCCAGTTCCCGAATCGCATGGCCTTTGCGCGCACGGCCGCGAACCTTTTCGTTCCGTCGATCCGGTCCCCTGGGCGCCTGGCGGCGATCGCCGCCCCGCAGATGAAACTCCGAAGACTCAATCGCCGCACGCAACTGTTCGAGATGATCGACAACTTCGGAAGTGGTTTTTCCCGGGAAGAGGATGTTGAATTCTTCCCCGCCGCAGCGGTAGGCGTGGCCTCCGCCGGTTACGCGTGACAAGCCGGCCGCGACCAGCCGGAGGACCTGGTCCCCAGTGTCGTGACCGTAGGTGTCGTTGAATCGCTTGAAGTGATCAATATCGACGACCGCGATCGAGTACGGATACTGCAGCCGCAGAAGCGCATCGTTGAAGGCACGGCGCGACGGAAGCGTCGTGAGCTCATCGTGGTAAGCAAGAAGATACGAATTCTCGATGATCGAAGCCGCGAGAATACACGCCGCGGTCGCCGAGTACACGGTCGATAGACGGACGACACTCGTAAAGCGCAAGCACAGGAAGAAAGCGACGAGCGACCACAGTAGGGCGCTGTCGACCGGCTTACGCGTGATTAGAAATCTCGCCAGCAGGAATACGCCGGCAGCAGCAAACACAACGAGCGCGTAACCCTGCAACGAGACCCCGGTAGCAATGTGATGCGCCCGGACAGCAGCCTGCGGCAAATCCTCAGCCGCGCGACATAGCACGGCCACGATCACGGACTGGACGAACAGAAATAATCCAACTGGAGCGATGGCAGAAACGGTAAAGCCGCGCTCATGCATCAGGGCGATCAGAACAAAATCCAGAGGCACCAGCACGGCTGCGGCTCGCACCGCGGTCCACCCGGCCGTTTCGGGTGAGACATGCCCGCCTCCGAAGGCCGCAATCGCCTCCTGGGCCAGAAACAGCACAGCCAAAGCGAAGAAGATGCGGCTGGAATGAAATCTCCAGGCCAGCAACATCCCTCCAGCCAACGCGCAATAGTACAGAAAGCTGAGCGATGGTAGAGCCAGCGTCAGCCAGCCCGAATATACGAGCACCACGACACACAGAAGCAGAATCCCGCCGGGGACCAGCAGGGACTTCAGGGTCGCCTTGCTCCAGATGCGCACAGCATGACTCCGGCGGGAAAAGTCCCTTCGGAATTATCGCTTGTCGAGCGGATCGAAGGAATTGGCCGCGGAGGTTCGTACCAGAATGAAACATGTCGGGCACGGTCTCACGACAAATCTCCCGGTTTGAAATACAGCGCCACTCTGCACCTACGGCCCTTCGTGTGGGCTTGGTTTTGGCCGCAACTGAGCGGTTTCTAACTAGACTGGACTGTTGGATTAAGGACGGTTCACTTTACGCGAATTCTTATTGCAGAAGACGATGAAGCCTTGGCGCGATTCGTTCGCCAGGGTCTCGAAGGCGAGCATTACTCTGTGGATGTTATGCCAGATGGCGAACAGGCTCGAACGGCAGCAACCGAGTTCGAGTACGACGTAGTCATCCTTGACCTGAACCTGCCGAAGCTGGATGGTGTCAGCGTCCTGCGACATTTGCTTTCGAAAAAACCAAGCCTACCCGTGCTGGTGCTGACCCAGCGGACTCGGGTGGAAGACCGGGTCCAGTGTCTGGACACTCGCGCAGACGATTATCCGGCCAAACCATTCTCATTTAGCGAGCTTTCCGCCCGCATTCGGGCGCTGGTGCGTCGCAGTCACTTGCCATCCGAGTCTGTGCTGGCCGCTGCGGACCTCCGGCTTGACCGACTGCAGCGACTGGTCGAACGCGCTCGTCGCAGGGTCGAACTTACGGGAAAAGAATTCTCGCTTCTGGAGTACCTGATGCTCAATGCCGGACGCGGAGTGACGCGCTCGATGATTATTGAGCACGTGTGGAATCTCACGTTTGATACGACAACGAACGTGGTGGACGTCTACATCAACTACGTGGAGACTACTTCCACGCTGCACATCGCGTTTGGCGAGGGCATCGATTACAGCGTGCTCTACGCCATCGAGCAGATGATGGGATGTCACACGGAAACCTGTATGGCAGTTCCCAGCTTTGTACGAAAAAACCTGCAGTCTATTTCAGGTCATCGCGGGGAGAGCGAAGTTGTGATTGACCGGGTCGCCGATGCCGGAGAGTTTTCTCGAATTATCCATAGCTATTGCGTTCGTCTGGCATCCCCGGAAATCCGCCTCGCCGGCTGTGGTCCTTCTCTTTGGGTGCGTCTTCTGCGCTCGTCCCGACCTCCACTCGACCTCCTGCTGCGCTCTTCCCAGGCCGACTCCGTCCGAGCGTTTCCCCTGCCGTGTTGCCGAGCTTCCCGCTGTCTGCACCCGCGCCAAGCAAAGAGATGTAAACGCAAAGCTGCGCCTCGCGTTTTCCACAGGAATAATCCCGTTCTTTGTGACGAACACCCTTTACTGAGCTTTCTAGAAAGCACACACTGGCCCCATGCGCAAAGGCTCTGTCAAACCGGTGTCAACCGACGCTCTCATGAACAGCTATCAGCCTGTCGCTAAGTCCTTATTCCGGAAGACTTCACCTGTAAGTCCTTACGATCCAATATCTTGCCTCGGCTTCTACCTGATACCCACCCACAAGTTCTTTGCAATGAGGATTTTAGGAAAACAGTGAAAAAAGATTTCTTCCACTTGGCCGCTCAAAGCACACGCCAAGCTGCCATTCCGCTTTGGCGCGGCCCTTCCTGATAATCTCAAAGGAGACCTTCACGCTGCCCCTCAGGAGATCGCACAGTTTTGCCACCGCTGATTAATGTCCGCAGTATTTCGAAAGCTTTTGGGGCCGACCCGCTTTTTCAGAACGTTTCCTTCACTGTTTCTGAGGGAGATCGTATTGGATTGATCGGCCCGAACGGCTCGGGGAAATCCACGCTGCTGCGGATTCTTGCGGGCACGGAAGATACAGATGACGGAGAAATTGCGGTTCGCAAGCGAATTCGTCTGAGTTACGTGGAACAGGAGTCAGCGTTCCGGGCCGGGGACACGGTGCGGTTGGTAGTCGATGCGGCGTTGAAAAAATCGGCAGTGCCCGAATCGGAGCGGGGTACGCGCTTCGCCGAGACGCTGGGCCGCGCAGGTTTCGTCGACTTGGATGCCGAAGCATCCGCACTTTCCGGCGGATGGCAGAAACGGCTGGCGATCGTCGAAGCACTGGTGCAGGGTCCCGACATCTTGCTGCTTGACGAGCCCACCAATCATCTTGATCTGGCCGGCATCGAGTGGCTCGAAGAAGTCCTGGAGCAAGGCGCCTTTGCGTGTGTCGTCATCAGTCACGATCGCTACTTCCTGGAGAATGTTGCCACGGAGATGGCGGAACTGACCCGCGTGTATCCTGACGGCTTGCTGCGGGTGAAGGGACGCTACAGCACATTCCTCGAGAAGAAAGAAGAGTTTCTGCACGCACAGTCGAAGCGGCAGGAGGCCCTGGAGAATCTGGTCCACTCGGAAATCGAATGGCTGCGCCGGGGGGCCAAGGCCCGCACGCGAAAATCGAAGGCGCGGATCGACAAGGCTGGCGAGTTGATGGAAGAGCTCGCAGACCTGAACAATCGCACCCGCAGCAGCTCCGCTCAAATCGATTTTTCCGCTACCGACCGCAAGACCAAGCGGCTAGTCGAACTGCGGGGTGTGTCGTATGAAATCGGAGGGCGTCGGCTGTTTCAGAACTTGAACTTCATCATTTCCGCGGGGCTCAGGGTTGGATTGGTAGGCCCGAACGGCAGCGGCAAGACAACCTTGCTGCGCCTGTTACGCGGGGAAGTTGCGGCGACCGAGGGAGAGATTCGCCGTGCGGAAAAGCTGCGCATCGTGTACTTCGACCAGCGGCGTGAACTCGATCCGAATGTGACGTTGCGGCGGGCGCTCGCTCCGGAGGGAGACTCGGTCATCTATCAGGATCGCGTGGTCCACGTCGCGTCATGGGCAGCGAAGTTTCTGTTCAAGGGAGAACAGCTGAACCAGCCGGTGGATCGGCTCTCCGGCGGAGAGCGGGCGCGAGTGCTGATCGCGCAACTCATGCTTCAGCCTGCCGACGTTCTTTTGCTGGACGAGCCCACCAACGATCTCGACATCCCGACGCTAGAGATCCTGGAGGAGAGTCTGCTGGAGTTTCGCGGCTCGCTGGTTCTGGTGACACATGATCGCTACATGCTCGACCGGGTGTCGACCGTCGTGCTGGGGCTAGACGGTCAGGGCGGCGCCGAGCGCTTTGCCGATTACTCGCAATGGGAAACCTGGCAGGCAGATCGCTTGCAAGCAGCTCAGCCCGAAGTGCGCGACACGCCGCGGGCAGTGCCCCAGTCAACATCGTCGAAGAAGAAGCTTTCGTATCTGGAAGCCCGCGAATATGCCAGCATCGAGGAACGTGTCGCGGCGACAGAACAGGTGCTGGAGGCGAAGCGTTCAGCTGCCGAAGACCCTGCCATTGCCAGCGACGCCACGCGTCTGATGAACGCCCACGCCGAGCTAGAAGCGGTTCAACACGAAGTGGATGAGCTGTACACGCGTTGGGCAGAGCTGGAGAAGAAGCAGGCCTGAAGTGAATCTGATCAGGATGCGAGACAGAACGCGATGATCGTGTCTCCTTGCTTGCTGGTGCTTTTCTCGAGTTCTTCGAGCAGGCGCGATTCGAGGTCGTCTGGATCGGGAGTCATTTCGCAAGCGGCAATCTCTTTGTCGGACGCTCCTTGAAAGCAGAGTTCGCAAACGCCCAACCCGTCTTCGGAGCGCACGGGAGGGCCGAAGACGCGGCAGGTCATGGGGCGCGATTCGTAGAGCTCACAGAGTCCCGTCTCCGGATCGAGCACAGGACAGGGCTCATCATTCGCGAACTCCTCGAACTCTTGGTCCGCGCCTTCCCCTTCGTGCAGCAGGCCGGTGATGGGATCGCCAGGAAACTCCGGCGTCAGCCGGGCCACCGACTCTCGCGCACGCTGGTGGATGCGCGAGGCACGCTTCGGGTCGCGCTTCTCCAAGTCGGCGAGGCCTCGGCGCAAGCGCAGAACGTCGAGTTGATTGACGGGGAATGCCCCGATGCAGCACTGCGTACATCCCGGGCGGCAGGCCAGCCATTTTCCGCTGCGTTGGGTAACATCCACCAGGGCGGAGTCGACAATCTGGATCAGCTTCTTGTCTCCACGGGATGGAAAGCGGCCGCCCATCTTGTGAGGATAGCGCACGTATTCGAACGCCGCACCTTGCATGTCACGGCGAAGAGTTCTACCACGAAGGTCACAAAGGTACACAAAGGAACCCCTTATGCGTCAATGAAGTCCTTCGTGGTTCAGCCTTCGTCTTTCAGAATCAACGAGACCAGGGATCACATTCCCATGAGGTTGGTTTGCAGCTTGGCGTACCCGTGCTCGAGGGCCCAGAGGTCGAGAGGCGCGGAGGCAAGTTCGTCGACCAGCGGTTCGGCTCGGCCGTTCTTCGTCAGGTCCACGGTCTTGATGTAGGTTTTGCAGACGTCGCAGCATTCGACGCGAATGTAGTCGAAGTCACTGGCGGTGAAGACGGCTAGGTTCTTGTCGTTCTCCTCGCCACATCCGGGGCAGACGATGCGTCGAAACTCCCATTCGGCAAGGCAGAAGGAACAGATCATGGAGCGCGCACCGCCATCTCCCATCTGGCGCAAGACGCCGAGAGCGGGCTTGCGATTACAAAACGGACACAGAGCGTAGGTTGTTGCAGTGGGACGAAGCTGGCCACGCGCGCGAAGCAACTCAGCATAGGGCTGAACGAACGCCCGGGCGAGAAGACCCGGGGCGTCAGAGGGAGAGAGCGCAGTCCAGCCGGCTTGCAGCAGATCAGACCAAGCGTCGCGACTCTGAATCCGGAGTTCACGACTCAGTCCGGCCAATGGCGCGGGGCCATGCGCCTCGGCCATCGACAGAAACGATTCGAATCTGGAACCGAGTTCCGCGAGCTCGGACGCGGTGAGTTCGCGATCTGCGGAGGCCGCCGGAGATTGCAACAGCACATTCAACCGCTGATGCAGTTGGTCCTGAAAGCGGGCGACGTGGACGTAAAACCCAAGAATCTCCGCTGCGAAGGGATGCTGGTCGGCAAGCTCTTGCGCGCGCTGGATCCGCCGCTGCCAGGGAGAGACGGGCATCGGGCAATTATCATCGCTGTCACGAATTGGAGCAATCTTGCAGCGCGGCGATGCCCGAGAGTGAGATCCCTCCGGCTTCGCTCAGGGCAGGCTCTGCACTTCGCCTCAAGAACGGCTCCGCTCCGATTGCGCCGTGGGCCCACATACGCCGCCGGTAAACTGGCTCGCCCTACGACTTCTTACCAATTGACTCTCTTCCGCCGCCAGAGGTATAGTCTCCAAATTCTGTTTGGGGTACGACTCGGTCGCCGGTAGTCAGTGTTGCGGTGGCCGCAACCTTCAACCTCCGTCTGACATCCTAGTGTAGTGTCGCCTAAACGACTGGAGTTATTTTTTCCTCCTTTTTCGTGAACGCGGCAGGGTGCATCCCGGCTGGATGTTTTCGAGGGTTTGCCGGCACCGTTGCAGTTTCTCCACGATCGAATCCACGGTAGCTGTCCAGACAAATGGTTTTGGATTCCGATTCCAGGTGTCCATAAACTCTTCAATAGCCGTGATGAGTTCAGGCACATTGAGAAACGTTCCACGTCGTATGCGCTTGCTCGTCAGTTCGCTAAACCACCGCTCCACCAGATTTAACCAACTGGAGCTGGTCGGAACAAAATGAGGTAGGAAACGCGGATGCGTCTTCAACCAAGCCTGAACCTTGGGATGTTTGTGAGTACCGTAATTGTCCATCACCAGATGCAGCGGTATATCGCCGGGAAACTCTTGATCCAAACGTCGCAGAAATTTCAAAAACTCCCGATTGCGATGCCGGGCGAAGCACTGTCCGACCACTTTGCCTTGAGCCACTTCCAAGGCGGCAAATAGCGTCGTAGTCCCATTGCGTTTGTAATCATGCGTCATCGTTCCGCAGCGGCCTTTTTTTAGCGGCAATCCTGGCTGGGTTCGATCCAGAGCTTGAATCTGGCTCTTTTCATCCACGCACAACACCAGGGCTTTTTCGGGCGGATTAAGGTACAGCCCCACTACATCGCTCAGCTTCTCCAAAAACTTCGCATCACGAGACAGTTTGAAAGTTTTCTGAAGGTGGGGTTTGAGCTGATGACTCTGCCACACTCGATTAATCGTGTCCTTGCTGACACCTTGTTGCTCGGCCAAGGTTCGGCAACTCCAGTGCGTGGCTCCTGCGGGGCGAGTTTGTAGTGTGGCGTTAATAATAGCTTTGATCTTTTCGTCCGAATAGTGCGGCTTACGTCCCCGCCCCGCTGCCACCTCCCACAAACAATCGGTGCCTTCGCTGCGAAAACGGGCCCGCCACAATGCCACGGTTTTAAAGTTGATCTGCAAGCCTGCAGCAATCGTTTTGTCCTGTTGGCCTTCGGCCGCCGACAGGATGATTTGACAGCGCTGCGCCACTTGTTGCGGCGTGCCATGCGCCGCAACCCAGCGCTGCAATTCCAGTCGTTCTGCCGGCCTCAGGGCAATGGGCTGAGCTTGGCGCGACATGCACCCAAGGGTATTCCATTTTCATTAATAACTCCAGCTATTTATGAGACACTACACTAGTTTCTCTGGGTCCGGTCGCAATCGAACGCGTTCGGTAGTTGCTGGAGGTTTTCATGGAATTCTCCCGCAGGACGTTTCTCAAAGGCACCATCCTCGGTGGTGCCGGCATCTCCGTTCTTGGCTTCGATCTCACTGCGGTCTACGCCCAAACCGAGAACTTGAAAATCTCGCGCGCCAGCGAGACGCGCAGCACGTGTCCTTATTGTTCGGTGAGCTGCGGCGTCATTATTTATACGCTGGGCGATAAGGCAAAGAACGCAATCCCGCAAGTGGTGCATGTCGAGGGCGACCCCGACCATCCCATCAATCGCGGAACGCTTTGTCCCAAAGGCTCGTCGCTCGAGCAGGACATTATGAATGAGCGACGGCTCCTGAAGCCGCAGGTACGGCGGCCGGGGGCGACCGAATGGGAAGACATCTCTTGGGAGCAGGCCTACGACGAGATTGCTCAGAAGGTAAAGAAGACACGCGACGACACCTTCCTCGAAAAAGACGCAAACGACCACACCGTGAACCGCTGCGAGGGCATTGCGTTCACCGGCGGCTGCACCGATACCAATGAGTTCAATTACCTGGTGGTCAAGAGCATGCGCAGTCTGGGGGTCTGCTACCTGGAAAACCAGGCCCGGGTTTGACACGGCCCTACGGTCTCCAGTTTGGGGCCAACATTCGGACGCGGGGCGATGACCAATGGCTGGATCGACATCAAAAACACCGACATGATGTTGATTATGGGTGGGAATCCAGCTGAGAACCATCCTTGCGGCTTCAAGTGGGCGATTGAAGCCAAGATTCGCCGCAATGCGAAAACGATCGTGGTCGATCCGCGCCTGACGAGGACGGCCGCGACGGCAGACATGTATCTGCAGATTCGCGCGGGCGCCGACATCGCGTTCCTCGGCGGGCTCATCAATTACGCGGTGCAGAACAACCGCATCGCTCGCGATTATCTTCTCAATTACACGAACGCTGCGTTCATTATTAAGGACGGCTTCAAGCTTCCGGATGACGGGCTTTACTCGGGCTTCGATCCGGAGAAGCAGGTGTATGACAAGGCGAGCTGGAACTACGAGGAAGGCGGAGACCTGACTGGGAGGGCAGTGATGCCGACTCCAGCTTCTCAAGACCCGCCCGCAGCGCACGCCACGGGCAGCGACACCGGGCAGGGGCAAGGACATCAGGCTGCGAGCCCCGCGGGAGCAAGAGCTGGAGCCGCGACTGGACCCGCATTGCCACCAAAGATTGCATTTGATTTTTCCCTGCAGCATCCGCGCTGCGTGTTTCAACTGCTGAAGAAACAATACGAGCGTTATACGCCGGAGATGGTCGAGCGCATCACCGGCATTCCAAAAGACGAGTTCCTGAAGGCGGCCGATCTGTTTACGTCGGTCCGCAAAGACGGCGACCTGAAAAAGGTCGCCACGATTATCTATGCCGTGGGCTGGACGCAGCACAGCTTCGGCACTCAGATCATCCGCACGGCAGCGATGCTGCAGTTGCTGATGGGGAATATCGGACGCGCGGGAGGCGGCGTAAATGCGCTGCGCGGACACTCGAACATTCAGGGCGCCACCGACATGGCCGGCATCTTCGACATTCTGCCGGGCTACTTGAAGATGCCCAATCCGTCTGACGCGGATCTCGCCACCTATCTCAAGCGGATTACGCCGACGACCTCCAAGCCTGATCCGTGGGACTCTTTCAACTACTGGTCGAACACGCCGAAGTTCGCGGTGTCGTTCCTCAAAGCGATGTACGGCAACGCGGCGACCAAAGAAAACGACTATGCGTTCCACTACTTGCCGAAGATTGACCGCAACTACTCGTGGGTGAACATCTGGAATGACATGTACGAAGGCAAGGTTAAGGGAATCTTCGCCTTCGGCATGAATGGCGTGATGATCGGGCCGGATTCTCAGAAAAACATTGATGCCTTGAAGAAGGCCGACTGGCTGGTGGTTTGCGAAATCTATCCCGACGAAACCAGCGAGTTCTGGCGCGCGCCGGGCATCTCAACCGACGAGATGAAGCAGATCAACACCACGGTCTATCGCCTGCCGGGCGCGGGGTTTGCCGAGAAGGATGGGACATTCGTAAATTCCGCGCGCTGGCTGCAATGGAAGAACGTGGCACTGCCGCCGCCGGGTCAAGCCATGCTCGATCAGGACATTCTGGCGACAATCTTTCTGAAGGTGCGCGAACTCTACAAGAAGGACGGAGGGAAGTTCCCCGACCCGGTCCTGAATGCGTCGTTCGCCTACACAAATCCGTACAGCCCGTCGTTGTCGGAGGTTGCGAAAGAGATCAACGGGAAAGCGCTTGTGAACATCACAGACCCCAAGACGAACGTGACCATCAAAGCGGGCCAGCAGCTTCCGGGCTTTTCATGGCTCAAGGATGACGGCACCACACTCTCGGGCAATTGGTTGTACTGCGGATCATGGACCGAGGCTGGCGCGCTAACGCAGCGTCGCGGAACTGAAGATCCATCTGGACTCGGTGTGTATCCGAACTGGGCGTGGTCGTGGCCGATGAACCGGCGCGTGTTGTACAACCGTGCATCGTGCGATGTTGAGGGCAAACCGTGGGATCCGCCTCGCCGTCAGGTTTGGTGGGATGAGGGAAAGCAAACCTGGGCCGGAGTGGATGTACCCGACTTCAAGCCTGATTCGCCACCGAAAGACCACATGGGACCTTTCATCATGAATCCGGAGGGCGTGGGCCGACTGTTTGTGCCGCTCGGCGCAATGGCCGACGGGCCCTTCCCCGAATTCTATGAGCCCATTGAGAGTCCGATCGCGAATCCGCTGCACCCGAACCAGTCCAACAATCCGCTGGTGAAGAAATACAAGACCGATATGGACAAGTACGGCACGGTCGAGCAGGGCTTCAACGTGATCTGCACGACGTACCGGCTGACTGAGCACTATCACTACTGGACCAAGAACAACCCGATGAACGTGCAGCTGGTGCCGGAGCCGTTTGTGGAGGTTCCCGCCAAACTTGCGGATCGCATGGGGATTCGAGGCGGAGAGAACGTCAGGGTCACGAGCGCGCGCAGCCACTACATTGCCAAAGCGATGGTCACACGGCGCATCCGGCCGATGAAGATCGACGGCAAAGAAATGTTTCAGATCGGCATCCCGATTCATTGGGGATTCCGCGGCATTGCGGAAGACGAGGGTAAGACGGCGAAAACTCTGACGAACCAACTGACTCCGACGGTGATTGATCCGAATGCATTCACGCCGGAGTTCAAGGGCTTTTTAGTGAAGATCGAGAAGGTGTAGAGACAATCGATGGGTGCGAGGACGGGATGCCCCTCGGGACAGCCGGCGAGTCGCCGGCGGTACGGACGAAAGCATGAGCGACCGCAAGACACTTCAGGTTCGGCAAATCTCGGGACACTCTGGGCCGGCAGCCGGGTTCGACATGCAACGCGATCCGGAAGTATGCAAGCTGATCGACACCACGATCTGCATTGGTTGCAAGGCTTGCGAGGTGGCGTGCGTCGAATGGAACGACATGCCTTTCAGTCCCACCACGTTCGACAACACCTACCAGACGATGCCGGAGACGCGGTGGAATTTCTGGAACCTGATCAAGTTCAACGAACACCAGCGCGAAGACGGAACGATTCAGTGGCTCATGCGCAAGGACCAGTGCATGCACTGTGCCGACCCGGGCTGCCTGCGCGCGTGTCCGGCTGATGGCGCGATCGTGCAGTATACCAACGGGATCGTCGACTTCCAGCAGGAAAATTGCATTGGCTGCGAGTTCTGCGTCTCGGGATGTCCGTATGACATTCCTAAGTTCAATGCAGCGACGAAGAAAGTCTATAAGTGCACACTATGCTCGGACCGCGTGGGCGGTGGGCTGGAGCCGGCTTGCATCAAGGCGTGCCCCACCGGGTGCCTGAAGTTCGGGACCAAGGAAGACATGAAGTACATCGCTGAGGAGCGGGCCAAGCAACTCCGCGAGAACTTCGGGTTCGAACATGCCGGGGTCTACGATCCGCAGTCGATCGGCGGCACGCATGTGGTTTACGTTTTGCACGATGCGGAGAATCCCGAGCGGTATGGCGGCCTGCCGAAAAACCCGGTGATCCCCTGGAGTTACACGGTGTGGAAGTGGCTGTTTAAACCGGTGCTGGGAACATTTGCCCTGTTCGGTTTGCTCGGAGTTCTGCTGCACTACGTAACGGTGGGACCGCGCCGGCCACAGCCCGAGCCGCCGAGTAAGAAGGAGGGCGTCTGATGTCCAGTGCGATTGAACGTTTCGACGACAAGGCGCGCGACGCCTTCGATCAGATCGGACAGAACGAAGTCCACGTGGGCGAACTACTGCGGCACCGCGTGTACACGCGCTTCCTGCATTGGATGGTGGCTCTCTTCTTTTTTCTGGCGCTGTTCACCGGATTCAGCATTTATCTGCCCTGGCTGTTCCGCTGGTTTACCCCCATTTTCGGTGGGGGACCACTCAGCCGCGAGATGCATCCGTGGTTCGGTCTGGGGTTCGTAATTTTCTTCGGGCTACAGATGCTCAACTGGATTAAGCCGATGACGTGGACTGCGGCCGACACGAAGTGGATGTGGAACATCCGAAATCTCTTCAGCGGGAAAGAGAAACAGGATCCGCCAGAAACCGGCTTCTTCAACGCCGGACAGAAAGCGCAATTCTGGGAGATCGTGGGTGGCTGCGCCGTGTACCTGATCACCGGGATTATTCTGTGGGCAGGCACACGCACGTTTGGGCGGTGGGCGGTAGCGGTCAGCTACATCCTGCACGATATCTCGGCGATCATCATGTTGGGCGGAATCTTCATCCATATTTATCTCAGCACGATTGGCGAGCCCGGAACCTTTCAGGCCATGATTCGCGGAGCCGTCAGCGAGGCGTGGGCTTGGACGTTCCATCCTGCGTGGTACAAAGAGATGACTGGGCGTGATCCGGTCGAGACGTGCGAGGAAGCGCGGCGACGCGGCCAGTTTGAAGGCAAGTAGTCCCGTCACAAAAGGGCCGTCTTCGTCCCTTCATCGCTCCGCTGATCTTTACAATGGATTTTTTGAGTTGGACTATCTGCCGCTTTCTCCTCCACACTAGCTGTACTTCTTCTGCAGAGTCGCAGAAGACCCAGAGTTTTGCGGATTGGTTCCCCGCGAATGCGTTCCTGTAGTTGACCTCGTCGTCTGTAACAAGGCCTGCACCGGCAACTGAAAAAGTCGGGGCGTTTGAGAATCCTGCAATTGGGATGAGGGGGAGAAGTGTCGGACAAAAAAGCCGTTGTAAGCCTGCGCACCGTCGCCGAACGGGTTGGATTAGCCCCGTGTTCGGTTTCTGCCGTGTTAAACAATACGCCTGCATCGTGGGCGATTCCGCAGCGGACCAAGGAGAGGGTCTTCCGCGCTGCAGGCGAATTGAATTATCGCCCGAATCTCTGGGCGCGATCTTTGCGAACAAAACGAACCCGCGTGGTTGCGGCCGTCACGTCTGACATTGGCCGAGTGCAAGTGGCGAGGGTTGTGGCCGGAGTGCAAAAACTGTTGCATCGTCGAGGCTACCTGCTCGCTCTGGCAACTTTTGATTGTGCTTCTGAATGGAACACAATTCCGGTGCAGTTGCAGCAGCGCGGGGTTGAAGGCGTCATCGCCATTGACGCGATTCTGCCGCAGGAACTGGCGTTGCCCGTCGCGTCGGTGGAACTCGAGTGCATGGACTTTCCGGAACCGTTAGCCGACGAGATGCGAGTGTGGTTGTCGGATCTGGGCGAGTCGGCTGCGGATACGGTTCTGCGGCAGATTGAAAAGGAAACGGTGCCTCGCCGGATGAAGGTCGTTCCCAAGCTACCGAATGCGTACTTCGATCTGCCGAGTGAACGCCTCGGCGTGGAAGTGGATGCTCGCGAAAGGGCTTGAAGAAAGTCGGGTCTGTGAGCGCTCTCGCGATAGCCGACAGGATGCCGACGCTACGCTTACCGTGCTGTTCCGCGGCGGGATTTTGCGGCGCTCCAGGATTCGAATAGTCGAATAGTAGCTGAGTTGTCTATGTGGGCGCTATCCGACCGAAGCACCCGCGCGATATCGATTGCCGCCTTCTTCCGCAACGTCCAAGCGGACTTCGCAGAGGTCGCCAATCAGCGTTCCCGCCCATCGATACACGTTGTTCTCGCGCACCAGTTTTCGCATGTGCTGCATGCGTAGTTGCTTCTCCTCGGGTTGCATCTCGAGAGCCGCTCGAATCGCCTCTGCGGTCTGATCAATGTCATAGGGATTCACCTGAAGGGCGTCGCGCAACTCGCGGGCGGCTCCGGTGAAACAACTGAGAATCAGCACACCGCGCTCGTCGCTTCGGGTGGCGACGAATTCCTTTGCTACAAGGTTCATGCCATCGTGCAGCGAAGTTACCAGGCACAGATCAGCGGCGCGGTAATACGGCTCGATCTCTTTATGACTATGCTGCCGGTTCAACAGGACGATCGGCTTCCATTGATCTGCCTGAAATCTCCAATTGATGCGGTCGGCTTCCGCCTCCACTTCGGCCTGCAAGTCGTGATAGCGCTTGATGTGCGTGCGCGTGGGGGCGCCAATCTGCACGAAGGTAAACACTCCCTGGTAACGCGGATACTTTTCGAGAAAGCGCTCGATCGCGAGGAAGCGCTCCAGAATCCCTTTCGTGTAATCCATCCGATCGACGCCGACGCCCATAAGCGCAGCTTCGACACCGAGGCTCTTCAGAAGTGACCCGCGTTCTTCATAGGCCGATTCGCGCGGAGGTCCGGTGGTGGTTGCGGACTCCGTCATCTCCACGCTGATGGGGAAGGGACGCACCATAGTGCGATGGTCGAGGCGTTGCACCGAGAAGTGTTCCCAGTCGATGCGTGATTCGACGATCCGATCGACGGTCTGCAGGAAGTTGGTGCAATGCGCCTGAATATGGAATCCGATGAGATCGGCACCCAGCAGGCCGTCCACCAGTTCGCGTTGCCATGGACAAATCCCAAAAGCTTCCGGATTCGGCCACGGGATATGCCAGAAGATGGCCACGCGCGCGTCCGGCCTGCGCTGCTTGATCATGCGAGGCAGCAGCGCAAAGTGATAATCCTGCACCAGCACAACCGGCCGGCTGACATTCTCCATCTCTTCGAGCAGTGCATCGGCGAACTTGCGGTTAACTTCCTGATAGCACTTCCAGTCGGCGGCGCGGAACAGCGGGCGCGTATGGGCGATGTGGCAGAGAGGCCATAACCCTTCGTTGGCGAAACCGTAGTAATACCCTTCCTCTTCCTCTTTGGTCAGCCAGACTCGACGCAGCGTGTAGCGCGGATCATCCGGCGGAACCGGCAAACGGTCGTTCGCGTCCACCATTTCCGTATCGGCATCGCCCGATCCGTGCGCGACCCAGGTTCCATCGCAGGCACGAAGGACAGGCTCGAGCGCAGTCACCAGGCCGCTGGCCGGAACGTTAACCTCGATGGATTTTCCGCGTCTTACGTGAGTGTAGGGTTCGCGGTTCGAAACGACAAAGAGTCTGCCGTCTTGCAGTTTTGCGCGCACGTGCACCGCGAGGCGGTCGGCGGTCCACATCGACTCTCCGCTCTCACGCAGTCGAGCTTCCAACTCGGCGGCCGAGCGCGCCGTATTTAGACTCTCGGCAAAGGTCGCGACCTCACGCGCCAAAGGACGAAACATTTCCAGATCCGGAACTCTGATGCGCACCGTACCTCGGCCCGTGCGCAGGGCCTTCATCCAGTGCGCGGTTCGCGCGATAGGGCCGGCGATGCTCCAGCGGACAATCAACAGCGTGATGAGCACGATGAGAACAACATGCGCAAGTGCGCTCAGGAAAGTCTCGCGCCAGATCCGCAAGCTCTCTTGCCGGATGTAGCCGGAATCGTGAACGATCGCCAGAGTGCCGAGGAGGTCATCTCCTCGGTGCAAGGGCAAAGCATAGATGTGAATCGAGGCGCTGCCCATACGCACGAAGGCGCTTGCGCCGTGATTTTCGTGGATAGATTGCAGAACGGTCGCAGGGGCGGTCGCCATCAACGGCTCAATGCTCGTAGTGACGGCGATCGGATGGCCCTGCGGATCATAGACGGCCAGCCCGGCCAGGTGTTCCCGGTTGGCGAACTGCTGGACGGTGCGCTGCAGGCTGTGCTGCGCGTCCCGCTCCAGATCACGCTCCACGTTTCGGGCGAGACTCTCGCCCAACACCTCAGCGCTGCGTTGCAGATCTTTCTGCAGCCCCCGGTTGAGCACCATTGCCTGGTAGTACGAGGTGCACAGCGATACCAGCGTGATGCCGATAACGAGCGAGATGATAAGTCTGGCGCTAAGCAATCGCATCTGGCACGTCCTCCCAAGCCCACGGTACAGCGGGCGTTCTAACCCCAGGCCTCACCGGGAACAAGCGACACTGCCGTATGATTCGGACTGCTGACCAGAACAACAGCCTTCAGACATGCGGCGCGGTCCTCAGGATCGCGTCATGAGACGCGGGCGCTAGACGAAGAGCGATTCTCGCAGCCGTTGACTCGAGGGGACGCAAACCTCTGCGTCCGTCGCTTCTCCGCCGAAGCAACCAACCTCTATCTGAGGACGGGAACGTGTAAAAGGTTGCACAGCAGCTGCCAAACCTAACTTGCTGATTTTAAGCCAATTTGGAATGCCGCCAGCCAGGGAGCGGCGTGTAATTCTTGCACTTGGGAGGCCTCCATGTTCCAGATCACTTCCATGATAGGGTCATCATGGAGTCCGGCGCAAGAGAAAGCTCGGCGATCTTGTCAGCCTGTCTCAGAGTTGCCGTCTTCGCAGGGCCGGAATTCGTTACGACTAGAACTTTTTGTCCATCGGGATTCTCGAAGGCCACCTGGTCTACGTCGGCAAGCTTGCTGGTGGAGTCAAACCTCTTTGCACCTCGTCGCACCTGGCGCGAGAAATGCGCGAACGCCCAATATTGGCCGCTGCGCGTGATCTCTTTGGTCTGCGAATTGATCGTGACCATTCCACCACACGGAAACGGCCCAATATTCGGCCGGCCCTTTTCATCGAGCGCCAGATTCCATCCGCTGATCGCCTGACACCAATGTCGAATCGCCTGCGTGAACGTCTGCCCCCACGTGGCCCATTCGGTGGCATAGACGGGAGACGTGTAGTCGGGACCCCCTTCTGTCCAATACAGTTGTGCGTCGGGATGCGCGTCGTGCACCTTGTCGATCATCTCCGGAGTGCCGACGTATCCGTGGAATGCAATGGCGTTGCAATATTTTCGCAGGCCGTCTTCATCGAGCTCGCAGATGGCTCGTCCCCACAGGTTGTAATTGTGGTCGAGCATCCAGATCTTTGTGGGCAGGCCGCTCTGCTGGAGCGCGGGGCCCAGGTGGTTCTTGACAAATCCAATCTCGTATTCTTGGGGCCAGGAGCAGGCGGGCATGCGGCCGTCCTGGTCGGTATCGACTTC
Source organism: uncultured Acidobacteriaceae bacterium (assembly GCA_963752175.1). Lineage (GTDB taxonomy): Bacteria > Acidobacteriota > Terriglobia > Terriglobales > Acidobacteriaceae > Sulfotelmatobacter. The sequence goes on from CAVVXZ010000037.1 coordinate 51,059, forward strand.
ATTCTGAACCGTGACGGCTTGCACCGGCACACCTTCCGCAGCGTAGGCCTGCAGGAACTTCACAAAATACTGCGCGTACGGCCCAAAGTAGTGTTGCCGCATCGAACCGCCCAGCATTGAGCCGCCGGCCTTCATCCATCCCGGAGGGCTCCATGGCGATGAAAATAGGAACAAGTCCGGATTCGCCTTCCGCGCGAGCCGCAACATGGGCAGAACGTAGGCTTGATCGTGGGCGACCGAGAATCGCTTCATCTCGGGATCGGGATCGCCTTCGTCGTAGCTGAACATTTCCGTGGAATAGTCGCTGGATCCGATGCAGGTGCGGCAGACGTTCATCCCCATTTCCGACGGATGAAAAAGGTCGTGAAACAACTCTTCGCGCGCAGCGGCGGAAAGCTGGTTAAACATGTAGCAGGCAGCATCGGTAAAGGCCGCACCGAAACCGAGCATCTCTTGGAACTTCTTGCTGGGATCGAGCACGATGGCGTTGTCGGGCATAGTGCTGGCAGTTCGCCAGGTTAGACCATCCGCGGCGGCGTAGCGGAGTTTGCCGCTCGTGACCCGCACCGAGATGTCTCCCGCTGGTGGCGGGGCTGCGGAAGGTGCGAGGGCGGCAGCAAGGTCGGCAGTCGCGGTTGCGGTCAGTCCCACGGCAGATAGTTTCAGGAAGGTACGTCTTGTCTGTTCGTTCGACACGAGTTCTCCCGGCACGAATGAGGTCGCCGTGAAGTATAGTGCGTGAGCGAGTGTGTGAGTATAGTTCGAAAGTATAGGTAGAACATTCTCGAGGTCACGGAGTATCCATGAGATCCAAAGGGCATCGTCCTGTTTTATTCGCAGTGGTTCTGGTTGGCATATATGGGCTATCTGCGGCTGCACAGGCTGGTGCGCCGCAAGCCTCCGTTCCGCCGTGGAAGCTGGTTTGGAGCGACGAGTTCGACGGCACGAACGGATCCGCAGTCGACTCGTCAAAGTGGGTCTTGGAAACTGGTGGTAGAGGCTGGGGCAACAACGAGCTTGAGTACTACACGAGCCGTCTGAAGAACGCATGGCAACAGGACGGGAACCTTGTGATCAGGGTGCTGCAGGAGAAATACACCGGGGCCGACGGCGTTTCCAGGAACTACACATCCGCGCGGTTGAAAACGCTGGGAAAGTTTTCGCAGACATACGGGCGCTTCGAAGCACGGATGAAGATTCCACGTGGACAGGGCATCTGGCCGGCGTTTTGGATGCTGGGCAACGACATTGATAAACCCGGCTGGCCTGATTGTGGCGAGATCGACATCATGGAAAACATTGGCAAGGAGCCCGCGGTCGTTCACGGCACGATTCACGGTCCTGGATACTCCGGCGCCGGCGGCATCGGCTCTTCCTTTTCTCTGCCAGGCAACCCAAGCTTTGCCGATGATTTTCACATTTTCGCCGTCGAGTGGGAACCGAGCGTGATCCGCTTCTATGTCGATGATCATCTGTACGCAACGCGCACTCCCGCCGACCTACCGAAGGGAGCGAAGTGGGTTTATGACCATCCATTTTTCTTGCTGCTCAACGTGGCGGTTGGTGGCGACTGGCCAGGGAATCCGGACGCGACCGGCATCTTCCCGCAGACTATGCTGGTGGACTACGTACGCGTCTACGAACCCGCAACGGGCCCAAAACACTGACATTGTCCTCGTGTTGATCGCACTTACTTAGAAAGTGTGTCGCCGATTCGTCTTAATCAACAACTTGACTCATAACGAATTCACATGGGTAAAATCGTATAAAATCGATTCCCCACGAAGGAGTCATTCATGAGCAGAGTCAGAGTCCTGGTAGGTACGCGCAAAGGGGCATTCATTCTTACTGCCGACGGCAAACGGCAAAATTGGGAAGTGAGCGGCCCGCACTTTGCGGGATGGGAGCTGTATCACCTCAAGGGATCGCCCGTCGATCCGAATCGCATCTACGCCTCGCAGACCAGCGGATGGTTCGGGCAAGTCATTCAGCGGTCCGACGACGGCGGCAAGACCTGGCACCAGCCGGGAACTCCTCCGGGCGAAACGGCTGGCCCGGGCGGCATGCCCAAGGGCGAGAGCAACAAGTTTGTATACGACGCAGCCGCTGCGCCGCTCACAACGCACCAGTGGTATGACGGCACGCAGCATCCCTGGGAGTTCAAGCGGGTATGGCATCTTGAACCGTCGCTTAGCGATGCCGACACCATTTACGCCGGAGTCGAAGACGCCGCGCTGTTTCGCTCGACCGATGGCGGACAGAATTGGCACGAACTTCCCGGCCTGCGCGGGCACGGCACTGGTCCCAAGTGGCAGCCTGGCGCTGGCGGCATGTGCCTGCACACGGTGATTCTTGATCCCAGCAATCCGGACCGCATTTACATTGCGATCTCGGCTGCGGGCGCCTTCCGTACCGACGACGGCGGCAAGAGCTGGAAGCCAATCAACAAGGGACTCTATTCGAAATACATTCCTAACCCCACCTCCGAGATCGGCCACTGTGTGCATCACATTGCGATGAATCCGACGCGTCCGGGAGTGCTGTTCATGCAGAAGCACTGGGACGTGATGCGGTCGGATAACGCCGGCGATCAGTGGACCAAGATCAGCGGCAATCTGCCGACGGATTTCGGCTTCGTCATCGACGTCCACTCGCATGAGCCGGAGACGGTTTACGTGATCCCCATCAAGAGCGACGGTGAGCACTACGTGATGGACGGAAAGCTGCGAGTGTACCGCAGCCGCACGGGTGGTAATGAGTGGGAAGCGCTGACCAAGGGCCTGCCGCAAGAAAACTGCTACGTCAACGTCCTGCGCGATGCGATGGCCGTCGATAAGCTCGACAAGTGCGGCATTTACTTCGGCACCTCCGGCGGACAGGTGTATTGCTCTGCCGACGCGGGGGACAGTTGGAACCCGATCGTCCGCGATCTGCCAGGAGTGTTGTCAGTGGAAGTGCAGACGCTGGCGTAACCGAAACTCAGAAATTGCGGAGAGTGCCCCATCCTTCTCGCGTCTGTTTGCGAGGAGGTCGGGTTTTTGACTTTGCCGCTTTCAGGCTGATAGCGTCGCTACGGTTTCCTCAGGAGAAGACATGAAGAGAAAGTTGGTTGCGGTTGCAGTGTTGTTGTCATTCGCAAGTGCGGTAGCAGCACAGCAGCAGCAGTCGGCAGCCAAGCCCGCGCCCCCTCCAATCGAAACACGGGTGCGGAAGCTCTGGGAGGCTTATAAAAACAAAGACAAAACCACTCTTTCCGCAATGATAGATGGTGAGTTCCGCCAGTTCGAGGAGGGCCTCAGCGCGTTCGGTGACAAGAAAACGGAAGTCAATTCCGTGGACGACTTCGAACTCATCAACTACACCCTCAGCGATTTCAACGTGAAATCGATCGGGCCCAATGCCGCGTTGGTTACCTATATCGCGCAGTATGAGGGCAAATCCGGCGGAGAAGTTTCGAAGGCCAAGAGTGCCTTTGGTGAAGTATGGGTTCGTGCGGGCGGCGAATGGAAAGGTCTCTATATGCAAGAGACGTATGTGAAATGAAGGTGCTCTTGAGATGGCAGTAACGATTCGAGTCGAGCTTCCACAACATCTTCGCACGCTGGCGCACGTAGGTCGGGAAGTCCAGCTTCAAGTAGAAGGTCCAGTGACGCAACGGTCAGTGCTTGACGCGATCGAGGCGGAGTATCCGATGCTGAAGGGTACGATTCGCGATCACGGTACCCAACAGCGGAGAGCGTTCCTGCGATTCTTCGCGTGTGAGGAAGACCTCTCACACGAGCCGCCGGATTCGCCGCTGCCCGACGCAGTGGTTTCGGGGAAGGAACCTTTCTTAATCGTCGGGGCAATCGCCGGAGGGTAGCAGCGAGTCATCCGCGTGCAATCTTAATCAACATCGGCAGCACGCGGCCGACTGTTGGTCCTTCCGCCGGCTGCGCTCACTATGCACAATGGAAACCCGAAATTTGAGCGTGCCCAAATCTACTCCCTCCACAATTGCCATGAGTAGTGTCTCGCCAATGAAATTGGAGTGCGCCAACGAACTCGCAAGGGTGTCGAGAAAACAGCAGGTTCTTCCACTTCCTCGCTTCGCTCGGAGCGACAGAGTTACTTTCTGGCTTTCGCGCAGGTCGGAGTGACAGAGTTGCCCTCTAATTCCCGTGCCAGTGCATCTGCCATCCCAAGTAGCGTACCGACGCTTCATGGACTGCTGCGGCGGTGGTTGAGAAGTTTGCCGCCACGTGATGTTCGAATCCGTTTTCGCAGATGTAGCGCAGCAACTTCTGCAGCCCGGCAATCTGTACCACGCCCACGCCGCCAAACGTGTTTAGCGAGTCGCTGGTAAACGAGCCTTCGCCCACGTACCCGCGAATCACTCCTGCGGTATCGTCGGTGGAGAAGCGCGCAAAGCTCATCGCGCCCGGCTTCACGCGGCCCACGACGGTGCCGAATGTGTTTTCCTTGCCGACTGTTCCTGCGATGATCTCCTGGAAATCCATGCGGACGTCCTGGAAAAAATGCTTGGGCAGGTTGCTGCAATGAAAGCAGACGGCCTTGTTGGGATCGTCGCCGTAGTTATTGTTCCAGTCGAGCAGCGCGCTCGGCGTTTGCGAAGCCAGCGCGAGAGCATGCATGCTCAGCGTTCCACAGACATCGACCTCGCAAGCCGCGGGCAGAAGGTTGTTGCTCATCATGCTCATGATGGTGCATGGAACCACGCCGAAGAATTCTTCCATTGAGGTCCAACACTGCACGGCGCTGATTTTCACGTCGGTCTGCTTCATCCAGTCATCGATGACGTGGCCGAGCTTCGCCATCTTGACCAGCGCTGCATCGGGGACACCGCTCGTGGTGACGTACTTGCGAATCTCGGCGAGTTTGTCCTGCACTCCGGCGTGATCATCTTTCAGCTTGGCGATGCGACCGAAGACTTCCGACAGATCGAGCGTCTCGGTCGAGATCCCGTGGGCTTCGAGGAGCTTTTCGCTATAGCGGACAGTATTAAATGCCGTGGGCCGCGCACCGATGCTGCCCACGCGCACGTTGCGCATGCCGTTGGCCACGCGGCACACCGCGGCAAACCAGGCCAGGTCGTTCTCAAACTCTTTCGATTGCGGGCGGACGGTGTGCAGCTTGGTGAGCGAATAAGGAATGCCGTACTGCCGGAGGTTGTTGCACGCCGACATCTTCCCGCAGAAGCTGTCGCGACGGTGCAGGATCGTCATGTTGGCCGCGTCGTCCGGCGTGGCCTGCACCAGCACGGGAACGTCGAGCCGGGCCATGCGCATCGTGTCGGCAATGGCGCGCTCGTCGCCAAAATTCGGTAGCGACACGATCACGCCATCGATCTTCTCGCGATTCTTCTGGAACAGCGCTGCGCAGCGCTTGGCTTCTTCGTGAGTCTCTACCGCGCCATGCTTGCTATCTTCGGGGCCGAGCACTACACAATCGATGCCGGCCTTAGCCAGTGCCTGGATGATTTCTTCGCGTCCTGATTTCGCCAACTGGTCGGGAAAGAACCCGCGATTCCCGATGATGACGCCCATCGTCATTTTCTTGCCGGACATGACATCTCTCCCCTGAATCGCAAAACTCTTAGTCGTGTTCCCGCGATGGGGCATAGTGCCACGAGTAAAAGCCGCCCAGCAGGGTCAAGAGGCCACCCCACCACACGCTGGCATGCAGCTGAAACAGCACGACCTGCTGATCCAATGCCGGGGGATGTGCGTATTCATACAACCCTGCGCCCAGAATTAGCACGCCATTGATCAGCAGCGAAATACCGATGAAAAACCAGATTGAGGCCGATCTGCCAGCTGTTGTCATAAGTTCTCCGCCTACCAGAAGATGATATTCAGCACGATGAATATGATCCCAACAATCGTCGCCCAGAACAGCGGCTTTTGATACAGCGGGACGTCTCCCACGGACGGGATCTCCGTCTCACCATAGACCAGGCCTGCCAATGCGCTGTCGGGCTGCGGCTTGGTAGCCAGACTCACTATGACGGTCACGATCACGCAAGTCAGAAACGACCACAACGCCTGGTACATGTCTTGCGCCAGGGCCTTGGCATCGGGGGAGAGCGCAACGTAGCGAAGGGCGGTCGGATCGATCTTCACCCAGGTCCACATGCTGACCGAGCACAGCGTGCCAGTAAGCAGTCCCCAAAATCCGCCGGCATTGGTCGCGCGCTTCCACAACATGCCAAGCACAACGGTGCCAAACAGCGGAGCAATGAAGAAGCTGAACAGGGCCTGAACGTAGTCCATGATGCTGGCCGAACGCATGACGAGGTACGCCGTGCCCACGCTGATCAGGACTCCGATGATGGTGGTCCAGCGCCCCATATTCACATAGTGATGGTCGCTGCCTTTGCTGTTGATGAGCGGGCGGTAAATGTCATAGGTCCATACGGTCGTGAAAGCGCTGACGTTCCCGGCCATGCCCGACATAAAACCGGCAATCAACGCTGTAACGCCGAGGCCCAAGAGTCCCGGCCCGCAGTAACGGGCCAGCATGAGAGGGAGAACATCGTTGTAACTGTAGCCATGCGTTACTGTCGCCACCGATTCCGGAACAAGTTTCATCGGGAGCAGGCCCAGACCCAGCAGGCCGGGGAGAATCACGATGATTGGCACCAGCATCTTGAATCCTGCGCCGATGATTGGCGCCATCTCGGCGCTGCGAATATCTTTCGCCGCCAGGATGCGCTGCACAACCAGAAAATCCGTCGTCCAGTAGCCCATGGAGATCACGGCTCCGAGTCCGAAAACAATGCCCGTCCAGTGAATGCCCATAGGATTTGTGCTGAAGGAGCCCAAGCCAGCCCACAGGTGGACATACTGTTCCGACGCGCGTTGCGCGATCAGAATCTTCAGGTTTCCCCACCCTCCCGCCTCGTAAAGTCCGAGAATCGGAATCAACAGAGCGCCCGCCCAGATCAAGAAAAACTGCAACACTTCATTAAAGATGGCAGAACGCAATCCGCCCAGCGTGACGTACACCGCAACCGTGAGAGACGAAACCCAAATGCTGAAATTGATGTCCCATCCCAAGACGATTTGCATGACCTTGGCCATCGCGAACATGTTGACGCCGCTCATCAGCACGGTCATGAAGGCAAATGAAACCGCGGAGAGCGCGCGGGCAGGCTCGCCGAAACGCAGCTTCAAATATCCCGGAACTGAGTGCGTCTTCGAGATGTAATAGAACGGCATCATCACTAGTGCCAGAAACAACATGGCCGGAATGGCGCCGATCCAGTACCAGTGCGTCGCCAGAATGCCGTACTGATAAGCAGAACCCGCCCACCCCATCAATTCCAGCGCGCCCAGATTCGCCGAGAGAAAGCTCAGGCCAGCGACCCACGCGGTCATTTCCCGGCCCGCCATGAAGAAGTCTTCGCCAGTGTTCGCCCGTCCTTTGAGGTAGACGCCGATAGCTAGCACCAGCGCAAAATAGAAAGCCACGATGACCATGTCCACCGGATGAAGGTGAACCAGGCTGGACGAATCTGGGACCGCGAGGGCTAGATTCATTACGTTTTTACCTGTCCGTAGTAGGCGTTGCGGCCGTGTTTGCGCAGAAAATGCTTGTCATGCAGCTCGCGCGCGAGAGGCCGGGATTCAGCGTTGATCGACACCGTGTGGAGCGCCATGCGCGCCACGAATTCGAGAATCACCGCGTTGTGAGCCGCCTCAGCGGCGTTCGCGCCCCAACAGAAGGGGGCGTGGCCGGCGACTAGCACCGCCGGAATGGCGTTGGGATCGAGCTTTGAAAACGTGCGGCAGATGGCAGCGCCCGTCTCGAGTTCGTAGTCGCCCTCTATTTCCTTGGAACTCAGACGCTCCGTGACGGGAATGGGGCCGTGAAAGGAATCCGCGTGGGTGGTGCCGAAACATGGAATCGGCGTTTCTGCCTGGGCCCAGGCGGTGGCAAATTCCGAGTGCGTGTGGGCCACCCCTCCGATGCTCGGGAAATGTTTGTACAACTCGAGATGCGTTGGCAGGTCCGAAGAGGGGCGCAGGGTTCCGTCGACGATTTTCCCGCTGAGATCGGAAATCACGATCTGCTCCGGCGTGAGTTCGTCATAGGGAACGCCGCTGGGCTTGATGGCGACCAATCCCTGGCCGCGGTCGATGCCACTCGCATTGCCGAAGGTATAGAGCACGAGGCCGCGACGAACCAGTTCCAGGTTCGCTTCCAGCACCTCTTCGCGTAGTGACTTCAGCAGCATCTGGGGAAAACTAGGAATCCTCTAAGTTCGAAATCAAGCGGGCAAAATCGATATCGTAAACGTTTACGCATCGGAACATTAAATGGACGAACGTACCTTTGTCAAAGGTTTCAGCGACACTGGGTTTTCCGGTAGCGCCTCGGCGATCACCTGCCATCCGGCCGCGCCCGCAGCCGCGTTCAAGAGCTGCCTGCGAGACGACCATCCGAATTGTAGGTATCGGTTTCTCCGCGCTGAGGTAGCAGTGCAACGGTAGTGGATATTGTCTACACTAATCGTCGAATTCTAGAAAGCTCGAACAGCGACGTGTGGTTCGACCTTGAGTTACTGACAATGAGTGGCAAAGCTTTTGACGTAGTGATTGTTGGCGCTGGAATCGTAGGCGCAGCTTGTGCGGACGAGTGTGCACGGCGCGGACTGCGGGTTGCGGTCGTGGACCGAGATGTGGTGGGTAGCGGCGCCACCGCAGCTGGGATGGGGCACATCGTCGTCATGGACGATTCCGAGGCGCAGCTTGCCCTGACGCGATACTCGCAGCAACTGTGGCAGGCGTTGCGGCCGGAATTGCCGGTGGACGTCGAGTACGAACAGTGTGGAACCATCTGGGTCGCCGCGGACGAAGAAGAAATGGCCGAAGTGCGGCGCAAACATTCGTTTTATGCCGAACGCGGAGTTCCGACTACCGTGCTTGACGCCCAGGCTTTGCGGCGGCTGGAACCCAACTTGCGTGTAGGCATGGTGGGCGGTCTGCAGGTTACTGAGGATGCAGTGCTGTATCCGCCCTGCGCCGCACGTTTCCTGATGGATCGCGCGCAGAAGCGCGGCGCGGAACTGCGAACCGCTGCTTCGGCTACACAGGTGGGACAAGGGCGGGTGCGGCTGGCGAGCGGTGTCGAAATCCAAGGCGAAACGATTGTCAACGCAGCCGGAGCCTGGTCGCCGGAACTGATAGGAGCAATTGAGATCAAGAAGCGCAAGGGACATCTGGTAATTACCGATCGCTATCCCGGATTTCTGCGGCATCAGTTGGTGGAACTCGGATACTTGAAGAGCGCGCACTCTGTGAGCAGCGATTCGGTCGCGTTTAACGTGCAGCCACGCCGCACCGGACAGATTCTGATCGGGTCGTCACGACAATATGGGGCGGAGCACAAGGATGTGGATCAGGAAATCCTGCGTCGCATGTTGCAGCGCGCACAAGAATATATGCCTGGGCTGGGACCAATGTCGGCGGTGCGTACCTGGACTGGATTCCGTGCAGCAACGCCCGATAAATTGCCGCTGATTGGCCCGTGGCCGGAAGACAAGTCTTTGTTTCTCGCTACTGGGCATGAGGGACTGGGGATCACGACCTCACTGGCCACGGCGAGGATTCTGGTGGATCAGATCACTGGGGAGAAGCCCGAAATTTTGATTGAGCCGTACTTGCCATCGCGTGCGGGGAAAGAATTTCTCCATGCCTGATCCGGCAGCTAGTGCCGTGAGTTTGACTGTGAACGGACAGCAGGTAAGTGTGCTTGCGGGCGCCACAGTTGCAGTGGCCGTGGCGATTGCCGGGCAAGCATGCCGAACCTCAGTGAGCGGCGAGCCGCGCGGGCCGTTGTGCGGAATGGGGATCTGCTATGAGTGCCGGGTGTCGATCAACGGAGTGCCGCATTGCCGAAGTTGCCAGATTCTGTGCGAACCCGGAATGGAAGTGAGAACCGATGGCTGATTCGCAGCGGTTCGATGTGCTGGTGATCGGTGCGGGGCCAGCGGGCATGGCTGCTGCGCTGCGAGCGGCGGAGTGCGGCGTGCGCGTCGGGCTCGTGGACGACAACGCAAGGTCCGGCGGCCAGATTTGGCGAGGATCGAGTGATGAGCACAGCGAAGACGCCGCCCGATGGGATGAACGGCTGAGAAACGCCGACGCTACGAAGCTGTATGGGATGAGAGTTTTTCATCGGCCGGAAGCGGGCGTGCTGTTGGCTGAGGGACCCCACGATCTCTACGAATTGCGCTACACGAATCTGGTCGTCGCAACCGGCGCGCGGGAACGATTCCTGCCCTTTCCCGGCTGGACCCTGCCGAACGTGATGGGAGCCGGAGGTTTGCAGGCAATGGTGAAGTCTGGATTGCCGATTCGTGGCAAACGCGTCGTAATTGCGGGTACCGGACCCCTGCTGTTGGCGGTGGCGGCATACCTGCGCAAGCAGGGTGCCGAGATTCCGATGATTTGCGAACAAGCATCGTGGAGCAGGCTGGCGCAATTCGGTGCTGCGTTGTTGGGCTATCCTGAAAAGATCGCTCAGGCCTTGCAATTAAAGAAACAACTGGCGGGCATCCCATTCGCGACGAGCAGTTGGCCGTTGGCGGCGCGTGGTGGACCAGCGCTCGAAAGCGTTACCATTTCTCGAAACGGTAAGACCGGAGTCATTCCGTGCGACTATCTGGCTTGCGGATTTCATCTGGTTCCCAACGTGGAACTGCACTCTCTGCTCGGCTGCAGAATCAGCGGCAGCTATGTGCAGGTTGACGAGTTCCAGGAAACGTCGGCCAAGGCAGTGTTCTGCGCGGGCGAACCCACTGGTATAGGAGGCGTGGAGTTGGCGCTGGTGGAGGGGCAGATCGCCGGGCTGGCTGCTGGCGGCCGCGCGCCAGAGGCCCGAGAAATGTTCGGCGAGCGACGGAGGGCGCGTCGTTTTGCCCGCATGTTGGATCGAACGTTCGGTCTGCGCCAGGAGTTGAGGGACTTACCATCCGCAGAGACGATCGTTTGCCGCTGCGAAGACGTTTCGTACGGTCGCCTGCAGAAACATGGATCCTGGCGCGCGGCGAAGTTGCAGACTCGGTGCGGCATGGGTCCGTGCCAAGGTCGAGTATGCGGGCCAGCTACACAATTTCTCTTTCAGTGGAATCCGGATTCAGTGCGGCCGCCGGTGTTTCCTGCGCGCGTGGAAAGTCTGGCGAAGGTGGTTGGCTTCCAGACAGTGGGCTGCCCGATGCGTTGAAAGAGGGGAATCCGCTGGGCATTGGGCGGAGGATCGACCGGGAAATGACGCGACAAGATTCCGTCTGCCCGGGTTAGGTGCCGCGTTAAATCTGATAGTCGACGTCTTCCATAATTCTTTGCATCGACTCCGACGGAGGTTCGCCCTTCGTCCCCGAACCCTCCAGTTGCTGAACGCGTTCGCGGAGTCTGTTCACTTCGGTCGCGACCGCAGCCAGAGCTTCCGAGAGCGGATCGTTGATCTGCTTGGGGTCGGTAATCACCACGCGCTTACCTTCGCGGAAGATAATGTGTCCAGGCACGCCCACAACGGTGGAGTCCTCGGGAACGTTTCGTAGAACGACCGACCCGGCACCGATGCGGCAGTTCTTTCCGACAATAATGTTGCCAAGAATTTTCGCGCCACCGCCAACCACCACGTTGTCTTCGATTGTGGGATGTCGTTTGCCGTGCTCCTTGCCGGTGCCGCCAAGGGTCACGCCCTGATATAGCGTGACGTCATCACCCACGATCGCAGTCTCACCGATGACCACGCCGTGGCCGTGATCGATGAACAAACGCCGTCCAATCTTTGCTGCAGGATGGATTTCAATTCCGGTCAGGAAGCGGGCGGCCTGCGACAACATTCGGGCCAGCAAAAACAAGCCGTGATTCCACAGCCAGTGATTCATGCGGTAAAACCAGACCGCATGCAGCCCGGAGTAGCACAGGAACACTTCCAGACGGGACTTGGCCGCAGGGTCGTGCTCCACCACATTGGCCACGTCTTCGCGAATTAGCAAGAGCAGGTGCGGCATGGATGATCACACCGATGTTCGCAACAATGTCCACAACATGGATCAGGCCGGGGGCAGTGCGACCGTGGGAATCTGCAGCGCTTTCTCCCGCAGCTCCTGAAACAGGATGCTGCTCAAATAGCGTTCGCCAAAAGACGGCAGAATCACGACCACCAGCTTACCTTTGCTCTCCGCGCGCTGCGCCACCTTCAGCGCTGCAACCACTGCGGCTCCGGAAGAGATTCCGACGAAGAGTCCCTCTTCGAGCGGAAGCCGGCGCGCCATGTTGATGGCCTCGTCGTTGGTTACAGTGATGACTTCGTCGATGTAGTCGCGACGCAGGATGCTGGGGACAAATCCCGCGCCGATGCCCTGAATCTTATGCGGTGACGGCTTGCCGCCGGAGAGAATTGCGCTGTCCGCTGGCTCGACGGCCACGGCTTGGAAAGAAGGCTTCTTCGGCTTGATGTACTGGCAGATGCCCGTGATCGTACCGCCGGTGCCCACGCCTGAGACCAGAATGTCGGCGCGCCCGTCGGTGTCTTCCCAGATTTCGGGCCCGGTGGTTTCGAAGTGAATCTTAGGATTGGCGGCGTTGTCGAACTGCTGCAGCATATAGCCGCCGGGAGTGTTAGCAAGTATCTCTTTTGCTTTCAGAATGGCGCCCGTCATGCCTCGCGGGCCCGGAGTGAGGACGATCTCCGCGCCGAAAGCCAGCAGCAGCACGCGGCGCTCCAGGCTCATGGTTTCGGGCATCGTCAGAATCAGCTTGTAGCCTTTGACCGCGGCAACGAAAGCAAGACCGATTCCGGTGTTCCCGCTAGTCGGCTCGATGAGCACAGTCTTTCCGGGATGGATCATCCCCTGGCGCTCGGCCTCCGTAATCATGCTCACGCCAATGCGATCTTTCACGCTGGCCAGCGGATTCTGGCTTTCGAGTTTCGCCACAACTTCAGCGACGCAGCCTTCGGTGACTCTGTTTAGCCGTACCAACGGCGTGTGGCCAATCAGCTCGGTGACGTCTTTTGCGATCTTCATATCGTGCACGCCTCCCGCGGCGGCAGTTCTCCGCCGGCTTATTGAGTCCAGTAATACTACCAACCTACTGAATATTGCGAGGGTGCCGTGACCGGAGAAAGAAGGAAGTGACAGCGACGGACACATTTATTCCTGACTCATCAATGCCGCGAGGTTGTGTTTCAGTTGGATCCTGGCGCGACGAGATACATAACGGACTCAATATTTGATTTCGGGTTCCGTCGCGAGTCACGCGTTGCATTCACTCATCTCTTGCAAAATCAGATACTTACACAGAATTTAATCGAAAAACCAAATCGATACGATTAATACTTGTTTTTGTTCATTGGTTGGTGGTAGTGTTCCCGACCTATTAGCGGGTTTTCCGCGTAGCCGCCTGATTGTTCCCGGCAGCGGAGGCCCGATTTCCCAAGGGGTCTCTCGGTCAAGCAGAAGAAAGGCCGTTTCCGAGCGAGATCGCTCTCACCCAGGAGGGTTGCAATGCGCATCCGTCAGCAGATTTTCTCTTCTCTATCTGCAGTTCTCATTCTCTGTTCCGCCGTGCTGTGGCTGAGCAGTGTTCCGTCCGTCAGGGCTCAATCGGCGTCCTCGGGCACAATCTCGGGAACGGTCACCGACGCCAGCGGCGCGGTGGTGAATGGCGCTACGGTCATGGTCACCGACACTTCTACGAAGAACAGCAGATCTGTCGCCACCAACGATACTGGCCGATACGTGATGGTCGATGTCTCTCCCGGCAACTACGAGATCGTGGTTACGAAGCAGGGCTTTTCCACGACCAAGACGCAGACCACGATCAAGGTCGGAGTCGCGACCACTATCAACCTCTCTTTGCAGGTCGGAGGCAGCAACGTCGTGGTGGAAGTGACGGCGGTCAGTAACGATCTGCAGACGATGAACGCCACGGTGGGGAATACGATCACCAGTGCCGCGCTCGACGCATTGCCGAGCATCGGCCGCGACGTGAGCAGCTTTGTCGAACTGCAACCCGGAGTCAGCCCGGAAGGCAGCGTTGCCGGAACCGTGAATGATCAGACCTTCTTCTCGCTCGACGGCGGCAACAACACCAACGACATGGACGGCAACATGTCCACTTACACCGCGAGCTACGCGGGCGATCCGACGGGTGGCGTTGCGGCGCAAAATACTCTTTACCTGACAGGTCAGCCGACAGGCGTACTGCCGACGCCACAAGACAGCGTCGAGGAATTCAAAGTCAACACCGCGGGCCAGACTGCGGATTTCAATAGCTCCTCGGGCGCCGAAGTGAAAGTCGTCACCAAGCGCGGCACGAACTCCTGGCACGGGACGGCGTACGAATACTATCTGGACAACAACTGGTCCTCGAACTCCTGGCAGAATAACTACAATCAACACATTGTGAATGGGGCGTCGGGCAACCTTCCCAGCTTCCATTACAACCGCTACGGTGGCGCGATCGGTGGACCGATCATCCCTATGGATCTCGTCGGAGGGAAGACCTACTTCTTCTTCAACTACGAAGGATTTCACTTCGGCAACTCCGAGACCATTTACAGGAACGTACCGTCGCCCGCTTTGCAACAGGGTATTTTGACCGACATCACGACGGGAACCCAATACGACCTAAAGACCTATGATCCTCGAGGCATAGGAATTAACCCGCTGGTCCAGCAGGTATGGACCAAGTACATGCCGGCCAGCAACTTTTCGTGCAATTACAATCTCTGCGACGGAGTCAACGTGCTGGGGTACTCGGCTAACGTGAGCCTGCCGCAAACCAGCAAATTCTTGGTCGGGCGCGTGGATCACGATTTTTCCAAGAACTGGCATTTCATGTCGACCTATCGATTCTTCAAACTGTCGAACGCGACGGCAGACCAGGTCGATATTGGAGGTTTCTTTTCGGGAGATGCGGTTGGGACACCGGTTTCCCAGTCCAGCGATCCGCAGCAAGCATGGATCTGGGTGGCCGGTCTTACCACCAACATTACCCCGAACGTCACCAATGACGTTCATTACAGTTTCTTGCGCAACTGGTGGCAGTGGGGCAGAGCCGGAGATACACCTCAGCTGCCGGGTTTGGGAGGAGCGCTCGAAATATTCTCCGGCGAGTCGCACACCCAGAACCTCGGTCCGTACAACGTGAACACGCAGCAAACCCGTACGCGCTTCTGGGATGGTCACGATCAGATGCTTCGCGATGATGTCAGCATGCTGAAAGGCAATCACTTGCTCGCCTTCGGCGGCCAATATCAGCACAACTTCAATTGGCATCAACGTACCGACAATGGCGGTGGCATTAACTACCAGCCGGTGTACCAACTCGGTTTGGGTTCTTCGGGTTCGGGACTCGCGGGGGATCCCTCCTTCTGCGCCACGGCCAACATCCCTAACTGCGGCGCGCTGGCAGCGGCTACCCTGGGAATCGTTTCCCTATCACAAATCGCCTATACGCGCTCGGGCTCGAATCTGACGTTGAATCCGCCACTGACGCCCGCATTCGACCAGAGCACCATCCCTTACTACAACGTGTATTTCACCGACACGTGGCACATGAAGCCGTCCTTCACCATAACCTATGGCTTGGGTTGGACGTTGGAGATGCCACCTGTAGAGAAGAATGGCAAGCAGGTCGAACTGGTAGACCAAGCCAATCAGTTGATCAGCGAGGAGACCTACATACACTCACGCGAACAGGCTGCTTTGCAAGGCCAAGTCTACAACCCGGTTGTTGGGTTTAACCTCGTCGGAAATACGGCGAACGGCCTGAAATACCCTTACAACCCCTATTACGGCTCGTTCAGCCCGCGCATAGCCGCCGCGTGGAATCCTCATTTTGACACTAGCTCCATGATGGGCAAGATATTCGGCGGGCAAGATACCGTCATTCGTGGTGGCTATGGGCGCGTGTTCGGACGCTTGAACGGCGTGGACTTGGTCTTGGTGCCGCTGCTAGGTACCGGATTGATTCAGCCGGTGCAATGCTTCGGCAACCTCAGCAACGGCACCTGCGGTGCAGCAGGCAGTGCCTCCCTCACGTCTGCGTTCCGCATCGGAACCGACGGCCTGACCGCTCCCATCCCGGCGGCCAGCCAGACCCTTCCGCAGCCAGACTTCCCCGGCTACAACGCCATAGCGGCGGGCGCGGGCGAATCTCTCGATCCTAATTTCCGACCCAATGTAGTGGACTCCTTCGACCTCACGATTCAGCGTCAGCTGTCGAAGAAACTCACTCTCGAGGTCGGATACATTGGGCGCAGAATTACCCACGAGTATCAACCGATCAACATTAACGCCGTGCCTTACATGATGACGGTCGGCGGTCAAAGGTTCGATCAAGCGTACAAGAATGTGGTATTGCAGTATTGCGGCGGCATCGCGGGGTTGGCAGGCGGCAATTGTGCGAAAACCCCGGGTGCCGTTACGAGCCAACCCTTCTTCGAAACCGCTCTTGCCGGCACGGGTTATTGCGCTCCCGGGACCTGCACCGCGACGATGGTAGCCAACGAGGGTGGCAATCTTGCCAATCAACAGGTCTGGACGTTGTGGAGCGATCTCGACGCCGGTGTAGGTTGCCCTACTGCCGGTTGCTCCTCCCCAGCCGGTGGGCCCGACGCCTTTAACTTCCCTCGCAGCATGATGAACACCCCCATCCCAGGCTCGTCCTTCGGCAGCCAAGGCCAGCTCACATCGGGTGTGGGAGTCAACGCCAGCGTGGGCTATGGGAATTACAATGCCGGCTTTGTCTCGCTCAAGATGAACGAATGGAAAGGATTGACTCTGCAGTCGAACTTTACATATTCCAAGGCGCTGGGCACAGGCGCGCTGGTTCAAGCAACCAGCGCATACACGCCGAACGATCCCTTCAACGCGGATAACATGTACGGCCGTCAGTTCTACGACCGGAAGTTCGTCTACAACACGTTCTTCGTTTATAGCCCGCCGTTCTATAAGGGTCAGGCAGGCGCGATGGGACGCCTACTAGGTGGCTGGACGTTCTCCTCGATCTTCACCACAGGCAGCGGCCAACCCATCGAAATCTTCACCACCACCGGCGATGGTCAGGAATTCGGCGCCGGAGACAACGTTAACTTCTTCGGCCTGCAAACCGAGGTTCCGATCGGGCCGATTCAAAGCGGCCATGCCTATCACACTGCGGGTTCCGGAGGTATTGGCGGCGGCGGTTTGCCGGTCAACATATTCCAGGACCCGGCAAAGGCCTATGCCAGTTACCGCAACCCCATTCTGGGCTTGGACAACAAGGACACGAGCTACCTCAACGGCCTGGCGTACTGGAATATCGATTTCAGCGTCCGGAAAAACATAAGAATTACCGAGGGGTTGCCTTCGAACTCCAGGGCGTGTTTGCCAACATTTTCAACCACAATCAGTGGCTCGACCCAGTGGGCATGGCGATGTACTCGCCAAGCTCGTTTCGGCAACCTGCTCGGCTCGGCGCAAGAGAACACCGGCGGCAACCGGTCGATCCAGTTGGGCGCACGCGTTCGGTTCTAATTCATCAAACGTGAAGGCGTGGCGATCACGCCTTCATTAACCTCAAAGGCCGCACCCAAGGGTGCTTTCGGCCTTTCATTTTGGCTGGTCAGGGAGCTTAGAGATGTCTTACCGGTGTGCCAACCCAAAGCCCACCGCGCCCGCAGAGCTTCCGATGTTGACGAGGCAGACCGCGCGCTCCAGTTTGTGATGGCCGGTCTTATGGAAGAAGTAGCTGAGACCAATGACTCCGGCGGTTTCACCAACAAAGTTCACTGCCAGTCCCGCCGTGGAGGTTCCGAATACACGAACGATCGGATTCAATTCCTGTCCGCCGCTTTGAAGGTTGGCGCGGGTCACGGCGAAGTCGGCGCCGTTGAACGCTGCCGCGGCAATGAACAATACGCTGTTCTGCCTATCGAAGAACTTGTGCTCGGAGCTTGGGACCGGCTGCGTGAGGACGACCGGCGTCACGGGCTCAACCGCGGGAATGGGCGCATCTGGAAGCGAGGCGGATGCAAGTAGAGCTTGAGCGTGCACTGACGGACAGAGACAGACGCTGACCGCCATCGCCACCAAGCTCAACCAGAAATGTCTTGCTAATCTGTGCAGGTTCATAGGTGCCCGCCGGGTTCGGCGCGGCACTCAGGAAGTGGCACACGGGTGGCCGCGAATTCATCATTAGATAGGCGGCAACCTGCTTGTAATCAATGAATTGATGGTCGTTTCTAATGAGGGCCGGGGATGCCTATGCAATGTTTTGCAGGATCCGCCGGCAGTTTGCCTACTGGTGAACGGGCGAGGTTATTTCTTGTAAACCACGCCGCCCTTCATCACAAAGCTAACGTTCTGCAGCACGGTGATGTCTTGCAGTGGGATCGCCGGGCACCGCGACAACGTCCGCCAGATACCCAGCCTGTAGCGCCCCGATCTGCCCGCCCCAGCCGAGCAACTTTGCGCCATTCAAGAGATCCGCTTGCAGCACGGCCAGCGGCGACATGCCGTACTTCACCATGAGTACAAATTCGCGGGCCTGCGTCCCGTGGGGAAAGGGACCGACGTCGGAACCAACGGCCATCGGCACGCCCGCCGCGACCTGCTTCTTGAATTCCTGCGCCTTCACGTCGAGCATCTGGTGCTGGCGCGTACCCTGCTCTGGCGTGGCGGCGTGGTCGGCGAAATATTCGAAGATCGTGAACGTGGGCACCGCGAAGATCTGCTTCTCCTTCATCAGCCGCATGGTCTCGTCGCTCAACTGGTCGGCATGGTCGATCGAAACCACTCCTGCCTGCGCGGCAAAGAGCGTTCCCGGCTCTCCGGTGGCGTGCACCGCCACGCGGCGATCCAGGCGCGCCGCTTCTTTCACTGCGGCTTCGAGCTGCGGCTCGGTGTACTGATATGGAGTCGAAAGGCGTCCATCCCGAAGCGAGTCGGCACCGGTCTCGTAAATCTTGATGAAGTCGGCGCCCTCCTTGAACTGCTGGCGCATCACCGCAACGAGTTCGTCGGCGCTATTGGCATAATTCGCGTTGGGCAGGATGTGCTGTTCCGGGTTGTAGCCGAGGGCGTCCTCGTGCCCGCCAAGAATGTTGATCGCGTTGCCGCTGATTCGGAGGCGCGGGCCAGGAATGCGGCCTTCGTTGATCGCATTGCGCACAGCGGTGTCGGCCGATCCTGCACCTTCGGTCCCCATATCGCGCTCCGCGGTGAACCCGGCCATCAGATCGTCGCGTGCCGCCAGCGTAGCGGTGATGGTGCGTTCCGGGACCGATTCCTGCACGGTTTGCAGATCCTCCGCGCCAGGGTGAAGGAAAAGATGGATATGCGCGTCAATCAGGCCGGGAAGCAACGTGCGATCGCCCAGGTCGATCACTTCGGCGCCAGCCGGACGATTGACTGACGTCCCTACCTCGACGATGCGTTCGCCTTGGACGAGGATTTCGCCCGGGTGGACCATGCGGCCGGTCTTCACGTCGAGCAATCGCGCGGCGTGCAACACGATCGGATGGCTCGGCGCGGCTTGAGACTGTCCTGCGGCATGCACGACGAAGGTCAGCAACGGGAGCCAGATTGTCGCAAGGGCGAGGTTTCGCATAGTCATATCGCCCGCGATGGTACCACCCGGAATCGAGTCCCTGCCACAGGCTCTGTGATGCCAATCACAGGCTGCGGTAAGACAGATCACACGTAAGTTGGTACCCAGCAGGCGAAACTAGACCAGCGCATATGAACGACTTTGGGGTCCTCAACACTCGCAAGCGCGCCCTGATCGCCCTCATTCATTCACTGGTCTTTCTGGGGATTGCGATCCATGGCTTCGCTTCGCCGAAAGCCGGCGTGCTACTGCGCGGATCAGGCGGAACGGGTGACTTCATCCTGATCGGGATATACCTTACGGTGGCGTCGATTCTGGCCTGGCTGGTGACTCTGGCGCGCTGCGCGAGGGAGCGCATGTATTTCGTTCTGTGTACCGGCAGCGCGACCTTTGGTCTGCTACGCACAATTTTCGGAGACGCCTCTTTGCCCGCCGCCCAGTACATGCGCGTGATTCTGCTGAGTTCCGCCGTAGTCGTGGGCAGCTTGATTCTTCGTTCCTTCTCCGTCCCTGCAACTGAAAACGTCTTGGCTGACTAGGTCTTCCCCCACAGTAAAAGAAAGCCGCCCGGGATCAACCCCGGGCGGCGGATGTTCAGGAGGACGTCGGCGAGGCTGGCCTCGACCGAGTTATGACAAGAAGAATTCTTTGGTCAGAGCGGCCCAGTCCTCGTCGGGCATGTGTGCGGTGAGGTCATCTACCGCCACGCCGCCATCCTGCGCCAGCGCGCCGACTGCCATGGGCATTCTGCTGTGCAGCTTGAGCGCGGAGGATTCGGTCCACAGCCGCGCCAGCGTGCCGCCCATCAGGTTGCGGAAGTTGATCTTCGAATCGGGAGCCTGCACAGTCACGAGCCAACCTTCTCCGTAAGGATCTTTGCGGGCCAGTTCCGGATCGTTGATGACTGCTTCGTTGATGGCAGTTACCGTGCCCTCGATCGGGGAGACCATGTCGACCGACTTGCCGTCACGGAAGATAGTCCAAATCTTCTGTCCCTGGCGAACCCAGCGTCCGCGTTGCGGCAGCGCGATGTTGTCCACTCTTCCGACCAGCTTCGATGCGAAGTCGTCGATGCCCACCCGAACCAGCTCGTGACTCTCGCTCAGCGCCCAGGTGTGTCCGGCGTGATAGCGGAGATTTTCTGGAACCTGAAAGCCGGCAACCACTGCCGGAACTATACGCGCTGCTGATTCGCGATTCGCCGTCTGCAGAACGGGCTGCTCTGCCAGTTGCTTTTGTCCACGCACGTAATCGATGAGTAAGAAGATTGCGAATGTCAGAAGTACCATGATGACTGTCATAACCCACCTCGCCCGGAGTTCCCTTTCCTTCTGGGTCACTCACGCTTTTACTAAGGCAATCGCCAGACCAAACGAAAAACGAGGTGTGCGCCGAACGTGGGCGATGATTGCATCTTCAGCGCTTTGAGCGAGATAGCGGGGCAACGAATCGCAGCGCGGCGAAGCGTGCAAGAAAACACCACATCGATTAGCGATGAAGATCGCAACAGCAAAAAGGCATCAATCTGCGCGAGTAAGACGAACCGGCGCTCGAACCAGTGAGGAATGAGCGACTTGTCGCGATCCGAATTGGTGCGGCAATCTGCATCACCGCGCTGCTGCAAATAACAACGCAGAATGCCACCATCAGGGGCTGCCAAACTCTGTTGACCGGCATCACGCACAGAAGTGATGCGCGTCACGGCTGAGAAAGTCCCAATTGTTGAGAATCTTAGCTGTCTGAAGCTGCTGAATTTCGCGACAGTCTCCGATCTGATGAGGTAAGCAGCTTGTAAGCGGTCCGATTCCCGTCCGCGGTTACGCCGGTAATCGCCCCTTCTTCTTCCTCGATCAGCTCAGGCGGCGGTCGAAAGGATTTCCGGGCGGCTCTGGTCGGCTCGAACAGCCCTGCCTGGAGAAATACTTCATGAGCAAAGCACTCCTATATGATTCCACCGTTTGCATTGGCTGCAAGCAATGCGAGCAGGCCTGCGCCACGCAGAACAAGCTCCCTTATAACGACGTGATCGCGGCAGAAGAAATACAGTCGGACCACAAAATGACCGTCGTGCTCACGCGCGGCGACAAGTTCATGCGCCGCCTGTGCATGAACTGCAACGATCCTTCCTGCGCCTCCGTTTGCCCGGTGGGCGCGATCCAGAAGACGGCACTCGGCCCGGTCACCTACGACGCCTCGAAATGCATGGGCTGCCGTTACTGCATGGTGGCGTGCCCCTTCAGCGTCCCCAAGTATGAATGGGGAAAGTTGGTTCCGAAGGTGCAGAAGTGCACCATGTGTCCCGACCGCGTAACCCAGGGCAAGCCGACCGCCTGCGCGGAAATATGCCCGACCGGCGCCACGAAGTTCGGCGAGCGCGACGAATTGATCGCCGAGGCGCAGAAACGTATCCGCGACAACCCGAGCAACTATGTCGGCCATATCTATGGACTGGAGGAGGTTGGCGGCACATCCGTCCTGTTGCTCTCGGCCGTTCCTTTCGAGACTTTCGGCTATCGCAGCAACCTCACCAAAGATCCGATGCCCATGCTCACCTACCGGGTGCTGTCTCACATTCCCGACTTCGTTCCTCTGGGTGGAATGGTCCTGGGTGGAATCTGGTGGATTACGCACCGCCGCGAAGAAGTGGCGCTGTCCGAAGGCCGTGCGACACCGGCCGTCCCAGCCACCGATCCGAAGACTGCCAGCAAGAATGGGAGGAAGCCATAATGGCCCGCAACAACTTCAAGCTCTCGTTCTGGAAACTCGTCTTCCTTTTCTTGATGGCCGCCGGGGCTTATGCCACCTTTGTCCGCTTCACGAAAGGCCTGGGCGCGTCGACCCACCTCAGCGATCAGTTCCCGTGGGGCATCTGGATCAGCTTTGACGTGCTCTGCGGCGTCATGCTGGCGGCAGGCGGATTCACGCTGACCGCCGCAGTCCATATTCTCAACATCAAGCGCCTACACTCCATCATCCGGCCGACGATTCTTACTGCATTCCTCGGCTACATCCTGGTGTGCGCAGCCCTGATGTTCGACTTGGGAAAGCCCTACAACATATGGCATCCGCTGATCATGCGGAATCCGCACTCCGTGATGTTCGAGGTGGCGTACTGCGTCATGCTCTACACAACGGTATTGGCGCTGGAGTTCTCGCCCATCGTGCTGGAGCGCTTCAACCTGCAGAAGCCACTAAAGGTGGTGCGCGCGATCCTAATTCCACTGGTGATCTGTGGCGTGATTCTCTCGACGCTGCATCAGTCGTCGCTGGGCACGCTATATCTCATCGTCCCGGAGAAACTCTACCCGTTGTGGTACACGCCGCTGCTGCCTGTCTTCTTCTTCCTCTCCGCCATTGCGGTCGGGCTGGCGATGACGATCTTCGAATCGTCGCTGAGTTCAAAGCATTTCGGATTGCAGCTGGAACTGCCCGTGTTGCAGGAACTCGGCCGAGTTCTAGTGGTGGTGCTCGGAGTCTACGCGATCCTGCGCTTTGAAGACCTGGCGAATCGCGGTGCGCTGAAGTTGGCGCTGCATCCAGGATACGAGATGTATCTCTTCTGGCTTGAGATTTCACTGGCCATCATCCTTCCCCTGGCGCTGCTCGTACAACCCAAGATGCGATCCAGCGCCAACGGGCTTTACCTGGCCGCGGTACTCGTCGTTCTCGGCTTCATCACCAATCGCATGAACGTGAGCATCACGGGATTCGAAGGATCCACAGGAGTCCGCTACTTCCCCAAGTGGACGGAATTGGCCGTCACCGGTTCAATCATCGCCGTCGGGTTCGCCCTCTTTGGCATGGCTGTGAAGTACCTGCCGATCTTCCCGCAGGAAGAACACGTTCACGAGCCAGTCACAGAGAATGAATCCGCGCTACCAGACGTTTCAGCGGTCATGGAGCATGCAGGAGACTGAGCCAACTCGCGGCCGCTGGTTGCGTCTGAGTCTCACTCTCAGCGCCAAGCTGAACATACTCTTGCTTGGCGCCATGGTCGCGATCTTTGCGCTGCTGGGATACCTCAACGTCCGCCTGCACCGCCAGCATCTGGAGCAGACCACCTTGCTCAGCGCGGAGCGGGTCAGCGACGTCATCAAGCACAGCACGACCGACTACATGCTGGTGAACGATCAGGAGGGCCTGTACCACTCGATCAAGACCATGGCGGCCGAGCCGGGCATGGAAAAGATCCGCATCTTCGACCAGGAAGGCCGGATCACCTATACGACCGACGCAGCCGAGCAGAATCACGTCGTCGACAAGACCGCCGAAGCTTGCTACGCGTGCCACGCTCAGTCGCAACCGCTGGCGCGGCTGAATCGTCCCGACCGCTTCCGCATTTACCGCAACGCAGCGGGGGCCCGTGTCCTCGGCATCATCACTCCAATTGAGAATCAGGCGGCCTGTTCCAACGCTGAATGTCATGCGCATCCGGCAAAGCAAAAGATCCTGGGGGTGCTCGACACCAATCTCTCCCTGGCGAAGACCGACGTGCAGGTTGCCGAAAGCAGCCGCCGCATGATCGCCTACACCGGCTGTGCCCTGTTGTTGATTGCCTTCCTCAGCTGGTTTTTCGTGTGGCAGGTCGTAGGCCGCCCGGTCAAAGCGCTGGAACGCGGCACCGAGCAGCTGGCTGCAGGAGATCTGGGGTATCAGATTGAGGTGCAGTCCAAGGACGAACTCGGAGAACTCGCTCGCTCCTTCAACAGCATGAGCCGCCAGTTGCAAACCGAGCGGAACGAGAACGTTTCCTGGACCCATACCCTGGAAGAGCGCGTCGAGAACAAGACGCGCGAACTCAAGCGCGCCCACGAGCACGCGTTGCACACTGAGAAGATGGCTTCCATCGGGAAGATGGCGGCAGTGTTAGCGCATGAGATCAATAACCCGCTTTCGGGCATCCTCACCTATGCGAAACTGCTGAGAAAGTGGATTGACCGTGAGGACGGGGGTCGATCCCACCGCCAGGAAATCTGTGATTCCCTCGAACTGATTGCGTCCGAGAGCCGGCGCTGCGGCGACCTCGTCAAGAATCTGCTCACTTTTTCCCGCACCACCCCCATGAACCTGCAGCCTGCGAATCTGAACCAGATCGTGGACCGTTCGTTGCGGCTGGTGCAACACCAGTTGGATCTCGCAGGAATTCAAGTGCAAACGCACCTCGATCCCGATCTGCCGCCTGTGCTGTGCGACGCCGCCCAGATCGAGCAGGTGATCCTGGCGCTGGTCATGAACGCCCTGGATGCCATGCCACAAGGCGGTAATTTATGGATTGTTAGCAGCTTTGGCCATGAGCCCAACCATGTGCGAATCGTAGTACGCGATGACGGGTCCGGCATTCCGGCTGAAATCCTGCCGCGCATCTTCGAGCCCTTTCTCACAACTAAAGAGACGGGACGCGGTGTGGGGCTGGGCCTCGCCATCAGCCACAGCATTCTTGATCGCCACAACGGAAATATTGAAGTGCAGTCCGAAGCCGGCCGCGGCACAACGTTTACCGTAACTCTGCCGTGGGATTCAGACCGCGAAAAGGCTGCGCTGTCCCCGTCCAACGAAATTGCCGCTGCCGTTAGCGGGAGGTGAACCAAGTGGAAACACAAGGGAAGGTAATGATCGTGGACGACGAATTGAGCGTCCGCGATTCGCTGGGAAAATGGTTCCGCGAAGAAGGCTACGAGATCGGCACCGCCGAAAGCGCGAGTGATGCGCTCACCCGTATGGCCGAGAATAAGTGGGACCTCGCACTGCTCGACATCAAGATGCGCGGCACCGACGGCATCGAGTTGCAGCGGCGCCTTCACGAGATGGATCCCGACCTGATCGTCATCATGATGACGGGCTATGCGTCTGTGGAAACGGCAGTCACAGCTTTGAAGAACGGCGCTTATGACTACGTCAGCAAGCCGCTCGATCCCGATGAGATCGCGCATCTGGTGAAAAAGGCCCTCGCCCATCGTCGGGCCGAAAAAGAGAACGTTCGTCTGCGCGAGACGGTCGCGGAAATCACGCGCCCCGGTGATCTTGTGGGGCAGAGTCCGGCAATGCGAAAAGTATTTGACGCAATCGAGACCGTCGGCCCCACTGACGCCAATGTCCTGATCACCGGCGAAAGCGGAACGGGTAAGGAGTTGGTAGTACGCGCCATTCACGCCGCCAGCCTGCGGCGGTTTCATCCCCTGGTCGCGATTCATTGTGGCGCACTGACTGAGACGCTGCTCGAAAGTGAGCTGTTCGGTCACGAAAAAGGAGCTTTCACCGGAGCGCAATATCGCAAGAAAGGGAAATTTGAAATCGCCGAAGGTGGCACCGTGTTTCTCGACGAAATCGGCGACATTAGCCTGAAGACGCAGACCGACTTGCTGCGCGTGCTGCAGGAGCACGAGATCAACCGCGTGGGCGGCAACCAGGTGATTAAGGTCGACTTCCGCTGCGTGGCCGCCACCAACAAGGACCTCGAAACCATGGTTGAAGAGGGCACTTTCCGTCCGGACCTGTTTTACCGGTTGAATGTATTCCGCATCGAATTGCCCCCGTTGCGCGAGCGTCGGGAGGACATCCCCCCGCTCCTCGAACATTTCGTGCGCAAGTTCGCCCTCGCCATGAACAAGCACGTCACTCGAATCGCCCCTGCGGCCATGGACCAGTTGCAACAGCAACCCTGGATGGGGAACGTGCGCGAACTTGAAAACGCCGTCGAGCGCGCAATGGTCGTGGCGCAGGAGCCAGAGTTGCGCGAGCAAGACTTCATCTTTAAGACCCAGGCTGCCCAGGCGGCGACAACGGCGGGCAGGAGCCTCGACGAGATCGAACGTGTCCACATCCTCAGAGTTCTCGAAGAGTGTGGGGGCAACCAGAGTCGTGCCGCGGAGGTTCTCGACATCGACCGCGTCACGCTTCATCACAAGCTCAAGCGCTATGGCTGGACGCGCACTCCGGTGGAAGCTCGAA
Organism: uncultured Acidobacteriaceae bacterium; assembly: GCA_963752175.1. Taxonomy (GTDB): domain Bacteria; phylum Acidobacteriota; class Terriglobia; order Terriglobales; family Acidobacteriaceae; genus Sulfotelmatobacter. The sequence continues at coordinate 77,620 of CAVVXZ010000037.1, forward strand.
ACTAAGTCTCGATGAAGCTGGCCTGAATGAACCTGGTGCACCTGCTTCCGGTCGGTAAGGTGGATATCTCACTGCTGCACGAGTTGCGCGCGGCGATTCCCAAGAGCCTCCGTTTGGTCTGCGAGATTCTCCCGTACGAACTCGATCCCACGCCTTCGTACCACCCTGAGCGGCAGCAGTACCATTCCTCGGAAATTCTTCAGCGTATGCAGCCGCTCGTCCGTCCCCAGGACTGGCGGTTCCTCGCGATTGCCGACGTCGATCTTTATATCCCCATCCTGAAATATGTTTTCGGAGAAGCCCAATTGGGCGGCCCTTGCGCCGTGGTTTCCGTGCACCGACTGCGGCAGGAGTTCTATGGGCTTGACCGCGACGATGCGCTACTCCGCCAGCGTCTCGTCAAAGAGTCCATCCACGAAATAGGACACACCCTCGGTCTGCCTCACTGCCAGGACTACGGCTGCGTCATGGCCTCGTCGCATTCCGTAGAGTGGATCGACCTGCGGGACAGCACCTTGTGCGATTCATGCCGGTCCCAGGTCGACTCGAACCCCTCCATGGCTGAGAGGCACTCCTAGCAGCCGTGTGGAGCGGGCACTCTTGCCCGCGCTTCCGTTATGATCTGTTCGCTGTAATCTTGTTCTCGCCATTGAGGTGACTATGCAGCAGGGCCAGACAGCTCTGGTAACCGGGGCCAGCCGCGGAATCGGGAAGGAAATTGCGCTTGAACTGGCGCGGAATGGGTACCGCGTTGCGGTGAATTACTTCAACGATCCTGCGCCTCAGGTGGAGGCGACCATCACCGAAATTCGCACAGTACAAGCACCGCTGCAAGACGGCGTGCTGCCCGTTCAGGCCGACATCCGGTCGAGCAGTCAGGTGACGGCGATGTTCGAGAGCGTGATCGGCACGTTCGGTCGGCTCGATCTCCTGGTGAATAACGCTGGCGTACAGACCTGGAAGCCGCTCCTTGATGTCACCGAGGAAGAGTGGGATTTGGTCGTCGACACCAACCTAAAGGGCTGCTTCCTTTGCACGCAACAGGCTGCCCGATATATGAAAGAGCACGGCGGAGGATCGATTGTGAACCTGGGCTCGGGCTGCAACAAGCTGGCGTTCCCGTCTCTGGTGGCCTATACCGCGAGCAAGGGCGGAATTGAGATGTTCACCAAAGAGGCCGCCGTCGAGCTGGGCCAGTACAACATACGCGTGAACTGCCTGGCTCCGGGATCGATTGAGTCCGAGCGCACGCGAGCCGAGGATCCGGACTACCGCGGCACATGGTCGAAGCTGACACCGTTGGGGCGGGTGGGGACGGCCGCCGACATCGCACCCACGGTGGTTTTTCTCGCAAGCAAAGGGGCATCGTTCATCAGCGGGCAGACGATCTGGATCGACGGAGCTTTATTCACGAAGGCACAATGGCCGTACAAGAAGTGACGGGATCGCGTCGCGCTCACGGCACGAACCCGGGCCACGTAGTACACTTTCCGGCATGATGCCAAAACACTTCACGACCGTATGCGTTACCGTCTTTTTAGGCCTGACGATCGGCAGTCTCGCGCTCGCGCAGGCCGCCACAAAACATAGGGCAGGCGTTCAGGAAAAGCCTTTTGGCACGCAGGATGGGAGGCCCGTCACTTTGTACACGCTCACCAACGCAAACGGTGTCGAAGTCGACACCATGAATTATGGCGGCATCATTCTTTCGATCCGCGTGCCTGACCGCAAAGGCCAGTTCGCCGACATCGTGCTCGGCCACGAGAACCTTGAAGGCTACGTTCCGAATCCGCCCTACATTGGCGCCATCGTTGGACGCTATGCCAACCGTATCGCCAATGGCACGTTCCAGCTCGACGGCAAGACCTACACTCTGCCCAAGAATGACGGCCCTAATACTCTGCACGGCGGCACTGACAAGACTTTCAACAAAGTTGTCTGGGACGGCGAAACCCTGAAGGGCAAGACCGGAGTTGCATACGCATACCTCAGTAAAGACGGCGACGACGGCTTTCCTGGCAATCTGAAACTGAGAGTGACCTATACGCTGACCGACAACAACGAACTGGTTATCGACTACGAAGCCATTACCGACAAGACCACGGTCCTCAATCTGAGCCAGCACAGTTATTTCAACCTAGCGGGAGAGGGCACTGGCGACATTCTGAATCACGAACTCATGCTCAACGCCGACCGCTTTACGCCAGTCGACAAGAATCTGATCCCGACCGGCGAACTGCGTCCCGTCAAAGGGACGCCGATGGATTTCACCACATCCACCAAGATTGGCGCCCGCATCGACGACAACTACGACCAACTCATCCTTGGCCACGGCTACGACCACAACTGGGTCATCAACCGCAAAGGCGACGCACTCACCTTGGCAGCTCGTGTGTACGAACCCACTAGTGGCCGCATCCTGGAAGTCTCAACGACGCAACCCGGCGTGCAGTTCTACACGGGGAATTTTCTGGATGGCACCGTCATCGGAAAACAAGGCCACGTCTACAAACGCCGTTACGGCCTCTGCCTGGAGACGCAGCACTTCCCGGATTCGCCGAATCATCCGGACTTCCCGAGCACAGTCCTGAAGCCGGGGGAGACATTCAAATCGAAGACGGTCTTCAAGTTTTCGACGAAGTAAACACGGCGTCGCAGAGAGGACGTCCCGGAGGGATGCTTGATATTAGCCCGGCGTTTCCAACGCCGGGTTCGGAAGATGATTTCGGAATTTCCGTCCCGCTAGGGACGGCCGAAAATTGCGAACTGGCTTAGGAATCGTTTCAGGCGTGCCTCCGGCACGGGCGCGATTTCGACGGTAGCTACCCGCCGCTGGAAGCGGCGGGCTACTGTCAGAGGTCCCGATGGGACCTTGCCCCGAGCGACTGACGTCGGGCCTGCATCTATGGAATGGAAACCCGCGGGTCTCGATGAAGTCAAGAACATCGTCACAGCCGGTCTGGCGGACTGCGACGAGAAACAGCTTGCGATATTCGGACGCTACGCAGTAGAGCCATACTTGGCACCCATTCTTCGATACGAAGAGATGGACAGCGCGGTCGTCGTCGCTCGCAAAGGAGAAGAGGTCATCTATTGAGAGGACGTTGAGGAAGGATTCAACGTTTCACCGACGGACGAGGATGGGCGCATCCTGGAGCACCTGTGTAACCAGGATGAACTGAGGCATGCCTTGAACGCCTGGATTGACGGCAGAGAGCGGTCGACAAAACTCGGACCCGCTGTCCCGGTCGAGCAACAGCCACGCGCTCCGTCGAAACTCCGTCAGCGTGTCCTCAAATGGTGACGATTAGAGCGCTACCTTGGCGTTCCCGCCTGCGCCACCACGGCCGCTACTGGAATCTCCAGCGTCCCGGCCTTGCTTGATCCTTGATCGTAGACGCCGGAGCGCAGGTAGACGGCCGCCGTGGGCACATCGATTTCCAGGCTGAAGGAAACACCCCTCGCCTGCGCCACGGCGTAGCGATCGGGCGGCAACGTCAGCTGGAGCATTCGAACCATCCAATTCAGCGGCTTGCCGTCGCGGTCGTAACCGAGCAGCGTGACTTCAAGATTGCCGTGGCGCACGCCATCGGGACCAGGTTCGAGCGTGAGGGGATCGGCCGTGACGTTGAAACTCACGCTGTAGCGTGTCACCGGCCCTTTCATGTTTTCATTGTCGCCCGCGCGCTGAGCTCCGGACGACGGTTGCGGGTTCGCGGGCAACACGCGCATCGTGTAAACAATCGCGGTCGAGTCCGGCGTGCCATGGTCCATCAGCGGCCGCAGCGGATCGCCCGTCAGCTTCGACTGCGCGGCCTGCACAAACTTCTCGTCCGTCGCGTAGTAGCCCCGGCGGTAAGAGAGTTGGTAACTCCCTCCGCTCACCTTCACCTCAATGTGACGCAATCTACCGTCCATGTTCCTGTTCGCCGGTGAATAGGTGATCGTGTAGTAGTGCGTTCCGTGGTTGAGCACGCGGGCCAAGGCGTCGTTCAATCCGTTCGTGTTGTAGAAGGCTTCGCCGCCGGTATCCTTTGCCAACTCATCCATCGCGGCAAAGCTGGCGTTGCGTTCCGTGCTTCCCCCTTGCAGATCGCTTACCTGGTATTGCGTCATCTGCTGCTCGGCTTTGACGCCGGCAATCTTGGGCGGCAGCGGGCCGCTGAAGTCGTACTGGCGGTCTACAGCGATACCTTGGGCACCGATGGGATAGATTGCGACCTGTGCCGCGGTGAGCAGATTCGCCGTCCTCGCCACATCTGCCTGGTATTGCCGCATCACATCCGCTCCCCCCAGGCTGAAATCGCCGAAGATACTGAGCGGGAAGGACCCCGAGAACCAGACTACATTCTTGCGGCCCGGAATGCCCTGCAGATAGCGCGCAAGCTGCTGCATCGCTTCCAGCGTAATCTGAACGCGCGCGTCCGTCTGCGACGAAGCGGTCTCTTGTTGAAACTGTTTGAGAGCGTCGGCCGAAACCTGAATCTGCAACGATCCCGTCGATGCCGCCATTTCCTCCATTTGAGCCGTGATTCGATTGTCGGCATCGATTTGGGTACTCGTCTGCAACAGCGGTGACAATTGCGGATTGCCCGCCGACTTCTCTCCGTTCACGGCCGCCATCAGGACCGCGGGATCTCCGGTGAATCCCTGTACGAAGCGCAGTCGCGCCCCCAAGGTGAAAATGGCTAGGCGCGTGCCCGGCCGGATTCCCTTGATGTACTTGATCATTTGCCCATGCACATAGCTTTGATCCGACATCTGGGTATTGAGCGCGTCCAGCAGCAGGACGTTTGCCGCGTCCCCGGTTTTGGCGAGTGGAAGGTTGGAAAACGTATTTGGCGGCAGCTTGGCTTGCAGAGCCGACATATCCGGCAGCCCGGCGTGTTCTTCGAACGAGGTTAAGGCCTGCGGTTGGCCATCCTCGAAGATCTGAAATTGTTCCTTCGGCAAGCCAGTGACCGGCTCATCTTTGCCGTTCGTGACCACTACGTCGACCAAAACTCTGCGCACATTGGCGCGGAAAGTCGGCTGTTGGCCGGAGGAATCAGGAGTGGAAGTTTGAGAGCAAACCGGAAAAGCCGAGAGTAGCACTACGCCGAGCAGGCAGCCGCGGGTCCCGAACATTGCGAGCCTCCTCTGAACAGAGAAGCCTACCACGAATGCAGGATCGGCTTTGTAGACGTGCTGTATAAACTTGTATAGAACTGTGTACACGTACCCAAACAGGAATGAGCGGCGGGGCCCAGGACGTCACTCGCCGCGCAACTCCTCCACCAGCGCCTTCTCGACTCGCTTGCAATGTTCTGCCTTGAGCTTTTTCCCGCCCGAAGTGAGATAAAAAGTATCGATCGCCATCTGGCCCTCGGTATCGATCAGGGCGATCTCGATATTGCACTCCTGATCTGACAGGGATGATGCAATCCGGTGCAGCAGCCGCGGACGGTCCTGGGTAATCACCTGCACCAGCGTGCTGGTCGAGGAGGACGAATCATCAAAGTCAATCTTGGTTTCGACCTTTACCTTCGCGATCGCGCCCTTCTCGGCGCGCTGGCGGTCGCGCAGCATCTTCTCCAGATCAGCTTCGCCCAGAAGCACATCGGTCACACTGCGCTTGAATCGCTCCCACTCCGAAAGGTTCAACTCCAGGGTTCGAAACCGGTCCGTGAAGTAGAGTGTGTCCACCACGGTGCCCGCCTCATTCGAGAAGGCGTTCGCCTTCACAATGTTCATCCCCCACGCCGCGAGCACTCCGGCGAGCTTCGCAAACAGAAACGGACGATCTCTCGTCACCAGAGTCAACTCATACCAGTGACGCCCGCGCTTCAAATCAACCTGCACGGGATCTTCGCCGAGTTCGTCGGCCATTCCCATGTGCCGCATGACTTCTTCGGCGGTATGCACGAGCAAATAACGCTGCGGGAAGCCCTCGAGAAATTCTTTGAACTTGCTGCTGGTCACTGGAGCAAGCGACCGCAGCCGGGCCAGTTTTTCGTCGTTCACATCGGCGTGCACACGCTGGTCGGCGCTGCGGTTCAGGTAGTTCTCGGTGCCCATGTAAAGCTGCCAGACGTTCTCGGCCTTCCACGGCGTGAGGGCCTCGGGGTTCACCGCCTTGATGTCGGCGTAGGTCAATAACGTGAGCATCTTCAGACGCTCGGGTGTTCCCATTTTTTCCGCGAAGGCCGCCACCGTCTCCAGATTGAAAATGTCCCGGCGCAGGGCCGCCGATAATTCCAAATGACTACCAATCAAGAACAGCACTTCCTCCCGCTCTTTGGGATCCATGTCCAACCTGTCCATTGCGTGATTCGCAATGTCGAGGCTGGCTAAGACGTGATTGCCGCCAGGCACGCCTTTGCCGGTATCGTGCAGCAACAACGCCAGGTACAACAACTCCGGATCTTCCAATTCGCCGAGCAGTTCGGCGTAGCGCTTGTCCCATTCAGACTGCGATTGCTTCAGCCGGTGCAGGCTCTCGATCGCGAGAAAAGAATGTTCGTCCACGGTGAACCGGTGATAAAAATCGCGCACCACGAGCGAGTCGATCAACTTTATTTCTGGCAGTAAGAGAGTCAGCAGACGCAGGGATTGCATGGCGCGTAGCGCGTCGGCGGCATACGGCTGCAGCAGTGTCTCCTGCAGGTACAGCCAGAGTTCTGCTCCCCTGGGGGGCATCGATGCCAGGGCCGGAAGCGCTTGCTCGATACGGTACTCGGTGGTCGCGCTCAGCTTCAGGCCGTGATGCGCCATGAAATGAAATAGCCGCAGAAGCACTTCAGGATCCTGCAAAGCCGAAGGCTGCTGCAGAAAGATAAGGCCATCGACGACGGAAAAATCCGGGGTCGTGAGCCGCGACCGCCAGCTCTGCACCTGCCGGTAGAGCGCCGACCATGCTTCCGGAATTTCTTCCAGCAGTTGCGTAACCGTCCGCTGCACGGCGCGGGCGTGCCCGAAATAAATCCGCATCCAATCGGCGGCAGAAAGTTCGCCGGAATCCGCGCCCCCGGTCGGCGATCCAACGATCGTGGCTCCAACCTTGCGCACTGCCGCTTCGTCCTGCGCCTCCCAACTGAGCGTGTTGTCATCGCGTCCATGGCGGAAGTGCAGGAAGCAGCGCGCCGACATCAGGAAGTCCAGCGCCGCATCGAGCTGCTTGCGCACTGGAGCTCGCAGGGAACTGGAATCGGGCCAGTCGTGCAGCTTGTCCATTGCCGAAATCAAGGCAAGCCAAGAGGCCACATTGCAGTCCCGCAACCCGCCGGGCGCCTCCTTCAGATTTGGTTCGAGGTGATAGAGCGTCATCCCGTACTTCGCATGACGCTCGCGTGTGACTTCAGCCAGCCCCTGCAGCAGAGCCTTGGATTCACGCATCACCAGCTTGGGAATTACCTTGTCGTGCAGCCGCCGGAATAAATCGTGATCGCCCCCGAGGTAGCGGCAGTCGAGAAGAGAAATCGTGAACTCAGTGTTGTTGGGATCGTAGCGGTCGCATTCGCTGAGCGTCCGCGAGGCCGGACTCAGCTTGAGCCGCAAATCCCACAGTTCCTGCGAAAAGCGTCGGACGGGATCTTTGAAGGCCTTCTCCGCGTCCCGATCCCCAAAGAGAAAGAGGATATCGATGTCGGAATAGGGGAACATCCACCCCCGTCCGAATCCTCCGGTAGCGACAAGAGCGAAGTTGGCGGGCTTGGCCGGGTCGGGCGAAACGATATCGCGCCACAGCCGCGCGAGAATGTCTTCCACCAGCCGAGTGCGTTGCGCCACGGCGGCGCGCCCATCCCCGGAGACTTCGAACTCCCGCTGAATGCGCGCCGATTCGTCGCTGAGGGAACCGCGCAATTCGCTGATCAATGAGGACGCTGCCATCATGAAAGTAATTCACCCCATGCTGCGTGCCATTGGGGAGGCCACTGAGACTGCTGCCTATCAGATGCTTTCCGGTTGCGTCCCGACCCGTACTCGTTCTGGCGCGTGCGCGGAAACCCGTGTGCAGCGAGGGCTACAGAGCGCCTTCGCCGCGCTCATCGTTGCGGATGCGAATCGCCTCGTCCACGCGCGACAGAAAAATCTTGCCGTCACCGATCTTGCCCGTACGCGCCGCCCCCAGAATCGCCTGCACAGCCTTCTCGACCATGGCGTCGGCCAGCACCATCTCGAGCTTCGTCTTGGGGATCAAGTCCACGCTGTACTCACGCCCGCGGTAGACCTCGGTATGCCCCTTCTGGCGTCCGTGGCCGCGCACCTCAAGCACGGTCATGCCTTCAACACCGATTTCCTGCAGTGCAGTCTTGACCGCTTCCAGCTTGGAGTTTTGAATGACCGCTTCGATCTTCGTCATAATGTCATTAGGTCCTGTTCTGCGTTCTTGAACATTGTCGCCGCGTCAGAATGCTCCAGCATCTCTGCCTGGCGTCTACGCCGACGCTTCCCAATAATATCCCTCTTCTCCGTGTTGGGAGAGGTCCAGTCCCTGCACTTCTTCCTCTTCTGAAACTCGCAGCCCGATGGTCATATCCACCAGCTTTAAAATCGCCAGCGTTCCCACAATTCCCAGACACCAGGCAATCCCTACGCCCACCAGTTGGTTCAGTAGTTGATACGCGTTTCCCTCCAGCAAGCCAGAGGCCAGAGCGTTTCCCTGGGAATCCTTAAAGATTGGATTGACCGCGCTGACCGCGAAAACCCCAGTCAGCAGTGCTCCCAGCGTCCCACCAGCGCCGTGTACCCCAAACGCATCCAGCGAATCGTCGTAGCCGAATTTCGCCTTCACCTTGGCCACCATCCAGTAGCAGAAGACACCGGCGATCAACCCGATCGCCAACCCCGGCATCGGCTTCACAAACCCAGAAGCCGGAGTGATCGCCACCAATCCTGCCACAGCTCCCGAGATTGCTCCCAGCACGCTGGGCTTGCCGTTGCGTATCCACTCCGCCGCAGCCCATCCCACCGCCGCGGCTGCGGCCGCAAAATGCGTCGCCACAAAAGCACTCGTCGCCAAGCTTCCCGCTGCCAGCGCGCTGCCGGCATTGAATCCGAACCATCCTACCCACAGCAGGCATGCGCCGATGAAGCTCAGCACGACGCTATGCGGCGGCATCTGGTCCTTCGGATATCCCACACGCTTCCCAAGGTACAAGGCGCACACCAAAGCCGAAACTCCCGAAGTAACGTGCACGACCGTCCCGCCGGCGAAATCCAGCGTCGGGAATCGCCCGCCCAGCGACGCATTCAACAGTCCACCTTTGCCCCAAACCATATGCGCCATTGGGTCGTATACGATGACCGACCACAAAACCGTGAATACCAGCATGGCGCTGAACTTCATGCGCTCTGCGAACGCTCCGGCAATCAGCGCCGGAGTGATAATGGCGAACATGAGCTGGTAGATCATAAAGGTCTGCGCCGGGATCGTCGGAGCGTAAGCCGCATCCGGCGCTGCTCCCACCCCGTTGAGAAAAATGTTCTGCAGTCCCCCTACAAAGCTGTTGCCCGATCCGAACGACAAGCTATAGCTGAACAGCCCCCACAACACAGTGATGACCGCCATCAAAACGAAGCTCTGCATCATCGTGCCGAGCACGTTTTTCTTCCGCACCAGCCCACCATAAAACAACGCCAGGCCAGGACCGGTCATCATCAGAACCAGCGCCGAACTGGTCAGCATCCAGGCGTTGTCGGCGGAACTCTTCGCGTCAGCTGCTTGCTGTTCAAGCCGGGCCAGCCGAGAATTCACATCTGTCGCCGGACTCGGCGTCGTGGCTGAGTTCTGAGCGGTAACAAACGGTACAAGCGTTAAGATCAGCAGGGCCGTTGCCAGCCCTACAAAACTTCGAATTGACACTGTCACCTTGTCCCTGTCCGCGGATTCCGGCGCTGCGAGGCGTCGCCATCCAAGACCGCCTCAATGTACCGTCCACGACTGTTTCACGGAAATCGAAACTATTTATCGTGCCTATCAGGTTTTGTTATTGCTGCGGCTCAGAACTTGCATTGCAGGTCCAGCTGCATGCGCCGTTGATTCGCCGCGCCCAGTTCTCACGGTCTCCTACGGTGTTTCCCGGATGGCGCCTACTTGAAACTCCGGAGACAATTGTGGTTCGTCGCTTCAAGGTTTTTGCCTAGAATGCGTTGGAAAGCGAGCCAAAAGGCAGTGGAGGGTCATTGTGTCGAGTGAAGCGTCTAAAGCAAGTGCTACACTCCCAGGGAAAGTCGAAAAGGTAATCCATCCTCATCCCAGCTCTGGCGAACCCGAAAAAGCTCAGATTGCCGTCGAGGGAGCAGATCACCTCTATCGAGAGATCCGTGTTCCAAACCGTCTCACCGACGCAAATGGAAAGAAGGTAAAGCTCAAAGAGGGAGCCGAGGTCGAAGTCAAAATCGAAGCGGAACCCATGGTCACCAAGACGGTGCCGCATCACGACGACGGCGCGAATCCTACGCGGTGATTCCTTCCCCCGCGCGCGCCTGAGCAGAAACCATCGCGTCGACTATTTTGCCGGCGGCTTCTGCTCTTCCGCAGGCTTGGCGAACTTCGCATCGTCTACCGGGACGTTCTGCTTCACCTCGCTCAGCTGAATCGTGAACCGCCCGCTCGGCCGCGCCAGCGTCCAGCGATAAGGAATCTTCACTCCATTCGCATCATGGTAATCCGCGTAATCGATTTGCGTTGGAAGCCATCCCAGCGCGGTCTCTGCGTAGCGCACCAGCCGCACCAGCAATCCCGATTGCTCGTCAAAATACAGCTGGATCGGAGGCTTTCCGTCACGTTGGCCCACTACAATGTAGGCCTCATGGTCTCCCACCTTCTCCGTGCCCTGCAGCTGCAGTTCGCTGAACATCGACTTCAGATGCGTGGCCAAATGCAGGTCCGCGTCCATCGATGCCGCATCCAATTCACTCCCCTGCATGGGTCGGAAGCCCGGTCGCCCGGGCGCAGCCAGCCAACCTTCGCGCCCATTAAATGCGGTGACGCTATCTCCCTCGGGCATGTGGGTGAATGAGATACGCTCGTCCGGATCCTTCGAATAAATGTCGATCGGCAGCGTTTTCCCGCCAAAATCGATCGTGCCTTTCATGACGCGGGCGGTCACCTTGTCGATCGCCGCCGCTCCGCCCGCCGCCTGCACATATTTGTCGAGCAACTGGTCGGCTGTCGGTCCAGCGTTTTCTTTCGCTTCGGCCGCCTTTGGCGCGCCCATCGGTTCTTTGGGCTCCTCAGTCATGACCGCCGGGATGGGCTGTGGCATCGCTTTGCCGTGATGGCACGAGTTGCACGTTACGGCGCGGTGTCCGTCGAAATTGTCTTTGTTGATGGCGAACATCATCTCCATCATCTTGCGCGCCGTCTGCTTGGTCTTCTTGTCGTCCTTCTCAAACGCGCCCTGCACATGGCAAAAGTCGCACTGGACACCGAGCGAGGCCGCGATGAACTGCATAGTCGGGAAAAGTTCTTCGGCCGGAATTCCCTTAAGCACCTGGATGTTCTTGAATTGCTCCTCGGCCTTCTTTCCAGCCGGATTTGTAACCTGGCCCGGAGCCGGGGCATGTGCAGTCGTGCTCGACTGCGTCTTCGCCGTCGCGATCATGAGTCCCGATGCCAGAAAGAAAACGATGCCTGCCAGAACGTCCACACGCTTTGCGTTGATCAAATGTTTTGCCTCAGTTGGAGTCTTAAGAGTTTAACAAACGCCCAGGGTAGGTCGGTCAGCGAGGTCGAGTTGGCGATCGCGATGGGATACGGTCAGGTTACCGCCAGGCGGGCTTTGGACCGGGCGTCCATTCCGCGCCCATGTCATCGTCCGTGATCAGACGACGTGCCCCCAGCCGTTGGGCGAGCACGTCGCCGGATTCCATGCCCAATACACGGGGAGGTTCTTTCACGCTGTCTGCGAATGCATTGTAGGCAGCGAGCACGAGTTGTCCACGGGGGGTGCTCGCATTGAACATCTTCTTCCCATCGATCTGATACTGGTTCAGCACGGAAAACCAATGCGCCTTGTCCAGAATAATGGGCGAGTCGCTGACCATCAGACAAGTGATCACACGGAGACCGTAGTTGTACTCGTGCAGTCCTGTGACGAAGACCTCCGCAGACTCGGTAGCGTTGAAGTAATAGATGCCGCCCGGCAGCAGGTGCTGTTTAACGATCTGCAGGAACTCGGTCGAGAGCACCTGTGAACTGTGATCGCGCCAATGGAATGACGTATTGGCCACTATGACGTCATATTTGATATCAGGGTGTGCCACCAACCACCGCCGGCCATCATCAACGTAGATGTGAACTTTAGGATTGTGAAGCAGAGAGCGCACCTCGGGGTATTGCGCGATCAATTGAAGATACCCTGGATTGATTTCCACGATATCCAGACTCTCAACTTCGGGATTGTTGGCAACAACCTGCGCCCACGATCCAGACGCGAGACCAACCATAAAGGCATGCTTCGGGTGAGGATGGAACAAGCTTAGAACATACGCCCGAATGACAAAGTTCTTGTCGTTCTCTGGGTCAATGTTGAAATGCCCGTCATAAACGCCGCCTCCGAACACGGCATCATCTTCCGTGACCGTGATGACCCCATTTCGGTTTTCGACGACGTGCTTCATGTAGCCGACCTCTGCCGCCTTACGCCCGAAGATGACCTTCCCGTAAAGATTGCGGTATGTAGGAGCAGAAACTGGAATCGCGACAATGGTCAAGATCGCGAGTACCCACACGCCCTTCGGCGGAGCCTGGAAATGTCCGCTTCGGAACAGGATCACGATCAAGCCCGTCAAGGCGGTTGCCACAGCCAGCTGAACTGAGATTGCCTGCGTACCGAAATAGTTCATCAAAACGAATCCAATCACCAGACTCCCCAGAGTTGAGCCAATGATGTTGGAAAGGTAGATTAGGCTCACGCTCCGGCCGGCGGAACTGTTGGCCGAAACGGACGCCTGGCACAGCAGAGGCAACACCGAACCAAGCAAGCCCGCAGTTAGAAAAAACGCTGGGGCACTCATCAGCACCGGAACGTTATGCCAGGACAAGGTGGCCATCAGAGGGGGCAGGTACACGGAGATTGCCCCAGCCAGAAGCATCGCGCCACCAGCCACGGTTAAAGGATGGATGTGTTTCCTACGGCACAGCATCTCACTCAAGAACGATCCAGCCGCGATGCCAGCAAGATACGTGGAGAGAAGCAATGCGAATGCTGGAGCGCGATCGAACGTCGCCAGTGCGAAAATGCGAAACCAGGCAATTTCGAAGCCCAGCGCGAGAAACCCGGCAACCCCCGCAATCACCGCAGCCGTTCGAAGGCTGAGGGCAGGCCGGGATGCGGCGTCAGCAAGATTCTCGCTCGCAACCGCTGTCCCGTCCGGCTCGCGTCGCTGACTGCGTCCGTAGAGAAATGCTGTCGCTCCCACCGCGGTGTTCAAACACGCGGCCAGCGTGACTGATCCCGACTGCCCGAAGTCTCGAAGGAGCACTTGAGCACAGACGTAACACGCCACCGCCGAACCAAGCGTGTTTACGAAGTAAAGAGTCGCAACGGAGTACCCCACGCTGCGTGAACTTCGTACCAGTTGTTCGACCAGCAGGGGCAACGTCGCCCCCATCAGCATCGTGGGCAAAATGAGAAGCAGAAAACTGAAAAGGATAATGTAGCCGAGGCTCGTTCCAGCCGTGAATCCTGACGCCCAATGGAACAGCCGCAACGAGATGAGCCCAAACCCAGCGACGGCCAGTTCACAGACACCAAAGATCGAAATACCCCGGTCGGGAAACTTTTCGGATACTCTCCCGCCCACCAGGCTACCGATCCCAAGCCCAAGCATGAACGCGCTCACCACCACGGCCACCGATTGAACGTTCACGCCATAAATGGAAAACAGAACGCGTTGCCACACGATCTGGTAGATCAGCGCCGGAAACCCAGAGCAGAAGAACAGCCCTGCGATCAAAGCGGACTGCGCTCGGCTACCCTTCGTCCGAGAGCCAAAGAGAACAACCAGCAGCAAGAGAAAATCAAAAGCCAACACTGCAGCGACTGGCGCGCCTTCCATGGAACCTCACTGGGATAAGCAAAACGGAGTTGATGAGTTCAGTTTGTTATAACTCAGGGGAAGTGATCGAACCGAGCAAGAATGGTTATTCAATACACTTTAGTAAGAGCGGACGCACGGCAGGCTTGGCATTTAATTCGAGTTGGATATCTACTTCCTCTGCCCCAAGTCTTCTTTTCCGGGCCGCACAAAGAATTTCCACTTATCCATTCCTGCTGCCACCGCAACATCAAAAAAGCCAACCATCATTTCGTCGGATGTCTGATCGCCCCACGTCACCGTCTTCGTTGGATCGGGATTATGTAGATTATTCTTCGAATTGTCGTACCACGCGATTGCCCGCAGGCGCGTTCCCGCCTTCAGCGGCCGCGGCTCCGCCAGCCGGTAGCTCAACTGCCAGTGGAAGTGATAGTTCACTCTCAGCAGCACTTCCACGCTGCCATCGTCGTGCACAATGTCGTACTCAAAGCGCCTCCCACGCAGATGCATATGCGGAAACAGGCTCAGGAGAGTCGCGTCATTGGGCAGAGTGCCCTGCACCTCGACCCGAAAGTCATCCGCGCCCGGGGGAATAATCAGCGCATGATTGTTCAACTGCAGCGTGATCACCCTCTGCTTCGGTGGAGTCTTCGCGAACACTAAGCCAATACTGGTCTGATCCTGATCTGCCGCGCCGTTCGTCGTGTAGTGCATTTGGAACACCAGGTCCGAGCCCGCCGGAACAAACTTCGCCATCCCGTCCGGCCACTGATCCGGGGAACTGCCCGGTGCATACACGAGCAGCAGATCGCTCGTGGTCTCGTGCGCCTCCCGCCGCTCCAGCGGATCGCCCAGGGTCGATGCCGTGAATGGCTCCCCTACCGGTGCATGGCGCAGCCACTGCGAATCCGGCGGACGAATATAGACCACCGCGTGATGCACATGCGCCGGGCTGCCCGGCGTGAACTCCGACATCTGCACCCAACGGTCCTGCGCAAAATGCGTGGGCACAATCTCGTAGGTGTACTCAACCTCGCCCTGCGCCGGGATCTGCACGGCCTTCGGCATCTTCACTACCAGATCAGGCTGCGCAATATTCCACCCCTCAGCCCACTTCCGGGGCGCGGGAGCGTCATGCACATCGCCAGCAGGGGCCCCAGCCTCAGCCCAGGCAACCATGGCCGCAATCTGCTGCGGAGTTAGCGAAACGTCATTGGAAAAATGTCCGTATCGCGGATCCGCAAACCACGGCGGCATCATCTTCATCTCGACTGCACGCGCGATCGCTGCCGCCCACGGCCGACTCTGCTCGTACGTCACCAGCGGCATGGGCGCGACCTCGCCTACTCGATGGCAACTCTGGCAGTGATCCTGCAGGATGGGCAGCACATCTTTATAGAATGCAGGCGCGGCAGACATCCCCGGCTTTTGCAGGGCCGCCCGACCAAAACCAGTGACCAGGCCGATGATGCAGAGCATGCCCGCAGCTTTGCTACCCATACTGTGATTCTACAAGGCTGAGCCTTTTCCTCCGTGTCCTCCGTGTCTGTGGTGGAGTTGCCTTGCGCCCCAGATCACAGCGTCTGCCGCGAAAAGGTGCTACATTCAAGAATTCATGTCAGCCCCTAATTCCCGCTTCGTTCGCGCCTGCAAAGCTCAACCCGTCGACCGCACGCCCGTCTGGTTCATGCGTCAGGCCGGGCGCTACATGCCCGAATACCGTGCGGTCCGCAAGCAGCACTCGCTTCTGGAGATTTGCAAGAAGCCTGCGCTCGCCGCCGAGGTTACCATCACAGCCGCGGAAATTCTCGGCATCGATGCCGCCATCATCTTTGCCGACCTCCTACTGCCGCTCGAGGTCATGGGCTTGCCTTTTCATTTCTCTGCCGGAGAGGGCCCCGTCATCGAGAAGCCGGTACGCGGCAAAGAAGACATCGCCAATCTGGCCATCGACCGCGCCGCCGAGCTAGGTTATGTTTCTGAAGCCGTCGCCCTGGTTGCGAAGCATTTCGGCGATCGCCTGCCGGTGATCGGATTTTGCGGCGCTCCCTTCACCCTGGCTAGCTACATGATCGAGGGCGGAGCCTCCCGCAACTACATCCACGCCAAGAAAATGATGTACAACTCTCCCGCCGACTGGGACGCGCTGATGCGCAAGCTGGTTGCGGTCACCGCCGCCTACTCCGCCGATCAGGTGCGCGCCGGAGCCGACGTCATCCAGATCTTCGACAGTTGGGTCGGATGTCTCAGCGTGGAAGACTATCGCCGCTACGTACTCCCCCACGTAACCGGCATGGTGAAGCAGTTGCGGAAAACCGGAGTGCCCATCATTTATTTCGGCACCGACAGCGCGACGCTGCTTCCTGCCATGAAAGAAACCGGGGCCGACGTCATCGGGCTCGACTGGCGCATCCCGCTCGACGAAGGTTGGGTCCGCCTGGATCACAAGTGCGCTGTGCAGGGTAATCTCGACCCTGTGTTGCTATTTGCCGACTGGAAGGAACTGAAGTCGCGCGCGGAGGACATCCTCCGCCGCGCCGCCGGTCGCCCCGGCCACATCTTCAATCTCGGCCACGGCATCCTTCCTGAGACACCCGTGGACAATGTGAGGAACCTCGCCCGCTTGGTGCAGGAATATGCAGCCCCAAGGCGATAAATGGCGCGGCTGCCCACCTCGCGGCTGCAGCATTCTTGGGTAGCACAGTTTGGGTGGCGTAGTTTTGGGTGGCGCAGCGCTTCCAGCGCTGCGATTAGGATCTGCTTTCAGTTGCGGCTTTAGCCGCTGAGGTACATAGCTCTCAGCATCATGACTCGAATCGCCATCATCGGCGGAGGCATCTCCGGCCTTTCCGCCGCTTTCGAACTCGAAGAGCTCCACCGTAACGCGAGCGCCAACGTGGAGTACGTTCTCTACGAGGCATCTGCCCGGCTCGGCGGCGTCCTCCGCACCGAATACATCGACGGATGTGTCGTCGAAGCCGGCCCTGATTCTTTCATCACCGAAAAACCGTGGGCTGCCGATCTGAGCCGTGCATTGGGCCTCGGCGATCAACTCATCGGTTCCAACGACGCCGACCGCAAGACTTACATCCTGACCAAGGGCCGCCTCGTAGTCATGCCAGACGGCCTGATGTTCATGGTCCCGACCAAGATTCTGCCAACGGGCCTCTCGCCGCTGTTTTCTTGGAAGGCTAAGCTACGTATGACGCAAGAGCTGTTCCACCCGCCGCGCGCCGTCGATCACGACGAGTCCGTCGCGGCCTTCGTGGAGCGTCACTATGGCGCTGAGATGGTTGACCGCCTCGCCGATCCGCTGCTCTCCGGGGTCTACGGTGGAGAAGCAGCGAGCCTCAGCGTCCGCGCCGTTCTTCCACGATTTGCGGAGATGGAACGCACGCATGGCAGTCTCGGCCGCGCGATGCTCGCCGCGCGGAAGAAAACCTCAGTCGGACCTCGCAAGCTCGCGGCACCGCTGTTCACCTCTCTGAAAAACGGCATGCAACACCTGGCCGAGACCGTGGCCTCGCGCCTCACGCCGGCTGCGCTGCTGAGCAACGCGCCGGTGCAAGCCCTGCAACGCGAAGCCGGAAGCTGGGTGGTTTCGGCCGGCATGCAATCCGACGAATTCGATGCGGTCATCATCGCCTTACCTGCGCCCGCGGCCGCGCAAGTGCTTCGCATCGTCAGTCCAGAGCTTTCCGCCGAGCTCGGCGCCATCCAGTACAGCTCTTCCATCACGGTAGGCCTGGGCTACGATCGCAATGTGCGCCAGTCGCTTCCTCCCGGATTCGGATTCCTCGTGCCCCGCAGCGAAGGCAAGAAGCTATTGGCCACGACGTTCGTGCACAATAAATTCCCGCACCGCGCTCCCGATGACCGCGCATTGCTGCGTTGTTTTTTCGCGGGAAACAATGCGGAAGAAGTCTGGCCTCTCAGTGACGATCGCATTGTCGGGATCGTGCGCAACGAGTTGCAACAGATCCTCGGCCTGCGCGCCGAGCCACTCTTCGCACGCGTCTACAAATGGAAGTCAGCCATGGCGCAATACGGAGTGGGACATCTCGAGCGCCTCGACCGCATCGAACGCCTCCGCCAGCAACTAGCCGGACTCGCGCTCGCTGGCAACGCCTACCGCGGCATCGGCGTTCCCGACTGCGTCCGCTCCGGCCGCGATGGTGCAAAGGCCCTCGTAGGTTCGTAGGTTGCTACCTCTCGGCGGCAAACAAACAGCCTCCCATCCGGGTTGGCTCGTCTGCCCAAAGAAGAAAGCCATCAACCGATAAATTGATGGCTGGATTCTCTCCACATCTAAGGACAGTGATGTCTAGGCGCTCACCTGCGGTTCCGGAGCTGTTGCCTTTTCATAAGAAATCTCGCCCTGGGGAGTCTGCCGCCTCCGTGACTTCCGTCCGAACACAGCCTCCTTCACCAGCTTGAAAATTGTATGCCGGTTCTCCGCCACCACTTTCACCCATGCCAGCTTCCCCAACATCGGGAAATAGATTCCGCGGAAGCAGATCCGCGCCAGGAAAATGTTGATGCGATACCCCAGCGGCTGGTCATCCAGCGAATCGACGGCTTGGGACAGCGCTTCTGGGCTGTAGGCATGCGCCCATCCGTATTTCACCTCGGCGTGCGCTTCTTCAATGCTCATTTTCAAGGGCGTATGCGCCATCGCGAACGGAATGAACTCCTGCCAGTGCTTCACGCGCGTCAACCGCCCCGCAGCCTCCAGTCGCTTGTAGAGCGGGGTTGCAGGCAACGGTGTCAGCAATCCAAAGATCGGCAGTCCCGGCGGCCACGTGCGCACTTGCGAAAGCGTACGCTCCGCCACACCGGTCGTGTCATTGTCCATACCAAAGATAAACGAGGTGATCGCGTACACGTTGCGCTTCGCCAACCGCTCCAGCACTTCGGCGTATTCCCCGGGCTTGTTGAATCCTTTGTTCACGTCTTTCAGGTTCGCCGGATCGATCGACTCCATCCCGATGAACACCCACTTGCCGCCCGATGCTGCGATGAGGTCGACCAGTTCCTCGTCCCGTAACAAATTGGCGCTGATCTGCGCGACCCAGTGCACCTGCGCGCCGGCGGCGATAATGTCACGCAGCAGAGACTTCGTGCGCTTCACGTTGATGGCGAAGTTGTCATCAATGAAGAACACGGCCATCTGCCCTTTTTCTTTTCGGGCTCGCGCCTTCAACAGCAGCAACTCATTCACCACGCTCTGGTTGGTGCGAAAACGAATCGAGTCTCCGAAGAATCCCGTCACCGTACAGAACTCGCAGCCGTAAGGGCAGCCTCGGCCGGACTCGACCGGGATAATGCGAAACGTCCCCCAGCCTTCGCCAACTTTTTGCAACATTGCCTTCGCAGCTTGGGGAACCAGATTGAATTGCTCGAGATCGATCGTCTGCCAGGGAATCACGGGATACTGCTTCAGTGACGGCTTGCGTTCCTTGCCCGTCTCATCGACTGGCGTATAGATTTCCTTGAGTTCTCCGCGCTCCGCATCGTTCACGATCTGCGGCCAGGTTTCATCGGCCTCGCCCAGAGCCACGGCGTCCGCATGCCGCGGTCCCCCCTCGCGTCCCAATGCCTCGTCGGCCAACTCGGTGACGTGGGGCCCGCCCATCACCACTTTCACGCCGGTTGCCCGGATCGCGTCGGCGATGCGGTACGCCTTCGCAATCATCCGCGTCATGGCCCCGATGCCGACTAAATCGATCCTCTCGTGGCGGACGTATTGCGCCATCTGCGCCTCGTCCATGGGCTTGGCATTGCCGTCGATCAGCAGGACTTCATGTTCCGGTGGAGTCAGCGACTGGAGCAGAAACATCCAGAGATGCGGCATGAAATTGCGAGTTACACCATTGTCGGGGTTATACAAAAGAATTCGCATGACTGCTCCCTTCGAAAAGCAACGTACGTTATCGAACGTACAAATGTGCTTCACCGCACGGAAGCGTCACGAGCGATGCCAAGAATTGGCAAAATCTACTTGTTTTTCATGATTAGATTTGGTTGGAATGTGAACCCAAGCAATTGTACACCAGCGGTGCAAGTTCACAGGCTCGCTCACTTCTTAAGATGCCGGTTAAGTCATCATAGATGTCTCCGCCGCTGATTAAGCCGGCATCGTCGCTCTTTTTTGCGCATGCTTCCGACGCACCCATGCCACGACCAGCCGTATTTCCTCGTACGTAATCTCTGGAGGCAGGGCCTCTTTCAGCGGCTTGAGGCGCTGCAATCCTTGCAGGTCCAGACTCGCGCAAGCAGCCTCGATCACTGCCAGCTTGTTGCGATCAATCCAGTCCGGACGAAATTCCAGCTCGCCTTTCTCGACCAGATTGGCGACCGCGTTCACCACCGTCGCGATCTGGCGGCCGCGAATCTGGGCAATCTCTTCGAATGTCTTGCCCTGTGTGAGCAGTTGCAAGGTTTCCAGCGCTGGCGCCGTCTTCATTTCAAGTGGCACCGAAGCGCGCGCGCCTTCGCGATACTGTCGCAGCGCCGAGAGAATCCCCTGGCCGTAGAGATCGGCTTTCCGCTCGCCGATGCCTGTGATGTTCAACAGCTCCGTAATGGAGTTCGGCTTCGATCGACAGATCTCATCCAGCGAAGTATCGTGCAGCACCACGTAGGCCGGCGTTCCCTTTTCTTTGGCGGTCGCCCGGCGCCACTCGCGCAGATACTCACGCAATCCGTGATCGGCATCAGCCACCGGGCTCGCCGCACTAGCTCCCGCGCTCGAAACTGCCCGGCGCACAACCGCGGGGGTCATCGTTGCGGTCAACCATTCGGGTGCGGAGCCGCAAACGTCGCAGCCTCCACAGGACGTCCACTTTGGAGTTTCACCAAAGTGCCTACAAATCTGGCGGTGACGACATTTCCCGGCCTCGGCAAACGCCCGGATCGTCCGATACCGATCCCAAG
The DNA here is from genome assembly GCA_963752175.1 of uncultured Acidobacteriaceae bacterium. GTDB lineage: Bacteria > Acidobacteriota > Terriglobia > Terriglobales > Acidobacteriaceae > Sulfotelmatobacter. The sequence continues at coordinate 98,581 of CAVVXZ010000037.1, forward strand.
CTCGGTCGCGCTCGGCCGCGTCCAGAATCTGATTCGCAAAGTATCCCAGTAGACCTGCGTCCTGCTTACGCCACAGCAGAATGCAGTCGGCGGGTTTGCCATCGCGCCCGGCGCGGCCAGCCTCCTGATAAAACTGTTCCACCGACTTCGGCAGCGCCAGATGGATGACGGCGCGTACAGTCGCCTTGTTGATTCCCAGACCAAAAGCGATCGTGCCGACGAGTACGCGCACTTCATCAGACATCCAGCGTTCCTGGTTGCGGCGGCGGTCGCCGGCGTCCATCTTGGCGTGATAGCCCACGGCCGCGATTCCCTGGTCTTGCAGAAAGTCCACGGTTTCTTCCACCTTGTTGATGGTGGGCGAATACACGATTACATTGCCTTCGTCGTAGTGCTTCAACGAAGTCACTAGCAGGGCCGTGTGCTCGACGCTCTCACATTGGCGCACCAGGTACCGGAGGTTCGGACGATGGAAGCTGGCGATGTACTTATCGGGACTGCGCAACTGGAGCTGCGCCAGAATGTCATGGCGCACGTGGCGTGTCGCGCTCGCTGTGAATGCTGCGATAGGGCGATCAGGAAACTTCCCGCGCAGGCTGCTCAACTGGCGGTACTCGGGACGGAACTCGTGTCCCCACTCAGAGATGCAATGAGCCTCATCGATTGCGAAAAATGAAATCGGCACCTGCTGCAACCAGCTGAGCGTATCAGCGCGCTGCAACCGTTCAGGCGAAAGATAGAGCAAGCGGAACGCTCCCTCGCGCGCCTGCCGCATCACGCGGCTCTGCTCTACGTTGCTGATGGAACTATTGAGGACGGCAGCCGGAATTCCCATTTGCGCCAACTGCGCAGCCTGATCCTGCATCAGCGCAATCAGGGGCGAAATCACAACGGTGGTTCGCTCCGACACGACTGCGGGTAGCTGGTAGCACAGAGACTTGCCTCCTCCGGTGGGCATGACGACGCAAGTGTCGTGTCCGGCGAGCAGGCTGCGCACAATGCGTTCCTGCAAGGGCCGGAATGAACCGTATCCCCAGTAGCGACGAAGCGGGGTCAGCAGGTCGGCTTCTGGAGTCATGCAGTCAGTATAGGGTGCGAGAGAAACGAGTGACTATCCCGTCGGAGTTTTGGCGCGCTCCACTCCCAAACTGGAACCTGCGACTCAACTCTTCATTCCGGGGATGCTCGAAAACCCAGTACTACAATCGCTTGCCGCCGATGCCTATTCCCCGATGCGTCCTCTCGAACGCGATCCACAATGCCGCAATCACGACGAAACAGAGCACGCTTCCTTCAGGACCGACGGAGCCTCCACTGAGCCACTCAGGTCCGTGCGGCGAGGAACTCAGCAGATGACCGGGCCAAACCGATCCACTATCGGGAACGGAGTAGAAGAAGGTCTCGCCCCAATCCCACGCTGCGTGAAATCCCACGGCAAACCAGAGAGTGCCCGTTCGGCGCAAGGTCAAGCAGAAGAAGAATCCAATCAGCGCGGCGGCCAGTAGGCCTCGCCATTGCTCATGCTCATTGCGCAGGTGAATCAGTCCGAAGGCGCACGACAAGACCAGTGCCGAGGGCCAGAAGCCGATCCCGCGCGTCAACGTGAACTGTGTATAGCCGCGCACCAGAAATTCCTCGAACAATCCGACCAGCAGAAACAGCACGGCCCAGAAAGCAGCGAACCTGGCGAGGCGAATGCCATGCAGCACAAAATGACCGAACGAAAAGGCGTGCAGTCCGTAGAGCGAACACATCAGCAGGGTGACTCCGGCAAATCCCCACAACGTTCCGATCCTGAACAACCGCCCGAAAGCTTGCTTTCCCGGCAGTCCATACGCTCTCCACGGACGACGCTCGACCCCCATCAATATCAGCGCCGGAATCACTGCCGCGACAAGATCGAAAAACTCCTCCAGCATCATCGACCACAGACCGCTGGGTCCTAGATTCCGCGACCATGCCAGTTCCACCGCCAGTTTTTGCAGCGGCAGGAACATGGCCAAATAGAACGTGATTCCCCAACCGGCGCGCAGGCCTTCCGGCCCTAGGAACACCGTGCGGGCGTAGGAAGGCTGGTGCACCACGGCAAAGTCGGGCGTTGATGGCGAAGTCGCGGGAGCGGCCTCTGGACCGCCGTTTGTTTTGACTTCGAGTTCGCTCATTGCGGAACTTTCCCTAAACCGCTTCCGACATGGTAAAACACTCGGCTCGACCTTATGCGTCCATATTTCACGCGCGAACGCTTCGGACGTCCTCAGTTTCTCGCCGGACTGCTGCTGCTTTGCTTTCTGGCGCAGGCCTTGTGGCTGGCGCGCGCCGAATTGCGAACCGCTCACGATCCCGAAAGTCAGGAAGCGGTCCGCATCGGCGAAGGGTGGAAGCAGTGGCATGGCCGCGGGATTGCAGCGGCTCCGCTGCTCGACGCCGCCATGACTGAGCGAGACCCGTTCCGCGCTGATGACAGCGGTTTTGATACCGAGCATTCGCCCCTGCTGTATGTTGTTTCGGCCGCTCCGCTACTTGCTTGGCCGCGGGACTTCGCGGGCGATTCTGCTGCATACTGGCGCTGGCTTCCGCGCATTCCTTTCCTCGCCTGCGGACTTTTTCTGGGTGCGTCGCTCTGGTACGTGGCACGGCGACTATGCGGAAATACTGGAGGCTTTGTCGCACTCACCTTCTACTGCTTCTCCCCTTCGCTTATTCAGGCGAGCGCGGTTTGGCATACCGAACCCGAGATCGTTGCCGCCTGGGGAGCGTTTGGAGCGATCTTCACGGCCATCGCGGTCGCGCACACGCTTTACGCTCCGCGTGAAGTCGTGCTGTGGAACTGGCGTCGCATCGTGCTGCTGGGGATTTCGTTCGCTATTGCCGTGGGATCGCAGTTCTCCCTGATCGTGCTGGTTCCGATGGCGCTGTGCTTTCTCCTCTATGTCGCTCCGGTGCGAAGGCAGGCTGGATTCGTGATCTGGATCGCGGCTTGCCTAGTGGGATTCATTCTGCTGTTTGCGATGTACTTCTTCCACGCTCATGCGTTTGCCGAAAGCATGCGCCACGCCGAGTTCTGGGGAGCAACCTGGCGTGGCTTCACCGTGCTGGGCGTCTACAAGCAGGTTGCGGTGCGGATCGCGCGCGCCTGTCCCGCGCTTGAGTTGGGACTTCCGGTCGCGTTGCTGACTTACGCCGCATGGCCGCGCACGCGTTACTTTGGCAATACTGCTCCGCTGCTGGTCGCGGTGCTGTTCCTGGGGCTCGGGATGGCGAATCCACACGTCGCGGGCGCTGGATTCCTGCTGGCAGCTGTTCCGTTCCTGTTCATCTTCGTCTCGGGAGTGCTGGCTGACCTGCTCGAGACGAGTTACCGCCCTCTGATTATGGCATGCATTATTGTGACAACAGCGTTTTCCGTGCTCTGGAGCGTAGTCAGCCTCGCCCAAGTGCCGCAGGGATGAATCTGAGCTGGACGCGCCCAGAATTGTGCTCCGGATTTCTACAGCGTACAACTGAATTTCACGCCGATGAGGCACCTTGTTTATCTTTCGCTGGGATCTAATATCGGAGATCGCGAAGGTCACCTGCGCGAAGCCCTCGCGCGCCTTGAAGCGAACGGACGAGTCGTTGCGCTGTCTTCCTTCTATGAGACGGAACCCGTCGACGTTACCGATCAGGCATGGTTCTTGAACGGTGCTGTTGCTTTCGAAACCGCGGGGTCTCCCGAGGAACTGATAGCGTCCATTCTCAGGATCGAGCACCAGATGGGCCGGAACCGCACTCAGAGAAAAGGTCCGCGCATCATCGACATCGACATTCTGCTTTTCGACGATACCATTCTCGATTCGCCTGCTTTGACGATTCCTCATCCCACAATGCACGAGCGCCGTTTTGTGCTGCAGCCTCTGGCGGAGATCGCGCCGCAGGCAAAGCATCCGCTGCGGAAGCAGACAATCCAGGCACTGCTCGACTCTTTGCCGGCGGGACAAACAGTACGGCGATATCAAAAAAACTAGCCACTGTTCCCACCGATTGTCACAGATCAAGCAGAAAGAAGATCGAGCAGAAGAATTCAGATCCGTAGAGATCCGTGAAAATCTGTGGCAAAGATTCTTACGGCAGGATGATTCGGCTCCCGGCTTCCGCGGGCGTGACCACCGCCGCTTCTTTCTCCGGAAACTGAGCAAAGAGAAACTCTACAAAAGCCCGCGACTTCGGACGCCCCGATGTCCGCCCATTTGCCAGCCGCACCAGAAAGACGAGGCCCCTCAGCACATCGGAATCCCTAAGGCTGGAATATCCAGTATGCTTCTGCTCTGCCTCGCGGTATTCCTTGACCATCGTCTCAACTTCGGCCGCAACCCTGCGCTGCGAATCGTTAGTCAGCGGCTGCTCGTAGTGCAGCCCGGAATTCACTCGGCGTTCGTAGCTGGTCGACAACATCGAAAGAGCCGCAATCAGATCGGGATCGCGGAGGCCGCGGTCCGCTCGCGCCGCTTTGGTCAGCGCGTAGGTCAGCCCCATCAGCAGATGTTCTTTCTCATACATGAACTGATCGGAGAGTTCGACTTGTAGAAATAATCCGGCGGGGTCAATCTGGTCCGCCGACCGCGGTTTCTCATGCTCGTGCGCCTGCATCAGATACGGACAGCCGCTGGGACAATCGAGTGTCACTTCGCGCTGCTCGCCGCAGCACTGTGGGCAAATACGCCCGTGGACAGCGGGGCAAAAGCGTTTCTCCTTGCGGATTTCACAGATCGCACAACTCAATCGCCGACTCCTCGAAGTAGCACCACTCTTCGCAGGTTACCACGTTGGTACGCATACCAAGCCCACGTCAGCACCCGGAGACGCAGAAAGCCCTGTAGAAATGGCCTCTCCCGCATTTGTAAATTAGAAAACCCTTGTAAAATAAGGTGTTTTCCACAGGCCCGCGGGTATAAGATAGGCCCCGCTGGTATTAAACCGATTTTCCTGAGGAGGAATTACATGGCTGCAGGTTTGACAAAGACACAGCTCATTCGGCATCTCGCCGAGAAAACCGAGCTCCCCAACAAAACCGCGGCGGCGTTCCTGGAGCAGTTGGCCGACACCGCTATCAAAGAAACCAAGAAGAACGGCATTTTCGTTGTGCCCGGCCTGGGCCGTCTGGTGAAGGCGCACCGCAAGGCTCGTGTGGGACGTAACCCGCAGACCGGCGAACCCATCCAGATCAAGGCGAAGACCGTCGTGAAGTTCCGCGTCGCCAAAGCCGCGAAGGACGCGATCGCACCCAAGAAGTAGTTGTTCTGTGAAATCATTCGAAGGCCGGCGTAAAGCCGGCCTTTGGTTTTCTGAAGTACAGGTTTCAAAGTTTCAAGGTTTCAAAGTTTCAAGGTTCCCACCCGCCGCGATTCGACGGCTGCGAAACCTTGAAACTTTGAAACCTTGAAACCTGACCGCCACAACTGGATCCTCATCGGCATCGGCGATATCGCGACGCGGCGGGTCATCCCCGCGATTCAAGATGAGCCCCGCAGTCGCCTCTACGGCCTTGTCACGCGCGATCCCGCTAAGGCGAAGCCGTACGGCGTGCGCGCTTGGGCTACTCTCGACGAAGCTCTCTCTGATCCCGAAGTTCACGCTGTCTATGTCGGAACGCCGGTCTTTTTGCACGCGCCGCAGACGATTCAATCCCTGCGCGCGGGCAAGCATGTGATTTGCGAGAAACCTATGGCGATGAACGAGGCCGAGGCCCGCACCATGGTTCGAGCTGCGGAAGAGAGCGGAAAGACCTTCGGCGTGGCCTATTATCGCCGTTGCTACCCAAAGGTGCAGCGCGCGAAGCAACTGCTCGCGGCAGGCGTTATCGGCAAGCCCGTTGTGGCCGAACTCACGAACCACATGTGGTTCGACGGCCAAGGCAGCCGCGGTTGGCTGGTGGATCCCGCGAAGGCCGGAGGCGGCCCGATATTCGACGTCGCCTCGCACCGCATCGATGTTTTGAATTTTCTTTTTGGACGGCCGCTGCGAGTAACGGGGCAACTTTCGAACGCTGTGCATCACTATGCAGTTGAAGACAACGCAACGGTGATGATCGAGTACGCCGAAGGGGTTCGCGCCATCGTCGACGTCCGCTGGCATTCGAAAGTGGTCCGCGACGAATGCCGCATCCGTGGCACCGACGGTGAGATGGAACTATCTCCGCTGAACGGACCTGATCTCGTCTATCCTGGCGGTCGCGAAAATCTTCCGGCTCATGCCAACCTGCACTATCCCATGCTGGAAAACTTCGTGGACGCGGTGGAAGGCAAATCCCCGTTACTCGCCAGTGGAGCGTCATCCTACTGGACGGACTGGGTCACCGCGAGAGCCCGCAGCTAAGCCGGGGAATGTGGGGACAGCCGGCTCGGCGGCCCAGCGCTACGACCGAACGTCGCGAAGCCCCGTTACTTCGCGTACTCATTCTTCACGACTTCGCCGCCCTTCATCACAAACTTCACGCGCTCGAGCGTTGTAACGTCCTTCACCGGATCCCCGTCCACCGCCACAATGTCCGCCCACGCTCCAGGTTCCAGGCTGCCGACCTTGCCGGCCCATCCCAGCAGATCCGCCGCATTGATCGTGCCTGCTTGAATGGCCTGCAGCGGCGTCAGCCCTAGCCTCACCATCACCCCGAACTCATGGCCATTCATGCCATGCGGATACACGGCGGCGTCTGTGCCCAGCGCAACTTTCACTCCACTGGCAAATGCACGGGCGATGTTCTTGCGGGCGGCCGGAATCACGTCCTTCGCCTTGGCCAGCAGCGGAGGAGGCAGGTGAGTCAGTCCGGCATTGTCAATCATCCAGTCGCCCAGGTACAGCGTCGGCACTAGGTAAGTGCCGTGCTCCTTCATGGCCGCGATCCCGGCATCGTCAATGTAAGAGCCGTGCTCAATCGAATCGACGCCCGCCTCCGCCGCCCAGCGAATGCCCTCCGCGCCGTGCGCGTGCGCCGCCACCTTGCGCCCCAACCGGTGAGCATCGGCCACAATCGCTTTCATCTCTTCCAACGTGTATTGCGAGGCCTGCGGATTGTCGCCCAAGGAGAGCACGCCACCCGTTGCGCACACCTTAATGAGATCCGTGCCATACTTGATATTCTCCCGCACCTTGTGTTGTACGGCCGCAATGCCGTCCGCCACCCCATCACCAACTGCGTGATATTCCGACGGCAGCATGTTGTTGTCGCAGTGACCACCCGTGATGCTCAAAGGCGGCCCGCTCACCAGCATCCTGGGCCCAGGGACGTCGCCAGCGTTGATCGCGTCGCGCAGGGCTACGTCAGTGAAGCCACTGGCGCCTACGTTGCGAACCGTCGTGAATCCCGCCAGCAGCGTGACCCTAGCGTTCTTCGCCCCGATGAGCGCCTCACGAGGCACGGAGATTGCCAGACGCTCATAACCGAACTTGGGCTCCATGGTCAGGTGCGTGTGCGCGTCAATCAAGCCTGGCAGGACGGTTGCATTGGGCAGATCGATGCGCGCGGCATCCGCGGGAATTTTCGCCTCCGCGGTGGCACCTGTGCTGATGATCCGCCCGTCCTCAATCACTAGCGTCTGGTCCGCGAGCAGTTTGCCCGTCTTCACATCGAGCAAATGCCCCGCATGCACCACGACGTGTCGCGACGTCTGCGCGATGCCCAGCGTCCCCAGACAAAACAATGTAGCTGCAACCACCCTGCTGCTGATCTTCCTGATATTCATGCGTTCCATTTCCCCCAGATCGTTTGATGGACAACGGCGACGGCGACTACCCGCGACTGGCCTGCGATCGCCGTCCGTCGAGACCCCAGACCCTACCGGCATCCGCCGCGAAGAAGATGACCAATAGCAACAACAGTGGCAGATGATCAAGTTCGTTGCCGAAATAACGCCACGCCGGCACTCCGTGCCCCGGTTCGAACCATGTAGCCAGAATCATGTTGATCAGAAACAGAATCCCCAGCACGCACGCAGGACGAACCCACGATCCGACAAGAAGAGAAATGCCGATGAGCAGCTCTCCAACTCCGACCAGATATCCAAAGAACACCGCATGCGGAAGAACGATTCCAGCCAAGAACGGACGATAGAAGTTGACCGCACTATTCGCAATGTAGTCGTGCAGGTACGTCTGAAAGCCGCCATGGGCAAAGCCCGGTCCCGTAACCTTATACTCCCCGAACAACAGAAAAAACACGGACGTCGCCATGCGCACGCCCGCGATTGTCCGAGACAAAGCGGAAGAGGGAACCGTCATTTCAGGATTGAGCGGCCGGGCGAATTCCCTAGCCTCCCGGCCCGTCGTTAGAAACGTATTGTTCGAGAGAATCCAGTTCGTGGCTCAGGTCGTCGACGCGCCACTCCAGCAGATTCCGTATGGAGAGAATGCCCAGGAGCTTGCCATTGTCGTCGGCCACCGGCAGATGGCGAAAGTGCCGCTCCAGCATGATGCTCAGGGCTTCGCCGGCGCCCGTGCCTCGTGTAGCCATCTCGACCGGCGTGGTCATGAGATCGCGCACGGACGTGGTTCTCGGATCCACATGGCTGAGCGCCATCTTCCGCAGGACGTCGCGCTCGGTGAAAATTCCCGCCACTCGATACTCGCTGTCGACTACAGCGACAGCTCCGACGTGATGATCAAGCATCTTATGAATTGCGTCCGCGACGGTCGCTTCCAGCCCCACCGCGGCGATCTCCCGGTCACAAAGCTCGAGCACGCTCATAACTACCTCCATCGGTCCCCTAGCGCTAAACCGAATTCAACCGTGCAAACTGGATTGACGCATTATGATCCCGTCGAAACGCTTGTCAAGGAAATTTGCAATAAATTCTGTGCCCCCACACCGGAAGCCCGCATGCTCCCGGCCCGAGCACCCGCTCCTCGCCCGCTCACTTCGCCCGGAATACCTGCCCATCCTTCATGACAAACTGGACGCTCTCTAGCGCCTTGATGTCGTGCAGCGGGTCGGCAGTCACGGCAACGATGTCGGCGTACCCGCCGGGTGCCACCACGCCGATCTTGCCCTCCATATCAAGCATCACAGCCGCGCGCGAAGTCGCGCTCTGAATCGCCTCCATCGCCGGCATGCCGAATTCCACCATGCGCGAAAATTCCTGCGCGATCGGCTCGGTCCATGGAATCCCGCCCATGTCCGTACCAAAGACGATCTTCACTCCCGCCTTCAGCGCTTTCTTGAACGACACTTCGTGTGTCGAGGCCCGCAAGCGGTCGCGTTGCCCACCCGGCGTATCCGCAGCAGCCCAGTCGGTGTAATAGACGCTCAACGTCGGGACATACCAGGTGCCCTGCTTCAGCATCTGCGCGATCTGCGCGTCGTTGATGTCGAGCCCGTGCTCGATGGAGTCGCACCCACCATCAAGGGCACGCTGCAAGCCAATGCCGCCGTAAGCGTGGCACGCCACTTTCTTGCTCCAGCCGTGGGTCTCATCCACAATAGCCTGCAGTTCCTCTACGGTCAGGGTGGGCTGCGAGACCAGCTCCCCGTTCTTTCCCACCCAAGAGCGATGCGTCATGTAGACCTTGATCCAGTCGGCGCCGTGATCGAGTTGTTCACGCGCGGCCTTGCGGGCCTCCACTGGACCATCTACGATTTGCGCGCCCTTTGGCATTTCCAGTTCGGGGGCGTACCCTTCCAGCGGATATCCGCCGGTGGTCGAAATCGCGCGCGTAGCAACGAGCAGTCGCGGCCCCGGGATATAGCCGCCCTCAATCGCCTGCTTGATGCCAACATCGCCATAGCCTGCGCCTTCGGTTTCCACGTCGCGCAATGTCGTAAAGCCCTGCTCCAGCGCCCGCCGCGCCGCCACCGTGGCTCGCGCTGCACGCAGCGCTAATGGCGCCGTCAGGATGTTGGCATCGTACCCGCCCTGCGCTGGATCTTCTCCCTGGAGAAAGATGTGCGTGTGCGAATCGATCAGGCCGGGAAGCACCGTCTCTCTCGACAGGTCGATCACCGTTGCGCCCGCGGGAATCTTCGCGCTCCCGGCATCGGAGACACTCTCGATTCGGTTGCCTCGAATCAAGATGACCTGATCGCGCCGGGGTTTGTCGGACTTGCCGTCAATCAATGTACCCGCGCGAATCACGGTGACTTGCGCCGACGGCGGAGCGGTCCCCTGCGCGCCCACCAGCGCGGTGAACATAGCGGTGAACATTAGACACAAAATCACAGACAGCTTCTTCATGCGATCTCCCTCAAAGCCGCCCGAGATTCACAGCACGGCCGGCTCGCTGCTGCGCAAGATGATTTAGCGGGATGGATTCTATACCCTTATAGCGATATCCTGCTTCGCGATGACGCAAGGGAGCGATGGAGCAACGATGGATCAACACATCGAGTCCGCGGATGGCGAGATCTTCCGGCTGCGTGTCGCGGACATCCGGGACGCGGAAGCGATCGTCTCCGTAATCAACGCTGCATTTCGCAAGGCGGAAGGTTTCCTCCTGGATCGTGATCGCATCGACCTGCCGATGGTTCGGGAATTGTTACAGAGGGGAAAATTCCTGGTGGCGGAAGACGAGTTTCTTTGTGGCTGCGTTTATGTGGAGCAAAGGGCAGATCGCTCCTACCTCGGGCTGCTCTCAGTCGGTCCGCAACTCCAGAAGTCTGGCCTCGGCTCCCGTTTGATGGCCGCTGCGGAAACCTTCTGCGCCAAGGCAGGCAGCCGCTTCATGGATTTGCAAATTGTGAGTGTGCGGAAAGAGTTGCCTGAGTTCTATCATCGCCGCGGCTACCTCGAAACAGGCACCGCTCCCTTTCCTGCCGGCCTGAATCCGAAGCTGCCTTGTCACTTCATATTGATGTCGAAACCGTTGACCTGATCGCGAACCTGCGACTCAAGACACCACCGCTTCCGCCTCAATCTCCACCAGAATTTCCGGCGAGATGAGCGCACTCACCTGCACCATCGACGTCGCCGGACGAATGTCGCGAAAGAATTCCCCATGCGCCTTCCCAACCTTTTCCCACTCGGCGATGTTCGTTACGTACATCCGCGTTCGCACCACGTCTTTCATGCTGGCCCCCGCCTTCTGCAATGCGCTCTCGATGTTCTTCAAGGTCTGCACCGTCTGCGCGTAAACATCCCCCACGCCGACGATCTTGCCGTCTGGCCCAGTGGCCGTTGTCCCCGAAACATGTACGCCTGATCCCACTTTCACCGCACGAGAGTAACCAACAATAGGCTCCCACGCCGTGCCGCTCGCAAAGTTCTTCCGCTCCATTGAACCCTCCCCGCAAGCTCATTTTACAAGGGGAACAACGAACCTAAGGCACGGAATTGGCAGCCGCCATCTTCGACTGCCAGCAAACTACGGCAAAATGCGCCCGCTCCATAACGGTATTCCGTGCACAACGTCATTCTTATGCCACATCTTCTAACTGATTGGAAAAACGAATCGTGCCGATAAACAAAAGTCACTTGCGTTTCACCATCAAACTGAGGTATCAACACTCGCATGTGGCTGAAACTCCGTGCTCCATGCGGAGTTCAGGGGGCTCAAGATGATTCCGGAATCGCATCCGTTGCAGGACTTGTTTCAGGATCTGGTTGGACGGCACTACGCGGAAGAGATTGGCATCCGCGATCCGCAGATTGTCGCCTACGTTTCTCATCTACTGGCGGAGTTCTGCGAAGCGGATCAACTCTTCAAGGTTCACGATGCGTCTAACCGTCCGCTGGCCGACGTCGGCGAAATGTTGCTGGAGTCTGATCCCGTCTACGGGCCCGCGCCATCTTTCGATCGCGAGCGCCAGGTGCGCAAACACATCGGCGACTACACGCTCTTCCTGGCGGGCATGTTCCCCGAAAGCATCAATCACTTCCGTCTGCGCCGCCAGCGTCTGGAAAATTTCGTTGAGTGGGTGAAGGCCGGGAAGGAGAGCTACTACATCGTCTCCAAGTTCGAGCATTTTGAATACGCCAAGGTCGCGCCCTTGTTTGCCAGTCTCTCGAAGAATTTTGAACAGTGCGTTTACGGCCTGAACATGGTGAAGAACGATCTGGAGGAGATGCAGCATCCCCTCGTTCGCCGCACCAATGAGCTGATCATGTAGCGTGTACGCCAAGACGCTGAGGCGAGCGAGGCATTCGCTTCGATCCCTCCGTGTCCTCCGTGGTTATACGCGACTCTCACACCCGCAGATCGCCGCTGCTTCCCATGCGGTAAAAACTCAGTGCGCTGCTGCCCTGCGCCAGGTGACGGAACCTCCGCAGCGCCCCGAATTCCTCTCCCGGATCGAATCTCTTTTCATGCTCAGCGATCACTACCGACATCGCCCAAACCAGCGAAGAATCCGCCAACGCCCGCAGCGTCTTTGTATACGCATCCCGCATTCGATACGGAGGATCGATGAACACCACGTCGGCCGCCACATGCTGCCGCTCCATCCGCCAAAAAGCCCGCGGCAACTCTTCCTGCAGGATCCTGAAACCTTCGCCGATGCCCAGACTCTCCAGATTGCCGCGAATCGCATCTGCCGCCGCTTCCGAGTGCTCCACAAAATAGACTTCTTTGGCTCCCCGGCTCAGGGCTTCGATTCCGACCGCTCCTGTTCCCGCAAACAGATCCAGCCACACACTGCCTTCAAGTGCCGCCGGACTTCCCGCCGTCAGCACGTTAAATAATGTCTCCCGCAGCCGGTCCGAAGTGGGCCGCACGTCCATTCCGCGCAGCGAACGCAGCGGCCGGCTTCGATATTTCCCCGCGATCACTCGCATGGCTCTGTACTCATGGGTCCCGCACTCACTATATCCATCCATGTAGAATAAAAGTAGCGAAGCCATATGCGAAGCTGGTCCATCCCGATCGGACGCTTGTTCGGCGTCGACATACGTATTCACCTCACGTTTTTCATCTTGCCGGTATTCATCCTTTGGGGGGATTACCTGGCGAATAAAGACAACGCCACCGGGCCTCGGGATCTGGCGATAGTGGGTATCATTCTGGCGTGCGTGGCCGCCCATGAGTGTGGGCACATGCTGTTCGCCCGGCGCTTGGGCCTCATTCCCAAAGCATTGATTTTGTTGCCGCTCACCGGCGTGGCGTTGTACGACGAGCCGCGCACGGAAAAGCCGCTGCCCGCAGCGGTAGTGTGGAAGAGAGAGGTTCGGCTCGCCTTGATCGGACCGCTCGTGAGCCTTGCCCTCGCATCCCTCGCGGCCTCTTTCGTGTCCACAACCGGGCACGGAGCCGACCTGTGGAAGTGGCCGTTCCTGCAGGCCAAGAACCTTCCCAAGAGCCTGGTATGGGCGAATCTTTATCTGGCGCTATTCAATCTCATGCCCGCTTATCCACTCGATGGCGGACGCATCCTGCGCGCGTTCCTATCCCGCACGCTCGACTCTTCTACCGCGACGCGGCGCGCCGTCTCCATCAGCAATGCCATCGCCATGGTCCTGATGCTGGCGGGCCTGTTCAGCGATAGCTGGCTCACCATGGTTGGCGTGATCGTATTCTCCGCTGCCCAACTGGAGGAACGCGCGCTCGTATTCCAGTCCGTGCTCAACAACGTGCGCCTGGAAGAAGTCATGCTCACCGATTTCGCCACACTGTCTCCGGCCGACACGTTGGAAGATGCGCTGGAGAAGGCTGTCCATTCCTTACAGGATGATTTCCCTGTAGTTCGCGGCAGCGACATGGTGGGAGTAATTTCGAAGCAACGCATTCTCGATGCCCTCCGGGCGGAAGGCAATGGCTACGTGCAGGCGGTGATGAACAAGATTTTCGACGTTGCCCTGCGCCAGGACTCGCTGGGCTCTGCCTTCCCCAAACTCAGCGCCCGCAATTCCAGCATCATCCCCGTGGTCGAAGACCAGCGCCTGATCGGGATCGTCACGCTCCAGAACCTGATGCACTCCATGGCCCTGCTCGCCGAAAGCCGCAAACTGCAGCGGGAAGAATCAGAGTCGTAAGCATGTGGAGACAGCCGCCTACGGCTGTCTTGCCCGCGCAAAGACCTGCCCTCACGATTTGCTTCTGGGTGGCGCAGCGCTTTGAGCGCTGCGATAAAGCAGTGACTGCTCTTAGGGCTTTGGCCGCTGAGGTGCATTGCATGCGCGGGCTGCTAAAGCAGCCGAACTGCTTTCGCCTTCTGCACCGCCGGAATCGTCCTCAGCTTGCCCAGCACTTCCTCCGACACGCGCCCGTCGACGTGCACCACGGCAATGGCCTCGCGTGGCTGATCGGATTCTTTCTGCACATCTTTCTCAATGGCACGCCGTCCCAACGAGAAGTCCGCGATATTGATCGACTCCTCGCCCAGAATCGTTCCTACCTTGCCAATCACACCGGGTACGTCGCGGTTCCTTAGATAAATCAGGCTGCGCTCGAGCGGAGCTTCCACGTCGATGCCATCCACATGCAACAATCGCGGCTCGTCCCCATGCAGCACCGCTCCTTTTACCATGTGCTCTTCCGTCGCACTCTTCAGAAAAATGGACAGCACGCTCCCAGCGCCTCCCGTCGACGATTTCGGCTTGTGCGATTCCAGCACCCGCAGTCCACGCTCTTCCGCAATCGTCGCCGCGTTCACCAGATTCGCCTTTTCCTCCAGCGCCTCGTTCAGAATGCCCTTAATCGCGCCGTTACGAATGAGCTCTGTCTTCCATTCCGCAATGTGCCCACCGTAACGAATCGAAATCTCTTCGATGCTTCCCTCCGAAACCTGCGACAGAAACGATCCCATGCGCTCCGCCAGCACAATGTAGGGCTGCATAGTCGCATACTCCTCCGCCGATACCGAAGGTACGTTCACTGCATTCTGAATTACGCCGTGCTTCAGATACTCCTTCACCTGCTGCGCAATCTGCACGCCGACAGCTTCCTGCGCTTCGAAGGTCGATCCCCCCACATGCGGCGTGAGAATCACATTTTCCAGAGCGGTTAAAGGCGAATTCTTCAGTGGTTCTTCTGTGAAAACATCGAGAGCAGCCGCGGCCACGTGTTTCGACTTGAGCGCGGCCGCCAGGTCCGCCTCATGCACCAGTTCACCGCGTGCGCAATTCACCAGCCGAACACCCTTCTTCATTTTCGCGATGGACGCCTGGTTGATCATCCCAGTCGTCTGCGGCGTCAGTCCGACGTGCAGCGTGATGTAGTCCGCGACGGCATAGATCTCGTCAAGTCCCGCCAGCCGGATCCCCTGCTCTTTCGCCACGGCTACCGACACAAACGGATCGTGCGCCACCAATTCCATTCCGAACGCCCGCGCCCGCCGCGCCACTTCCATCCCGACCCGACCCAGCCCGATAATCCCCAGCGTCTTCGCACGCAGTTCCGTCCCTTGCAGGGACTTCTTCTCCCACTTACCCGCGTGCATGAGAGCGTCAGCGCGCGACAGATGGCGAGCCATCGCCAGCATCATGCCCAGCGTCTGCTCCGCTACGGCAACTGCGTTGGCGCCCGGGGTGTTCATCACCGCGATCCCTTTGTGCGTTGCCGCCTCGAGATCAATGTTGTCGACACCCACTCCCGCCCGCCCGATCACGCGCAGCTTCTTGGCGTGCTCCAACAGTTTCGCGTCGGCCTGCACCGCCGAACGCACAATAAGGGCATCCGCGGTCTCCAGATGTTGTTCCAGCTTGCCGTCCAGTTGATCTGCAGTTAAGACTGTCCAGCCCGGCTCCTGCAGTTGCGCCACCGCTGATGCCGAAATCTTTTCCGCTACGATGATTTTCACGAATGATTTCCTTTTAAATGAGGATCCCTACAAAAACGTCGCCTGACAAAATCTTGACGAAATCGTAACCAAAAAATGACCAGAAGATGACGCCCCTCTGACACGGCCGCCTGCCGGGCCTTCTAGACTTACTCTCACTGGGCCCCGGCCCTTGGGAGAACACTATGAAAACTCTGCAACCACCGAAATCACTTCTGCTCGTGGCACTGGTCGCCTTAACCGTCGCGTGCGGCTACAGCTCCAAGATGACCGCGCCGGTCGCCGGTTCGATGCCCGCGGTCTCTGCGCTCTCGCCCAATAGCGCGACCGCAGGTGGTGCGGCGTTCACTATGACCGTCAACGGCACGAATTTTGGCGCCAAGGCGGTTGTGAACTTGAATGGCACCGCCCAAACCGCGAACACCACCTTCGTCAGTGGCAACCAGCTGATGGTGGCCGTGCCGGCGTCGGCCATCGCGACTCCGGGTACCATCTCGGTCACTGTGACCAATCCCGCCACGCCGGGCACTGGGGTGTACGGAAGCGGTGGCACGCTGGCGGCGACCTCGGCCGCCATGAGCTTCACGGTGAACTAGATCCGACGCGTCCTTCAAGCGCCGACTAATTGTTGCTTTCCGGACTGGGTGCGGGCATAGACTTCCTGCGCTGCCCGCACCGCCGCGCCATACTCGATGCTCTTGCCGGTGACCTTGGCCAGCACGTGCTCGAGCGCGCCCAGAATTCCGATCGTGTCGAGATAGTCGTAGTACCCAATGTGCGCGATGCGGAACAGCTTGCCCTTCATCTCGCCCTGCCCGTTCGCCACCACGGCGTCAAAGGCCTCGCGGAACTCCTTCACAATCTTGCCCGAGTCAATTCCATCCGGCGCGCAGATCGCGGTCAGCGCGGCCGCTGGAGACGCAGCATACAGCTTCAATCCCCGCGCCTTCGCTCCCGCCCGCGTCATCTCCGCGCAAAGCTCGGCGTTGTTGACCAACTCTTCGCGTCCCTTAGCCAGATCGCCATTGCCCATACCGCGCACAAAATCCAACGCAGCTCCCAACGCTGCAAACAACGACGTCGCAGGCGTATACGCCGTCTCGCCCTTCGCCGCCGACTTCCGCTCCTTCCGCAGATCGAAGTAGTAGCGCGGTGACGTGGTTTTATCCATGTGCTTCCACGCCCGCTCACTGACCGCGCAATACGCCAACCCCGGAGGCATCATCAGCGCCTTCTGCGATCCGCCAATGATCACATCCACGCCCCATCCATCGACATCGAGATGCGTCGTGCCCAGCCCCGTGATCGCATCCACCACCAATAGGGCGTCACCGTGCTCCCTCACGATTTTCGCGATTCCCTTGATGTCATGCCGCGCTCCGGTGGAGCTCTCTGTCGCCTGCACAAACACTGCGCGGACCTGGTTATTCACGCGCGCCCGGACGTCCTCCAGCGAAAACGTCTCGCCATAGGGCGCTTCGAGCACTTCCACGTGACAGCCGAAGGCCTTCGCCAGCCCCGTCCAGCGCTCGCCGAACTTGCCCGCAGTCAGAACCAGCACGGTGTCGCCCGGCGACGTCAGGTTCGACACCGAGGCCTCCATCACGCCCGTGCCGGAACAGGCCAGCACCAGCACGTCATTCTTCGTGCCGATGAATTCCTTCATGTCAGTCAGCACGCGCTGAAAGAGCGCGCGAAAGTCTGCTGTCCGGTGATGCGCCGTGAAAGAAGCCATGGCCGTCTGCGCCGCCGGCAGCAGCGGCGTTGGCCCGGGAGTAAAAAGACGATTCTTATGCAACATTGGCAAATTCCTTATGAAAGGGATGGTCTATAAGTTTACCGGAACCGCGCCGTTGCAGCACGTTTTCAGTAGCATTTGCCGAGATTGGTGTAGCGCAGACCGGGACTTCGCGCCGTGACCCGCATCACACATCTAGCCCCGGACGCATTCGTCCGGGGCCATCAAACGGTTGAACTGCCGCTCATTTTTTCGATGCAAGAATCTCCGGCTTGTCGATCTTCGGCGCAGTAGCAAGCAAATCCTTCGCTTTGGCGAAGAGCGCCTTGGCAATCTCGCCATTCAGATGTGCGTTGCGCCCGTTTTCGTCGGCAAACGTATCGAAGATGCCGTATTTTCCAGGCCCCATTTTGATGGCGTACCAACTAAGCGTGCCCGGTTCCCGTTCGGCCAGCGGCTGCGCCGATTTCAAGAATTCCTCGAGTTCCTTTTCTTTCCCAGGTTTGGATTCCAACTGTGCCCAAATCGCAACTTTTCCCATGATGACTTCCTCCTGCCGCATCTGATGCCAGACATACCAGTCTCGATGGGATGATTTCAGCACCCGGGAGCCCCATCCGTCTTTTCGCGTTCTTAGCGAAAAGAGGGTGGGGACTTTGACTTCGTATGGCAGATGCGATTCCATATCCCCGTCTATAATCCCCCCATGAGCCTAGTCGATCAGATCCAGAAAGACATCGTCACCGCCATGAAGGCCAAGGACGAAGCCCGCCTCTCCACCCTGCGCATGGTCAAGAGCGCATTGCAGCTGAAGACTGTCGAAAAGATGTCCCCGCTTGACGACAAAGAATCCCAAGCCGTGCTGGCCACGCTGATCAAGCAGCGCAAGGAATCCGTCGAGCAGTTCACCAAGGGCGGACGCCAGGAAATGGCCGACAAAGAAGCCGCGGAAATTATTGTGATCGAAAGTTACCTCCCGAAAGCCGCTGGAGAAGCGGAAATCGTCGCCGGAGTGAAGGCCGCCATTGCGGAAATGGGCGCGCCCACCATGAAAGAGATGGGCACCGTCATGAAGAACGCCATGGCCAAATTCAACGCCGCCGGTATGCGCGTGGATGGCAAGGTAGTCAGCGAGATCGTGAAACGGGAGCTACCCGGTAAGTAGCCCCGGAATGATTATGTGGGGACAGCCGCCCCTCGGCTGTCCGTCGAGCGCAGCTCGACAACTGGTCACTTGCTCCGCTGCAGCTCTCTATAAGCCTCGCTCTTCGACACGCCCCGCTCCTTCGCCACTTTCTTCAGCGCGGTCTTCTCGTCCACTTTTTCTTCCGCCATGATCTGCTCCACGCGCTGCTTCACCGAAAGACGGACGAATGCGTCCGTCCCTACGCGAGCTTCTTCTTCGCTAGCCTTCCCAATCAGCAGCGTGATCTCGCCCTTCACCGCGTCGCGCGATTTCAAATTCTCCAGCACCTCACCCGCGCGCCCACGCAAGAACTCCTCATGCAGCTTGGTCACCTCGCGCGCCGCCACCACATGCCGGGATTCTCCCAGCACCTCGACGATATCTTCCAGGGCCTCGACTACCCGGTGCGGAGCCTCATAAAACACCTGCGTCCGCCGAGAGCTCCTCACCGCCTCTAGCACCGCCCGCCGCTCCCCGCGCTTGGCCGGAAGGAATCCGCTGAATTGAAATGAATCCGTGGGCAGCCCGCTCGCGACCAGCGCCGACAGAAACGCCGACGCCCCCGGAATCGGCACCACGGGCACCCGATGCCGAATCGCTAGCGTAACCAGCCGGTATCCCGGATCCGAAATCCCCGGCATGCCCGCATCAGTCACCAGCGCGATGCTCGCGCCCTCCTGCATCTCCTTAACCAGTTCCGCCGACTTCGTCATCTCGTTGTGCTCGTGATAGCTGGTCGTCCGCGTCGTGATCGCATAATGATTGAGCAGCTTCTGCGTCTGCCGCGTGTCCTCGCAGGCGATCACGTCCACTTCCTTTAGCACGCGCAGCGCCCGCAGCGTGATGTCCTCCAAATTCCCGATCGGCGTCCCCACCAGGTAAAGCGCCGGCCCCGTCAGACCCGATTCCGCGTCACTCATGGCCCGCAGTCTACCACCGCCGTAACCTTCTTCGAGCAAAGCGGGATACGTAGTCGTGGTTCGGATTTCCTTCGTGTACCTTCGTGTCCTTTGTGATTTAAGCTTTGCACACGCATCCAGGAGCACGCCATGACCGCCAACGACTTCCGCAAACTAGCCCTCTCCCTCCCCGAAACCGAAGAACGCTCCCACATGAGCCATCCCGACTTCCGCGTCGCCGGAAAGATCTTCGCCACCCTCAGCTACCCCGACAAGATGCGCGCCATGGTCAAGCTTTCACCTGAGGACCAGCACAACTTTTCAAGGGATTATCCCGACGCATTCATCCCGGTGAAAGGCACCTGGGGACGCCGTGGGGCCACTCGCGTCTATCTCAAAACAGCGAAGAAGGAAACCGTAGCCAGAGCCATCCAAGCCGCCTGGCACTACATGTCTCGGAAGCGTTTGCAGAACAAAAAGGGCTGATTTATCGGCACGACAAGTCAGCTCTAGAATTGACGCAATCGCTCCGCGCCCCTAAAATCAATATGAAACCGAGTTGTCCCTCACAACCGTCTCACACTCATGCCACTTTACGAATACGAATGCAAAAAGTGCGGTCACCGCTTCGAAAAAATCCAGAAGTTCTCTGACCAGATGGTCAAGAAGTGCCCCGAATGCGGAGGCCAGGTCGAGCAGATGATCTCCGCCCCCGCCGTCCAGTTCAAGGGCTCCGGCTGGTACGTCACCGACTACGCCAAGAAGTCGACGTCGCCGGGTTCGTCAGGCAACAGCGGCGATTCCTCGTCGAAAGAGAAGAAGGACGACAAACCGAAGTCGGAGAGCTCGTCAAAAGATAGTTCGTCAAAGGAAAGCTCCTCGAAGGACTCCTCGTCCAAAGACGGCTCCTCCAAGGAAACAGTGCGCAAGGGTTCCGGCAGGCACAAATAAAGCGGGCTCCGGATTCACCGAAGCCGCCAGAGACTCAATTGCGCGTAAATTTCGTCCGATCCCTAATCCTGTCATTCTGAGCGAAGCGAAGACCTATGCAATTGGCCGCGAGGGCCGCTCGAGAAGACAATCGATCATTGCGACCGTGGCATCTGCAGAACCTAACCGCAATAATTCGCCACGAACGGAGCCTACTTCAGCTCTCGCTCAAAGTGGTCTGTGATCATCGTGAACAGATGGATTCGCGCATCCTTGCCCGAAATGCTGTGCGTCTTGTTGGGATAGATCATCAGCCGAAACTGTTTCCCCGCCTTGATCAGCGCGTCGATCATCTGAATGCTGTTCTGGAAGTGTACATTGTCGTCACTCGTGCCATGCACCAGCAGCAGCGCCCCGTGCAGCTTGTCGGCTGACGTCATCACGTCCGACTGCTCATAACCATCTTTGTCGTCCTTGAGCAGCCCCATGTAGCGTTCGGTGTAAATCGTGTCGTAATTCCTCTGATCAGTCACCGGAGCCACGGCCACTCCTGCCTTAAACCGGTCCGAATGCGTCATCGCGTATAGCGTCATCGATCCGCCATTCGACCATCCCCAAATGGCGATGCGATCTTTATCCAGCTGCGGATACTGCGCGAGCAGCTGATCCAGCGCGGTCAGCTGATCCTTCAACTCAATTGCGCCAAACTCATGCCGGATCGCCGTCTGGAACTTCCGATCCCGTCCCGGCGTCCCGCGATTGTCCACGGCGAAAATCGCGAATCCCTTCCGCGCCAGAATTTCGTCGAACGGATCCGGCGTCGACTTCCTCACCATCTGCGCCGCCGGTCCACCGTAGATGTTGATGATCAAAGGAATCTTTCCGCTCGCTGGAGCGTCGGGAGGCAGCAGCAACCTCCCATACAGCACTGTCCCATCCTCAGCCTTAAATTCCAGCTGCTTCGGCGCCCGCAATCCGTACTCGGCGATGGTATTCTTCGCCGCCCACACCGGATTGCACGCTCCTTCGACGGCGCACAACTTCACGCTTGGCGAGTTCTGCGGCCCAAAAAACATGTGCGTATAGTGCTTCCCATCGTCGCTGAAATTTCCAAAGTGCATGCCTTCTTCCGTGGTCAGCGCTTTGAAGCCCGAGCCATCCAGCTGCACTGAGAAAATATGTACCTGCCGCGGATCGTCTTTATTCGCCGAGAAGAACACTGTCCCCGCACCTTCGTCGACGCCCTCAATTCCCAGCACCTCGAAGTCGCCCTTGGTCAGCTGCCGCTCCAGCTTTGCATCGGCCGCCATCGGATTCTGCTTATCGAAGCTGTAGAGATAGAGATGCATGTTGCCGTCGCGCCAGCTCGGCCACAAAAATTGTCCGGACGACTTCAGAAACTTAACCTCGACTTGCTCGAAGTCAATCCACGCTCCCGGCGTCGTCTCCGTCAGCACAACCCGCGACTTGCCCGATTTCGCATCTACGAAATACAGGTCCATTTTGTCCTCGGTGCGGTTCAGCACTTCCACCCAGATCACTCCTTCGCGCACCCAGCCTAACCGCGGGATGTACGTCTCCTCATTCGATGTCAGCGTGATCCACCGCACCTTGCCCTTCTCCGCGTCCGCTACTCCGAGCTTCACCACCGGATTCGGATCGCCCACCTTGGGATACTTCTCGTTCTCCACATTGGGATGTGTCGGAATCCAGTCGGTGATGGGATAGATCGGCACCTTGGTTTCGTCCATATGCAGAAATACGATCTCCCTGCTGTCCGGCGACCAGAAATAATTGCTGCGCACGCCGAGTTCTTCCGCGTACACCCAGTCGATATCGCCGTTGAACAAATTCTCGCCCGTATCCTTGGTCAGCGCCTTCTCATCCTTGCCGCCCACCGGACGGACATACAAATTGTGCTTGCGCACATACGCCACACTTGCGCCATTGGGCGAAAACTTCGGATCACCACTGGGATCGCTTGCCGACGTAAACTGCACCGCTGTTTCCGTTCCCAGGTCATAGAGCCACAGCTGTCCCTGCGAATCGAAAATCAAGTGCTTCGAATCTGGCGCCCACAAATATGCCGCTACGTGATACCGCGTCAGCCGCTCCTTCTCCCGCTCGTTCTTCACCTTATTCACGTCTGGATCGAGCGACGCTAGCTTCGCCGCGCTCACCAGCATCTTCTTCTCGCCGGTGGCCGCGTCCACGTACCACAGCTCGCCCTTCTCCCCTTTTTCGTCACGCTGCACGTACGTCAGCTTGGTCCCGTCGGGACTCCACTCCGCGTTTTCGAGGCCGCGCCCTCCCAATCCGCCGGGCTGATAGATGGTCTCAATGGTCAGCGGCTTGGTAGGCACATTCTGCGCTCCCGCCGGCGTAGAAATCATGGCGCAGAAGATGAAAGCGAACACGACAAAGCAGGCGATCAGGGAAATCTGTCTTTTCACGAAGTGACCTCACGGAAGAAGTAACAGCAGACACACAACGCGCGAACCATCGAGTGTACACCGCCTCAGCCCCCGTCAACAGGTACTAGGCAGCCGAATCGTTCGGTCGGCCGCACGGTCAGAGCCACACGTTATAATGACGCGCACTCATGTCCCTGACCTCCGGTACCAAACTAGGCCCTTACGAGATTCTCGCCCCGCTCGGCGCGGGAGGCATGGGCGAGGTCTATCGGGCCCGCGACTCCCGCCTCGATCGCATTGTCGCTGTCAAAGTGCTGCCCGCTTCATTCGCAGCAGACCCCGACCGCCTGCGCCGCTTCGAGCAGGAGGCCCGTTCCGTCGCCGCTCTCAATCACCCAAACATCCTGGCCGTGCATGACATCGGAACCCACGATGGCTCTCCCTACATGGTCTGCGAACTGCTGGAAGGGGAAACGCTGCGCGCCCGCCTGCACGGTGGAGTCTTGTCCCCGCGCAAAGCTGTTGAGTTCGCAATCCAGATCGCCGAGGGCCTTGCGGCAGCCCATGAAAAAGGGATC
Organism: uncultured Acidobacteriaceae bacterium; assembly: GCA_963752175.1. GTDB lineage: Bacteria > Acidobacteriota > Terriglobia > Terriglobales > Acidobacteriaceae > Sulfotelmatobacter. Next base: position 121,999 of record CAVVXZ010000037.1, read on the forward strand.
GTCCACCGCGATCTGAAGCCCGAAAACATCTTCCTCACGAAAGATGGCCGGGTAAAGATTCTCGACTTCGGCCTCGCCAAGATTGCCCCGGGCGGGTCCGAGCCCAACGCCGCGCAGACCCTCACCTCCGCCCACGTTGCGCTCACCGAGGCCGGACAGGTTCTCGGTACCGCCGGCTACATGTCTCCCGAGCAGGTACGCGGTCTTGCCGTCGATCATCGCTCCGACATCTTCGCTTTCGGCGCAATCTTCTTCGAGATGCTCAGCGGCAAGCGCGCCTTCAGTCGCGACACCGCGGCTGAGACCATGACGGCCATCCTGAAGGAAGACCCACCCGAGCTGACGGAGTTGAATCGCAACATCTCTCCTGCGCTCGAACGCATCACGCATCACTGTCTGGAGAAAAGTCCTGATCAGCGTTTCCAGTCCGCCCGTGATCTGGCTTTCGATCTCGACGCTTTATCGCAGCACTCCGGCTCCTCCGCGCGCCAGGTGGCCACGCCCAGCTCGATCCAGAAATGGCGCCGGTTCCAGCTGCCCATCACTCTTCTGCTCGTAACGCTCGGCGCCGGATTGGGCTTCCTCTTCGGCCACAAGCAGAAACCGTCGTCCGAGGTTACCTATCACCAGCTAACCTTCCGCAAGGGAACCGTGCTCAGCGCCCGTTTCGCGCCCGATAATCGCACCGTCATCTACGCCGCGGCCTGGGGCGGCAGCCCTCCTGAACTTTTCTCCACTCGCAAAGACAGCATCGAATCGCGCCCGGTTGGTCTCAGCCAGGTCGATCTCCTTGGCATCTCGTCTCAGGGAGAATTAGCCGTTTCCCTGAAGCCATCTACGCTCCCGGGATTCTTCGGAACTCAAGGCACTCTGGGACGCACGCCCCTGACTGGCGGCACAGCCCCGCGAGAGATGCTGGAGAACGTGGAATGGTCTGACTGGTCCCCGGATGGATCGAGCTTGCTCGTGGTGCGGACCGTGGACAACGTCAACCGCATCGAGTATCCCGCCGGCAAGGTCATTTACAAGGCGACACCACCCACCTGGATCAGCCATCCCCGAATATCGCGCGATGGCAAGCGCATCGCCTTTTGCGAACATCCCACAAGAGGAGACGACCGCGGATTCGTCACGATCGTTAATTCCGACGGCAGCGATCCAAAGTCCTTCGGAGATTTCGCCAGCCTCTACGGACTCGCCTGGTCATCGAACGGCGATGAGGTGTGGTTCACTGCCGACCCCACCGCTACCACCATCGCCCGGCGCCTCATGGCAGTGAGCCGGTCCGGTGAATTTCGTCTCCTCGCCGCTGCGCCAGGCGACTTGACGCTGCACGACGTCTCCGCCGATGGTACGGCTGTGATCGCGATCGACGATCGCGAGCGCAAAATCTTCTTCACGGATCCCAAGACCCCAGAAAGAGAACTGACTTGGCTCGACCGTGCGGTGCTGGGCGCCCTCTCCCCGGACGGCAAGCAAGTCCTGTTTCACGAGGGCGGCAAAGGCGGAGGATCGATGGGCACGATCTTCCTGCGCAAGACGGACGGCTCTCCCGCGGTTCGCCTGGGCGAAGGTTACGGGGTTGCCCTCTCCCCCGACCAGAAATGGGTGCTCGCCAACACTCCCAGTAACCCGCCTCGCTCCTCCCTGATTCCAACCGGCGCAGGGGAAGTCATCGAGCTGAAGCCCTCCGGGATCGAGAATTTTGTGCCGATGGGATTTGCGGCAGATAGCCGCCGCGTCGTCTTTCTCGCCAACGAACCCGGACACCAAGCCCGCTTCTTTTTGTTCGACCCCGCTTCGGCAAAACTGCTGCCGCTCACGCCCGAAGGCGCACGTATTGGGGCCGTCACTCCTGACGGAAAATTTCTGATCTTCCGCAGTAATAAGCCCCTTCCCGATCTCGTTCCACTCGACACCGCCTCACCAACCCGCGAGATCAAGGGACTGCAGCCGGCTGAGCGACCGATTCTAGTCACAGACGACGGGAAAGTTGCTCTGATCGTTAGCCCGAACGGCCTGACCGCAACCGTCTATCGCCTCCGCATCGATACCGGCGAGCGCCAACTCGTCCGGACCCTTGAAATGCATGACCCCACCGGTGGTTTCGGCATCACTCGCGTCGCGGCCACTCCAGACGGTCAATCCTTTGCTTTTAATACCCTGCGTGACCTCTCGGAACTCTACCTGTTGCAGGGACTAAAATGATCACCGTTAAGGCTCTTGTCATCCCGACCGGAGCAGGAGCGAAAGCGATGGCGCAGCGGAGGAACCTGTTTTTGTCGCCATCCGTCCCAAGCCCGTAAATCGCCCTCCCCCGCATGCTAGAATCAATGCATATTCAATGCTTCCTGACATAGAAAACCTGCTGAAACTGCAAGATACCGACAAGGAAATCCGCCGTCTACAAGACGAGGTTGCCGAATTCCCCAAGCGCGTCGCCGTCATCGAGCAGAAATTAGCAGGGACCAAGGCCCAGCTCGAAAAAGCTCAAGCCGCCGTCAAAGCCGACGAAGCCGCCCGCCGCAAGTACGACACTGCCATCTCAGACCTCCGCGGCAAGATTTCCAAGTATCGCGACCAGTCCCTCGACGTAAAGACCAATGATCAGTACAAAGCGCTGCTGCACGAGATCCAGTTCGCCGAAAAAGAAATCACTGCGAACGAAGACAAGATTCTGGAATTGATGGTCAACGCCGACGCCCGCGACAAGGAAGTCAAAGCTGCGCAAGCCGAACTGAAAGCCGAAACTGCTGAGATCGGAAAAGAAAAAGAAGAAGCCCGCCAGCTTACAGCAAGAGACGAAAAGCTCCTCACCGAGTGGCGCGCCAAGCGTGACCAGATCCGCACCAGCGTCAACGAAGACCTGCTCCGCCACTACGAGCGCGTTTCCAAGTTTCGCGGCAGCGGCCTCTCCGAAGTTCGCGAGCAGAAATGTATGGCCTGCCGCGTCATGCTGCGACCGCAGACCTACAACGAAGTTCGCTCCGGCCTGCAAACCATCGTGTGCGACTCCTGCCAGCGCATCCTGTATTTCAATGCTGCCGACGAACTTGCCGACGTGAAGCCCTCGACTACGCGCCCCAAACGCCATCATCCCAAGATCGACGCTCCCCAAGCCTGGTACTACCGAGCGGAATTCAATGGCATCGGCGAGGTCTTCCTCTGCCTGACCACCGCCCGCGGCCAGTCCAGCCGCCGCGTCTACGACGTCCACACCGGACGCCTCATCGGCGACATCCTCATCCGCGAAGGCGATTACCGCCAGGCCTTCCCGGAAGACATTGCCGGAGCCATGCGCCTCAACGGCGGCTGGAGCGAAGACGAACTCGACAACTTCGGGAACGAACTCCCCATGGTTGCTCTCGACTCGCTCCGCTCCGACCTCGATCTAGCCCGCCACGAAGCCGCGAGTGGCTCACACGTTAAACAGCCAGTCGCCCCCGCCCCAGAACACGCAGCCAGCTAAAAAGGTTTAGGTTTATGTGGGGACGGCCGCCTTCGGCTGTCCAGGTTTTGCTTGTGCTTGCTTGTTTGGACCGGGTCGGAGCTTGTCCTGAGCGAAGCCGAAGGAACCCGGTCGTCGAGCGCAGCCCGACTCTTGCGTGCGCAACCTCGGACCCCGTTGATTTAAGATTTCTCCACCCTTCCAAGGAGAGAGCCCGATGTCCGCCCTCGACACTTACCACGTCATCGCCAAATACTACGACGGCGCCTACGCCGCGAAACTGGATCTCGTGGACCTCCCCTTCTACCTGGATCTTGCCGAGCAGAATCGCGGTCCAGTCCTCGAGATCGCCTGCGGCACCGGCCGCGTCCTCCTCCCCATCGCCCGCAAAGGCATCGAAATCTGCGGAGTCGACAACTCCCTTCCAATGCTGGAGGCCTTGCACCGGAATCTCGCCCGCGAGCCGCAAGAAGTCTGCCAGCGAATCACCGTACACGAGGACGACATGCGTACCTTCCGCCTGAACCGAAAATTTCCCCTTGTGATGATCCCCTTCCGCCCTATGCAGCACATGTTCACAGTCGAAGACCAGGTCGCGGCCCTCAGAACCGCAGCCGCACACTTGGCCGACACCGGCACCCTCGCCTTCGATGTTTTCTATCCCAAGTTCGACATGATCTGGGCGAGGGTCGGAGAAGAAGTCCCCGAAATGGAGTGGACCCCGTCTTCCGATCCCACCAAGCTCGTACGCCGTTTCTTCCGCAAAGACGCGATCGACAAGATCAATCAGATCTTCAGCTTCACCTTCGTCTTCCGCACCTACCAGTCGGGCGACCTCATCCTCGAGGAGACAGAAGCCTTCCGCCTCTGCTACTACACCTATCCGCATCTGCGGGCGCTGTTCCGGCTCGCAGGCCTGGAGCCAGTCGCAGAATACGGCTCCTTCGCCAAAACTCCGATGGACAATACCGCGGAACAAATGATCTTCCTCCTGCGCAGGTCGTCCTAAGCCGCATGGGAGGAAGGTGCTCATATGGTGAGGCTCCATGTGGGGACAGCCGCCTTCGGCTGTCCAGGTTTTGCTTGCGTGTTTTCTTTATGTGGGACCGGGTCGGAGCTTGTCCTGAGCGAAGCCGAAGGAACCCGGTCGTCGGGCGCAGCTCGACCCTGCCGCCACTGATCCGAACCCCAGCGTTTAAGATGGCTGCATGCTCAAAGCCCCCGCACCCGACACCCTCCCTACCGTGAAGGTCTCCCCCCGCGGCGCCACCCGCCTCAAAGACGGCCACGTCTGGGTCTACCGCTCCGACGTCGTCTCCGCCGAAGGCGTCGAGCCCGGCTCCCTGATCCGCGTCGCCGACCACCGCGGCAAGCCCTTAGGCAGCGCCTTGTACTCCAGTTCCTCGCAAATCGCAGTCCGGATGATCTCGCACGATCCGGTTCCGAATCTTCCTGCACTCCTTCGCCAGCGCATCGCCGCCGCCATCGCCTACCGCGAGCCTCTGGTAACAAACACCGAAGCCTACCGCGTCGTCTTCAGCGAAGCCGACTTCCTCCCCGGCCTCATCGTCGACCGCTACGGCGACGCCCTCTCCCTCCAGATCCTCACCCAAGCGATGGACGCCAACCTTTCCCGCGAAACCGTCATCTCTGAATTGACTCAGCGCCTTCATCCCGTTTCGATCATCGAGCGCGTGGATCCGCGCGTGCGAGAGCTGGAGTCCCTTCCGCCCCGCGCCTCCGGCCTCCTACAAGGCAGCAAGACCGCCACCACCTTCGCCATGAACGGAGTTCAGTTTCATTACGACGCCCTTGAAGGCCAGAAGACCGGAGCCTTCCTCGACCAGCGCGAGAACTACGCCGCCGCTGCCCGATACGCCCACGGCGAAGCCCTCGACGTCTTCTGCTATCAAGGAGGCTTCGCCCTCCACCTGGCTCCCCACTGCTCGCAAGTCACCGGCGTCGACAGTTCGCGCCCCGCCCTTGAAGTCGCCGACCAGAACGCCGCCCTGAACGTTCAGTTTCTGAACGGAAGAGAGATCGAATGGATCGAAGCCAACGCCTTCGACCTGCTCAAGGACTACTCCTCCTCGGCTCGTCCACACGAAGCTCGCCGCTACGACACCATCGTTCTCGACCCGCCCGCCTTCGCCAAAAGCAAGCGCGATCTAGACGCTGCCCTGCGCGGCTACAAGGAACTCAATCTCCGAGCCCTCAAGATGCTCCGTCCCGGCGGCATCCTCATCACCTGCTCCTGCTCCTACCACGTCAGCCAGCACAGCTTCCTCGAAATGCTCGCCTCCGCGGCCCTCGATGTTCACCGCACTCTCCGCCTAGTCGAGGTCTGCGGACAGGCTAAGGACCATCCCATTCTCCTGAATGTGCCGGAGACGGCCTACCTCAAGTGCGTCATCGCGTCCGTAAATTAATGAAAATAGACGTTATTATGTTGTTGACAGTGATACACTCAACTTTTATGCTTCCTTTACGCTAACTGCGCGTCTAATTGGAGTGACTGGTCCTGTGGAAGAGCGGCGCTTCAGCGTCGCGTTGAAGCAACGAATGATGCGGGCTTTTAGCCCCTAAGGTCGATGCCCAGAAATTCCTCGCTGCCGGTCGCGAAAATCAAACTGTCTGACTTAACCAAATTCTGAAGGAGGATTTAGCCATGACCGTATTAACCCGTTGGGAGCCGTTCCGTGAGTTTGCCACCCTGCAGGACCGCATCAACCGCGTGTTCCGCGATTCCTACAGTGGAGCAGGCCAGGACGAGGCTCTGACCACATCCAGCTTTGCCCCCGCCGTCGACGTCTACGAAGACGAGCACAAGGTCGCATTGAAGATCGAAGTGCCCGGAATCGACGAGAAAGACATCGATGTTCGCGTGGAGAACAACACCCTCACTGTGCACGGCGAGCGCAAGATCGAAAAGGAAGAGAAAGAAGAGAACTACCGCCGTGTGGAGCGCCAGTACGGTAGCTTCACCCGCACCTTCACTCTGCCTACCACTGTAGACACCGAGAACGTCTCGGCGACCTACGACAAGGGCGTCCTGAAGATCAATCTGCCCAAAAAGGCCGAAGCCAAGCCGAAGCAGATCAAAGTCAACGTCGGCACCGAGAAGACCCTCGAAGCCAAAGCCCCCAGCAAAGCCGCGTAACGTAAGTGCTCGTGTGGGATCGGGTCTCAGACCCGGTCATCGAGCGCAGCTCGATGGTTTTTGGCGGGAGGCGGCAGAAATGCCGCCTCCCGTTTATTTTGGCACTTATAGCTCTGTCATCCTGAGCAAAGCGAAGGATCACTGCACTTTGCCTCCAGCACATTGCGCAGATTCTTCGCTTCGCTCAGAATGACAAAAGGAAAGTAGAGGTTCCCCATGGCAATCCGTTGGGACAAATTCACCGTCAAAGCGCAGGAAGCCGTCCAGCGCGCGAACCAGCTCGCCTCCGAGCACGGCAACCCAGAGCTGCGTCCGATTCACCTGCTCGCCGCTCTGCTCGAAGACAAAGAAGGCATCGTCCCGCCCGTGCTGGAAAAAATTGGCATCGGCCCGCAAGCCGTCCTCACCGAAGTCTACAAAGAAATCGAAAAGCTCCCCAAGGTCTCCGGAGAATCCACCCAGGTCACGCTTTCCAACGAAGTCAACAAGCTGCTCGAGCAGGCCTTCAAAGAAGCCTCCAACTTCAAGGATGAGTACGTCTCGACCGAGCACCTGCTGCTGGCAATCACCAGCCTCAAGCGCGATCCCGGTCAGCAGATCCTCGCCGCGCACGGCGCGACTAACGATGCGATTCTAAAAGCGCTCGCCGTCGTTCGCGGCTCGCAAAAAGTCACCGACCAGAATCCCGAAGCCAAGTTTCAGGCCCTGGACAAATACGCTCGCGACCTCACCGAGCAAGCCCGCCGTGGCAAGCTCGATCCCGTCATCGGACGGGACGAAGAAATCCGCCGTGTCGTGCAGGTTCTGTCGCGCCGTACAAAAAACAATCCCGTGCTCATCGGCGAGCCGGGCGTCGGCAAAACCGCCATCGTCGAAGGCCTCGCCCAGCGCATCATTTCCGGTGACGTTCCGGAAGCGCTGAAGAACAAGCGTGTGGTCGCACTCGATCTCGGAGCCATGCTCGCCGGAGCGAAGTATCGCGGCGAGTTCGAGGACCGCCTCAAAGCCGTCCTCAAAGAAATCGAAGACTCGCAAGGCCAGATCATTCTCTTCATCGACGAGCTGCACACGCTGGTCGGAGCCGGAGCGGCCGAAGGCGCCATCGACGCCTCCAACATGCTGAAGCCCGCGCTCGCCCGTGGCGAGCTGCGCGCCGTCGGCGCCACCACGCTGAACGAATACCGCAAGTACATCGAAAAAGACACGGCCCTCGAACGCCGCTTCCAGATCGTTTTTGTCGGCGAGCCCAACGTCGAAGACACCATCTCAATCCTTCGCGGCCTCAAGGAAAAGTACGAAGTGCATCACGGCGTGCGTATCAAAGACTCGGCCATCGTCGCAGCGGCCACGCTCTCGCACCGCTACATCAGCGACCGTTTTCTTCCCGACAAGGCAATCGATCTCATCGACGAGGCCGCGTCTTCTCTGCGAATCCAGATCGATTCCTTGCCGACAGATATCGATCAGCTGGAGCGCAAAGCCACGCAACTCGAGATAGAAAAGCAGGCGCTGAAGAAAGAAGACGACTCCAACTCGCGTGAGCGCCTCGCTATCATCGAGAAAGAACTCGCCGAAATCCGCGAGAAATCCAACACGCTGAAGGCCAACTGGAAGAAGGAAAAAGATCTCATTGCCCGCGTTCGCGCCCTCAAAGAGCAGATCGAAAAGCTCAAAGCCGAAGAGCAGGCGGAGCTACGCAAGGGCAATAACGAGCGCGTTGCCGAGATTCGCTATGGACTCATTCCGCAAGCGGAGCAGGAACTCGCCAAGCTCAGCAAACAGATGGAGAACCAGGGCGGCAAGCGCATGCTGAAAGAAGAAGTCGACGAAGAAGACGTGGCACGCATCGTTTCCAAGTGGACCGGGATCCCCGTCTCGAAAATGCTCGAAGGCGAAGTCAAAAAGCTGGTTACGATGGAAGAGCGCCTGCGCCTCCGCGTCGTCGGCCAGGACCAAGCTTTGGAGCGCGTCGCCAACGCCATTCGCCGTTCCCGCGCGGGCCTAAGCGATCCCAAGCGTCCCATCGGATCGTTCATCTTCCTGGGCCCGACGGGAGTCGGCAAGACGGAACTCGCACGCGCACTCGCCGAATTCCTCTTCGACGACGAACACGCCCTGCTTCGCATCGATATGTCGGAGTACATGGAGAAGCACTCGGTCTCTCGCTTGATCGGCGCGCCTCCGGGATACGTCGGCTACGAAGAAGGCGGGCAGCTCACCGAGCAAGTTCGTCGTCGTCCGTACGCGGTTGTTCTGTTCGACGAAATCGAAAAAGCGCATCCCGACGTCTTCAACGTTCTTCTGCAGATGATGGATGATGGGCGTCTGACTGACGGCAAGGGCCGCGTCGTCGACTTCAAGAACACGATCATCATCATGACGTCCAACATCGGCTCCAGCTATCTGCAGTCGGACCATGTACGCACCCCAGAGGAATTCGAAAAGGCCAGCGAGCAGGTCCAAGGCTTGCTGCACACGCATTTCAAGCCGGAGTTCCTGAACCGCGTTGACGACATCGTCGTCTTCCGGCCGCTGGGCAAAGAACAACTTGTCAAGATTATCGAGCTGCGCCTCGAAGACGTTCGCCGCCTGCTCGCCGACCGCAAGATTTCGCTCGAACTCACGGACGCAGCGAAAGATCTTCTGTTTACGCAAGGCTACGACCCGAACTTCGGCGCACGCCCGCTGAAGCGCTCGATCCAGAAGCTTGTGCAGGATCCGTTAGCGATGAAGATCCTCGACGGCGAGATCCTCCACGGCGACCACGTCATCGTCGACGCCGACAAGAAAGCCGGCAAGATGACGTTCGAAGTCAGCTCACGCGTGGGCGAGAAGGCACCGGCAAGAGCCAAGCGCTGAAAGGCGCCACCAATTGCACAGATTTACACGGATCAAATCCATTTCACCCGGGACTTGATCCGTGCGAATCCGTGTTGATTCGTGGCCAAGTTTCGGTATCATGTTCTCCGGCGCGCGAGGCGCCGCTCATGACCCGAACCATTTCACTCACGACCATCATTCTGATTTCGCTAATCCAACTCTCCGCCGCACAAGCTCCCATGAAATGGAAAATCCACGACCTCAATCGCCCATTGCCGCCGGTGATCGATCCCGGCACCGCGAGCACACAGGACGCTCCCGGACGCGCTCCCTCAGACGCCGTCGTCCTCTTCGATGGTAAGGACCTGTTGCACTGGGTCAGCGCCGAAGGCGGTGGGCCCGCGAAATGGAAGGTGGAGAACGGCTACGTAGAGGTCGTCGCGAAGACTGGCTACATTGCCACGCGCGATTCCTTCGGAGACTGCCAGCTGCACGTCGAGTTCGCCGAGCCTTCTCCGGGAGTGGGCGAGGGCCAGGAGCGCGGCAACAGCGGCGTATTCCTGATGGGTACTTACGAAATCCAGGTGCTCGACTCGTACGAGAACAAAACGTACGCTGACGGGCAGGCGTCCGCGGTCTACGGACAATATCCGCCGCTCGTGAATGCGGCACGGCATCCAGCCCAGTGGCAGACCTATGACATCATCTTTCACCGCCCGCACTTCAAAGACGGCAAAGTCACTCAACCCGCTCGCGTGACCGTGCTGCATAACGGCGTGCTGGTGCAAGACAACGTGGAACTCACCGGACCAACGGCACACGGCCAGCGTCCTCCGTACAAACCAGGACCCGAGAAGCTCCCGCTGCAGCTGCAGGACCATGGCAATCCCGTCCGCTACCGCAACATCTGGATTCGCGAGTTGCACGAAGAAGAAGAATAAGACCAAGCCACCGATTTCACGGATTAACCCAGGACATGGAACTGATCCGTGTGCATCCGTGAAGATCCGTGGCTAAGCTTGGCGTTTGCCGGCGAATGCGTCGATCACGGCCGGCGCTTGCGCCAGATACCACGCCACTGCAGCGCGCAGCGCGATCTGCAACCCGTACCACAACACCGGAACGCCTAACTCAGCCATCGAAATCTTGGGCACGAGAGCAGCGACGGCAACCACCATCACCAGCATCGCGGCCCATCGTGCCCAATTGTGCACTCGGAATAGTCCCCAACCGACGAGCGCATAACCCGTCCCGACGAGCATCGCCATGTAAGGCCCTGCGAGCTCCAGTCCATACATGAGTGGAGCTCCGCTCATCAGCGAGATCGCTTCCGGCGCGAGCAACTTCACCACACCAATTGTCCACAGATAAATCGCGGCCAGAAAGAAGAGCACGGAAATGACGGTGACGCCCGCAGGCCGCTGCATAGGAAGGACTAGCAAAGCAAAGCCACGGATTTCGCGGATAACCCTATCAAGAATTATCCGTGTGAATCCGCGTAAATCCGTGGCAGGAAGTTGACTTACGCCAGATCAAACAGCAGCACTTCCCCGTCTTCAGTGCCCTTGATGCTCAGCTTCTTCTCGTCGCTGATCGCGGCACCATCGCCCTGGCTCAGCTTCTTCCCGTTGAGCTCGACTGCTCCGCGCGCAACTTGCAGCCAGCCGTGGCGTCCGGCGGCGAACTCATGCTCGACTTCTTCTCCGGCTTTGAGCAGCGTGACGTAAAGCTTCGCGTCCTGGTTGATCTTCACCGATCCATCGCTGGTATCACGCGACGCGATCAACCGCAGCTTGCCTCGCTTCTGCGCCTCAGGAAAAGACTTCTGCTCGTAGCTCGGCGGTAGCGCGGCCTTCTCCGGCTGAATCCAGATCTGCAGCAGATGCACCGCGTCGGTCGTCGACGGATTGAATTCGCTGTGGCGAATGCCGCTGCCCGCGGTCATGCGCTGGCCATCGCCCGGCCGAATCACCGATCCCGTTCCCAGGCTGTCTTTGTGCTCGAGCTTGCCTTCGAGTACGTAGGTGATAATTTCCATATCGCGATGCGGGTGCGTAGGAAATCCCGTGTTAGGCGCGACCCAATCTTCGTTGATGACCCGCAGCGAGCGGAATCCCATCCACTTCGGATCCCAGTAATCGCCGAAGCTGAAGGTGTGATGAGTTTTCAGCCAGCCGTGGTTTCCGCCACCACGCTCCTGGCTGGGACGAATCTGAATCATGGCGTTCTCCGTTCCAGTTTTAGTTTTCAGGGATTAATCAATTGATAAACATTAGATGCTGCAGGGATGCGGAAAGCTCCAAGCGCGCTGGGCGAGGAAGCATTGCGGGGAAGTCTCGAATCAGGGGCCGAAAAAGGGAAAGTTTACCGGTGCTATCCCTACCTCCCTCCCCCTCCCCTTTCTGAAACCCGCGACGGGTGCAGTTTGCAAAGTGTGTCTGCAAAATCTTGAGCCCCAAGGGGTTAGAGGTCAAGATCTTGAAAACACAGCACTTGGCGCGACCGTTCCGGGTTCACCCACGGCGATGCCGGTGCCTATATAATGCCGCACTTCAAAATCTGAGGCAAGGTCAGATGTCACACGATTCCGGGCCAAGGCTGTGGATTTCTGATAACTTCTTCGCCGCGGATCACACGGATTTGCACGGATTTGAAGGAGAAAAGCCCAGGAATTTGATCCGTGGGAATCCGCGCGGATCCGTGGCAGATGAAGTTGCTGTGGCACACTGAAGGTATGCACCGGCTCACGCTTGGCGACCTCGAACTCAGCGTTTTTTCTGACGGCACTTACCCCCTCGATGGCGGCGCGTTTTTCGGCGTCGTTCCCAAGGTAATGTGGTCGCGCAAGGTCGAGGCCGACGACAAGAATTACGTCACCGCCGGGCTGAACACGCTGGTCATCCGCTCGGAAAATCCGCGCACCGGCCAGCAGACCGTTCTGGTCGAGACCGGGATGGGCAACAAGCTTTCGTCACGCATGGCGAAGTTCTACGGGCAGCCGGCGGGATTGCTGGACGATCTTGCGGCGGGTGGCATTGCGCCTGAGGACATCGACATCGTCATCAATTCGCACCTGCATTTCGATCATTGCGGATGGAACACGGTGCGCGATGCGAATGGCAAATTCGTGGCGACATTTCCGCGCGCGAAATATTATGCTCCCGAAGGCGAGTGGCAGTATGCGCGGCATCCCAGCGAGCGCGATTCGATCAGCTTCATCTCCGAGAACTACGATCCGCTGGTCGAGAGCGGTCAGATGACTCTGCTCAAGGGTGGCGAGGAAATTGTTCCTGGCATTTCAGTCAGGACCTTTCCCGGACACACGGCGCATATGCAGGCTGTGATTGTGCGGAGTCAGGGAAAGACGGCCTGCTATATCTCCGACCTGATGCCGACGACGGCGCACATCGACCTGACCTGGGGCATGGGCTTCGACCTGTATCCGTTGCAGACGATTGAGAGCAAGAAGCAGTATTATGCGGAGGCCGTTCCCGAGAAGTGGCTCACAGTTTTCACACACGATCCGAAGACGCCGTGGGCGTTCGTGGAGAGGGACGAGTTGGGAAAAATGATCGCGAAGGGAGTGTAAATCCAAATGTCGCGGAACAAAATCGCTAAGCGCGGTCGAAAATTCGTGGCTGCACAATGGTGCTTCGCGGGCGCGATGCTCGCACTGTGTCTTGTGGCCCAAGCCCAGCAGAACAAGAGAGCTCCCGCCAAGGCGTCTTTGACGGGCCGCTACGAGGGCTCCGCAAGAAACAAAGCGGAGGAGATCATCACGGTCGCCATCGAGCTGACCGAAAAGGAAGGCGCGCTCTCCGGCACAATCCACTCCTCGCATGGAGACTTTCCCATCACCGGCGGTTCGCACCAGGCGGGAGCGGTCACGATCGAGTTTGACGCCGGCGGACCGGGCACGATCTCTCTGCACATTGCTGAAGACAAGCTCGTCGGAACGTGGAGTATGGGGGAAGATGGCGGATCGTTGGAAGTGAAGAGGGCGGCGGCGCAAGAGGGCGGAGCGAAGGATAAGTCGTAAAGGCGGCAACTTGACGAAGATGCTGGCACGGGGAGTGGAGTGAGTACCGAACCAAAAAGATATCTTGACCGAAGCGGGCCTTTGTCTTCATTTGCTGATAAAGCGATTGCGGTGTGTCCAAATTGCAAAGGACCTGCACTCGTGAAAAGCCCTTCAAGGTATTATTTTCCGTTTGTACCGAAGAATGCCCGAGTTCACTGCCTGCGCTGTTCCTTCGCCCGCAAGAGTAGCGATAGTGATTGGTTTGGCCCTGCCACATCGATCGAGAGGAAGCGATGTCCCAGCTGCGGCTTCAAATGGCTTCGCGCAGTGCGGCACCGCGGCCATCTGAATGCTAAGCGAAGGCAGACTCTCGAAGCAGAATGTCCAACTTGCCACAAGAGAACAACCCTGCCGATTTGCTGGGTAGAGGAGCCATTCAGCGGCGACGCGATTGATCCCGCATTCGGTTTGCCACTTTGGCTGCAGACGCGGTGTAGCGGTCACACGCTCTGGGCATACAACCGGCGGCATCTCAGCGAACTACAGGGCTATGTAGCCGCGACGCTGCGCGAGCGCGTGGCCAACGGAAAATGGACGATGTTCGCGAGGTTGCCTCACTGGGTAAAATCGGCGAAGAATCGTGACGCCGTTCTGCGCTGCCTGTCTCGGCTCGAAAGTAGCTTGGCAGCAGTAGAGCAGATCGCCGCAGTATGATTCATCGACGTTGCCGCGGGTTGCCGCGGCGAAAAGGAGTTGACCTCACACAGCGAACGCGCAGCCGAGCGTTTCTCGGCATGACCGGGTCTGAGACCCGGTCACACATGCTCACGAGTATTTTCTCTGTTCGGATTTGAGTATGCGAGAGCTGTTATAGTTTTGGCGCGCGGTGGAATGCTCCAAGCTTGGCTTGGACCGGGCTTTCGGGCCGGGTCGGGCCTCTCTGGGGTTACCCCAGGGGAACTTGAGTAGGTGGGATTTTCGTCGCGTGAGCGTCTCTGCGCTCCGGTGCAGGCTTGCTCACGCAGGGTCAGACTCGTTGGAGCATTCCGCCGTCGTTTGTCATGCAGGACTCTTCTCTTCTCGGGGCGCTGGCCCAGGCTCTTCTCGCCGGCGAACCAACCGTTGATCTCCTGGTCTATCGCTGCAGTCGCACGCTCGGCAAGTCCTGGCGTTGGGTTCGCCCGCTCGCACTGCGCTACGTAGAAAAGTTTGGAGCCGGAACGCGTCCACGGTATCGGGAGGTGGTCCGGTTTCTCCGGGACGATGCAGGGTTGCAGCGGGCGCGATCGAAATATTCCGACGAACTCCTGGTGCGAGAGGTGCTCATCGCGCCGCCGCGAATGCTACCGGCGGCGGCGGCCGAGGAGTGGAAACTTCCCGCGATTGACTCTCCGGGAGACTTGGCCAAGTGGCTGGGGCTCGACTCCGGCGAGTTGCGGTGGTTCGCCGACTTGAAGGCGCTGGGCTACAAAAGATCGGGCGAGCAGCTGCGGCACTATCACTACCGGATCCTGGCGAAGCGTTTTGGCAGCGTTCGCTTGATTGAGGCCCCGAAGCCGCGGTTGAAGGATTTGCAGCGGCAGATTCTGCAATGGATTCTGGAGGAGGTTCCGCCGCATCCGGCGGTGCATGGATTCGTGAAGGGACGGTCCATCAAGACCTTCGTCGCGGCGCACGTGGGTCAGCGGGTTGTGTTGCGGATGGATGTGCGGGATTTCTTTCCCACCTTCGGCGGCGTGCGCATTCAGAATCTGTTTCGGACGCTGGGATATCCCGAAGCGGCAGCGGATCTGCTCGGCGGAATTTGCACGAATGCCACTCCGCGCGACGTCTGGAATGGGATCGCGGCGGATCTTGGCCCGGTATGCGTCGGCGAGGCGCGGCGGCTATATGCTCGTCCTCATCTGCCGCAAGGCGCGCCCACATCGCCTGCGCTCGCGAACATTTCTTTTTACCGGCTGGATTGCCGGTTGGCGGCTCTGGCAAAATCTGCGGGCGCCAGTTACACGCGGTATGCCGATGATCTCGCGTTTTCCGGTGGTGAGGCATTTGAGAAGGGTGTCGAGCACTTCGGCTTGCAGGTCGCAGCGATTCTATTGGAAGAAGGGTTCGCGGTAAACCATCGCAAGACGCGGGTCATGCGCCAGGGAGTGCGGCAGCATCTGGCGGGACTCGTGACCAACCAGCGGCCAAACATTGGCCGACGCGATTTCGACCGGCTCAAGGCCGTGCTGACCAACTGCGTTCGACTGGGACCGGAGAGTCAGAACCGCGAGCGCAGGCCACGCTTTCGTGCGCATCTTGAGGGACGGGTAGCGTTTGTCGAGATGGTCACTCCGAACAAGGGGAAGCGGCTGCGCGAGATCCTTGAGCGGATTCGATGGGCGGAGTATTGAGAGTCTTAGAGTCGTTTGTTATTGCACGCCCTGGAGTGGGCCGGCAGTTTCGCGGCCGTGAGGCGCCCGCGCTACATGGCCCTTGATTTGAAAAATTCCACACAACTCAGTATCTCGACCACGTTCTTGTTTTAAGCGACGAGCTTGCACACCTGAGTGCGCCGGTTGGCGTGACTATGTATGTACATTGGTCACCTGGACAAAGGTTCTGGCGGGGTTCATCCTCAACAATCTGCTTGAGGATGTGTCCACTACGAATTATCCACCGGCTCGAAACTAACAACCGAAAAGATAAGATTCTCCATGTCGAAATCGCTTCGGACTGTTCCCCTGACCGCACTCGTGTTAACGCTGTCCGCCGTCTGCTGCCTCGCGCAGGGCGGAGTGACGAACTCGATTAAGAACGCTCAACAAGTCGCTGCGCTTCACTGGTACGGCGCGAACCAGACAACCACGTTCAGCGTCGGAAGTTTCGCATTGGGCATCGCCTACGATGGGGCCAATATGTGGGTACCCAGCGAAACGACGAACAGCGTGATGAAGCTACGGGCAAATGATGGCGCCGTGCTCGGAACCTTCACAGTGGGCAACTATCCCGATGGCGTGGCTTATGACGGTGCGAATATTTGGGTGGCGAACGCCAACGATGCCACCGTAACCAAGCTGCGCGGCAGCGACGGCGTGGCGCTCGGAACATTCAACACGGGTTCGCTCCCCAGTGGGGTAGCTTTTGACGGCGCAAATATTTGGGTGGCAAATTCCGGCTCAAACAATGTTACTAAGTTGCGCGCGAGCGACGGCACAGTGCTTGGCACCTTCCCAGTGGGAGTCTATCCCACTCACCTTGCGTTCGATGGCACCAGTGTTTGGGTCACCAATACTGGCGCGACGACTGTAACCAAGCTCAGTGGCAGCGGGTCTATTTTGGGTACCTTCACAGTAGGCGGCAATCCGCGGGGCATCGCGTTCGATGGCGCGAGTATGTGGGTGGCGTGTGGCCTCACCAACAACGTTTACAAGCTTAAGTCGGATGGCGGGGTGCAAGGTAAGTTCGCGGTTGGTACAACCCCTTATGGAGTTACCTTTGACGGCGCGAATATTGGGTAGTCAGCTTTGCCAATAACACGATCACCAAGCTGGCATCCAACAACGGTGCGGTGTTAGGGACCTACGCCGTCGGGACCGGTCCAGAGGAAACCGCGTTCGACGGTACTTATATCTGGGTCGTGAATGTGAACGATAGCACAGTGTCGAAGCTATAGATCGTCAGTGCGCCTCTGCGGTAGCGGACTGGAGAAATAATCTCGCTTCGAAGAATTCTTCCACGCGCGCCAGAATCTCTGGCGCGCACTTCGATTCGTAGATCGCTTTACGCAGGCCCGCGCCGCCAGGCACGCCGTGTGTGAACCAGCTGGCGAACTGCTTCATCTTGCCAACGGCGTCGGGGAGTTCCTCTTCGATCAGCATCTGGAAGTAGGTGCGGATCATCTGGTAGCGGTCGGCCTCGCTGGGGTGGTCGTAGGGCAGTGAATTTGTGGGACGGGGTCGGAGCCTGTCCTGAGCGGAGTCGAAGGAATCCGGTCGGGCGGGGCGAAGCCCGGCTGGCTCAACTCCGATGCAAACTACCGAATCCTGGCCAGAGTAAGCAGCCGAGCTCTGCTCGACATGGCCGGGTCTGAGACCCGGCCCCACACGAGCAAAACCGCAATACTGTTCGATCTGCCGGAAGATCCACGGGTTCGACGGAGCGCTGCGGCCGATCATGACCGCATCGCATGCCGTTTGCGTCACCATGGCGCAGGCGTCTTCCGGGCTGCGGATATCGCCATTGCCGATCACGGGAACCTTCACTGCGTCTTTGATAGCGGCGATCCACTCCCACCGAGCATTGCCGCTGTAGCCCATCTCACGGGTGCGGGCGTGCAGCGCGACCGCAGCCAGCCCGCAATCTTCCGCCATGCGGGCGAGTTCGACGCAGACGATTTCTTCGTCGTTCCATCCCGCGCGGAATTTCACGGTGAAGGGAATCTTCACCGCGGCGCGGACCGCTTCGAAAATCCTGCCGATGGCCGGCAGATCGCGCAGCAGGCCAGAGCCTCCATTACACTTCACGACTTTTTTCGCAGGGCAGCCCAGATTCAGATCGACGAGGTCGAAGCCCAGGCCTTCAACCATGCGTGCCGCCTCGGCCATCACGTTGGGATCGCTACCGAAAAGCTGGGCCGAGATAGGGTGCTCGTCTTCGTAGAACTGGAGATAGCGCTTAGCCTTTTGGTCCTTCTTGCGAAGTACGCCGTCGGCCGAGGTGAACTCGGTCATGATCAGTCCGCATCCGCCAAGATTTCGAATGAAGCGGCGGAAAACAGTGTCGGTGACTCCCGCCATGGGGGCCAGGACCGTGGCGGGGGAGATGGTGACAGTGCCGATCGTTAGGCTCGACGGGACGGGCTTCAAGGACCCTGCCTCGATGACCCCCGGCCCCGGCAGTCGGCGGGCGGGGGCCTGCCCTGAGCTTGCCGAAAGGGCGCCCGCGCCACAGACGTCCGCGCCGCACATGCCGCTGCCCGAGTTGTCCCACAACTTCTTCACCGTCTTATTCTACCTGCGGCCACCAAAACGAAGCCCTCGCCGAAGCGAGGGCTCAAATTTTGGATTGCTCCGCGCGAATCCGTAAGGATCCGTGGCGGAGAAGTTACTTCTTCACCGGCTCTGCCTTCGCGTACTTGCGGCGGAAGCGCTCGACGCGGCCGGCGGTATCCATCAGCTTCTGTTTGCCGGTGAAAAAGGGATGGCAACTCGAGCAGATTTCAACACTAATGTCGCCCTTATGGGTCGAACGGGTCATAAATGCGTTGCCGCATGCGCAATGCACACGCACTTCGTTGTAAGCGGGATGAATAGCTGCTTTCATGGGAATTCCGTCCTCGATTCGAATATTAGATTCTACCGGATATCCACAGGATTCGGCAATCCGGAACCGCGCTCAGCCGTCAGCCATTAGCTCTGGCCAAAGCACGCTGAATCAGTTATTTCCGGGCTGTTGCTGATGGCTCAGAGCTGACAACTCCCTTCAGAACCGGAACAAATAGCTCACCTTCACGAAAAACTGGCGGCTGTCATTGATATAGCCCTTAGCCGTGTTCGTAACATAGCCAGGCGACGTCGGAGTCTGCGGGATCACGTCCAGATTCTGCAGGTCGCTGTTGTAACCGATATAGATCGCGGTCCCGGGATGCAGCAGATAGGTGATCAGAAAGTCGGTGTTGAATTCTTTTTGCGTCGGCAAGTAGGTGTACGGCGATCCAACGCCCGGCGTGCCGGCCAGGAGAGAGTTGTATTGCAGGATCAGACGCATGGAAAGTTGCGGCGTGAATTGCCAGTTCCACTTGCTGCGTAGGATGTGATTGTTGAAGATGCCGTGGCCGGAGCCGGGAAATTGAGTCTGTTCGAAAAGGTAGGTGTCGCTGTTTGTGCGCAGGCGTTCAAACAGGTAGGTGTTTTCGATCTTCAAAGGCTTGATGGGGCGGAACGTCAATCCAGCCTGAGCCGTATCCTCGCGCCCCAGAAAAGGATGGTTGTAAAGCGTAGGAATTGCCAGGGGCGCGGGTGGCAGCGCCTCAAAATTCACGCCTTGTCCCCAGTAGTAGCCTGCGGTGAGCGTAGCCTTCTTCAAATATCCAGTCTGGAAAGAGGCTCCACTGGTGTGCTCGTGATAATCCTGATTTCCCAGGGTCGTCGGAGGACAATACAAAGCGTACCCGTAGAAGCAGAAATCCTGCGGACGCAGCCGCTCGTGAAACTCCTCGTACGGGCGGACAATAAACACGGTCTGCCCGCGTCCTTGAATCGAGAAGTAGGGATTGTAGTCTGTGTCGAGTCGCAGGCCGGTGTGGTCGAAGTCGTAACGAACGGTGACCGACGGGCCCCAATCGACAATCCAGCCGGTCTTCGGACGAAAACGGTAATCAACCGCTTGCGTGGTCTCGCGAATGTCCACCCGATTAATAAATCCCGGGATCGATACCACGCCGGGGGTAAGGTCGTTATACGCTCCGTCGTAGGAAAAGTGCAGGCCGTCTCGACGTAGCTCGAGCCGCTCGGCAGGTCCCGCATAGTAATCGTTGTTTCCCTTATTGCCTGAGCTAAACGGGTAGAGATTGGCTTCGCAGTTCAGGTCCAGATAACTCGACGTGGCCACCGCCTGACCGTCGAGGGTCCAGTTGGGATTAAACTTCAGGTGCGTGTCGACGCCGCCGACGCGGTTGTATTCGCCTGTCGTGGGACACTCCCAGTCGGTGTACAGCGCCCCCACGCTCGACTGCCGGAAGATGTCGCGGCTTACGCGCGCAATGGTGAAATAAGAGCGCATACCGGAGTACGGGCTGTAATCAGGCACGGCCAGGCCGGGACTGCGATCGTCGGCTGCCATCAGGCCGACCGAGTAGGGGCCGTCTTTCCCGGTGAGGCGGATTCCGGCCGAGGGATCGCCGATGCTGCGCGTGAAAAACAAATCCAGCGGCGTGCGAAAAAAGTCTTCGTTCTCGAGAAAGAACGGGCGCTTTTCTGGAAAGTACACGGCATAGCGCTGGTTGACGGTAATCTGCGGGTCCTCGGATTCGATTTGGCTGAAGTCCGGGTTCACGGTCATGTCAACGACGAAGTGATCCTGGATCACGAACTTCGCATCCACCCCGGTCTGGCCCTGGGCCACCGCATGCTGAAAGTATGGGTTTGTCGGGTCTCGGGTATCGAGGGCACGAAAGCCGCGCATCAGCCCGTAAGGGATCATTTCGATGCTGTGCCCCGGAGAAATTCCTTCGAGCCCCAGCAGGCTCGCGGCCTGGCCCAACCGGCCTTCAATTTTGTAGGACACATGCGGCCAAAAAGAATCTTCCGTCTTGCGCGTGATGCCGCGATACAAAATGATGCCCCAGTCCTGCTGCTTCGCCGCCGGAAAGCGCAGGCTCTTGAAGGGAATCGCCATCCAAACCACGAACCCGCTCTCAGTGACTTTGCCGCGCGAATCCCACACGGTATCGAACGAAGTATCGAAATGCCCGGCCGTCTGCTCTTCGCGCGAAGCTTCAGTCCAGATCGCGTCCCATTGCACTCCGAGCGGCGTGGTTTGAAAGGCATAGGCCCGGCGCCGGTCGTGGAAGGTGTCGAGCATCACCTCGACCTGATCGTCGTCGTAAACGTCTTCGCGGCGCGACATGCGGGCGCGCACTTTCCGGGGATCGTCGAAACACACGAACACGATGTACAGATTCTTCTGGTCGTAGCCCAGGTACGCATCCGTAGGCTCGGAAACGCCTTCTCCGTCGTGCGGATTGCGCTGAGTGAAGCCGCTGACCTTCGCCATCTGGCGGGCGATCTCCCCCTGCGGCTTCATGCTCAGGAAGTCGTCCAATGCGGGGGACCGCGGCAAGCGCGGGATCGTCAAGGCCGGAGAGCCCATGTCAGGCTTCGGCACAGGTGGCTGTGCCGGAGAATTCTGCGATGCGGATCCGGAATCCTGCAGGAAAGAAGGGCACGCCGCCAGCTCCGTTGCCGACAGAGCCAGAACCGTGACGACTGCTAGCTTCCCTCGAAAATGGGCCCAACTCTTCAGAAGTCGAACCAGGCGCAAAAAGGTCCCCTGTTCTCCCCGCCCCCTAGGGGGGAATTGAGCAAGATACACTAAACGTCCGCAGACAAAACAGCATAATGATGTTTGTGAGGTTTGCCGAACAGGTACATGTGTAGGCGGCTCTAAGGCAACGAGGGCACCCTAGAACAAGGAACTCTGCCTTCGAGTCGGTGTGATCTTGAAATAGTCGTACGCCAGCTGAGTTGCGACGCGGCCTCGCGGCGTTCGGTTCAGAAAACCAGCCTGCATCAGGAAGGGTTCGTAAATCTCTTCGATGGCGTCCGGTTCTTCTGCCAGCACGGCGGCCAGCGTATTTACGCCGACCGGACCGCCTTGGTATTTTTCGATGATGGTCAGGAGCAACCGCCGGTCCACTTCGTCGAAACCATACTGATCGACTTCCAGCATCCCGAGCGCAGCTTTCGCCGTGGGCTCATCGATCTTGCCGGCTCCGCGCACCTGGGCATAGTCGCGCACGCGCCGCAACAGCCGGTTCGCGATCCTTGGCGTGCCGCGGGAACGTCCGGCAATTTCTTCCGCCCCGGCATCGTCCACTTCAACCCCGAGGATCTCCGCTGAGCGCTCCACGATCACTTTTAAATCTGCGGGAGTATAAAACTCCAGCCTCAGCACGATGCCGAACCGCGAGCGCAGCGGCGACGAAATCAATCCCGCCCGCGTCGTGGCGCCCACAAATGTAAACGGCTTCACTTCGAGCGTGTGCGTCCGCGCTGACGGACCCTGCCCGATAATGATGTCAAGCTTGTAGTCCTCCAGCGCGGAATACAGCAATTCTTCCAACACCGGCTGCAGACGGTGGATTTCATCGATAAACAGCACCTGCTTGTCCTGCATGTTGGTGATGATCGCCGTCAGGTCGCCTTTGATCTGCAACAGCGGCGCCGCCGTGGGCTGAAAGTGCACGCCCAATTCGTTGGCAATGATATTGGCCAGCGTCGTCTTCCCCAGTCCCGGAGGCCCATAGAGCAGCACATGGTCCATGGCCTCGCCACGCGAACGCGCCGCCTCTATCGCCACGGCCAGATTCTCTTTGACCTTGTCCTGTCCGATGAATTCGTTCAGCCGCTGCGGCCGCAGCTTCAGCTCAAACGACGAATCATCCTCGACGGGAGCGGCAGAGACCAGACGGTCTGGGAGTTTGGAATTATCGGAAGAAGGCACGATAGGGCGATAGTAAAAGGAAAAGCGGCACACCGCAATTGTGGGTTTCTGCCTCCGGTGAGTACGCCCGCTTGCCTTCTTCCAGCTATCTCGCCTGTCGGGCAAAAGCCCGTGCCATGGTCCGGTTAACAGACCACGAGAAGCATATGAGGAAAATCCGTATTAAATCGTTTCTTGGTGCCTTTCAGAGGAGGTTGGCCCTATAATCACACTCAATCTAGACAACCAGCCAACGGATATATCGAATCTAGTAGGGTTCAGCAACTCCCCGCGCGGAGTTGGGTTTTAGCCATAAAGGCGGAGGCAACTTGGAAAAACCACGAATCCGGGTTCTGATAGTCGACGACTTTGATCCGTTCCGCCAATTCGTATGTTCAACGCTGGGAAGAAGGCCGGAACTTCAAGTCATTGGCGAAGCCGCGGATGGGCTAGAAGCGGTCCAAAAAGCCAGTCAGCTGAAACCGGACTTGATTGTGCTCGACATCGGACTCCCAAACCTGAACGGTATCGCAGCCGCTCGCCAAATCCGTAAACTCTCCCCACAGTCCAGAATTATCTTCTTGAGTCAAGAATCTTCGGCTGATGTTGTGCAGGAAGCTTTCGACCTGGGGGCATTGGGCTACGTGGTGAAGACACACGCCGGAACCTCGCTTTTAGCCGCTGTGGAGACGGTTCTCGTGGGCGGGCGGTACGTCAGCTCAGGTGTCTCGGGGCACAAATACACCGACGCGAATGAGATTCAAGCTCTCAACCTAAGTTGCCACAAAGTTCTCCCATCGCTGTTACCGAGCCAACCCGACCCCTCTCGCAACCACGACGTCGCGTTCTATTCCGATGATGACGCTTTGGTGGTTGGTTTTGCCGAGTTTATTGCAGCCGCTCTCCGTGCCGGAAAGTCGGTGATCGTGGTCTCGACCGGGACCCATCGCACTAGTCTTTCTGAGAGATTGCTCGAACAAGGCGTGGACATTCTTACAGCCCACCAGCAGGGACGATATTTCTCCCTGGATGTCGTCGACATCCTGCCAACCTTTATGGTGAATGATCTGCCTGACCCGGTGCGGTTTTTCAGGGTTGTTGGCGGTCTGATCGCCGACGCCGCCCGCGCGTCCCAGGGGCAAACTTCACGGGTGGCAGTTTGTGGGGAGACTGCGTCAATCTTGTGGTCGCAAGGTAAGGCGGATGCCGCTATTCAGGTGGAGCAACTCTGCAATCGGCTGGCGAAACAACATGGACTGGATATTCTCTGCGGATTCCCGTTGAGCGGCTTCCTCCGCGAAGAAGATCAGCAAATCTTCCAAAACATCTGCAGCGAGGGACAGAACCAACATTCACAAGCATGAACGGAAGCCTCTTACCCGGCTTCTCTCATAGCATCGCTTCTGCCACTGAACGGAACGCGAGCGTGGATCGTAGTACCACGCTGAAGTCGCGACTCAATCGAGAATGATCCGTTCAGTAGCTTGAGCCGCTCCTCCATGCTGATCAGTCCAAGCCCTCGGCCCGCCTTGGCTGCTTCCGTGTCAAAGCCAGCGCCGGAATCACTCACCGTTAGATGAATCTCGTCCGCCGTTCCCCAGAATCGCACTTTGAAGCGCCGCGTCCCACTGTGCTTTACCGAATTATGCAACGCTTCTTGTAAGACCCGGTAGAAACAAAGAGAAATTTCTCGCGACAACGGGATCGGCAGATCGTGCGTCTGGAAGTCAATCTCCGCTCTCCGCTTTGTGCCAAACACCTGGCAGAAACCTTTCATCGCGGCAGCGATGCCCATGTGCTCCAGCCTTGCCGAGTGCAGCTCGTGCGATAGAGTTTGAATATCGGTGGCCAGGTCGATCGTCCGCATCTGGAATTCACCCAACCGGCTCCGGACTTCAGGCGCATCGAGAGCCTCTTGCTGGAGCTGCTCTAACTCGACGGCCAGCAGTGCCACACGCTGGCCGATGTCGTCGTGGAGCTCTCTTGCAATCCGCGTGCGCTCCTGCTCCTGTGCCTCGATCAACCTTCGACTTGCGTTGGCGATCGCCGCTTCCGACAGCTTGCGATTCGTAATGTCCGTTACCATTCCGATCATCCGCAGCAACTTTCCCTGATCGTCAAAGAAGCCTCTGGCGCTTTTTCCCAACCAGATCAACGAGCCATCCGGACGGAGAACACGGTAGCTGAGTTGGAGGGCCGGGCTCTGCGGCGTAAGCTGTTCCACCGCGCCCACAAACAAAGCGCGGTCTTCGGGATGAATGCTCGCCAGCAGTTGTTGGCGAGTAAAGTCTTTCGCCTGATCGCAGAAACCAAGGACATCGACGGATTCCGCGGATCTCACGATTTTGTCCGTTGCGATGTCCCACTCGTACGCATACATCTTTCCGGCTTGGATAGCTAAACGCAGCCGTTGTTCGCTGTCACGCAGTGCCTGCTCAGCGAGCACTCGCGCTTGCTCCGCCTGGCGACGCTCCGTAATGTCCCGTTGAATCCCCCACGTCCTCAGGAGCAAACCATTTTCGACAATCCCGATCATGCTGTTAAGGAACACTTTAGGATTACCCTGCGGGTCCGCCTCATGCGACTCGCGGTCCACGACCCGGTAACCTCCGCGGATGTAGTCGCGCGTCAATTCGACATTTACAGGATCCAGAGGATCCACGGTTTCAGTGAGTCTCTTACCCGCAAAGTCAGCGGCAGACAGCCCATACATGCGGGCCAATGCGTCGTTGCACTCGGCCAGGTAAGACTCATGCAAAATGCGCTGAACCTGCTCGTCTTCCGGCAAATCCACCGGAATGGGACGGTCGAGTTCCTGGCAAAAAATTCCTTCCGAACTCTGCGACACGAACAACCGGTAATTTGACTCGCTCAGCCGGAGGGCTTCTTCAGCCTGCTTGCGCTCCGTAATATCCGCCACCATGCCGACAATTCGCAGCAGCTTGCCCTGTTCGTCGAAGTGCGCGCGTCCGGTTCTCTCCACCCAAATCATGCTCCCGTCAGGGCGCAACATTCGATGGCTGATTTGAAGGTTTGGCCTTTCCGGGCTTAGAGCGGCATCTGCCGCTAGCAGTTTTTCCCGGTCTTCCGGGTGAATCTTTGCCAATACTTGTTGGCCCGTGGCAGCGTGCCCAGAATTGTCGATCCCCAGAATGTCGGCGCAGTCCCCCGAACGAACGATCTTGTCGGTGGCTGCCTCCCATTCGTAGGCGAACATCTTGCCTGCTCGAACCGCCAATTGAAATCGTTCTTCGCTCTCTCGCAGCGCCTCTTCCGTGCGCCTCCGTTCACTAATGTCCTCCACAAAGGCAAAGACCAGTGGAGATCCTCCGTCCTGATTCTTCAAAAGCGCGACGTTCAGCCTTCCCCAAAGCTTCCCGCCGTCCTTTCTGACATAACGTTTTTCCAGGGTGTAGCGGTCGATGGCGCCATCACGCAGCTGCTGAAACAGTGCCCAGTCGTCCTGAGAATCTTCTTCACTCGCAAATTCCGAGCAACTCATCCCGCACAGTTCGTCGTCCCGATATCCCAGCATCGAGCACAAGGCGGGATTCGCTACCAGGACCTTCCCCTCGAGGTCCTCCACTGCGATTCCCAATGAGGCTTGCTCAAATAGATAATGAAAAAGATACTTAGCCTGTGCCGGTAATGCCTGCAGGGACATTGGCAACTCCTAAAAATCGTTGGCGAACACCCTAGCACTTTCTAGAGGGAAAGTGAAATTTGAGCGACAATCGGCGGCCCGGCAGCCGAAATTCACGCAATCTTAACCACGGCGTCACCGCGCTTCGGGACCGGCCCCGGTTTCTTGGCGTCCACTTCATCACCTCTTCATTTCATCCTTGCCCGGGCTGCCGGTAAGAGTCTGCCGAGACTCTTGAGAAGTGCTCTTGACATCGATGTCAAGCGTGCTTTACATTTCAGGGTGTCAATGATGCTTGACTTGGAGAATCTGATGGACGCCAACAACAAGCGCTATCTAAAAGAATTCCTCGGCTCGATGGCTGGCTACTCGGTAATGGTGCCGCTTTCCGTGTGGATGTTGCGGGGCCATGAGCACACGGGGCTGGGGTACGTTATCGCGTTCCTTCCGATTATCCCCTCGGCCTTCGCTATGTGGGCTTTCATGCGATATTTCCGCGCGCTCGACGAACTGCAGCGACGCATCCAACTCGAAGCCGTCGCATTCAGTTTCCTTGCCACGTGCCTGATCACCCTCACCTGGGCCTTTCAGCAAAACGCCGGCCTGCCCCGCTTTGATGTGAGTTGGGTTGCGCCCTTGCTGATCGTGCTGTGGAGCCTTGGCCTCGTCATCGCCAAGCAGAGGTACGAGTGAAAAACAGCGTGCGCGATCTGCGCGGACAATTGAACTGGACCCAGGCCGACCTCGCCGATAAACTCGGCGTCTCCCGCCAGACGGTCAACGCTATCGAAACGGAGAAATACGATCCCAGCCTGCCCCTGGCCTTCAAGATCGCAAAAATCTTCCGCAAGCCCGTGGAGGAAATCTTCAAAACATAAGGGGCAAGGTCTATGCGGGGACAGCCGCCTTCGCCTGTCCGTCGAGCGCAGCTCGACAATGCCTTGAGCAAGCCCCTACTTCGGATACCAATCCAGCAGCCGCACCTCAATCCCCGTTCCTTCCAATCCCTTCTGAAACACAGCAAGATCCGACCCGCGATAGTGATACGGAATCACAATCTTCGGATGGAACGCCTTGACCGCGTCGGCAGCCTCTTCCGGCGGCATCGTGTACGGCAGATTCATGCACACGAACGCCACGTCGATATTCTTCAGCGCCCGCATCTCCGGCACGCCTTCGGTATCGCCCGAGAAATAAAATCGCTTCCCACCGTAAGTGAGGACGTACCCATTCCCTCGTCCCTTGTCGTGAAAAAGTTTTCCCGGCGCCGGACCGCGCTTCAGGTTGTAGGCAGGAATCGCTTCGACGGTGACACTCTGCCACGTCTTCGTCTCGCCGTTGGCAATCGGCTTGCCGCTGGTCACTGTCTGCACGACCGCCGGCGGCG
This sequence comes from uncultured Acidobacteriaceae bacterium, assembly GCA_963752175.1. GTDB lineage: Bacteria > Acidobacteriota > Terriglobia > Terriglobales > Acidobacteriaceae > Sulfotelmatobacter. The sequence continues at coordinate 149,664 of CAVVXZ010000037.1, forward strand.
CCAGGATTTCCGTGTCGGCCTTGCTGATCTCCTTAATCGAATCGGGATCCATGTGGTCCGGGTGAATGTCGGTGATCAGAATGAGGTCAGCCTTGGGAAGCCCTGAGAGCTTCGCAGGTTTTGCGGGATCGAGATAGATCGCCTTTCCCCCGGCCTCAATCAGCGTGCTGGCATGGTTCAGCGGAGTAATCTTCACCGGCCCGGCGGAAGTCGGAAAGACTTGCGGCTCGGCAGCCGAGTGCGCAAGCGATGTCAGGGCAAGAAGAGAGAGCACAGAGCACACAACCATCAAAAGTGTTTTCAACGTCAACCTCACTTTCCAGATGTCATCCTGAGCGAAGCATGAGCGCCTGAAAGGCGATCATGCGCAGTCGAAGGATCCCTATAGCCGCACTCTGCTCCCAGCGTTACCAGGACGCTCTCACGAGACCTCGAACGGGAGCGCCAAATCGCCGATCCCAATCAGCAACCTACTCTTCGTCCTCTTTCACCTCGCCGCGCTCCGCCTTCGCCTTCTCGATAATCTTCTCCTGCAACTGGCCGGGCACAACGTCGTAGTGATGCATTTCCATGTTGAAGCTGCCGCGCCCTTGCGTCATCGACGTCAGCTCCACGCCATAAGTCAGCATCTCCGACATGGGCACTTCCGCCTTCACCACGGTGTTTCCGCCCTTGTTGTCCATGCCCTGGATGCGGCCCCGGCGACTGTTGAGGTCGCCCATGATCGATCCCGCGAAGTCGTCGGGCACCGTGATTTCAACCGCCATGATGGGCTCGAGCAGTGTGGGCTTTGCGACCTCCATCGCTTTCTTGAAGGCGATGCGGCCCGCCATCTGGAACGACAAGTCGTTCGAATCCACATCGTGATACGAACCGTCATACAGCACGACGCGAAAATCCACCACGGGGAAGCCCGCGAGATATCCGCGCGCCGCAGCGTCGCGAATTCCTTTTTCTACTGGTGGAATGTAGTTTTTCGGAATCGCGCCACCGAAAATATCGTTCACAAACTCAAACTCACCACCTCGCGGCAGCGGTTCCATCCGGATCTTGCAGTCTCCGTATTGCCCGTGCCCGCCAGTCTGCTTTTTGTGGCGTCCCTGCACGTCGGCCTTGCCACGGATGGTCTCCCGGTAGGGAACCTTCGGCGCCTTCAACACGACTTCCGTGTGATAGCGCTTCTTCAGCTTCGATACCGTCACTTCGATGTGCTGCTGCCCCGTGCCCGCGATCAGAAATTCCTTCGTCTGCGGATCGCGGAAGAATCGCAGCATGCCATCTTCTTCCATCAGCTTGTGGATACCCGGCCCCAGCTTATCTTCATCGGCGCGGCTCTTGGGCTCAATGGCGAACGTAATCGCCGGCTCCGGCAGCTTCACCCGCGGATACTGAATCGGCGCCGACTTGTCCCCCAGCGTGTCGCCTGTGAGGGTGTCTTTCAATTTGGCCACTGCGCCAAGGTCTCCAGCGTGCAACTCCGGCACTGGAAGCGGCGTCTTCCCCTGCATGACTTGAATGTGAGCGAATTTCTCCTGCCCACCCCGGCTGTAGTTCACCAGCGTCGCGTCATTCTTCAATACGCCCGAGAAAACTTTGAAGTATGAAATCCTGCCCGCGAACGCGTCTGACACGGTGCGGAACACATACAACGAAACCGGCTCTTCGTCGGATTCATGCCGCTTCGGTGCATCGCCATTACCCGCAGCTTCTCCCTGCACCCACTCGTGCTCCGACGGCGCGGGCGTGTAGTCGACAATAAAATCCATGACGCGGTCCGCGCCAATGTTTCCCAGCCCCGAACTGAAAATTACGGGGAAGATTTTGTCTTCACGAATCGCATTGTGCAGCGCCGGGATCAGATCCTCTTCGCCCAGCGTCCCCGCCTCGAAGAATTTCTCCATCAGCTTGTCATCGCCCTCGGCGACCAACTCCACCAGCATCTCGTGGGCTTCCTGCACCTGCGCCCGCATGTTGTCGGGAATCTCCGTCTCTTTCCCTTTGCCGTTTCCCCCCAACTCGTAGGTGTAAGCCTTCATGCGCACCAGATCGACGACGCCCGTCAAACTTTTCTCAGCGCCGATGGGCAGCTCAATCGGAATCACATCGCGGCCAAACGCGTTGGTCAGCGATTCCAGCACGCGCTCGGCATTGGCACGATCGCGGTCCATACGGTTCACGACGATCAGCCGCGGTGTCTTGTACTCTTCGCAGTAATTCCACACCCGCTGGGTGACGACCTCCACACCGGCCACGCCATCGACCACCACAATCGCCGCGTCCACCACAGGCAACACCATCTTCGCCTCGTGGACGAACATGCTGAACCCCGGGGTATCGAGGATATTGATTTTGGTTGTGCCCGACGACGTCCCCCACTCGACCACGGCCGCGCCGGTCGAAATCGACATCTTGCGCGCGATCTCTTCTTCGTCGTGGTCGGTTGTGGCCGACCCGTCGTCAACCCGCCCGAGGCGCTGGGTTGCGCCCGCCGTGTACAGCATGGCCGATACGAGCGTGGTCTTGCCCGCATGGCCGTGTCCCACCATCGCGACATTCCTGATGTTTGCTCCAGAATAGACCTTCAAGTTGGGCTCCCTTCGGCAGGCGTGGGAAGGAGACGGCCATTAAGAAAGAGGAGTGATAAGGACAGGACGTGGCCAACTCAGCATCCCCTGCCAAAACTAAGGATGCTACCACGTGCGAACGGAAGCCTCAACCGCACGAGGGCCGCACGAGGGCCATGCCAGCCGAAACGGGTGCCCCACCATTCTTTTCGCGCCTATGGCGAAAAGAGGGTGGGGACTTTGATTCCAGATTTTGACTTGAGATTTGAACTTCAGTTCTTGACCTGTATTTTGACTTCTCCACCTCACCCCAAAACCGTAGTATGATCCCGAGGGCATGCTTGGAAACCGCACCAGCGAGCAGTGGATCGCCCAATACTCGACGAGCCACCAGCACCCCGTCAACCGCCTCTGCCACACGTTTGGCATTCCCACGATCCTGCTCTCAGTGGTAGTTTTCTTCGCCGGATTCTTCTCCCACCGCTTTTGGTTCTACGCCCTAGGACTTTTTGTCATCGGATGGATCCTACAGTTCATCGGCCACGCCTTCGAAGGCAAGCCCCCCGAGTTCTTCAGCGACTGGCGATTCCTTCTCGTCGGCGTCCGCTGGTGGTGGGCCAAAATCAACGGCAAAGCCTGAGCACTACGCAATCCACATTTCTTCTCCTCTTCGTACTCTCAACAGAAAGGCATGGGTGCCCTATTTCTCGCGCGTCTGTTGCGCGAGAAGTGGTTCTTGAAAAGCTTTTACCGTTGATTGCAGAAAGGCCATGGCACAAACACAGCACAGGTCTGCCCTCTGCTTGCGCCCACTCGCATTTATGTTCTATGCTTGCCCCAACTTGGGGTTCTGATTCACGTAACAAAACATGCAGCGCCTGACCGCCAGATTTCTGCTCTTGTTCGCGCTCATCGGAACTTTTGTTCCGCTCGCGGTAGCCGTCACGGCTGCGCCGCCGCACGCCTGCTGTCTTAGGAAATCAGTCCACCAATGCCACGGCTCCGACCCCGATGAGCGCGTCATCCGCGGCAACAGCTGCTGCAACAAGAACTACAATCGCGCCGTAATCACTTCGCAGTGGGCGCATCCGCAATCGCCACTCGCGTCGTTCTTTGTGCAGACGATCGAATCCCTCCTCGCCGAGTCGCGCGCGGAAGCTCCAGCCAACGAACTCCTCTCATCCCAATCCACCCGCGCTCCCCCACAACTGTCCATCGCCTGATCAAAGTCGCAATCTGCCCGCGCGTTCGTGTGGGACCGGGTCTTAGACCCGGTCGCCGAGCGCAGCTCGGCTCTTTGCGGCGCCCGCAGCTCCAACCAGGTATTTGGTGAATTCATGCGTTTGGTTCGCATCCCGCTGCTCGCAGCATGCCTTACCTTGTGCGCTTTCGCCTCGGTAGTCAGCTCCGTCCGCGGCGTCATCCACGACCCGCAGCATCGTCCCGTACAAGACGCCATGGTCATGCTCAAAGCCAAATCCTCCGACTGGTCGACCACTGCTAATTCCGACGCCAACGGAAACTTCACTTTCAACGCAGTCCCGCTCGGAGAATACGTGGTCACGGTAGTGGGCGTCGGCTTCGAACAGACTCAACAGGATGTCGCGGTCACGTCCAGCGCGCAGCCCGTGCTGCACTTCGCCCTCAGCGTCGCCGGAGCCAAGGAGATGATTAACGTCTCAGCCACTCCCGATGCCGCCCCCACTGATTCCTCGACGCCGACCACGGTAGTCGACCGACTCGAGATCGCCCGCACGCCCGGCGCCGCCCGCTCGAACAGCCTGGCGATGATCACCGACTACGTCCCCGGCGCCTACATCACGCACGATCAGCTGCACATTCGCGGCGGACATCAAACCAGCTGGCTGGTCGACGGCGTCCCCGTGCCCAACACCAATATCGCCACCAACCTCGGCCCACAATTCGATCCCAAAGATATCGACTATCTCGAAGTCAGCCGCGGTAGCTACGGCGCCGAGTTTGGCGACCGCACCTATGGCGTTTTCAACGTCGTGCCCCGCACCGGATTCGAGCGCAACCGCCTGGCCGAACTCGTTCTCAGCGCCGGGAGTTTCTACCAGACCAACGACCAGTTCAGCATCGGCAGCCACACCGAGCGCTTCGCCTACTACGCCAGCGTGAACGCCAATCGCAGCAATCTCGGCATCGAGACGCCCATTCCGCAGGTTGTCCACGACGCTGCCAACGGCTATGGCGGCTTCGGTTCACTCATCTTCAACGTCGATCCCTCCAACCAGCTCCGTCTCGTTGCCCAGCTGCGCAAGGACTACTACCAGATTCCCTACGACCCGAACTTCAACGACCCGGAAAGTTCGCAATACGACAGCAGCGGCCTTCGCGACGCCGACCACGAATCAGACGCGATCGTGAATTTTTCCTGGGTGCACACCTTCAACTCAAAACTCCTGCTCACGGTTTCGCCCTTCTATCACCACACCGCCGCCAATTATGAAAGCTCGCCCTACGACTACCCGACTGCCAGTACCAGTGATCACGTCTCAACTTATGGTGGCGGCCAAGTGAGCTTCAGCGCGAATCTCTCCAAGAATAATTTTCAGGCGGGGTTTTATGGATTCGGACAGCGTGACGATTCCCACGTCAGCGTGCTCTTCAATTGCCCATCCAACGGAGATCCGAACTTTCCCGACTGCGGTGGCTCGCCGGTTACCGACACTGAGCATCCCTCCGGCAGCGTGACCGCCTTCTTCCTCGATGACAAACTCAAACCTTTCTCCTGGCTCACGCTCTCGGCCGGCATGCGCCCCACTCTCTTTTCCGGCACCGTCGTCGAAACCGCGATCAGCCCGCGCTTCGGCGTCGCGCTCAACATCCCGCGCCTCAACTGGACCTTCCGCGCGTTCTACGGCCACTACTATCAGGCGCCCCCGCTGGTCACCGCCTCGGGCCCGCTGCTCGAGTTCGTCGACAGCAGCAATCTCACATTCATCGCGCTGCACGGCGAGCGCGACGAGGAAGCACAATTCGGTGTGACCATCCCGTGGCACGGATGGGTTTTCGACGCCGACGCCTTCCGCACCAATGCCGCAAACTTTTTCGATCACAACAATGTCGGCGAGTCGAATCTCTTTTTCCCGCTCACCATTCAGAACGCGATCATCCGCGGATGGGAGGCTACACTCCGGTCTCCCCGCATCGCGCACCGCGGACAAATTCACCTCGCCTACTCCAATCAGGTGGCTTGGGCCGGGGGTTTGATCAACGGCGGCCTTACCGATCTTTCCTATCTCCCGTGGGGCCCCCTCGATCACGACCAGCGCAACACGCTCAACGTCGGCGGCGACGTGACTTTGCCGTGGCGCGGCTACGCCTCGACGAATGTCTATTACGGCTCGGGTTTCACCAACGCGTTTCCTGGCCAGCCGTATCCCGGAAACTATCTGCCGCCGCACACCACCTTCGACCTGACCCTGGGTAAGGACTTCGGCGAGCGCTTCTCCGCCTCCATCAGCGCGATGAACGTAGCCAACCGCCGTGTCGAACTCGACAACAGCGTCACCTTCGGCGGATTCCACTGGAACAATCCCCGCGAAATCTACGTCGAACTCCGCTATCGCTTCCACTACTAAAGTATTTGGGCGGTTCTAATACCAACTCTGTACCCCGCTCTGGGGGTGGCACTTTGAGGCGGGTTCCAGCTCATGCGAAGCCCATTGAGCCCTCGGCAACTTGCCTCACAACCCCTCTCCATACCGCGGAATCCAATACGCAATTCAAATGCGTAAACGCGGAGGCCGCATGGACCAGCATCAGATCGCAATCCTCATTGGAGTAGTCGCGGCGGTTGCATTGGTTGGTGTGATCAGTTTCATCCTGGCGCGAAAGCGCCGCAGCCAGCAGCTTCGCGAGCGCTTTGGACCCGAATACGACCGTGTGCTCAAGAAAGAAGGCGAGGTTCGCCACGCTGAGGGCGTTCTTGAAATTCGCGCCAAGCGTCACGAGAAATTTGCCCTGCGCCCGCTCACCGAGGGCACCCGCGCCGATTTCGCCGAGCGCTGGCGAGTCGTGCAGTCGAACTTCGTCGACGATCCGAAGGGCTCCGTTTCACAGGCCGACCACTTGGTGAACGAACTCATGGAAACCCGCGGTTATCCGATGGCTGATTTCGAGCAGCGCGCTGCCGATATCTCCGTCGATCATCCGGTAGTCGTTGAAAACTATCGCGCCGCCCACGACATTGCCCTCCGCCACAGTCGCGGCGAAGCCAGCACCGAAGACCTGCGGAAAGCGATGGTCCACTATCGCTCTCTATTCGAAGAATTGCTCGGAGATGCATATCCCCAACGAAAGGAGGCACGAGCATGAGCGTGCCCATGAGAAAAGACGAACCCGAACTCGAAGAAGACCTAACCACGGCAGATTTGGCACAGGGCAAGCGCCCTATGTCAGAAGATCGGCTTAGAGATCTGCCCACTGAAGATCGGCCCAAACCAGTGCTCACCGGACGTCCTTCCGGCGAAATCGCACAACCGAACGTGCCCACCGTTTCCAGCGACGTTAACAATGCAGGCTTTCGCAATACAGAAGCTCGCAACCCAACCGATGCCACACCACTATTCCCCAACAACGAATTGGAGGACTTGCGGAATCGCTGGAGCAGCGTTCAAACCACGTTCGTCGACGAGCCCCGCAGCGCCGTCGAGCAGGCAGACGGTCTGGTCGCAGCGGCCATGAAACGTCTGGCCGAAGTTTTCGCCGAAGAACGCTCCAGACTCGAACAGCAGTGGGACCGCGGCGACAACGTCTCTACCGAAGACCTGCGCATCGCTCTCCAACGCTATCGTTCTTTTTTCCAGCGCTTGTTATCTGTTTAAGAATATCGGGCGGACAGCGCATCGTCCGCCCGATATTTCCAGCGATCCACCCCGCACGCCCATCATGGCCACGGCTACACGTAGTCGAACAGGGTCATAAAACCGAAGTCCATGTGCAGTTGCTGGTGGCAGTGGAACAGCGTCAGTCCCGGATTGTTGGCAATGAAGTCGATCTCCACTTCCTGGTACCCGCCCACCATCACAACATCTTTCAGGAGCCCCGACGTGGGCTGCCCCGCGACCCGCGTCAGTTCGAAGCTGTGCCGGTGTAGATGAATCGGATGGATGTCATCACTCGCATTCTGCATACGAATGCGATAGCGCTTGCCCTCGTGCAAATGAAAGGTGGGCGCCGCCGCCATCTGCTCCCGCGCATACGCCACTCCGTTGATCGTCCACTGATTGAATCCGTCGAGTGCTGCATTTTGCTTTTCGAACAGCATGTCGAACACTTCGTCAGGCTTGGCCGAAGGCGCGCTGGAATTCCCGAAGTGTGCGTAATTCCACTTGAAGGGCCTCGGTGGCAGCCACTGCGGCTTTCCCTTAGAGCCCGCGTACTCCACCACAATGCCCATGCCGTGGTGACGATCGTCGTCCGCCAGGTCTCCCATCACCCACACTCCGGGATGATTCATCTCCACAATCGCTGAAAGCCGTTCCGCAGTTCCCAGCCATAGAACTGGCACGCGGACGGGCTTGAGCAACGGATTCCCATCCATCGCAACGACGTTGAAGCTGTGACCCGGTATCGCCAGGCTTCGAATCTCAGTCGCGCTCCCATTCAGAATGTGAAACAGAACGCGCTCGCCCGCTTTCACCCGCAGCGGCTCGCCGTATCCCAGCATGCGCCCGTTGATAGTGAAGGAATCGTAGCCAACTTCGAATCCATGCGGCATCCCTTTGGCGAGCGACGCCTTCATCCTGCTCTCACCGGACTCCTTGAGTTCAGGAACGGTCTGCGCTGGCGACAGAAAATCCATCGCCATGTCGCCGCCGCGACTCAACGTGGGCTGAAACTCTTTGAGTGTGAGAAAAACTTCCCGGTCGTAGTTTCCGGCGTGCTGTTTCGGTTCAATGTAAACCGGGCCGACCAGTCCGCTATACTGCCCCTCCGCCAGATTCGCGCCCGCGCGCACATGTGTGTGGTAGAAGCGCAAACCCGCAGGCCTCGGCACAAACGAAATTCTGCGCGTGCCGTGCGGAGGAATAAACGGCGTCCCCTCCTCCGCCGCTCCATCCACATCGCTCGAAACGGACTGCCCATGCCAGTGCAACTGCTCCGGAGTATCTGTGTCGTTGCGAACATCGATGGTCACTCGCTCGCCCTCTTTCAAACGAAGCAGCGGCCCGGGAAACTGCCCGTTGTAATTCGTAACCGAAACGATCCGCTTCGGTGCCAGCTCGATCGGCGTGGTCGCAATTGTGAGCGTGTAGTCCGCCGGTCCGTCATTCTGCGGAGCGGCTAACCCAGCAACGATCGCCCGGCTCCACAGTCTTGGTGAAGGCAGCAAATCAGCACCTGCGGTAGCTCCAGCTGCTTGCAGAAAGGTCCGGCGATTGATGTGGAATCGAGACATAAAATCTTCGGGATTCGATGCGTAACTTGGGACCCTCGATCAGGAATATATCGAATTCCGACGGCCGCATGAACTTCTTAACCCTCGGGCGTCATCTTGAACGCAGCCGTTTTTCAGGTGGAGCGAAGAGCCTGCCCTGAGCGAAGTCGAAGGGATCGCGCGGCGGACTCGAGAGCATACACCTCCACCGAAATTCTCACCCCCGCCCCAACTTCTCCCGCAGCATCTCCTCCACGTCGCCAATTTTTTCTCCCAGCACATTCAACTTGCGCGCCAGCCCTTGAATCTCCACTTCGGCTCTCCGGTTGACATCGTAATCCAGTTCGCCGCGCAGCCGGTCTTTCGTGTCCTGACGGTTCTGACTCATCATAATGATGGGAGCCTGCACCGCCGCCAGCATCGACAGAAACAGATTCAACAGAATATATGGATACGGATCCCAGGCCTTCTTCCCCAGCGCCGCGTCAATGGTCATGTAGACCGCAAGTGCGACGCTGAACGTAATAATGAACGTCCACGATCCGCCAAAACCCGCAACCAGGTCGGCGATCCGCTCGCCAAACGTCGCATCCTTTTCGATCACCTCGTTGGGATGCCGGTTCGCTCGCAGCCTCACCAATTGCTGCGACGCGTGAAATTGCCGCCCCAGCACCCGCAGCATATCCATCCCGGCGAGCGGCTTGCGCTGCAGCAGCACGGCAATATCTTTCTGGTCGACCTCCAGGCACACTGCCTCGTCGATCGCCACCGCTTCGGTCTGGTGCGCAGTCTGCTCCAGCATGGACGCGAACCCGAAGAACTCTCCATGAGATGGCTCGTCGACCACCACTTCCTGCTGATCCTGGTCGACCGTCGAGACCCGCACCCGGCCCGACACCACCACGTACGCCTGCCCGCCCGAGTCGCCGATCTTGTAGATGCGCTGCCGGGGCGCAAATGTTTTCAGCCGCACTTGTCCGGCCAACACCGCCGTTTCTTCTTCATCGAGCAGCGCAAACAGTGGGACATGTTTCAATACTTCAGGATTGCATGCCATCGAAGGCCTCGCCGTGTGAAATCTATACCGGGTCCGATCGCCCTGAGGATTTCACAAATGCCGACCCCCAAACAACATCATGGCTGAGCCGTCGAAAGACCATGTCGAGACGGTCCGCCCTCGGCTGTCCGTCGAGCGGAGCTCGACGGCCATGGCACCAGACTCTTCCTCCGAGTTAAAGTGTTTACAACGTGAACAACCATACTCGCCGTATTGTTCTGCTCGCTCTCATCCTTGCCACGACAGTCCTTGTTTCTTCGTGCCATTCCGCGAAAACGCCGCCCGCGAAACGCTATCCCTTCACAGGCCGCGTGGTTGCTGTCGACACCCAATCGCAATCCGCCATCATTGACGGCGATGCCATCCCGGGATTCATGGAAGCCATGGCCATGCCCTACAAGGTCAAGCCTGAAGCCACCTTGAATCACCTGCATTCCGGCGATTCCATTTCCGCCGAAGTGGTAGTGGTTCAGCCCGACCCCAAGAACGAAGACGCCGCTCCCGACTACTGGCTCGAGAACGTCAAAACGATCTCCCGCATCGACGCCGTCCCGGCGGCCGGTGCCAACTCGCTGCACGTGCCCGCCCCCGGCGAAGATGTCCCCGATTTTTCATTCACCAATCAGTCGGGCAAGCGAATTTCTCTCCAGCAGTTTCGCGGGAACGTTCTGTTCCTCACCTTCATCTATACGCGTTGTCCTTTCCCCGACTTCTGCCCGCGCATGAGCAGCCACTTCGCGGAAATCTACAAGCAGATGGGCACGAACCCAGGACTAGCCGGCGCTCATCTGCTGAGTATCAGCTTCGACCCAGAGCACGACACACCCAAGGTTCTCCGCGACTACGGCTTCTCCGTCGCCCATACGCACGAGCTCGCGCTCTTCACTCACTGGGAATTCGCCGCTCCCAGCAAAGCCGATTTACCGAAGATCGCCGACTTCTTCGCGCTAACCGTAACGCCCGAGAACGGACTGATCACCCACAACCTCAGCACCGCAGTCATCGGACCCGACGGCAAGATCGTGAAGTGGTATCACGGCAGCGATTGGCAGCCTTCTGATCTAATAAAGGACGCAGCCGCCGCTCCCGCACACTAACATTCCAGCCGCGACAGCATGCCTCCCTGATGGTGGCGCAAGATGTCGCGCAAGATCCGCGGCAAGATGGTGCGGCAAAAAAAGTTCGCGGCAAAATGTTGCGGTTACCCGTGTTTCTAGTGGTCTGAGACTTGGATCGTACAAGATTTTGGCTGGCGCAGCAGGAGATTTTGGGTGGCGCAGCGCTTCGAGCGCTGCGATAAGCCGCCCTCGCTATGAGTCAGGCTTTAGCCTCGAGGTGCCTTAAAGTAACGGAATTCACAATCGTACACTAGCAACGAGGAAACTCATGAAATATCTGCTTCTGATCCTGGCCGTGCTGGGCGCAGTAGTTTCGTCCCTCGCCCTGCGCGAGCACTATCGCGAATATGGCGATTCCCCATGCAGCATCAACGAACACTGGGACTGCGGCGTCGTTAATCACAGCCCCTACGCCATGATGGCCGGAATTCCTGTGGCCGTCTTCGGCATCGTCGGATACATCCTCATGGGCGCGCTCGCCTTCCTGCGCCGCTACCGCGTGCTGCTCGTTCCCACCTTCGCAGGCCTCACCTTTTCCCTTTACCTCGCGAACATCGAATCCAACATCCTCGGCGTGTGGTGTATTTACTGCGTGATCTCCCTGGGAATTATTTCACTGATGGCTCTATTCACGCTCGGCACCGTGGTAGCGCATTTCGTCCGCAAACCGTCACGCGCCTGACATCTGGGTGAGTAATAAAAACGTGGTAAGTAAAAAGGGGCAGGTGCAATCGGGCGGGGATGCCAAAGCGCGAGGGGGCGCTCCCCATGCCTGGATTCCTCCCGAGACCCGCCCCCTTTATAGTTGAACCACGAATCGACTCTGACTGCCATCGGGCAAGTACCCGAGTCAGAAATCGGGAAAACTCCCATGCCGCCCGTAGGGAATTCTCTACCTCTTTCTCACTCCAATCTTACGGTTGATGTCCGTCGAAAACTCGATAAAGATATTCAGCAGCACGCCGTAGCCCGCCTGCCCCAACATGGCGCGCCCACCTTCGGCGAAGGCGTTACGCGGATGCGGTTTCCAAGCCGTCGAAATCAGCCCTCCACCGAACGATCCCCCATACAACGCCCACTGTGGACGCAACTCCTCCTCACTTTCGTTGTACGTAAGAAAGTTGCGCACGATGGCATGCCGGGTTCTCGCCCAGAAACCGCTGCATCGGCACTGGTCGTAGCGCGGCTCGTATTTCAGCTTCGCATTTCCCAGGGCCGCCAGGCTGTTGGCCGCAATGAACTGCCCTTCGCGCGAGGCGAATCGCTCCACATATCCATCCCAACCGTCATCCCATTGCGACGGCACCCCGCGCGCCTGGTCGATGCCCGCCGCAAACATGCGCTTCATATACGCGCCCGGCGTCGTAAGCGTCTGTTGCAGGTAGATCTCGCGCCGCTGGTCCACACTCATTGGAACCAGCGCCCGGCCCTTCTCCACGAACACGCCCGTGAGCCAGCCACTCTCCCAATCCCGCGCCTTGAGCAGCGCCGCCGTTCCTGCATTCTTCGTAGCTGTTACGGCCTGCATGGTCACTTGCTTGGTTTTCTCTGCGGCGGCCTGCGCGGGATTCGAACTCTCCTCTTGCTGAGGCTTTTCCTCCTCGATGCTGGGCGTCGGCTGCGAGTTCCCCTGTTGTGGGGAAGGCTGCGAACTCGATTCATCCTGCGCCAGCGTCGTCCCGCAAAGGATCGCAACACAAATCACCACTAGCGCACTAGCGCAAAATCCGCTCCCCACAAAACGCACAGCCCTCACGTCTCACCCTTCCCCGAACTCCGCAACCTGCTCCCGCAAGCTGCATTCCAAAGTTGTCGCCTGCCACTCTGCCGGCCTCTGGGCAGCCCTCTAATCTCATTTCGATGCACTCTCTCTACAACCGCGTTGCCGGACAAAGCGTCCTTTCGCCGCGATCAGAAACGGCATCAAGATCCTCCAAACTACAAGAGCTTCGAAAGCTAAATGTGGAAGAGCGGCCCCCTTCAGGGCCGCGTTAGGAGCACGGTGTGAGTAGGGCTTTTTAGCCCCTGAGGTGCAAGAGCGGCGCTTCAGCGCCGCGAAATGCGGAATACAACGATCGGGCTTTATTTCCCGAGGTTTGCCCATCGCCGCGGATCATAGGCGTAATCAGGAGTACGATGCTCATGTGCCGCAACCATGAACCCGCGCGCCATTTTCCTCCAGACTACTCTTCTCGCATGGCTCGCATTCTCCGCGCTCGGGCAAGACTCTCCGAAACCAACCGTCCAGGAACGCGCCGAAGCGCTCCTCGACCGAGCGCGCCGCCTCTCCGACATCCGCGCCAAAGACGCGCCCGCCTTCCGTCTGAAAGCAACGTTCTCGTTTACCGGAGACAATCTCGATCCCGTCGAAGGAACTTACATTGAGACCTTGATCTCCGACTCGCAATGGCGCCGCGAAACCATCATCGGAAATCTGCGCCAGATCGATGTCGCCGCATCCGGCAAGCATTGGCTCGTCTTTCCCGAAGGCTTTCCCGACCAGGCCGGCGCCCTTCCCAGTCTCATGGCTTACCTTCCCTCCGCTTCGCTGAAGCTGGAGTTTGCTTTCATCCGGGAACGCATAGGCACCGACGTGACTGCCGAATGCGCCTACAGTCGCCCTTTCATCCAGAGCCTGCAATTCGTATTCTGCTTCGAAAAAAGGACCGGAGCCCTGCTCGAAAGAGTCTCCCCCGAAAAACGCCCGCGGAATGTTGTCCTGGCCTCTTGCGATTATGGGACGTTTCGCAAGTCCGGCGACTACGCATTTCCACGTGAAGTGGTCTGCTACGAAGATCGCCACAAGAAGATCAGCGTAAACGTGGTTGAACTCTCCCTCGAGCCTCCCATGGATCCCGCATTATTCGACCCACCAGCCAGCGCCATCGAATTGGGTCTCTGCTCTGGAAAGAGCGAACGTCGCAGTCTGTCCATCAACGGATTCATGCTCCCGGGGGTGGACCCGGAACGAATCGCCTGGCTGAGAATCTGGTTCGTTGTTGATATCAAGGGCAAAGCGCAGGACGTCAGAGTTCTGCGATCCGCCGACCGATAAGGAATCGAATGCAAAAACCCTCTCCACCGTTCGGAGTTGGCACTTCAGACCGGGCACCTGCGACGGCAAGCCCATGCCGATGCCGATGACCCTCGAAATCCCTTCGACTCCCCGATAGGTCGCGATCGTTCCCGTTCCGCGTGGAGTACCATGTTCGCAGCGCCATGAACCTCCGCGCCGCTCTTCTCCCGACCGCGCTTCTCGGATTATTCGTAGCCGCCGTGTTCGCGCAGGAATCCCCGAAGCCAGTCGTCGAGAAATCAGATACCCAGTTACACTCCGAAGCGCTCATGGCGAAAGCCCGTCACCTTTCCGACATCCGCGCGAAAAACGCGCCCGCCTTCCGCCTCAAGGCATCGTTCACCTTCACTGGAAAAGACCTTGCAAACGCGCAAGGCACTTATACCGAAGACTGGGTCTCCGATTCACAGTGGCGCCGCGAGATCGTCGTGAAAGATTTTCGCCGCATCGAAGTCGGCACCCCAAACCGGATTTGGACCCTCGACAACACCATTGACTTTCCAGAACCGGCAACGCACCTTCCCGACCTGATGAACATGTTTCATTCCGCATCCCCCACGCTTGAATTCGAATCCATCGCCGACAACCCAGACCGGAAGCCCGCGGAACAATGCGCGACCACGAAGCGTGGCTCGCAACAGGAGCAGTACAAATTCTGTTTCGATCAGAAAAGTGGAGCGTTGCTCGCAACGCTCTCGCCCGACATCCGCCCAAAAAACATGACGGACTACTCCTGCTTCTACGGCATATTTCGCAAGTTTGGCGATTCCTGGTTTCCCCGCGAAATGGCTTGCCTCGAAGATAAGCATCGCCAACTCGAAGCCAAAGTCGAGGAACTCACTGCCGAGCCGTCTCCCGACGCCGCTCTATTCAAGCCTCCGCCGGGTGCGATTGAACGTGGCCGCTGCTCTGGAACGTCAGCGCACCCTGTCACGACCCTCAGCCCAGAACCGGGCTTTCCCACTGGAACCGAGAGCAAAGACTCTTCCGTGCTCTTGGCGTTGGTCGTCGATATACAAGGTAAGCCACAAGACTTGAAGGTAAGTCGATCCGGAGGAAAAGAATTCGATGACGCTGCCTTAGCTGCGGTCCAAAAGTGGCGCTTCAAGCCCGCCACTTGCGACGGAGAGCCCATGCCGATCGAGATCCGTGTGGAAGCCAACTTCTCGCACCAAGGCAATATGGTGAGTCCCCGTCACTAGCCTTAGCAGCGGTCGTCATGGAACGTCTGTCCGCACAGCCCCCAACGCACTCGCCTTCGCTGTCTCACCCTCCTTCGGATCGATGGCATGCGCCTCAACCATTGCATCGATGACTTCATTCCGACGCTGCAAGGCGCGATCTGGATGTGAATAGGGTGAGAGGCGAGACGGCCCTCGGATCAAACCGGCCAGCAATGCCGCTTCTCCCACTGGGAGTTGATCTGGCTTTTTCTGGAAGAAATGCTGTGCCGCCGCTTCAACACCCACCTGACCCTCGCCGAACCAGACTCGGTTTGCGAAAATCGTAAACAATTCCTTCCGGGAGAAACGCCGCTCCAGTTGTGCCGCCGTCCGCAGTTCATTCACTGCCCGTCTCAACGTCGTGGAAGGAGCACACAACATGCTGCGGGAGATTTGTACCGATAGCGCGCCCTCGTGAGGCTTAGCTTGATCGCTCAGCCCCCGATACACTTCATTGATCACACCGGGATCCTCTTCGCTGGCCCCCGCAGCTCTCAAGGCCGCCCGCAAGTTATTTCCGATCGCTTCATAAGGAATCGCGACCGACGCGGTCGCAATGCATGGATCGGACACGTGCCTCCCTTGAGCCGGTGCAAACGGCGCCAGGGCATTCATGTCAGGAAGGTCACGAGAATAAACGAAGATCCAGAAAATTCCAAAGCAGGTCGCCAGAACTAGGATGCCAAGCCCAATTGCAAGTACTCTCATCAACAATCGCATAGCGAGTGGCTACCGGCGCCCAATACCGAATACTGAGTACTGGGTACCAACTTCTGGGACTAGCTACCCTCTCTCGAAGGCGTGCTTCTTTTCTAGCTCTTGCATCGCCTGCCGCCGCGCACCATCGAATCGTTCTGCCTGCCCCATGAGGCCAGCGGTCGCCTCGGCGAACTCGCCCTCGATCCGCAGTAACCCCTGCGCCGCAACCAGCCGCGCCGCAATCTCGATCAAGTGCGCAGGTGTCGTCTGCAGATACTGCGCCTCAGTTGGATCGCCGATCCAAACTCGCTTTTCTGTACCCAACTTCGTCTGCCAGTACACTTTGCGTTCGATGAACTCCGCCATCGCGTCGTCGGTCGCCTTGCCAAACACCCACTGCTGCCGCTTGAAGTCATAGTGCCGGCTGGAAAATGGTACCGGCAACAACTTCCCCGACTTCACAAATTCAATCTGCCGCCGGTCAACCTCTTTGCGCAGCGCGTTGATCACCGGAGCTTCCGCATCCTTCGGATCTAGCGACGGCATCACCTCGCGCACCGTCTGCGAAAGATTCACCGCCACCGGCGCGTGCAGTCCTTCCGAACCTTCCAGCCGGATGTCCCCATGCAGCACGAAAAAATCTGCGCCCGACGTCGACTGATGAAACGGCCACTCCAGCTGCAGCGTCAGCGGCAGCCCTTTCAGCGTGACCCAGATTTTCTTCCCCGCCGCACCCGCATCGTTCGTGGTCAAGTGATTCTCCTACACCTTAGTGATAAGTCCATATTCTGTTCCCCAACGCAAATCCTCCGCGTCCTCTGTGGTTAAAGTCCTTCGGAAAATCGGCGCGGTGGAAAAATCAATCGGCAACCATAAATCTATAATCTGAGATTTTACTGGCTGACCCTACTTCCCATCCAGCGTGGATCGCACCTTCAACGCCAGGTCAATCCTATTGAAGGGTTTTTGCAGAAGATTAACCCCGGGTTCCAGCACTTTGTGCTGTACCACCATGTCGTCGGTGTACCCGGTCATATATACGATCCTGGTTTGTGGACGCTTGGTCAAAATGTTCTCCGCCAACTGCGCCCCACTCATCCCCGGCATGATCACATCGGTCAGCAATAGATCGATCGATCCCTTAAAACTATCTGCCGTCTGAATCGCCTGCGCTGCGCTCTCCGCTTCCAGCACCTTGTACCCGTAGCCTTCCAGAAAAATGCGCGCCAAGTCCCGCAGATCGGGTTCATCCTCCGCGATCAGAATGGTCTCGCTCCCTCCCGCCACCATTTCTGCCCCAATCGTCGCCTGCTGTTTGCGCGTGCCACCCTCCGTCGCCGGCAAATAAATCCGGAACGTGCTCCCGCGCCCCACCTCACTCTCGACCTGGATGCTCCCCCCGCTCTGCTTCACGATTCCGTAGACGGTCGCCAATCCCAGCCCGGTGCCCTTGCCCATCGGCTTCGTTGTAAAAAATGGTTCGAAGACGTGCGAGAGCGTCGCTGCATCCATCCCGTGACCCGTGTCGGTGACCTTCAACATGGCGTATCGCCCCAGCGGAAGGTCAAGGGTGCGCGCCAACTCCACGCCCGCCTCCACGTTCGACGTCTCCATCGCGAGTTTCCCGCCGTGCGGCATCGCATCCCGCGCGTTGACCGCCAGGTTCATCAGCACCTGTTCCACTTGTCCCGGATCCGCCTTCACCGACGCCAGCGACGGATGCAGGCTCGCGACCAGTTCAATATCCTCGCCAATCACCCGCGACAACATTTTCTGCACGTCGGCCACGGCGTCGTTCAAGTCCAGAACCTTCGGCTGTAGCACCTGCTTCCGACTAAAGGCCAGCAGTTGCTGCGTTAGCGACGCCGCCCGGTCCGCCGCTCGCCGGATCTGCTCCAGTCCGCTGCGCGCGCGCTCGTCCGCTCCCACCGCACCCAGCAGCAACTCACCGTGCCCCATGATGATGCTCAGAATATTGTTGAAGTCATGTGCCACACCGCCCGCCAGCCGCCCAATGGCCTCCAGTTGCTGCGCGTTCCTCAGCTGCTCTTCCAGATGCATCCGCACGGTTACGTCGCGCTGAATGCCCCACGTCCGCACCAGGCAGCCCTTGTCCACGATCCCCACCATCGTGTTGCGGAAAATCTTGGTTCGTCCCTGCGCATCCCGCTCGTGCGATTCCCAATCCGTAATCCGGTATCCCGATCGCAGGAACGTCTCCATGAACTCCTTCGTCACTGGATCATCCGCAATCAACATCTCCGACAGCCGCTTGCCGATAATGTCCTCAGCCTTATTGAACCCGTACATCCTCGCCATCGCATCGTTGCACTCCGCGATGTACCCGCTCGCCAGGCTGAGCGCGATCTGCTCTTCCACCGTCGCATCCACCCGAACCGGTGGATCATGTTCCGTCCGGTAGATGCCTTCCGACGTCTGCGCCACAAACACCCGGTAGCGCTCTTCGCTCTCGCGACGCGCTTCCTCAGCCTGATGCCGCGCCTCTTCTGCCTTCAGCCGTTCCGTAATGTCTCGCTGAATTCCCCAGGTCCGCAGCAGCTTCCCGTTCTCTACAATCCCGAACATGCTGTTCAGAAATGTCTTCGGGTTCCCCTCCACATCCTGCTCGTGCGACTCCCGCTCTAGTACGCGGAATCCATTCCGCACATACTCGCGCGTCAATTCGATGTTGCGCGGATCATCCACCACCAGCAACTTCGCCAGCCGCTTTCCCAGAAGATCCTCTGGAGCTTCGAGCCCATACATCTGCGCCATCGCCTGGTTGCACTCCGCCATGTACGAATCGTGAAGAATATGGTGAATCAGTTCTTCTTCCGGAAGGTCAATCGCCACCGGCGCATCCAGATCCTGCCGGAAAATTCCTTCCGAGCTTTGCGCCACGAACATGCGGTAGTTTTCTTCGCTTCGCCGCAGCGCATCGTCGGCACGCTTCCGCTCCGTGATATCGATCAACATGCCGCGCGTCAGCCGTTTCCCCGTTTGTGGGTCGCGGACAATCACTGCCTCATCCCGCAGCCACACTTCATTCCCATCCTGCCGACGCATACGGTATTCGACTTGAAACGGAGGCCCTTCTTCCCAACTGTCCTCCAGCAGCGCAGTCGGGTGGTCGTCCGGATTCAAGTGACTCCACCAAAAATGGGGATCCGCCAGGCAATCCTCAGGACGGTAGCCGAGAATCGTCTTCACCTGCGGACTCAAATAGAGAAAGCGTCCCTGTGCTCCCGCTTCCGCCACATAAGAGATGGCAGGAACCTGCTCCACCAATTGCCGGTATTTCGCCTCCGCTTCCCGCAGCGCGGCAGTCGCTCGCCTCGTCTCCTCCTGCGCGCGAATCGCTGTGATGCCGTAGGCCAGGTTGTTCGCCATCTCGGTTAGCAACTCGACCTCGGAGCTTTCAAAGGAGCCCACCTGCTCCGAATAGATCGCCAGCACCCCAAAGGCCGAGCCCGCAACTTTCAGCGGCAGCGCAATCACCGCCGCGTATCCTCGCTGCAATGCCGCTTCCCGCCACGGCTTGAACATCGGGTCGTTCTTTGTGTCCGGCACCACGCAAATCCGGTTCTCGCGAATCGCCGTACCCGCCGGCCCTCGCCCCGCCGGAGTGTCCGACCAGCTCAGCGCAATCTTGTCCAGATATCCGCTGCCAAACCCCGCGTGTGCCATCGGCCTCACGGTCTTCTCTTCGTCCTGCTGCGCGTAAGCAATCCCCGCCATCCGGTATCCACCGAGCCGCACGATGATGTCGCAGATCTCGTTCAGCAATTCCTGCTCGCTGCCCGCTTGCGCCAGTGCCTGGTTGCATGCGCTCAGCGCGTGCAGGGCGCGGTTCAGCCGCCGCAGTTCTTTATTGATGGCACCCTCGCGTGCGGAATCCGAAGGAATCGGCGAGGAAAAGCCGCTGGAGGTAGGGAATGACGGATCGTCGGACGACGAGGGCAGCGACGAATTCTCGCACCCGGGCGCCGCGCCTGGGCCGTTCGTGCCGGATTTCTCGGGAGCCTTCTCAGCTGCCGTTGGATCGTACCTTTGAGATTTTTCCTGCGTCATGAAAACTTGCCGGCATTGCTCCGGCATGTTTGCTCTGGGTTTCAGTTAGTGTACAGGTTCTCGCTGCACCTCCGCCTGAAAACTGCGTCCACCTGTTACTGACGTGTGTCTACTGTTGTTCTCCACGAGCCATCCCAGCAATCCCGCGAGACTGAATCCCACCGCGTTCAGAATACCGTGAGTCCTCGCCAGCTCTGGAATCGTCAGAGCATCACTCCCGGCGTAATCTGCAATCGCGTATGACGCCGACAGCACCATCCCCATAAAAATCGCACCTGCAGCAACTTGCAGAAAGAAACGCGCCGTACCGTCGCCCGCTTTCCTGCCATAGGCGCGCACCGCAATCGCCAGCCCCGCCACGCTCGCAGAAAACAACACCGCCGCCCCCATCTTCACCACTGGAGAGATCACAAATCCCGCCGCCACCACCACGGGAAGCACTGCCACCATCAACACCAGCCTCCGCAACCACTCGTGTTGCGCGTCCCTCTCGGCAAACCGCAACGTTGCAGCCCCGATCATCGCCGTAGCAAATCCCGCAAAATGAAAATGTACCGCCGTCAGCAGCCCAATCGGCTCCTGAATCCCCATCGGCCGCATCCCCCACCGCGACGCCACCAACCACGCTCCACCCACCGCCAGATCGAATCGAGCAATGCAGATGACGATCGATGTGGCGCGGGCGCCCCCGCCCGCGTCTAGCCATAGAGCACGAACCAATCCCACCACTCCCGAACCAGCCACCAAACCGCAGACCACCAGCCACCCAATCGCAAACCATCCCGCTCTGCGTCCCGGAGGAAGCCAAATCGCCACCACCGCGAGCGCGGCGCCCAAAGGTTGCAACCGTCGGGCGAGTTCGTGCAGTGCGCTAGTTCCCGCAATCGCCCGCGACAACTCCATCCCCAACGGCACAACCACCAGCGGAGCAAAAAGAAACAGCAACTCAATCGCACCTACCCGGGCAATCCCCATCCGCGCCAACACCGAAAGCCCTGCCCAAGCCGCCGCCCCCGCCGTGGCGCATCCCTCAGCCCAGAATCCCTTGTCATTCCGACCAACGGGGGGAATCTGCTTTTTTCTGTGTGACTCGAATGATTTCTTCATTGCTCCCTCACTAAAGCATCAGGGTGCCCCATCCTTCTCGCGTCTTGTGCGAGAGGGTGGGGACTTTGACTTCCCCTCACACCGGCCGAATCACCGCCGAACCAAACACAACCACCAGCACAATCAAAGACGCCAAATACATCGAGTCCAGCACCCGGTTCTCCCGCCGTATCTCCCGGTCGTAATAGAAAATCTGCAGCACAATCCGCAGCAACCAGAACCCCGCCATGAATCCGCTCAGGAACCGTCCCAACGTACTCGCTCCCGCCAACTCCGCCGCAAACCCGAAGCACAAAGCCGTAAACAATCCCAGCACGATCAAGATGTACACCCAGTGCACATAAAAAATCTGCCGAACAAATCGCGGAACTCCCGCCAGCCTTTCGCGCACCTTCAGTCGCCCCGGCAGGGGCACGTTCGCCGCCATAATCCCCAAATGCACGCACCCCGCACCCCAGATCATTTCCTTCATCAGAGTCCCATTCATAAGATCCTCCGCGTGCTCTGGGTCGTCCGTGGTTGATTCATTTGCGTCAATATCGACCTCCTGAAACAGATCGTTCTGTACATACAGAATGACGTCAGCAAAAAAGGGGCGCTACCCCGACTTCTTCCGAACCTTCGTCCCCATCCGCAGCAGTTTCCGCACCGTCCCGGTCGGCAGACGCTTCATCTGGTCGTACAATTCCGTCACCGCCTCAAAGAATCCCGCCATCGCCGCCAGCCGTTCCCGCGTATAGTCCGCTCCCGGTTCCTTCGGATCCAGATCGGCCAGGCACTGCCGCAAAATCTCCCGCGTCGGATCGATCTCCCGCCGCTTCCTCTGCTCAATCACCAGCCGGAACATCTCCCACACATCCTTCATCGACTCATAATGCTCGCGCCGGTCGCCCAGCACATGCACCGCCCGCACGATCCCCCAGGTTTCCAGCTCCCGGATCGACGTGCTCACATTCGATCGCGCCACGCTCAGGGTTTCGGCAATCTCTTCTGCAGGTACTGCCTTGGGCGACAAGTACAGCAGTGCGTGAATCTGAGCCACCGTGCGGTTGATCCCCCACCGCGTCCCCATCTCCCCCCAGTGAAGGATGTACTGCTTCTGCACTCCAGTTAATTCCGCCATAACGTTTCTTTCAGTACAAACTGAATATACAGAATAATTAGCCCGCTGTCAAGTCTTGATCGTATGTGGCGCGGGCGCCCCCGCCCGCGAAATGCCGACAGCAAAAATGCTGCCCGGTTCCGTCCCGACTCATGTGGGGACAGCCGCCTTCGGCTGTCCGTCGAGCGCAGCTCGACGGCGCGCGAGAAAGCGCCGCATCGCTATAATTGCCGGGTGCCCGATTTCTCGCGCGTAGTTTGCGCGAGAGGTGGGGCCTTTGCCGTGTTTGCAGAATCCCAGTAGCTATAATCCCCCCATCGGCCCCGCACTCCATCCCGCTGTCACCTTCCCGTTCTATATCCACCTCGGCCCCTACAACGTCCACCCACACTTCTTCTTCGAAGCCCTCTCCTATGTCGTCGCGTTCGCCGTCTACCTGGCCCTCCGCCGCCGCTTCGGAGACCCCATCGTCACCCCACTCCGCTGGGCCGTCATCGCGGCCGCGGTCACCGGAGCCGCACTCGGCTCCAAACTCCTCTTCTGGCTCGAAGACCCCCAACTCACCTGGCAGCATCTGCACGATCCCAACTACATCGTCGGAGGCAAAACCATCGTCGGCGCCCTCGCCTTCGGCCTCGTCTCCGTGGAACTCTTCAAGCGCTACATCGGACTCCGCGCCTCCACCGGCGATCTCTACGCGATCCCCCTCGCCCTCGGCATCGCCATCGGCCGCATCGGATGCTTCCTCACCGGCCTCTCCGACAACACCTACGGCACTCCAACCACTCTCCTCTGGGCGATCAACTTCGGCGATAACATTCCCCGCCATCCCACGCAGTTGTACGAAATCGCGTTCCTCCTCGCCCTGATCCCAGTCCTCTCCGTCGTTCTAACTAAAGTCTCGCCACAAAATAGAAATGTCATCCTGAGCGAAGCCGTGACGCTGCCAAGCGAAGTCGCGGCGCAGTCGAAGGACCCCGTGCCCCCCGACGCCATCACCCTTGTCGCAGGCAACCGCTACAGTAAAGTCGGTCATTTCGAGGGAGCAGGAGCGAACGCGACGGCGAGTCGAGAAACCTGTTTCTCTTCTGCGCCATCGCGAAACCAGGGTTGGCAACCCGGCGACGCCTTCAAACTCTTCATGGTCGCCTACATGTTCTTCCGCCTCCTCTGCGACTTCATCAAGCCCTACCCCCGCATCTTCCTCGGCCTCGGAGGAATTCAGTGGGCCTGTGTCCTGATCCTGCTGTACTATTCCCGCGACATCACTCGCTGGCTGCGCTCCGTCCCGCGCCTCGCCAACGCCTCCTCATGAAAGTGCTTGGCACCATCTTCTTCTCGCTGATCGCCATCCTGGCGTCGCTCGTCTTCTTGCTTTCCTCCCTCTGCGCTTCCGCTACCCACGGCGACGATCGACAGATCTTCATCCTCGTCGCCTTGGGCGCCCTGCTCTTCGTCATCGCATCTATGCGGAAGATTGCCATATTGAATCGCAAGCCCCGCCGCGTTCCTGAACCAGATCCGCTGCTCCCACCATATTCGACTGTGCCGCCCAGTTCCGCACCGCCCGCGCCGCCCCAACCCTCCGCGATGAATTCCCGTTCGATTCCATCCAGCGATGTTCCGCGCGTCTCGCAGCCCAGCGTCGCTCCACCTTACATCCCACCTGCAGCGAGTCAGCCCCGGGCCATCCGCGACGTCGTCAGCCATCTATCTCCCGCGAGCCAAGCAGCCATTCAACAACTGGCTCTCGCCGTCGCCGCCAAGATCACCGCCGAAGTTGCCCTCGGACTCGTCGGATGGTACAGCGCCCTCGGCTCACCTCGCGCTCCCTTCGCTCTGTTCAAGTTCGGATTTCTCGCTTGGGGCCTGGCCGCCATCGCTCCCGATCTAGCGCTTCTCTACAGTCTCACCCGCCGCCCCGGACCCAGCACCTTCGCCTACTCTCTGGTAATTCCCGCTCTCCACCTCCTCTTTGGCATTTCCGGTCACTCCGCCCTTCTCGTTCTCATCCCTCGTTCCGGCCAGGGCGCCATTCCGTTGCTTTCCATCATTCCTTGGATTCTCGATATTGTCGTTCCATATCTCGCCTGGAAGGCCATCCGCCTCACCGGAATTCGTCCCGACCCTACCCGCCTGATCACCGCGTTCGTTGTCATCCTCATTTATCGCATCCTGCTGCCGGCCCTCTTCTTGCTCCTGAATTAATTGGCGCGTTGAACTCCCGCCGCCGGTTCAAGGAATTCAATGGGCGTACATCTGGAATTGCTTTACTATTCCCGCAATACCTCGCATAACTCATGGAACGCTGGGCCGCCAACACGCTCCGCACTCTCGGCATCATCCTCACCGCCGGATTCGTGCTCGTCACCAGCCTGATCCTCCTCCTGCTCTCCATGTGCGCCGCCCAAAGCTACGGAGGCGCCTCCCATCCCGACGCCGCAGTACCATACATCTTGGGCGCCCTCGTCGTCGCGATCGGCGGCGTTTGGTTCATCGCCTGGCTGGCTCGCGGCATCTTCCGTTCCATGAAGGTCCTCGAACCCGCACCGGACGGCACTCTTTCGATCACCGAAGTCGCCGCGACCTTACCCGATCTCACGCCAGTCCCTCTTCATCTCTCTCCCTCGAGCCGCAAAACTATCGACCGCCTCGTCCTCGCCCTCGGCGCCCAGATCTTCTTCAGCGCCGTCGCCTGGATCTTCGGCCAGCTTCATTTCTGGTCCGCTCGCCAACCGTACGCCTCGCGCAACTGGACCCTCGCCCTCCTCGCGCCTTACATCCTCTACCACGTCCCCTACGCGGTTCTGATGTACTTTCTTGTCAAGAAGCCTGACCGCCGCACCTTCGCCTATTCCATCGCGGTTCCAGCAGTGATGATCCTGCAGGCCGTCTTCAGCCTCGGCATCGTCGGCTACTATTTTGTTCACGAGCCCCGCGGATTTCTCCTCCTCGTCGTCCCCTGGCTCATTCACATCGTCATTCTGGTCCTGGCCTACCAGGCGATCCAGCAGGTCGGACTTCACCCCGAACCCTCATCGATCCTGGTCGCCGCCGCCGTCACCTTCGTCTTCTTCTCCCTGATCCACATCATCACCCCCTTCCTCTACCGCTTCCTGTGGAGATGACTCCCGTAGGGACGGACCCATTCGTCCGTCCCCCGATGCAAGCGACGACAGCCGGGTGCCCCATTTCTCGCGCGTCCTTTGCGCGAGAAGAGGGGATTTTCGAAACCCTTCCTCTGGCGATGATGTTTCCTCCGTGCCCTCTGTGCCCTCTGTGGTTCATTGGTCCGCTTCGCAACCAAGCCTGCCCAGGTGGGACACTCTGCAAACTGCCACAGATCTTCCTCCGCGATTCCGCGTCCGCTGCTAATATTCCCCTCGTTGGAATTCGCGCCAGGTCACTCTGCCCAAGGCTGACGTCATGCCCCACAAAACCCGCCCCTACCTCTTCTACGACGTCGCCATCTCCATCTGCTCCACCTGCTTCCGCAAAATTGAAGCGAAGACCGTCTTCCAGGACAACAACGTCTATCTCCTTAAACGCTGCCCGCAACACGGCGCTGAAAAAGTCCTCATCGCCGACGACGTCGACTACTACCGCCGCTGCCGTGAGATCTTCATCAAGCCCCCCGAGATGCCTCTCGTCTACAACACTCCCGTCAAGTGGGGATGCCCTTACGACTGCGGCCTCTGCACCGACCACGAGCAGCACTCCTGCCTCACCCTCGTCGAGATCTGCGACTACTGCAACCTGCGCTGCCCCGTCTGCTACGCCGCCAGCGGCCCCGAACGCCAGCAATTCCGCACCCTTGCGCAAGTAGAAAAGATGCTGGACGCCGTCGTCCGCAATGAAGGCCATCCCGACGTAGTCCAACTTTCCGGCGGAGAGCCCACCGTTCACCCAGATTTTTTCAAGATTGTTGAGATGGCGAAGGCTCGCCCCATCCGCCACCTGATGGTGAACACGAATGGCGTCCGCATCGCCCAGGAAGAAGATTTCGTAAAACAGCTAGCGGACTATAAAGAAGACTTCGAAGTCTATCTCCAGTTCGATTCCTTCGAGCGCGAGCCCCTGATGCAACTCCGCGGCGCCGACCTCCGCCGCGTCCGCGAAGACGCCCTCGAGAAACTGAACCGCTACAACATCGCCACGAATTTAGTGGTCACGCTAAAGAAAGGTCTCAACGACCACGAAATAGGAAAGACGATCGACTACGCCCTAACACAGCCGTGCGTAAGAGGCGTAACGTTCCAACCCATCCAAGATGCGGGACGCCTGGAGACGTGGGTAGCAGAGGGTGCCCCACCCTCGTCGCGTAGTTTGCGACAGGGTGGGGAATCTGACTTTTCCAACGCGACCTCAGGTGCGGGTGCCCCATTTCTGCCCGCTGTTGGCAGAAGTGGGGCCTTGGACGACTCTTCTAAACCCGGCAAATTCGTCCGCAACTTCAACCCCGCCACCGACCGCCTAACGCTCACCGAAGTCCGCCGCAAAATTCTCGAACAAACCAACGTCTTCCGCCCCGAAGATATCATTCCCGTCCCCTGCCACCCCGACTCCCTGGCGATGGCCTATGCGTTAAAGCTCGATGGCAAAGTAACTCCGCTTACCAGCATGATCCCGCCCGAAGTCTTGATCAACGGCGCTGCCAATACAATTTTGTACGAACAAGAACCCGCTATCCGCGACAACCTCTTCAAACTGTTCGCGACGAATCACTCCCCCGCCAGCAGCGCCGGCACCCTCCGCGAACTCCTCTGCTGCCTCCCGAAAGTCTGGATTCCGAGTGACGTCACCACGAACCACGTCGCGACGGACCATGTGGCGACGGGCGACTCGCCCGTCCCGCCAGAGCGAAGCGTGGCGCAATCTTCCCCATCTCTAACCTACGAAAACATCTTCCGCATCATCATCATGCAGTTCATCGACGCCCACTCCTTCGACGTCCGCAGCGTCAAGAAAACCTGCGTCCACATCGTCCACCCCGACGGCCGCCTCATCCCCTTCGACACCTACAACCTTTTCTACAGAGATGACCTCGAAGAAACCCGCCTGAATCCACTGAGAAGAAGAGCGGAAATGGCCCTTGCAGAATCCTGAAACCTCTCGCTCGCAACGTCGTGAAACAGCGCGCTCTACTCGGGTAACCCGACGCGGCGCACCAATTGTTGAAACCGCGGATCGTGACGCAGCGGCTCGAATCTACGTCCCGGCACTTTGAGATACGTAAGTTGAGGGTCGCGTTCCTCGTACGCCTTTTCCAGCCATGCGAATGCCTCATCTAACTCCCCCAATGCGCCATAGAGAATCGCAATTGAAGCGGATGACACAACCCGCCGCTCGTGCAGCGCTTTTAATTTCGTGAGTATTTTTTGTGCCTCCGCTCGATTGCCCGACCTGGCATAGGCAAAACCGAGGTCCAGATCGAGCTCCGTATCGTCGGTTCCGGAGAGCTTGAGCGCTTGTTGAAACTCTTGAATGGCTTCCGTTTGCTTTCCCCGATTCAGGTATGCCCAGCCCAGGGTCTGATGGGCCGGCGCAAAATGCGAATCCAATTCCAGAGTTTTCTGCACTTGCTCCAGCGCCTCGTCGTAATGTCCCGCAACCAGCAACCTTCCCGCGAGGGCATTGTTGACCGGCAAAGACAGCGGGTCGAGCTCCCGGGCGCGTCTGGCCTCTGCAATCCCTTCGTCAAATCGCCCAACATACATCAGATAGCCGGCGTACCAGTGATGTGCCCGGGCATCGCCCGGGTTGAGTTCCAGTGCGCGCTTATACTCACGCTCCGCGGCCGCCCAATCCCATTCGTAGGTCTCGGCGATGAAGGCGAGAGATGCGTGGGGCTCGGCGATTGTCGCATCGAGTGCAATCGCCCTCATCGCTGCTGCCTTCGCCTGCGACAACGCATCTTTCGCAGGATAGCCCCAGCGAAATCCGAGCAGCGCGTAAGCGTCTGCCAAGCCGCAGTACGCCAGGGCATAGTTTCGATCTTTCGCGATGGCCCTTTGAAAATACGTGACGCTCTTGTTCAGCGCGTCTTCGGTTCGTTGGTTGAAGTAATAGCGGCCCTTCAGATAATCCTCATAAGCTTCGGGGGCCACGGGATGCGCAGGCGCCAGGCTCATTCGTTCCCGCGGCGTGAGGCTGCTTTCAATTCGCTGGGCGATACTCTGCGCAACTTCATCCTGTACCGCTAGCAGGCTTCCATATTGCCGCTGGTATTCTTCTGACCAAATGTGCTCGTCCGTCGCGCCGCGAATCAATTGCGCGTGTACCCGAATCTGATCGCCCTCTCGTATGACTGACCCTTCCACAACGGCATCCACGCCCATGCTTGTCGCAATCTGCGGCACCGAGAGCTGAGTGTTCTTGAAATGCATGGCCGAGGTGCGCGAGATGACGCGCAGGCCATGGATGTTCGAGAGCCGGCCGATGAGTTCTTCAGTCATCCCGTCGGCGAGGAAGTCCTGCGATGGATCTCCACTCAAATTTTGCAGCGGTAGCACGGCCAGCGAACGAATCACGGGCAGCGGCGGAACACCCTTGGGATGCCGCCATTGCCGCCAGCCCCAGACGCCAACAGCCAGCGCGCACACCGCCGCCGCAATCATCCAATACTTTCGGCCACCGCCCGCCCGTTCGGTGTGCACGGCGGTTGAAGCGGGAACGTCTGCAGGCGCTGCAACGTCCATTTCGGCCCCAGCCGGGTTCACCGATGCAATGAAACGGTACCCTCGGCGCGACAGCGTCTCAATGTAGCGCGGTTGATCGGCGGAGTCGTTCAGCGCCGCCCGTAGCCGTTTGATGGCCGCGTTCAGACTGTTGTCGAAATCGACAAATCGGTCACTGGCCCAAAGCTTGTTCTGCAGTTCTTCGCGAGTTACCAGTTCGCCGGGCCGCTCCAGCAACATCTTCAGGATGGCGACCGGCTGGCCCTCCAACCGGATACGCATTCCCTCTTTTCGCAACTCCTCCGTGTGGGGCGCAAAATCGTACACCCCAAAACTCACGACGTTTGTCTTGGTCGGGCGAGGCAACTGGTAGGCTCCAAGTCAGGGGGAAGTATATCCCGGATTTCTGCAACCGCGGGCGCATGTCACTACGACCTGGAAGCCTTGGTAAATCAATGACTTCCGGTGTCACTCACGTTTCACGAGGGTTTTATTGACGGGCTCGCCGCCTTCCTCCATTCTCGGCGCCAGTTCTGTTTCTGGAGGAGACATGACCAAGCCGCTCGCACCACAATTCCGTTCCACTGTTCGCAGCTGCGCTCTGCTGTTTGCCATCCTTCTTCCCCTCTCGGCGCTGGCTGAGAACTGGCAACTCCAAGTCGGCGCACAGAACCACAACATGGCGCACCAAGCCTTGGCGTTCCTGCCCAACGAAATATGGATTCACCAAAACGACACCATTACCTGGACGTTCCCAGCCAACGAGGTCCATACCGTCACTTTCTTGCAGCCGACCCAGATCCGCCCGTCCCGCCTCAGCGGATGTCCTGACGCCCCGAATGGGACGACGCCCGATTTCTCCGTGTACGACGGCACCACCTGTGTCAATAGCGGACTGCTGTTGAATAGCAGCACGTTACCTAGTCCGCCCACCTACTCGGTAGTTTTCCCGGCGACGGGCAATTTCAAATTGGTTTGCCTGGCTCACCCTAATATGACCGCCAGCATCCACGTGATGGATCCCTCCACGCCCTTGCCGCACGATCAGGCGTTCTACGACAGGCAGGGCGACCGGCAGCGCGAAGAGCTTCTCTCCGACCCCATGCTCAACGTCCACAACCATCGCCACTCGGACCATATCACCGCCGGAGTGGGACACATCGTGGGCAATGCGGGCGGAAATCAAACCGTCTCGGTCGACCGCTTTATGGATGACACAAAAGTAATCCACGTTGGCGAGACCGTGGAATGGACGACCGACGAAGCGGTGACGAGCCATACCATCACGTTCGGCGTAGAGCCCCCACTGGCGACGCAGATGGCGCCCTCTGCCAACGTCACCATCGATGCGGATGGCGCCCGTCATGCCGTCATCAGTTCGCCCTCCGACAATGTGCATTCCGGATTCATTACGCAGCTTCCACAGGATCGTACGGGTCTGGCCCAGGTGCCGTTGAGCGGGTCCGCGACCCGCTTCCGCGTCACCTTCACCGCCCCCGGCGTTTACCCATACATATGCGTGCTGCACGATGACTTCGGAATGGTGGGAAAAGTCATCGTTTTGAAGTAGTCAGAGCTGTAAAATGCGGCTGCCGCTCTGCTCGTGCCAAGCACCCAGACGCGGCAGCTCGCATCTCCACTAAGATTCATCGTTCGGGCGAAACTAAGAGTTGTTGTAAGCCGATAGAGCTCATTGAGGGATTTGCCCGTCACCGCCCAAGCTGAAGGAGCTTGCGGTGAGGGGGGTGCACCTTGACATCACAGAACAAGTAGTTCGCGATGAGGCAGGACGGGCGAGTCGCAAGCAACCGCGAGCCGCTGTCAAGCCATACGGAAGTTCTTCAGATAAATTGATACCTCTTCAGACTGTCTCCATGGACGTTTTCCCGTCTTCGGTTCAACATCCCATCAATTTCCCTGCTCGAAGCAAAGCAAGTCTTGGAGGCGGCCTATGAAGTACGCAAAGCGGATGTTCGCGATCGTGGTCACCATGATGACGGATCTGGCATCGGCCAAGTCAGGTGGTAGCCAAAAGCTGGTCGCGAACGCGCCCTTTCAGTTTGGGGCGGTAGAACCCCTCATAAGACTCAGACGTCTTCGGCAAAAAAGTAATTCCTGAAACTGATCGCGCCGCTAGCGCCGCGAACGATCGCCGTAAACAATTACTCGAAGAGCATCCCGGCGCCGCTGAAACTGTTACCGAACCCAGGGAAATCCCAGAGGATCTTAATCAAGCACGCAGAGGAGAACCCATATGACAATGCAGCCCGGTGCAAAAGTCGCGGGAGCCGTCGCAACGTTGGTTGCGATCGTTCTTGCGGGAATGTCGATTAAGCCACCCCGAGCTCACGCGGACGATGACGACACTGACGCCAGAGTTAGAATCGGTTTCAAAATAGCGCCCGTCCCCCTGAATCTCGAGGGCAGAGACCGAGTTTTGGTGGGGCTCGGAAGCTATCTGGTCAACGCTGCTGGCGACTGCAATGGTTGCCACACCGCCGGTGGCCCTCCGAACTTTAACTACGCGCCAGGCGGAAACCCCTACTTTGGCCAGAAGGCGGTGGTCGATCCGACCGTGTACCTAAGTGGCGGCCAGAACTTCGGCCAAGTTGGAACTCCAACCGGGCCAAACGGGTACGCCGGCCCATTCATGATTAGCCGAAACCTGACACCGGACAAGAATGGCCGGCCCGAAGGCGGTCACTCGCTTTCAGAATTTAAACGGATCATGAGGCGTGGCAAAGATTTCGACCACATCCATCCAACCTGTACGGCGGCACAGCTGGCAGAGATTGAAGCAGGTGGTACGCCAGTTTGCATTCCCACTTCATCTGACAATCCGGCCGACGGTGATCTTCTGCAAGTCATGCCATGGCCGACGTTTTCGCATTTGAGCGACCGCGACATCGAGGCCATCTACGAATATCTGAGCGCCATCCCCTGCATCGACAACACAACGAGTATGCCGCCGGATGGCTTTCCCAACGAACTGCGCAACGACTGCGGGACCGCCGGGGCGCACGCCAATGACGCTGGAAGAGATTCCAGAATTCAGCAGGCTCCGCGATCGCGGCCCCGCTAATTCTCGCCTGCAAAGGTGGCCACACCGGAAGCAAATATTCTCAACAAAGCAAGCCGCCGGACATCTGGCGGCTTTTCTCTTTGCGTCATTTTGACGCGGCTCTAGGTAACTGTTGGAACGATGGGGTCGGCTGCAAGAAAACGGCGGTATGCACCTCGTTGGCTGGCCGTTACAATCAAAATCCACGGCTGCGGGTCGATGAGAGGTCTGCTACGTCGAAGCGGGCGATAAAATGGTTGAACGCTCAGGAGGATTTCGTGCAGCAACGCGCCTGCTTTCTCCTCTTTGTCTTCGCCCTCGCCGCTGCCGCACAGGCCCCGAAGCCGCAGTACGCCCCGACTCACTGGCCCATCAGCAACGGAAGCTTCGACATCCCTAACTTCCGCTTCGGCACCGGCGAGACGCTCCCCAACTTGCACCTCCACTACCTTACGCTCGGGACGTTGCACCGCGACTCCGAGGGTCACGCCGACAATGCCGTCCTGCTGCTGCACGGCACTGGCGGCAGCGCCCATTCCCTGCTCAACCCCGTCTTCTCCGACGTCCTGTTCGGCCCGGGCCAGCCGCTCGACATCACCAGGTACTTCCTCATCCTCCCCGACGACATCGGCCACGGCGAGTCCAGCAAGCCGTCCGACGGCCTCCGCATGAAGTTCCCCCGCTACACCTACGATGACATGGTTCGCTCCCAGCACGACATGCTTGTCGACGGCCTGCACGTCGACCATCTTCGCCTCATCCTCGGCACCTCGATGGGCTGCATGCAGTCCTTCGTCTGGGGCGAGACCTATCCGCACTTCTCCGACGCGCTGGCGCCCTTCGGCTGTCTGCCCATCGAAATCGCCGGCCGCAACCGTATGTGGCGCTACATGGCCATGCAGTCAATTCGCGACGACCCCGCCTGGGACAATGGCAACTACACGCATGAGCCTGTCGAAGGACTTCGTGGCGCAGCCGACTTCCTCGTCATCGGCGGCTCCGCCCCGCAGCAGATGCAGAAAAACTTCCCGACGCGACAGCAGGCCGAGGACTACGTCAACCACATCGTCAATACCATCGTCGCCGAAACCGACGCCAACGACTTCCTCTACTACGTCAACGCTTCCCGCGGCTATAACCCTGAGCCCAATCTCAGCT
Source organism: uncultured Acidobacteriaceae bacterium (assembly GCA_963752175.1). Classification (GTDB taxonomy): domain Bacteria; phylum Acidobacteriota; class Terriglobia; order Terriglobales; family Acidobacteriaceae; genus Sulfotelmatobacter. The sequence continues at coordinate 182,986 of CAVVXZ010000037.1, forward strand.
CCATCAACGCACCCGTCCTCTGGATCAACTCTGCCGATGACTTCATCAACCCGCCGGAGCTGGAGATCGCCCCGAAGCTCGCCTCCCGGATGCCGCACGCCCGCTTCATCTTGCTTCCGGCCTCGATGGAGACCTACGGCCACGGCACCCACACTCACGCTGCCGTCTGGGAGAACTACCTCATCCAGTTCCTGCAAGAGTCGGCGAAGAAGTAGCCAGCCTGAGCCAGCGACCCCAGATTTACACTGTTCCCGGATTTAGTCGGTTGGCACTGTCTGGTCTCGCCGACCAAACAGAGAAACGGAATCCACTAGGGCAATCTCACTTCGATTTTCAGGGCTGCGTGTCTTTATTGGCCTTCATGGTGTCAGGTAGTGGGACGAGCGTTTTCTTGAGGCGACTATTAATCTTGCTCAGTTCCCAGAAGATCAAAACAAGAACAATCACGATCACGAACAGCAGGAATGGGATGTACATTTGTTTATCTCTAGCTCCGAGGAATTAGCCCGCGGGACGTTCACTGAATTGAACTGGCCGCAGATGAAAAGACGTTGTTCGCATTGCTTCCAATCAGGCGAATCGTACCAACTACCAATACCAAGATAACGGCGAGCATAACCGCGTACTCGGCGATGTCTTGACCCTCGTCGTCCTGCCACAGATTGCGCACAAGATGTTTCATGTTCGCAGCTCCTCTCACACGGCCCAATTCTACGCGGATGTTCGGCCAATCCGATAGTTTTGATTAGAGGGGTCTTCGTCGGTCAGAAATAACCGTCGAACCAGGCGATTTCGTGAACCGGCAATTGCCGGCGACGCCTCTACCGCGTAAGTGCGACCTAAGCCCGGGGACTGCTCTTTCCCCGCTTAGGCTCCATGTGGGGGTTAGCTTTTTTGTGTTGGTCGTCGTCCCGAAGTGAGCATCCCCGAAAGCTGGCGAACGCTCTCCCGCAAGGTGTCAAACGCTGCATCGATCGGTGTTTGTTTCTGTTCAGCGTCCGATAAGTCTGAAGTCTCCATTTGTTCTACAGCCGTCTTGAAGCGTTTGCTGCTTGACGCATCCATGGCAAGAAAAGCGAATGCCTGCGCGAGTGGTACACCATCCGCTCCGGTATGCAGAAATTCAATGTGCGCAACCACTTTCCCGAAGACTGTACCGAAAGCCATTTCACCGAGAGTTCCCTCAGGAATAGGCCCTTTGACAAGCAGAACCGACCCGCCTGTCAGCGAGAGGCGTTGAACGATACCAACAAAGTTCTGGTTATCGACCGTGAACAGTGCTTTTTGCTGGTGGGGCACACGGATTCGAGGCGGTCTGTGTTTGCGGGGCTTGTCGATCTTACGCGGCATTACAAGCAGGATTACAACAGGCTCTGAAGCAGTCAATGTTACCGAAGTGTTCTGCAGGGAACTTCATCCATTTGCAGCGTCACAACCTCGTATCCTTCGGAGGATGAAAGGTTGACAGGCTTGGCTCATCTCGCGTGAGACTGATGAGCTCCTCGTCGTATTTCGCGCCGGTCGGATCCTCCCCGAACCTGCGGAGGGTCAGGCCATAGTCGTTAGACCAAATCTCTCCGAGCTTTCTCTTCCCCTTAGGAAGCAGGTCGTCGTCCGGCAACTATGGGCTGCCACGCTTCGGTTCCGTCCATTCCAAGGTCCTCGACGGTCCCTCCCAGCGCGATCCACCTCCGCCCCATAAGGAACCAGAACAGTAAACACCAGATTGAGAATCGGCCGATCCATCCCACCCGATACGTAAGAGTGGAATAAATGTCCCACCCGACGCGCCAAAGAGTCCCGAATCCAGGCTCTGATTTACCACCCCAGGTGACAAAGTTGGTTCCCCCGGGTGCATGAAAAAGGCGGCCGCCAGGCCGCCCGGAAAATCTCAGAGCGCGTAACTCATCACTCGCAGCTCACAGCTCGTAGCTCACAGCTCCCTACTTCTTCCCCCGCAACATCTCCACCACCCGGTCATAATCATCCACGGTCGAATACTCAATCACAATCTTCCCTTTACCCTTGCGATCACGAATCCGCACTCGCACTCCCAGCATCCTCTCCAACTCCATCTGCGCAGCCCGCACATTCGGATCCACCCATCGCGCTCCGCTTTTCTTCGCCACCTCACCCGGCATCCCTGGAAACGGATCCAGATCTCCGTTCATCGACAGGACCAGCCTCTCGATCTGCTCCAACGTCAGGCCCTTTTTCACCGCATACAGCGCCGCTTTCGAAATCTGGTCGTCGCTGGAGAGGGCCAGCAGTTCTTTCGCCTCGGCGAACGAAATCTTTTTCTCCGCCAGCAGTTGCATCACATCGCGCGGCAATTTCAGAAGCCGCATGTAGTTCGTCACCGACGTCCGCGACAACCCGACGCGTTCTCCGATCTGCTGCTGTGTCAAAGAGAATTCCTGGCTCAACACGCGGAACGCTTCCGCCTGTTCCAGCGCACTCAAATCCTCGCGCTGCAGGTTCTCGACGATCGTCATCTCTGCCGCCTGCTGCAGCGAGACCCGCCGCACCAATGCCGGTATCTGCGTATTCCCCGCTTTCTTCGACGCCAGCAGTCGCCGCTCCCCAAGAATCAGAATGTAGCGTCCCTCTTCCTCCGACGGACGCACCATGATCGGCTGCACTACGCCATTCGCCTTGATCGAATCAGACAACTCCTCCAAAGCGTCGTCATCCTGCACATACCTCGTCTGAAACGGATTCTTATCGATATCCGCAATCGTCAGATTGACCACCAGATTCGCCGGCGTCCGCGACACCGCCTGCGCATAGATCGTGATGGTCTCGTCCGACGATTCATGGGGCGCGGGCGCCCCCGCCCGCGCAGCGCCCTCCACGGCTTCATCCACTACCGCGCGAATGCTCCCGTCAAAAGGTTCTCCCGCGGACGGCGCGGGAAGGTGCACCGCAGGACCGTGAGAAGAAGGACTATGTGGCGCAGCTACTCCTGCCCGAGAGCCCGCATCACCCGCACTAGGCGGCACGGCCGGCCGAGCCGCCGTCCCGCCGATCACCCGCGGCCCCGGCAGCAGCGACTCCAACCCCCGCCCCAGAGCCCGCCGCTTCTCTACCTTCTCTTTATCCGCCACCCGCCCCACCGTAGTCTCCGCCGCCGAAGTAGTCATGAAATCTCTTCCCTCAGTCTTTCTGCCTTACTCACACCCATGCCCTCTCATCCTGAGGCGCGGTTCTTCCTTCTGCTCTGTCATCCTGAGGCGCCGCTCTTTGGCGCCGAAGGACCTATGCACTCCCCGCAGTATATCGATACTCATCAATCTAATACATTGATGCTTATCGATATAAGAAACGTGGCACCCGAGCGCAGCCTCAAGCCGTCTTGTCCATCTCCGCCACCGCCGCCGGAATCTCCTGAACCACCTCTCCAGCGCGGCTCTCGAGGCCCTCCGCAGGAACGGCTTCAGCTGAAGGCTGAGAGCTGACAGCTGATGGCTGCCTCTCAATAATCTCCTTCGCGAGCCGTATGTAACTCTCCGCACCCTTCGACCGCGGATCGTATACCAGCGCAGCCTTGCCATGACTGGGCGCCTCTGCCAGCCGTATGTTCCGCGGCACAGTCGTGCGGCACAGCTTCTCCCCGAAATAATTCTTCAGTTCAGTCATGACCTGCTGCGCCAGGTTGGTGCGCTCATCAAACATGGTGAGCACCACGCCCTCGATCCCCAACTCAGGATTCAGTCCCGCGCGTATGCGCTCGATTGTGTCGAGCAGCTCGCTCACGCCCTCAAGAGCAAAGTACTCGCCCTGCATCGGAATCAGCACCGCGTCCGCCGCGACCAGAGCGTTGAGGGTGAGCAAATCAAGAGCAGGTGGACAGTCCAGCACGATGAACTGAAACCGCTCGCGCAAAGGAGCCAGCGCGTCCCGCATGCGATACTCGCGCCCCTCCGCATCGACGAGCTCAATATTTGCGCCGATAAGGTTCTTGTGCGCAGGAATCAGCCACAGCTGTTCGAGCTCAGTCGTGAGCAGCGCCTCCTCAGCCGTAGCCGCGCCCATCAGCAGATGATAGGAGTTGACCCGATCAGGATCCTTCACGAATCCCAGGCCACTCGTGGCGTTCGACTGCGGATCGCAGTCGACGAGCAGCGTGTTGACTTCCGCAGCCGCAAAGGACGCGGCTAGATTGATGGCAGTCGTAGTCTTACCCACGCCGCCCTTCTGATTGGCAACAGCGATGACGCGTCCCATGAGATTGTTTTGGAGAACCAGAGCTACTCGGCAGCATAATCCGCATCGCATTTCAAATGCAATGAAGAATTGCTGTGCAGACAAGTGAATTGTGTGCAAAACAGGTCCAATGTTCCCGCGGGAACATTTCAGAAGCAAATCGCGCGATCGAGTTGCAGAATCGAAGGAGTGTTCCTGCAGGAACACTGCCTGAGATTTGTGAATTGATCGGGGGGGGCGAGACTAAGGTCGGTGTCGGTGCCCACTGCGACGAGGGAAGAATGTTCCTGCAGGAACATTTCATGCAATCGGTTCGCGGTAGTCTGGGCGCGTGGAGGGTGTGCACAGTTGGGCTGCACACAAGAGATCTTCGATAAATTGCATAAGTGTTCCTGCAGGAACATTGTGGAAATCTTTGGACGATGATTCTGCACGGGAGGTTGAGATACGACTTAATCGAGAACTTCACGCCACAAATGGCAGTCTTATAACCCTGATGATGGCAATCTCCGCTGTGCACTGATGATTTACTCCACTTGTTACTTTCTTGGTTCCTCGTGGACTTTGGGCTTAGGCTAGCAGGGTTGGCCTATCCTCAATGACATCCCTTGGCGATAAATCATCGGCTAAAAATGGCATATTATCCCACTTTTGATAATATTTTTGGCAATAGAACTACGCTTGTCGATTATAATATCGCGTATAATTAATGCTTTTGTTCCACTTATCTTAGTTTCTGATATCTGTCTTTGTCACTTATTCTGGCCTACAAGCAAGATTCTGGAGCGGGACTGGGGGATCGGGATAGGAGCGGACCAGTTGAGTCCGGGCAGGGTCGAGTACGCGATGTGCTCCTGAGCGGAACTGATTAGGAGGGCCAGGCGGCCTGAGGGGGTGACCAGGCTGGCGGCGGTCGGGAGGACAGCCTCGAAGCGTTCGACAGCGCGCAACGTAACTGTGTCGAAACTGGTTCGGGCCAGGGCCTCGGCACGGGTGTTTTGTATATTGACGTCCGTCAATGTAAGAGCGCGGGTGGCTTCGCGGAGGAAAATTGCCTTCTTGTGGTTGGACTCGATCAGGGTCAGCGCGACATGAGGCGCCCAGAGTTTGAGCGGGAGGCCGGGGAATCCGGCGCCGGAGCCGACGTCGGCTAAGGTGGGAATCCCTGGGGCTAAAGCCCCGATTTTTTCCTGGCTTCTAAGGCGGCCCTGAAGGGCCGCTCTTCCACCGACCTCCGCCCGCCCAGTTGGGAACAGGTGGCGGGCTGCGAAGAGGGATTCGCCGAAGTGGCGGGTCACGATCGCTTCGGGGTCGCGGATGGCAGTCAGGTTTATGCGGGCGTTCCAGCGCTGGAGTATATCGATGTATGTCGATATATGTTGCAATTGTGCGATGGACAGGGCCTTGGATTGCACGCCAGCTTTCGCCGCTTCGGAATGATCGAATTGAGAAGAGCTCCCGACGGGCGGGCGGAAGAATGGGTCGAGCAGTTCGGCGATGCGGGCCGTGTCCATGGCAAGCCAGATTGTAGATGCTCGCCTTTAGATTTGGAAAAACTGGATCGGTTGGCCCGTTGTGGCATTACACCCAGGCGTAAAATGACTGAGCGGAGCAGAAAAGCTGGAGTCGCGGGAGCGGAATCAGGCATCCAACACACAATGAAGCCCAAGGGAGATGTCTTCGACGAGAAGTATCGAGTGATCTCGGTAGAGAGTCAGTGTCTGACGATCCGTGGGGTTCGGAGCGGAAAGATTCTGACGATCGTGAATCCGGATCCGGAGACGCCGCTGTCGGCTGCGGAGTATCCGCCGGGAAAGTTGATCAAGCTGAGCGATCCTTCGGCTGCGCCGTTAAACTAGGGGTTCCCTCCGACTCGGGCTTTGCCTTTCGAGTAGTTACTTTACGCTAGATTGTTTCTCTTTCGCCCCTTCGGGGCTTGTTCAGCCTGTCTCAGTTCAGGCCCACAGCTTGCGTTGTGCGCTGCATTCTTTCGCTGCTTCGCAGCTTGGTTTTCAGGGGTCATCGGTCTTCACGCCAACTGAACGGACAGGAGTGCGCGTTCCATACGAGACGGGGCCTTGCGTGCTTTTGTTGACACGAGCCTTGCTGCTTTCTGCCTACCGGGTCTGGTTATTTTCTAGCCTCTAATAATGCTTCTAATGCTTCGTCGGGGTTGTATTCGTGGATTCCGCGGATGACTGCGGTGGTGGGCTTTCTGCGGAGGACGTAAACGAAGCGGCGGGGAGACTCGCCTTCGTGCTCGCTCACCAGCTCATAAAAAATGCCTTCGTGCGAGATGGTGGTGAGTTGAGTCCAAGGCTTGGGGCGGCAACTGGCGATTTGCAGGGAATCGGCAGCGATGGGCTGCACCTCATCGCGGATCCGCTGGCCAGTTGCCTCTCATGACTTTGCGCATCGAGTTTCGTGTGCAGAAGCGCGAAGAGTTGCAGCGGCAGGCTGGGCAGGACCTCGTCGGCACCTGTGGCGGCGATGGCCCGCACGAAGCCCTCGATCATGAAGAACGCGAGCAAGATCGTCGTCGGGAGGATCAGGTACTCCAGCATGAAAATGCTGCCCAGGCCCATGATGGCAGATTCGCCGCCCTTTTCTCCGGCCTTAGTGAAAACCTCAGGAGGCAAGCTTGCCATGCGCCAGTTCATGTAGGCGTAGTAACCGCGGAACAGCAGTCCGAGGCTGGCGAGAGCTTCGATGAGTCCGCTCCCGATGCCGGCTGCAGCTGGCAGCTCGTGGGGCGTGAAGATCTCGCGATATCGTCTGGGCAGGAACGAGAGCAACGTGGAAAGAAAGAGGTTCATTGGACAAATCAGCGCGGCAGAATCCAGATGGCGCCGCCTTTGATCAGGTTAATGATGGATGCAGATTTTGCAAGATTACTGAGGTCCGCGGTTCGGCGGTGTGAGAGGAATCACAATCCGCGGAGGCACCCGGGACGCCGCCTCAATTGGTCGGTTTGCGGGAGTCAACTTCTGCTTGGCTGACCACACGCCCGTGGCAAGCCACTTTCCCGGGTTGTGAGTGCTATGGCGATATTACGACAGCCAACCGCACTAGTTTCCCGGTTTGCCGAGACATCCAAGCTAGCGGCTATTTCGGGACCGAGAAGCCTTTCATGCAAACGACTGTGCGGTCTGCCTTTTCAGGGTTCTGATGAATGAAGCCTTCATTTGAGGTGCAAAGAACGTCTCCTCTCAAAAGTAGGCTCTCATTGTTGTCCAGCGGAGAATTGTTTGTCGTAGCAACCAGTATTCGCTGCGAACCGTCGGGCGAGAGAACCCAAATCTCATTTCGCAGAAGTTCGGAGACGTAGATGTTCCCTTTTGCGTCTAGTTCGACACCGTCAAGCGGCGAGTACCCGGTGGACAAGGTCTGAGGTCCACCCGCTGAGCGAGCCGTCCTCTTTGATCGGGATTCTGAGCACCATCGGGTTGCCCATCGTAACGGCGTAGACGTTCTTCTCATGTGCGTCGAGAACGAGGGCACTGACTCCAAGGTAGAACCCCGAATTAGGATTCGTCGGCCGGTTGAGAAGGGAGTGGGCCGACCAGAGATCGACCTTCTTGCCATCTGGCGAGATCTTCCAAATAGCTGGGTAGGTGACGTCAGCCAAGTACACGTTACCCTGCGAGTCGACCTTGACATCATGAGGAAAACAGAACGGCCAGCTGTCCGCTTTCGTCGCCAGGGCCGTCACCCGTCGGGTGGTGGCGTCGATCTTGTAGACGCCAGAGCGAATTGCCGTCGCATCTCGGCAAGCCGGGTGAAAAGGATTTTCCAGATCGACCGTGTCATACTTCGAACCAGCCTTATACGCAACGTAAATGTTGTCAGCGTTGTCGAGATCAAGCCCGACCAGAAGGCCTCCCTTCCCGCTTTCCTCCTTTGATGGCACCCATGCGATCTGATCGTAGCTTGCCATCATCCTTGAGCATGACAACTTCCCCACTCAGAATCAGGGATGTGTAGATGTTGCCCTTCGAATCGATCCTTAACCCCAAGGTATGTCGGGGAGCTTAGCCACCACCCATGATTTGAACTGGGCCGAAACAGGGGGAACAGCAACCACGAGGAACCAGCTGCAAGCGATTCGATGGAGCAGAACAGACAGAAGCTTCCCCTTGTGCAATGTCGATTTGAGCATGTGCCCATCCCATCCCGGATCAGGGCGCGAGAGGCAAGTGTGTGGGGTCCAGAAGATCAGATCAAGCCGTCGGTATCTCGCGACTCATGCCCTAGCCAAACCGTCGGAGCGATTCTATACCAAAGCGCTTACCGGGATTGCGTTCGCATGACGGGAGCGCGAGCGGCCGTGAGATTCACTGAATCCATCATCTGCTGCCAACCTGCTTCGCCCAGCAGTTTCCGCAATTGACTCTGGGCGGATTGCCAGTGGTGCAGCGCGCTTAGATATTTGCGTTTTCCTTCTGCGGTTAGAGTCAATCGAAGCTCTCGCCGGTCTTCGCCGGGTTTCGCCTGAATCCATCCTTTTTTGCGCAGCAATGCGAGCGTGCGCGTCAGAGTTGTGCTGTCCAGCCCCAGCACGTCACCCAAACGACCCTGCGAGATGTTCCCAGCGGTCGTCAGGGCTTGCAGCAGCGTGAACTGCGTCGCCTTGATCCCGGCGGGCTGCAAGTGTTGATCGTATTGCTGGGTTACGATCCGGGCCGCGCGGCGAAGATTCGCACAAGCGCACGGCAAGGAAACAATTTTGTTTCGAGGGCGCTGTCCAATCTGTTTCAGGGGCTCTTTCATAGTGTGTATATACATCGATCTTACTTGTTTTAGCAATATTGCAATATTCCTGCATCTTGTTAGATGCATATACATCTATTTTGAACTGAAGAGGAGGAACCTATGAACTACCTGGTTCAGCTGAAACTCGCCAGCCGCCCCGACACTCCACAAGAGGGCATCGTATTCATCGAGCAGTTCATCCTGCCGACGTTGGAACTGTGCAAAAGGCTCGAGGCGGATAAAAGAATCGTTGCCGGAGGACCGCTGAGCGGAGCGATTGCACTCGCATTGATCGTAAGCGCCGAATCAGCCGAGCAGCTGGACGATCTCATCACCAGTCTTCCTGTGTGGCCTCGAATGGAAACGACGGTCACCCCGCTCTCCACCTTCGACGTCCGCATGCAAGCGGTTCGCGCGCGGATCGAACAACTGAAAACTCAAGGAGGTGCCCAATGAACGCGTTAGCATTATTCGGAACCAGCATCCTGGCGAGCTTTGTGAGTTCCACGGTCGCGACTCGACTCTTCGTATGGCCGCGGCTTCAGAAAGCCGATCCCAATCGCGCGCTGACTTTGCTGGTCGCGCCTCACATGTTCTTTCGCTTCTTCGGACTGAGTTTCCTGGTGCCGGGAGTTGTTTCTCCGTTGCTGCCGGCTGGGTTCGCCATGCCCGCGGCCTACGGCGACTTCATCGCCGGCGTCCTGGCGATTGTGGCCACGATCGCGCTCGTGAACGGCACAACGTGGGCCACCAGGAGCGTATGGTTGTTCAACCTGTGGGGCTCTGCAGACTTCCTATTCGCTTTCTATCAGGGCAGGCCGGTCGGCCTTCAACCGGGAATGCTCGGAGCGGGATTCTTTATTGTGACGGCGTTCGTACCCCCGCTGTTGGTCACACATGCTCTGATCTTCCGCTTGCTCGTCCGGCGGCAAACCGCAAGCGAACTGGATCGCGGCCAGCGACCAGGACAGGTTGAACTGCCAAGCCCGTCGGGACGATAGCCGCGACGGAGCTCAACCGGTGAGTTAGCGCTGCTGGGACACTCCGTCGGGGGCTTTCGGGAGGGGTGTACTCGGCTCGAAGTCAAAATCCCCACCCTCTTTTCGCAGAAAGCGCGAAAAGAAGGGCGGGGCACCCCTTCCGCTTTTTCAACTCTTCTTCTGGCTCTCTTTTAACCTACGACTTTGCGCCGTGTTGCTTTAGCAGGGCGATGATCGACACGTAATCGATTGCTGGAGTACCGTTTGCGGCGGACCAGCGGGCTTGGCCGAGGGCGGTTCCTCCGTAGACATTCTTGGCTTCGAGCGATGCTCCGTGATCGAGGAGCAGCTTGATTGTATCTTCGTGGCCTCCGATCACGGCCCAGTGCAGGGCAGTCTGGCCGGTGTTGGCCTGCGCTTCTAGTGACGCTCCGTGCTGCAGGAGAAACTCCACTACTTCGTCGCGGCCGTATTCGCAGGCCCACAGGAATCCGCGTTGCATTTGAACGGTGGACGCATTCGGCCTCAGCGCGCCGGATCCGTCGAAATACTTCTTGACCAGATCTAAGCGCCCTACTCCTGCGGCGCCTTCAAGGTCCAGATGCGCGCCGCGAGTCGCCAGGAATTCGGCGGCTTGGGCGCGGCCGTTCGCCAGGCAGATGCTGGTAAGCGCACCGGGTGGCGAATCCGCGGAGTCGATATTCGCGCCGTGATCTAACAGAAGCTGCATCAAGGCGTCTTGTACGCGGGCTCGTTCGGGATGGACGCTGGTCGCTACGAGGGCGAGCGTAGTGCTTCCGCCATAGACATCGGCGATGGCGTTGACTTCGGCGCCGCGTTGGAGGATAAGCGGGGCGATCAGGAGAATGTTCTTGGGAGTTTTTTGGCGGTAGCCTTCGACGCCGTTGGCAGCAACGTAGTGCAGGAGCGTGGCTTGATGTTGGCGGGTGGAGCGGGCTCGAACTAAATCAGGATGGTCACGGAGGAGTTTTTCGAGGATCACCTCGTCGCCGGTGACGATTGCGTCGGCGGCTCGTTCGAAATTGCTCACGGTAGAATCCGCGCGGGTTGCGGCTTCGATGTGGTGCGCGAGCTTGGTCCAGCTTTCGAAGCCTTGGGCTCGGGCGATGACGAATTGAGCGGAGGTTAGGGTTGCGGCAGCGGATCGCTTCGCTTCGCTCGGCGGGACGGACGAATGCGTCCGTCCCCACGTGGTCTGTGGCAGTTCCTTTCGCGCGAAGTTTACTAGCTCATCGATCCAGTGGTCGATTCTTACTGGGAGCTGCGGCGTGATGGTGAGGTTAGATAGGCGGACTAGGGACGCGATCCATTCTGCTGCCCAGGTTCGGATGGCTGCGGGATCGGTGGACTGGTTGGCTTTCAGTAGATCTTTGGCGCGTTTTTTGTATTGATTGAGATTCGGGTGCGGAGGAAGCGGGAGAGCATCCTGCGGGTTGGGAAACATACGAAGCTCCTTTCAATGGGCCTGGAGTCCGCACGCGAGCAGGCTGAAAGAAGGTTCGTCGCCTTCGAAATTGTGTGACAGGTGGGCACGGCCCTTTCCGCGGACTGGAGGCGCCCTTCGCGCTCAGGGCTTCAGCATAGGAAATTCCTGCGGCGGCGTCAAATTGGGGAAGACAAAAACCTTGAACCACTAAGGAACTAAGGATCACGAAGGTAGACTCGTCGAGCTGCGCTCGACGGACAGCTGAGGGCGGCTGTCCCCACATAGGCCTCACCACATGGGCCTCACGTTGCAAAGCACGGTGGGAGCGGAGTATCGTGCGCTGGCGGGGGAAATGCCGGCGTGCTTTCTTCCTCACGACATTTTTCTATTTCACCTTTTGGAGAGCTTATGAATCGGGTGCTGCGGCGGGTTCAGGTGGGCGGGTTGGTGCTGGGAGCGGTGATGGTGTTGACGGCGGCGGATACGGGGATGCTGCCCTCACCGCCGGTGGCCAAGAAGGTTCCACATGTATCGGAGGTCAACGGGCACAAGATGGTGGACAACTATTTCTGGCTGCGGGACAAGCCGAATCCGGAGGTGCGGGCTTACCTGGAAGCGGAGAACGCGTACACCGACGCGGTGATGAAACCGACCGAGGAATTTCAGAAGAAGCTGTATGCCGAGATGCTCGGGCGGATCAAAGAGACCGATGTTGAGGTGCCGTATCGCGAGAGCGACTATTTTTATTATGTGCGGACGGAGGCAGGGAAGCAGTATCCGATACGGTGCCGGCGAAAAGCCAGCATGGACGCGCCGGAGGAAGTGCTGCTCGACATGAACGAGCTGGCGAAGGGACAGGCGTTCATGTCGGTGGCGGCGTTTGCGGTGAGTCCAGATGGGAATCTGCTGGCGTATTCATACGACAACACGGGATTCCGACAATACACGCTGGCGGTGAAAGATCTGCGGACTGGGAAGACGCTGGCCGATCATGCCGAGCGCGTTGGATCCGTCGTCTGGGCGAACGATAGCAAGACGATTTTCTATTCACAGGAAGACGCGGTTTCGAAGCGGCAGTACCGGCTGTACCGGCACGCGGCGGGAACGACAGCGGCGGATGTGCTGGTGTATGAGGAGAAGGATGAGCGCTTCGATGTGTCTGCTGCGAAAACGCTCAGCCAGGCTTACATCTTCTTGATGTTGACCAGCCATACGACCAGCGAGGCGCGATACCTTCCGGCGGGCGATCCGATGGCGGAGTTCAAGGTGATGGAGCCGCGGAAACAGGGGGTGGAATATTATCCCGACCACAATGACGACTCTTTCTATATTCGCACGAATGATACGGGGAGAAATTTCCGGCTGGTGAAGGCTCCGGTCGCCACTCCGGAGAGCGCGAACTGGAAGGAAGTGCTGGCGCAAGATCCGAAGGTCATGCTCGACGACATGGACTTCTTCAAGAACCACTACGTGCTGTATGAGCGGGAGAACGGTCTGCCACAGATTCGCGTGACGGACGTGAGGAGTGGCAAATCGCAGAAGATTGCGTTTCCAGAGCCGGCGTATGCGGCGTATTCGTATATCAACCGAGTTTATGACACGACGGAATTCCGGTATGGGTACCAGTCGCCGATTACGCCGGCGTCGGTGTTTGCCTACGACATGGAGAAGGGGACGTCGGTGCTGTTGAAACAGAAGGAAGTGCCGGGAGGGTATGACGCGAAGAAATATCAGGTGGAACAGATTTATGCGGTCGCGAGCGATGGAGTCAAGATTCCGGTGTCAGTGCTGCATTTGAAGGGTGCGAAGCTGGATGGGACGGGCGCGCTTTATTTGTATGGGTACGGGTCGTATGGCGTATCGATCGACATGTTTTTCAATCCGAACATTTTCAGCATGGTCGATCGGGGAGTGGTGACGGCGGTGGCGCACATTCGCGGCGGCGGCGAGATGGGCAAGGCCTGGCACGACGCGGGGCGCATGATGAATAAGAGGACGACGTTCACCGACTTTATTTCGAGCGCGGAATATCTGGTCGGACATCGGTATGGGTCGAAAGATCGGCTGGTGATTGAGGGACGCAGTGCGGGCGGATTGCTGATGGGGGCGGTGCTGAATCTGCGTCCGGATTTGTTCAAGGCGGCGCTGGTGGGCGTGCCCTTTGTGGATGTCATGAACACGATGCTGGATGAGACTCTCCCACTGACCGTGGGCGAGTTTGAGGAGTGGGGGAACCCGAAGGAGAAGGCAGCCTTTGATTACATGATTACTTATTCGCCGTATGACAACGTCGAGGCGAAGAATTATCCGGACATGCTGGTGAAAACGTCATTCAACGACAGCCAGGTCATGTACTGGGAGCCGGCGAAGTATGTGGCGAAGATGCGGGCGACGCGCACGGACCACAACATTTTGATTTTGAAGACGAACTTGAGTCCGGCGGGTCATGGCGGGGCTTCTGGCAGGTATGACCGGTTGAAGGAAGCGTCGTTTGATTACGCGTACATTTTGGGGGAGATGGGGATTCGGGATTAGGGGAAGTCAAAGTCCCCACCCTCTTTTCGCTAGAACCCGCGAAAAGAAAGGTTGGGGCACCCCGGCACCACATTCTTACACAAGTCGAGCTTCGCTCGACGGACAGCCGAGGGCGGCTGTCCCCACATAGAACCGTATTGAACGTTTTTAGATCAGGCCGGCGCGGACTCGGCGGAGGAAGTCTTCGCCGTCGGCTTTGGCTTGGGCCAGGACTTTGGGCTGGTTGCGGTATTCGAGGGCGATCTCCTGCAGGAAAAGCTCGACCGCATCTTTGGGTTTGAAGCCTTGCTGCACTAGCTTGCGGATGCGGGGGGTGAAGCTGTCCGCGTCGTCGGCCGAGCCCAGGCGCGAGAGGTGGTCGGAACATTTGTGATCGCGGAATTTGGCTGCTGCCAGGCGGTCATAGGCGGTCTTGGCTTCGGGATCATTCAGCAGAGTGGGGAGCGCGGAATTCCATTCACACTGGGAGCAGGTCCATCCGTGGAACGAATGGGTGGACGTCCAGATTAATTCTCTAGCGGTCTTCTGTTGTAGCGAACGGTGATCGTTACTGCCGTCCATGAGCTGCGCGACTCCCCCCGCACCTTGCGTGGCCCATGAGAATCTTTCTGCAATGATAACTGCATTGGCGCGGTTTGGGGCGTGCTAAGAACGGTTCGGTGCTGGCATGGGTCTGAGCCCGCGACCAATGAATGTAAGGAGCGGCGGAGAGGATGGCTTGACTCTCCGCCGTTTGCGGTTTTGGATGTTCCGGCGCTGCTTAGAGCGAGCGCAGGAAATTCAGCAGGTCCTGCTCATCCGACGATTTAAGCGAGTTGAACTTCCGGATCACCAAGTTAGCCTCGGATCCGGAACTGCTGTGTGATTCGATGGCCTGAATCAGGTCTGAGGTACGGCCATCATGCAGAAAGAAGAGGCGCTGGCCTAAGCCCCAGAGAGGAGCGGTGCGGAATTGGTTGGGTCCGGCCGCGCCTTGGTGGATGCCATCCGCTAGTTCGGCGCCCATGTTGTGCAGAGCAAAGTCGGAATAGGGGTTGTAGGGGATATTGGACATGCCCGTGAAAATGGACGGGCCGGTCGTGAGCGTCGGGGAGTGGCAGAGATTGCAGCCAATTGCGTTGAAGTTTGCAGCTCCATTTCGAGTGGACTGAGTCGAAGGAGCCGGCGTTGGAGGCGCGGACAGACGCATGAACGCGGCAAAGTTCACGATGTCGGAAGCCATTTCGGATTCCGTGCCCAGGGGCGTACCGAAGTTGGGGCTGCTTGTATTTTGGTTCAGCAGGTTGGTGGCATCTTCCGGAGTTCCGTTAAAAATGCAGCCCAGAACGGCGCTGCGCTCATTGGGAAAGTTCTCGTTGGTAACACCTTGTTCGACGTTGTAAGCCTCGCCCACAAAAATCAGCAGCGACTTGTTCTGCGCCTTCCATCCAAAGCGGGTGATGGTGCCATCATTGCCGCTGGTGTTGAAGACACCGCCAATTCTGAGCGCGGCTCGCGCCGATTGCGTGGCCGCCAGGTTGGCTTGCAGCGTGGCGTCGGGCGTGGCCTCAACCAGGCCCAGACCGAACAACGGAGTGGGGGTGCGGAAGATCACATTGTGAGTGGAAAGTGCGGTGGCAAAGTCGGGCTGCGCCAGGGTGCACCCCACGGCGTCGGAACGTTTGGCGATGGTGTAGAGATCGTGGACTCCGCCGTCCAGCGCGCCCGAAGACGTCTTGACGAAGCGAGCTTCGAGCACCGGACCATTCGCCGTAATGAACGAGGGGACCGAGTTGGTTGCGCCGTCTAGCGAAGCGAGTGCGACCTGCGGGTTCGGAATGGGGTTCTGTGGGCTGAGCGTGCCGGGACTAGCTCCGCCCACCGCGGGCTGAGCATGGCACTGGGCGCAGCTATTGCCGTTGAAGGTGGGGCCGAGCCCGACACCGGATTCGCCGGCGATGGCGCCGGAGACGGAATCGACCTCCTTGAAACGAAGCTGAGCCTGGTTGAAAAAGTTCTGCTCATTGGAGTTGAGAGTGGGATAAAAACTCCCTGCGGCCGCCGAGCCAGAACGAGGGCCGGGGTCGGTCTGCGCGTGAAGAGGAGAGAGTACGATGCCTGCCAATGCGAAACAAACGAGCGTGACGGTAGGACTGGGACGATTCATTTTGCACCTCCGTGCAGGGTGAGACACACTTCGAGTTCAGATTTGGCGGCTTGGCGACGGGGGCGCGTGGGTTGGCCTTAGCTGTTCTGCTAGAGCTGCGGTCCGGCGAGAAGGGCCGGTGCCGTGCCTACCGCGAACGGAACAGCACTGTGGGAGCGGAATCCCACCTGGGACTTCTTTCCCCAGGCGAGGAAAGAGGATCGAACATTGCAGGGAACTGTAGGATGAATCGGAAACTCGGTCAACGGCCCGGAAGTACAGAAACCGCGAAGCGCGCGCCCAAGGAGGCTATCTCAAAGCCAGAAGCAGCGGGCAGGAGTGCCCGCTCCACACGAGCTTTCTTCTAACAAGCTTTCTGCAAGCGATCTGCTATTTGGCGAAGAAGTAGTCGAAGGATCTTACGGCGGTGAATTCGTCGTCTTTGATGTCGAAGACGGTGTAGAGCTTGGTGACGTGGAGGACGTCGTGAACTTTCTGGGTGAGGTTGAGGAGCTTGAGTTCGCCGCCGGCATTGCGGACTGTGGTGAAGCTGCCGACGAGTTCTCCGACGCCAGAGCTGTCGAGGTAGTCGACGCCGCTGAGGTTTAGGATAATTTTCTTCTTGCCTTCGGCGACCAGAGCGCGGACGGCGTCGCGGAGTACGTGAATCTCTTCGCCGAGGACGATGCGTCCGGTGATGTCGAGGATGGTGACGTGAGCGACTTCGCGGGTGGCTATCTTCAGGGACATGGTTCTGGCCGGTCTCAGGGCGCTGGCGGGAATGGTAGTGGGTGCGGCAGAGCAAGTCAATGGGAGGGAGTTCGAAGGCGCTTAACTACACACGACAGAGGAAGCTTAAGGGTGGATGTTGTGGATTGCGATTTGGCAGGCTGGGCAACCTTGCAAGGTGGGACCGGAATCTGGAGAGATGGAATCCCAGGGAGATTCAGGTTGAGGAGAGCGACGATGCCGAACCAGTGGGCTCGACTGCTTATGGGCTTGGCGTGCCTGAGTGTTGCGGCGCGCGCACAATGCGGCAAAGACAACCGGGAGGACCCGAAAACGGGAATCTTAGTGACGGACGTCACGATTACAGGGACGCAGACGCTAAGCGCAACCGAGCTGGCGAGAATGACCGGCGAGTTGACTGGAAATTGCTTCAATGACGATACGGACGAGATTGGGCAACGAGTTCGGGCGCTATTCCAGAATCGAGGATATTTCATGGTGGAGGTCAAGAGCGTGAAGCTCAAGCCGGGTGATCCGCTGGGAATTCCGAAGCCAGTGACGATGGAGGCGGATGTTGCCGAGGGACCGAAGTTCAGGGTCGGGGAGATTACATTCCGGGGTTATCGCGCTTTCAGTGTGGATCAGCTGCGGCAGCAATTTCCCATGAAAACTGGATCGGTGTTCGAACGGGAGAAAGTGGCTGCCGGGCTCGAGAGCTTGCGCAAGTTCTATGGCAAGCACGGATACCTTGATATGGCAGCGATCCCAGAGACCCAACCCAGCTCAAACGCCATGATGCACCTCAGCCTTACGTTTCAGGAGGGACCACAGTATCGGCTGGACAAGGTTGAGTTCGTGGGCAAGAAGGAGATGATTTCCAGACTGCAGGTGCAATGGAAACTGGCGGCGGGCTCGGTGTACGACGCCACATACGTGGATCAATACATCGAAGCCAATCGAGACTTCTTGCCCGAGGGGTTTGGACGGAATGATGTGCAGGTTGCGACGGATTGCCCGAAGGCCTTGGTCGAGGTTCGGTTGGTCGTTGACCAAAACGAAGATGCGTCGCGATCGCAAGCTAAGGATGTGCCTTGCGAAGAGGCGCACGATAAGGCGAAGTAGCTGGGGAGCACTCGACCACATAAGAAACGCAGCGGAAGTCAAAATCCCCACCCCTTCGACAAGCTCAGGGCAAGCTCTGTCGCCAAGAACGCGACAAGGGCGGGGCACCCTTCGGGTCACCCCTTGTCCGGGTCTGAGACCCGGACCCACATTAGGCTAGTGTAGCGTCCGATAAATAACTGGCCAACTCAACGTTTCGCTTTTCGCCGTCGGGGTAAGGTACAGCCGGGCCGAATCTGTTCCAAAGTTTGTCGACAGCGCGATAGCTTTTTCACGATCGATTCCACAGTAGCGGTCCAGACAAAGGGCTTAGGATTCACATTCCAAGCGGCCACGAACTCGGTGATCGCCTGCTCGAGATCTTCCACGCTGCGGAAAGAGCCGCGGCGGATTCGTTTGCTGGTTAACTCGCCAAACCAGCGCTCGACCAGATTCAGCCAACTGGAACTGGTGGGCACAAAGTGCGACACAAAGCGAGGATGGCGCTTCAGCCAAGCCTGGACTTTGGGCTGCTTGTGGGTGCCGTAGTTGTCCATCACCAGATGCAAGCGGATCTCTTCCGGGAACTCCTGGTTGAGGCGACGCAGAAATTGCAAGAACTCCTGGTGGCGATGCCGCTCATAGCATTGTCCGATGACCCGTCCTTGCAAGACCTCCAAAGCGGCGAACAACGAGGTCGTTCCGTTGCGTTTGTAGTCATGCGTCATGGTTCCGCAGCGTCCCTTTTTCATGGGCAAGCCCGGTTGCGTGCGATCCAGCGCCTGGATTTGGCTCTTTTCATCCACGCATAACACGATCGCTTGTTGGGGAGGATTCAGATACAGACCCACCACATCCGTTAATTTCTCCAAAAACTTGGCATCCCGCGACCGCTTGAAGGATTTCACCCGATGCGGTTTGAGGTTGTGACTCTGCCAGATATTGTTGATGGTGGACTTGCTGACTCCCTGACGGGCTGCCATAAGCCGGCAACTCCACTGGGTCATTCCCTTAGGTTTGCTCCGTAGCGTGGCATCGACGATGGCCTGGATTTTCTCTGGACCGTAGGTCGGTTTGCGACCACGCCCCGGTGCCACCTCCCATAAACTATCCAGGCCTTCCTGGGTAAAGCGGGCGCGCCACAACGTGACCGTCTTGCGATTGACGTCTAACTGTTGAGCGATGGCATTGTCGGATTGCCCTGCGGCCGCGGCTAACACAATCTGACTTCGTAAAGCGACCTGCTGCGGTGTCCCGAAGGCCGAGACCCACTGGCGAAGTTGCTGTTGGTCGGCTTCCGGGAGGACGATTGCGGGAGCGGGTCGTGGCATGACCCAGCATAGTCGAACCCGGCATTGTTGTCCAGTTATTTGTTGGACACTACACTAGCTTAGGAGTGGGCGCCGTGGGGGCGAGCGTTTAGTTCGAGGGCGGGGAGCTGAACTTTGTCGCGGATTTCCTGGATGGGGGACGTGATGATGGGAGTGGAATACTGGGGGTGACGAAATTCAAGATGCATGCCGCGGCCGACGTATTGCAGCTTGAGCATGGAGCCTCCCCAGGTCGAGCCGGAAATCGCGACTTGCACAGGCTCTGGGCAGAACTCGGGATGGCCGGAGAGTAACGCTTCGCTGCCGCCGAGCAGAACCGCGGTGTAGCAGTGGTGCATGGTCTGGATTTGCAGAACGGTGGAGGGCGGAAGGTCATCGAGAAAAACGCCGCCCTCAATTTCCGACTGGATGATGCTGCGGTTCACTTCGTCAGCCAGGTTGGGATGAGGGCTAAACATGCAGATGACCGGGATTCAGGGTATCGGTTTTTGGGGGCCCGGACAAGATTTCTTTCGGGCGGGGCTGGGAGCGGAGGAGCATGCCCTTTAGAGGAGGGGCGGGGCGGTGGGGTTGCAGATAGTTTTGTGGAGGGGCAGCCCAGCTCGCGCTCGGCCTGTCCGGGTCTGAGACCCGCACCCACAGACGCACGTCAAAATCCCCGCCGAGCTCCCGCTCGGCGGACAGCCGGGGCGGCTGTCGCACGTAGGCAACTCCGTAGGTACCCCTGGAGGGTGCTTCCGGGAGGCGGGGGCAGGGCAAATCCTGATAAAATAGTCGGATACCTACAAAGGGGTTTCTGAGGATTCATGCCAGTTCCTGTATCACAAATGTGGACCGTCGCGAGCTATGTACTAAGGCAGAAGCTCGCCCGCCGAAAGCAATATCCGCTGGTGCTGATGCTGGAGCCGCTGTTCCGCTGCAACCTGGCTTGCGCGGGATGCGGGAAGATCCAGTATCCGGCGCACATTTTGAAGAAGGACCTCACGCCTGAGGAATGCTTCCGGGCAGTGGAGGAGTGTGGGGCGCCGATGGTGTCGATCCCGGGCGGAGAGCCGCTCATGCATCCGCAGATCGGGGAGATCATCGAGGGGCTGGTGGCGCGGAAGAAATACATCTATCTGTGCACCAATGCATTGCTGCTGAAAGAGAAGATCGGCCTGTTCAAGCCGAGCAAGTACTTGACCTTCAGCGTGCATCTGGACGGGCAGCGGGAAGAGCATGACCTGGCCGTGTGCCGCGAGGGCGGGTATGACATTGCGGTCGACGCGGTTCGCGAGGCGTTGAAGCGCGGGTTTCGGGTTACGACCAATACGACGCTGTTTGATGGGGCGAATCCGAAGTCGGTGCGGGCGTTCTTTGACGAGATGATGGAGTTGGGCGTGGAGGGCATGATGCTCTCGCCCGGATACTCGTATGACAAGGCGCCTGATCAGAAGCATTTTTTGGGGCGGGCGAAGACGCGGCGGATGTTCCGGGCGATTCTGTCGAACCGGAAAAAAGAGTGGCAGTTCAACCTGTCGCCGCTGTTTCTGGAATTTCTGATGGGGAAGCGGACGTATCCGTGCACGCCGTGGGGCATGCCGACTTATAACATCTTTGGGTGGCAGAAGCCTTGCTACTTGCTGCAGGATGGCTACGCCGAGACGTTTGCCGAGCTGCTGGCAACGACTGAGTGGAGCAATTACGGAACGGAGTCGGGGAATCCGGCGTGCGCGAATTGCATGGTGCACAGCGGTTATGAGGCGTCGGCGGTGAATGCGACGTTCGGCTCCCTGGGCGGATTCTTGGCGACCGTGAAGGGGACGCTGTTCCCTGCTTACCGCGACGAAGAGGCCCTGCGGATGCTCGAGGAGCCTGCGGCCGCGGTGCATCCACTGGTGCAGATCGCGGCGACGGATCAGGCGGAATCGTTGCAGGAAACGCGGGCGTAGGACGGCAACCATGGGGCTAAAGCCCGGCGCATTCTTTTCGCGCTTCACGCGGCCCCGAAAGGCCGCTCTTCCACGGTAAACAACAGGAAACGGCAAACAACAGCATAAGTAAGTATGACAGGTAAAGAAGGCGGACATATCGATCACGCGTCTGCGGGAGCGATTCCCCCGCATGCGAATGTGGTGAATCCTGATGCGCTGGAAGTAGCGCCGGGGACAGCGCATGAGCGGCTGGAGGGATGGATTCCGGATCTGGCGAGTGAAGAAGAGCTGCGCGTGGCTTTGGAGAAGGCGTTCGATTATCGCGGCGACGTGACGATTACTCGCAAGGATGGATCGAAGATCGAAGGGTATCTGTTCGACCGGCGAACTGGGGCTTCGCTCAAAGATTCGGTGGTGCGCTTGTATCCCAAGAATTCTGGCGAGAAGGTTTCGATTTCCTACGCAGATATTGGTGCGCTGGCGTTTTCAGGGCGCGATACGGCGGCGGGCAAGAGTTGGGAAGCCTGGATGAAGAAGTACGCGGAGAAGAAAGCGGCGGGGGAGAAGGATTTGAGTTTGCATCCTGAGCCGCTGGAGTAATTTTCGCCGACTGATGGCCGCCGACAGCCCAGTCGAGTTTTGCTCGGCCGGGTCTGAGACGCGGACCCACACAATCCCCTCACCCAGACAATGCAACCTACTTTCCGCTCGGGGTAAAGGTTAGGCCGTCGACCAGGTCTTCTACTTCGTCGTCCGTTCCGCCAATCACGGTGATCGAGATGGCGTAGCCGTGGGAGAGCATGGCCAGGGTGGACTGGCGCATGACGCGTGTGCCTACGTTTTTGCGGAAGTCTCCGCGGACCAGCGTTTTGGCGCCGATGGCAATCTCGTAGGGATCTTCATCTGCGGTGAAACCCTGTGCTTTGGCGACTTCGGTGAGCGGGAAAAAATACTGGGCGGCTTCGGTTAGTCCGGGGTAGGACGCGGCGCTCTCGGCGGCGATGAGGATCGATGCATTGATGTCTGAGGCATGGGCTTCGGGTGGACGTGAAAAGGCCGCCAGCAGCACTTTTGCGCCGGCGCTGGACGCCGGGGTTGAAGGCGGCTGTGCGGCAGCGCCTCCTTCTTTCTTCTCCTCTTTTTCTGCTTCTTTTTGCTCTTCGCGCGCATTCATCTCGTCAGTCCGCAAAATCCAGCCGGGGGGAATCTTGCAGGACAGCGCGAGGGTCTTGTTGGTATAGACGCCGTTGGCGACGGAGCCTGAGTCAAGGCCGGAGTCCGTTGGTGCAGCTGGCTTCTGAGCGTGCTTGACCGACGATGACGACGGGGAGGCGGGAGCCTGGGCCAACGCAGACAGAGACAGCAACAATACAACAGGAGCCAAGACCGTCCAACGGACAAGCTCACGGCGCAAATCCATAGAACAATTCTAATGGAGTCAGTCCCACCTTCGCGCGAGCGCACGAAAGGTGGGATAGGGAGAGTTTTCTAGGCGGCTTTGCCCATCACGGGCTGGGCGCAGTACGCGCAGCGGCGGGCATCGATGGGAATCTCGCTGAGGCACTCGGGACACTTCTTGGTGGTGGGATCGGCCGGGACCGGTTCTTTCTTCATCCGCGCGATTAACCAGTTGACCGGCACGACGACGAAGAAATATACGGCGGCCGCGATCAGGACGAAAGAAATGACGGCGTTGACGAAGTCGCCAATGGGAAACGTGGTGCGGCGGACAGCGAATTTGAGACTCGAGTAATCCGGCTTGCCGACGATGAGCGCGATCAGCGGGGTAAGGAAGGCCTTAGTGAGTTCGGTGACTACGCCACCGAAAGCAGCGCCGATGACGACGCCGACGGCCATATCCACAACATTTCCACGCAGGATGAATTTCTTGAATCCGTCTAGCATAATGGTGCCCCTCCCAAAATTTCAGTGCGGACAATGTAAGGCAGGGGGGGCGGGAGGTCAAGGGGGACAGGGGCGTTCGGGACGGCGGCGACAGCTCAGGGGCCAAAGCCCTAATTTAGATTTGACTTTGACGCGGCGCTGAAGCGCCGCTCTTCCCCAAGGCGTTGATCTACCACAGCATTGATCTAGTCCGGACACAGTGAGCGCTCTGGTCAGGAGGCAGCCGAGTCGCACTCGGCCTGTCCGGGTCAGAGACCCGGACCCACACAAGATCTGGTACACGAGATCTCAGATGCGCATGGGCATGACGATATAGCGGTACTTGTAGTCGTCGCCTTCGGCAGGGCGGAATTGGCCGGCGGACTGCGGGTCTTTCAACTCCAGGCGGACTTCGCTGGTGCCGGCGGCTTTGAGGAAGTCCACCAGGTACTGCGCGTTGAAGCCGATGGTCAGCGGGTCGCCGGTGTAGGGAGCTTCGATCGAGTCTTCGGACTCTCCGGCTTCGGTGGAACTGGCGGAGATTTTCAGTTCGCCTTTCTCCAGGCGCAGGCGGAGAGCACGCGAGCGCTCGTCAGCGAACTGCGCCACGCGGAGGATCGCGGAATTCAGTTCGTCGGAGTTCAGCGGAACGATCTTGCTGTTGTCCTTCGGCAGGACGGCTTCAAAGTTGGGGAATTGTCCGGTGAGTTGGCGCGAGGTTAGGAGACGGCTGCCGATGCGGAAGAATAGCGTGGAGTCGTCTTTCGCGAACTCGACGGTCTCGGCATCGGTGGAATCGAGCAGGGATTTCAGTTCGTCCATCGCTTTCTTGGGGACCAGGGTCTTCAGTTCGCCGGAGACGCCTTCGAATTTTTCACCGGGGCGTTCACAGTGGGCGAGGCGATGTCCGTCGGTGGCGACCATAGTGATGGACTCGGGCTTCAGGAGCATCAGGGCGCCGTTGAGGGTGTAGCGCGATTCCTCGTTGGAGATTGCAAAGCCGGTACGGGCGATCAAGCCGCGCAGAACCTGGGCAGGAATCGTGACTGCACCTGCGGTCGGGAACGCAGGCAGGCTGGGAAAATTCGACTTCGCCATGCCGACCATCTTCGTGTTGGAGCGGCCGCAGCGAATGCTGACCCAGTGATTCTCAAGCAACTTGATAGTGATGTCGGCGTCTGGCAACAACTTCACGTAGTCATGAAGTTTGCGCGCAGGGATGGTGCAGGATCCTTCTTTCTTGACCTTGGCGTTACACGAGGTGCGGAGACTGAGGTCGAGGTCGGTGGCGGTGAGCGCCAGGCGGTCGCCCGCGGCCTCGAATAAATAATTGGACAGGATGGGAATTGTGGTCTTGCGTTCGACCACACCTTGCGTGGCAGTTAATTCGCGCAGCAACTCGAACTTGCTGACTGTGATTTCCATCGTGCCCGCGGCAACAGCGGCCTCCACCGGCATAAGTCCCTCTCCCCGAAAACGATGCTACCTGCCTGCTACTTTTATTACTCTTCTTATATCAAATGCAAAACCTATAAAACCAGCAGTAACAGAAGGGGCCTCGGAGAAGTGGAAAACCGGGGCAACTCGCCTGTTGTCACCGGGTTCCGACGGTACCCTTGATGTTAGAAATCGGTCCCAAACTCTTCGGAGATGGCAGTGTAATTTGGCCGTCCCGCCGATTTCATCCCTGCCTTACACAACTTCCACATGTCATTCACAGGTATCGCGAAGGAAGACTGTACTGGACCGTGGAAAACTCAACGACCGCTGCGATTCATCCGCCTAATTGCTCGGTCAGTTTATTGATCAGCCTGTTCAAATCTTTGTCGGTCTTGCGAAGCTCTTCGATCTTTTCGACCGAGTGCAACACGGTGGTGTGATGCTTGCCACCGAACTGGCGACCGATTTCCGGCAGCGAGGCTTCGGTCATGTGTTTGGCCAGATACATCGCAACCTGGCGTGGGTAAACGATGGCGCGCGAGTTGTTCTTGGCCTTGATCTCGACCAGGCGCAGACCGAATTGTTCGGCGACCATTTTCTGGATCGACTCGATCGTGACCTTGCGGGCCTGCGAGTCGATGAAGTTTTTCAGGACTTGCTGCGCGTAGGGGAGCGTGATCTCGGCGCCGATCAGAGAGGAGTGGGCAACAAGGCGGATCAAAGCGCCTTCGAGTTCGCGAACGTTCGAGCGGATATTCGATGCGACGTAGAGTGCGACGTCGGTGGGCAGTGTGACCTTTTCCTGTTCAGCCTTCTTCTGGAGAATGGCGACCTTGGTTTCGAGGTCGGGCGGTTGGATGTCGGCGATCAATCCCCACTCGAAGCGGCTGCGCAGGCGGTCTTCAATCTCAGCCAGTTCCTTGGGCGAGCGGTCGCTGGCGATGACGATCTGCTTCATCGACTCGTGCAGGGCGTTGAAGGTGTGGAAGAACTCCTCCTGGGTGCGCTCTTTGCCGGTGAGGAACTGGATATCGTCGATGAGCAGGACATCGACGTTGCGGAACTTGTCGCGGAAGCTGGTCATCTTGTCGTAACGCAGCGAGTTGATCATGTCGTTGGTGAACTTCTCGCTAGATACGTAGCAGATGGCGGCCTGCGGCATGCGGCGCTTGAC
This sequence comes from uncultured Acidobacteriaceae bacterium, assembly GCA_963752175.1. GTDB lineage: Bacteria > Acidobacteriota > Terriglobia > Terriglobales > Acidobacteriaceae > Sulfotelmatobacter. The sequence goes on from CAVVXZ010000037.1 coordinate 208,603, forward strand.
CTCGTGACCGATGGCCTGCATGAGATGGGTCTTGCCCATGCCAACGCCGCCGTACAGGAAGAGTGGGTTGTACGCCTTGGACGGGCGCTCGGCGACGGCTTGGCAGGCGGCATGCGCGAACTGGTTGCCGCTGCCGATGACGAAGGCGTCAAAAGTATAGCGCGGATTCAGTTGCGCGGCGCCATCCCAATCGAAGCGGGACTGCGAGGGATTCGCGGTTGCGGCCACGGGACTTAGACCACCGTCGTGCCGGACGGGAGTCGCGGCCGGGTCGTCCTCGGGAGTGACGAACTTCACATCGTTGAAGCCGAGGCCGAGATTATCGATCGCTTCCTGGATGAGGTCAGCGTATTTGTCGCCAGCGTGCCGAAATTCAACAGTCGGAACCCGAACGAAGAGAATGCCTCCGCTGGAGTGGCTGTAGCGGGTGGGCTTGAGCCAGGTGTCGTAGGAATGGCGGTTGATTTTCTTTTCCAGCGCATCGAGGATGCGCGCCCACGGGTTCGGGGAGAGTGTTGTGCTGGGGACTGACATATTTGAAATGTTCACCGCGGCGCTCCGGCGGCTGGTAGAGAGCGCCTGTTTAAAACTGCCGTTGTTATGAAGTAGCCGGAACCATCAATTCTACTGCGGAATGCGTCCGATTCTCGATGCGAGGCTGCCGAATGCAAAAAGAATTTCGAAAGCAAGATCAGATCGCGATACTAGCACAAAATTTTTTGTTGTGTGGAAAACTTCGGCTGGAATTTTTCCGCGAATGACTATTCAGAACCCGAAGGTGTGGTGCTGTCAAGTGCCGCGATGGTAACTGCCGCAGAGACGGTGCAGCGCGCGGGTTTTCCGAGTATGTGAATAAGAAAAAGCATCAACCACGAAGGCCACGAAGGAGATCTCAAGACGAAAGGAGTCCTTCGTGTGACTTCGTGTCCATCGTGGTTAAAGCCTTTGTATTTTGGACCTGACCTTCCGGATTGCGGTTTGGAGGTATTGCACAGGGTGATTTATACTTATGGCTTGCCCTAACACCGTCGAACGAATCAGGAGCAAGTACTTTTCATGCCCAAGCGTACATTCCAACCCAACCGGCGCAAGCGATCGAAGACACACGGATTTCGCACGCGCATGAAGACCCAGGGCGGCAAGAAGGTAATTTCCCGCCGGCGCGCCAAGGGGCGCAAACGGGTCTCGGTGAAACCAGGATTCCGCGAATAGTCCAGTGGCGTGGACGCGAGCGTCCGCGCAACCCGCTGTTGTGCCAGTAATGTTCACAGTCCTCTGGAGAATAGCGATCTGGAATTTAGAGTCACTGTGACTAACAGTGTGCCTGGAGAATCGAATCATGCGGCTGTGCCCCGGGAGGTCGTGGCGCGGGGTGTCGAGCCGCGAGGCGGGAAAGGTGCCTTTCCCCGCAGCGCGCGCCTGTTGCGTCATGCCGACTTCGAGCGTGTCTACAAGCAGGGGCGGCGGCATTTCTCGGCGTCGATGACCGTGTTCTATTGGCAGCGTCCCCGCCAAGACGTCGCCGAGGCCAGGGTTCCCGCAAAGAAGTCTCCGGTGTTTTCCGGACTACGGATTGGATTCACGGTGAGCCGCGCGCTGGGTGGAGCGGTGCAGCGCAACCGGATGAAGCGGCGTTTGCGCCAGGCGGTGCGGCTGACATGGGTGACCGCGGGGCCGGATGCGGATGTGGTGATCAATCCGAAGAAGTCTTTGCTCACCACAGACTTCGCCGCTGTCGTGAACGAAGTGGGCCGCGCTTTCGTAGTCATACAAGAGAAGCTTGCGGGCAAGCCGGCGAGAGAAAAAGCTTGAACCGCCCTTCGGCTGTGTTCAGGGCAGGCGAAGGATCACAAAGGAAATCGTTGCCGAGTTTTATGCGCCACGCCGGGAAACTCGTTGTACTGCGGTTGCTACGGGCCTACAAGTGGGCGATTTCGCCGATGTTTCCGCCCGCTTGTCGCTACGTTCCTACCTGTTCGGAATATGCGATGGAAGCGGTGGAGCGGTATGGTGCGCTGCGCGGTGGGTTGATGGCTTTGTGGCGATTGCTGCGCTGCCATCCGTTCGCGCATGGCGGATACGATCCTGTGGTGAAGGTGGGCGCGGGTGCGACGAAGTTCCCTCAGGGGCTAAAGCCCTGTGACATTGCAGATGATTTGACGCAGCGCTTAGAGCGCTGCGCCACCCAAAATCCTGGCCCAAGCGATTTGGATTACGCGAACCAAAACCCTCGTGCGAGCAATTTGGTTGCCGGCGCCCAAAATTCCAAGGCGAGCGATTTGAACAGCGGGACCCAAGATCCTAGCTTGAGCAACTTGAACGGCGCGGCGCTGACCTGCGGCACGATTTGAGGGAACGGTAACTTTGGCAGACATTCAAAATCCACAACACGAACCCGGCAGCGAGAAGCGGTTGATGCTGGTGTTTGTGCTGACATTCGTCGTGATGCTGCTGTTCCAGCCGCTGCTCAAGAAATATATGCCGCAGCAAACCGCGGCGCCGCAGAGCCAGCCTGTCCAGCAGGCCGCGGCCACCATGCCTGCCGCTAACGTTCCACCGCCGGTGGCGATTCCTGCTGGTGCCGGGAGCCGGCAAGCGGCCAGCGAAACTGAGATCGTCATCGAGAACGATCTTTACCGGATTACGTTTTCCAACCGCGGCGCGCAGGTGAAATCGTGGATCCTGAAGAAGTTCGACAACGACGCGCAGAACGGGCGGCTCGATCTGGTCAATCCCGCCGCGGCCGAGAAGTTCGGATATCCACTCTCGCTGTGGACTTACGATGAGGGCCTGCGCGGCAAGCTAAGTTCGGCGCTCTACATGGCGTCGCGAGAGGGCAAGCAGACATCGCCCACCACGATCACTTTCGAATACGCCGATCAGGATTTGTCGGTGCGCAAGACGTTTGGTTTCGATGCCACCTACATCGTAAACGTCGAGACCAGTGTCACGTACAAAGGAAGTCCCGTGCCGGCGCTGCCGGCATGGCCATCGGGATTCGGCAGCCAGACGACGCCCGCGTTCTACGCAGCGGCGCTGATCGACTACCAGTTCAGCAAAAGCATCGAGCGTCTGCCAATCAAAAAGATTAGCGGTGGTGGCACCATCCCGGGGCCCTTCCACTGGGCTGGACCGACCGACGTGTATTTCGCCGCCGTGTTTATCCCCGACGACCCGAGCACGGCCGCGATGGTGACGCTGCGGAACTCGCTGTCGGTGGCGCGCGATCCCCAAAAAGCGGACTCGAGAGAAGTTGTAAACGTGGACGTACTCGGAGCCGCAGTCGGCAACCTGCACGGCACGACGACCGAGCGGCTCTTCGCTGGTCCCAAGGAGCTGGAAATTCTGCAGAAGATTCCGGTGCCTGGGGTGGCGGATAGCGACCTGAACGGGCTGGTGGATTTCGGGTTCTTCGGGATCATCGCCAAGTTTCTTTTTGTGTGGTTGAAGTGGACCTACTATCACATCGTTCCCAACTGGGGATGGGCGATTGTGCTGCAGACCCTGATTGTGAGCTTATTGCTGCTGCCGTTGCGCGTGACGCAGATGAAATCGATGCTGAAGATGCAGCGCGTGGCGCCGCAGATCAAGGCGATCCAGGAGAAGTATAAAAAGTACAGCCTGCGGGATCCGCGCAAGGCGCCGATGAACGAGGAGATCAGCTCCCTCTATAAGAAAGAAGGCGTGAATCCGGCGGGCGGATGCTTGCCGATGATCATCCAGTTGCCATTTCTGTGGGCTTATTACCAGATGCTGAGGAGTGTGCTCGACCTGCGGCATGCGCACTGGCTGTGGATCCATGATCTGTCGGCAGCGGATCCTCTATTCTTGTTGCCGATCTTCATGGTCTTGAGCATGCTGCTGGCGCAGAAGATGACGCCGCAGGTGGGCATGGATCCGGCGCAGCAGAGAATGATGACGGTGATGATGCCACTGATGATGGGCTTCTTCTTCTTCCGGCTGCCGGCGGGTCTGAATCTGTATTACGCGGAAGCTAACGTGATTCAGATGGCGCAGCAAGCGGTGATGAACCGGACGTCGCTGGGCCGCGAGATGCGCGAGATGATGGCCAAGCGCGCGCGGAAGAAGGATAAGTAGCTTTCGGCCGTCAGCTATCAGCTTTTAGCTGGAGCGTCGATCGTGGAAGCGTAGGAATCGAATTTTGCATTGTGCCAAGAAGTTTGGGAAGCAAGAAACGTACAACCCTGATCGGCCCAGCTGAAAGCTGAAGGCTGATAGCTGAGAGCTGAATTCATGTCCATTCCCGACAAAGTTGCTGCTGCGAAGAAGATCAACGAATTCCTGCAGTCCGTCGTGACCCATGGCGGGCTGCGTTTCAAGTACCGGATCGTGGTGGATCCGCCGCTGCCAGAGAACCGCGATTGGGAGAAGCCTGAGATCCTGGTTGATTTTTCCGGGCCGGACTCGGCGCTGCTGCTCGATCGCGGCGGCGAACTGCTACGGGCGCTCGAGTTGCTTGCTCTCGAGATGCTGCGGCTACCTTCGGGCGAGCACGAGAAGATCTCATTCGACTGCCAGAACCAGAGATCGTTGCGGATCCAAGAGCTGAGAACAGCTGCGACCGTAGCCGCTGACAAGGTGCGCAAGACGGGGACACCCTATCAGTTCAGTCCGATGTCGTCGCGGGAGCGGCGGATCGTGCATCTGGCGCTGCGGGACGAAGCTGACCTGCGGACCGAGAGCGAGGGCGAGGGGATGCGGCGATGTTTGGTGGTGTATCCCAAGGATTACAAGGGTGCGGGAAGGCCTGCGCCAAGGACGATGCCTTAGGTCCACTTTCGCGGGTTTTCAGCGTGGTCGTTTCGATTCGGGAATCAAGATCTACACGGACGTTCCACTATTACCAGTTTGGTTCGTGCGTTGGCGCGGCTCTCTTTCGCCCCTCCGGGACTCCTTCAAATTTTCAAATTTGCTGGCCCCACTTGCGTCCCTTCGATCGGGGGCAGGCTGTGGGCCGCATTCAATCTCCGCTTCGCGGCTAGGATCCCACTTTTCACCATTAGCGGGAAAACATCAAGAGATTTTGGGTTGGTAAAGACCGGCCGTATCCCACCTGTTAACCATCTCGATTCGTGCTCCGTCACGCTCGCATGCCTAAGAATGAAAAAGGGCGGTCTGCTTCGACCGCCCCCTCGAGAACTGATGCCTAGACAGCTGACCTGAACTACCGCCCCGCGGCTGCACCCGCGGCTTTTGGCGTCATGCCGGCAATCTTCATGGATTCGATGCGGTTCAGGACCGACTCAAGGCTGGAGCCGGTATCGGTGCAGGCGTCGACATAAGGGTGACGGCTGCCGTCGGCATGCATGACCAAAACGCTGGTCTCGCTGCTGGCCTTCTTCACCACATAAGGCAGATGATGACGATCGTTCCGACTCAGCGTGGCTCCCAATACGACCAGATCAAACGAGTTCTTCGCGAGGGCCTCCGTCACGGCCTTGCGTCCTTCGGCCGACTGAACGATGTGTCCGGCCTTTTCCATGGCCGCGGCCTGCGCTGCCAAAACCTCACTATCCCCTTCGCCATAAAGAATTCTTAATTTCGCTTTCGCCATTGATAATCCTCGATTTTGTCGTACTCGCTAGTACCTGACGCACCGGTACCTAGCAACGACGGTAGCAACCGCACGGGGGCAGGGAAACGTCACCGAAGACACATGACGAACGGGACTAGGCAGGCGGAAAAGCGTGTGTCCTCACGTAAAGTGCTTCCCCTTAAGGCAGTTGGGCGCTACACTTCTGCGCGGGAGGCTTTCCAATCATGTCGGCCACACTCGTCTGGAGAGCTGTAGCCATATCGTTATTGTTCACACCCTGGCTGGCCGCGCAATCGAGCGGCGCCGCAAGTTCCACCACCTCGTGCAACCTGGATGACGGGCGTCAGGTGTACGTACGCTATAACGCAGTTTCCAACAAAGAGAAGCCGGTCAACGGCAAGCCCTGGGCTCCGGGCGGAACTCCGATGACGTTGTTTACCGAAGCGCAACTTCAGCTAGGGAGTTCGCTGATTCCGCTGGGAGCGTATAGCCTATATCCCATACCGGCGAAGGATCATTGGACGCTGGTGGTGAATAAGAACGTAACGCCGGGAGCCGCGTATGACGAGAAGCAGGACATCGCGCGGGGATCCATGGAGACGGCGCAGGTGGACCAGGCCTCAGAGGCGCTGGAAGTGGCTTTCGCTCACGTGGGAGCGCGCTGCACCTTGCGGATTTATGCGGGCAAGAGCGCGTCGTTCGCAGACTTCACGGCGAAGTAGTGAGTAATGGAGCGCAAGGGGTCCGCGAGCGCGACGCCCGTTCGGCAAGCTCAGGGCAAGCTCCCGGGACAGCCGGCAGGATGCGGGCGCTACAATGTTCGGCATGCGCCGGCTTCCACTTCTCTTTTTTGCATTCTCATTCTTCCCGACATTGGCGGCGGCTCAATCTGGGCCGCAACTGCAGATCTCGCATACTACTGAAAACTTGCGCGGCGTGAATGCTGTATCGCGGCAAGTCTCCTGGGCCAGCGGGACGCACGGGACTTATCTTCGAACGATTGATGGTGGCGTCACGTGGACTGCAGCGCAGGTGCCGGATGCAGGGACGCTGGATTTTCGGGCGGTCGTGGCGTTCTCAGCCGACGAAGCTTTCTTGATGTCCGCGGGACCGGGCGAGCAGTCGCGGATTTACTACACCAGCGATGCGGGCAAGCATTGGCAGTTGCAGTTTACGAATACCAATCCCAAGGGCTTCTTCGATTCGATGGTGTTCTGGGACTCGAAGCATGGGGTGGTGCTGGGCGATCCGATTCCGGACGGAGAAGGAAAACTCAAGTTCGAAGTTCTTCTGACCGAAGATGGGCAGAACTGGCGGGCGGCTCCTTCAACACAGATGCCGGCTGCGATGGAAGGCGAGGGTGCGTTCGCGGCGTCGAATACTTGCATTGCGATTGTGTCTGGGGGATCTGACATCTGGTTCGCAACCGGGGGCAAAGTAGCCCGCGTGTTTCACTCGCCGGACCGCGGACAGAGCTGGCAGGTTGTCGATACGCCCATGGTGCATGGGCCAGAGTCGGCGGGAATTTTTTCGATCGCGTTTCGTGACCCGACGCATGGGGTGATTGCCGGCGGGGACTACAAGCATCCCAATGATGACGGGCCGAATCTGGCGTTCACCGAGGATGGTGGGAAGACCTGGAACCTTTCCGCGCTGCATCCGCTGGCGTACTTTTCGGCCGTGGCTTATGACCGGAAAGTGAACCAGCAGGCGATCCGGGAAGACGCGATCGAGAAGAGGATGCGGGTCAAGGCCGTGGCTCCGCAGAGGATCTTTATTGTTGGTCAGGATTTTGTGTTCGACTTTCAACCGCCTCACGATCCGCGGCGGATGAATGGCAAGAAGAGGTTTGGGATTCAGTTCAATGCGGTCAGCGCGTATCCGGAGGGTGGCGCGCTGATCGTGGGGCCCAAGGGGGCCATAGCGTTGCTGCCGTGACGGGTTCCGGGTCTGCCCATTCTGCGGGCAAATCAAGACGAGAGCTTCCCCGCAGAAGGACACGCTTGTTTTAACGGAGACGGACTGGGAGCACTGTAATTAACACTGTCGAACCTGGGCTGTTGAACTACCTTTGATTTACACTCATCCGGCCTTGCACGGGGCACTTGAGTGTAACGGCCTGATATCGTAAATTGACATGGGCAGCATCTCAGAGAGATTCCCAGCAGTGGCACCAGGGTGCCGAAAAACTCCAGCGCGTCATCTGCGCTGGAGGTCAAGCATCCGAAGGAATGTGGCGTGCAATGCGACGCCGAGCCCCAGGGAAGAGCGTGCTATAGTATCTCCCCGGATGTTCTGAGGCGAAGTAGCCGGTGACTTTCCGAAATTCCGGTGTGCGGTCCTCAACTAGCCCCTACCCAACATCCCAGCTGGAGTAATTCCGTGCAGTCTGCGCCTGGCCATCGACGCCGGATTATTAAGCGCTGGCTGGCCTGCGTCCTCGTTTCAGTCTGTAGCGGAATCTGCGCGCATGCGCAGGGAAGATTCAACGAGGGCCCGGTTCAGGTGACAACCGGCATTAATCTGGGCCCGGATCCCCTCGCGCAATACGACCTCAAACTGATGGTTCTCGATCAGGTGAACCGGCATGCGAGGGAGAGCGAGGAGCGGCGCAAGCAAGATAAAGAACTGATTGATTCTGGCATGGTATCGGCCCTCGACCTGGAAGCTCCCCACAGTGCCGTGGTTGAGTACAATCGCGCAACGTCTCTCATGAAAGCGCAAAACTCAAAAGAGGCGATAAAGCACTTCCAAAAAGCGATTCAGACCTATCCCAACTTCGTTTTAGCTCACATTGGTCTTGGCCTCGCCTACGTCGACCAAGAGCACTCTGCCGACGCCAGATCCGAATTTGAGACGGCCGGGAAATTGGACAAGAAGTTTGCGGGAGCGTTCCTGAATCTTGGCCTGTTGGCTCTGTCGATGAACGATTTTGAGACTGCGGAACCGGACCTTGAGAAAGCTGCCTCCCTGTGCCCCACGGATGCCAGAATCCTCTCGGGTCTGGCGTACGCGCAAAACGGTGCCCATCAGTACCAGCAAGCTGTGAAAACAGCCCAACAAGTCCACGCTCTCAAACACAAAGGGATGGCCAATGTGCATTACGTGGCTGCATCGGCCGCCTTATCCCTTCAGGATTACGAAACCGTAGAGCGCGAACTTGGCTTCTTCTTAAGCGAAGACCCTACGAACGCATTGGCGCCGATTGCACGCAATAATCTGGCCGCTCTAACGCACAACAAGGAGGTTCGGGCTGCCGCCGCTTCGCCACGAACAACCCTGATCGCATCTCTGCAGGCACAAACCGTTCCTAACAGCGACAGGTTGAAGGCGCAGCTCGACGCCCTGGGCGACGAATCCGATGGCGGGAGTTGCGGAGGTTGCAGCACGCCGCCCGAAACGAACGTGAACGCCGCGGATACGAACAACGTCGCAACTGCGACTGTGCCCAGCGCCGTTCCAGCCCGCCTCAACTCGTGGACAATCCGTAGCGATGTGGACCAAGTGACCTTGTTTTTCGCCGTCAGCAGCCATGGACGGATGGTGAACGATTTGCGGCAGTCCGACATCAGGATCCTTGATGACAATAAGCCGCCGGAAAAAGTCGAACAATTCGCCCCTCAGTCGAAGCTTCCTTTACGACTGGCCCTGCTGGTGGATACGAGCGGGTCCGTGCATGACCGCTTCTCGTTTGAGAAGCGTGCAGCAATTAAGTTTGTTGAGAAAATGCTAAGCGGTCCCTCCGACCTCGGGTTTATAGCGGGCTTTTCCAACGAAATTACCGTGACTCAGGATTTCAGCTCGGACCTAGCTGAATTGGCGAAGGGGATTGAGAAGCTCACAAACGGAGGGGGTACCGCCCTCTTTGATGCGGTGTCAACCGCGTGTCGGAAGTTGGGAGCCTTTCCCGAGAGCGATCGGGTAGCGAGAGTGCTGGTCGTACTAAGTGACGGCGAAGATAACTCAAGCCAAAGCAGTCTGAAACAAAGCATCCAAGTGGCAGAGGAAACGGACGTCGCGATCTACACTGTCAGCACGAAAGAGGAGAGCGGCGACAAGTCCGATGCGGACAAGGTGTTAGAACTATTGGCCGAGCGCAGCGGAGGCGAGGCCCTCTTTCCCGGCGATATGCTGACCTTGGGCAAGTCCTTCGAAAAGCTCCATGATTTGATCCGTAGCCGTTACTTCGTGGCCTATAGGCCCGCCGACTTCCAGCCGAATGGTAGCTATCGCGCAATCAGCGTCATTGCCGAAAGAGACGGCAAGCGTCTGCAAGTCCGGGCTCGCAAGGGTTACCACGCTCGCCTGGGCCCAAACCACAACTGAGCGTGAACCTCTGAAGTCTTTCCCGAGCCTCAAATAGACCGCCTTCTGAGAACGGAATTGCGAGAAGCAGTGGGGGAGATTAGCGGCTTCTGACACATGCATGATTCCTGTTCAGGAGGTTTGCGGGTGCGGCCGACCTGCTTTCCTGCGCGTGGGATGCTGCGGCGTTCGATAATGAGGACACGCTGACCCAGTGCGTGCAGGTACCAAGGACCATTCTGTCGTTCGATGAGGCACGCCCTCGTTGACTGTTGAAACATCCCGATTACAGTGCGCCGGGATGAACCGGCATGAAGCAGAGAATGAAAGAGTCTCACGAGAAAGGACTAGCGATCTGCTCGGCCTCGAGTCTTGCGTTGCTACCGCGAGGGACCCAACGAAGCGTAGACAGAGGATAGGCGGGGTGGGTATCCAGCTCCGAAAAGATGAAATCCGGACGCCGACGTCTTTGTAATGCGCGGAAGGCAACATGAGTAGGAGCGCTAGCGCGAGTTCCTGCTCAGTCCGGCGTAGTCGAAGACCCCAGACACGCCTGGAAGCTTCATGCACGAGAACCGGGAGACCTCGGAGACACCTGCTGCCAAACCAGGCGGCAGGGCGGTGGGCGAAGGCAATAGCGGCACGGCCCGCATGTACGTCCTCGAGGAGTCACACGACGGTATAGTACCGATGAATCATTCGAACAAAGACAAAAGACCGTTGGCGGAGAGTGAGGAGGGAAGCCCGTCGGTCAAGGAGAACGCAGGTCAACCTCACACGTACCCGACTCAGAGCGGGAAGGGCGTGTCCCAGGGATTGGCAGGCGTGCGGAAAGCAGCACGGGAAAACAAGGAGATGAAGTTCGCCGCTCTGCTCCACCATCTGACCGTCGATCTGCTGCGGGAAAGCTTTTACTCACTAAAGAGGAAAGCCGCATCCGGAGTGGACGGGGTCACCTGGCAGGAGTATGAGACCGGACTCGAAGATCACCCCATTGTGGGATTCCAGTATCGGACGGACGCACGCTGACCGTTTCCTGGAGAATCTGCGGGAACGACTGGCCATGTTTGGACTGGAACTGCACCCAGATAAGACGCGCCGGATCGAGTTCGGCAGATTTGCCGAAGAGAACCGGAAACGTAGAGGGGAAGGGAAACCCGAGACGTTCGATTTTCTAGGCTTCACGCACATTAGCGGGAAGAATAGTCTGGGGCGCTTCACCGTGCGACGCAAAACGATCCGCAAGCGCATGCGGTCCAAACTGCGGCAGCTTAAGCAGGAGCTCCAGCGGCGCATGCATGATCCCATAGCCCAAACGGGAAGATGGCTCCGATCGGTCGTGCAGGGTTACTTCAACTATTACGCGGTAGCAGGAAACCTCGACCGCCTCGCGGTGTTCCGAGAACGACTGCTGGGACTGTGGTGGCGCAGATTGCGTCGCCGGAGCCAAAGGGATCGCTTCTCTTGGAACCGTACGCTTAAGCTGGGCTGCCGATGGCTCCCTGAACCCCGAGTGCTCCATCCTTATCCCGCGGTTCGCTTTGCCGCCAATCATCCGAGATAAGAACCGGATGCGCTAACGAGCGCCCGTCCGGGTCCGTCCGGCGGGTACCACGCACAGTGGTATCCCTACCGGGATCTCCAAATGCCCAGAGCAGGGATTCTGAGTTCAATGGCCTGATCAAAACAGTTACGCGCGTAAGCTGCAAAGAATACGGTGTCTGGGCAGAGGGTCAGTTTGAATCTAAGGAGCGGGACTGAAGATCACATGCAGTAGAAAAAAAAGAAAGCCGTAGAGGGCGATGCAGTATACGCTTCCAAGGACTACGAAGACCGCACAAATCAACTTTGCCCATCTTGGGAGTTTATCTACGGACCTTGAGATCGGCCCATGATAGCCATACTTTCAGAAAACAAACTGCCTCGCTACTTCTTCTTGTAGGGTCCGCGCTTTTTCTGGTTTGGCTGGTTAGTGGTGTGCGCTTCCGGGATCACAGAGGAACCCTAAGAAAGTGCTTCCTGCCAATCGCCTGGATGTGACTAAAGTGCTATCCCTTCCTGTTCTTTGCATTCCGCCCCACATCAACGAAGATTATCAGGCAGATTAGTCAGTTCTTATCTCCCCCAGAGTGAGAACCCTCGTGAAAAAACTGTCTCTGGCCACCTTCGTCTTCATCCTTACGCTTGCGTCCATGGCGGTCGCGCAAACGCAAACTTCTGTTTCCTCGAATTTTCCCACAGCTGTTGCCACGGTCTCGCGGACCACCAAGGCCGTGCATTACCGGCTGCAGGGTGGAACGACGAAAGTCGATTTTCGTGGGACGGACTTGCTGCGAGGCGCTTCGGGCGAAGCGAAGGTGGAAGGTAAGAAGACCAATTTCGAAATCGACGCCAGGTTTCAGGGGATGGAGGATGCGACAAAATTTGGGCTGGAATTCCTGACATATGTGGCGTGGGCGGTATCGCCCGAGGGGCGTCCGGTGAACCTGGGCGAGTTGTCGCTCGATCATAATGGCAACGCGCACGTGAAGGCGTACACCGACCTACAGACGTTTGGCATGATCGTCACGGCGGAGCCCTATTTCGCGGTGACGCAGCCGGGCAACATGGTGGTGATGGAGAGCGCTCCGGTCAACGGCGGCGGTGGCGAGGCGATCGACGCCAAGTATGAACTAGTAACGCGCGGGACTTACTCCTCGACCAACACTCATATTCAGGACGCGATCTTCGGTATCGACAGCAAGACTCCGCTGGAGCTGTTTGAGGCGCGGAATGCGGTGCGCATCGCGCATATCGCGGCTGCGGATAAATATGCAGCCTCGATTCTGTCGAAGGCTGGCCAGCAACTGCTGCACGCGGAAGAGATCTACCGGCAGAAACAGAACAAGGCCGCGGTAGAAGCGGCGGCCAAAGAAGCCACCGAGACTGCGGAAGAAGCACGGCTGATGGCGGTGAAACAGAAGGCGGAAGATGAAGCGCAGGCCGCGGCGGCGGCACGTGAAGCCAAGGCTCGTGCCGACGCAGAAGCGGAGGCCAAGCGACGTGCCGATGCGGAAACGGCGCGGGCTCAGGCGGACCAGGCTCGCGCGCAAGCCGAACAGGCGCGCGCCCAGGCTGAACAAGCCAAGGCCGAAGCCGAGCGCATGAAGGAAGAAGCCGAAAAGGCCAAGGCCGAAGCGGTAGCCCAGCAGCAGATCCTCGCCGCCGAAACGGACAAGGCTCACGCTGCCGCCGCCCAGTCGGAAAGTCTGCGGCAGCAGGCAGAAAAAGAGAAGCAGGAACTGCGCGCGCGGTTGTTGCAACAGCTAAATTCGATTCTTGCGACGCGTGACTCAGCCCGCGGTTTGATCGCGAACATGTCAGACGTGCTTTTCCGAAGCGGAAGCTTCGAACTGCTTCCGGGCGCGCGCGAGCGGTTGGCGAAAGTCTCGGGAATCGTGCTCGCGTATCCGAGCTTGCATGTGGCGGTCGAAGGACACACCGACAGCGTGGGCTCCGATCAGTACAACCAGGATCTTTCGGAGCACCGTGCGCAGGCCGTGCGCGATTACTTTGTGCAGCAGGGGATTCCGAGCGGTGCGGTCGAAGCCCGCGGATTTGGCAAGAGCGAGCCCATTGCGTCCAACGATACGGCAGAGGGTCGGCAGCAGAACCGGCGGGTAGAGTTGGTGCTGTCCGGGGATGCGATTGGCAGCACGATCGACGATGCGCCCTCGTCGCAGACTGCATCGGCGGCGCAGAAATAAGCAGGGAAATCCCGCAGATTGCGGTCCGGAGCACACGAGATCCCTTCGACTTCGCTCAGGGCAGGCTCCTCGCTCCGCCTGAAGAGCGGCTCCGCTCGGGATGACGCCGCTTCTTGGTTACCGGCACAATTGAAAGGCAAAACTACTCTTCGCAACTTCCTGACCCGATAGCTCGTCCAATGCTTCTGGCGGCGGCGCTACACTTGAGCGTGTTGCACCGGAGGAACGGATGACCGACAAACACGAACAGTCCTTGCGTAAACACCTTGTCGAACTACTCGAAGGTGGGAGTGCGCACGCGAAATTCGACGATGTCATCAAAGGCTTGCCAGCACAGTTGCGGGGTGTGAAGCCTGCCAACTTCCCACATACCGCGTGGATGCTGCTTGAACACTTGCGCTTGGCGCAGCGGGACATTCTCGAGTTCAGCCGCAACCCCAAGCATGTTTCCCCGCCATGGCCAAGCGGGTACTGGCCGAAGACGGAGGCCCCGCCGAGTGCAGCGGCGTGGAACAGGAGCGTGCAGCAATTCCAGCGGGATTTGAAGGCGATGCAGACCCTCGTCGCCGACCGCAAGACGGATTTATTCGCGCGGATTCCGTGGGGCGATGGGCAGACGATTCTGCGCGAGACGCTGCTGCTGGCGGACCACAATGCGTACCACCTGGGACAATTGCTGGATGTGCGGCGGTTGTTGGACGCTTGGAAAGGGTAGACCCGGCTCTCGTCGGCTGGGTCCCCTCTGCTCTCTTTCGCCCCTGCGGGCCTTGTTCCTGTTTTTTCGTTCCTCCACCCACAGCTTGCGCTGTGGGCTGCATTCTTTCGCCGCTTCGCGGCTGGCCCGCTCTCAGGTCGCAACCGGCAAATGCGGGGTCTGCGGTTCTTGGAGTTTGCGTTCTTTCCCGCCGGGACCGGGCTTCGGGACGCTTGCGGAAGACTACCTTCACGCCCTCGCGCCAGTGCTCGTCAATCCCTACGAATTCCCAATCGATCTCCGGAGAGATGTAGCGCAGCGGCACGTCAGTCCGAGGGTGGACGTGGAATGCCGGCGCGACCAGGTAGAGCAGCGGCTTCTCGGGAGACAATTCGCGGTCTGCGAAGTATCCGAAGCGGGGAAATTCCTCTCGGCTGTGATGCCACTGCACTCGCGACCAGTAGTCGAGGCCCTGCAGCGGCAGGTGGATGTCTTCGTCGGCCTTGAGTTCGACTACGGCGAGTCGGCTGTCGTGGGTGGTGGTTAACACGTCGAGCATGGTGCGGTCCGATGCCGAGAATGCTGGGACCTGCGAATACAACGCGCCCGAGTCGAGGCGCTGGTCGATGACGCTGACGTTGGCCACGACGAGCGATTCGAGCCAGCGCTCCGGATGCAAACGGAAAAGCGAATGCTGGCGCGGGCCGTAGGGATGGCGAGTGTCGCGCACAGCGGTTAGCAGTTGCAGGAAGAAGGGGAAGTTGCGGTCTTCGAGGGCGCGCTCTTCGGCCCCAACGCGCCGAAAACAATTTCCTGCCTAGCCCGGAATGTTACGGCCTCGGCCCCCATGCGGGCGCGAGCAAACTCCAGGCCCCGCCAACGGAAGGCGAGCTCAGCAGCGGAGAGCACGGCAACTTCGCAGTTGGGCAGGATCGCGTGGATTCCCGCGATCGATTCGGCGAAGCGTCCAGCGCGGCGGCCTCGTTCGTCGCGTGAACCAGGCGCGTGGCCACATTGCCGCGGTCGCTGCAATCGACTTCCACTAAAGAGTCGTGACGCTCGTCCAGTTCGTAGAGGCGCCACTTTGCAGCGCCGCGGTTGAGGTTGGCCATGCGTTCGCGAACCAGCGCGGAACATCCCTGCGGAATGAACAAACGAAGTCCCTCCACCAGGAACTTTCCCGCCGAGGACTGGCGGCAGGCTTCGAGCCACAGGATCCCGAAAGTCAACGACTCGTCAATCGAGGCCTGGGTTTCGGAATCGTTGACTCCCAGAACGGCGAAGGCCGTCTGGCCTTGGCGCAGCAACCCGCGGGCATAGATCGGACCGAAGGATTTCTCCAAATCAATTCCGGTGGTCAGGCGTGTAATCGTAAAGCCGGGGAAGTGGCGTTCCAGCGTGCGGCGCAGCTTCTGTTCGTAGCTGGCCCGCGCTGCTTTCTTGGCAGACGGCGAGCGGCGGTCGCGCTCGCGACAAATTTCCAGCTTGGTCGGACGCGCCTGTCCCAACCGCTGCACAGCCCGACGCAGCGTCCCATTCTTCACTTCGGCCTCGAGCACGCGGCGGACCGTGTTGCGTTCGGCCGACCACAGGTGAAGAAGGCATTTGTCGTGCTGGCCCGAAATCGAGTACTTGGACTGGCCCAGATCGAAGGCCACGGCGCCATCCTCGAGTACGACGGCACCCGCAGCCTCGCTGAGGAAGTCCCGCACGATGTTTGTGAGGGAGTCGGGGGTCACGAGGGAAATTGTCCACATTGGGCTGAACCGTGTCTGTGACGAGTGACCATCGCTGTCGGCGAGCTTGTGGAAGAAATTGTCCGGCCCATCCGTGGGCGCCCCCGTGTGGGATAATGGAGCATCAGGGGGCGGGCCCCGGCGAGTCTTCACCAGAGTCGGCGGCATCTAATTCACGTGGATAAATCAAGCTTGGACAAACAACGCTTTTTCTTCGATCACTACGGCGTGACAGAGCACGATCTGGAGCGGTACCTGTCGGCCGCGCTGTCGGCGGGCGGCGATTATGCCGACCTTTACTTTGAATATCTTTCCTCTACCTCGCTCATGGTGGACGAGTCGATGGTCAAGTCGGCGTCGCAGGGGATCTCGGCGGGCTGCGGAGTTCGTGTCGTTTCCGGCGAGCGCACGGGCTATGCCTATACCGACGACCTTTCGTCCGAGCGCATCTTGCACGCGGCGAAGACTGCTGCGCTGATTGCGAGCGCTCCGGCGAAGGCCACGGTCGCAGGATTTCAGAAAGCGGCGGCTCGTAGTTTGTATCCGGTCACGCTGCCTTCGGTGGACGCGGACATTAGTGCCAAGGTTGAGTTGGTGATGCGCGCCGATAAAGCGGCACGCGCGTATGATCCGCGCATTCAGGAAGTGCGGGCGAGCTACGCCGACGAATTGCGGAACATTCTGGTCGTCGGATCGGACGGAACATTCGCGGAAGATTCCCAACCGCTGGCGCGCATGAACGTCTCGTGCATCGCAAAGACCGACGGAAACTCGGCGCGGGGAACGTCGGGTGGTGGCGGGCGCGTGGCGCTGGATTTCTTTTTCGGCGAGAAGACTCCGGAGTTCTTCGCCAAGGAATCGGCGCGGCAGGCGATTCTGCAGCTCGATGCGCGCGAGGCTCCCGCTGGAGAGATGGAAGTGGTCCTCGGTCCCGGATGGCCCGGGGTTCTGCTGCATGAGGCCGTTGGGCACGGGCTGGAAGCGGACTTCAACCGCAAGAAGACTTCAGCGTTCGCCGGGCTGGTGGGCAAGCGCGTAGCCAGCGAAAAATGCACTGTGGTCGACAATGGGACCATGCCGTGGCGGCGCGGCTCGCTCAACGTTGACGACGAAGGAGAGCCCACGCAGGAAACTGTGCTCATCGAAAACGGAATTCTCAAGGGATATCTCAGCGACAAGCTTTCTTCTCGCCTGATGGGTATTTCCGACACAGGCAACGGGCGCCGGGAGAGTTACGAGCACATCCCCATGCCGCGCATGACCAACACGTATATGTTGGCGGGGCAGGACGATCCAGGAGATATTATTCGCTCGGTGAAGCACGGAATTTATGCCGTGAACTTCGGTGGCGGGCAGGTCGACATTACGAATGGAAAGTTTGTCTTCTCCGCGTCCGAAGCGTACATGATCGAGAATGGGCAGATCACGGCGCCGATCAAGGGCGCGACGCTGATCGGCAACGGTCCCGATGTACTGACCCGGGTGTCGATGGTGGGCAACGATCTGAAACTCGACGAAGGCGTCGGCACCTGCGGCAAAGATGGACAGGCCGTGCCGGTAGGCGTAGGCATTCCGACACTGAAAATCGATCGGCTGACCGTTGGCGGAACTGCCAGGAAAGATCCGGGCGGATTCATGCAGTAGTGGGAAGGATGCGGCTTCGGCCTCGCCGCAATCCGCTTCCCATTGTCATCCTGAGCGGAGTATGAAATTCGCGCCCAAGCGCGAAGTTCACACGGAGTCGAAGGATCCCTATAAGGCAGCACGATTGAGGAAGTCTCAGGGAGTTCTTCCCAATGATTTGGGATTGGTTATCCAAACGCCGTCGTCCTCTCCGAGGGCCGAAGACGAAAGCTCTTGCGACGGTCTTTGAGGGAGCTCAGAAGCCCTACGTAGATCCTGGGAAACATGCATGGATCATCCGGGAGTGCGCTAAGGAACTCGAAAGTATCTCTGTCAGGATTCATGGAATTCATGACTTGCCTTCACCGCCCGAAGACGGTCAGCGGGTGCTGATTGGTGCAGCGTTCTACTCTTTGCATGAATTGAAACTCCTGGACGCCATCATGGCTAGGCTTCGTGGACAAAGATCAGAAGAACGACTTGAGGTATTCGATGTTCTGACGTGCAGGAGCCAGGCCGATTTCGAGGCTTGCCTGCCAGGGATAGGAAACGTTTTTCAAACACCCGTCGTCGGTAACTGGAAACACGGCGTGTTGGAAAACAAAGCATCAGGGCATCGAGCCGTGGAAACAATCAAGCGGCATTACGGAATTGCGTAGTATTCATTCTTCGCGCATGTGCCATTGTCGTGAAAGGTTTTGAATGCCAACAACTGAAACAGTGACTCATACTAAGCAAACCACCACTGACCTTCGCGAGATCGCCCAGGACATCGTCCGCCGAGCCATGGCTGGCGGCGCCACCGCCGCCGAGTGCGTCGTCCGCGAAGGCGATGAATTCTCCACGCTCGTCCGCCTAGGCCAGGTCGAGACGCTAAAAGAGTCCGGATCGAAGTCGATTGGTGTCCGCGTGTTCTTCGGACAGCGCGCGGCCAGCACCTATTCGAGCGATTTTTCCCGCGCCGGTCTCGACCGCATGGTGAAGTCCGCATTGGAGCTGGCGAAAATCACGTCGGAAGATCCGTTTGGCGGAATTCCCTCGGAAGAACAACTCGGCCAGATCCCCGGCGATCTCGACCTCTTTCACGAAGACGTTTATTCGCTCCCGGGCGCCGATCGCATCGACTATGCGCGCCGCGCCGAAAAAGCGGCACTCGATTTCGATCCGCGCATCAAGAACAGCGAAGGCGGATCATTCGACGCGGCCACCGGGCATAAGGTTCTGGCGAATTCGCACGGGTTTGTCGGCGAGTACAAGCGCTCGTACTGCTCGGTCTCGGCCGTGCCCATCGCGCAAACTCCAGAGGGCGCCATGCAGCGCGATTTCTGGTATTCCGTTGCGCGGACGCTGACCAAGCTCGATGCGCCAGAAAAAGTCGGCAAGATTGCAGCGGAACGCACGTTGCGCCGCTTGGGCGCGCGCAAGGCGAAGACCGCAGAGGCGCCGATCGTGTTCGATCCCATGGTTTCGACTTCGATCCTGGAGCACATTTTCGAAGGGGTGAACGGAGACTCGGTCTACCGCGGCGCTTCATTTCTCGCCGGGAAACTCGGACAGAAGATTGCCGGAGACAACGTCAATATCATCGACGACGGTACGATTGCCGGCGGATTTGGAACGAGCCCGTTCGACGGGGAAGGGGTTCCCACGCGGCGCACGGTCGTCGTCGAGAACGGCGTGCTGAAGTCTTATCTGCTGAATACCTACACCGCGAAAAAGCTTGGCCTGCAGACCACGGGAAACGCTTCGCGCGGGCTGGCCGGGACACCGGGCATCGGGCCAGGAAATTATTTTCTGCAGCCTGGAGTGAAGACCCCGAAGGAACTGATCGGTGGGATCAAAGAAGGTCTATACGTCACTGAATTCCTGGGACAGGGCGTCAACCTGGTGACCGGCGACTATTCGCGTGGCGCTTCGGGCATGTGGATCTCGGGCGGTGAGTTTGCCTATCCGGTGGAAGAGATCACGGTGGCCGGCAACCTGAAGGAATTGTTCTTCAACATCTCCGAAATTGCGAACGACCTGGAATTCCGCGGGTCGGTCGCCGCCCCGACAATTCGCGTTGACGGGCTCACCGTCGGCGGAGAGTAGAAGACTCACGTTTCGCAGGACACACACCACGGATCCTCGAGGCGGAGCCTGTTCTTACCCGGCGGCACGCATGGAGTCGCTTTCCGAATCGAGAGGCACGCGAGCGAAGACCGTAGTACCAAGCTTGGGTTGCGAATCGATTGACAGGGTTCCCTTCACCAGTTTCAGCCGCTCCTCCATGCTGATCAGACCAATCCCTTGGCCCGCCTTTGCCTTTTCGCGGTCAAAGCCAACGCCGGAATCCCTAATCGTAAGAAGAATCTCATCTGAGGTGGCGTACAATCTCACGGCAAACTGCCTGACCCCACTGTGCTTCACTGAATTATGGAGAGCTTCCTGCAGGACTCGGAAGAGGCAATGGGAAATGTCCGCCGACAAATTGCCAGGTACATCGTGCACTTGGAAGTCAATATGAGCGTTCTGCTTCTTGCCAAATTCTCGGCAGAACCCTCTCACGGCCGCCACGATGCCAAGAAGTTCCAGTTTTGACGAATGCAACTCGTGTGACAGAGACTGAACGCCGGTCGCAATCACCGCCGTTTCTTGTTGCAATTCACGGATTCGACTGCGGACGTCAGATGGCAAGTCAATCGAGACTTGTTGGAATTGCTCCAGTTCATTGGTCACCATTGCCAGACGCTGACCAAAGTCGTCGTGAAGCTCTCTTGCGATCCGGGTACGTTCCTGATCCTGTGCATCAATCAACTTGCGGCTCACGCTTGCGAGAATTTCTTCCGCTCGCTTGCGCTCGGTCACATCAATGCCAATACCGATGTAACCCACGAAGGAATGATCCTGGTTGTACCTCGGTACTCCAATGTCGAGAACCCACCTGTATTCTCCGTCGTGCCGCCGCAGGCGATACTCTATTCTGAACTCTTCACGACGATCAAAGGTCTGGGTGTAGGTATCCATGCATCTTTGCAAATCCTCAGGATGAACCCCCTCTGCCCAACCGTTGCCGAGTTGGGAGTGTAGCGATCGCCCGGTGAAGTCCAGCCACGGCTTATTGAAGTAGCTGCAGAGTTTGTCTGCCTCTGCCATCCAGATCAAGGCGGGCGCCGTGTCGGCCACCAATCGGAAACGTTTTTCACTCTCCCGGAAGGAGCGCTCGGTTTGTTTTTGCTCTTCCGCTATCGCTGCCAGAACCATGAAAGGTGCCGCAGTAAACAGCAGGTATAGCTGCAATGTCGGTACATTGTGAATCGGAGCTGGTCCAATGAAAGGGCCGCGTCCGTGGACTGCGCCCCAAATCGCCAGAAAAGCCACCGCAATCATGATGCTACTGACACCGGTTGGTCCAAAGCGCAAAGCCGACCACAGTAGAAACGGGACAATGGTCAACGCGGGCGCGATGAGTGTTGAGGGTGAGACAAACGTGAAATACCCAAGGACCGTCAAACCCGCCAGCATAGCGAACGCTTCAAGGTGGCGAGAAACTGACTCGTGCACCCAAGCTGGTCCTTTGCTAACCCAACCCAGAATTGCAGGCATCAGAGTGAGGAATCCCAACGCCTCAGACAAGAAAGAAACTCGCCAACTTGTCCAATACTCCCCGTACGTCGCAAGCGCACCGAAGAACGCTCCAGTGAATGGCGCTAGGATCACGGCGAAGAACGAATATCTGGCGAGGGCCTTCACACTGTTTAGTTGAGGTATACCCGCAAAGGAATAACTTAGTCCCAACGCCGCTGTCAGGACCTCGACCGCATCAGACAGCAAGAGAACAATAATGGAACGAATCGGCATGCTCGTTTGCAGGTTATAGACCACAAACATTGCGAAGGCTGCCGCTATGAGGATGGGCCAAATTCTGCGGGGTACCAGTAGCAACACGGAAGCCAGGAGAATGTTACCCGGCCAGAGTGGCCAGTCTACCTGCGGGCGTATCACAACCGTCCCGCCTAGTCTTGCGGCGAAGTAGGACATCGTGGCCACGAGGACCACGAGCATGAGAGTGTGGAATCGGCGACTGTCGACAGAACTCATATGTAGCTTTAGCCTACGCACAACGTTCCAACCGACCACGTCACCAAATGTAATGCCGGAAATCTTACACCACCGCCCTTTCTAAGAGTGAACCCGCAGTAGTTCGAAAGGCATATCGGGCCGGCGGGATCGATCTCTGTACAGCCTGGAGTACTGATGTTTCGAACGCAGCCTGACAGCAGAGTTTAATGACACCTCCCGCCGGCTTCTTTAGCCCCATGAGGACAGCAGACCGTCGAGAGTTGGAAGTATGAAAGCTAGCCATCAGAGCCATGACCACGGCCCAAGCCAACGCGCTGCTGTTTTCCACAGGCAAAATTCTGATTCTTGTGACGAACAACCTTGACTGAGGATTCGAGAAAGCGAAGACTCGTCGTCATGCGCGCGATTTCTGCGGCCACCTTCCGAACGCCAACACTTTGGAAAATGCAGTGTAAGTCCTTATTCCGGAATATTTTGCACGCAGGCTGTTTAGAATCATGATTTTGCGGATCGAGTCGCCGATCTGAACATCTCAAGTCTCATCGATTGAGGATTAGCGACGTTAGCAAAAACAAAATGGGGCGGATTGATCAGAACTCACTGGAGAAGAGTTCCAAGACGCAGAGAGGAGCCCAATGAAATTCGCCAAGATTGTTTTCTGGATTGCTTTCGTCTGGGGCGTACTGGTCCTCACACCTCTTTACTTTATGTTCGACGTCATCGGACGGCAGGATCCTCCGGCCATCACGCATCCCGGCTTCTACTATGGATTTGTCAGCGCGGGACTGGCGTGGCAGTTTGTGTTTCTAGTGATCGCGCTGGATCCAGTGCGCTTCCGCATAATGATGATTCCTTCCGTCCTTGAGAAGTTCGGGTACGGAACTTCCCTGCTCGTCCTCTATCTGCAGCACCGGATTCATCCCTCAGACCTGGTGTTCGCAGGCGTCGATACTTTGTTCGGCGTTTTGTTTCTGCTTGCCTTCTTTCGGACTTCGGCATAGATATTTCTGTTCGGCATTGGGGAGATTGCATGGATCGACGATCGTTTGTGAAGCGGGCGGGATGGGCCGGAGTCGCAGCCGGATTTTCATCTGCGGCGGCATTTGCCGACACCGTGGAGGAAGCGAAGGCTGGCGCGCACACCGATGCTCCGGCAACCACGAAGACGGCGTCGCCCGAGACGCTTTTGCTGAAGGACTACCGGCCGAAAGCGATCTATAAGATTCCCGTCACGGAGATCGCGAAGGCCAAGTTCCCCGTCATCGACATGCACTCGCATCCGTACGCGAAGACTTCGGCCGAGATTGATGATTGGGCTCGGAACATGGACGAGGTCGGAATTGAGAAGACCATGATCCTGACTATGACGACGGGCGCGGCGTTTGACGAGATTCAGCGGAAGTATGCGAAGTATCCGGAGCGCTTTGAGATGTGGTGCGGCTTCGATTTCACGGGCTATGATAAGCCGGGGTTCGGGCCCGCTGCAGTCAAGGAGCTGGAGCGCTGCAAGCAAGCGGGGGCGCGCGGAGTGGGCGAGATCCACGACAAAGGTCAGGGGCTCAGGTCGGGCAAGCTGAAGGCCCCCGGGATGCATCCGGATGATCCGCGCATGGACGGGGTGTGGGACAAGTGCGGCGAGCTGGGAATGCCGGTGAGCCTGCATGTGGCCGATCCGATCTGGATGTATCAGAAGATGGACCGTTACAACGACGGGCTGATGAATGCGTACGAATGGCGACTCGATAATCAGCCAGGGATTGTGGGGCTGTCGGGGATGGTCGACATCCTTGAGCGCACGACGGCGCGGCACCGCAATACGACATTCATCGCGTGCCACCTGGCCAACCTGGATTACGATCTGACGCGACTGGGTGAGGTGTTGGAACGTAATCCGAATCTGTATGCGGACATTTCCGCCCGGTACGCCGAGACCGCGCCGATTCCGCGTTTCGCCGCGGCCTTCTACGAGAAGCATGCCGCCCGACTGGTCTACGGCACCGATATGGGCTTCGACAAGGCGATGTATCGGGTGACGTTTCGCATCCTGGAATCTATGGACGAACATTTTTATGAGATCGATCAGTTTTCCTATCACTGGAGTTTGAATGGGTTCGGGTTGGACGATACGATTCTGAAGCAGGTTTATCACGACAATGCGGCGAAGCTGCTGGCGGCGCGGGCTTAATCAATCCGCTGTCATCCTGAGGCCCTGGCGGCAAGTGCATAGACCCTTCGCGCAAAAGACGCGCTCAGGATGACAAGGATCGATGACAATAGATTGAGCGGGGAAATCGACAAGCGAAAAGCAACAGCCTACAATTCCACTCATGAGCAGCTTGGGACAGCCAACTCCGGTCGCTGAGGAACGCGACTCCAGCCGTTTGATTATCGGGATCGCGGTGGCAGTAGTGATTGGGGGCGCACTCGCGGCTGCATTCCTGATGCAACAGCCGCCAAAGGTCGCAAAGCCGGCCTCACCCTATATCGCCAGCCTGAAGCTCTCCGACTTTAAGATGAGCGCGGCCGAGAATTTTGTTGGGCACACGGTCAGCTACATCGATGGCACGATCACGAATACGGGCGACAAGACCGTGACGCACGTCGTGGTGGAAGTGACGTTCCAGGACTCGATGGGACAGCTTGCGCAGCAGGAAGAAGTGCCGCTACAGGTGGTCCGGACCAATGGAGCTTATCTTGAACCGGTCGACGTCAGCGTTTCTCCTCTCGCGCCGGGACAGGCGCAGCCATTCCGGCTGACGTTCGACAGCATCTCCGCGCAGTGGAACCGAAACTATCCCGAGATTCGCGTGACCAATGTGACGGTGAAGTAGCGAAGCTGCTCTTCACCACGGAGCCACCGAGGCACGGAGCAAACATTGGCTCCCATCCGTTCTGGATTTTGATTTCTCTGTGACTCCGTGTCTCCGTGGTAAGCGTCTTGCCCTTCGAACCTAAGTAAAACCTACAACTCGATACAATAGATTCATGTCTGAGAGCAAGCCGTTTCGGCTGACGGAGTCGGTGAAAGCTGCGGGTTGAGCGTCCAAGCTGAGTCCGGCGGCGCTGGACACGGTGCTTGGGAAATTAGCCCGGCAACACGACCCGAACGTTCTGGTCGGCTTCGATCATGCCGACGACGCCGGAGTGTATCTGATCGCGCCCGATCAGGCGCTGGTGCAGACGGTGGACTTCTTCACGCCGATTGTCGATGACCCCTACACGTTCGGACAGATCGCGGCGACCAATTCCCTGAGCGATGTTTACGCCATGGGCGGAAAGCCGCTCACTTCCCTGGCGCTCGTGTGTTTTCCCGAGAAGGCCGATCTGGCAATTCTGGAGCGCATTCTAGCCGGCGGATTGTCGAAGATGATCGAAGCGGGATGCACCGTGATTGGCGGCCACAGCATTCGCGACGAGGAAACCAAATTTGGATACTCCGTCACGGGCATGGTGCATCCGAAGAAAGTTCTGGCGAATGTCGGCGCCAAGGTCGGCGACTCGCTTCTGTTCACCAAGGGCATTGGCACAGGTGTGATTTCGACGGCGATCAAGAAAGGCAAAGCGGAGCAGTCATGGATTGATGCCGCAGTGCGGTCGATGACGACGCTCAACAAACGAGCTGCGGAAGTGATCACAGGTGCACATGTGGGGCCGGGTCTCAGACCCGGTCAGGTCGAGCAAGGCTCGACAGCCGCGTCGCAACAGCCGCCGCACGGTTATGCAGTGAGTGCGATGACCGACGTGACTGGGTTCGGCTTGATCGGGCATGCGCGCGAGATGGTGCTGGCGTCGGATGTGTCGATCAATATTTCTGCCGGGAGTGTGCCGCTCATCGAAGGAGCGCTCGAGTGCGTGCGCGCCGGATACATTCCCGCAGGCCTCAAGAACAATCGAGACTTTGCGGAGTGCCTGGTGGAGTATGACGACGGCGTGCCGGAGGATGTCCGGGCGTTGCTGTTCGATCCGCAGACTGCGGGTGGGTTGCTGATTTCCACGCCGGACGGGAAGCACCTTACGAACGCCCTCTATGACGCGGGCGTTGCGGCAGTGGAGATCGGGCAGGTGTTGCCCAACGGCAAGCCGCGCATTCGAGTGTCACGATAATCTCGTCGCATCCTCCTTACGATTCCTGACATCTTTATAGGAAGATCATTGACTCCGCGGGCGAGACGCCCCCGCAACAGCCTGCGGCATGCCGTTCTACGAGGTGCAATCATGCAGATTCGCGAGCTTGGACGCAGTGGATTGAAAGTCTCCGCACTCGGGCTGGGGTGCATGGGGATGTCGGAGTTTTACAGCGGCTTTGATGACGCCGAATCGATCTCGACGGTTCATCGGGCGCTCGAACTTGGAATCAACTTTCTCGATACCGCAGATGTCTACGGCCCTTACAAGAATGAAGAGCTGGTCGGCCGTGCGATCAAGGGCAAGCGCGACAAGATCGTGCTGGCGACGAAGTTTGGGATCGTGCGCGATCCTGCGAATCCGAATGTTCGCGGGGTGAGCGGGAAGGCTGACTATGTTCGCAAGTCGTGCGACGCCAGTTTGAAGCGGCTGGGCGTCGAGACTATCGATCTTTACTACCAGCACCGCGTCGATCCCAAGACGCCGATTGAAGAGACGATTGGCGCAATGGCGGAGTTGGTGAAGGCTGGCAAGGTGCGGTATCTCGGGCTGTCAGAAGCGTCGGTGCCGACGCTGCGGCGTGCCGTGAAGATGCATCCGATTGCCGCGTTGCAGACGGAGTACTCGTTGTGGACGCGCGATCCGGAGGGCGGGATTCTGGCCACGTGCCGCGAGCTTGGGATCGGGTTTGTGGCCTACAGTCCGCTGGGACGTGGGTTTTTGACGGGGCAGTTCCGCAAGCTCGAAGACTTGCCAGCGGATGATTACCGGCGGAATTCTCCACGGTTTCAGGGGGAGAATTTTCAGAAGAATCTGTATCTGGTGCGGCGCGTAGAGGAGATTGCTCGCGAGAAGGAATGCACGGCTTCGCAGCTAGCGCTGGCGTGGGTGTTGGCGCAGGGTTCGGATATCGTGCCGATTCCGGGAACGAAGCGGCGCAAATATTTGGAAGAGAATGTGGCCGCGGTCGCGGTGAAGCTGACGAAGGAAGATTTGCAGAGGATTGAAGAAGCGTTTCCGGCGGATGCGGCGGCAGGAGGAAGGTATCCGGAGCACATGATGGCGCTGGTAAACGGGTAAGAGATCGAAGACCTCGAGAAACCACTCAACGCTTTAGCTTCGGATCTGAGCCGGGGTTTTCACGGGATTTGCCCCAGTTCGGGAAGATTTGTTCCATGGAATATGCAACTAAGGCGGGTCTCCGTCGCCGCCTCTCTCGGAGAGTGAACATGATAGCAAGCAAAAATCCTGTCAAAGCTCCGAGGAGCGCTTCCGTAATTGAGAGGCTGTTGAACGTCCGCAGCCCTTGGCCGGTAAGAAGGAATCCGGTATATGCCATAGCTGCCGTCCAGAGAATTACGCGAACCGGGTTCATGGCCGATTACCTCACGATAAACAAATATTGCCACAATTCGCCCTTGAGGAGTTGGACCATCTGAGGTCTATGAAAAGGATGGCGACTTTAGACATTTCGCATTCCCGCCGCCTGATCCGTCGAGGAGCCCTTGCCGATCACTGATAAGGGGATGTTACGCCAAACAATGGCGAGGTCTTCGCCGCCCAGCAGCGGTGCATCCGTCCTCACTTGGGAAATATTTTGGCTGGCCACGTAACTTAGGCTCGACCTACTGCTTTTCCGACGGAGGAACGTCGGTCACCACGCGTGTCTCTGCTCGGAATAAGTGATAGTTATCGAAGGCCATATCGTTCAGCATGGTCGAAAAGGGACCGTAAGTTCTGAACCATTCATTCCAATCGATGAGCGAGAAAATGTTCACGGTCCGCGACCTCCAGATAGCGAGGTTCCTCACGGGGCAGATGTAGGTCTTTCCTCCGAGTTCGACGGGGCCGTAATCGACTAAGATGTCAGACCGGACAAGAGGCAATCCTTGGTTCAGGTCCGCCTCGATCGTCAGGCGAAGGACAGCGCCGGTCGCTGGATCGATCATGATTTCCCCGTGATACCCCTGAACGATTTGCAGACTGGTCGCCCCGTCACCTTCCGGAAGGCAGCAGTATCTAAGTGCGATTTCTCCTCCGGGATTGCGTAGCTGAAGCCGGTTCGCAGCCGATCCGCGCCCCGTTCCCAGCGCTTCCAACTGAGATTGCTGCTGGCGATCGCGTCATTTGCTGCGCCGAGAATGGGCCCGAACGTACCATAGGCATTCAGATACGGTTCTACCGTTTTCGGTTTGTTGCGTTCCGCCACTGCTGAATTCACTTCCTCGTGGCCGCGACGGTAAAGCACCGTTGCCTTGGAGCTCTCCACCATATGCAAGGGTTGATACTCGATCCTTGAACCCCCATCCGCGGCTGCGGGAGTCTCCTCATACCGAACTGTGGTACGCGTAGCAAAGAAATTTGGCAACTTCGAAATCGTCTCGTTCAGATATTCGTCGGCCAACGAGATCATGCTTCGCTGCGCACTGGCGTCCGGCGCAGCATCCTCAGGAATCTCCGATGCGGGAGGAGCCAAGAACGCCGATGCATCGGCCAACGCGACCAGGGCCTCCCGCGCTTTTGGCCCACGCAAATCGGCTGACCAGGATGAGAGCTTTGCGCTACTCAATTGTTCGGTTAGTTCCAGATTAGAGAGCCGCTGCACCGCCTCTCGATCCGACTTGCCGCGGGCGGCTTTGAGCACTTGCTCTAACTGCTCGACAGTGACGCGCTTAGCCACGACATTTGGTTGATCCTGATAGTACGGCTGATCGTAATAGCCAGTGACGGTGCGGGCCGTCAATCCTGAAGTACCAACTCGCACGTTGAGGTCGTGATAGTCGTTCGGATGATCTGCAGGAGACGGGTTGAACGACACCGTATTGAAAGTGCTGTTCTCCTCGATACGCCTGGCGATTTCGCTGGCGAAGTCGTTCGTTGGTTCCAGCACACCACCGCCGCTTTGCACTGCGAGCACCTTTCTATCCAAGACGTTGAATTCGGCCTCGCGGAGAGATTTCACGCCATTCAGGAAATCCTTATAGTGGAGGGCACGCGGATCGTGGTCGTTCTCTCCTTCTGAAAAGCTGTAGAGAGCGATGCGTGCCTCTCGCAGCTGCTGTTCGAAGGGTGTTCCGTTCTCTTCGCGGCGCGGTCCGATCCAGACAAGCAACTTTCTGCCCGGTTTTTGCCTTTCACCTGTGGCAATGTCCCCGAGTGCTTTCAGCGCCAGCAGGCCGGGCGGATCTGGTTGAGGGCTCGAGCTGAAATGAGTGGCTGGGCCCACAGCCCTGCGAATCGGGCGGAGCTGACCATCATGAGCGATTTGCTCGGCCAAGGCTTTCCCGTCCCTCGAAGGCTCGGCCACCAACCATAGGCCGGAATCGAGAAGCTTGAAGACGGACACGGGTCGGGACAGATGGCCGCCATTTCGCCCCAGGAATTTTTGAACCTCCTCGCGTTCATGGGATGCGAGCATGCCCGGCATACGGAGTGTATCGATCACCAGAATGACTTCGACGGGCAGGTCTGACGTGGCTGAGGTTCCATCGAATGCATGAAAGGAGAGAATCTTGCCTGGCTGGCCGTTGTCCAGCAAGGTTAGGTCTGTTGGGCCGAGACTCGGGACCGGTTTCCCCGACCTATCGGTCACTACGACATCAACTTTGATCAAGCCCTCCGCAGCGGCAGAAGTGTGCTCAGACGATTGGTTGGGCGCAGCGCTCATCTGCGCTGCCGTCACTTCAGACGGTGCCGGAGAGGCAGTCTGCGCGCGAAGAGCAGCCGCAAGACCGAGGGCCGCCCGTAGAGCTACTAAGATACTTGAGCCTGACGGGCGCAAATTCCTCCCTTTTGAATCGCACTGCCGCCGATTCGACGAAGGACCACATCCCATCTCTGTTATTTGATGCTCAGAGTTTACTTCAGTTGGTCGATTCGTAATAGCACGTGTCCGGTTCGTCATGAATGATGGGATGTTGGATGCGGCCCTGAAAGGCCTCTCTCGCTAGTTATGATGTTTTGTTGCTGAGGTGAGGCGCGGGCAGGGCGCCCGCGCCTCATTCGTCTATTCTTCCTACTGAATCAGCGTGCCTCCGTTGCCGCCGTTTGGCTCGGCGTCTGGAGCGATCACGACTGCTGCGGCTACGCGGTCGCCTGGCTCCATGTTCAGGAGACGGACGCCTTGGGCATTGCGGCCGGATTCGCGGATCGTAGTCGAGTCCATGCGGATGATTTTGCCGTAGTGGCTGATCAGCATGACTTCGGAGGTTTCGTCGACCTGCGCAATGGCGACGACTTTGCCGACGCGTTCGGTGGTCTTTACGTTGATCACGCCCTTGCCGCCGCGGTTGGTTAAGCGGTATTCGTCGGCAGGAGTGCGCTTGCCGTAGCCGTTTTCGGTGACCGAAAGGATCAACTTGCCTTTGACCGCGGCGTCGATCACTTCTGGTTCGCCCTCGACTTTTTCCTTGGCAGGAGCGGGCGCGTCGGGCTTCGTAGTGGTTGCCATTCCGACCACGTAGTCGTTCTTTTCCAGGTCGATGCCCCAGACGCCGAAGGCCGCGCGGCCCATGGGACGAACGTGGCTTTCGTCGAAGCGGACAGCCATGCCTTCGTGGCTGGCCAGGAACACGATCTGATTGCCGTCGGTGATACGGGCTGCGACCAGTTCGTCTCCTTCTTCGATCCCGATCGCGTTGATGCCGTTGGAGCGCACGTGCATGAACTCGCGCACCTCAGACTTCTTCACGAGACCGTTGCGCGTGGCAAAGAAGACGTACTTGTTCTCTTCTTCGAGGTTGCGAACCGCGACCATGGTCTTGACGGTTTCACCGGGTTGCAGGCCGACGAGGTTGCCGATGTGCTTACCCTTGCCGGCGGCGCTGACGTCAGGAATTTCGTAGACCTTGAGCCAGTAGACGCGGCCCTTGTTGGTGAAGATCAGGATGTAGGCGTGCGTCGAGGCGATGAAGAGATGTTCGACGAAATCTTCGTCGCGCGTCTTCATGCCGGTGCGACCTGTGCCTCCGCGGCGCTGCATGCGGTAGGTGGAGATGGGCGTGCGCTTCATGTAGCCGGAGTGACTAACGGTGACGGCCACCTGCTCGTCGGCGATGAGATCTTCGAGAACGATTTCGGCGGCTTCGTCTTCGATGCGCGTGCGGCGCTCATCGCCGTAGAGCTTCTTCACTTCCTCGAGCTCTTTGATGATGACTTTGCGCAGCTTCGTTTCGGACCCGAGGATGGATTCGTACTCGGCGATGTTCTCGCGGACTTCCTTCAATTCGTTAGAAATTTCATCGATCGAAAGCCTGGTCAGGCGATGCAACTGCAGCTCGAGGATGGCGTCGGCCTGGCGAGTGGTGAAGGGCTTCTCAGGATCGAGCTTGGGCGCACGGCCCGTGGTGTTGATGTCGATCTTCTTGCCGCCGAAGTAGAGCACCAAATTCTCGCGGGCGTCGGCGCGGTTGGCGCTCCCGCGAATGATGGTGATGACGTTGTCGAGGTGATCGAGGGCAGTGAGGTAGCCTTCGAGGATGTGCTCGCGATCTTTCGCCTTCTGCAGCAGGTAAGCGGTGCGGCGGCGGACGACGTCGACGCGGTGCTCGATGAAGTACTTGATGGTCTGAATCAGGCCCATTTCGCGGGGCTGTCCGTTGACTACCGCGAGCAGGATCATCGAAAAGCTTTCCTG
Organism: uncultured Acidobacteriaceae bacterium; assembly: GCA_963752175.1. Classification (GTDB taxonomy): domain Bacteria; phylum Acidobacteriota; class Terriglobia; order Terriglobales; family Acidobacteriaceae; genus Sulfotelmatobacter. Next base: position 240,086 of record CAVVXZ010000037.1, read on the forward strand.
CATCTGCGTGTGCTTGAAGAGCTGGTTGAGAACGATCTGAGGCTCGGCGCCGCGCTTGAGTTCGACCACGATGCGCATGCCGTCGCGATCGCTTTCGTCGCGGATGTCGGAGATGTCTTCGATGTCTTTGTCGTTGACCAGCTGCGCGATACGCTCGACCAGGCGGGCTTTGTTCACCTGATACGGAATTTCTTTGATGATGATGGCCTGGCGGTCTTTGCTGACGTTCTCGATCTTGGCGTCGGCGCGCATCATGAAACGGCCGCGGCCCGTACGGTAGGCTTCGAAGATTCCTGAACGGCCGTGAATGATGCCGGCGGTCGGGAAGTCGGGGCCCTGTACGAATTTCAAAATCTCTGCGAGTTGCGCGTTGGGATTATTCACCAGCGTGATGGTGGCGTCGACGATCTCGGTGAGATTGTGCGGTGGAATCTTAGTGGCCATGCCGACCGCGATTCCGTCGGAGCCATTGATCAAAAGATTGGGAATGCGCGCGGGAAGAACGTCAGGCTCGACTTCGCTGCCATCGTAGTTGGGATGGAAGTCGACGGTTTCTTTGTCAAGATCTTCGAGCAGTGCGGTGGCAACCTGGTACAGCTTGGCCTCGGTATAACGATCGGCTGCGGGCGGGTCTCCGTCGACGGAGCCGAAGTTGCCCTGACCAAAGATCAGCGGGTAGCGCATGCTCCAAGTTTGCGCGAGGCGGACGAGAGCGTCGTACACCGCGAGGTTGCCATGGGGATGGTACTTGCCCATGACTTCGCCGACGATGCGGGCGCACTTGCGCGTGGCCCGATTAGGCTGCAACCCCATTTGCTGCATGGTGTAAAGAATTCGGCGATGGACGGGCTTGAGTCCGTCGCGGACGTCGGGCAGCGCGCGGCCGATGATCACCGACATGGAGTAATCGAGATACGACCGCTTCATCTCCTCTTCAATGTTGACGGGTTGAATGTTCAACGCGCCGGGGCCGGTACCGTCGCCGCCGGGAGGAGGAGTTAGGGGAAGTTCAGGGTTTTGATCGTCAGCCATTCTTAGCTCTCAGCTGTCAGCTTTTAGCCGTCAGCTCGAAACTCCAATTTCAGCTCTCAAAATCTTGTAACTGGTTGTATTTACAAGATGTTATGTGCCCCGGGAACTGTCTTTATTATACCACGGTTGAGGGGGGAAGTTGGGTGCGGATGTTGACATTGATGAGGCTGGCAGCGCTGCTGTCAGTCTAGGGTGGAGTCCGAAAAAATCATCGACCACAGGGGCACTGAGGACACAGAGTCGAGCATCGTCTCCGTCCTGGTTCCGGCTTGGAGGGAGAATGACTTGAGCTTTACGGGCGGACGATGACTTGGTTGGGGGATGATGGGATCTGGAATTTTACGCCGCGGGATTCGTTTGACTTGGCGGTCTCAGGCAGATTCAGGGAGGACAGTTCGATTTTTCTGTTCCAGGATCCGGTGGTGTAGTAATCGGTGCGCGCGTAGAGAATGCCATCGGCGATTGTGTAGTCAGATGTTTCTTCGCGGTGGCCGTCGCGAAAGATGAGAACCGCAGGGGGCAGCTCTGCGGGTGTAGGAGCGTGGATCGGCGCGCTGGAGTGTTCTGAGAGCCGCGAACCTTCCGGCATTCTATCGATCATTTCGGCTCCAGAGGTCTCGGGGCCGGTCACGCGAACATAACGGTCACCTTGCAGCTCGATCATAAGCGGCTGTGCCGGAGGCGCGAAACGCTCCGGCTCCGGCGCTCTCACTTGAGGGGATTGCAAGATGATCACGGGCGGCTGGGATGCTATGGGATATCCCGTGTTGGAAAGATAGTCTGCGTAGAACGGGTCAGAGTACGCGAGCGGAAAAAAGGAAGGGCGCGGAAAAGCGCCGCGGTTGAATCGGGCGGCGAAGTGCGGGGAAGCAGCGCCCATTCGCTGCGCACTCGCACATGGCGCCAGAGCGGCCAGCAGAGTGATGAGCAACAATCGGCGCATGATCAGTTGGCCTGCGCGGATGGCGGAAGTTGAAAGGTGACGCCGCGATCATCGTTCTGCTGGCGCGTGGCTTCGAGATCGAGGTCGGCCAGAGCAACTCTGCGCGGGTGTCCCGGTGTCAGATCAAAAAGTGTCGGGCCGACGATGGCGTAGTTTCCAACCTCCAGCTTGTGGCCGTCTTTGAAGATGAGCAGCGTCGGCGCTTGGGGAGGATCGGCATCGGCAGTTGTGGCGTCGGCATCCCTCACAGCGTGAGGCGTGGGAACGTCCTTCACGGGAGGAATGTAGGAAGCGGCGCCGGATCCGCGGCGATCGAAGATTGTGGGGCCTCCCTGATACTGCGCGTCAGGGTCATCGGCGTTGGCGTCGTCTGCATCACTGGCGCCGAGATCGACGGCGTAGGGAACCGGTACGGCGTAGCCCAAGGCCGGAGCAGCGAATTCTGCATGATGGTGACGATGATGACCGTCGCCGTTGCGAGGCACGTTCGTGGAGAAGGTGACGCCGTGGTTGGGAGCGAAGCCACGGGGGCCGAGTGAAGTGACGCTCGGGGGAGTACCGTTGACGGGGCGTCCACCGAAGCCGGGAGAAGTCACGGAGGCGGGAGCGCCGTTGATTTGGGCGTGGCTGGTCGAGACGAAGATCGAGGAAACGAAGATCAGCAGCAGCGCGAGCGGACTGGAAAGTGCGAGCGAGGCCGGGATGGAATGTCGCACGGGAATATGATACTCCAACGAGGAAGTCATGACGCACCTCGAGGGTAGAACGCTTGTAGTCAATTAGATTGCAAGCAGAGGTCGGCGGGTGCACTAGCTTGCGAGGCAGTGCAGAGCTGAAGAGTGTATGTGATTGAAAAGGCTGAGTTAGTTTTGTTTGCGGAGCGCGGACTATAATTCTGTTGAGCGGGCATGTCCAGGTTGGTTTTAGGCCGTGCTTGAAAAATTTGGGTTCCATGTCTTTGGGGCTAAAGCCTTCGAAGAAACGTAAAGAGCTTGTCGCAGCGCTGAAAGCGCTACGCCACCCAAAACCGCGCCATCCAAGACCGGGGACACCGCCCGACCTAAAACGGAAGACGCTGCGCCATCCAAAACGAGAGTTTTCTCCAAACTGTTCAGCTATGAAATCGGCGATCCAAACCGTTGAGATATGAAATCTGCGATTCGATTTGCGATGCTGGCGCTGGTGCTGGTGATTGTGGCCATGGTGTCGGCGCTGACGGCGATGCGGTTCGCTATCCACGGGCAGGAAGTCGCGGTGCCTCTGGTGATCGGGCTGGCCCCGGCGGAGGCGGAGCACGCTGTGGCGGGGCTTGGATTGCAGATTTCGATCGAGCGTCAGTACTACAGTCCGCAGATTCCTGAAGGGCGAATCATGTCGCAACTGCCGCTACCGGGAACGAAGGTGCGGCGCGGGTGGCAGGTGCGAGTGGCGCAGAGTCTCGGAAAAATGCGGGTGACGATTCCGGATGTTACGGGACAGAGCGAGCATGCGGCGGAATTGAATATCCGGCGGCGCGGGCTGGATGTGGATTCGACGGCGGTGGTGCAGGAGCCGGGGATTCCAGCGGATCAGGTGCTGGCGCAGAGCCCGACAGCGAAAGAGACGCAGGTGGCGGCGCCCAAGATCAGTTTTCTGGTGTCGGCGGCGCCAGATCCTCCGGCATTCGTCATGCCAAGCTTCATCGGGCAGCCGCTGGGGAGCGCGAGCCGGAGCTTGCAGGACGCGGGGTTCAAGCTGGGGAACGTGAACGTGGTGGTGCCGGCGAGCGCGGATGTCGCAGATGCTGCTACTACCAGTGATTCGAATGCAGGGTCGACGAATGCAGCGCCACAGTCTGCGGCTCCGGCAGAGCCTTCGCCAGCGAGCATTATTGTGTCGCAGGTGCCGGTGGCGGGGCAGAAAGTGTTTGCAGGGGCGGCAGTGAATTTCGACGTGCGGTAAGAACAACGCGCCACGGATTGGCGCGGATCTCCGCGGATATCCCCAAGATTTTTCCTAAACCCTTTCAAGGATTGCGGCGAAGAAGCCGTCGCAGGGGTGGACGCCTGAGATGGTGCGTAAGTAAGGGCCGCGCGTGAGTGAGGCCGGGTCGGGCCAGGTTAGTTCGGCGGCTGCTTTCAGGCGGTCGAGTTCTGTACGGCAGTCGAGCAAGCGAAAGGAATTGTTCTCCGACAGGGCTTGCTCGACGACCGTTTCGTTTTCTTCCTTTTCCAGCGAACAAGTGGAGTAGACGAGGCGTCCCCCGGGTGCGACCTGGGCGAGAGCGGAGCGCAGGATTGCGAACTGGCGCTGGGCTAACTCTGCGAGATCGACGAGGGTGAGACGCCATTTGATTTCAGGATTGCGGGCGAGCGTACCGGTGCCGGAGCAGGGGACGTCGGCGAGGACTCGGTCGAACAGGTGAGAGACGGGGAGGTGCTGAGCGTCGGCGGTCACGATTTGGATTCGGCTCGACTGGGAAGGATGTGCGTGCAGCAGCTTTTGGAGTAAGCGCGCGCGGTGCGGGTGAAGTTCGACGGCGGTGATTGCGGCTGTGGGATTGTGATCCGTGATCGCCAGCGTCTTGCCGCCGGGAGCGGCACAGCAGTCGAGGATTCGTGATCGTTCGGGAAGAGCATGGCTGACGAGGGCGGCGACGAGTTGTGAGGCTTCGTCCTGGATGACGGCTTCGCCATTGTGGAAGGCTTTCGTGTTCGTGATGTCTCCTGTTTCAACCCGACGGGCGGAGGCAAGGAGGCGTCCGGGGCCCAGGGTGATTCCCTCCTGGTTGAGGTGCAGTTCTGCATCGGGCGTGCGGAGGCGGATTGAGGTCACTGGCACGGATTGATCGTATTGGCAGATCTGGTAAGTGGCAGAGAGTCCGTATTCGCGGGTCCAGCGCTCGACCAGCCACTGCGGGTGAGCGAGGGCGCGGGACAGAGTGCCGGGGGAAGAGGGTTCGTCTTCGACGGTTTTGCTGGATTGCGGCGCGACGGAGAGTTTACGCAGGACCGCATTCACGAATGGAGCGGCTGAGCGCTTGCGAGCACGCTTCACCAGTTCGACGCTTTCGTGGAGAGCGGCGCGCTGCGGGACGCGGTCGAGCCATTGGAATTGATAGAGGGCGAGGCGCAGGGCGATGAGAATTTCGAGATCGAGTTTGGAAAGAGGCTGCGAGGAGGCGGTGGCGATGTCGTCGTCCAGGCGCGCACGCCAGCGGAGAACGCCCATGACGAGTTCTGTCGCTAAAGCGTGATCGGAGGTGGAGAGGCGCTCGTGAGCCGTCGAGTGCAGGAGATCGGAGGCGTAGGAAGATTCGCGTTCGACGCGGAGGAGAATGTCGAAGGCGGCGGCGCGAGCGGGAGAGACGGGCATTAATCCAGATTGTAGGCTTTCCGAGGAAGAAAAGACCTTAACCACAGGGGACACGGAGGACACGGAGGACACAGAGGTTAACCCAGTCTCTCGCCGGGTTGGGGGCGATAGCCGTGGAGGAAATCGCGAGCGGGGCTGCGCTTCTTACCTTCCATCTGGAGTTCCAGCAACTCGAGGGATGTGTTGTGGCCACAGCCTGCCAGCAAACGATCGGCTATGAGGCGCAGTTCGGCTTGAGGCACGGCGTCGGTTGCCGGGCGCGCCTTTGTGATCTGCAGCGTTTTGCCGCGGAATTTTGTGTGGGCTCCGGGCCAGGGTTGGAAGCCGCGGATGCGGTTGTAGATCTCGGCCGCACTCCGGGAGAAGTCTACGAGGCCGTCTTCTTTTTTCAGGATCGGGGCAAGAGTGGCTTGCGAGTTGTCCTGGGGGCGCGGGTGAATGGAACTTGCTTGCAGACCATGCAGCGTCTCGACCGTGAGATCGGCGCCGATTGCAGCCAGACGTGGGGCGAGAGTCTCGGCCGTGTCGTCGGGTGTGATTGCCAGCTCTCGTTGCTGCAGGATTTCGCCGGTATCGAGGCCGGCGTCGATGCGCATGGTGGTGACACCTGTCACAGTCTCTCCGTTTGCGATCGCCCACTGGATGGGTGCGGCGCCGCGATATTTCGGGAGAAGCGAGGCGTGCAGGTTGATGTTGCCGAGCGGCGGGAGATCGAGCATCCACTGCGGAATGATGCGACCGTAGCCGACGACGATGATCGCGTCAGGTTTGAGTGTGGTGAGTTGGGCGCGGAACTCGTCGTTGGTCTTGATGCGGTCAGGCTGGGTGATGGGAAGGTTCAGTTTCAGAGTGGATTCTTTGACGGGCGACTGAACGAGTTCGAGGCCGCGTCCTTTGGGACGGTCGGGCTGAGTGACGACGAGATGAATGCGGAAGCCGGCTTCGACCAGCTTCTCTAGCGTAGGGACGGCGAAGCGCGGCGTGCCGCAGAAAACGAGATCCAAGGACATTTTCGTAATTTCTAAATTGTGTAGTTGAAAGCCGAACAGTTTGCTGAAAACTCTGTCGGTGCACCTCGGGGGCTAAAGCCCTAACTGAAAAGAAAAGCTTTTATCGCAGCGCTGAAAGCGCTGCGCCACCCAAAAGCGAGTTTTCTGCAAACTGTGAAGCCCCGACAATCTGTCGATGCGCTTACGCGACCCTTGAAGGGCCGCTCTTCCACGGAGATTACTCGATCCCTACCATTCCCCGGCTTTCATCATCTTGCGGATTTTGCGTTTCATCAGGTCGCGCTTGAGGGCGCTGATGTGGCTGATGTAGAGCTTGCCGTTCAGGTGATCGGTCTCGTGCAGGAAGGCGCGGGCCAGCAACTCTTCTCCGGTCTTTTCGTAGACCTTGCCGCGAACGTCTTGCGCGCGGATGGTGACTTTGTTCGGGCGAGTAACGTTCTCGCGGAAGTCGGGGATGCTGAGGCATCCTTCACTCTGGGTGTGGCGGCCCTCGCTGTGAATGATTTCGGGATTGATGAGGACGAGTTTGCCGTTGGGGTCTTCCTTGAAGGTGACGTCGATGACCGCGATGCGTCGGCCGATGCCGATTTGCGGGGCGGCGAGGCCGACTCCGTGGGCGGCGTACATCGACTCAAACATGTCTTCGGTGAGCTTCTTGAGTTCTTCGTCGAAGACCGTCACGGTTTCAGAGGGCTTCTCGAGGACCGGGTTGCCGAATTTTACGATGGGATAGATCATCAGAAATTAAGTCGTCAGTAATTTTTCAGTTGTTCGCAATAGCCATGGAAGTTTCTTAGGGTCTCGATCATAGAGTCGCCGCCGAATTTTTCCAGAGCCGAGCGAGCGAGGGTGAGTGCCACCATAGCCTCGGCGGCCACGCCCGCTGCGGGCACAACGCATACATCGGAGCGCTCGTAAGCTGCCTTGACGGGCTCGCGTGTAGAGAAGTCGACTGACTGCAGGGGACGGCGCAGCGTCGAGATCGGTTTCAGATAGCCGCGCACGCGGATTTCCTGTCCGTTGGAAACGCCGCCTTCAATTCCTCCGGCGTTGTTGCGAGTGCGGGAAAAAGCGGTATAACCGGAGCTCGCGGTGTAGCCGATTTCGTCGTGAACGGCTGAGCCGGGAGCGAAAGCGGCCGCGACCCCGGCGCCAATTTCCACGGCTTTGACCGCTTGAAGCGACATGACTGCGGCAGCGAGCAGGGCGTCGAGGCGTTCATCCCACTGGACGTAGGTGCCCAGGCCGGGTGGAACCTGGTGGGCGACGACTTCGAAGACTCCGCCGAGGGAGTCTCCGGTTTTGAGAACTTTGTCGACCTCTTCTTTCATGCGCTGCTCGGCCTCGGGGTCAGCGCAGTTGAGGAGAACGTCTTCGCGAGCGTGCAGAGCGTGAATCTTTTCCCACGGCACTTGATCGGGTAGTGTGACGGCTCCGGTCGTGACGACGTGACTGAGAACTTCGATGCCGAGTTCGTGCAGGAAGAGTTTGGCGATCGCGCCCAGGGCAACGCGGGCGGCGGACTCGCGGGCTGAGGCGCGCTCGAGAACGTAACGGGCTTCCGGGAAGTTGTATTTCAGAGCACCGGCCAGATCAGCATGACCAGGGCGCGGTGAGGCAACGCGTTTATGCTTTGCAGGATCGCCTTCGCCCACGGGCAGGGATTCCTGCCAGTTCTTCCAGTCCCGATTTTCGAGCTGGACGGAGATGGGCGAGCCGATGGTCATGCCTTGCCGCACGCCGGAAAGAATGTGGGCGGTGTCACGCTCGATCTTCATGCGGCCGCCTCGGCCGTAGCCTTGTTGACGGCGCCATAGTTCCCGGTCGAGGAAGGCCTGGTCGATTTTCAGTCCGGCGGGCATGCCGGAAAGGAAGGCGACCAGAGCTTCGCCGTGAGACTCTCCGGCGGTGAAGTAACGCAGCATAAACGCTCGATTGTACCTGATTGCGAGACCCGATCGGGGTGACGAGGAAGGGATCAGGGCATTCGTATCCTAAAGAAAAGGCAGGGGAGGATGGTTTTCAGGAAGCAAATGTGGGTGCCAGAGGTTACAATAACCCGAACCCTTTCTATTTGGGTTCAGACCGAGCCCGCGCCGCGTCGCAAATTTCTCTGGCCATAAAGAAGGAGTTGCCACTGTGTGTCCCCCCGCACAGCTACAACGCGAAGTTTTGTTAGGCACTAAAGAAATTCGTTGTCTTCTGGTGCACGATCACATCCTGCTGCGCCAAGGATTGCGGCGATTGCTGGACGACGAACCAGATATGGAAGTGGTAGCGGAGGCAGGAAATGCCGCCGAAGCGCTGCGCCGGGTATTCGAGTATCGTCCCGAGATCGTAATCACGGATGCGCACATCTTTGAGTGCACCGCCGATCAAGCCGAGTGGCTGGTGCTGCAGGAATCTCCATCGAGCAAGGTACTGTTTCTGACGACGCACGAGGACGACGACCTGCTGCGAGAGGCTCGAGCAAACACGCCCAGTTGCGTGGTGCGGCAGACTTCCGCGGAAGAGCTGGTGGAGATGGTGAGAAGGACGCACTGCACGCCGAAAATTGGGGCGCAGGAAAGGCGGCGGGCGGTGTGGCCATCCGAAGAACTGCTGCCGCGAAGGCGGGTGTTGACCACGCGAGAGCGTGAGGTATTGAAGTTGCTGGCCGAGGGCAGGACGGTGCGCTCTGCAGCGGATGTTCTCGGACTCAGTATGAAGACCGTGGACGCGCACAAGTTCAACCTGATGCGGAAGTTGGGGATCCACAATAAGGCTGAATTGGTGATGTGGGCGATTCAGAAGAGAGTGGTGAAGTTGCCGGCGAGTTCCTAGGCGGTAGCAATCTGCTACCTGTGCGGTCCCTCCGGGATTGGCTTTCTTCCCGATTGCAAACCCAGCGCTGAAGGCGCTGGGCTACTATGTTCCGCCCCTCTCGGGGCCGCGGTCGCCTATTCGTCGCTACTCTTGGACCGCGGCTGCAGCGAGTTCGGCGAGGCGCGCGACGGTGAGGTCGGGCTTCGCTTCTGCAGATTTTACGGCGCCGACGCCAGGGCGGGCTGAGGGACGGTTTACCCATACGGTAGCAAGGCCGAGCGCCTGCGCCGGGATGACGTCGTGGTAGATGCTTTGGCCTACGTGCAGGACGCGATGGGCGGGAGCGTTGATGCGGTTCAGAGCCAACTCGAACAACTTCAGCGAAGGTTTGTAGGCTTGGGCCTGCTGAGCGGTGATGACCTCATCGAATTCAACTTCCAGTTGCGGGCGCGTGTCGGCGAAGAGGTCATCGTCCACGTTCGAGAGGATGGCCAGGCGAAAGCGGGTCTTGAATTGGCGAAGAGCGGCGACCGTGTCAGGCCAGGGCTTCCAGGTGGCGAGAGAGTCCGGTAGCGAGCGCGCTTCCTCCCCGGTTGGAGTGAATCGAAACTCGGCGCCAAACTGGCGGACAACGGATTCCAGAACCTCGCGGTAGGGACGAAACGCGCCTTGCTCGGAACGCTGCTCAAAATCTCCGTAGAGCTTGAGGAGGGTGGCGTCATCGATCCGTTTTCCGTGAGCGGAGAGAATGCGGCGCAGTGCAGGAATGATGCCGGCTTCCCAGTTGATCAAGGTTCCGTAGCAATCGAAGGTGAGAATCTCGAAGCGCGTGAAGTCGAGCATGTTCGGGCCGGTCCTGCCGGTTGAGTACTTTAACGCCGAGGCTCGATACCGGGCAAGGCGGGAGTTGGATCGGGAGTCTCGTCGAGTTCGGTGTCAGGAGTCGCGGCGAGATCTTCCGGCGGTGAAGGTTTTTTCGGAGCCAGAAATTTTTCGGTGTTCAGGAGAGGGCGGCCGAGAGAAGCGTTGTAGCTGGTCCAGGCGCTATCAAGACCGGATTCGCGCTCGAACTGGGCGCGCATAGCTTCCATCTTGGAGTCGAGGTCGTCGAGATAGTGCAGCATGAGGGCTTCGGGAAACATGGGCAGCTTGGGCGAGCCGAAATCATACTGACCGTGATGGCTGATGATGAGGTGCTCGATCATGATCTTGAGTTCGTCAGGGAACCCGGGTTGCAGGGCTAGCTTGGCCTGCAACATTTCCAGTTCGATGATCATGTGGCCGAGGAGCTGGCCCTTGGTGGTGTAGGAGAACGAGCGGTTGTAAGTGAGTTCGTGAATCTTGCCGATGTCGTGCAGAAATGCGCCGGTAAGAAGCAAGTCGCGGTTGATCTGGGGATAGTTCTGGCACATCAGATCGCAGGAACGGAACAGCGAAACGACGTGATCGAGCAGGCCTCCGATGTAGGCGTGATGCAAAGTCTTGGCCGCGGGAGCGTTGCGGTACGCGGCTGCGATTTCAGGATCGGCCATGAAGGCTTGGACGAGCGATTTGAGGTGCGGATTCTGAAATGAAGAAATGAACTTGGTCAGGGTCTGCCAGAGCTGGTCAACGTCCTTGGTGGTCTTGGGAAGATAATCGGCGAAGTCGATTTCAGATTCGCCCAGCTTGCGCAGCTTGTGGACTGTGAGTTGAAAGCGGTTCTTGTACTTGTTGATGAGGCCCTTGATCTTTAGGAAGTCGTCCTGCTCGAAGGCCTCGAGGACTTCTTCGACGTTGTCCCACATTTTGGCCTCAAGCTGTCCGCTGCGGTCACCGAGAGTGAGCGCCAGGTAGGGCTCGCCGGTCTTCTTAGGCTTGATCTGCTTGCCGACCACGACAAAGCATGAAGTGACGATCTTGTTTTCGTGGCGCGCGCAATCGCCAATGTAGAAGTCTTTCATCGTTGTCCGAGTATGGCCGTCTGAGTATAAAGCACGCGCCTTAGGACGGGATCAGAGGAAACCCAACTTCTTATGTTTCTTCTTGCCGAGTTTCTTGGCATCGGCTTCCTTGGCGTCGGCGGTTTCGACCGGCTGAGTCTGATTGGGGCTCATCCCGGTATCGACGTAGCCATCGGCATATTTGATATACGCGTCTTCCCGCAGCTTAGTGAGGTAGGCACGGAGCGCAGGCTGGAGCTTCTCGTAGTAGAGAGCGTCTTGAATATGTGGTAGAGCGTCCTTCAGAGGAGGGATGCCGGCTTGCTGGTGCTCGATAACCTTCAGGATCACGTATCCCTGCTTGGTCTGGATGACGTCGGTGACTTCGCCGGCTTTCAGCGCAAAAGTTTTGTCTTCGATTGGTTTAGCGAGCTTGCCGCGCTCGAATGTGCCCAGGTTTCCGCCATCGGCGGCTGAAGGGCCGTCCGAATATTTCTTGGCGATGTCTTCGAAGGCGGCGCCATCGTGAATCTGCTTGAGCAGGTCGTTGGCCTTGGCTTCCGCTGCGCTGAGAGCCGCGGCCTCTGCGGCCTTCTGAGCGGCGTCATCGGCGGGCGGAGTATTCGGTGTCGCGGCCTCAGGAGTGGCGGGGTCCGCGGTCGCGGCCGTAGTTGCGGGCGCGGCGATCGAAGGAGGCACCGTGCTAGCAGCCGGCGCAACGGCTTTGGGCGCGACCAGAATTTCACTGAGGCGGATGTACTCCGGCTGCTCCATTTCGCTCTTGTGCTGGTCGTAAAACTGCTGGATTTCCTCTTTGCTGACGGAGAGGTGGCTGCTGACTTCCTCGCCAATCACCTTCTGGGTGATGATCTGGTTGCGTTTGTTCTGCTTGAAGTCTTCCCAGGAGATGCCCTGTTTGACCGCTTCTTTTTCCAGGTCCTCCATGGAGTCGAGCTTCATGTCCTTGCGCATCTTGTCGAGGTCCTTGATCAGCTCGGTGTCGCCGGTAATGCCAAGGTCTTTGCCTTTGTCGAGCAGGAGCTGCTGGTCGACGAGATCGCGAAGAATGTCTTTTTCACGCTCGGCGTAGAGCTTGTCGGGATCCTTGGAATTCTGCTGTTTTACTTCGTCCCGAAGCTGATCTTTGCTGCGCTCAAACTCCGACTTGGTGATGATCTGGTTGTTGACACGGGTGATGATCTCTTCGACGGTCTGCCCTGAGACCTGAACGGTGGGTGCGGGAGTCGCAACCGGGGCCTTTTGGGCGGGAGGTTGTGCGGCAGTTTGTCCGAACGCCAGAGCGGGCAGACAAGCGGAAGCAATCAGGAACAGACAAAGTTTCTTCATAGGATGTATGGGGCCGCCACGCTTCCTGGGCTTGCGGGCAAAGAGTGGGTTCAGGCCGATAGCGTATTTTACTCCTTCGGGGCGAATCGGGAGCAAAGCCCTTTGGTTGGATGCGTTGGAGGGGAAGGTAGGAGCATTCGCGGGGCTAAAGCCCGATCCTTGTAGCTCGCTTTTCGCGGCGCTGAAGCGCCGCTCTTCCACATCTGGGGCTAAAAGCCGCTTAGGTTCGGGCACGCCTTACGCGGCCCCTGAAAGGCCGCTCTTCCACAATAACGGCCGCTCTTGCACAGTGATGAGTTTGTTCGTGCCTCCACGAGGGATCAGGCATTCCGTATTAAGGCGAGCGCCGTACGGTCGTCGCACAGGGGCGCCCCGCCGCTGAATTCGCCAACGGCTTTCAAAACCGAAGCGCAGAGGTCCTGAGCGGTGCTGGCCGACGCCGACTGGAGAAACTGTTTGATAGCCGCGAGGCCGAATTCCTCGCCGCGCGTTTCGTGGTGGCCCTCACACTCGATCACTCCCCGAGAGACAAGCAACAGGGCGGCTCCTTTTTCCACGGCCACGGTGGGAGCGTCGGACGTTGCGTGGGAAAAGAGTCCGAGAGGCAAGCCTCCGGAAGTGAGTTCGGTGATTCCGTTGGCATCGCGGAGAAGACCGGGAGTATGTCCGGCGTTGGTGTAGCAGAGCGTGCCGAATTTCTCGTGGTAACAGGCGATGAAGGCCGGGCAGGAGCAGACACCGCTCGCGGTCTCAATGATCGCGCGATTGATGCGAAGACTGAGTTCGGTCATGGCCTCGGATTCGTTGATGTCGGGGCGGGAAAAGAGTTCAGTCCCGAACTTGCGGAGGATTTCCTGTGCGGCGGCCAGGATGCCGCGGTTATCCTCGCGGCGCCCGGCCACGTCGAGCAGACCAAATAGAGCCCGCTCAGGGCTGACGCGGAGTGAGTCGTAGAAATCTCCGGCAACGCGTTTGCCCGCAAAAACCGCTGCCAGGTCGGCCCCTTCGATCTTAGGAAATACGGTCGGGACGGGTTCGACCACGGGTGCGGGATCAGGGTCGCGGAAGTGAAAGAGGGAACGCATGGAGAGCAAGCCCCAAGCGAAACTAGCACAGGAACGTAAGGGGAGCAATCGTTTGAACGAATGGCTCCAATCGGAGCTACTCGCCGTACTTGTCGGCGAGATACCGGGCCAAGTCGGACTCGAACTGACCGTAATCGGAGTGGATGGTGGCGCGCAGGGCGGCCTCGGTGGAATTGCCCTGGCTGATGCGTTCGAGGATGCGTTGAATGTCGCTCATGCCATAGGAATCGTTGATGTAGGTCACGGCAGCCAGCGACTCGGCGTAGGCAACAGCGGCCTCGCCACCGGAGAATCGCATGAAACTGCCTTCCAGCGCGTTCAGCGGGATATTGCGTTGTGTTTTGAAGAGGAGGGAGAGCGGGCGCCCCTGACTTCCAAGGCTCCGGGGCTCGAGGAACTGAGCGATCCCTTCGTGCAGCCAAGGCGGGCAACGGCCGCCGGAAAGCCGGGCAATGAAAGAGTGAGCGAGTTCATGTTTCAAGACGTGCGCCAGTTCCGACGTCATGGAACTCAATCCGCTGATGGGGATGCGCAGCTTGCCATCGTTGATCCCTCCCGACCAGCTGGGCGCTTGCGTGACATCGAAGAAGGCTTGTTCGGTATAGAGGGTGACCAGGATGTTATCGCGCGGGGGATTGCCGAGATCGCGGCTCAGGTCGTCGTAATCGGATTCGAGCGCAGCCAGGATTTGTCCGCGAAAGGATTCGGAAGTCTGTTTGCCCTCGTAGTGCAAGACAAAATGGCTGCTTTCGCCTTGAGAGAAGTCGGATTCGACCGTCTGCTCACGCTGGGCTTTTGCGAGGAACTGCTCGACCTTAGGGTCGGGGCGTAACTCCAGGGAGCGCTTCCAGGAGGCGACAGCATCCTTGGTATGGTCCGATGCGAACTGGGCGTAGCCGAGCATGGTGTAAGCGTCGGGCGAATTGGGCGCCGCACTTGTGGCGCGCTGAGCGTAAGTCAGGGCCTGGGCGGCATTTCCGGTGCGGACCAGCAATGCGGCGTAGTAGACCAGGATGGTGGAATTATTTGGCTGGAAACGAAGAGCGCTTTCGAAATACTGCCGCGACTGGGCAATGTTGCCGTGTTCGAATTCAAATTTTCCGGCGATGAAGTCGGCCGTCGCGCTCAGCTCGGCGTTGCCCTTGCTCTCGAGGTTGGCGAGAACGTCGGCGTTGACCTTGCCTTCTTTAATGATCCGGGCAACGAGGTCGCCCTCATTGGCGAGGCTGTCGGCGGGAGTGAAAGCTGGAAGGTCGGCTGCCTTCAGGGCTGCTGATCCCGAGTGAGCGGGCATGCCGCCGGCCTCGACGTGATCGACGGAGGCCTTGGGGATGGCATATGAGTCGTCGCCGATATCGTATTCATAGCGATTTCCGTTTTCGCGGACGTGATCGGCTAAGATGGTGCGGCCGTTTTTCAGGTGGATGGTATCAGCCCACGCACAAGTGAAGGCCGACGCCACCGCTATATAGAGGATGGTGACAGGTAGCCGCATTCAGGCGCATTCTAGCAACTGGAGAGAGCCAGACCACGTGACGAAGGTACTACTCAACATGCGAGGCTTGCGGGTCGCGGTGGCGATCTGGATGGCCGCCAGCGCGGTATGCGCCGCGCGAAGTGAGACCCCTGCGGACAAGCCGGCGGAGGTGCTTTACCTGCAGTTGGGGCAGGTGGGGCTGGATCCGGCCAAGGTGTATCAGGTGAGGGGCGCATCGCTGGATCGAGCCGCGATCCATATTACGTTGGAGGACGGCACGATTGGATTCAGCGAGGACGTAATGGGGCGGATCACGGGAGCGTTCTTCGAGGGCGACGGTGAAGTGCTGCTGACGCCTCCGAATAGCGTCGAACGAAGATCGATGAGCTTGTTCACGGGGATGGCAATCCTGGAAGAACACTTTGCCACCGCCTATTTTCGTTTTAACGATGATGCGGCTACAGAGCTGCGGCCCGATCTGCGCGCTACCACGGAGAACAAGCAGGAATTCGTGGAACGCTGGGGCGCGACGGCGAAAAATCTGGCCGGCGCTGATGCGATGCGGTTGCTGATGACCTTCAGCCGGATGCTGCCGGTGAAAGATAAGAGGACTTCATCCGGGGCCGAGGTCGAAGCGCCGAATGTGGAAGACAGGTTCCTGCACGCCCGGTTACAAGGGACGAAGCTGGGCGTGTTTGACGTGGTCTTCGATTCCACGGCGGCGGAGCAGGTGCAGGCCGGCCAGGCCCGAACGGCGGAACATGGAGATGTCTATTACGACGTTTGGGCATCATTTTCGACGGCGAATCCGGAAGCTGCCAGGGTGAAGCACGACGGGTCAGCGGTACCGGAGGATGAAAAAGAGCGGGAGAGCCCGGTTGCGGGCCGTCACTACACGGTCACAACAGACGTGGAGCCGCCCAAGCGAATTCACGCGACGGCGCGCGTGCAGTTTGAGGTGAGATCGATTGGCGCGCGGACCTTGTTGTTCGAGCTCTCGCGATTCCTGCAAGTGGAAAGCGTCAAGCTTGCTGGCCAGCCAGTGGAATTCATTCACAATCCGGCGGTGGAGGGGACGCAGCTTTCGCGGCGGGGCAATGATCTCGTGGCGGTAGTGCTCCCGGAGCCTACCCGAGCTGGCCAGAAGATCGACCTTGAGTTTGTGTATGGCGGAGAAGTCCTGGCCGAAGCGGGTAGCGGTTTGCTGTATGTGGGTGCGCGAGGCACCTGGTATCCGAATCGTGGGCTATCCATGGCGGACTTCGACCTGGAGTTCGAGTATCCGCAAGGCTGGACGTTGGTGGCGACTGGGAAGCCAATGCCGGTTTCCCCGGCGGACGCAGCTGCCAAGGGAAATGGGGAGCAGACAGCGCGCTTTGTATCGGAGAGGCCGATTCCCTTGGCGGGATTCAACCTGGGCAAGTACAAAGAAGTCACGGCGAAGGCCGGGGACGTGATCGTGGAGACGTATGCCACGAAAGGGGTGGAGCGAGATTTTCCGAGGGCGCGAGTGGAAGTGATCGAGCCGGACCCTTCCGATCCATCTTCCCGGGAACGACAGGTCATCACGACGCCCAGCAACCCGTCGCCCGCGCAGAACGAGCAGGCGGTGGCGGACGCTGCAGCACGAGCCATTCAATATTACGCAGAACGGTTCGGTCCCTATCCCTATAGTCGCCTGGCTCTGACGCAAATGCCGGGGCGGGACAGCCAGGGCTGGCCCGGACTGGTGTTTCTTTCTTCGTATGCGTTTCTCGACCAGGAGGAGCGCGAGCAACTGCACTATGCTCCGTACCGGATCCTGCTGCAGCAATTGATTCCGGCTCACGAGGCGGCACATCAATGGTGGGGCGATCTGATTAGCTGGAGCAGCTACCGCGACCAGTGGTTGTCCGAGGGGCTGGCGAATTATTGCGCGCTCATGATGGTGCAGGAGAAAGATCCCGCAGGCTTTCGGCAGGTGATGGAAAAATACCGCCAGGATTTAGTCGCAAAGAATAAGGATGGGACCTCTCCGCTAGAGGCAGGGCCAGTAACGCTGGGCATGCGGCTGCTGTCGTCGCGGTTTCCGGAAGGATATGAAGCGATCCTCTATGGGCGCGGCACGTGGCTGTTCCAGATGCTGCGAAGCATGATGAGAGATGCCGAGGCGCAAGAGGGTGGACGCAAGGCACAACCCGGCAGCGTGGATGAACCGTTTGTGCGGGCGCTGAGGAAAGTTCGGCAGCGGTACGAAGGCAGAGCGATCAGCACAAAAGAATTGATCGACGTTTTCGCGGAAGAGCTTCCGCCGCCCCTGCGCTACGAAGGCAAGAAGTCGTTGGACTGGTTCCTGGAAGGGTGGATCAACGGTACGTCCCTGCCACAGTTGGAACTCAAGGCCGTGAAATTCACTCCGAAGGGTGCGGGGTCGGTAGTCAGTGGAACGATCCTGCAGAAAGACGCACCAGAGGACTTGGTGACCTCGGTTCCCGTCTATGCAGTGATGCCGGGGAAACAGACAGTGCTGCTCGGACGCGTGTTCGCCGACGGCGAGGAGTCGTCGTTCCACCTGGCGGCTCCGGCGGGGACGCACAAGATCGTGCTCGATCCCAACGAGACGATTCTGACGAGTCCTAAATAGGGGCGCCTTGCAGAAAAGTGACTCGTGAACTGATTTGTGGTGTCGAATCGGCTCTGCAGTCTCGAATTGATTCCCGAAATGGGCTGACGGAAATCTTGCGCGCTATGCGTCGACCCGACCTCCTCACTTAAGTGCTGCATTTCCTTCGGCCAGTCCCGCGACCCGTCCCTATGGCACTGTGGCAGCTTATCTGCATCTGGAAGGGCGAATTGGAAGATGGTTCATCGAGGCTAATCATGGACGTCCAAATGGATGAGACGCTGGATAAAGCGATCGGGTGGTGTTCAGGCCCGGACGAGAACACATTGTCGAGGACGCAGACGATCCTATTGGTAGAAGACGAAGCCTTTGTGCGGGAAGTGACCGGAGAAGTTCTGCGATCGGCGGGATATCGAGTTCTCACCGCAAAGAATGCAGCGGAAGCGATGCTCATTTACGAAGCGCGAGGCAATGAAGTGGAACTGTTGCTCAGTGATGTGGTTCTGCCGGGTGAGAGCGGGCGCATACTGGCGGGTAAACTCCGGCGAGAGAATCCCTGGCTCAAGATTCTGCTGGTCACCGGATACGCAGAGCAGATGGGACCCCGCGGCCCGATGCAGGAGGAGTGTTTGGCCAAGCCATTTTCTAGCGACGTGTTACTGGGAAGAGTGAGGCAATCGCTGGGTCGAGTGAGATTGCTGATGGGGACTGAAACCGTGCTCACGCACGCCTGCGGTACCGTGTAGCCTGCAGGATTTGCGCCGGAATCTGGGAGAGCGGAACGACTCGTGTGAGGATGCCCAAGCCGGCACAAGCGCGCGGCATGCCATAGACGGTGCAGGTAGCTTCGTTTTGGCCAATGGTGAGGCCGCCCTGGCGATGAATGGCATTCATGCCGGCTGCGCCGTCGGAACCCATTCCCGTCATGATCACTCCAAGCGCACGGTTTCCAAAGGCCTGAGCGATCGAGGTCATGAGTACGTCGATCGAAGGAATGTGAAGTATCGGCAGACGAAGCCGGGACTTTAGACATTGTTAGAAGCTTCTTTGCCCTGTGCAAGGCATTATTCGTCAGGGTTTTCTGAGACGGGGAGGATCTCGGAGCGCGATCTCTACCAGGCGGGCCTGCCGTCCTTGAAGCGCAAGGTCAGCGTCTCTCCGCCTTTGACCACTTCGCGGGCCAGCGTCAAGTCCGCTCCATCCTGTTTGACCTTGGACCCCGTGACCTCGATCGTTTCCTGTGTCTTAAACTCGATTCCCATGTCGTCGAGAAATTTCTTGGGGCAAAGAAAGATCTGAACCGCATCCGCTCCACTTTTCATGACCAGGTAAGCAACGGGTTTCCCGCCCGAAGGAGGCACCAGCTTCACTTCCTGCACGATTCCCTTGACCGTGCCTTCGGTAGCGGGATCATATTTGGGGGACGCCTGAGAGAAGGCGGACGTGGACAAGAACGCAATCGCGGCAAGTGTCAGGAAACTGCTGTAAATTGGGCGGGAGGCAGTCATCGTAGACCCTCCAGCCGCGAATAGTAGGCCAAGTGACGCCCCAAAAGCAATGAGATTATGGACCGCCGACCGGCAGTCTCCTCTTATACTCGTTGCGATGCAGTCGACCCGGTTCTGGAAAGCAGCGTTGCGGTGCGCAGTCCTGGCGATGGCCTCCGTCTGCCTTATGGCAGCGACGGCCACGGCCGAGACTGGTGCGGAAGCTTGGCTACGCTACTCTGCGCTGAGTCCGCAAGCCGCCAAGACCTACCAGCACTTGCCGCGCAAGCTTGTGATACTGGGCGATTCCGCAGTGCTCAAGACTGCGCAGCAGGAACTGGTGCTCGGCGCTGCACAAATCTTAGGCAAAACTCTGCGCGTGTCGGAAAACTCGTCGCCCGAGAATGCCATCATTCTCGGAACGTTGACGCGGCTCAGCGCTCTGGCCCCAGCATTACATCCTCCGCAGAACCTGGAGCCCGATGGCTACTGGTTGAAGACAGCGAAGATCCATGGATCCGAATGTCTGGTGATTGGCGCCTCCACCGATCGCGGAGTTCTCTACGGCGTGTTCGCTCTGCTGGGCAAGATCGCGCGCGGGGAAGCCATCGCCGACATTGATGAGGTGCAGCAGCCGTTCGCTCCTATCCGCTGGGTGAACCAATGGGACAATCTCGACGGCCGCATCGAGCGCGGCTACGGCGGCCCGTCAATCTTCTTCGCCAATGGAAATGTCCGCAGCGACCTCACGCGCGCCTCCGTGTACGCCCGCCTGCTGGCTTCGGTCGGCATCGACGGCTGCACCATCAACAACGTGAACGCCGCGCCCGGCATTCTGGAAGACAATTTCATCGCGCAAGTCAGCCGCATCGCCGACGTGTTTCGTCCCTGGGGCGTGCAGCTGTCTCTCTCAGTCGATCTAAGCAGCCCCAAAGTCATTGGTGGTCTCGACACATTTGACCCGCTGGATCCGCGGGTGGCAGAGTGGTGGCGCAAAAAAGTCGACGAGATTTACCGACACATCCCGGACTTCGGTGGCTTCGTCGTCAAGGCGGACTCGGAGGGTCGACTCGGTCCTTCCACCTATGGCCGAACCCCAGCTGACGCGGCCAATGTCATTGCACGCGCTCTCAAGCCGCATGGCGGCGTCGTTTTTTACCGCGCGTTCGTCTACAACCACCATCTCGACTGGCGTGATCTGAAAAACGATCGCGCGAAAGCAGCCTACGATAATTTCCATCCGCTGGACGGTGCGTTCGACGACAACGTGATTGTCCAGATTAAGAATGGACCGATCGATTTTCAGGTGCGCGAACCGGCTTCCCCGCTGTTCGCAGGCTTGCGCCGCACCAACGAATCAATCGAACTGCAAATCACGCAGGAATATACCGGACAGCAGCGCCATCTCTGCTTTCTCGTGCCGATGTGGAAGGAAGTACTCGACTTCGACATGCGTGTCGATTCGAATTCCACGCCGGTCAAGGATATTGTCGCGGGCCGGGTCTTCCATCGTCCTGTGGGTGGCTTCGTGGGGGTTGCCAACGTGGGAATGGACGCGAACTGGCTCGGCAGCCCACTGGCCATGGCCAATCTCTATGGCTTCGGACGCCTCGCCTGGGATCCCAATCTGAGCGCCGAGAAGATCATCGACGATTGGACGCGCCTCACGTTCGGCGCCGACCCGCTCGTGCTCAAGACCATCACTTCGCTCCAGCTAAACTCCGGGCACGTTTACGAGAGTTATACCGGTCCGCTGGGCGCAGGAACGCTCACCAACATTGTCGGAAATCATTACGATCCCGGGCCTGAGTCGTCGGAGGAAAACGGCTGGGGACAGTGGCACCGCGCCGATCATCAGGGAATCGGCATGGATCGCACCATCGCGACTGGCACGGGATATATCGGGCAATATCCGCCCGACGTGCAAGAGCTGTATGAATCGCTGGCCAACTGTCCCGACAACCTGCTGCTATTTTTCCATCACGTCCCTTACACCTACACGCTGCATTCGGGGAAGACAGTGATTCAGCACGTTTACGACTCGCACTATGACGGCGCCGATCATGTCCGTGACTTTATTGCACAGTGGAAAATGATGGAAGGACACGTCGACGACGATCGCTATCGCGACATCCTGGTACGTTTGCAATATCAGGCCGGAGAAGCCATCGTCTGGCGCGATGCCATCTGCACCTGGATCTTTCGGCTGTCCGGCATTCCTGATCAGAAGGCCCGTGTTCCAACTGCGTCCGGGTTGCAAGGCAGTCGTTAAATTGACACTAGTCTTCAGCATAGTTGCGCATTTTGCCCAGTTCCGTTAACGTTTACGGTTCCGGCGGCCCGGCCGCCCTCCCCGGCTATTGGTCAGAGCCGGTCTGCCGGTAGTTGGCAAGAACGCGGGAAAAAAATGGGCAAGCCTCCCACGACTCTCCGTGACATTGCAAAAGCTCTGGGCACCTCGATCGGTTCTGTGCATCGAGCGCTGCACGACAACCCAGGTGTAAGTCCACTCACCAAAGACAGAGTCTTGCAGATGGCTAGAACTCTCGGGTACAGGCCAAATCTTGCAGCAAGGTATTTGTCGTCCAAGAAAAATCTGCGGATCTCGGTCAACACTCTTCAGGGAACTACATCGTTTTGGGACGAGGTGCGGGCCGGCATCCGCGAAGCAGCCGGTTCGATCCTTCTGGAAAATGTCGAGGTTGAGTTTCGAACTTACCCGCGTCTCGGCGAAGGCGAAGAAGAAGCTTTTGAAGCGGCTATCAACGACAAAGTTGATGGCATCATCAGTTTCCCGAGCCGCCCACAGCTCTTGCGGCCTTGGATTCGCCGCTCCTCTCGCGCTCTCATTCCCGTTGTGTGTGTCGCGACGGATGCTCCTAATAGTGGCCGGCTCGGCATCGTCGCGATCGACACTCTGGCCAGCGGATCCATTGCTGCCGATCTGATGGGGAGATTCATTGGCTCGCGGGGAGGATCTGTCGCAATCACCCTCTTCGACATGGGCATTACCGAGCACGCGGAAAAGTACGCCGCCTTTGACAATACCTTGCAGTCTCTCTATCCGAACCTTCGCCTGCTGAAGCCCATCGAAGATCATGACGTGGAGGCGGAAGCGTACAACAAGTGCCGCAAGCTGTTTGAAAAAAATCCGGACTTGTCCGGAGTCTATGTGTCTACCGAGGCCTCCATCCCAGTACTGAATGCGGCCCGTGACGCACAGTTGCTGGATCGCTTGACCATCATCACGACAGATCTGTTTCCCGACCTTGTACCGCAGATTCGATCGGGCGCTGTTGCGGCCTCCATCTATCAGCGCCCCCGGGCTCAGGGCCAGATCGCATTCCGCATGCTGCACGAGTTTCTGGTGGAGAGCGCGACCCGATCGCATCAGGTAGCACTAACTCCGCACCTCGTGATGCGAGGAAATCTGGATTTTTTCCTGCAGAGACAGACTCAAGAATCAGTTAAAGAGAAAGAAGAGCAGGCCCGGGAAGCAAGTGAACTGGCGGAAGACTTCGCCTAGTGGTCGCACCCGCTGTGAACAAGCCTTAGAGGAGACTTCGAGGAGGAAACATCGCGTATCTCGGCATCGACGTTGGAACCGGCGGCACCCGCGCACTTGTCATGGACGACTCCGGCAAGGTCATCGCCTCCGGATCGGAGGACCACGAGCCGTTCGCGAGCCCGCGGCCCGGTTGGGCCGAACAGGATCCACGCGACTGGTGGCGCGCCTGCGGATTGGCCGTCCGCAAGGCGCTGCAGTCTTCCAATCTTCGCGCCGAAGACATTGCGTGCGTAGGATTCTCGGGGCAGATGCACGGTGCCGTCCTGCTCGACTCCGCCGATGAGGTTGTGCGCAGCGCGATCATCTGGTGCGATCAGCGCAGCGAAGCGCAGACGCACGAACTGGAGAAATTGTTTGGCCGCGACGCGCTGATCCAGCTGACCTGTAATCCTCCGCTCACAAATTTCACGCTTACCAAGCTACTCTGGGTGCGCGAGATCGAGCCCGCTAACTGGGCCCGCGTCGCGCATGTGATGCTGCCCAAAGACTACGTACGCTTCCGGCTCACCGGAGAACGAGCCATCGACATGGCGGATGCGTCGGGCACACTTCTTCTCGACGTGGCCAACCGCCGCTGGTCGACCACAGTTTTGAGCAAGTCCGGCATTGATGTTGGCTTGCTTCCGGCGCTGCACGAATCTCCTGCAGTTTGCGGAAAGGTATCCGCCGCGGGGGCCGAGGCCACCGGCCTGCGTGCGGGAACTCCGGTTGTTGCCGGAGCAGGTGATCAGGCGGCCGGTGCAGTCGGCATGGGCATCGCTCGTGCCGGCGCCGTGAGCGCGACGATCGGTACATCGGGCGTTGTCTTTGCCGCGACCGATCGTCCAGCACTGGATCCGCAAGGACGGCTGCACACTTTTTGCCACGCCATTCCAGGACGCTGGCACGTAATGGGCGTTACGCAATCTGCGGGATTGTCTTTGCGCTGGTTCCGCGACCGTTTCGGTGTGATTTCAAAAGATGGGCGCGATTCCTACGACATCCTCGCCGACGAAGCCGCAGCAGCGCCCGCCGGTTCCGAGGGCGCATTCTGGGTGCCGTACCTGATGGGTGAGCGCACGCCTCATCTCGATCCCAATGCTCGCGCGGCGCTGCTTGGGCTTACGGCTTCCCACACGCGCGGGCATATCATTCGCGCCGTGATGGAAGGCGTCGCCTACAGCCTGAAAGATACATTCACGATTTTCGAAGAGATGAAGATTCCCGTAACGTCGATCCGCCTCGGCGGTGGTGGCGCGCGTTCGCCGCTGTGGCGGCAGATTCAGGCAGACGTGTATTCGCACGAAGTGGAAATAGTTGCAGCCGAAGAAGGCGCAGCATATGGCGCAGCGATTCTTGCAGGAACAGGAGTGGGTGCGTGGAGTTCGGTCGATGAAGCGTGCGACAAAGTAGTGCGCGTGTCGTCGCGGATCCCGCTCAGCCAGACGAATTCAAAAATCCTGCAGCAGAACTATCGCACCTATCGCAAGATCTATCCGGCGCTGCATCAGATATTCAGTTAGCGCATATTCAGCCAGACGTTCGTGCTTCGTGTCCTTGGTGGTTCAGGCCTTTGTCTTCCAGCGGGGTGCTCTACTTTACTGGTTCTTTGACTGGAACGACCCGGTCCCCCGCCACATCCCGCATCTGCTGCACAATCCCCGAAGGCCATCGAATCTCGACCAGATCCGCCGACGCATGTGCGCCCAGCCCGAAATGCACTGGCCCCGCGCTCGACGACGCATATCCCGCGCTCGTAGTCATGTGGTTGTACTGCGTCCCGGACTTCGTTACGACTTTGATCCGCGCTCCAATGCCGTCGCGGTTGCTTTTCGTCCCTTGGAGCTTGAACTCCACCCAATGATTGTCACCCGGGCTCTGGTTGATCCAAACCTCCGCGGGCGCATTGATCGCGGTCACAACCACGTCCAGGCGCCCATCGCCATTCAAGTCTCCAATCGCCGATCCCCTGTGTCGCGAGGGAGGTTGCGCTGTCAGTCCAGCCTCCGCGGTCAAGGCCGCAAACTTCATGCCACCCAGATTACGGAAGACAGTGTTCGGCTGCGCCACCACGAGATTTTGCGATGCCAGCAGCGACTGAACGTGCCCGCGTGAAACGAAGATGTCTTTCCACCCATCGTTATCAAAATCAGCAATCGTCGGCGAATACCCCGCCATGGGCAAGCTCAGCTTCGTCATGTTGCTCTCGCGAGTGACCTCGACGAAGCTTCCTTTCCCCGTGTTTCTGTAGACCGGAAAGGTCTCCCCATCGAGCGCGACCAGAACAATGTCGGGATAGCCATCGTTATCCAGATCGCGGAAATCGACGCCCATCCCAGAGATGTAGACGCCATCCTCCCGCAGCGCGAGGTTCTCTTCGAATCCCACCTCTTCAAACTTGCCGCCTCCCTTGTTTCGGTAGAAGGAGTTCATCAGCTTGTCGTTGGGAATGATCAGATCCATCCTGCCGGAAAGTTCCGAGTCGGCAGCCGCAACACCCATCCCCTTGCCCGGATGCGCGCGAAATCCCGCTTCGACCGAAGCATCGCGGAATGTTCCATCCCCGTTATTGATGAAGAGTTGGTTGGGCGTGGGCTTGTAGAACTTCGGATGGCAATAGTCGCGATGCCCATAGCCCTCGCACACGGGCTCGTGATCAAAGTCCCACTTCAGATAGTTGATGACGACGAGGTCGAGCAATCCATCGTTGTTCACATCGACCCACGCCGCTGCGACGGACCAAAGTGGCCCGTACTCAGCATCGGGCTTGTTCAGCCCCGCCTTGGTCGTGACATCTGTGAACGTCCCATTCCCGTTATTGTGGTAAAGCGTGTTGCGATACACGCCTGCCACAAAAATATCTTCGTATCCGTCGTTGTCGTAGTCTCCGATGGCAACGCCGGTGTCATAACCTGTTCCGGCCAGTCCGGCCTTCTCCGTCACATCGGTGAACTGCCCATGCCCGTCATTTTCAAACAATCGGTTGGAATATTTCGCGGAGCTCTTCTTGAGCGTCTTGATGTCCGCTCCGTTGGTGAAGAAGATGTCGAGCTTGCCGTCGTTGTTGTAGTCGAAGACGGCGACGCCGCCGGCCATGGTTTCCGGAGCATGGCGTTCGGGCGTCTCGTCGCTGTCGAGTTGAAAGTCAATCGGTTGGAACGTGAAGCGGATCGGGCTATCGGCGGCGGGCTGAGTCGAAGAGGCGGACGGTCTTTGCGGTGACTGGGGATGCACTGCCGCTTGCGGCATCCATACCGCGAGCAAAGGCAGCACTGTCAGCGAGCAGGCAAACCAGCGGATGTTCATCTCATGGGCACATGTGGCCTGCTCTCATCTTAACCCGGGCGGTCGCGACTAACGATCGTCGAGGGTCGCCCAGATGCGATCGGCGGCGGTCGATCAGTGAAATGGCGGTATTACGGCACCTAATCGTGCCGAAGCGTCTCCATCGGATCAATCAGAGTGGCGTGGCGAGCCGGGATGTAGCTGGCGAGAAACGTCACGGCAATCAGAAGTGATGAAACCAGAAGCAAAGTAGGCACATCGTGGGGTTTCACTCCGTACAGGAATTCGGCCAGCAAGGGCGCGGCGGCAAAAGATGCGGCGACGCCAATGATCACGCCGAGGAACGAAAGCGTCATGGCCTGCCTCAATACCAGTCGAACCACATGTCGTGGTTGCGCTCCCAGTGCCAGGCGCAGGCCAAGTTCATGGCTGCGCTCGCTAACGGAATACGAAATCAGGCCGTAAATCCCGATGGCGGCGAGAATCAAGGCCATCGCGGCGAAGAGTCCCAGCATTTCGGAGAGAACCGTCCAGGGTCGCGCCGAGTTCGAGACCGTCTTCTCCACCGTCGAAACTCCGAAGACGGCAGAATCTGGCGCCAGGCCCGAAATCGTTCTCCGCACGCTCTCGATCAGCGCCGCCGACGAGGATCGAGTGCGGATGACCAGGCTTTTGTGAACCCGGCTCTCCGTCCAGCCCGGTACGGTATGCGCCGGTAGTTGCAGATAAGAGACATACGCCTGGGCTTGCGATTCGTCCGTCAGCACAAACTGTTTCACGTTTCCCACGATGCCGACGATTTGCCTAGGCCGTTCCTCTGGGGCGGAATCGAAGGTGATTTCGCGACCGATGGGATCTTCGTTGGGCCAGAATTGTCGCGCCATCGCTTCGTTGATCACGACCACCGCCGCGGATGTCTCCGTGTCGTGCTCCGTAATACCGCGGCCTCGCCGGATCGGAATGCCCATCAGCTGAAAATAATCCGGGCTGACAGCATCCCGGATGGCGCTGGGTTTTTCCGCTGAAGCATCTACGCTCTTGCCTATAATCGTGAAGCCCGGGTAAGCATGCTGGGCGTTCTCCGCCAGCGGTAGCCAGTCGACCAGAGCCGTACTGTCCACGCCGGGTATTTGTCCAGCCCGCTCCAGCACCTGCCGACAGAAAATCCCCACCGGAGGCTTGATCACATTCAAGCCGGTTTTGTCCTGATCGGTGGCGTCCATGTACTTCTCACCCGTCAGCCGCACTTCCGCCGTGAGGAGGTGGTCCGGATCAAAACCCGGGCTCGTGTGCAAGATGCGAGCCGCCGTATTGATCATCAGTCCCGCACAAACTAACGACACCAATGCCACCCCGATCTCGGCCACTACCAGGATGTTGCGCGTGCGATGGCGGGACTTGGTGGCTGTGCTCCGGCCTCCCTCTCGCAAACATTCATTCGGGTCGTTTTTCGATGCCCGGTAAGCGGGGATCAGCCCGAACACCAAGCCGGTCAGAACGCAGATGCCAAATGTAAAGAGCAATACCCGGCCGTTCACAGAGACTCTTGCCATCGGGAACAGATATGCGGACATCGCCCTTAGAATCCGGATCCCCCAGAAGGACAGAGCGAGACCAGCGAGTCCGCCTCCCAAGGCGAGCAAGACACTCTCGGTCAAGAGTTGCTGGATTAGACTTCTCCGGCTCGCGCCCAGCGCGACGCGCACCCCAATTTCCTTTCGCCGCCCGTCCCCACGAACCAGCAGCAGGTTGGCGACATTCGTGCACGCAATCAGCAGAACGAACCCCACCGCCGCGAAGAGCAGGTAGAAGACCTCCGCCGACCAGCCGAACAGGCCCTTCTGCAAGGACTCAACCTTTACTCCCACGTCTTTGTAGACTTTGGGAAAGACCTGGGCCAGATGAAGGGCTGCGACATTCATGGCAGCTTGAGCCTGCTCCACGGACACACCTGGCTTCAATTTTCCAATGCCAACCAGGAATCGGGGATCATCGATACCGGAGTCTGCGGGATCGGCCATGCCGTGGATGAAGTAAACCTCGGGGACTCCTGTGCCAAAGAGGTTGAATCCTGGATTCAGAACCGCAATGACCGTTGTTGACGCTGTGTCGACGAAGATACTGCGCCCAAGCACATTCGGGTCACCCCCGAAATGGTGCTGCCAGAATTCATAGCTGATTGCGACACCGTCCAATCCCCGCTTCTCAGTCAGTGCGTCCGTGGGGACGTTGCCCATGAAAGCTTGGATACCCAGCAGCGAAAATAGCCGCACACTGACGTGCTGCACACCGACGCGTTCCGCAGTGCCCGCGCTCGACATTGCCACCATGTCAGGCCCCGACACGCACTCGATTTGCTCGAATACCTGATTGTCGGCCCTCCAGTGGGCTACGTCCGTGGCCGAGACCGGTCCGCGATCGCGCGGAAATTTCGCGTAGCTATTCGAGAGGGCTACCAGCCGATCTTGGTCTGGGTAAGGAAGGGGACGCAGCAGCAGTGCATCGATGGCGCTGAAAATCGTGGTGGTGCCGCCGATTCCGAGGGCCAGCGTCAGCACGGCTACCAGAGTGAAGGCGGGCGCCTTGCACAGTCCCCGAACCGCGTAGCGAACGTCCTGCCCCAGAGTTTCGATCCAACCCGTTATGGACTCGGTGCGGAGCACGCCAAAGTGTAACCCAACTGTCGATAACAGAAATGCGCGCCGATTCCGATGCAATTACACTGTAGGGCACGAGAACCGTGCTTTTATCCTGCTTGGATCGACAAAATACTGGGTCGAATTTCAGAGTGCTTTCAGTCGCTTGCGATCTCAGCTCGATTCGGCACGTTGGCAATGGAGGCACACGAATGGCCACTTCGCGGCGTACTTTCCTGGGAGTAAGCATCGGCGCGGCCGCGTCGACAATAGTTCCGCATCTGCGGGATGCAGTCATTCCGGCAGATCAAAATGCAACTTTGCCTTCTCCGGCTCCCGCAGTCGCTCGGGTACGCGCAGCACAGATCATCAATTCTTTCGATCCCGATCAGGCCCTCGCGACCTCAATGGACATCCAGTCACGCGAGTCAATTAACAAGATATACACGCCCGAAAACGTGAAAGTCTGCTTGTCTGCGGGCTGGGGACCGATCAGCTATCGCCTGCATACACCAGAGACCATCGATTATTGGCACTGGAATCCTAAAGGCCGTTGGACGGACGAAGCCAACCAGCACGGATATTTTGTCGGCAGCACCGAATTGGCCGAACCCATTCGCGATTCATTTGGATACAGCCTCCCTCACCGCGGCTGCACGCACAACGGCGGTACCGAGGGTGGCTACTCTCGCCTCACGGATGGCGATCCCAAAGCTTTCTGGAAAAGCAATCCTTACCTCACCAATGCATTCACACGCGAAGACGACTCTTTGCATCCGCAATGGATCATCGTTGACCTGGGCGAATATTACGAGGTGAATGCGATCCGCATCGACTGGTGCGAACCGAGCGCCCGCGAGTACGAAGTGCAGTATTGGGTCGGAGCCGATCCTATGAACTGGGAAGAGCCGGCCTTGGACTCCACGGGCCAGGGCGGCGAATATCTTCCGGTAGCGAATCAGGCCATGGGCAACTGGGTTGGTTTTCCCAAGGGTGCTGTGCACGCGGGCAAAGGCGGAAGCGTAACGCTGAAACTTGCGGACAAGCTCATTACAACCCGTTGGGTTCGCGTCGTGATGACGCAATCCTCGAATCAGCCTGGCCCGCACGGAAAGGATGACGTTCGCCATCGCGTGGGATACGCAATGTATGAAGTGTATGTCGGCAGATTGGAGGCCGATGGCAAGTTCGCGGATTTCGTGAAGCACGCGGCCGACGGCCGCCAACAGACGGCGACGTATTGCTCTTCGACCGACCCGTGGCATAGGGCAGAAGATCTGAGTCCGCACGGAGATCAGACCGGCTGGGACACTTTCTACACCAGCGGCATCACGAACGGTCTGCCGGCGCTGATCACCGTTCCTCTCATTTACAGCGTCCCCGAAGACGCCGCCGCGATGATCGCGTATCTGAAAAAGCGGGGCTATCCGATCAGTTGGGTCGAAATGGATGAAGAAGCTGACGGGCAGTTCTACATGCCCGAGGACTACGCGACTCTCTATATTCAGTTTGCCGACGCAATGCTCAAGGTCGATCCCACCCTCAAGCTGGGCGGGCCCGTGTTCCAGGGAATTAATCAGGACGTCTCGGTCTGGCCCGATGCGCGGGGAAACAAGTCATGGTTCGGCCGCTTTTATGATTATCTGAAATCACACAATCGTCACGGGGACTTGAAGTTCGCTTCTTTTGAGATTTACCCCTACGAAGCCTGCACCATGAAGTGGGACGATCTGTACCGTAACCGCGAGCTGACGCGTAAGACTCTTGAAGCGTTTCGCGATGACGGGTTGCCAGCTTCCATTCCGCTGATGAACACGGAAAGCAATCTCTGTGGCTCGCTCTCGGTCTACATGTCCGACATTTTTTCGGCCTTGTGGCTGGCCGACAATGTCGGCAGTTTCTTCGCCGAAGGGGGCGCGCTTTACATTCATTCGCCTATCGAGCCCAGCGGCATCGAGCATGGCTGCCAGGGCTGGGCAATCTGGGGCAACGCGCTTTGGGACCGCGATGCAAAGATCACTGGCTATACCGCTTTTTATCACGCCGGCCGGATGATCAATAACGAGTGGGTGACGCATCGCAGCGGCACGCATCACCTCTACTCCGTCGACGTCGGAATCGAAGATGGTGCCGGGAATGATCTCGTTACGAGCTATGCCGTCCGGCGCCCGGACGGAGAGTGGGCCTTACTTTTTATCAACAAAGATCGGGAGAATGCGCATTCCGTTCGAATCGCCTTTGAAGGTGGCGGCGGGACCAGGCATTTTTCCGGCAAAATTCGCAACGTCACATTTGGCAGTGAACAATACGTTTGGCACGGCGCAGACGCCATCGCTCATGCCGATCCAAACCTGCCACCTCTGGTTTCGTCCATCGACGCCTCTGCACAAACCATATTCACGCTGCCCAAAGCTTCCGTCACCGTTTTGCGCGGCGAAATCGCAGGCCCCACGGCCTAGGAGGAATTCATCGTGAGCAAGAATTCCAATACTGATCGCCGGCCCTGGCGATGTCACTCAAAACTCCGACCGCCGGGTCATTGAGTGAAATAGAGAGAGTGAAATAGAGAGACCATCCCAACTCCCCCGGCCAAAGAATTATGCGCTGTTTTGGGCGAGAGGACTCTTTGCCTCCACTGAGGAAGACTATCCTCACATTGATCCAGCATTCACCCAGTGCCTATTCGGGCAGTTTCTGTTCGCCCTGAATCATCAAGTGAGAATCCGCATGGGGCGCGCCAGTTCCCGGCTGCCCACCGCCGACCGTAATCAGGTAGTCGCCAGTCGAGACGAAGCGATCTCCCGCTTCATTTACATAACTTAGGTCGCGCGGACTGAGCGTCAGCTTCACATGTTGCTGCTCGCCCGCTTTCAGATGGACTCGGGTGAATCCGCGCAGCGCACGCAGCGGTGCACCGGGCAGTTTCGGGAAGCTGATATAGAGTTCAGCTACCTCATCGCCATCCCGCTTGCCCGTGTCCTTTACGTCCACCTCGACATCCAGCGGATTGCCGGCTTGCAACTGCGGGTTCGACAGCTTGATACCGCTGTATTCGAAAGTCGTGTAACTCAGTCCATGCCCGAATCCATACAGCGGCTCGCCCGTGAAGTAGCGGTACGTTCGGTTCTTCATCGCGTAATCATCGAACTCGGGTAGCTGCTCCACACCTTTATAGAAGGTGACCGATAAGCGTCCCGCGGGATTGTTCACGCCCGCGAGTGTCTGCGCGATCGCCGTGCCGCCCTCTTCTCCCGAGTACCACGCTTCGAGGATCGCGTTGGCATGATCATTGGCCCAGTTCACGGCCAGTGCGCTGCCATTCATCAAAACCACAACCAGAGGCTTGCCCGAGCCTTTCAAAGCTCCGAGCAGCGCCTCCTCCTCAGCCGGAAGATTGAGATTGGTGCGGTCGCCGCCTTTAAATCCCGGCACGTCGACCTTCATCTCCTCGCCCTCAAGTTTCGAGGTGATGCCCACAACCGCGACCACGACATCGGCCTGGCGCGCCGCAGATACCGCCGCCACCAGTGGATCAACACTCGTAGAGAGCCAGATCAACTTCGTCGTACGTCCACCCGCCTGGTACTCAATCTTGATCGCGTAACGATGCCCTTTCTCCAACTGAACAGTCGCCAGTTGCGGATTCGGATCGTGACCGATGGCGTCATCCACAATCAGCTTCCCATCGAGCCACAGGCGCTGCATGGAACCCATCAGTCCTACCTGATACGTGCCGGACTCCGTTGGCGTCAGAAATCCGGTCCAGCGCACCGAAAAATCCTTCATGCCGCTGGGCACCGGCAACGCGTGGGCATCCGGGTGAGAGAGTTGCAGATCGACGTACGGATCGACTCGAACCAGCTGTGGCGTGCCGGATATTTCTCCAGAAAAGTATTCGCCTTTGAGTCCGGGCTTGCCGTCGTCTGTAGACAACACAGAAGTTTGAATGACAGGATGTTCGCGTAGAAAGTTCGTTCCGGGCTCGAAAGAGACTTGAGCGCCGGCAAACTGCTTGCGAATCCCTTCCAGCGCCGTCACTGCGTGCGAGGCCGTCCCACTGTAGTTGCCGTGCAGGACCTGGGCAGAGTCAGCCAAGGGGCCCACCACGAGAATCTTCTTCGCGCCCGCCCCCAAGGGGAGCGTGCCATCATTTTTCAACAGCACCATCGATTCGCGCGCAATTTTCAGCGCTAGCTCGCGGTGCGCCGCGCTGTCGATCTCAGAATCCGGCGTCTTCGCGTAGGGCACCATGTCGGGCGGATCGAACATTCCGAGCCGCATGCGCGCTGTGAACAGACGTCGCAATGAAACATCGAGATCCGCCTCGGTGAGCAGGCCCTGTTTCACCGCGTCCACGAACGGTTTGTAGTCGTGGTCGTCCTTTGTGATGGTGAAAAAGTCCGCGCACTCGTTGTCCATGCCAGCTTTGATCGCGGCGGCTGCGGCTTCGGCCTG
The DNA here is from genome assembly GCA_963752175.1 of uncultured Acidobacteriaceae bacterium. Classification (GTDB taxonomy): domain Bacteria; phylum Acidobacteriota; class Terriglobia; order Terriglobales; family Acidobacteriaceae; genus Sulfotelmatobacter. The sequence goes on from CAVVXZ010000037.1 coordinate 273,073, forward strand.
GCTCTTCACGAACTTGTGCCCTTGATAAATATCCACGATCGCGTCGCAATCGGAAACCACGTAGCCGTTGAATTTCCACGCTCCGCGAAGGGTGTCTTTCAGCAGAAACGTATTGGCGCACGCGGGCTGCCCATTGACACGGTTGTACGCGCACATCACCGACTCTGCCTTCCCCTCGGTGACACTCGCGCGGAATGCCGGCAGATACGTGTCCTCCATATCGTGCTTCGATACCTGTACATCAATCGTGTGCCGCGTCGTCTCCGGCCCGCTATGCACTGCGAAATGCTTCGGCGTCGAGATCACCCGGAAATACTTCGAATCATCTCCTTGCAGCCCGGTCACGAAAGCCACCCCCATGCGCCCGGTAAGAAACGGATCCTCCCCGTACGTCTCCTGACCGCGCCCCCAACGCGGATCGCGAAAAATATTGATATTCGGTGACCAGAAATCCAGCCCTTCCATAATGTCGCGCCGCCCCGCCCGCACTGCCTGGTTATGCTTGGCCCGAGCTTCCGTCCCGATGACGACCGCCATCTCGTGGATCAACGAGTCGTCAAACGTGGCCGCCAGCCCCACCGGCTCGGGGAATACAGTTGCCGTTCCAGCGTTGGCAACGCCATGCAAAGCCTCACTCCACCAGTCGTAATTCGGCACGTTCAGGTTGGGAATGGCTCGTGCCTGATTGACCAGCTGCGTAGCCTTCTGCTCGAGAGTCATGCGCTTGATCAGATCGTCGACACGCACACTGATCGGCTGGGATGGGTCCAGATACGCGGGGCCTGCCGCCGTTTGTGCGCCGGCACAGACAAGAATAAGCACCAGAAAGAACGCCACCTGCAGGGTGATTCGCGTACGTTTTGCCATGAAGATTTCCTCCCCAACCCGCGCGGTCAACAAGCAGGGCGAGAGCGCTGGCTGATTGGTTAGATGTATTTTCGTTAACGATTACGGTCGACCGTCGCTTGTAGCACAGCGGAATCGCGCGGTCAAGAAGACCAGACAGAAGACCAGCCAGACCGAGTCTTCCCAGCCGATGCCGCCACGACCGATTTGGGAATGGAATTTACTTTGCCGGTAACAGGTCGCTGCCGGCCAGCACATACGTCGTCAGCTTATCCAACTTAATATTGTTTCGCTTGGAGACCAGCGCGACGGTGCCATCGGCACCGCGGGCGCTCTCCACATCTTCCATGAGCACTCTGTGATTCCCGGCGATCGCAGTCGGCGTGTCGGGGACGGCCGATTTTTGATCGGAACTGCCTCCTGGAAACGGCTTGTAAACCTTCGAATTCGGATCGGGATACTGCCCCTCTCCGTTCCAAGTCCGGTTCGCGGGCTGCTGGGGTCCGTACTGGAGGTCCTCTCCGTTTGCTGTTCGGGCAGGGTAGTACCAAGCCGTTACGTAGACCTTGACCGCGGCTGATCCATCCTTCCACTGCACCGAATCCATGCGCAGAACGACGCGGGAGGGATCGGTTTTTGTCTTCGCAACCGATTCCACGACTTCCCCGGAGAAAACGGCATTCCTTGGAATCACAGCGCCGTCCACCAGCGTGGCCACCCAGAGCTTCGCCTGGATTTTGGTGCCGACCGGCGTCTTGCCCGCGGTGACACTTTGCTGGAGGATGACGGGGAACTCCTGGGCTTTCGGCGGGCCGGCTTCCGGTCCCTTCGGTTGGCCTAGTGAGGGGCATGAACAAGCCACAGTGAGTACCAAGATTGATACTGCCATCTTCAAGGTAAGCATCGGAATGTACCCTTTGGCCTCAAACCCCAGTGGTTCAAAAGAAACTGGCCTGTCTACCGGGGGAGGTGACGTCTGTTATCGCCAGAGTATACGCCCACTTGGCAAAAGGAGATCCATTTCTGGGCTCAGAACCGGCCAAAAGGCTATTACTATATCGATTTTCTTCTTGACAACGGTCATCGATGGGTTGTAACACCGTAAACGTTTCCAATTTCAGGGGTAGTCCCAGCCCTAGATAACCGCTGACCAACTGTCGCGAGCGACTAATCGCGACTAACGAATTCGGAGGCTCCACATGAAGTTTCTCTCGCCCAAGTTTGCCGGGAGTTTTGGCTTAGCCGTGAGACGCAATGGCGCTCGCCTTGCGATTCTCCTCGCTGCTTTCTTCGTAATCTTCGCCACTCAAGCCCTCGCTCAGGAAGCGACCATCCTGGGTACAGTGACCGACCCTACGGGCGCGACAGTTCCCAATGCCGCCATTGTCATCACGAACACCGAAACCGGTGTGGCGCGTAACACGACGACCAACAGCGACGGTCAGTACGTGACTCCAGATCTGGTCATCGGACGTTATAGTGTGCGCGTGACAGCGAGCGGTTTCAAGGCCACCGAGCAGAAGAACATCGTTCTGGCCGTCGGAGACCGTACTCGTCTCGATTTCAAGCTGCAGGTCGGTAGCGCGCAGGAGCAAGTGACCGTTGAAGCGAATGCGGTCGCGGTGCAAACTGACACGGGCGAAGTCAGCACCGTCATTAACGGTGCACAGGTATCCGATCTTGGCATCAACGGGCGCACCCTGTACTCTCTGTTTGCGCTCACGCCCGGTGCCTCCAGCATTCAGACGGACCGAATTCCGTTCACTCCGGTCAGCGCCGACAACAACGTCAGTATTAACGGACAACGCGCCGGCCACAATCTTCAGCTGATTGACGGCGGCGAGAACCTGGATCGTGGTGGCAGCAGCGGCAGCGTCGCCCCTTCCATTGACTCGATCGCCGAGTTCCAGAACATGACCTCGAACTACAGCGCCGAGTACGGGCTGTCGTCCGCGGCAACGATCGCGACGGTCATCAAGTCCGGGACCAAGCAGTTCCACGCTTCGGCCTGGGAGTATTTCCGCAACAATGCCCTCAATGCCCGCAACTACTTCAACCCCGCTCCGGCGAAGGTTACCGAATTGCGTTACAACGTCTACGGCTTCAACCTCGGCGGGCAGGTTCCTCTCTGGAAGGAGCATCCGACATTCTTCTTCTACAATATGGAGTGGCGCAGTGAGGTTGATGGCGGCCTTCTGAACCTACCCGTACCCTTAGCGAGTCAATATCCTACCGCGGCTGGCGCTGTGATCCCCGCGACTTACAATGGCAAAGCAATTGTCGCCGTGGACCCAGGTTCTGTTCTCCCCTCGATCCAGTTTGCGAACTGTCCTGGAGGAGTGGCTCCTGCCGGCGTTACGCCCGGCCAGCCGTTCCCGAACAATACGATTCCTGCCTGCATGATCAGCAGCAACGCTTCGACTTTGTTAACGGCGGGTGGCAAGTACGGCGGGATTTTCCCTCTGCCGACCAATGGGGTGAACTTTGTCGGCGGCAACAATTCCCCCACGACCTTGCGGGAGGAGATTGCCCGCGTCGATCACACCTTCAGCAGCAAATTCTCGATCTTTGGGCACTGGATTTCCGAGCAGACCAACCAGACCTACGGAACAACGCAGTGGAGCGGCGACAATGTGCCGACGATCAGCAACACCTTCGGCAACCCGTCCTACAGTGCGGTGGTCCACACCACCTACGTCATTAGCCCAACGCTGCTGAACGAGGCCTCGTTCAACTACAACGGCAACCGCATTAACATCATCCCCCAGGGACTGGTCTCGGCCCCTTCAGCTTTCACCTTCAACCGTCTCTTTACCGGCCCGAATGTCGACAATCGTATCCCGACGATCAATCTAAACGGCGTTACTGGGGCCCAATACACCTCGAACTGGACGCCGTGGGTTAATAAGGCAGACGATTACCAACTTCGGGACGACATCTCATGGACCAAGGGAGCGCATCAGCTCAAATTCGGATTCAGCTGGGCACTCTATAAGAAGAGCCAGGATGCTTTTGCCAATACCCAGGGAAACTTCAATTTCAATGGGTCGTTCACTTCGCCCACTGGATGTGTTGGCTCCTCAACTCAAGCCTGCGGATCGGACTTTGCTGACTTCCTGCTCGGTTATGGCCAGCAGTACACGGAAGACGCGGCTAAGATCACGGGTCAGTGGAATAACGTCTCCTATGCCAGTTATGTACAGGACAACTGGCGCGCTACCAGCAAACTCACGCTGAACCTCGGGTTACGCTGGGATGGCGTGCCCCACACTTACGAAGCCAACCAACAGTCTACGAACTTCTACCCCAACCTCTACAACCCAGCCAATGCAGCCGTGCTGAACTCGGTGAATAACAGCATCTGCACTGCGGTTGGCCCGGGTTGCGCCGCGGCCACCCCAGCTGCAGCTTTCGGTACCAGCCCCAACCCTGTCCTCAACGGTGTCAACTTCTATCTGAACGGCATTGGCAGGGGCGGCGTCAATGGCATTCCGAAGGGGCTGGTCGACAATCACTGGGCGAACTTCGGACCTCGCATCGGTTTTGCATATGACCTGACCGGTCAGGGCAAGACTGTGATCCGCGGCGGATACGGCCTCATGTACGAGCGCATTCAGGGCAACGACATGTATAACGGCGCCACCAACCCGCCCGGCGATTTGAACCCCACGCTCAACGGCGTGTCTCTCGACAATCCGGGACTCAACCTCACCAATGGCAGCACCATTACTGCGGCGGCCTTGCCGATCCTTCCGGCCGGCGTCACCGGTATCGACTCAACGTACAAACTCCCTCGTACCTCTCAGTACAGCCTTGGGGTACAGCAGGCCATCGGCGCGCGTGCGGTTTTGTCGGTGTCCTACGTGGGCAGCCAGGCCCGGCACGAAAACTACTATCAGGAAATCAACCTCTTTCCCCAGACTGATATCCCGATGTTGCTCAAGTCCGGTGCTCCTAGCCCGAATCAGTTCATGAACTACCTGGGCTTCTCGGGCGTCAAGGAGTCCATCAACGGCGCCAATGGGCATTACAACTCGCTCCAGGTCGGCCTCCACGGGAACGTGACCAAAGACCTCCAACTTCAGGCCGGTTATACGGTTTCGAAAGCCATGGATGCGACCACCAGCACGGGAAGCGGCGGCGACCTCCAAAGCGTTACCAACCCCTACGTGGGATGGCAGTATGACTTCGGTCCGTCGCAGTTCGACCGCAGACAAATCGCATTCTTCAATTTTGTCTACGAGATTCCATTCCTGAGGAACAGTGGCAGCCGTCTGGCCAAAGCGACTCTGGGCGGATGGGAAGTGTCGGGAATCGTGACCATGGAGTCCGGTGCACCCCTGAATCTAGGGATCAGCGGAAGCAATGCCTCCAGCGTCGTTCCGAACTCGGGCAACCGGCCGAATGTTAATGGGTCGATTTCGTATCCGAAAACCGTGGCGTCCTGGTTTAACCCGGCCGCCTTTAGCGCTCCGGTCTGCGCCACGGGCCCCGACTGCTACGGGAACCTCGGATTCGACGCTTTGCGCGGTCCCGGCCGCGACAACTGGAACATGTCGCTCCTGAAGACCTTCGCTTTCACCGAGCGTTTGCGCCTCCAGTTCCGTGCCGATGCCTTCAACATGTGGAACCATACCCAGTTCAAAGGGGATGCGAACAACGGCGGCATCAGCCTCAACCAAGGTTCCAGCAACTTTGGCGCCGTCACTTCGGCGTTTGACGCCAGACAGTTCCAACTCGCTCTGAAGCTGATGTTCTAACGTGCTTCAGTGGCATTATCTATGCCCCGCTCGCGCTCAATACGAGTCGAGCGGGGCATATTTACGTGCTCCCCGTGTTCCAATCCAACCAGTAACCCCCCGTGCCGCGCGTACAGATAGGATTGTTCTGTGTGGCGCAAAGGTGGAGGCCGCGATTCGCTTCGATCGCTTGCCCCAAGTCTCGGGTATGAAGACCTGGAAGTCAGAACTCGTTCGCGCGGTGGTGCTCTTGGCAGCCCTGCTTTCGATCCGTGCGGTCGCACAGAACCCGACTCCAGAGGATGCCATCGCGCTCGAGCAACAGGGTAAGTTGCCTGAGGCTGCCGCCGCGTGGCGCGAGGTGACCGCACGCAATCCGCACGATGCTGCGGCCTTCGCCAGCCTGGGCGTAGTTCTTTCCAAAGAACAGAAGTATTCCGAAGCCGCCGCGGCCTACAAAAGGGCTCTGGCGCTCAATCCCAAGCTCCCTACGATCGAACTCAACCTGGGCCTTGCCGAGTTCAAGCAGGGCCATTTCCACGATGCCGCGGTCGCCCTGCGTGCCGCACTAGCGGCCGACCCCACCAACAACCAGGCGCGTACTTTGCTTGGACTCAGCTACTACGGCGAGCAGCGCTTTGCCGACGCCGTTACATTTCTCGAGCCCGCAACCAAGGCTGACCCCGGCAACACGGAACTGCATCGCCTGCTGGCCCAAAGCTGCCTGTGGGCGAAGAACTATCCATGTGCCTTGGACGAATTCCGCCAACTGCTGCAGCAAGATCCCGATTCGGCTGCGGCTCATGTCCTGATGGGCGAAGCCTTGGACGGCTTGGGCAAGAGCGCGGAGGCGATCGCCGAATTCGAAGCCGCAGCGAGAATCTCCCCCTCCGAGCCCAACGTCCACTTCGGCCTCGGCTACCTGCACTGGAAATCGCAGCAGTATGACGAAGCGCGCCAAGAGTTCGAACGCGAACTGGCTCTCGACCCCAACCACGCGCAGGCCTTGGCCTATCTTGGCGACATCGAATGGAAGAATAACCATCCCGACGAGGCCCTGGCGCTGCTCAAACGCTCCATGAGCGCCCAGAAGAACCTGCGCATCGTTTACGTCGATCTCGGTGCGATCTACATGCAGCAGAAGAATTACAAAGAAGCCCAGCCCGCTCTTCTTCGCGCCGTCGCTCTCGATCCCACACTGCCCGACGCTCATTACCAGCTCGGACGCTTGTACCAGGCCCTCGGGAAACCGGCAGAAGCGGAAAAGGAACTTCACAAGGTTCAGGATTTACATAAAAAGGCAGAAGACAGCCTGGTGGGGAAAATCTCTTCTTCTCCGCCAGCATTGAATCCATCGGAGGCTAGATAAACGTGACTGCGAAAGCGAAGGGGGAATCGATGAGCAAGACAAACTACCAGCCCAGGCCCGAGCACAAGTTCTCTTTCGGATTGTGGACCTTGGGCAACCGCGGTCGCGACCCCTTCGGCGAGGCCGTACGCCGCACCATGCCCCCCAATGAGATCGCGTCCGTGCTCGGCGAAATCGGCGCCTGGGGCGTCAACCTGCATGACAATGACCTGGTCCCGATCGACGCCACGCCTGCGGAACGCGACCGCATCGTACGCGAGTTCAAAAAGGCCTGTCAGCAAGCCGGCATCGTCGTGCCTATGGCAACCGTGAATTTGTTTTTTCATCCCGTCTTCCGCGACGGCGCCTTCACTGCCAACGATCCCGAAGTGCGCGCTTACGCCCTGCAGAAGACTCTCCGCGCCATGGACCTTGGCGCCGAGTTGGGCGCGAAAATCTTTGTCCTGTGGGGTGGCCGCGAAGGCGTCGAAACCGATGCCTGCCGCCGCGCCGATGAGGCCGTCAAGCACCTGCGCGAGGCTGTCAACTATCTTTGCGAATACAACATCGCCCAAGGATACAGATACCGCTTCGCCCTGGAAGCCAAGCCCAACGAGCCCCGCGGCGACATCTACATGGCCACCACGGGCCACTACCTCGGCCTCATCCCCACGCTCGATCATCCCGAAATGGTGGGCGTCAATCCGGAAGTCGCACATGAGCAGATGGCGGGGCTCAACTTCATGCATGGAGTTGCCCAAGCCTGGGAAGCCGGCAAGCTCTTCCACATCGACTTGAACGACCAGGCCCCCGGACGCTACGACCAGGATCTGCGTTTCGGATCGAACAATCCCAAGTCCGCATTCTGGCTGGTAAAGTTTCTGGAAGACGTCGGCTATGACGCCCCGCGTCACTTCGACGCGCACGCCTATCGAACCGAAGACTACGACGGAGTGAAGGACTTCGCCCGCGGCTGCATGCGCACTTATCTGATCTTGAAGGAAAAGGCCGCCCGCTGGAACGCTGACGGCGACATACAGGCGATTCTCAAAGAAATCTCCGCGGAAGTCCCTGGAGCTCCAAAGGCTGGACGTTACTCCGCCAAGGGATCGGCAGCACTGTTGTCCCACGTTTTCGACAAAGACGCGATCATGCAGAAGCGCCTGCCCTACGAAAAGCTCGACCAGCTAACGATCGATATCCTGCTCGGAGTTCGATAACGAGCGGGACAACAACAGGAATAAACAGATATCTGACAGTAGCGGATAATAGCTGTGGAAGAGCGGCGCTTCAGCGCCGGGTTTTGATCCGATAGAGATCGGGCTTTACAGCCCCTGTGGTTCGCGCGAGCCCGTTGCCGCTACGCTCGCCCTTTCTTCGCTGCGCGTGCTACCTGTTTCCCCGCAACTTCCCACGGACGCTTCGGCCGATCCCCAGGAGCTTTGTCCCGATCTTCAATGCGATCGTACTGATACGACTCGCTCACCGTCCCCAGCGATTCGTTGTACAGGCTGGGCAGACTCAGCGCTTCCTTCAATTCCTCGGAGAAAGTCTGCAGCGCCTTCAGGTGGTCGGCAGAAGCGGGGATTTCAGTCTTGGAGGTCTTGAGAAACTGCTGGTACCCTCGGTTCACCAGCTTAGAAATCTCACTGCCAATCAAGTATCCCGGATAGGCAAAAATCTTCACCGTATCGTCCGGCCCCTTCTGGATGGCCGCCGACACGTTATATTTCCGCAGAAAGACGCGAACGGTGGCGCCTGGGGCGTCCGTCACGTCGAACCCGTGATCGCGCAGCCAGGCTAGCGCTTCCTCATAGGTTCGTGCTTCAATAGTTTTAGGCATTGCGTTTTAATTTCAACCTTTCCTTGCCGGCAAACGCTCGTCTATTAGATGCATCCTTTATAAGGACCGACCGTAACTTTACGCAAGCTGCATCGCCGGGCGAAACTACTCATCTAACCAAGCTACTACATATCTCGTTTCTGGCCCTATAGCACATTACGTTGGTCACGGCGTTTCGGTTCATCGATGGCACACGGATCTTCAAGAATGGCGGCAATGTCAGCTCCAGCACAACACAATGGATCGCTCGAAGCGGCGTCAGGACTGGGCGAAACGCTCGGCCACAGCCTGATCGAGCGCATCGGCAACACTCCGCTGCTGCGTCTGGATGCGCTCACCGCCGAACTGCCGGGCGTAGCACTTCTGGGTAAGGCCGAATGGTACAACCCAGGCGGATCGGTCAAAGATCGCGCCGCCGCGAGCATTGTCTGGGAAGCCCGCCGCCGCGGCCAACTCCGCCCCGGCCAGATTCTGCTCGACTCCACCAGCGGCAACACCGGCATTGCGTATGCCATGCTCGGCGCTGCCGAAGGATTCCCCGTCACCCTGTGCATGCCGCAAAATGTTTCCCGCGAACGCAAGCAGATCCTGCAGGGCTACGGCGCCAACATTCTTTATACCGATCCGGCCGACGGTTCCGATGGCGCAATTCGTCTGGCGCGCGAACTGGCAGCCAAGCATCCCGATCAATATTTCTATGCCGACCAATATTCCAACGAGGCCAACTGGAAAGCTCACTATCACGGCACGGCGAACGAAATCTGGCAGCAGACGCAGGGACGCATCACGCACTTCGTCTCGATGCTGGGAACCAGCGGAACCTTTGTTGGAACCACGCGCCGCCTGAAAGAACTGAATCCGGCGGTGAAGTGCATCTCGCTGCAGCCGGACTCGTCGTTTCACGGCATCGAAGGCGCCAAACACATGGCGAGCGCCATCGTCCCGAAAATCTACGATCCGCAGCTCGCCGATCAGAATCTTGAGATCTCCACTGAAGACGCCTACGCTATGGCGCGCAATCTCTCCCGGAACGCTGGATTGCTGGTCGGCATCTCATCCGCAGCTGCGGTGGTTGGAAGTTTGCAGATCGCCCGCGGCCTGCAGCCGCAAACAAACGGACAAGAGGCCGTCATAGTAACGATCCTCTGCGACTCCGGCGAGAAGTACCTGAGCGAACGCTTCTGGACCGAAGGTTGAAGAAAGTCAGAAGTGAGAAGTCAGAATCCGTAAGTAGCGAACCGGTTTGAGATTTACTTTTGCATTTTGACTTCTTAAGTTTTCATTCCACCAATGTTGAAACTCAATCGTCCCGACTATGACGCCCTCCGCCGCCACGGCGAAGAAACCTACCCCCAAGAATGCTGCGGCATCCTGCTCGGCCACATGGACGACGACGGTACCCGCACCGTCACCTCCACGGCCCGCTGCGGCAACACCCGCACCGACTCCGCGCACAACCGCTACAACATCGATCCCAAGGAACTGGTGCGCATCCAGCGCGAAGGCCGTAATCGCGGAGAAGACATCGTCGGCTTCTACCACTCCCACCCCGACCACCCCGCTCAGTGGTCAAAGACCGACCTGGCCGAAGCCCACTGGTTCGGTTGCTCCTACGTCATCACCAGCATCGAAAAAGGGAAGGCCGTGCTCACGAACTCGTTCGAGTTGACCGGCTCCGATGAAGCCGACAAACGCCTGGTAGACGACCCAATCAAAGTCGATTGAAGAGGGGTTCATGTGGGGACAGCCGGCTTCGGCTCTCCGCCGAGAGCAGCTGGGCCGCCCAATGCTAAAGCCACGTGTCTCATTTCACGGCCTGAAAATCGGTGGAGATAGGACGGCTGAAGGCGGCCGTCCCCACATAAATCAAGCGCAGATCCCCTGCGGGGCACGGGAAGTGCGCGATTTTCACAGGCTGGAATTAGCATCCGGCCGCGCACTCCACATCGATTCCCATCAATGCTGCGGGCGAAAGCCCGCATTTGGCGCGGGTTCTCTTGGAAACCAATTCGAGCCTTGCACCAAATCCGGTCACCGGCTTGTGGACGGCGTGCACTCGATTGAAAATACGTGTACTTACAAGCGCGTATTTTTCGTTGACTAGAAAAATAGGAGGAGTACAACAAGATCGTTCTTTGACAGCTTCTTAAGTTTTTCCGGTTGGTGCGGCGTCCGGGGCTCAAGCGGAGTCACTGTTCTGATCGCAAGGTTGGAACGGAGGGTGAGCAAGGGTCTATAGCAAAGCGCTGGTCGAGGCGAACGAAGAAGAAATGTCGGAGGCAAGATAGAGTTCCGAGGCGTAGGGTAGGTTTATCCGGTTGGCGGTGAGCCCGGAGCCCAAGCGAAGATCGCGCGCAGCACCCCGCAAGGGAAGCAGCGAGAGCAGGTCGAGCGAGGGTCAAACGCGAGCTACTGGCCGAGACGAATGGACCCCACACCACCTCGGAACTCTTATTTTCTTGCAGCTATCAGCTATCAGCCGTCAGCTCTCAGTAAGATTAAGATTTATGTGGGGACAGCCGCCTTCGGCTGTCCGCCGGGCGAAGCGCGGCTGCTTCTTTGCCACCAATCTCCTCACTTCACCGCATTCCCCGGCCCACCCACCGCATAGATCCGCGGAATCCTCTGCTCCAGCCCCGGCAGCACCGGAAACGCCGCATGCGGCTCGCTCTGATACCAGTATGCGACTGAGAAATAGTTGTCCGAGCGCACATTCGCGTGCCCATGCTCAATCGTCGCCCGCAGCGACTTTGTGAACGTGATTGGAGAATCCAGATGGAACCGGTACAGCGACCACCGCCCGCCTGCAACTTCCTGTCCCACGACCGGCGCGCCGAACAGCTGATACGCAAACGGATGCCCGCCAAAATCCCACGCACCCAGAAAATAATCTTCCGACCCAGTCCCATTGATCGAAGGCAAACTCTCTCCATCGACGAAGAACATGTCATCGCCTTCGCCCCACCACCCATCCTGATTCTCCAACACCGACATGGTCACGCCTACAAAGTGCCCGCGCCCCGTCGTCTCCATCCAAACGTAGTTGCCGTCGCCATTCAGATTCTTCTTGTCGTTGACGATCGCATCGCCGTTGGACTTCCACTGATTCGTCCATCCCTTCGCAGGCGCGGCCTGCCGGTACTGCGCGTGGAAATACAGCAGATCCGCCGGCAAGTCTTTGCTGTACGCCCGATAGTCGATGTTGAAATAAAATGCGTCCGTCTTGCGCGACCCCTCATTCGTCATCGTAATGCGCGCGTGCTTCTGAAACGGCATCGGGAAGAAACAATTCAGCGCCTTGTCCGAGCCCACCGACAACGGCTGTGATTGGTACAGGTGATAATCCCCCAGCCCCAGCCCGAAGAAATCGCCAATGGGAGTCTCCACGCTGGGCGTGCCCTCTCCATCCCAATACATGCGCAACACGAGCGCCTTCAAATGATTCGGATCATCGCTGGCAATCGTCACCCACACATGGCTGATCAGCCCCGGCCCAGCCTCATCGAGCAGCGTGAGAGTCTCCCCCGGCGCAATGCTCCGCGCATCCGCATTCCCGCCGGTGCGGTCATAGCTGGAAACCCGCTTCTGCACGTAGTCCTTAGCCTGCGGCAGCGACGTAATCAAGGAGGAAGGAGTCTGCGAGAAAAGAGGATGGGTTAGAAAGCAAAAGGCAATTAGAGGAAGAAGTCTTTTCAAGGGATTCTCCACGATGTGTCTCTTACGGCTGTGCCGAGGCGTGGTGATTTTATCCCGTTTCCAGCGACATCGTAACCTGCAAATCGACGAGGGAAGGATTTGTGGAAGGGGACGGCTTCAGCCGTGCCGTAAAAGCTCCAAAATAATGATGGGCTTCAGCCCCTGAGGGTTTGGGTTACAGCGGAATATTCCCATGCTTCTTCGGCGGATTCTTATCCCGCTTCGTCTCCAACATGGCCAGCGCCTGGATCAGCTTCTTCCGCGTCTCGCGCGGCTGGATGACCGCATCCACAAATCCGCGGTCGGCGGCCACGTACGGGTTGGCGAAGCGTTCTCGGAACTCCTCGATCTTCTCGCGGCGAAGCTGCTCCCGGTTCGTCGCCGCGTCCAGTTCGCGTTTGTAGACGATGTCCACCGCGCCCTCCGGCCCCATCACTGCAATCTCGGCCGTCGGCCACGCATAATTCACGTCCGTGCGGATGTGCTTCGACGCCATCACGCAATAAGCCCCGCCATACGCCTTGCGCGTGATCACGGTGACTTTGGGAACTGTCGCCTCGGCGAACGCATACAGTAGCTTCGCCCCGTGCTTGATGATTCCGCCGTACTCCTGCGCCGTCCCCGGCAGAAATCCCGGCACATCTTCGAAAGTCACCAGCGGAATATTGAAGCAATCGCAGAAGCGCACAAAGCGCGCGCCTTTCACCGACGCATTAATGTCCAGCGTTCCCGCCAGCACCGACGGCTGATTCGCCACAATCCCTACCGAGCGCCCATCGAGCCGCGCAAATCCCACGACAATGTTCTTTGCGTAATGCTCCTGCACTTCGAAGAAGTAAGCGTCATCGACCACAGCGTGAATCACGTCTTTGATGTCATACGGCTGGTTCGACTGCGCCGGAACTATCTTGTCGAGCGCCGAGTCCGCCCGGTCGGCCGGATCGGTGCAGACCTTCCGCGGAGGCTCATCCAGATTGTTCGACGGCAGGAAGCTCAACAGCTCCCGCACCATCGACAAGCATTCCGCGTCGTCATGCGCCAGAAAGTGCGCCACGCCTGACGTTTCGTTGTGCGTCATCGCGCCGCCCAGTTGATCCTTCGTGACCTCTTCCAAAGTCACCGTCTTGATCACGTCTGGCCCGGTGATGAACATGTACGAAGTCTTGTCCACCATCAGAACGAAGTCGGTGATGGCGGGCGAATAAACCGCGCCTCCCGCGCACGGCCCCATGATGCCCGAAATCTGTGGTACCACTCCGCTATAGATCGTGTTGCGCAAAAATATGTCGGCGTACCCGGCCAGCGACATCACGCCTTCCTGAATCCGTGCTCCCCCGGAATCATTCAGCCCAATCACCGGAGCACCCATCTTCGCCGCCAGGTCCATGATCTTCACAATCTTCCCGGCGTTGGTTTCTGAAAGCGACCCGCCAAACACGGTGAAGTCCTGCGCGAACACGTATACCAGCCGTCCCTCGATACGCCCGTAGCCAGTGATGAATCCGTCGCCGTAGATCTTCTGCTCGGGCATGCCGAAATCATTGCAGCGATGTGTGACGAGCTTGTCGGTTTCCTCGAACGTCCCTTCGTCGAGCAGAAACTCAATGCGCTCGCGGGCCGACATCTTGCCTTCTTTATGCTGCCGCTCGCGCCGCTTCGCGCCTCCGCCGTCTTCGGCCAACTGGTTCCGCTTATTGAGTTCGGCGACCTTTTGTTCGAGATTCATGGGCAAGGATTATAGCCTCTGCCGCGAGGCCGCGCGTATGAGGCAAATCACAGGGCGGGGAGTGATTTTGTAATCTCTCTCCCGCTGATCTCACTCCCGAACCCCTCCTGCGGTACACTGCCCACAATGTCTCTCACCGACCAGATGGGCTTCAGCTTCCGCCCGCCCGAGCGCCGGGTCTGGAAAGTCCGCGAACTGGTCGGAGCTGTTCGCTCTCACATCGAGCGCGAGTATTCCGACGCGTGGGTGGAAGGAGAAATCTCCAACTTCCGCGCCCCCGATTCCGGCCATCTCTACTTCACGCTGAAAGACGGCAATGCCCAAGTTCGCGTCGTCATGTTCCGCTCGTCCGCGCGCCTGCTGCGGTTCCGTCCGGCCGACGGCCTGCAGGTGATCGTCCGCGGCCGCGTCACAGTCTATGAAGACCGCGGCGAGCTTCAGATTTCAGCGGAACACATCGAACCCAAGGGCGCCGGCTCGCTGCAGTTAGCCTTCGAGCAACTCAAAGCCAAACTCGAAGCGGAGGGCCTCTTCGCCCCTGAGCGCAGGAAACCCATCCCAACCCTTCCCTCGCGCATAGGCCTCGTCACTTCAGCGCAGGCGGCCGCACTCCGTGACATCCTCAATGTCCTCCAGCGCCGCCATCATTCCGTGAATGTGCTGATATATCCCGCGCAGGTGCAGGGCGATGCCGCCGCGCACGAGGTCGCCGCAGGAGTTCGCTTCTTTAACCAGCACGACAATGTCGACGTCATCATCGTCGCGCGTGGAGGAGGATCCGCCGAAGACTTGGCGGCGTTCAATGACGAAGCTCTCGCCCGCACCGTCGCCGCCTCTGAGATCCCCTTGATCTCCGCAGTCGGCCACGAGACCGACTTCACCATCGTCGATTTTGTTGCCGACCTCCGCGCCCCCACACCCTCGGCGGCCGCGGAGCTGGTCATCCGCTCCCGCCAGGAAGTTGAAGATCACGCCGCCGCTCTGCACGAGCGTCTCAGCCGCGCCATGCGCTACCGCCTCCTGATGGGCCGCCAGGCCCTCACAGAACTCGCGCAGCATGGCGCCTTCGCCCGCATGATGGAACTGATCCGCCAGCGCCAGCAGAAGCTCGACGATCTCACCCATCGCATGGAACTCGCCGAGCGCCAACGGCTCGAGCAGTTGCGCCGCCGCTGGGAAATGATCTCAGCCGCCGTGCGCCACTACGATTTGCGGCTGGTCCTTTCCGGCATGCGGAAGCAACTCGACAGCGGCACCGCCGCCCTCGTTGCCATCATGCGCAACGTCCTCCTGCGGCATCGCGTGCGCAGCGAGCGGCTCCAGACCGCTCTCGAATCGTTGTCCCCTTTGGCGATTCTCGAGCGCGGATACGCGCTGATCTTCGATTCCCAAGGCCAGCTGCTGAAGGACGCGCGAGGCCTAAACGTCGGTGACGAAATTTCCGCCCGTCTCGCCCACGGTGAGATTCGAGCCGCAGTTACTAAAAAGCAAGAATAAGCCTGCGCGCCATAACGTTTTTGCAATTTCATGTAAAAGTTCGTAAGGCAGCCGAACACCAGAAATCCGCTGCATTACAATGGATTTTCAATTCTCAAGCTTTGGCATGGCCTGAGCGAGTGGTGGAAGGGCACGGCTCAGCCGTGCCATTAGCGGTTAGAAGAAGATTTGGGCTTTAGCCCCCGAGCACAGGAGCGATTCGAGTGACGCCAGTCATCACGTCATGGACGCAAGGCGCGTGGATCGCGCTCGACATTCTCCTCGTCGCCCTGCTCATCTACCAGGTCCTGATCATGATCCGCGGCACCCGTGCCGTTCCCATGCTGGTGGGACTGGTCGTCGTCGCCGTGACCTTCTATCTGGCACGCGTCGGTGAACTCACCACCCTCAACTGGGTCGTCAGCCACGTGCTCCCTTACCTCGTGTTCGCGCTGATCGTCGTCTTCCAGTCGGAGATCCGCCACGTGCTCGCCGACCTAGGCAGAAGGCTGACTTTCTTCAGCGGATCTTCCGCTGACAGCGATTCCTACGACGACATCGTGCTGGCCGCCAATCTTTTCTCGCAGCATCAGACCGGCGCGCTCATCGTGATCGAGCGCGAGATCGGATTGCGTACCCACATCGAAAGCGGTGTTCCCCTTGACGCGCGACTTTCCTACGATTTACTAGCAACGATTTTCCGTCCCAGCGCCCCGCTGCACGATGGCGCTGTCATCGTTCAAAAAGACCGCATCGCCGCGGCAGCCTGCTTCCTGCCCCTCTCCATGAATCCCTTGCTCTCCACGCAACTCGGCACGCGGCATCGTGCCGGCATTGGCATCACGGAAGAAACGGACGCCATCGCCGTCATCTGCTCCGAAGAGACTGGCGCGATCAGCCTGGCCATCGGCGGCAAAATCGAACGTGATCTCACCGTCGAACAACTCCGCGAGCGTCTGGGCTCCGAGCTCCGCCGCCACATGGCTCCCGTAACTCTGCCCACCTCGATCGCGCAGAATAACGAAGACGAGGCGGATTCGATGCTCGACTCGCCTTTGCACGATCCCGCGCCGCAGCGCAAGTCGGAATCGGGCGCGCAAGCGGAGCCGCGGCCATGATCCAATTCTTCCAGCGCTATGTGCTCCACAACTTCGGACTCAAGGTATTGTCCCTGCTTCTCGCTACTGGGCTGTGGTTCCTTATTTCGCGTGACGAGCAACCGGCGGAAGTAGCACTGCACGCGCCCATCGTCTTTCAACACTTCCCCTCGCAGCTGGAAATCAGTTCCGAATCCATTCAGGAGGCGCAGATCCGCGTGCGTGGCCCGGAGCGCGTCATCCGCCAGTTGCAGGCCAATGAGGTGCACGCTGAAATCGACCTCGCCGACGTCAAATCGGGCGAACGAACTTTCGACCTCACTTCGCAGCAGGTCCGCCATCCGGGCGACATCACCGTTGTACAAGTCGTCCCCAGCCAGTTGCACCTGGCTTTCGACACGCGAATGACTCGGGATGTCGAGATCCATCCCCGCGTGACCGGGAACTTTGCTGACGGCGAACAGATCGTTAAGGTCGACTCTGACCCGCCCCGCATCACGATCACCGGCCCTCGGCATCACGTGGAGAAAATCGACGCAGCTACGACCGATCCCATCGACGCCACCGGCACCCGCGGGAGCGCCGTCTTTACCACCAATGTGTACGTCTCCGATCCGCTGGTGCAGGTACTGCAGGCAACCTCGATTCGCGTGACCGTACTCGTCCAGAAGGTCGGCAGCGCGACCACACACTGAGCAGCCACCATAGCGCAAGCGATCAAGGAAAGCCTCCCCTCTCACGCTCGCGTCATCCCGAGTGGAGCCGCTTTTCAGGCGGAGAGAAGGATCTCGCGTGGATCGCTGCGTCGTGCTCCCTCCGCGGCCGAGCACCTTCCTCCATCCTCATTTATCATCGTTAGTCCTCCTTACTTTCTATGAGCGATCAAAGACAGTTGTTCGGAACCGACGGGATTCGCGGCGTCGCGGGAGAATTCCCCCTCACCAAGCAGAGTACTTATTTGATTGGCCGCGCCCTCGGCCATGATCTGGTCCGCGCCAATGCCAAGGCTCAGGCCGTGATTGGCCAGGACACGCGCGAATCCAGCGGATGGATTGCCGACCGCGTCGCCGAAGGCCTCGCTGCGGTAGGCGTTGATGTCCACAGCGCCGGCGTGATCACGACTCCCGGCGTGGCTTACCTCGCGCGCTCACGGGCGCTGGCGGCCGGCGTGGTCATCTCCGCCTCGCACAATCCCTGGACCGACAATGGCATCAAAGTCTTCTCCGGCGATGGTTTCAAACTTACCGACGCGCGTGAACTCGCCATTGAAAAAGAAATCTTCGCACTGCTGCAGAATGCCTCTGCCGCCGATGACACCGCGCTAAAGATTCCCAAGCCATCGCTTCCGGGTGAGGCCGACCTTCGTCATGCCTACGTCAAATCGCTTGCCGAGGGCGTGAAGTCTGACCTGAGCAAACTGCGCGTGCTGGTGGATTGTGCCAACGGCGCGGCCACAGCTGAGGCGCCGGAACTGTTCCGCACGCTGGGAATTCAAGCCACCTTTATCCACGTCTCGCCCGACGGAAAAAATATCAACGAAGGCTGCGGCGCATTGCATCCCGAGACTCTCGGAAAAATCGTCGCGGAATCAGCTGGCAAGTTCGACCTGGGCGTGACCTTCGATGGCGACGCCGACCGCGCCCTCTTCTGCGATGCCGCTGGCCGCGTCGTGAACGGCGACGCCGTCCTGCTCGCTGCCGCTCGTGACCTGCACGCGCAAGGAAAATTGAAGGCCGACACCATAGTCTCCACCACCATGTCGAATATGGGGCTGGAGATCGCGTTGAAGCAGTCGGGCATTCGCATGCTGCGCGCCAACGTCGGCGACAAGTACGTGCTCGAAGAAATGCTGAAGACCGGCGCCACGCTCGGCGGCGAGCAGTCCGGTCACATTATCTTCCGCGACTGCGACGCCACCACCGGCGACGGCCTGCTGACTGCCCTCCGCCTCATGGACATCGTCGTACGCAGCGGCCAACAGCTGGCGGAACTCGTCGGCGATCTGAAAGTCTTTCCGCAGAAAATTCAAAATGTGCGTGTGCGAGAAAAAATTCCCTTCGCCCAGGTCCCGGCAGTCCAGTCGGCAATTGAAGCGGCCGAACGCGACCTGAACGGCAACGGCCGAATAGTAGTCCGATATTCGGGAACCGAAGCGTTAGCGCGTGTCATGGTCGAAGCCGAATCCGAAGACAAAATGCGCGCCCTCACAGCCGCAATCGCCGCCGAAATTCAAAAAGCCCTTGGAGTGTAGGTGAGACTTATGTGGGGACAGCCGCCTTCGCTGTCCGCCGAGTATAGCCCGGCGGCTTGCTCTCATGCCCTTGATGGCCCTTAGCGTTTCTTGCGCTTGCCCTTCGGCCGCGCTGGCTCTTCCTCCAGCACGGCAAACTGAATCTTCTTCTCTACCGGATCAATCCGATCCACCAGAACCCGAATCTTCTGCCCCAGACTGTAGATCTTTCGCGACCTCTGCCCAATAATCTCGCGCGTGTTCTCGTGATACGTGTACCGGTCGTCGGTCAAAGTGTTCAGCGGCACCAGTCCCTCAATGAACAGATCAGTAAGCTCCACGAAGAATCCAAACTTGGTGACGCTGGTGATGAGCCCGTCGAAGTCTTCGCCCACCCGGTCCTGCATGAACTTCACTTTCTTGCCTTCGATCAACTCCCGCTCGGCATCGGCCGCCCGCCGCTCCGCCCGGCTCGATTCTTCTGCAATCTCGTGCAATTCTTCAATCCCAATCGGCCCGCCCAAGGGCTCATGTGGCGCGGACCTGCCCCGAGCGTCAGCCGAAGGAGCCCCCGCCCGCGCTTCGCCCGTGCCTCGGCGCTTCGACCATGGCGACGCTTTCTCCTCGATCCGAGGGTGCCCCACCCTGGTCGCGCTCTTTGCGACGGGGTGGGGACTTTGATTTGGATTTTGACTCGGGTTCTTACCGGGACTTTGCCGCAGCGCATCCTTCAGAATTCGATGCACAATCAAATCCGGGTACCTCCGGATCGGCGATGTAAAATGCGTGTACGAAGTTGCCGCCAGCGCAAAGTGCCCGAGATTCTCTTCTGAATACCGCGCCTGCTTCAGCGACCGCAGCATCAGGTAACTCAGGATCCGCTCCTCCGGCTTCCCCGCGATCTTCTCCGTCAGCTTCTGATACATTCGCGGCGTGACATGAACTTCTTTCGGCACCTCAATCTCACGCACTCGCTTGCCCGTTCCATAAGCCGAACGCCGGTCAGTTTTTGTCTGCACACGATGAATCGGCAGCGGCCCCACACCCAGCGAATATCCAAACGTTGCCGCAATCACTTCAAAGTCGTACACGCGTTTCGCGTCCGGCTTCTCGTGGATGCGGTACAACGACGCCACATGCCTCGACTCCAGATCGTGCGCCACACACTCATTCGCAGAGAGCATGAATTCCTCAATCAGCCGGTGCGCGATGTTGCGCTCGGAGCGCGAGATGCTCTTCATCAGCCCCAATTCGTCGAACTCGATCACCGGCTCCGGCAGATCGAAGTCGATCGAACCCCGTTTCTCCCGTTTGCGGTTCAGAATCAGCGCCAGGTCGCGCATCAGCTCAAATGTCGCCGCTAGCGGCGCATATCGCGAGCGCGCGGCCGCATCCCCTTCAAGCACGGAGTTCACCGCGCTATATGTCATGCGCTCCACTGATCGGATCACACCCTCGCTCAACTCGTAGCTCACGATCTCACCGCGATGATCCATTTCCATCACGCATGACAACACCAGCCGTTCCACGTGCGGACGCAAACTGCAAATGTCAGTCGAAAGCTCCAGCGGCAGCATCGGCACGGCGCGGTCCGGAAAGTAAACGCTGGTGCCGCGCAGCCGGGCCTCCTGGTCGAGCGCCGACCCGGGCGTCACGTACTGCGCGACATCGGCAATGTGCACCTGCAACTCGAAATTGCCGTTCTCGAGCATGTGCACGTAGACGGCATCATCAAAGTCGCGTGCTGTCTCGCCATCGATGGTCACAATCGGCAGCCCGCGAAAATCGTGACGTCGCTCCAGTTCGATAGCCGGTATGGCTGCCGAAGTATCCTGCGCCTCTTCCAGTGCGGCCGTCGGAAAATGATGCGGCAAATGAAACTTGCGAATCGTGATCTCGACATCCACGCCGAAATCATCTTCGCGTCCCAGAATCTCAATCACCCGCCCCCGCGGATTCTGCGTCGGCGAAGGCCAATCGGTGATCTCAACGTCAACCACCAGCCCGTCAAGATCGTCCCATTCCGCGGGCCGTGCCAACTCGTCCCCCAACACGCGGTCGACAGATTTCTGCCTCTGTGTCTTTCGAGTCCGGAGCCTGCCCTGAGCGGAGTCGATGGCTGGTTCAGCCTTGTTTTCGGCATCGAGAGAAGCAGGAGTTTCGGGCCGCTCCATCCCCGCCGGAATCAAGATCTCCTGCGTAATCTTGGTGTCGATAGGCCGCACATACCCACCGCGGCTCCCGTAGTGAAAAATTCCAACCACCGTTGGATGCGCCCGCATCACCGGACGCACAATCCGACCCTCGGCGCGCCCATCCAGACGCACGTTGCTGATGTCGACTAGCACCAGGTCCCCGTGCATGGCATTGCCAATGAGATGGGGTGCGATGAAGATGTCTCCCGTGAGCTTCGCTTTAAGCGCCGGACTCAGGGACTTCACGTCTGGAATGACAAATCCGAATCCGTCGCGGTGCATGGTGAGCCGCCCCGCAACCAGATTTTTGTCGGCCGCCGCAGCCGGTATGGCGTAGCGATCGGAATCAACCGAGAGCAGCGTCCCTCGCGCCACCATCTTCTGTAGCAGCGAATCTAGTTCGCGACGCT
Source organism: uncultured Acidobacteriaceae bacterium (assembly GCA_963752175.1). Lineage (GTDB taxonomy): Bacteria > Acidobacteriota > Terriglobia > Terriglobales > Acidobacteriaceae > Sulfotelmatobacter. The sequence goes on from CAVVXZ010000037.1 coordinate 294,679, forward strand.
CGTCCCCGCGAAGCCCAAGTTCACGCACTAGCTGCTTGAACCCCGCCGCCCGCTTGGGTTGTTTCGCAATGTGTTTCAGGATTGTGGAATCAGAAAGCATAAGAGCCGTCAGTGGTCAGCTCTCAGCATACCGCACCAACAGTTTTGTCATCTTGAGCGAACCGAAGGATCGGTGCACTCCCCGGCAAGTTGCACAAGTCCTTCGGTCCGCAAAAGGCGCGGACCGCAGGATGACCAATCTGCCCTACCACGAGTCTCCGCCCCCGCGCGGGGGCCACGCTCCCAACGCTCGCCGCACCATCGCGATCTGCCCCAGGTGATAGCTGTTGTGCGATACCATCTGCCAGAGCACGGCTTCGAGCGTTCCAGCAAGTTTTTTGTCGCTGTCGTGGGCGCTTTCAATCTCGTGCTGTAGCTCGTGCGCCGGCGACTTCGCCAACTCGCCAAGCTCGGCGAGAAGCTTCCCCATCTGTGTCCGAAGGCGATCCCATTCCTGCGCATCGCCGGGCGCCGGCGCAGGCGGGAAACTCTCCGAGTTATGTTCCGGGTACGCGGGTCTCTCTCCCCGAATCCGCCGCAGCTCATACTCCATCCAGTAATTCATATGGAAAACAAGCTGCCCAATCGAATGAGGAAATGCCGTCAGGTGCCGTGCCGCCAGCTCTGCGGAAAGATCTTCCACGCACGCAATGGGATCAGCGTGCGCGCCCTTGCCGCGAAGCAATTCCGTCAGTGCGCGCTGAGTCATGAGAGAGAAGATTGGAATTCAAGCAGTCTTTGTCATCCTGAGCAAAGCGAGGGATCTCTGCCCTCTCTCGTCACCGGCAAATTGCATGGGTGCTTCGTTTCGCTCAGAATGACACATCGCTCAGATCAGCATCGATGAATCCGTGTTGATCCGTGTGAATCCGTGCAAAGAAGTTAGCGACACTCACCGCCCCGCAAAGTACTTCTCCTCCAGAATCCTCCGATGATGCAATTCGTGCCCCGCGATCATATACGCCAGCGCGCGCACGCTCACTTCATTCTTGCTTGCCACGCCGCGCCGCGTCCACGCCGCCTCATCCAGATTGCGCAGCAGGGTCAGCGTCGCCCGCCGCACCGCAATGTAATCTTCAACGATCTCCTCGAACGCCGCCTTCGCGAACGGACCATTCCTGACATAGTCGTCCTGCTCGAACCCCGGCAGCGGAGTCTGGTCACCGCGCGCGATCCGCAGGGCGCGATAGGCAAAGATACGCTCCGTGTCGCACACGTGCCCGAGCACTTCCTTCGCGCTCCATTTATCGGGTGCGTAGCGAAAATCCCCCTCGCTCTCGTCGCGCCCCGAAAGCAAGAGCATCGTTTGCCGCCTCTGCGTGTCAAGCGCTCTTAGGATATCGGTCCCCCCCACCAACGAGATGTAGCGGTCATAATAAGGCGCATATTCGCCCGGCTCAGGCCGCGCGATCGTAAAGGTTGCTGCATTCACCACGGCTGGTTGTGACATGCTAAACTCCAAAAATAGAAGTCTGTCCCAAGCTCGATTTCGGAAGAAGATTCGTGAAGCATTAGACTCTCCACCACAGTTTCCGTTTTCGATAAATCTTCGACCCTGCCAGCATAGCGCCCGGCCCCTGTGGAAGGGTACGCTCCGGCAGTTTTTTCCGGGAATCGTTACACCCACCAAGCAGAAAGTATGCATCCCAACTTGCGTCCGACCATACCCAACGTGTCCAACCGGACGTATCAACGGAGGAACTCCCGATTGAAAATAAAGGATTTTCCACAGGGCTCACTTTGAGACGCGGGAGTACAATCGGCTTTGGTCACGAAAGTGCGGCCAGTGACCCCTAATCCCAACTAGGAAAGGAACTTTTACGCCATGTGGAAGCCGACCAATCAGCCTCAATCTCCTGCACAACCTGCCGTGCCGGAGCGCCCCACTACGTCTACCCCCAGCGCGCCAATGGCCTCCGCTGAGCCCGCAGCTCCCCGGCCGGTAACCACCACCACCGCAGACCAAGCCACCATCGGCAAGTCGCTGGTCATTAAAGGCGAAGTCACCGGCTCCGAATCGCTCTACATCGACGGCCGCGTGGAAGGTTCCATCAATCTGGCGGGCAACCGCGTCACCATTGGACGCAATGGCGTTGTCGCCGCCAACATCAACGCGCGTGAGATCGTTGTGCTCGGCAAAGTTCGCGGCAATCTCACCGCCAGCGATCGCGTCGACATTCGCAGCGACGGCTCGCTCACTGGCGACGTCATCGCCGCACGCATCTCCATCGAAGATGGCGCCTTCTTCAAGGGCGGCATCGACATCCGCAAGGGCGGACAGCCCGCGCAGCAGAAGCCCAACGGCGAAGAGAAGTCGGTTCCGGCAAGCGAGCCGGCCGCAGTCGGCGCCCGGGCGTAGGTTCCACGCAAGAAAAGTTTGGCCGGTTTTCAGCAGCGGACATCCGCAAGGATGCCCGTTTTGTTTTGCAAGGTCCGTGGATCTCTGCGCCATCGATCTGCGCGCCGTCGTGGATGCCTGCATCGCCGTGGAAGAGCGGCCCTGGGCCGCGTGAGCCGTGCAAAATCAGAACAGGCTTTAGCCTCTGTGGTGTCTTCGGGATGCATCGCGATCCGCAACTGAGAAGTGATGACCCGCCTGCCGCATGCGAGTTTTCAAAGAGTGATTACTCACTCCCGGGTTCCTCCCCATCGGAATAATTCATGCCCCGATTCCGGCCTGAGTGTGTATACTCATCGGATTTTCTGTAAGGCCGTCCGCACGGAAACTTGGAATGGGACGCATCTTCCTCATCTTCCTCCGGCGCTTGTGGCTCCCGCTGCTGGTTCTCGCGGGCTTCCTCGGAGTGTGCGTGATCTTCTACGTCCGCGTCGAAGGCCTGCGCCCGCTGGATGCCCTGTTCTGGGTGATTCATCCGCACTCGATCGAATACCGCGCAGTCCGCAAGTCCACCAAAATCTTTTCAATGTTCGTGTACGCGGGAGTCTTCGCGCTGCAGATCTGGATCGCCGAACGCGTCCTGCTCACCATTTTCAGCCGTCATGGCGTGGAGGCCTGGAGAACCATGATTAACGAAGTGAACGTCAACCGCCTGAACGACCACTTCATTATTTGTGGCTACGGCCAGGTCGGCCGCACCGTTGTCGATCAGCTGCAGCGCCGCGAAATCCCCTTTGTACTGATCGAAACCAACGAAGGTCTCTACCGCGAATTGCTGACTGACAAGATTCCTGTCATTCAAGGCGACGCCAAGCGCCACGACGTCCTCCTGCAGGCCGGACTCGACCGCGTTCGCGGCATCTGCATCGTCATCGACAACGACGCTGACAATCTCTACATCACCGTGACCGCGCGCTCGCTCAATCCCAAAATCAAGATCATCACCCGCGCCGGACAGCAGCGTTACGCCAACGCTATCCGCAGCTCCGGCGCCGATGAAGTCATTATCCCCGAATACGAAGGCGGCCTCATGACCGGAAGAATGATCCAGAAGTATTACCCGATCCCGCTGGCCATCAAGTAGGAGCCGAGTGCGGGGAGGATCTTAACCACGAAGGGCACGAAGTACCACGATGGTTCTTTATAGATTTCTTTAGTGATCCTCGTGTCCTTGAAGGTTCAAGATTTTTCAGTGGTTCAAGATTTCTTGTCATCAGTGGTGATGCTGCGCGCGCGCCGCGCTTCCAGCCTGTTAGGCTTGGGCGCTCGCCGGGTGATCGAGGACTTCCCGGACCTTGGCGGCCAGAGCGACCGCGGTGAACGGCTTCTGAAGGAAGAAGATGCCGGGTTCGAGAACACCTTGGTTCACGATGGTGTGTGTCGTGAACCCGGACATGTAGAGGACGCGAATCGCAGGAATCTTGGCCACCACACGGCGAGCCACCTCCCGCCCATTGATTTTCGGCATGATCATATCCGTGAGTAGCAAGTGGACGGTGCCGGAGTTCTGGTCGCAGGTGCTCTCGGCCTGGCTGGGGCTGTCCACCGCCAGCACGGTGTAGCCGTACGACTCGAGGATCGTCTTTGCCAGGGAGCGAAGTTGCTGGTCATCCTCGACCAGCAGGATTGTTTCTTTTCCCCGCTGTACCGGGAATTGCTTTTCCGCAGGAACTAGCCGAACGTCGGAATCCAGGCGCGGGAGGTGCACCACAAAAGTCGAACCGACGCCGACTTCGCTGTGAACCTCGATGTATCCCTGACTCTGTTTGATGATGCCATAAGCAGTCGCGAGACCAAGCCCCGTGCCCTTGCCCGGCCCCTTCGTGGTGAAGAACGGCTCGAAGATGAGGGGCCGTGTGTCTTTGTCGATACCCGTCCCGGTATCACTGACCACGAGGCGGACATACGCACCTGGCAGAACATCGGGATGGCGTTCGAGAAAGAGACCGTCGAGAGTGACATTCGATGTCTCGAGGGTGAGAACGCCGCCTTCCGGCATGGCATCGCGGGCGTTCGTGACCAGGTTCATCACGACCTGTTCCATCTGGCCGGGATCGACCCTGACGTTGCCTAGATCGGGGTCGAAGATGGTACGCATCTCGATGTCTTCGCCCACCATGCGGCGCAGAAGCCTTTCAAAATCGTGGAGAAGAGTATTGAGATTCACCACGCGGGCCTGCAACACTTGCTGGCGGCTGAAAGCTAGTAGCTGCCGCGTGAGGCCCGCAGCGCGATCTACCGCGGAAGCAATCTGCTGCGCGTAACCGTGGATCGGATCTGACGGTGCACTATTTGCCAATTGGAGATCACAGTAGCCGCGCATGACCGTGAGCAAGTTATTGAAATCGTGGGCCACGCCGCCGGCGAGTTTACCGATGGACTCCATTTTCTGGGACTGTTGTAGTTGGAGTTCGAGAGAACGGCGCTGGGTGACATCAAGCATCGCCCCTTCGAGGATGCGACCGCCGTTCTCGCCGGCGATCACCGAAACGTTCTCGATGGTCCAAATCTGCCGACTATCTTTTCGCAAGTACGACAGCTCGATGCCGCGTTTGGAGCCGTGCTGCTGAAGGTCAGCGAGAAAGGCCATCCGTTCCCGATCTCCGCCGGCGTACAGGACCGACGCCGGGAGGCCAAGAAGTTCGTCGCGGGTATAGCCGAACATTTCACAAAAGGCAGGGTTGCAGTCGAGAATCCGGCCCTCGAGGGTGCTGATGTAGATCCCCGCCATGTTGCGTTCGAAGAGACTACGGTAGCGAAACTCGGAGGCCAGCAGCGCGTCCGTCGCTTGACGCTGCCGGTTCTGCGTGATCAGCAGACGCAGACAGAAACAGAGAATCGAAAACATCACGCTGCCCAGACCAACGATAATCTGCTCGGACTGAATGTCGTTGCGCATCGACAGCAGCAGGATCGGCAGGGCGATCGAAGGGAAATAAAAGAGCAGGATGCCCTCTACCTTGGAGGGTTTAGGGTCCCACGCAGAATCGGAGGGCTCCCGCCAGGCCGCAGCCGAGAAGGCGGCCATCGCAAATGGGATCGTCCACGCCAAGTCAAACCAGCGGGCTCCGCGCCACGTGGAGAATGCTTGGAGGTCATTACCGATCCATCCCCCAATCGCAAATACGGTCATCGCGATGGCGATCGGTTTTGTCAGGCGGCGGACAAAAGGCGATGGATCGAATCTCGCACGGACCGCCAGCGCAATGGCGAGGGCAAGGCGCCAGTAGTTTTGCAACCGCAACGCCACGACCACGGTGGGCCGGTCCCCAACCGTCATGGAAGGGATGTCGACCAGCATCAGATGGATCGCGAGCACGAGGACCAGGATCTGCGTCGCGTCCAACACCAGGTCCCAATGGACCTTCGATTCCTCATCGCTGGTTCCGCTCAGCACTGAGGCGATGAACATCGGTGCGGTGGAGAGAAAGATGATAAGGAAAGTGCCGATCTGGTTTACATCAGGGGTGGGCGATCTCAGGTTCTGGTACGTGTTAAGAATGACGCCCCAGGACCAAACTACAAACGTGGCAGCCGACAGGCGCCAGAAAATCCTGGCGAAATGATGCGATCTGCGGCTGGCTTGCCAGCACGCCAAGGCGGCGAAAGAGGCGGCAACCAGCTGGAAAGCCGAGGATCCTGCATCGCCCCACTTGCCGCTCGAAGTCGAGGCGAGCCACACCGCGTGACCCGCCACAATGGCGCACAGATACTTAGGCAATCGCGACACGAACGGCGATTCCGCTTCTTGCACCGGGACTTTTGTCGGTAGTTCCGAGGCAGTGAGCATGCGTTACAAATGCTACGCCGGGATTATAACGCCCGGCTCTCCGTTCGCCCCGCAAACCGGCCGATTTCGAGGCGCTGGCTTACTCCACCAACATGCAGTCCCCGTAAGAATAGAAGCGATAACGTTCCCGGACCGCATGCTCATACGCGCGCATCACCAGTTCTTTCCCGCCCAGCGCACAGACTAGCATCAGCAGCGTGGATTGCGGCAAATGAAAATTCGTCAGCAGCGCCCGCACCAGCTGAAACTTGTATCCGGGATAAATGAACAGATTGACCTCACCCGTACCCGCGCGCACTTCTCCCGCACTCTGTTGGGCCGCATATTCCAGTGTGCGCACGGTGGTCGTGCCGACCGCAACAATCCTTCGTGATTCTCTTCGAGCCCGCCCGATCTTTTCCGCCGCATCAGCCGAGATGGAATAAGCCTCCGAGTGCAGCCGGTGCTCTTCCACCTGCTCCGCCCGCACCGGCTGAAAAGTTCCCAAGCCCACGTGCAGCGTGACCTCGCAAGTCTCGATTCCGCAGCCGTGCATGCCCCTCAGAATCTCCGGCGTGAAATGCAATCCCGCCGTCGGAGCCGCCACCGATCCGCGTTCTCGCGCATACACCGTCTGGTACCGCTCCCGATCAGTCGAGGAATCGTCACGCGCAATATAAGGCGGCAATGGAATATGCCCAATCTTCTCGATGTGCTCGAAGAAACGTTTGATTGGGGCAAACCGAATCCTCCGCTCCCCAAACTCTTCCCGCCCAATCACCTCAGCCTGCAACTCGCCCCTCTCACCAAAGAAAAGATGCTCCCCCACTCCAATCTTCCGCCCCGGCCGCACCAGGCATTCCCATTCATTCGGTTCCTGCTGCAATTGTTTCGTGAGCAGAACTTCAATCTGTCCCTGCAGGAATTCCGGGTGCCCCATCCTTCTCGCGTTCTTTGCGAGAGAGCCTGCCCCGAGTTTGTCGAAGGGGTGGGGATTTTGATTTCCCGGTAATTGCGTCGCACCCCGCCGTCCATGTAGCCGCGCCGGAAATACCCGCGTGTTGTTGAACACGACCAGGTCCCCGGCCCGCAATAACTCCGGAAGATCACGAAACCTCCGATCCTCCAAACTTCCCGACCCCGATGCCACATGCAGCAGTCGAGACCCCGCGCGATCAGCCAGCGGCTCCTGCGCTATCAATTCTTCCGGAAGATTGTAATAGAAATCAGAAACCAACACGCTTTCCGATTATAGGGATACTCCTTCGATCCAGTTGTCGCTGTGCGGCCATTTTGGGGATAGCGCGGCGATCTTGGGGCGGGTGCTTTGAGGTGGCGGAGCGCTTCCAGCGCAGCGATCAAGCCCATTTTCACCAGAGGGCTTTAAGCCCCTGAGGCGCTTCAAGCCGGCCCTTTCTACGCCTCATCATGTCTGCTTTTTCTCCAAATTTGGATTGTCTCTGCCCGTCCCGGCTGGTACTATGCGAAGGTCGAGTCGCAACCTGCTTTTTGTCATCTCCCCCAAGGGTAACCATGCCTTCGGAACGCAAACATAGGGAAGAAATCGTCCGCTACGGACGCATGCTGCACGAACACGGTTTCGTCGCAGCCATGGACGGCAATCTCTCCGTACGGCTCGATCACGACCGCATCCTAGTTACCCCGACCTGCGTCAGCAAAGGCGCGATGAAGGTCACCGACATGGTAATCGTCGACCTCGACGGACAGAAAGTCGCCGGTCGCCGCAACGTGACCAGCGAAATTGGCATGCACCTGCTGGTTTATCGTATGCGTCCTGACGTCGAGGCCATCGTGCACGCTCATCCGCCGACCGCGACCGGATTCGCCGCCGCTGGAATTCCCCTGACCGAGCCTCTGGTGTGTGAAGTAGTCATGGGCCTGGGATGCATCCCGCTCGCTCGCTACGGCACGCCTGGCACATCAGAGTTGGCGCAAACACTCGAGCCCTACGTCCCCGCCTATGACGCCATCCTCATGTCGAATCACGGCGTCGTGGCTTACGGCGATACCCTCGAACACGCCTACATGAAGATGGAAACCGTCGAGCATTTCGCCCAGATCGCCCTGGTCACGCACCTGCTCGGTCGCCAGCAGCCTCTGAAAGAAGTGGACATCGAGAAACTTCTTCTGGCCCGCACGAAATATTTCGGCGCAAAAATCGCCGCCGCCATGCCCCTTCCCCGCGCTCCGCAAAAAGTCAGCTAGTCCACTACTCCGTCAGGTCTGCAGAATTCTTCCTCGCGCAACATCTCAAGTTGGACTCTATGGGGGCAAAACGATTCAGTAGTCAGGCACTAGGACCTTCAACACTTGTCCCGCTCCCACCGGAGGAGGGCCGAATCCCAAGTTCGAAACAAACAGGTTTCCATCCGGACCGAAAGTCATCGCGGTCGGCAACGACAGCCCGGTTGCAATTTCCGTGTAATTGTTCGGGCCATCAACGCGTACGATCTTCCCAGTACGGGGCGTGGGGAACTGGTGCCCGTCGTATTCTCGAGCACGTAGAGGCGACCTTTCTTGTCAAAAGCCAACCCCACGATGTCGATGAGGTTGATGAACACCGTGGTCAACTCACCCAGGGGCGTGATCTTCATGACTTTCGACGAGCCATCCTTGATGGGGAATGCGTCCAAGTTTCCGACGAAAAAGTCTCCATCATGCAAAGCCACAGCGGTAGGCACGATGTGACCTTGTATTCGCGAAATGTCCACGACTCTTTGGATGGATCCACCGGGCCAGATGGCATCGAGTTCTCCATGATTCGGTTCGATCGCGATCAACCCTCCATACGCCTCGACCATGCTGTACCACGTGCCATCGGGTTCAAAATCGCCCGGATTAGGATTGGCCACCGGGTTATGTTTCTGGGATTTAGAGAGAGTGGCAACCGACGGCCCCCCTTGACTCCGACCGGCCTTCTCATGGAAGGCAACGACGCTCGAAATCCCCTTCGCTGGCTCTGCGGATCGCACCCGCGATTTCTCAACGGTTAGCCTCCTGTCCCGAAAGACTCCGCTAGCCTTTCTCTTACCCGTGAGCACTGTCATTTTTGCCAGTTTCGCTTTTCTCCGAGGACTGCGCACCATAGGCGATAAGAAGGCGCCACAGCCGAAGTGAATCCGCCTCCGATCCTCCACCTCGTCTAAAGGAGTTGATAATCATGAAGATTGCCAAGCTAGTGGTATTCTGCGTCGTTTTGTTGGTGGGAGTCGCCGCGTCGTCCCAGGACTTCTATCGAGCAGAGGTGACTGCCGATTACTCATACGCTCGCTTTTACCCGGTCGCTCGCGGCACACAGAGCTTGAGTCTAAATGGCGGCGGTGGCGCGGCCGTCGTGTATTTCAACGATTACTTTGGAATCAAGATGGATCTCCAGGGATATGGCAGCAACACCATTACGTGGACGAATCCGGCCGGTGGAATTTTCAAGGCGCAAGGCAATCTCTTCACCTACATGTTCGGCCCACAGGTTAAGGTCCGTGCGCCAAAATTCGAGCCGTTCGTTCACGTACTCCTGGGCGGGGCGCACAGCAACGTGTATGCGAACCTTACGAAGGCTTGCGCGGGTTCATGCACTACTTCGGGATCCCCCGCGGGGGACGCCTTTGCTATGGCCATCGGTGGCGGCTTCGACATTCCCGTCAATAAATCCTTTGAGATTCGCCCGGTGGAGATCGATTACCTGATGACGCGCTTCACCAACCAGTTCAACAACTCGTCGCAGAACAACTTCCGCTATTCCGGCGGTGTCAGTTTCAGGTTCGGAGCCAACGCCAGCAAATGAGCTATGCACGCGACTAGATGCAAGGGAACGGATAACGGCCCGCCCCACGTGCCGCTCTGTTCCCGGGTGGCGGAGTTGTCCCTAACCCGAAACACTCCGCCACCCTCTCCGGGTCAACGAGTGCAGTGGAGATGGTACGCCAACAATTCCGCAACGGAGGACGCGCTAGGCTGCCCAGTTGCCCTTGCGGGGAAATCGTGCCTGGGGCCAGAGTTGCCCAGCCACTGGAAAAGTGGCAGCATAGACACTGAGAGTGACTCTGTAATCTCGTGGAGTGTAGCTGCTCCACATCTCAGCGACAGAGGTTGGTGTGTATATGCCTGCCGAAATAAAGAACCATCTGGACGCCCGAATTCTGCCTCTCTGGAATGCAGTCTTCTGCCTGGATTGCGAGGCCATTAGTGGCAGTCGAGGGGACGAATGCGCCGCCTGCAAGAGCCGCTCGCTTGTGAGCCTCGCTCGAATGTTAGGGGGCAGTCTGCTCGCTCATCGGGCACAACAGTCTCACGAATGCGAAAGTGGATTGTTCGACATCACAATTGTGGTCGAATTACAGCAGATGCACGCCAAAGATTTGAGCACGACCGTTGAGAGGTTGACGAGTGTGATTGGCCCCAAGCTCGCACGAGACCAAGCCTCATTCCACGTCAATGTGAAGCCGGCAATAGGTAAACCCGACCGGCAACCCTCCCTTTTCCTGGAACGGGATGCCGCATAGAGCATTGCCCTTGCCTAGGGCCCATCGCCGATGAGTCTGACGGTGAGATTTCAATAGCAATCGAAAAGGAAAAAGCTATTTCGCTGAACAGTGGCGAAAACTGATTGTAATTGCAACCGTTCCTGCTGTTTCGTCCGGCTGCAACTCTGCAAGCGTAAGCGAATCGCGTGAGAGCAGGTGCTCCATCCACACGTCAAGGAGTCTCTGGTTGTATAGGTCGCCCGGCTTTAGTGGAAAATCCTTCATAGCCTCCTGCGAACTATGCTGTCAAGGCCTAGGGCGTTGATGCTGCTTACGTAAAACTGCTTGCCCTCATCGAAATCCACATCGAGCGAAATCGTCCGGTCCTCCTCATGGACCCGGGTGTTGGGAACAGAGGTAAAGTTGATATACCCAAACTGGCGGTAGGCCGCGTTCAGTTTTTCGAGACCCTCGCTAGCCTGCGCGACGTTGAACAGGTCGCCGTCCTTAATCGCGAACAGGCTGCGCAAAACTTGCTCGCTGCGAATCGCCCTGTTGTTCTTAAACGTTATTCCACGCAATCGATACTGCTGGCCTTCGTCCACCTGAAGAGTAACCGCAATACGGCTTTCGAGGGGATCGCTAGAGAGAATCGTCGTATTGCCAAGAACCTGCACTTTAAAATATCCGTGTTCCTGCCATGCTCGTCGGACCCTTTCCTCAACGTCAGACGTTACGCCATCAGGGTTGCCCGAGTAACTCCGTTGCCTGAGCGAAGCCGTGATCTGGTCCTGCTCGGGGATACCCATCCCGACGCTTCCCTCGAAGTTCAAATCGGCAATCACAACTTATTAGGGCCAGCAATCTGCTTGTCAGGAAATACGACCTTCGGCGGACACTGCAAAACGGCTTGAGGAACCGGCATTTCGGAAGCACCGGCAAGCTGTGCTTGAGTTAGCGGGTGGCACCCCACGAGATACCCCACGGCCAAACAAGCGCCTTGTGCGAACCGCCGCACTGCATTTTGAGCACCCCGATGAGTGTTGTAAACCATGTCGGAGGCATGACCATCCTGCTCACGCATCCGTTGACCATATTGCAAGCTCTCGCGAGACGGTTTCGTAGAAATTAGCGGGCGGATATTCCCGGCTTTCTGCAAGCACCTCATTTCGGAGCAACGGCATCGTTAAACTGCAGTAGCCAGCCCCGCGCCTACTCGCCCCCGATCCGAAACCGAACCCCAGCGCGGAAATTGATCGGCAGCGCCGGATATCCCACCACCTCGTTATAGCGCCGGTCCAACCCGTTCTCCACATTCGCATACAGCGTCAGCCGCGGCCGTACCGCGTACCATCCCCCGAAATCGACGCGCACATATCCCGACGCATGATCAATACCAAAGCCCAGAAAATCCGAGTCCGGCCGCTGTCCCACAAAGCTTCCCGCAAGACTTCCTCCCCACCGCGTCCCCAAATACGACAGCAACGCCGTTGCCGAATGCTTCGGTCGTCGCAGCAGCGGCTGTCCCACGTCGTAGAGGGAATTGATCGGCGCCGGATTCTCCAGAATCTGCGTCGACGTGTAAGTATAGGCCGCGTTCAACAGCAGTCGCGGCATCAGCTTCGCCTGCACTCCCACCTCGGCCCCGTGCGCCAGCGCCGAGTTCACATTGACGTATTCCCCAACGAACTTCACCGGATCGACCGTCACATAGTTGATCTGGTCATGGAACAGGTTGTTAAAGTAAGTCGCGGTGAAAACATATTTTCCCTGCTGCACATCTTGCTGGATCCCAGCCTCAAACGCCCGCGTATGCTCGGGCCGCAGACCCAGATTTGGAACGTTGAACGGGTCCGGCGGAATTCCATTGAAGGTCTCTTCCAGCCGTGGCTCTTTAAACGCCGTTGCGTAAGAAAACCGCAGCCGCGTGCCGGAAAAAATCTCGCCTCCCCGCAACACCTGCCACGTCAGCGCCACTCGCGGCACTCCAATGTTTCCAAACTCGCTGTTGTGGACGAACCGTCCACCGACAATCGCCGACAGCGTCTTCCACGTCACCGCCTGTTGTGCGTAGAGGTCATTGCTCAGCCGCTGGCCGTGATTCTGCGCCCCGTAGGCAAGGTTCCCCACAAACCCGTTCTCGTTCTCCACCCGATATCCGAACGTGGTATGCGCCCAGCTTCGCTCCGAATAATCGCCCTGATACTCAAATCCCGCGCGATTGATGTGGTCGACCTCATTCGAGGCAAAATCAAACTGCCCGAAAGTCGGACTCACCCGATTCGGGTCTCCCGGATTCAGCTCGTAATACCGGTACAGATAATCGAATCCAGTGAATCGGTGCTGCCATCGATTCCGCGCTACCGTCAGTTCGGCGCTGCCCAGCAAGTTATTGAGTTGCGACCAGTCATACGGATTCGGTGGCAGCGGATACGCCGGCCCTGTCCCCGACGACACTAGGGGATCGTATCCGTTGAAATTCCATTCTCCCGAAACCCCCGTGTGACTGTTCGCATGCCGAACCCGGACGCGCAGGGAAGCGACGTCGTTGAGCGCCACTCCCACATTCGTGCCCTCCAACGAATCCGAGTAAGCGTTATTGACGCCCGCGCCTTCGGTGTTGAGCTGACTGGCGAACAGGTTGTAATCGAAGCGCCCTCGCGCCCCTGCCAGGGCCGCGTACCCTCTCGCCGTTCCGAAGTTTCCCCCGTCCGCGCCAAACGATAATTCCGGAACCCGCGTGCTCCCCGCCTGCGTCCAAACCTGCACCACGCTGGTCATCGCATCCGATCCATACAGCGTGCTCTGCGCACCCCGCACAAACTCCATACGGTCGGCCTGATCCAGCCGCAGCGTGCCGAAGTCAAACGTTCCCCCCGGCTCGTTGATCGTGACTCCATCCACAATCACCTTGTTGTAGCGCGACTCTCCTCCGCGCACGAACAGCGACGTCAACCCTCCTCGCTGCCCCGCGTCGTTCACAATCGCGCCCGGCAGAAACCGGATCGCATCGCTCGCCGCAATCGGCTGGATCGTCAGCAACTGCGCCGCGCTGAGGGAGTCCACGTCGGCTCCCGCGGCCTGCGCCGGCACAGGTGTGCGCATCCCGCTCACCACCACGGTTTCCGAAGCTGTTGCCAGCCGCAAATTCACTGTGATCTCCGCCTGCGACGAAAGCTGTAGCGTTTCGGCCGCGAACCCAGGCGCCAAAACCTGAATCTGAAATGATCCCTCGCCAGGCACGCGAAACAAGGCAACGCCTTCCGCCGACGTGTTCTGCGTCGCCACAACTCTGCCGTCATTCCCAAGCAGGGACACTTGTGCCCCGCCCACCGCCGCTGACTGCGGATCCACCACTTTTACTTTTACTTTGAGTTCGGCCGCCACAGCAGCCAGAGAAAAAGAGAGAACCATTCCAAGAAGAACGAATACGCGCATACTTTCCTCCTTTTCACGCGAAAGAGGTTGTAGTAGACGGATCGCGCCGGTCTCCTGGCTTCGCGAGTAAGGATCGTCAGATCCGGTAACACCCCCGGCCTTCCCGGAATTTCTCCCAGTGGCCGATGGCAGTTTCCTCGCTTACAGTTGCGCGGCAGCGCGGGATTCTCACCCGCTTCCCTGTCTTCACCGAGCGGCAAAGACGCGCGTTCCGAACGACATCACAGATCAAAGAACAAATAACCGTCGCCAAGAATCTAACGGCTGAAGATGCCTAAGTCAAATCCGCGGCGGATCAATTTGTGGACGGTCACGACGAAAGCCGCGATTCGCACGAAGAAATGCGTGAAAGCAAAGCCTTCGTGATACTTCGTGTCCTTCGTGGTTCGCGGTTTTGGGTCAACGTTTCAACCTTCCCACCACATACATCACAATCGTCAGCACCACGCTTACGACCACCGACGTCGCCAGCGGAAAATAAAACGTCGTATGCTTCCCTCGATAAACGATATCTCCCGGCAGTCGCCCCAAAGGCAGGTTCGTCCGCCCCAGCAGCATCACCACACCGCCTGCCACCACCAATATCAAGCCTAGCCCAATCAGCAGCTTACCTAGCTCCGACATGGCTTAAAACTCCCGTGCGAAAGAAGAAGAAGGACCCATCCCATTTTCGCCACTTTCCCTGTACCCTGTACCAACCACGGTCATCCCCTGACCGGGACCCTAGGAGGCCTGCACCATGACGCCCCACCAGCCCCCCGTCGTCCGTTCCCTGTTCCGAAGTCTACCAGCGCTCCTGCTCTCCGCCATGTGCGCACTCTCCGCTCATTCCCAGGACGTCCTTACCTACCACAACAACAATGCCCGCACCGGCCTCGATAGCAAAGAGACGACCCTGACTCTGGCTGACGTGAATTCCACGACGTTCGGCAAACTCTTCGTCGTTCCCGCCGACGGCCTCGTCGACGCTGAACCGCTCTACCTCTCGAAGGTCCCCATCTCCGGCGTGACCCACAACTTGTTGATCGTCGCCACTGAGCACGGCACCGTCTACGCCCACGACGCCGACACCGGCACGAACCTCTGGCATATCACCACTCTCTTGCCCGGCGAAACCACTTCCGACCATCGCGGTTGTTCGCAAGTCTCGCCCGAGATCGGAATCACCTCCACTCCCGTCATCTTTCGCCCTACGAAAGGCAACCCGGTCATCTATGTCGTTGCCATGTCGAAAGACGGCTCCGGCGACTATCACCAGCGCTTGCACGCTCTCGACGCTACCAACGGTGCCGAACGCTTCCACGGTCCCGTCGAAATCTCCGCCCGGTATCCCGGTACCGGCGACAACAGCTCCGGCGGATATGTGATCTTTGACCCCGCACAATACAAAGAGCGCGCCGGACTGCTCCTCATCAACAGTACGGTCTACCTCGCATGGGCGTCTCATTGCGACCTCCGTCCTTACACCGGATGGATCATGGGCTACAACACCACCACCCTCGCGCAGACCACCGTTCTCAACGTAACTCCGAACGGCAATGAAGGCGCAATTTGGAATTCCGGCGCCGGCATGGCCGCCGACAGCGCCGGCAATATCTTCCTCCTCGATGCCAACGGAGTCTTCAACACTACCCTGAATGCCTCCGGCTTCCCCGAAAACGGCGACTACGGCAACGCCTTCCTCCACCTCACCACCAAAGGCGGACTCGCCGTCGCCGACTATTTTGAGATGTACAACCAGTCCGCCGAAAACGGCTCCGACACCGATCTCGGCTCCGGCGGAACCCTGCTGGTCAGTCAGAAGGATTCCACCGGCAAGATGTGGCAACTCGCCGTCGGCGCCGGAAAAGATACCAACCTCTACGTCGTTGACCGCACCAACATGGGCAAGTTCAATTCGAAGGCCAACAACGTCTACCAGGAATTGCGGGGCGTCCTGAAAAACGGCGTCTGGTCCATGCCCGCCGCCATGTACGCCAACATTTACTACGGGGCCGTAAACAGCCCCATCTCCCTATACCAGTTCAGCAACGCGAAACTGCGCACCACCGCAGTCGCGAAGACCGCCAACTCCTTCGGGTATCCCGGAGCGACTCCCAGCATCTCCGCCAACGCGGGCCAGAACGCCATCGTCTGGGCTGCCGAGAACACCAACCCGGCCGTCCTCCACGCCTACAACGCCAAAACTCTGGTCGAGATCTACAACTCCGATCAGGCCGCTAACGGCCGAGACCATTTCGGCGCGGGTAACAAATACATCACGCCGATGATTGCCAACGGCAAAGTCTACGTCGGCACAACGAACGGCGTCGGCGTTTTCGGCCTGCTCGCCGGTAAGTAAGAGAACTCGGAGCAGGGAGTCCCTCCCCAGCGCGTCCACAAGCGAACACTGATTCGCGCAAGTGGACAGCAGATCCTCCGAGCTCGGATGCCCCTTCGGCGCATATGGCAATGCTGCGAAGCTACTTAGAGCTTTGCCGTAAGTCCCTGTTTTTGGCAGGCGAATTGCCGCTTCCCATAACCGCAGCACCACTCCACGGAGGCTTGTCATGGCGCATTTTGAACGCATTCGCGATGTGATCTCCGGCCCCTTGAGTCCCGAGGTCATGCGGCAGCGCACGGCCGCAGGTTGGCAGTTGGTATCGCTCGAATGGCGGCGTGAGTTACCCGACTCGGAAGCTCCCACCCAGGGTGCCTTTGCCGAAGACATCCCCTATGGACTGCGCATCTCCGACGATTGCCAGCGTTTGGAGATTGATCCCGTCGAAAACCGCACGCTCATGCTGATGATGGAGTTGCTGGTCCAGGACTTCCCTTATTCCAGCATCGTCAGCGACTTGAACGAGAAGGGACTTCGCATGCGCGACGGTCGCCCCTGGACCCGGGTTGCAGTCTTTAATATGACGCCACGCCTTATTGAAGTCGGGCCGCGCTTGTTCTCAACCGAGGAGTGGAACAGAATTCGACAGCGCTTCGCCTCGCCAAGGCAGCAATAGAGTTTCTAACAGAAGCCCAAACGCAAGCCGAAAATGGTAGCTGAACACGGTGGCTGGAATCGGCGCGTGCCGAATCTCGCGATCCCCTACTCGTGCCGCAGCGCCTCAATCGGATCCAGCCGCGAAGCCCGGAACGCCGGAATCATCCCGCTAATCAGTCCCACCGCTCCCAGAATCAGCGTCGACGCAATCAGCGTCCCCGGCGCAATGATCAGCCGGATGTCCCCCGCCTCTCCGTTCTTGGCGAACGCGCTGTACAGCGTGAGTCTGCCGACGGAGAGTGCGACCGCGTACGCCAGAATCACTCCCAGCACGCCTCCGATCGCCGTTATCGTCAGCGCCTCCGCCAGGAACTGCCACAGAATATACTTCCGCGGCGCGCCCAATGCCTTCTGCACACCAATCTCCCGCGTCCGTTGTGTCACCGATACCAGCATGATGTTCATCAGCCCCACGCCGCCGATTCCCAGAGTCAGCGTGCCAATGAATCCCATCAGCACCTTCAATCCGATCGTAATAATTTCGAACTGGTGTACCTGCGTCATCAGGTTGAACACGAACACAGCCTGCCGGTCCGTCTGGTTGAACTTGTGCTCTGTCGCCATGATTGACCGCACGGTTTGTTCCAGGCTCTCGTACTCCGGAGTTTGGTAGGTAAACCAGATAGTGTCCAGGTAATGCGTGCTCTTCAGATCGCTCATCGTGGTGAAGGGAACGTAGATCACGCGATTGATATCGTCATTGCCCTCCTGCATTTTCCCCTTCAGCACGCCAATGACTTCGAAGCTCAGGCCGTCCAGCCGGATGTGTTCCCCCACCGCATTGCGGCCCGAAAAAAGCTTCTCTTTGGCTTCGGACCCGATCACCGCAACCCTGGCCCGCTCGATCTCGTCTTCCGGGTTGTAGAACCTTCCCTGATCGACTTTGAGCGATCGAACGTCCAGCACATTGGGATAATTCCCGCTAACCGCCCACGTGAAAACCCGCGTGTCGTACTGCACGCTCGACTGTTTACTCACCTCTGGAGTGATGTGCGTGATCTGGGGAAGGTTCGTGGTCAGCGTGTCTACGTCGTCCTCGGTAAAGCGCACCAGGACTCCGGCCTTCTGACCGCCCGCTTGCATGGAAGTGCGGTTCGGAACCACAATCACCAGCTTATTGCCAAAATTCGCAAAAATATTCGCGCACGCCTGACCAAAGCCGTCGCCATAGGACAGCAGCATCACCACCGTGGCGATGCCCCAGGCCATGCCCAGCATGGTCAGCGCCGTCCGGCGGCGATTATGCCTCATCGCTCCGTAGGCTTCGTTGAACAAATCACGAAACATGCATTACCTTTTTAGAATCCTTCTTGCCGCAGCGCTTCCACCGGCTGAAGCATCGCCGCCTTGCGAGCCGGATAAAGCCCCGCCACCACCCCCGCCAGCGTCAAACTCCCAATCGCGAGCACCGCCGACATCGGCACCAGTTTCGGCGGATCGAATCCCCCGGGCCCCTGGATTCCTCCCATCAGCCCCATTAATCCCGCCGCCAGAGCCATGCCGATCACCCCGCTCCCCAACGTCAGCAGCAATCCTTCCAGGAAGAAGTGAAACAGTATGCTCCGGTTCGTCGCGCCCAGCGCCTTGCGCAGTCCGATCTCATGCGTTCTTTCGCTGACCGCCACCAGCATGATGTTGATTACGCCGATCGCTCCCAGTGCCAGCGTCACCATCCCTACGGCTCCCAGGAACATGTTCATCACATCGAAAATCGTTCCCACCATCTTCGATTCCTCAATCGAATCCCACCCGTCGAACGCATTCTCATCGTTGGCATCAAAGCCATGATTGCGCGCAATGATCTTGTGCACATCATCCTGCGCCAGCTTGTGCTCCGCCGTCGTGTAAGGCTGGTATTCGACAAACGAAATCGAATTCAGGTGGTTCTCCCCCTTCAGCGGGAAGTTCGTGGCCATCACCGTAAACGGGATGTAGCCCCGCATGTTCAGCCATGTGTTCTCACCGCGGCCAAGATGCGGCATGCTACCGATTACCTCGAAGCGAATTCCGTTCAGCAGAATGAATGCGCCCAGCGAGGGCCGCCCCGGAAACAGCGTCTTCAGCAGTTCATTCCCCAATACGATCACGTTCCGCTCTTGCTTCAAATCCATTTCATTCAGCCACCGTCCCTCTTTGAGCGGAAGATAACTGATCTCGTTCAGCTGCGGCTCCACTCCCAGAATCTCCACACTCGCACTGGCGAACTCGCTCACCTGATGCATGTCTGAACGCGAAAGCACGGGCGCGGCATTGCCCACGTGCGGCGCTTGCGTCCGTATATCCACGTAATCCTGATAGGTGAGCAAATACGGACGCGCCGAGTTCATGCTGCCCGCTACCGCCGGCGCACGCCCCGGAAAAATGAACATGATGTTCCGGCCGAACTCAGCCAACTCGCGCTTGTTGCCGGAGCGGAACCCTTCCCCCACGCCCACCAGCAACAGCAGAGATCCCACGCCCCAGGCGATCCCGAACATAGTCAGGAATGAGCGCAATTTGTGGGTCCACAGATTGCGGAAGATTTGCGCGAAGATATCCCAGATCGTGCGCATATGAATAAAGACGGTCGGAACCTTCAATTGTTACAGGCCGGCCCAGCTAAATTTCCAGACAATTGAAGGATGCCTGTTGCCGTCCTTGGCGAGCTATCCCGTGGTCAACCTTGTAGTTAGATGCCGCCTGGCAGCGCGAGGTGGTATGTCCCAAGGCGGTGCAACCCGCCCGCGTCTATCGCTGCAGCCGGCCCTGCAATTCCCGCATGGCACCGATCCAGTCGTTCAGCCCGTCGGCCTCCATCCACAGGTCCTTCAGCTCCGAGTTTTTCCGGACCCGTTCCAAGGTACGCATCGCCAACGCCTTAAGTTCCGGACTAAATGCCTGCGGATGCTTCTTCGCCCAGGCGGCGATTCCCACGGGTGCCCCCTCCGCCGGTGCACCATTGAGAGCCGCAACCACTTCCCCCGCGGCGACCGCAGCGCTAGCAGCCGGCGCTTCCAGATACGCCGGATCATCCGCAGCCTGAACCAGAACCTTCGTCAGATCCTCAGGCGTGATCGTGCCCAGTTTTCCAATCCAATTCGCCGCATCATCATTCTCAAAACTGCCCGAACCCCAAGCTCCCACAAACCCTCCTCAACGCATTTTGGTTGGATATGTCGATTATAGAAGGGTGCCCCCCGTCTCGCGTCTTGTGCGAGAGGGTGGGGCTTTTGACTATAGATCTGGAATTCAGCTGTGACTAAGGTGCAGCGGGTGGGGATTTTGACTTCCCCTTTCTAACTCTGCTGGGCGAAGCGGGTGGGATGTTGATCTCCAATCTAGATAACGTCCTGCGCAAGAACTGCTCTATTCTTTGCATTGCAAAGTACTTGACAGCCTCGACCATCGGAGTTACTCTATCCCTATGTTCGACCCGCGGCCTCATCGCCTCCGTCGCTTTCATCGCTCGACCGAGCAAAATTGCGCGGCGTCGCGCACCGCCCCCGAAGTCTTCGAAGACCTCCGCTTCATCCGCGACACCATGGAGCGCTCCGCCGCCTTCACTGCCGTATCCGGCTGGGGACAAGTTCTTCTCGGCTTCACTGCCGTAGCCGCCGCCTGGCTCGCCGCACAACAAGCTTCTCCGTTTGCATGGCTCCGCGTCTGGCTCGCCGAAGGTCTTCTCGCCGTTGCCATCGGATTGCTCGCCTGCACCTGGAAAGCGAACCGCCGCGGCCTGCCCCTGTTTTCCGGCCCGGCCCGCAAAGTCGCTCTCAGCCTCGCTCCGCCGCTGGTTGCCGGAGCCTTTCTGACATTCCTGTTATTCCGCGCGGGCCTGCAGTCGGCCCTGCCCGCCACCTGGCTCTTGCTCTACGGCGCCGGGATCATCACCGGAGGCGCCTTCTCCGTCCAGATCGTCCCGGTCATGGGCCTCTCCTTCATGCTTCTCGGTGGACTCGCCGTCCTCGGCCCCGCCGCCTGGGGCAACTGGTTCCTGGCGGCAGGCTTCGGCGGCCTCCACATCCTCTTCGGACTCTTCATCGCCAGGAGGCACGGTGGCTAGACCTCTCCCATCTCACGGCAAGCACGCGAAACACGAGCCTGAAGTTCATGCCAAGGTTCGCGAAAAGGCTCGCGCCCGCGCTCATGACGAAGTCCGCGAGCACGCTCCGGTTGCTCCCGAACTCCCCGAACTCGATCGCCTGATCCACGAGCGCATCCGCCTCGGCATCGTCAGCGCCCTTGCGACCAACGATTCACTCAGCTTCAACGATCTCAAGCGGGTGCTCAAAACCACCGACGGCAACCTCAGCGTCCACGCCCGCAAGCTCGAAGAGGCCCAGTACATTTCCTGTGTGAAATTTTTCGAAGGACGCGTCCCCCGCACCGAATACCGCCTGACCGCCACCGGCCGCCGCGCCCTAGCCGAATATCTCGATCAAATGGAGGAATGGATCCGCGTCACCCGCGAAGAATAGTTCGCGCAAAATTTTTTGCCCATAGACTTTGCGCGGCAAAGTACATTGCCGAAGAACAATATAGGGACGGCCGCCTTCGGCCGTCCCGTCGAGCGAAGCTCGACGAAGGGAAAGAGGTTTTTGCGAATCCCAAAACGTCAACAACGATGACCAATCCTGCCCAACCCGCCCCCTCCTCCCCCCGCGAAGCCGCCCGCTTCTGGGAGCGCGGTCGCCTCCTCTACAACGCCATCCTCTTCACCATCGTCCTGCTCTGGCTCATCCTAACCTGGCCCCACTTCCGCCCCTCGCTCACCCTCGGATCCCTCGAGGCCTTCTTCATCCTCGGATTCTTCGCCAACGTCTGCTACAGCGCCGCCTACCTCGCTGAGTTTTTCATCCAGCTCCTCGCGCCCGGCGTTGCCCGCCGCCGCCCCCGCATCTCGCTGTTTGTGCTAGGCACGTTCTTCGCCATCGTTCTCGAAAATTACTGGATCGCCGACGAAATCTATCCCTACGCCAACAATCCTCCTCCTAATCTCTTTGCCGGAGCCATCACCATGCCGACCGCCATCGCCAGCAACATGAATTTCCCCGCACCGCTCGCCGTCCTCGGATTCATCGCCGCCATCGGCGGCCTCTTCTTTGCCGTCGCGGCGGCCCTCGTCTTCTGGTTCGCCCGCAAACCAAAATTCGCCCGCATCACCGCCATCGTTACCGGCGCATGCGCCATCGTCTACCTCGCTCTCCTGCTCAGCTTCTCCGTCGCCAGCCACGAAACCGCCCTGGCCCCCGGAGAAGAAAAGTATTTCTGCGAGATCGACTGCCACCTCGCCTACTCAGTCCTTGACGCTAAGACTCAACCCGACGGCCACCTGGTCGTCACTCTCCGCACCCGCTTCGACGAAACCACCACCTCGCCAAACCGCCCCAAAGACGCTCCGCTCACTCCGTCTCCGCGCGAAGCCCGCCTCATCGACAGCACAGGCCATGAGTACCCCCCCGTCGCAACGGCAGGCACCCCGCTCCTCACGCCGCTAAAGCCCGCCGAGTCCTATACCACGCAACTCGAATTCAATCCCCCCAAAGACGCCGCCGGTCTCCGCCTCCTGATCAATACCATCCCGCAATGGCCCGATCGCATCGTCATCGGCGACGAAAACAGCTTCCTCCACAAAAAAACCTACTTCGCGATTTAGGACTCGACTGATGTCGGGACGGACGCATTCGTCCGTCCCGTCGAGCGCAGCGAGACGAGGTGTTGATCTTGTCATTCCGAACGAAGTGAGGAATCTGCTTCTCCCGCTCGGGCCGCGGATGCCTCGATCTCTTCGGGCACCCGCCCCGATGCTACAATCCCCGCAATGACCCGCCTCACACGCGTCCTGCTCCTGACCACATTTCTTGCCGCGCAATCCGCCCCAGAAGTCGAAATCACCGCCGAACCCCACCACCACCAAACCTTCGCCAACGCGCAAGTCCGCGTCCTCACCGCAGAACTCCCGCCGCACACCGAGACTCTGATGCACTGGCATCGCCACGACTATATCTACGTCACGCTCGGTGACTCCGAAGTCGTCAACACCGTCCAGGGCAAAGACCCCGCCACTGTCAAACTGCAAGACGGACAAACCGGATTCCTCCCCGGCAACTTCGCGCACCAAGCTCGCAATCTGCGCGACCAGCCCTTCCGCATCGTCAACATCGAACTCCTACCAGACGAAAAACTCCGAGCCTCGTCCGCGAAATGGGACGAAGACCGCGGCCTCGACATCCTCCACGGCGGCACCAAGGAAATCCTCTTCGTGAAAGACACCGTCCGCGTCTCCGAAATCGAACTCCAGCCCGACGGCGTCGTGCCTTCCGTATCCCGCTCAGGTCCGGTCCTGCTCGTCGCCATCAACGATCTCGACCTCTTCACCAACGACCCACGCACCCACGCCGGCCACGAACCCAACCCAACGGCGCCAAGCCATCTTAGCTCTGGAGGTACGCTTTGGCTCCCCGTTGGCTTCCAGCGCCCTATCATCAACGCAGGCCACCACCCCGCCAAATTCATCACCCTGGAATTTCACTAAAAGAAGGAGACAAGAAGCGAAGGAAGACAAGAAAGAATTCTGTAGAGCAAAAAACATGTGGGACAGCCGCCCTCGGCTGTCCGTCGAGCGCAGCTCGACCGTACTACACCACCACCGAAATCAACGGTTGCCCAGGCGCGCTCTCCCCACGCACCACCGCCTCCCGCCACTTCCCCAATTCCACCAGCAACTCCTCCACCCGAATCCCCCCAAACTCTCCCGGACACGCCGCCAGATTCCGCCGCGCCCGCGCCATCAGCGAGCACGCCCCCACCATATTCCCCGTTGAATGATGATGCAACGCCACCGCCGCCTGAATCAGTCCCTGCAGAAATCGCTTCTCCATTCCGTGCGACTCCCGCCACACGTCCTCCCAAACCTCATGCGCGTCATAAAACTCCCGCGCATTGAAGTGTCGGATCCCAACCTGATATCGCTCCCCAAAAGTCATCTCGAAGATTCTACAGAGATCGATCTATGGGGACGGCCGCCGTCGGCCGTCCGTCGAGCGCAGCTCGGCGGGGGGAGTTACCAAGAATGTTCCTGCAGGAACACTTGGACGGTTTCGAAAATTACTCCTGGTGAACAACTTGTATAGCTTCAGGAACTGGTTGTCATTTCGCATGACTGCGATCTTGTGAATAGCTCGTTCGAGGCAGAGCCATCTTTCGAGGTCTTTCTTGCCCGACCGAAAGAAAGCGGGGCGCGAAACAGTCTCCTGTTCAACTGTAGGAATCCACGCAAGATTCAATTTTTTGCGACAGAAGCGGAGAAAAACGTCTCTCCGAGATCAGCGTCCATGAAAAATATCGTCTCGACCGCAAAATTCTCGAGAACGGCACTAGGGACAAGTCGATAGAAATTAGCCCAGAAGATATCATCATCTTGGCCAAGTGGGCGATGCGGCGCTACCATCGCCCTTCGCTTCCCACAGCATTTCAGAAAAGAATCCCATCTGCGGTGCAGAGCAAACTACGTAAGAAGCTCGAGAATGACGGACGTCTCGGGCGTTTACGCGCGCCTCGATACGACGGAGGAGCTCGACGATTCGAAGGTGTACCGGATCATCCTGTGCGTCGTCGTGACCCCAGAAGCGTGCGAAGACGTCGACAGAGAAAAACGTGGCCTCGGAATTGTGAGCGAAATTCGAAAACTGCTGGCGCAATGTTCCGGCATCAACGTCGAAGACGCAGACGTCGCATCGGAATCCGAGATCACCTTGCAGGACCTGCGGAATCGGAACATGGTCAGATGGGATTTTGACTACCTCAGCCCGGAAGAGGAAGGAATGGGCGAGTAGCCGCCGAAGGCACCAAACCAGTAAACTTACGCATTTTTCAAATTGCCCCTTGCAATTTTTCGGATTCATCTGGTATAAACAATTCACCGAGAGCAGATGTGTGGCAGCCGGTCGTAGTTTGTTTGAATCTCTCGTGTCCGCCCGGCATCTAAGTTTTCAGAGAATGCAGAGTTCTCAATCGTCCCGGCCACGGGACTTGATTCGGAAACACCAGTAGGTTTCTGAAGGGTACCTTCAAAGCAAGGACCTCCAAAGCAAGTTCTTTTCTCAATTTTCTGTCTTCCGCTTCGGCGTGCGCCGAGAAATCGGTGCGCTGTTTGTCCAGGGCGGAAGGCTATATCGTTGCGCGCTGTTGAGTTCCCCCTAGAAGCAGATTCCTCGCGCTAAGGCCGCTCGGAATGACAAAGTCTAGGTTCTTGTGGAGCTCTCCATCCGCCCAGATCCGACCAGATTCTACATGTGGAAAACATGTGTAAATGCTGTGGGATGTGTGGGTTGACAGGGTTTGGCGCGGACGATATGGTTAAAAGGTTTCGAGGACAGCCGGATTCACTCTTGTAGTGAGTCCGTCTAGAACTGAAGGCGCGCCGCTCAGGCGGAAGGCGATTCGGTCTTTGACAACTCGGTTGAACGTGCCAGTCGTGAGAGAGCGGATTCGGGCATTAGTCCGAAACGATCTCACAAGATAGACCACTGTGCTTCTTAGCGGAGGCATGAAGTGGTCGCCAACACATCCCTTTCGAGCGGATGGGGTTGGCAGCCTACCTTCTACCCGTCGGTAGGCGAACTAGGTTTCAAACGAGAGTTTGATCCTGGCTCAGAATCAACGCTGGCGGCGTGCCTAACACATGCAAGTCGAACGAGAAAGTGGAGCAATCCATGAGTAAAGTGGCGACCGGGTGAGTAACACGTGACTAACCTACCTTCGAGTGGGGGATAACCTCGGGAAACCGAGGCTAATACCGCATAACATCGCAAGATCAAAGCAGCAATGCGCTGGAAGAGGGGGTCGCGGCTGATTAGCTAGTTGGCGGGGTAACGGCCCACCAAGGCGAAGATCGGTATCCGGCCTGAGAGGGCGCACGGACACACTGGAACTGAAACACGGTCCAGACTCCTACGGGAGGCAGCAGTGGGGAATTTTGCGCAATGGGGGAAACCCTGACGCAGCAACGCCGCGTGGAGGATGAAGCCCCTTGGGGCGTAAACTCCTTTCGACCAAGACGATAATGACGGTACTGGTGGAAGAAGCACCGGCTAACTCTGTGCCAGCAGCCGCGGTAATACAGAGGGTGCGAGCGTTGTTCGGAATTATTGGGCGTAAAGGGCGCGTAGGCGGTGCCACAAGTCACTTGTGAAATCCCCGGGCTTAACTCGGGGCCTGCAGGCGAAACTGTGGTGCTGGAGTATGGGAGAGGTGCGTGGAATTCCCGGTGTAGCGGTGAAATGCGTAGATATCGGGAGGAACACCTGTGGCGAAAGCGGCGCACTGGACCATAACTGACGCTGAGGCGCGAAAGCTAGGGGAGCAAACAGGATTAGATACCCTGGTAGTCCTAGCCCTAAACGATGATTGCTTGGTGTAGCAGGTACCCAATCCTGCTGTGCCGCAGCTAACGCGATAAGCAATCCGCCTGGGGAGTACGGTCGCAAGGCTGAAACTCAAAGGAATTGACGGGGGCCCGCACAAGCGGTGGAGCATGTGGTTCAATTCGACGCAACGCGAAGAACCTTACCTGGGCTCGAAGCGCAGTGGACCGGGGTAGAAATATCCCTTCCCCTTAAAAGGCTGCTGCGGAGGTGCTGCATGGCTGTCGTCAGCTCGTGTCGTGAGATGTTGGGTTAAGTCCCGCAACGAGCGCAACCCTTATCCCTAGTTGCCATCGGGTCAAGCCGGGCACTCTAGTGAAACTGCCTCGGATAACGAGGAGGAAGGTGGGGATGACGTCAAGTCCTCATGGCCTTTATGTCCAGGGCTACACACGTGCTACAATGGTCGGTACAAACCGTCGCAAACCCGTGAGGGGGAGCTAATCGGAAAAAGCCGGCCTCAGTTCGGATTGGAGTCTGCAACTCGACTCCATGAAGCTGGAATCGCTAGTAATCGCGGATCAGAACGCCGCGGTGAATACGTTCCCGGGCCTTGTACACACCGCCCGTCACATCACGAAAGTGGGCCGTACTAGAAGCTGGTGTGCTAACCGCAAGGAGGCAGCCATCCAAGGTACAGCTCATGATTGGGGTGAAGTCGTAACAAGGTAGCCGTAGGAGAACCTGCGGCTGGATCACCTCCTTTCTAAGAGAGAACGTCATGGCACTCACGCGACTCCGTTTCATGGGCTTCGGTCCGCGAAACAATGGAGTTTAAACACGCGTGGGATGTTGCCATGTACCCTGTCCTTCCTCACTAACCTGGGAGGAGAGACGGGAGCCTCGTTTCGGACCTCTCTTTCTCGTTTCCGTTCGCATGATGGTCAGCTCCGGCTTAGCTGGAGCGCACGTTCAACCTTGTCCTCGAAAAAAATTCAAGCTTTTAGCTATTAGCTCTTGGCTTTTAGCTAAACCAAATTGGTTTGGCTAAGAGCTTGCGGCTAGAGGCCAGGAGCTGGATCGAATCTGAGCTCCGGGATTTTCGGTGAAGACCGGGCCTGTAGCTCAGGTGGCTAGAGCGCACCCCTGATAAGGGTGAGGTCGATAGTTCAAGTCTATCCAGGCCCACCACTTACTGCTGTGGGGCTGTAGCTCAGCTGGGAGAGCGCCTGGTTTGCAACCAGGAGGCCACCGGTTCGATCCCGGTCAGCTCCACCAGAAATTCGCTTGCTGGAGGCAGTGCTTATGATGCAATCCATCCTCGGCCTCGGAATGTGGTTGGTTCCGATCGCGGCGATTTTGATGTGGGGCACGATCGAAGTGGTCAGGATGATTCTTAAGCATCAGGAGCGGATCGCGAAGATCGAGCGCGGTATTGATCCGGATGCTGGGCAGCCGCGAGGTTAGTGGCGATCGAGATTCAATCCGATGTTGGGCGTCAAGTTGATTGGCGTCGAACATTGGGTTGGAGGAGTTCTGGAGTTTGCACGACTCTGGGGTCAGTAAGACCCATACCCGCCGAGTGCGGGGTTTGCTGGGGGTTTCAATACGTTGAAGCTGGCCAGCGAGGACGATATTTGACAACTGAATAGATTGGGCAAATTACAAGGCGTTGTAAATTTTTATGAGTGCCTGAATTTAGCCTGCTGGGGCGCGACAACACTGATAGGCGTTGAGCGCGCGATGAGCAGGCAACTAGGCCCATAGGATTGAAGCGGCGTGTGGTGGCTGAGGAGTGTTGCAGATCCGCAAGGAGAAGCAGATTCCTCGCTTTGCTCGGAATGACAACATCGGTTGTGATTTTGAGTGAGGTCAAGCTGCCGTGTGTCGAGTTAATTTTATGGTCAAGCTACTAAGGGCGCATGGTGGATGCCTTGGCAGAAGCAGGCGAAGAAGGACGTGGCAAGCTGCGATAAGCCTCGGGGAGCCGCAAGCAGGCTTTGATCCGGGGATTTCCGAATGGGGAAACCCACGGGGGTAAAACCCCCGTACGGCGTGATGAATCCATAGTCACGCACGAGCGAACCCTGGGAAGTGAACCATCTCAGTACCAGGAGGAAAAGAAAGAAACCTCGATTCCGAGAGTAGTGGCGAGCGAAATCGGAACAGCCTAAACCGGTAAGACCTTCGGGTTCTACCGGGGTTGTAGGGTCGACAACAGTAGAGTTACCAATCTGGTCGTTAACCGAAGCCCTCTGGAAAGAGGGGCCATAGAGTGTGATAGCCACGTAGGTGAAAACGAACCAGACTCGAAGTCGATACCTGAGTACCGCGGAGCACGAGAAACTTTGCGGGAAGCTACGGAGACCATTCCGTAAGGCTAAATACTAGCTTCTGACCGATAGTGAACCAGTACCGTGAGGGAAAGGCGAAAAGAACCGCTGTGAGCGGAGTGAAATAGTACCTGAAACCGTGTGCCTACAAACGGTGGGAGGACAATGCGGCGCAAGCCGAAAGTCTGACCGCGTGCCTATTGCATAATGAGCCGGCTAGTTATTCTTGTCAGCAAGGTTAAGCGAAAGCGAGCCGTAGCGAAAGCGAGTCCGAATAGGGCGAATCCAGTTGGCAGGAATAGACGCGAAGCGGGATGATCTACCCTTGGCCAGGCTGAAAGTGGGGTAACACCCACTGGAGGGCCGAACGGGTGTTTGTTGAAAAAAGCTCCGATGAGCTGAGGGTAGGGGTGAAAGGCTAATCAAATTCCGTGATAGCTCGTTCTCTCCGAAATAGCTTTAGGGCTAGCCTCGGATGATTTGTCGTGGTGGTAGAGAACTGAATGGACTATGGGGCTTTCCAGCTTACAGAATCCAATCAAACTTCGAATGCCATAGAACAACCAATCCGGGAGTCAGACGGCGGGGGCTAAGCTTCGTCGTCGAGAGGAAAACAGTCCAGATCGCCTGCTAAGGTCCCAAAATACAAGCTAAGTGGGAAAGGAAGTCGGAACGCCCAGACAGCCAGGAGGTTGGCTTAGAAGCAGCCATCCTTTAAAGAAAGCGTAATAGCTCACTGGTCAAGCGGTCCGGTGCCGACAATTTAACGGGGCTTAAGCTTGTTACCGAAGCAGCGAATGCATGGTGTAACAGCCATGCGTGGTAGGAGAGCATTCCCAACAGTTTGAAGGTAGACCGAAAGGACTACTGGACGGTTGAGAAGAGACCCTGCCGGCATAAGTAGCGATAACGGAGGTGGGAACCCTCCGCGCCGAAAGTCTAAGGTTTCCTGAGAAAGGTTAATCCGCTCAGGGTCAGGCGGTCCCTAAGGCGAGGCCGAAAGGCGTAGCCGATGGACATCCGGTTAATATTCCGGACCTCCCTTGTTTTCGTTATACGATGGGGTGACGCAGTAGGATAAGCAGGCCGTTCTATGGCTATAACGGTCGATGCGTGTAAGGTGTTTCTCGTAGGTAAATCCGCGAGGAAGTTATCACTGAGACGCAAAGCAGTACTCCGTATGGAGGAAAGCTGCCGATTCCACACTGCCAAGAAAAACCTCTAAGGAGAAAGTAAGGGAACCGTACCTCAAACCGACACAGGTAGACGAGGAGAATATCCAAAGGCGCTCGTGAGAACAGTTGGTAAGGAACTCGGCAATATAACCCCGTAACTTCGGGAGAAGGGGTGCCCCGGTAGAGTGCAAGCTCGAGGGGGCCGCAGCGAAATGCGCACTGCGACTGTTTAACAAAAACACAGGTCTCTGCAAAGTCGAAAACGACGTATAGGGGCTGACGCCTGCCCGGTGCTGGAAGGTTAAAGGGAGAGGTCAGCCGCAAGGCGAAGCTTCGAACTGAAGCCCCAGTGAACGGCGGCCGTAACTATAACGGTCCTAAGGTTAACGATTCGCTAGCCTTAGTAAAACTGAACCATATGCGGGAAACTCCTCATACAGCCGATCGGTACTCGTTGTCTTAACCGACAGCAGTCAAAATCCGACGGACAAGGGGACAATCCGCAGGGAAGGCTCCAACCATGGAGAACCCTCAGAGACTTAACGTTCAGTCACATCCCGGAAATTTAGAAGCGCAATGGGTAGTTGGTTTTGTTGACGGCGAAGGTTGCTTCTTCGTCGGCATCAACCGGCATCCTGAGATGACTTCTGGCTTCCAGGTGCTTCCTGAATTCACGGTTGTACAACATCAGAGAGACATTCAATTGCTGCACGCCCTCAAGAAATTCTTTGAGTGCGGCGTGGTTCGAACGAATCACGCGGAGCGAATGGCTTATCGGGTGCGTAGTCTGGATCACCTGAACGAACGAATCATTCCCTTCTTTGAAGAGCATCCGCTTAAATCAAAGAAGCGAGTCGACTTTGCGAAATTCAGGAAAATCCTGCAACTGATGTCAAAGGGAGAACATCTTGCGATCGAAGGCATCGAGAAGATCCGAGCCATCGCATCGACGATGAACACAGGATGTGAAAGATAAAGTCCAGCTTCTCTGGAAACAGAGTGAGATAACCTGAGCGAAATTCCTTGTCGGGTAAGTTCCGACCTGCACGAATGGCGTAACGAAAGTGCGACTGTCTTGCCGACTGACACGGCGAACTTGTAGTGCCGGTGAAGATGCCGGTTGCCCGCAACTAGACGGAAAGACCCCGTGCACCTTTACTATACCTTTACCATGAACTATGGCCCTTGCTGCGCAGGATAGGTGGGAGGCTTTGATTCCAGGCTCTCGGGCTTGGAGGAGCCAACGGTGAGATACCACCCTGCGAGATCTGTGGTTCTAACTTACTCCCGTGAACCGGGAGAGGGACATGGTAAGGCGGGTAGTTTGACTGGGGCGGTCGCCTCCTAAACGGTAACGGAGGCGCGCGAAGCTACGCTCAGGCTGTTTGGAAATCAGCCGACGAGTGCAAAAGCATAAGCGTGGTTGACTGCGAGTCCTACAAGACGAGCAGGTACGAAAGTAGGCTTTAGTGATCCGGTGGTTCTGCATGGAAGGGCCATCGCTCAACGGATAAAAGGTACGCCGGGGATAACAGGCTGATCGGAGCCAAGAGTTCATATCGACGCTCCGGTTTGGCACCTCGATGTCGGCTCATCGCATCCTGGAGCTGTAGAAGGTTCCAAGGGTTAGGCTGTTCGCCTATTAAAGCGGTACGTGAGCTGGGTTCAGAACGTCGCGAGACAGTTCGGTCCCTATCTGTTGTGGGCGCAGGAGATTTGAGAGGACCTGTCCTTAGTACGAGAGGACCGGGATGGACGAACCTCTTGTGTTCGAGCTGTCATGCCAATGGCACCGCTCGGTAGCGAAGTTCGGTTGTGATAACCGCTGAATGCATATAAGCGGGAAGCACTCCTCAAGATGAGATCTCCCAACCCGTAAGGGATAAGAAGGGCCCAGGAAGACTACCTGGTTGATAGGCTGGAGGTGGAAGCGCAGTAATGCGTGTAGCTTACCAGTACTAATCGCCCGTTCGGCTTGACCATAAAATTTACTCGGTGCAGAAAACAGTTGTCAGTTCTCAGTTGCCAGTTCTCAGTTCGAAACTGAACTGGAACGGTGATGTTGTTTGGAAGTTGTTCGAACCTGAACGACTGAGAAGCAAGACTGAGACTGTGCGCCGACGCAAATGCCGAAGTAATACAGGCTGAAATCGGAAATAAAGCAAGAAGAAAGTAAGCACACCCAATCTATTCAGTTGTGAGGTATCGAACCTCACGATCTTTGAAAGTTTGCAGCGATGATTCCTCCAAGAGGGATCTTGGCTCGAGGCTCATAGCTCATAGCTCGAAGCTCGCTGCTACGACTTGTCGGTAATCATACCGCGGGGGATCCACCCGTTCCCATCCCGAACACGGAAGTTAAGCCCCGCTGGGCCGATTGTACTGCACGCGAAAGTGTGTGGGAGAGTAGGTAGTTGCCGGCATTAATAAAGGCTATCAACAGAAATGTTGGTAGCCTTTTCCTTTTTGGCGAACTTCGTTATCGAATCAACGACACCCTGGTTACAACAAAGCCGCCCTCATCGCGAGTCGAGGGTCGAGGTGCCCCCAAATCGCCTCAAGTTAAGCCCCGCTGGGCCGACTCGGCCAAGTCAAAATCCCCCAAGTCAAAATCCCCACCCCTTCGACTTCCTCTAACTAACGTCGCAAACTGCGCGACGTTAGGATGGGGCACCCGGGACTCGGTGCTTGAGGCGGGTTCGGTAAAATCCTCCATTGAGTTCCACAGGCGAAGATCTTGATGCTTTGAAGCTCTGAAACCTGGAAACCTGGAGTTCCCATGAACAAAGTTCGAGTGGCGGCGTTTTCTATTTCTATCGACGGGTTTGGGGCTGGGCCTCGGCAGGATTTGCAGAATCCGCTGGGAGTGCGCGGGACCGAGCTCCACGGGTGGTTTTTTCACACTGACGTTTTCAAGAAGATGCAGGGGCAAAGCGGCGGAAGCACTGGCGTCGACAACCAGATGGCAGCGCAGTCGTTTGAGAATGTGGGCGCGTGGATCCTGGGGCGGAATATGTTTGGGCCGGTGCGGGGCGCGTGGCAGGACGATTCGTGGAAAGGATGGTGGGGGACAAATCCTCCGTACCACACGCCGGTGTTTGTGCTGACGCATCACGCGCGCGGTCCGCTGGAGATGGAGGGCGGGACGACGTTTTACTTTGTCACCGAGGGAGTGGAGTCGGCGCTGAAGCAGGCGACGGAGGCGGCCGGCGGGAAGGACGTGCGCATTGGCGGCGGAGTGTCGGTGCTGCGGCAGTACCTGGCCGCGGGGCAGATCGATGACATGCATTTGGCGTTGTCGCCGGTGTTGCTGGGCGAGGGCGAGAATCTGTTTGCTGGGATCAATTTGCACCAGCTGAGGTATGCGCCTGCCAGGACTGTGGCGGGGGAGAATGCGACTCACGTCTTCATCAGCAAGAGATAAGAAGAAGTGCAAGGGAAGTCAAAATCCCCACCCTCTCGCAGATGCGCGAGAAGGGTGGGGCACCCTCAGCATTTACTGAGCCGGGGTCGCAGCTGGCGTTGGAGTTGGGGCTTCGGTGGCGACTTCTGGCGCTTGGACCGGATTGATCTTCACAGTCGCCAGGATTTGTTCGAGGCGGTTGAAGACTTTGTCGCGGTCGACGTGTTTGGTCAGTCCATCTTCCGACGCCACCGTGGTGACGTTGAGCGTGAACTCGTAGCAGGATCCATTCTGGAAGACATGGAAGTACTTGGAGTCGCTCTGACGAGTGCCTTCTCCGGAGACCGCTTCGGTGGCGCGGAGTTCGAGGTCACCGAGCATCAGCTTGGAGTTCGACGAGTCAGTCGATGGCGCGGGCGATGATTTCGCGACGCTTGTCGAATCCGAAGTCGAGACGGCCGGCGCGGAAGTGGATGGGGAGTCCGACTTCGGTGCGGGCGTGGAGTCCTGCTTCGCAGCTTCGGTTGAGGACGTCAGGGTTGAGGACACCGGCGATGCCGGCGCGGGCTCCGTCTGCGGTACCTGCTTGGGCTGCGGCACGGCGAACTCGGTGCATTGATCGGCGGTGAGGTTCTTGTTGACGCTCACGTTGAAGAATGCGGACGAGAAATCCGTGTTGGCGTAGCTGGTTTCGGGAAGCTCGACGGCGGCAAGGGCGACTCCGCCGGGCTGCACGAAGTTCATCGCGATCGGATTCTCGGCGAGCAGTTCGGTGGCGGCGTTGCCGGTTTCAATTGCGTAGCGGCGCGGATATTCGAAGGTTACGCCGTAAGTTTTCTCCGCGTAGTTCACGATCGCGGGCTTCTTGCGTACGACCTTCTTGGGAGCCGGCGTGGTCGTGGCCTGCACGACAGGCGCGGGCATGGGCTGGACTAGGCTCGGGGACTGCGCCACGGGAATCTGGTTGTTGGAGCTGACGGGTTTCGGTTTGTCGCTGGAACAGCCGACGGTTACGGAGCAGATGATCAGAATGGCGCCGAAAACGAGCGCGCTGGTCTTTGTGCCCCAGGCTACGGAATGGGTGTCTGCGATGGTGCGAATAGCGTTGATGCGGGTCATTGTGGTTGCCTCCTGCCGACTCGCGGCACTTTGAGGAATGCATGGGGAGAGCCAAGTTGGAGGGCATTGATTTGGCGGGAGTTAGCAGTATGAGAGCCCGGAAGCCGCGTGGGTCGCGGGACACGATGTGGGCGGGGAAACACGGGGACTGAAAGTCGAAAGTCAAAAGTCAAAAGTCAAAAGTCAAATCCCCACTTCTCGCAAAAGGCGCGAGAAATGGGGCACCCGGCGGGGGGCGAGGGCTCAGGGCTTCAGAGACTTCGAAACTCTTCGATTCAGCATCATCGTGGAACCTTCTCGTATTTGGTGAGCTAGTATCTGTATGCGTGAACGTTCCATTGACAACGCTTTATAGACCGGTCGGGCAGGCTGAGATGGATCTCATTCGGCCACCGGGTTTCGCGAATTTCCTCCGCGGCTGCCCGAGCAACCGATTTTCTATCCGGCGTTGACCGAGGAGTATGCGGCGCAGATTGCCCGCGATTGGAATGCTAAGGATGAACGCTCAGGCTTCGTGGGGTATGTGCTGCGATTCCAGGTGCGGACAGAGTTTCTGCAAAAGCACGATGTGCACGTCGTGGGAAGCTCGGCGCTCTGCGAATACTGGATTCCCGCAGATTCGTTGCAGGAATTGAACGCGAATATTGTTGGGGAAATTGAGATTGTGTCGGAGTTTCGCGAGATCGTCGGGTAAAGTCAAAATCCCCACCCTAACGTCGCAAAGGGCGCGACGTTAGGATGGGGCACCGCTAGAGAGCGGAGGAGAGGCGATGAGTCGAGCCTGGCGAGGATGTATATTCTGTTTGGCTTTGACACTGGCTTCGGGTGTGGGGTGGGCGCAGGGGCCGGGTCATGTGCCCGAGACAATTATCATCGACACCGACATCGGGGATGACGTGGATGATGCGTTTGCGCTGGCGATTGCGGTGAAGAGTCCGGAGCTGCAGGTGCTGGGCGTGATGACGACGTTTGGTGACACTGAGGCGCGGGCGAAGATTACGGACCGGTTCTTGGGCGAGGTGGGACGCGGAGAGATCCCGGTGCTGGCGGGGAAGGCGACGGCGACGAAGAATTCGATGTCGCAGCGGAAGTATGGGGAGGGTGGGCACTTTGCGAAGAGCTCGCACGGAGACGCGGTGGAGTTTTTGCTGGAGCAGATTCGGAAGTATCCGGGGGAGATCACGCTGGTTGCGATTGGTCCGCTGATGAACGTGGGGGCGGCGATCGATAAAGATGCGGCGACGTTTCGGAAGTTGAAGCGCGTGGTGCTGATGGGCGGGTCGGTGCGGCGCGGGTATGGGGATTTGGGGTATACGGCGCCGGTGCCTCCGATGCCAGAGTGGAACATTTTGAATGACGTTGGGTCGGCGCAGAAATTGTTTGCTGCGGGCGTGCCGCTGTATGTGATGCCCCTGGATTCTACGCAGTTGAAACTGGATGAGGTGAAGCGGGCGTTTTTGTTCAGCCAGGGGACGGCGGTGACGGATCAGCTGGCGGTGCTGTATCACTTGTGGGGACAGGAGACGCCCACGCTGTTTGATCCGATGACCCTGGCGTTTGTGTTACGGCCGGAATTGTGTCCGGTGACGGGGATGCATATTCGCGTGGATGACAGGGGCTTCACCCGAGAGGAGCCGGGAGCGGTGAATGCGCAGGTTTGTTTGGATTCGAATGCGGAGGAGTTTTTTCGGTTTTATTTGAAGAAGGTCGCGGCGAGATAACAAAGTCAAAATCCCCATCCTAACGTCGCAAAAGACGCGACGTTAGGATGGGGCACCCTGATGATGCTGGGAGAGGTCATGCGCATGGACGGAGCGGGGAGACGAGGATTCTTGAAGAGTGCGGGGCTCGTCGTCCCGGGGTTGGCGCTGGCGGGGGAAATCCCAGCTTCTGCCGCAACGGACGTGGCAGAGATGAGGCACCCGGAGCAGAGTGCGGCGACGGCGTTTTATGACGTTCGAGCGTTTGGCGCTGCGGGGGACGGGAAGACAATTGACACGCCTGCCATCAACCGGGCGATCGATGAGGCGGCGGCTTCGGGCGGAGGAACGGTTTACTTTCGGGCGGGCAATTATTTGTGTTATTCGATTCACCTGAAGAGCAAAGTTGCGATCCATCTTGATGCGGGAGCGACGATTATGGCGGCGGATCCGGCTGCGGATTCGAACCACAGCTACGATCTTGCGGAATCAAACAAGCCTTGGGAGGACTATCAGGATTATGGACACAATCACTGGCACAACAGCTTGATTTGGGGCGAGGGGCTCGAGGGGATTTCGATTTGCGGGCCCGGGTTGATCTGGGGAAAGGGCTTGAGCCGTGGGTGGGGGGATGGGCCGGTCGCGGAATATCCGGGCGTGGCAAACAAGGCGATCGCGCTGAAGAATTGCCACAACGTGATCTTGCGGGATTTCTCGATTCTGCATGGTGGGCATTTTGGGATTCTGGCCACAGGCGTCGATAACCTGACGATCGACAATCTGAAAATCGATACGAACCGCGACGGCATGGATGTTGATTGCTGCCGGAATGTGCGCATTTCGAATTGCAGCGTGAATTCGCCGTGGGATGACGGGATCTGCCTGAAGAGTTCGTTTGCGCTGGGGTACGCGCGCGCGACCGAGATGGTGACCATCAGCAATTGCATGGTCTCGGGCAGTTATGAAGAAGGGGCGCTGCTCGATGGGACGTTCAAACGATTTGCCGAGGACGAGAGAGTGCCGCGCAGGGGGCGGATCAAGTTTGGGACGGAGTCGAACGGTGGGTTCAAGAACATCACGATTACAAATTGCGTGTTTGACGGATGCTGCGGGCTGGCCATTGAGAGCGTTGATGGCGCGGCGATTGAAGATGTGACGTGCACGAACATCACGATGCGGGATGTATACGGGGCGCCAATTTTCATTCGGCTTGGGGCCAGGATGCGCGGACCGGAAGGCGTTTCGGTGGGGAAGATTCGCAGAGTCATTCTGAGCAATATCACGTGTCTGAGCGGGCGGGACTCCGAGCCGATCAGTTCGATCTTGTCTGGAATTCCGGGACATCCGATTGAGTATCTGAAGATCAGCGACATGATGATCGCCCATGCCGGAGGCGGGACTGAGAAAGATGCGGAACGGCGGCTGCCAGAGAAAGAAAAAGATTATCCGGAGCCGAGCATGTTTGGCGTGACTCCGGCACATGGGTTCTTCGTGCGGCATGTGAATTTTCTGGAGATGAATGGGATTGAGATCTCGCACTACAACATCGATGCGCGGCCGTCGTTTGTGCTGGAGGACGTGGAGGGGGCGGACTTTGGCAGGATCAAGGCGGGGACGATGGCGGGGGCTCCGGCATTTGTGTTGAACAGTGTGAAGTACTTCAGCGTGTATCGCAGTAGGCCGGTGCCGGATACGGAATTGGATCGTGTGGAGAAGAAGGAGCTCTAGCGGAGTCAAAATCCCCACCCTGTCGCACAAACCGCGACAAGGGTGGGGCACCCTCAGGTTGAAAGCAGAGGAATGATGAGAAAAGTTTATGTGGGCTGGTTTGCGGTGATGCTGCTGGGAAGCAGCCTGTCCCATGCGCAGAAGCAAAATGTCGATCTGATCGTCAGCGGTGCGATTGTGGTGACGATGGATTCCGGACGGACGATTGTTCACGATGGGAGCGTCGCGGTTCGGGGCGACTCGATTGTTGCTGTTGGGCCGCGAACCGAGATCGAGAGTCGATACCAGGGCGGGCAGTTCATCGATGCGAGCGGACGACTGGTGCTGCCGGGGTTCATCAATGGGCATACGCATGTGCCGATGACGCTGTTTCGCGGGCTGCACGATGACGTCACGCTGAACGACTGGCTGTACAAATACATTTTTCCCGCGGAAGCGAAGAATGTGAACGAAGACTTCGTGAGATGGGGCACGAAGCTGGCTGCGGCGGAGCAGATTCGGGCGGGCGTGACTACGTTCGCCGATATGTATTACTTCGAGGACGCCGTGGCGGAAGAGACGAAGGTCGCGGGAATGCGCGGGGTGCTGGGCGAGACGTTCATCGACTTTCCGGCGCCGGATAACAAGTCGAACGCCGAAATGATGGCGTATACCGAGAAGTTTATGAAGAAGTGGCAGGGGGATGCGCTGATCCATGCGGCTCCGGCTCCGCATTCGATTTATACGTGCTCGAAGAAGACGATTCAGGACGCGGCGGCGCTGGCGAAGAAATATCACGCGCCGCTGCTGATGCATGTGTCGGAGATGAAGAAGGAGTGGGACGACAGCGAGAAGGCGAATGGGATGTCGCCGGTGCAGTATCTCGACAAGATTGGAGTGCTGGGTCCGGACTTGGTGGCGGCGCATTGCATTTTTGTGGACGCGGCGGACTGGAAGCTGCTGGCGGAGAGGCAGGTGGGCTGCGTGCATAATCCGTCGAGCAACATGATGATTGCGAGTGGAGTGTCTCCGGTGGCGGAGATGCGGGCGGCGGGCGTGGCGGTGGGGCTGGGGACGGATGGTCCGGCGGGGAGTAATAACGATCTGGACTTGATGGAGGAGATTGACCTGGCGGCGAAGCTGGCGAAGATTTCGAAGATGGATCCGCTGGCTCTGAATGCGAAAGCTGTGGTGGAGATGGCGACGATTGATGGAGCGCGAGCGCTGCACATGGAGAAGGAGATTGGGTCGCTGGAGGCGGGGAAGAAGGCGGATCTGATCCTGATCAGCTTAAATGAGCCGAATGCGGTGCCCATGTATGACGTGTATGCGCAGATTGCTTATTCGCTGAAGGGGAGCGATGTGGAGACGGTCGTGATTGGCGGACGGGTTGTCATGCGGGATCGGAAGCTGCTGACTGTGGACGAGGCTGCGGTGTTGGAGAAGGCGCGGGAGTATGGGAAGTCGGTTAGGGTGTCGTTGGGGATGGAGTAGGGCGAACTTGTTGACATCGAAATCCCCACTTCCCGCGCAAAGAACGCGCGAGAAATGGGGCACCCAGAAAAAGTCAGAAGTCAAAAGTCAAAAGTCAAAATCCCCACTCTAACGTCGCAAAAGGCGCGACGTTAGGATGGGGCACCCGGCATCCGAGGCTGTTTGTATGATCTTGCAGCATGTGTTGGTGTTTTTCTTGATGGTGATGACGCCATTGTGGGATTGGTATGAGATTCCGCGCTTGAAGGCGAGTGCGGATCCGGGGAAGAAGATCCGGTTCTACGGGAAGATCATGGTTGCTTCGTGGGTGTGTGCGCTCGTGGCGGCGCTGACCGTGGGGCTTGCGGCGGTGTCTACGATTCACATGGCGCGGGGAGAGGGAGCTTGGCTCGATACGGGGTCGCGGGCGGGCTTGTTTCTGGCGGGGCTAACGGCGGGCCTGCTGATTGTGATCCTGGTGCCGGCGGTGCTGGCACTGAGCAGCGAGAAGATTCGCGCGAAGGCGGGGAAGGCCGCGAAGAAGCTGGCGTTTCTGCTGCCGTCGAGTAGGCGGGAACGGCAGTGGTGGTGGCTGGTTTGCATCACGGCGGGGATTTGCGAGGAGGTCGTGTATCGGGGATTTCTGTTGCACTATTTTCATACGCTGCCGTTTCATTTGAGTTTGGCATGGGCGATGGTGGCGTCGTCGGTGATTTTTGGGATTGGGCATTTGTACCAGGGCGTGGCGGGCGGGGTGCAGACGGCGATAGTGGGATTCGTGTTCGCGGCTATGTTTGTGATGACGGGGAGCCTGGTTGTGCCGATCGTGGTGCATGCGGTGATGGATTTGAGGGTGCTGGCGATGTTGCCGGTGGGGTTTGAGAGTGAGGGGACATGAGGGCTGGGAGCGGGGTCATAGACTCAAAGCTGATGAAATCGAAATCCCCACCCTGTCTCGCCAAAAGGCGGCGAGACAAGAGTGGGGCACCCTCGCGCGTTTTTCCTCTCGTCTTTTTGCTACTTCTGTTCTGCGGTGTCTGTGTTGCGCAGAAGGTGGCGATTACGTTTGATGATCTGCCGCTGAATGGGGAGTTGCCGGCGGGGGTGACGCGGGCGGAGATTGCGCGGGATACGCTGGCGGTCTTGAAGAAGCGGCACGTGCCGGCGACCTATGGATTCATCAATGCGCGCAAGCTGGAAGGGGATCCCGATGCGGCGGAGGCGTTGAAGTTGTGGGCGGCGTCGGAGCCGGTGGGGAATCATACGTATGCGCATATGGATTTGAATGAGAATCCGGCGGAAGCGTTTGAGCGCGAGATTGAGCAGAATGAGCCGGTGCTTGAGTTGGTGACGGCGAAGGATGCGAACTGGCACTGGCTGCGGTATCCGTTTCTGCGGGAGGGGGACACTGTCGAGAAGCGGCGTGCGGTGCGGGCTTATCTGCAGGCGCATCAGTATCTCGTGGCGCAGGTGACGCTGGACTGGGAAGACTACTTGTGGAACAGCGCTTACGCGCGGTGTGTAGAGAAGAAGGATGCGGCGTCGGTTGCGTGGCTGCGGTCGAGCTATTTGGACATTGCGGCGCAGTATCTGGATTTGGGGCGGGAGATGGCGAAGTTGGTGTACGGACACGACATCAATCATGTTTTGTTGCTGCACCTGGGAGCGTTCAGCAGCACAATCTTGCCGGATGCGCTGGATCTGCTGCAGAAGAAGGGATTCAATCTGGTGACGCTGGAGGAAGCGGAGAGTGATCCGGCGTACGAGGGAGATCCGGATGCAGGGTCGAAGTATGGAGGGACGTTGCTGGAGGAGTGGATGGATGTGAGGAAGATTCCATATCCGCCGGTGGCGAAGAAGCCTTATAAGGAGTTGGCGGAAATCTGTAAGTGATTAACGGGCGGTGTCTGCCCAATTTAGTAAAACCAAAGACCCCACTTCTCGTGCAAAGAGTGAGCGAGAAATGGGGCACCCGCCGGTTGGAATTTGCGACAGCGCAAGTCAAAATCCCCACCCTCTC
Source organism: uncultured Acidobacteriaceae bacterium (assembly GCA_963752175.1). Lineage (GTDB taxonomy): Bacteria > Acidobacteriota > Terriglobia > Terriglobales > Acidobacteriaceae > Sulfotelmatobacter. The sequence goes on from CAVVXZ010000037.1 coordinate 336,118, forward strand.
GCAAAGGACGCGAGAAGGGTGGGGCACCCTCGAGGGTTTATCCTCTCAGTCCCTTATAATCAAGAGATTCTTTATGGCTGCCATTCTTGAGCGGATTGTTGCGGCTACGCGGGCGCGGGTGGCCGAAACGCGGCGCGGCGCGGACTTGCGTTTGCTCGAGCAGACGGCGGAACGGCATGTGCCGCGCGGGTTTCGGGCGGCCCTGAAGGCGAGGAGCCGCGAGGGCGTGGCGGTGATTGCGGAGTTGAAGAAGGCTTCGCCGTCGAAGGGATTGATTCGGGAGGATTTTCGTCCGGCGGAGTTGGCGCGGGAGTTGGCGGCGGCGGGAGCTGCGGCTTTGTCGGTGTTGACCGATCAAGAGTTCTTTCAAGGATCGTTGGGGAATTTGCGGGGCGCTTCTGCAGCGGTGACGATTCCTTGCTTGCGCAAAGATTTTATCGTCGACGAGTTTCAGTTAGTCGAGGCGCGGGCGCATTGCGCGGATGCGGTGCTGCTGATTGTGGCGGCGCTGCATGGTGACGAGCTGAGTTCGCTGGCCGCGGCCGCGCGACGGCAGGGGCTCGATGTTTTGTGCGAAGTGCATGACCGAGAGGAACTGCAGCGCGCGCTGGATGCGGGGTTTGATTTGATTGGAGTGAACACGCGGGATCTGCGGACGTTCAAGGTGGATTTGGAAACGGCGTTTTCGTTGGCGGCGCGGTTCCCTGCCGAGGTGGTGAGGGTGGCGGAGAGCGGGATTCATTCGGCGAAGGATGTGGCGCGATTGCGGGCGGTGGGTTATGACGCATTTCTGGTGGGGGAGTCGCTGATGCGGGCGGTGTCGCCGGGGGAGGCGCTGCGGGAGTTGTTGGGACCCAGTACTCAGTACGCAGTACGCAGTACCTAGTTACGGGAGGGATCCTTCGACTGCATGGCGGCTGCGCTTCGCTTGCCGCCACTTCGCTCAGGATGACAAGTGAATTTTACTGGTGAGTGACAACTGGCCAACGGCAACTGCGTTATGACTTGGGTGAAGATTTGCGGGATGACGAATTTGGAGGACGCGCTCGTGGCCGTGGATGCGGGCGCGGATGCGGTAGGGTTTGTGTTTTATGAGAAGAGTCCACGGTGCGTGACGGTGGAGGCGGCGCGGGAGATTGTCGGTAGGTTGCCGGAGAGTGTGGAGAAGATCGGGGTGTTTGTGGGGGCCGATGAGGATCCAATCGACGTCTTGCAACAAACCGGATTGACTGGCACCCAGTGCTATTTCTCTAAAGAAGGAGTCGCAGGAAGTGGCGCCAGCCACAAGGCAATGGATAGGGATAGCCTGCCTCCGCACTTCCGGAGCCTGATGGCGTTTCCCATGAGTCATTTTGGTGGGAATGTGAGCCGAGTTGAGCAAATGGTAGCGGGTTTTAGGGAGTCGCGGAAGAAACTTCTTGAGGGTGTTGCGATTCCGGACGGGTTTCTGGATACGTTTTTGTTGGATTCCGGAAATTTGCGTCAGCCGGGCGGAACCGGACATCGGTTTGACTGGAAGAAATCACGAGATCTTGCGGAAGGAATGCGGAAGAACGGTTTGAAATTGGTCGTTGCTGGAGGATTGACGCCAGAGAACGTCGGTGAGGCGATCGAGACTCTTCAGCCTTGGGGAGTCGATGTGTCGTCTGGGGTGGAGGCGCGGCCGGGGAAGAAGAATGCGGAGAAGGTGCGGGCGTTTGTGAAAGCGGTGCGTGAGATGGATCGGAAGGTTGGTTAGGGATGGCTACGGTTCCGAGAACGAAGGTCAGAATCCCCACTTCTCGCGCAAAGGACGCGCCAGAATTGGGGCAGCCTCGGGTTTCTGTTTCTGGCAGCGAGCCCGGGAGGTTTGGGGTTTATGGCGGGAGGTATGTTCCCGAGACGTTGATGGCGGCGCTGGAGGAATTGGAGCGCGAGTATCAGAAGGCGAAGCGCGATAAGAAATTTCAGGCGCGGCTGGAGCAGTTGCTGCGGACTTATGCCGGACGTCCGACGCCGTTGTTCTTTGCTCGGCGGCTTACGGAGAAATTGGGTGGCGCGAAGATTTATTTGAAGCGTGAGGATCTGCTGCATACGGGTGCGCACAAGATTAACAACTGCCTGGGGCAAGGGCTTCTTGTGGAGCGGATGGGGAAGCATCGCGTGATCGCCGAGACCGGGGCGGGGCAGCATGGGGTCGCGACTGCGACCGTGTGTGCGCTGATGGGATTTGAGTGTGTCGTGTACATGGGTACCGAGGACATGCGGCGGCAGGAGTTGAATGTGTTCCGCATGCGCTTGTTGGGAGCGGAGGTGCGCGGGGTGTCGTCGGGATCGCGGACGCTGAAGGATGCGATCAATGAGGCGATGCGCGACTGGGTCACGAATGTGAGGACGACGCATTATTTGCTGGGCAGTGTGCTGGGGGCGCATCCGTATCCGACGATGGTGCGGGATTTTCATCGGGTGATTGGGCGCGAGGCGCGGGCGCAGATTCTGAAGGCTGAGGGGAAGTTGCCGGCGGCGATTATTGCTTGCGTGGGTGGGGGATCGAATTCAATTGGGATTTTCTACGATTTTCTGAACGACAAGAAAGTCCAGTTGATTGGAGTGGAGGCTGGGGGGCGCGGCGAAAAGCTGGGCGATCATGCGGCGCGGTTTCGGGGAGGGTCTCCGGGCGTGCTGCAGGGGACTTATTCTTACGTGCTGCAGGATTCGGGCGGGCAGATTGCGCTGACCCATTCGGTGTCGGCGGGACTGGATTATCCGTCGATTGGGCCGGAGCACGCGGCGTTGCGGGATGCGGGGCGGGCGGAGTACGTGCCGGCTTCGGACGCGGAGGCTTTGGCGGCTACGACGCTTTTGGCGCGGACTGAGGGGATCATTCCGGCTCTCGAGTCGGCTCATGCTGTGGCTGAGGTCGTCAAACGCGCACCTGAGATGAAGAAATCTGAGATCGTGATTGTGAATGTTTCGGGGCGCGGGGACAAGGATATTGGGATTATGCGGGAGAACCTGGAGATCGATTGAAGTCAGAAGTTAGAACCGCATTTTCGTATGCCTCTTACTTTTCATAAGAAGCCGGCGCTCGTCGCGTACGTCACGTGCGGGGATCCCGATCTTGCGACTACGCGGCAGATCGTCCTCGCGGCCATTGAGGCTGGGGCGGATGTAATTGAACTGGGAGTGCCGTTCAGCGATCCGGTGGCGGATGGGCCGGTGATCCAGCGGGCCAGCGAGCGGGCGCTGAAGCATGGGACGTCGCTCGCGCAGGTGCTGACGCTGGCGGCCGAGGTGCGGGAACATGCACAGTCTACCGGGATCATCATCTTTTCTTATCTGAATCCAATCTTGCGGATGGGGATGGAGAAGTTCTGCAGAGTGGCGCGGGCGGCGGGCGTGGATGGGGCGCTGGTGACCGACCTGCCGGTGGAAGAGGCGGGAGAATATTTGACGGCGATGCGAGGGCACGATTTGTCGCCGGTGTTTCTGGCTGCACCGACGAGTCCGGATGAGCGGTTGAAGCGGATTGCGGAGGCTTCGCGAGGGTTTGTGTATGCGGTTTCGCGGACGGGAGTGACCGGAGCGAGGCAGGAGTTGGCGGCGGATGCGCAGAAGCTGGTGAAGCGGTTGCGGCGCGTAACGAAGCTTCCCGTCGCGTTGGGATTTGGGATTTCCACTCCGGAACAATTCGCGGAAGTGGGTTCGTTTGCGGATGCAGTTGTTGTCGGGAGCGCGATTGTGGAGACGATTGAGCGGAATCGGGGGCGGGAGGCGGAGGCTGTGGGGGAGTTTGTGAGGAAGCTGAGCGCTGTGGGCCCTCGGGTTCTGTCTACGACGCGGTGACGTCGATCAGCTAGGGCTCGGTATTCCCGCCCTAGCCGCAGAGAGCGCGGCTAGGATGGGGCATCCGAGTTCGGTAAGCGAGATAGGAAGTCAAAATCCCCACCCTGTCGCACAAGACGCGACAAGGGTGGGGCACCCGGATTTTGAGAGCTTATGGATATCGAGGATTGGCGTAAGAAAATCGATGAGCTGGACCGGAAGCTGGTGGAGTTGATCAGCGAGCGCGCCCGGGCTGCCGTGGAGATTGGGAAGCTCAAGCGCGATACCTCGATGCCGATTTATGAGCCGGATCGGGAGCGGATTGTTTTTGAGAACGTGCAGGCGGTGAATCGGGGGCCGCTGGCGGGGCGGGATCTGGTGCGCATTTACGAGCGCATCATCGACGTGATGCGGAATGTGCAGAAGGAAGAAATTGTCCCAAGGAGCGGCGCGATCGAGGGTGAGACGGAGTTGGATTCGGATGTGAATGATTGAAAATAGCTTCTAGCTGCTAGCTACTAGCTAACCGGAATTACCTCGGACTAAAACACTGGTGGCGGCTACAGCAGCAGATTCCTTGCTGCGCTCGGAATGACAAAATCGTAGTGAGGCAGGAAGAGATTTAATAGCTAAAAGCTAAGAGCTAATAGCCAGGAGCTGGTTTTTATGATTGTGGCGATGCAGGAAGGCGCGGATGAGGGGCTGATTCAGCAGGTCATTGAGCACCTGGTGAAGATGGGGTTTGAAGTGCACCGCTCGACGGGGGCGCGGATGACCGTGCTTGGAGCGGTTGGATCGGGGATTGATTTCGATATCCGCATCCTGGAGTTGCTGCCGGGGGTACAGGAGGTCCATCGCATCAGTTCTCCGTACAAGCTGGCGGGGAGAAGTTTTCGTCCGGAGGGGACGATCGTCAAGCTGGCGAACGGGATTGATGTTGGTGGGAACGAAGTTGTGGTGATGGCGGGACCGTGTTCGGTGGAGACGCGCGAGCAGATCTTTTCTACGGCCGAGGCCGTTGCGAATGCTGGTGCGAAAGTGTTGCGGGGCGGGGCGTTCAAGCCGAGGAGTTCTCCGTATTCGTTTCAGGGGCATGGGGAAGATGCGCTTAAACTCCTGCGGGAGGCGGGGGAGAAATTTAACCTGCTCGTGATCAGCGAGGTCATGGAGATTTCGCAGATTCCGATGATGCTGCCGTACGTGGACATCCTGCAGGTGGGGGCGCGCAACATGCAGAACTTCAATCTGCTGCGCGAACTGGGGAAGGTACGCAAGCCGGTGCTGCTAAAGCGCGGGATCGCGGCGACGTTGGAAGAACTGCTGCTGTCGGCGGAATACATTATGGCGGGCGGGAATTACGACGTGATTCTGTGCGAGCGCGGGATCCGGACGTTTGAGACTTATACGCGGAACACGATGGATATTTCGGCGATTCCGATTATTCACAAGCTGTCGCATTTGCCGATGACGGCGGATCCTTCCCACGGGACGGGGCGGCGGGACAAGGTGGCGCCGATGGCGCGGGCGTCGGTGGCGGCGGGAGCGGATGCCCTGCTGATTGAGGTGCATTGCGATCCGAACAAGGCGTGGTCGGATGGGGCGCAGTCGCTGTTTCCGGAGCAGTTCTCGAAATTGATGGATGAGTTGCGGATCATTGCGCCTGCGGTGGGGCGGAAGATCGGGTGAGCTAAACCAAATTACAACTACAGAAGACACAGAGGAGGCAGAGGGAATTAGGCAGAAGACCAATCTGAGTTTGAATTTCTAATTTCATTATTCCTCCGCGTCCTCGGTGTCCTCTGTGGTTCTCATTTCTTTATGGCGATTCGGCAAATCACGATTATTGGGACGGGGCTGATTGGCGGGTCGCTGGGGCTTGCGCTGCGGAAGAAGAAGTTTGCGGGGCGGATTGTGGGGTGCGACCGCGAAGGAACTTTGGAACGGGCGCGGATGCTCGGGGCGATTGACGAGGGGACGGTGAATCCGGGGGACGCGGTGCGCGGGAGCCAGGTGGTGGTGCTGGCGACTCCTGTGCTGGCAATTGTCGATCTGATCGAGCGGATCGGACCGGTGCTGCCGGCGAAGACTCTGCTTACCGATGTTGGCAGCACGAAGACTGCGGTTGTCGAGCGCGCGGCGAAGGTGTTTGGGAAGAATGCCGGGAAGCGGTTTCTGGCGGGCCATCCGATGGCGGGAAAGGAAATGAACGGCGTGGATTATGCGGATGCGGATTTGTTTCACAAGGCCGTGTGGTTTCTGACGCCGCTGCCGGGGCAGAATCTGAATGAAGGGCTGTTCGCGGAGTTTGCGGGATGGATTGATGCGATCGGTTCGCGGATTGCGATGCTTCCCGCCGAGGAGCATGACCGGCTGTGCGCGTGGATCAGCCATGTTCCTCAGATGATTTCGACGGCACTAGCTGCGGCGCTGGTGGAGGAGTTTGGCGATGAGGCTCCGCTGCTACCGGCGGGTGGGCGCGCGCTGCAGGAGATGACGCGGATTTCGGCGAGTCCGTACTCGATGTGGCGGGATATTGCGATCAGCAACCAGGTGAATCTGGAGAAGGCGCTGTGGAAGGTGGAGCAACGGCTGGCGCATATCCGGGAGAACCTGGCGACGCGGCAACTGGCGGAAGAGTTTGAGCAGGCGCACCAGTTGAGAAAAAGTCCGCTGAAGAAACGATAGATTCACCACGGAGACACCGAGAAAGGCAACTGCTTTCTCTGTAGCGCACAAGTCTTCGGCCTGTCGGTTTTACCCATCTTTTTGTTCTTCTCCGTGCCTCTGTGCCTTCGTGGTGAAATTCGTTTAGAATCCTTCCCGCTATGAATAAAGTTGTGGCCAATGCGGATGAAGCGATCCGCGACGTGTTTGATGGGGCGACCATCATGGTCGGAGGATTCGGCTTGTGCGGAATGCCGGAGAACCTGATTCGCGCGCTGGTGCGCAAAGGGACGAAGAATCTGCGGACCATCAGTAACAACGTTGGCGTCGACGGCGTGGGGAATGGATTGTTGCTGGCGGCCGGACAGATCGTGCATCACATTGGATCGTATGTGGGTGAGAACCGGCTGCTGGAAGAGATGGTTTTGAAGGGGAAGATCAAGCTCGATCTGGTCCCGCAGGGGACGTTTTCGGAGCGGATTCGCGCTGGGGGCGCGGGGATTCCGGCGTTCTATACGCCGACCGGCGTGGGGACGGTTATCGCTGAAGGCAAGGAGACGCGCGCGTTTGATGGTCGGACTTATGTGATGGAACGCGGGCTGAAGGCCGACTTTGCGTTCGTGAAAGCCTGGAAGGGCGACCGCGAAGGGAATTTGATTTACCGGAAGACGGCGCGGAATTTTAACCCCATGATGGCGACGGCTGCGAAGATCACGATTGCCGAGGTTGAGCATCTCGTGGAAGTCGGGGAGTTGGATGGGGATGCGATTCATACGCCTTCGATTTATGTGAAGAGGATCTTCGAGGGAGAGTTGTACGAGCGGAGGATTGAACGGAGAACGGTGAGGAAGCTGGGTGCGTAGACCGGGATTCAAGAATCCCCACTTCTCGCGCAAAGTGCGCGCGAGAAATGGGGCACCCGGGTCCCGTATTTGGTAGGTAGGGATCCTTCGACTGCGGTTTTGCTTCGCTATTGCGAAGCAGAATCTTCGCTCAGAATGACAATGCTCAGGATGATAACGTTTATTAGATTGACGCGATTATGAATAAGCCTGGGAAAGACGTCGATAAGCGCGAGCGGATTGTGAGGCGGATTGCGCGGGAGCTGCGCGATGGGTTTTATGTGAACCTGGGGATTGGGATGCCTACTTTGATCGCCAATCACGTGCCCGCGGGGATGGAAGTCACGCTGCAGTCGGAGAATGGGATGCTCGGGATTGGGCCTTATCCCATCGAGGGGACGGAGGATCCGGATTTGATCAATGCCGGCAAAGAGACGGTCAGCGAGATGCCGGGGACTTCTTATTTTTCGAGTGCGGATTCGTTTGCGATGATTCGCGGCGGGCATGTTGATTTGAGTGTGCTGGGGGCGATGGAAGTGGACGAAACAGGGAGCATCGCGAATTGGATGATTCCGGGGAAGATGGTGAAGGGGATGGGCGGGGCGATGGACTTGGTCGCAGGAGCGCGACGCGTGGTGGTGGCGATGGAGCATACGACGCGTGAGGGGGCTCCGAAGATTTTGAAGAAGTGCACGCTGCCGCTGACGGGCGTGGATGTCGTTGATACGATTGCGACCGAGATGGCGTACATTCGCGTGACGAAGGATGGGCTGGTGCTGGAGGAAGTGGCGCCGGGGTTGACTGCCGAGGATGTGCAGCGGGCGACTGAGGCGCGTCTGATTGTGAGTCCGGGGTTGAAGGTGATGGAGAGTTAGGGTGGCGGTCTGGAAGGGCAAGATCGTCAACCACGAAGGACACGAAGGATCACGAAGGACTCGGTGACCGAGCTTCTTCCCGGTGGAGCCGTTTCCTCTGCTCGGCGCACTTCGCAGAAAAAACGAAATCCCAAGAAAGTCAAAATTCCCACCCTAGCCGCAAAAGACGCGGCTCGGATAGGGCACCCTCGAGATTTATTTTTACGCCGTGGCGATGCGGCGGATTAGGTCGTTTTGTTCCTGCTTGCTTTCGGCGCCGATGGTGAAAGCGTCGAGGATGCCGAGGGAGAGGGCGAATTTGATGGCTTCGTCTTGACGGTTGCGCAGCTTGCCCTGTCCTAGAATCTTCATTCCTACGATCGCTTTTCCGGCGGTCTTCATTTCTTTCAGGACATTCACAACGGTTGCGGGATCGGCGTCCATGAATGCGCCAACGGGATTGATGCGGGCGAGATCGATTTCGACCCAGCGGGATTTCGCGGCGGCGCGTAGGGCTTCGATGGTGTGGCAGGAGCAGCCGTGAGTGCGGATGATTCCCTTCTCCTTCGCTTCGGAGAGCACGTCCATGACGCCGCGGTAGCGGTCGGTCCAGTCGGCTTCGGTGACGCAGTGCATGAGGCAGATATCGAGATAGTCGGTGCCGAGTTCACGGCGGAAGCGATCGATATCGGCACGGGCACTGGCTGGGTCGCGGGAGAATGTCTTGGTGAGGACGGTGACTTTATCGCGGGGCACATGCTTCAGGGCTTCGGCGACGTGGGGATGGCTTCCGTAGGAGTCGGCGGCGTCGAAGAAGCGGAGGCCTTGATCGTATCCGTTGAGCAGGAGATCGGAGAGCCCTTTGACGCCGAGGGCGGTTTGGTTGGAGTGATGTCCGGAGCCGACGGTGCCAGTGCCCATGGCGAGGCGACTGGTCCTGATGCCGGTGCTGCCTAGAGTGACGGTGTCGAAGGCGGAGAATTTTGCGGGAAGCGTTTGTTCGGCGATCGCTTGGAAGATTGCTTTCGATGAGAGCCAGGCCGCACCGGCGGTGGTGGCGGAGCGAATGAGGAATTCGCGGCGACGCATGAGATCCTCCTTTAAACTTCGACCACAGAGGACACTGAGGACGCAGAGGAAGTCTAGACCTCAGCGGGTTCTCGGTGATGGCATTGTCTAAGAGGCTACACCAAGGGCTGGAGCTTGATCCACTGAGATCGGTGGTGAGGGTGGTGAGGCAGGTTGTGTCAAGAAGACGCGCCAGCGTCATGCTGTACGAAAGATGAAGGTGGGCCCTTGGAGCAGCCGACAAGACCGCAAATCTGGAAAGGTGAAAGTCCTTTCTCCGTCAATTGCCTGAAACGGACGGATAGCATATCCAGTGCGTGCAGAGGCAACGAAGCACGTTCTGCCTGGAGGTAGAAGTCTCGGCCGCCCTGCGAAATTTGCAGCGGTGGGAGCGATCTGGGAGACAAGCAAACTCGGAGGCTTGAACGTAAGAAATGTCCGATGACAATCTCGAAACTTCACCGCGGAAAAATCGTGTTCGCGGACGAAACGGGAAGCCGACCTAAGAAGGACCTAGGGAAGGCCGATGACATCGAGGAAGAAACAGGCAAATGCACTCGATGAGACCGTCGGGATTGAGGACCAGGCATCTGAGGAAAGAATTGCGGAATAACGTCGGGAAGGTCCCACGAGCAGCAGAGGCTGGCAGCAACCTGCAAAGACTCCTCGAACGAGGCTACAAACCAAAGGAGGGGAGAGCTCGATGGGATTGGCGAATGAGTCTGTAGGAGCGATGAACGAGGAGTAATGTCCTCGGAGGAGACGGTACACGTCTCCCTGACGGAGGTAACGCCAAAGTCAGGCAAAGAGACTCTGGGCACTTGGTGGTCCCTACGACAGGCGCGGGCTCGGCTTGATAAAACCGAGTACACCAAACCGTGTAGCCAGGGATAGGGACGAAGCGGTCAGCAAACCATTCGCAGACGGGGTGTATGCGAACCAGCGCTTGAGCTTCGTGGCGAATGGGAAGGCTCATCGACGAAATGACCAAGGCTTGAAACCGGACCTGAGAAATTCGGCCGTCCGGCATTATAGGGGGGCTTAGGGAAACGTCGCCAGGGTGGAATTGTGAACCCGCCTTGCAATCGAAAGAGCAGGAGCGGAAAACCTCCACCTACAGCGGGGCGCGCCCTACTTCTATCCCAACCGGAGCCCCTTGTAGGGGGAGGCTTCAAACAGCCGTGATCTGCTTCAGTCAAAAGGCTGCGGTGGTGAACGTTACGGTTAAAAGGCGTGACACCAGATCACGTCATGTGGGGATAAGAGAGACGAATGCGGAGCAGCCGACAAGGCTGAGAACCTAGCGAGGTGCAAGTCCTCGTACTGTCAATTGCCTGGGTTCGGACAGTTAGTAGATCCGGTGCGTGCGGAGGCAACGAAGCACGTTCTGCCCGGATGTCAAAGCCTCGGCCGCCCTGCGGCAGTATGCGCAGCGGTGGGAACGACCTGGGAGGCGAGCAAATTCGGAGGCCTGAACATAAAGGAATACCTGCAGCCTCGAAAACTCTCTCCACGAAAAGTCGTGTTCGTGGGTAGTAGCGGGACAGCCGACCCAATGCATTCATGGGGAAGGCCGACGACGCGGAGGAAGAAACAGGCACATGCACTCCGTGGGACCGCCGTGGCATGGGGTCAGGCAACCGAAGAAAGATTCTCAGAAATAACGTCGGGATGGTCCTGCTAGCAGTCGGGGCTGATAGCAACCGGCATAGACTCCGAGAACTAGGCCATGGCCGAAGTCGAGGAGAGGTAACAGGACCGGCGCATGAGTCCGTATGAGCGATGAGGGAGAGGTAACGCTCTCCTAAGAGACGGTACACGTCTCTGCGATGGAGGTAACGCCGACACCGCGCAAAGGGACTCTGGGTACTTGGTGGTTCCGTCGTTCAGCGGGGCAGTCGGACGCTGCGCCGACAATAAGCCTCACGTATGAGACGGGACTAAGCTTTGGGCAAACCACGGAAGTCGGGGCGTATACGGATCAGCGCTTAAACCTCGCCAAGCTGGGAAGGCTCAAGGAAGAAAGGCCAAGACTCCGAACCGGACCTGGGAAATCCGGCTGTCCGGGATTATCGGGAGGCCTCGGGAAACGTAGTCACGGCGGGAATGTGAACCCACCTCGCAACCGAAAGGGTGAGGCTGGTAACCCCCCGTCTAAAACTGGCGCGCTCGAGCTCTATCCCAACAAACGATCCGCTGATGAAGCATCGAAAAGCTGAAGGGAGACACCCAAAACCGGGATCTTCACCTTGTCCCGGGAACAGCATGGAAGGTTACCTACTTACTGGCCATGCGGGGTCCGGTGTATAGGCGGCATGACTCTTATCTGGGCTTTCGTACGGAACTTGAGAACCGGGTCGGTGATGCGAAGGGAAAAGGCACAAGCGGAGAGCCCCGTGAGGCCGAAAGTACCAACGCGTAAGCCAGGGGCGAACTGCTTCGTAGTAGCGAGGAAGCGGGGTAATTCCCGCGGAGCGAAGGGGGCAGGTCACCCTCGGTGAGATGGAGTCAACGGGTAAGCGGAGGAACTCATTGTCTTGCCGCAAGGCGGCAGCCTTTTAGGGTGGCACGAGCCGGATGAATCGAGAGATTCACGTCCGGCTCTGTGAGCGGCTCGGGGCGAAATTCCCCGGGCCGACTCGGCGATCCTTCGACTGCGGTTGGTCTTTGCCCGCAGCGCGCAAAGACCAATCCTCGCTCAGGATGACAGATTGATTAAACCCGGAACGGTGCGGCCAGCAGGCGGAAGGGGAGCGTGATGGCCAGGTAGATCACCTCGAGGACTCCGTGGACCGCGACGCCGACGATCCGGAAAGGGAGCAGCAGAAGCCAGACCAACGGATACGCAACAAGGGCCAGGAGCGCGAGAGGCCAGCAGAGTACAAAGAGAAGGCACCAAAGCAGGAATGCGAACATGGCGGGGACCTCCTTCTAAGTTAGGGTACGTGTGGAGCGGGGAGAATGTTCCGTATTTTCGAGATCTGCGCGCCGCAGAATCTCCTGTATAAAGTCGGTTTTGGCGTGGGTGTAGGTCTCGCGATCGACAGAAAATTTTCCGGCGAGGCTGCGTTTCAGCCGGGCGTAATCTTCGGCATCTGTGGGGTGCGCGCGCAGGAAGTTGCGAAAGGCGATGTGGCGGAAGAACTCGGTACCAAGGGTTGAGCATACGTAGAGATGGTGATGAATGTCGTGTCCGGGAGCCTTGAAGGCGTCACGGCCGGGGACGCCGAGGGTTCCCTGATGCTCATAGCCGACGGCCTTCAATTTGGCGATGACCGGTGGAAGGTCTTTGGGCGATTTCAGGAGAACGTCGATGTCGATGATGGGCTTGGCGGCGAGTCCGGGAACTGCGGTGCTGCCGACGTGTTCGATCGCGCTCGCGAAAGTGCCCAGGACCGGGGCGATTCGCGAGCAAATTGCGTCAAATTGCTGGGGCCACTGCGGGTCGTATTCTTCGATCATGATGGGGTTAGTCATTCGAATTGTCTCCGGAACGTGTTGAGTTGCTGCTGGACTTCGGAGAGTTCGCGGCGCAGGCGTGAGACTTCTTCTTCGAGTGTTGCTAGACGGTCGGCGGTGGAGTTTGTGCCGGCAGTCGCGGACGAGGGCGTCCGCGCCACATTCACTTCTTCTGCCGGCGTTGGTGGTTCGCCGGAGAAGAGGTGCGTGTAGCGGGATTCTTTGGTGCCGGGCTGGCGGGGAAGAATTCGGGCTAGCGGCGGTTCACGCTGGGCCAGGCGATCTAAGGTGGAGACCACGTCTTCGAGCGCTTCGAAGTGGTACATGCGGTCGGTGCGGCTGCGGAGTTCGCCGGGAGTTTGCGGGCCGCGGAGAAGGAGCACGCACACGATGGCGATTTCGCGGCGGTCGAAGTTGAAGACCTCTTGGAGGCGGTGCTCGAACTTGGTGACGCGGCTGTCGGCGCCGCCGGCGGGGCCGGCGATGCGTTTTTCTTGCAACGTGTTCAGGGCATCGCGAACTGTGGATTCGTCCAGGGTCATCACGGGGTCGCGGTTATTTTTCTGATTACACGCGTTGACCAGGGCGTTGAGGGATAGCGGGTAGTAGTCGGGTGTGGTGATGTCTTTTTCGATCAGGGAGCCGAGGACACGGGTTTCGATATCGGTCAGGAGCACTGGGGGGATGTCCAAGCTGTAATTTTAATTCATGGGCACTGCGAGGGAGTGAAGATTGAGCGAAAGAAATTACCCACGAGGACACGGAGGAATTCAGGATTGTCACCACAGAGCGCTAGCCCCGGCGGTGCCGGGGTCAATTGAGAGGACCCGGAGGACACAGAGGATCGAACGTCAAAACCCCCACCCCATCGCACAAACCGCGACAAGGGTGGGGCACCCCGGACTTCTTCTAGATTCTTCTTAGAACAATGCTGTGGAGCGGCGTTTCCAGGGCTTGCCTTTTTCTTTGGCGATGGTCTCCATGTCATTCACGTAGGCTCCGGCTTGGGTTAGGACGTGGTGGAGATCGTTGCCGATGCTGATGAAGGTGAATCCTTTTTCAAGGAATTCGCCGACGCGGGCGGTGCCGAAGAGGAAGAGGCCGAGGATGACGTTGTTTTTTCGGGCGTGCTCGATCAAGCTCTTGGTGGCGGCGTCGAGTTCGGGCGAGGTGTACATGTGGGGGAACTCGTACTTGTTGTAGAGACCCATCGACATGCAGAGATCGTTCTGGCCGAGGAAGAGAATGTCGACGCCGGGGACGGCGGCGATCTCGGCGATGTTTTCGATGCAGGAGGCGGTTTCGACTTGCAGGGCGACGATGCCTTCGTTGTTCCAGTTGCCGGCGTAACCGAGGAGTCCGCCTTTGTTCATGCTGCGCTGCGGGAAGTAGACGGAGCGCGTGCCGACCGTGGGATACTTGGCGCAGCTGATGGCTTCGCGAGCTTCGGCGGCGGTGTTGATGTAGGGGATGAGGACGCCATCGGCTCCCATGTCGAGGGCTTGCTGAATGCCGGGGCGGTCGGCGTATCCGCCGACGCGGACTAGCGATTTGGCGCCGCCGTTGGAGATGCCGCCGAGCATCGCGGAAAGTTTTTCGTAGCCCATGGGGCCGTGCTGGGTGTCGACCAGGAGCCAGTCGTATCCGCTGTGCGCCAGTTGCTCGGCGACCGTCGGGCTGTGGGCGTTGAGGAACAGGCCCATCTTGGGCTGTCCTGCGCGCAGTTGTTTTTTGAATTCGGATCCGCTGAGTGCGGGGTCGGGCATGGCAAATCCTCCTTGAAGTCGAATTGATGAGTGTACCGTATGGGGCGCTGGGAGCGGCGAATGGCGGATTAATTTTCCGAGAAGGGTGTGACCCGGGGACAGGTGGACTAAGACTGCCGAACGTCAAAATCCCCACCTTGTCTCGCCAGAGGGCGGCGAGACAAGGGTGTGTCATCCACGTGTTGCCATTGTGGGAGCTGAGCGCCTATAGTTTGGTCACATCAAGGAGATGGTATGCGCATGCTTTTGAACTGGGTGTTGAGCGCGGTGGCGGTGTGGATTGTGGCGCAGTTGGGGATTGGGATTTCAGTTCGAGGCTTGGCGTCGGCGATGATCGCCGCGCTGGTTATCGGGTTCATCAACGCGACGATCGGGCTCGTGCTGAAGGTTATTACGTTCCCTCTGACTCTGGTGACGCTGGGGCTGTTCTGGTTCGTGATCAATGCACTGATGTTGGAACTTGCCTCTGCGCTTCTGTCGCCGGGATTCAGGGTGAGTGGTTTTCTGGCGGCGTTTGTGGGCGCAATTGTCCTGAGCCTCGTCAACCTTCTACTGAAGGCGATCGTGATGCCGTCGAAGGAGAATCGCTAGGCGCGAGATTATCCACAGAGGACACGGAGTACACAAAGCAATTTGTTCTGTCCCACGCTACTCATTTCTCGGGGCTGATTTCTTTGGCTTGATCGCCTGCCAGTCTTCTTCCTTCAGAATTCTTCCCAGATTGCTGAATTCGCCGGCGCCTTGCAGGAACTCGCCGCCGTCCATGCGGATGACTTCGCCGTTGACGTAGGCGGAGCCGTCGCTTACCAGAAAGGCCGCAAGATTCGCGAGTTCTTCGACGGTGCCGAAACGGTGCATGGGGTTGCGGTCGAGAGCGATCTTTTCGAGGCCGGGATGCGGAAGCACGCGGGAGAATGCGCCTTGCGTGGGAATCGGGCCGGGGGCGATGGCGTTCATGCGAATACGGCGGTTGCCCCATTCGACGGCGAGGCTGCGGGTGAGGGCTTCGACTCCGGCTTTGGAGACGGCGGACGGAACGACGTAGGCAGAGCCGACGGGCGCGTATGTCGCCGAGATGCTGAGGACGGTGCCGGGGTGGGAGGATTTGAGCCACCGGCGTCCGCAGGCCATGGTGCAGTTGAGAGTACCCATCAGAACGATTCCGATGACGGAGTTCCAGGCGCCGGGGGAAAGTTCTTCAGTGCGGGCGATGAAGTTTCCGGCGGCGTTGTTGACGAGGATATCGAGGGGAGCCTCGCTCCAGATGGAATCGATCATGGCTTCGACGGCGTCAAGGCTGCGAACGTCGCAGGGGATGGCGTGGACTGTGCCTTTCGGAGAAAGTTCGGCTGCGGTTTGTTCCAGGACTTCTTCGCGGCGGCCGCAGATGTGGACGGTCGCTCCGAGTTCGAGGAAACGATGGGCCATGCCTTTGCCGAGGCCGGTGCCTCCGCCGGTGATGAGGATGCGCTTGTTGCCGAGAAGATTGGAAGTGAACATGGTTGTTTTGGTAGTTGGGTAATTTAGTAATTGTGTAATTTGAAAACCTCGAGCTGGCCAGCTTCTGATTGTCAATTACAAAATTACACAATTCCCACACTGAGTTGTACAGGCGCCATATGGCCGAGGCGCTTTACCGTTCATAGGCATATCAATCTCCGATGAAGCGCAAATAGGTCTGCGGCTTTCTCTGGCAGTTCTCTGCCAGTCGTCGAATATCCAGGGCAATTTTACGTTGGCTGGGATCCGTCAAGGTTTCTGTCAAGCGATCCCATTCGGCGATGAATCCACGCATTTGAAGACCGTTGAAGATTGTATTGCTGTATTCGTCAATGTACTGCAGCATTGGGTATGTAGAGTCACCAAATGGCAAGAATTCATTGATCGTCGTTTCCACGGCATTCGGAACTATTTGTTCCAACTTCCTATTGTCTATTGAAGTTAGCGCGACGGTAATTGGCATATATCTTCACTTGCAGGCTACACGGAAGCCGTAGTCGGCGTATTGGAATTCGGGGGGGATGCTGGAGCGGGCTGAGCAGCGGGCCACTTTGATGTGGTGGCGCCAGGAGCCTCCGCGGGAGGATTTGCGCGCCGGCTTCATGCAGCTTTGTTCGGGGCCTCGCGGGTTGCGCTCGGGGGAGACGGCGTGGTAGTTGGGATCGTACCAGTCGCTGCACCATTCGTGGACGTTGTCGCCAATGTCGTAGAGTCCGAAGGCATTGGGGGCATAGCGGGCGACGGGCTCGGGACCGCTTTGCCAGCGCGTGGCGTAGTTGGGGAGAGATTGCGGCGGGGCGTCACCCCAAGGGAAGGCTTTTTGTTCGAGGCCGCCGCGGGCGGCGTGCTCCCACTCGGCTTCGGTGGGCAGGCGGTAAGGCCGGGCGGTTTGCGCGTTGAGCCATTCACAGTAGCGAGTCGCTTCATGCCACGAGACCGCCGTTACGGGCTGCTCTGGATGGTTGAACTTTGAATCTTGCCAGAAGGGGGGTGGCGTGGCGCCTGTCGCGGTGAGGAAGCGCGCGTATTGTGCATTGGTGACTTGGGTGGCGGCGAGCAGGAACGCGTCGACCCAGACGCGATGGATGGGACGCTCGCAGTCCTGCCCGGAGTTGGAGCCCATTAGAAACCACGCGGCGGGGATTTGGATTAGCGATGGTTCGAGCGCTTGCGCCGGAGTTTGTGATTGGGCCGGGGTGGGGGACATGGCGGTTGCCGCTTTTTCTCTACAGGGCTAAAGTTTACCAGCGCGGGAGGATTGAGATGGCGGACAAGAAGCTGCGGTTTCGGGCGAAGATCGAGGGGAAAGAGGCGGGAGTGGTGGCGGCGATCACTCCGCCGGTGGATGTGATTGAGTGGTTCGGAACGCGCGCACGAGTGCCCGTCTGCGGGACGATCAACGGGTTTCCCTTTCGCTCGTCGCTTATGCCCTGCGGCAGCGGCCGCATGATGCCTGTGAACAAGACGCTGTGTCAGGGCGCAGGCGTGCAGCCGGGAGACCTGGTCGATGTCGTGATGGAGCGTGACGTTAAGGAGCGAACGGTGGAGGCTCCGCCCGAGCTCAAGAGGGAGTTGGCGAAGAGCGAGGTCGCGCGGGAACGGTGGGACGGGCTGGCGTTTACGCATAAGAAAGAGATGGCGAATTCGATCTCGGGGGCGAAGCAGGACGAGACGAAGAAGCGGCGGCTGGCGAAAGTGATGCTGGTTTTGAAGACTGGGGAGAAGTGGACGGGGTAGTGAGACTTCTCTTTCTACGGTCTTTGGGAGAAGTCAGAAGTCAGAAGTCAAAGTCAAAGTCAAGAGTCAAAATCCCCACCCTGTCGCACAAAACGCGACAAGGATGGGGCACCCTCATCCCATCGACATCAGATGTTCGAGCGCAGTTGTTTCGCGACCGTGGCAACGTCGTTCTCTTGAAAGAGGCGGATGGCGGCGATGCCGGCTGCGCCGGCTTTGAGGCAGGAGTGGGCATTTGTTAAGGTGATTCCGCCTAGAGCTATGACTGAGATGTTTGCGGCGCAGGCTTGTTGAAGGGCGAGAAGGCCTGCGGGCTTCGCGTCTTTTTTTCCGAAAACTGGGGCGAAGACGGCGAAGGTTGCGTGGCTGGCAGCGGCTTGAGCTACTTCTGCTGGAGAGTGACACGAGACAGCGATCAGGGGTTCTCGTGGTAAGTTTGCGCGGGCGGGGGCGCCCGCGCCACATTCGTAGTGGCGCTGCCACACTTTTCTTACGTCTTCTGGGGACGCGTCATTGGAACGAAGGTGGACGCCGTCGGCTGCAACTGCCAGTGCGACGTCTGTGCGGGAGTTGATCAAAAGGGCGGCTCTCAGATCCCGATTCTCAGTTCTTAGCTCGGCGACGATTTCGACTGCTTCTCTGGCGAGCAATTCCAGGTCGCGAGTGGAAAGGTTTTTTTCGCGGAGCTGGATGTAGTCGATACCGGCGCGGGCGGCTTCAGCGATTTTTTCGAGGAGGCTCCGACGACGGGCGGGTTCGTCTCCGGGGAATGCGGTGCGGTCGGTGATGTAGTAAAGGAGGCTTTCGGACATCGCGTCAAAAACTATAACCACGAAGGGCACTAAGGTACACGAAGGAAATCTACGGCCTCGTCTTCGCGATTTCCGGCAGGACTTCCCCTGTTTTCTTGGGCTCGCCGCCTAAGTGATATTTCGTGAGGCCATCGCGCAGATATTCGAAGGCGTCTTCGGGGGTGTCGACGATTTTGAACTGGTTGACATCGTCGGGAGAGATCGTGCCCGCGTCGGCGAAGGCCTGGAAGTTAAGAATCCGGTTCCAGTATTCACTGCCGTAGATGACGACCAGGATTTTCTTGGCCAGCTTGTCGGTTTGGGCGAGGGTGAGGATCTCGAAGAGTTCGTCCATCGTGCCGAAGCCGCCGGGGAAGATGACCAGGGCCTTGGCGAGATAGGCGAACCAGAATTTACGCATGAAGAAATAGTGGAACTGGAAGTTCAGCGCCGGAGTGATGTACTGGTTGGGGCTCTGTTCGAACGGCAGCTGGATGTTGAGGCCGACGGTCTTGCCTCCGGCTTCGTGGGCGCCGAGGTTGGCGGCTTCCATGATGCCGGGACCTCCGCCGGTGGTGACGACGAAACGGCGTCGGCGGGCGGGAATCTGGATCGACCATTTGGTCAGCATGTGCGCGAGGCGGCGTGCGTCTTCGTAATAGCGGGCCATGTCGACTCCGGCTTGGGCGCGCTTCAGATCTTTTTCCAGCTGCGCGGCCGTCGCCGAGGCGCGATTCTTCTCAATGGCAGCGAGGGCGCTCGTGGCGTCCTTGTGCCCCTGAAATCGGGCGGAGCCGAAGAAGACGACGGTGTCCTGAATCTGTTCGCGGCGGAAGCGGGCGAGGGGCTCCTGATATTCGGCGAGGATGCGGAGGATGCGGCCATCCGGGCTGTTGAGGAAGGCCTCGTTCTGGTAGGCAACCGGCGCGGACTTGAGGTGGTCAGTCATAGATTGGGTGTCGCGTTCAAAATTCAGGGCCCGAATCGCAGGTTATCAGGATACCGCCAGTGTGCTGCAGGGGCTGAAGCCCGATGAGTTTCGATGCGATGCACGGCGCGGCCGAAGCTGCGCCCTTTCAAAGCGTGATTCGGCACTATTGTTGCTCGTGGTAGTGGAGCGCCTCCCAGAAACCGATCCAGATATCGAGCAGGCCCAGGCCGCTGCAAATGCCGCGGAAGAAGCCATTGGAAACCACCGAGCGCAGGGAGGGGAAGGAAAGCAGAAGATAGTTGTCGGTCCACTCGGGAGTCCAGGGAAGAATGATGAGCAGTACGCCCGCGACGGCGCTGATGAGAACAAATAAAAAGACAGAGATGCGGTGCATCCAGACTTGTAGGGGGCCATGGGGCTGGCTAGTCTCGGCTTCGAGAGGCGGATTAAGAAGCGCGGTGCTGGACTCCGCCTGGGGCGGAGCCGATTTGGGTACTTTGCCGGGAGCGCTGGAAAACGGAGTCGGATCGCTCATGCAGGGCAGCTCCGGCACCGCGAAGAAACTAGACCGAGATCGCGGCGGCTTGCACTGCACCCCGGGTAAGGGAAATGGAGGACAACAGCCATCGGGCTATTCTACGACTTCAGGGCCTTAATGCGCTCGGCCACATCGCGATAGTCGATGTTGCTGCCGTAGACGTCCATGAAATGCTTGAGGGCAGAGGCTTTGTCGCCGGCGGTCTCGAAGGCCGCAGCAAGTTCGTAATGCAGCGCAACACGGGTTTCGCCGTCGATGGTCGGAACGGCTAGAGCCTTTTCATACCAGCGGACGGCGGCTTCGGGCACGCCTTTTTCCAGGAAGCACTGGGCCAGCCAGGTGTAGGTCTGCATGATCTGCGGGAACGGACGCCCGTGATCGAACGACTGGCAGGCCTTCTGCAGCTCTCCGATGGCCTCGTCGAGCAAGCCCATTTCGCGGAAGGCGATGCCGAGGTTGTAATGCGTTTCGGGATCCTCGTCCGTGGAGGCGACATCGGCTTCGAGATCCTGCTTGAGCTCGCCAAACATCTCTGCAAGGTCGATACCAGCTTCTTCGGCAAACGGAGAGGCTTTCGCTGCCGGAGGTGCAGGTGCGTGAGCAATCGGGATTGCGGGCGGCCGAGGAACTTCGACGGGCGCGTGCCAGGCGACTGAAGCTTGCGTGGGCGGCGCGGCCGTTACACTCTGCGGCGCAGGCGCAACGTGGTTTGTCGCCGAGGCCGATGCGGCAGCGCTGGCGGCCCTGGGCGGAACCACTCTTGGAGCGACGACAGGAGGAGCAATCGGCGCAGGCTTCGTGGCCGCAACCGGAGGCACCTGCGGCGTGGCGACCGGCGCGGCTTTCAGGAAGTCTTCGCCGAGGGACGCTTCGATATCGGCAACGAACTCGCCCAGAACCGGGGCAGTGTTCGCAGTGGCGAACACGGGTTCGCCGTGCGCGGCCGGGGCCGCAGCGGGCCTGACGGGCTGCGCAGGGACAGGAGGCGCGGCCGGTTGGGCCACTGTGCCAGGCAGGAAGCTGTCGCCCAACGAGGTTTCGAGATCGGAAACGAAACCGTTGAGAACGCCGGGTTGCGCGGGTTCGGGTACGGGCGGAGGCACGGGCGCCGGCTTCGGCGCGGGCTTCGCTGCGCGAATGTGAACCGCAGGTTCCGGCTTGGCGTGCACCGGCGCTTCGGCAACCACTGGAATCTCTTCGACCGCAGGAGGCTCGGGCTCAACCACTTCGGGCTCAACCACCGCCGCTTCAACTTCAATTTCTGGTTCAACGACTACCGGTTTAACGATTGCCGGTTTAGAGATGGGAGCCGGAGTTTCGACGACCGGGGTTTCATCGACCTCGACTTCGATGGTCGGAATGTCGTCGGCAGTGAGTTCTTCGATCACAGGCTCGGCGGCGCCGGCGGCCTCTTCTTCCGCGTGCTGCGTGGCGGCTTCGACTTCGGCTCGGAGTTCCGCAATCTTGGCTTGATCGCCGGTCAGAGTCTGAAGCTTCGCCAAGGCTGCCATGGCCTGCTCGGGCATGCTATGCGCGAGATAGAAACGAATCTCTTCGATGGTTTCGCTGGTTTTGCTGGATTCTCCAGGATCGCTACTGGCGGTGGCGGCCTCGACTTCGGCTTCCGGCGCTTCCACGGCAGGGGCGTCGGTCTCGACGGTCAGGGAGTCGTCCCACTCGGACGAGAGATCGATCTCAGCCGACCCAGCAGCTGCCTCGTCGGATGCCGCGGCGGATTCATCGACGACCGCGAACTCCGGTGAGGCCGCAGAGGGCCAAGCCTGCGCAACGTGGGCTTCTTCTGCTTCGGGCGCTGTTGCTTCCTCGACCGCTGCCTCTTCCGCAGGAGCTTCGTCGACAGAAAATTCCGGTACGTCGCTCTCGGGCTGTTGAAACTTGGGGGGTGTCGCGGGAGCATCCAAGAATATATGCGGCTCTTCCGCTGACGCGCCAGCCGTCGGAAGCGAAGAGCGCTCCTCGTAACGCTCGGCGAGCTCTCCGTAGCGGGTTGCTTCGTCGGGATGCTCGGCGTCGGAGTAGAGGGTTTGCAACGTGCGGCAACAAATGGCTGCCTCAGCGAAACGGCCCGCGCGAGTGTGCAGGGCGGCGAGGCGCTGATTGAGGCGCAGATCGTTGGGCGCCAGCGGTAAGACTCCGACCAGAGGTCCGAGGGCCTTGGCGGGCATGTTGTAAGAAATAAACAGTTCTGCGTCGGTAAGAGCGGAGCGGACAGCCAGGGAAATCTCGTCGGTGTAGTGCTGGTGAACTGAAGGCGCCGTGGCTTCCAGATCGTCGATGAGGACGACGGCCTCTTCCGGCGTGATCAACTTGCCGCCGGAGGTGCCGCCGATCTGCCCGACCACCTGCTGGTAATTCTGCATGTGCAGGGGGTTCTGCGGCTCGACGGTAGCCAGCTTCTGGTAAAGATCGCGAGCGCGGGGCAGGTCACCTGCCTGGACGCTGGCGTGGGCCAGCAGTTCGATGACTTCGCTGACGTGCGTGTTCTCTCCGGCCTTGTGGAACAAGTCGAGCAGTTTCTGCAGAGAATCGGGATTATCACGGACGTGCCCGATGATGGTGTGCAGGCTTTCGAGGACTTTGTCGGAGTTCTCGGCCAGCAAGCGCTCGGCGTGCTGGTCGAAGACCTGGAGTGCCGTCTCGTACTGGCCTGCCTGCATGAGGGCGTCGGCGAAGCTGGAGATGGCCGGCAGATCGTTGTGCACGGTCAGAAGTTTGTTGGCGACGGTACCGGCTTCGGAGAGTTGTCCAGCCTGCAGGTATGCTTTGAGCAGATCCTTGAGACCGTCAGGATTGGAATCGATGTCGGGGACTTTTTGCAGTGTGGCCACGGCGCCGGCAGCATCGCCGGACTCGAGCATGTTCTTGCCCTGCATCAGCAAGGCATACGCATTGCCCGGATCGAGGGTCAGCATGCGCTGCAAAATTTCTTCGGCGCCGCTGAGCGAGCCCTTGGAACGCAGGCTCTCGGCGGCGGCGGAGAAAATCTGCCAGGCATCGTTCTTCTTGCCCAAGCGAATATAGACTTCTGCCAGGCGAACCCGCATGCTGCTGTTTTCCGGGTCCATTTCCACAATCTTCTGGAAGATGCGGACCGCGTTGTCCAGCTGACCAGCTTTCAGGAATTCTTCTGCGACCTGCAGATACTGAGCGCGGGCGTCATTGAACAGGCCCTGCTGGCTATAGAGTTCCGCGAGTTTCAGCAGGCTCTCGAGCGAAGGCTGGAGCTTGCAGATCTTCTTGTACATCGCGATGGCCTTGACCGTGAAACCCTGACTGGCATAGGCATCGCCTACAGTCTTGAAACAAACGGTAGCTTTATCGGTTTCGCCGAGGCGGGAGTAGAGATCGCCGACAGTGTTGGTGACGGTCAGATCCTTCGCGTCGTTTTTGAGAACTTTTTCGTACTCGGCAATGGCATTCTGCAGTTTGCCCTGCTGGACGTACTTCTCCGCACTGGCCAAAACCTTTTGCTTGTTGAAACCAAACAATGCCATAAGAGTACGAACTCCAGAACCTGTTGTTCAAGACAAAGTCTTGATGCAGAGCCCGTCGAACGTTCGGGGAAACTGTTCCCGGGTACCGCTCTGAGGGTCATGTCACATATCGGCAGATGGACCGACCCAACAAGGCCAATTGTACGTCGGGGAGTCATGAACCGCATGGTTACCAAGGGTTACCAAAAGGGAGTGTACGAGTGGGTTACGAAGGGAATCAGGGGTGGTGACTTCTACGATTCCCGTCAGCAATCACCGGTTTGGACGGGCTCTAAGGCTGCGAAAGCATCATTCGGATGTTAGCTTCCACGTTGTCTTTATCCACCTCGCCCTTGTAAGCGGCGGCGATTCGTCCCTGACGATCGATTAGAAAAGTGTCGGGCATATTCTCGATGCCATAGGTTTTTGCCGTTGCATCGTTACCCCGCACGACTTGGTATGGGACCTTGGCTGTCTTGAGGAATGGCGTGACGACCTTCCAACCATCCGAATCCAGCGAAACGCCGACGACGGCTAGACCCTGCCCAGAGTATCTACGATGGAAGTCGGAGAACCACGGAATTTCTTCCTGGCATCCATGGCACCAGGTGGCCCAGAAATCGAGCAAAACCACTTTGCCACGGTAATCGTTCAGGCTTACCTTCTTGCCGGAGCTGTCCTTGAGTAGAAACTCAGGAGCGGCCTTGCGCTCGGGTGCGGGCTGCACGGCGACGCGGACATTAGTCTGAGCAACCGCTATCCCGATGCCAGCCATCGCGATGAACAGCATCGCCGCTGGGACATGGATTCGCGTGAGGGTGAGGTGCATACGTTTCTCCT
The DNA here is from genome assembly GCA_963752175.1 of uncultured Acidobacteriaceae bacterium. Classification (GTDB taxonomy): domain Bacteria; phylum Acidobacteriota; class Terriglobia; order Terriglobales; family Acidobacteriaceae; genus Sulfotelmatobacter. The sequence goes on from CAVVXZ010000037.1 coordinate 360,406, forward strand.
TATGACCGTGACTAAACCGGGAGGGGCCGCGTGTGCCGATAGCGCCCGATCATATTCGAAGCTAAATACAGAACCGGCCAGACCACTACAAGCTGCAACAGCCGCAGTACCCGACTCATGCCAGGACCTGGATGGAAGTAAGCGCTCGCCATGTCTCTGTTCACGAGAAGCCAAAGTTGCCTCTCCTGAAGCAACATCGCCGCCAGAGTTGCGACTGCGGCGAACCACATCACCACGCGAAACGATAATCGGAGGCTCCTGACTCCAGTCCCCCGACGCATTCCCCATAGTGCGGGGAGTGCGACCAAGCAGCCCTGCACGATTAGCGGAAACATCGCCCGGTAAAACGTCAGGTCAAAAACCGCGGCGTTATAGTCCGGCAGAGCGGGAACCCCAAGAGTGTGGTGCAGGTACTCCTGACAGTGCGCAAAATACCGGGGAGCGCCGACGATTTCTCCGAACAAGAGCGTCAGAAAGAGAAGGACGCCATTGATCTGCAGCATGCCGCGCGAAAATGCGCCGAGAACAAAGCCCGCATTCCACGAGAAGCAGACCAGCGTCAGAAACGACAAAGAGAGAAGGGCAATCGTCTCGGCAAACAAGCGCCAGAAGCCGGGATTCGTCATCAGGGCCCAGTCCCAGTTGTTGGCGTAGAGCCAGACGTAGATGGCGGCGGTATCGGACGTGCTCCTCGACACGATGGAGAGCAGCATGCCGAGTGGGAGGATCAGGCCTAGTAGCGTCAGCCAGGGCCGCCAACCAGCCCACAAAATAGCCTGCCTGCGGATGACTAAGCCAAGCACGTCGCGTAGGGCCCGTCTGCCAGTCACCCTGGACTCGGTGACGTCTCCGAGAACGACCTCGCGTTCGTCGGGCCCCAGCATTCTGGAGACAGCGTCGATCAACCAGCAGAGCATTTGCGTCATGATCGGACCGTAGTGCGACTTGCCTCCCAGGAAACACCCCGGCTTACCCGCTTTACTGTTTCATAGAAATCGCTCGCCGCCTGCACCCCTTTCCCGGTGACACGAACCATACGCTTGCGTCGGCCACCTCGTTGGGGGGTCGCCTCTCCCATCCGCGTTTTGATAAGGCCCTTTGTCTCCAGGCGGTCCAGGGTCGTATAGAGTGCTCCGATGGAGCAGGGGCGCCCGGTTGCTTCTTCGATCGCTTGCCGCATCGCGGCGCCGTAGGCTTCGTCGCCGAGACGTGTGGCCGCCGTCAGAATCAAGTATTCGAATTCACCCAGCATAATTAGTAGCACATTGTGATTCTAATCGACTGTTGTGTCAAGACCTTCATTCAGCCTTTTTTCGGAGGGGGAGCGGAGCGGCGCTAGTATGAATGTGCTATTTGGCGAGGGCCGGGCGGCAGTGTATTTTTCCGAGGGCGAAATCTTAGGGAATACGACTCGACACGAACAAGGAAAAACATGACTTGGATTCGAACTGTACCGCTGACTGAGGCCGACGAAAAGCTGCGGCAGGCGATTGATGGCGAGAAGCTGTTTTATCCGAAGGAGTATGCGGAGCCGGTGCATCCGGATCCTTCGGGGGCGTCGTCGATTGTGGGGTCGCATACGCTGATTCCCGAGGCGCTGTATCACGCCTTCAGCACGTTCGGGGCGCTGATGTCGCCGGAGTTGCCGCTGGAGCGGCGGCAGCATGAAATGATCGCCACCATGGTCTCGGTGACCAATCGGTGTGTGTATTGAATCGAGTCACACGCAGAGTTTCTGCGTAGGGTGACGTTGGATAAAGAATTGGTGGAGGCGCTGGCAAAGGACTACACCACCGCGCCGATCTCGGCCCAGGATCGCGTGATGCTCGATTACGTGGTCAAGCTCACCAAGGATGCCACGAAGGTTTGGAAAGACGATGTCGAGGGGCTGCGGGCCGCTGGGTTTGATGATCGCGGGATACTGCAGATTACGCTGATTGCTTCGTGGTTCAACTACATTAATCGCGTGGCGGATGCGTTGGGGGTGGGGAGAGAGTAGTTCCGGACGACCTCAGGTCTTTGGGACCTGTCAGGATTTGGGGCCCGGCCGCATCGCCATCGCCACGAGTGCGGCTATTAGCGTCGCGGGAAAGAGCTGGCCGACGATGGCCTCAGCGATGGTAAGGGAGCGAGCGAAAGGATCGACCGGGGCGATTGTGCTGCCGACGGTGGTCAGCGTGGCGAAACTGAAATAAGTAAGTCTCGAGGTGAGCTGGTCAAGGTCCATCGGCGCAGAAGCAAAGTGAAAGGATCCCGGGCGCAGCTGCTCAAGGAACTGAAAGGCCGATGCCCAAACCATCCCAATCAGAAGATACACGCATACGCCTCCCTGGATGCGGCTCCAAGTCAAGGGGCCTTTGTTGAACATCACGAGCAGGACAATACGGACATAAAGAAGCAGCGTGACGATTACGGAAGCGCTGCCCAACAGATGAAGAAACGGTGTCGGGTGGAGGCGACCTGTTCCCACCACGATTGCGGAGACCAGGACAACGGCGATGGCGAACGCTTTGGCCATGCGGCTCTGGTCGATGACCAGAGTGCCAAAAATCATCAGAGCGACCACGACTATGTCGAAGAAAAGGCGACTTGGGAGACCCGCTTCTCGGAGCGGTGTTACCACGAAAACGATGACGGCCAATGACATTGTGACCAGAGTGAGGCCGAGATGAGAGGACCAAAACTGGCTTAGGTCGATATGAGAGTTTGGGTTTTGAGGCCGATCCGTATGATTCGTCATGATGAGCGTCCTCCGAAGGATTGCGTCGTTGCAGATTCGACGAGTTTGGACGCAACGCTGGCAACTCGTCCACAATTATTTCCGCGTGGATAATGGTGCCGGCTCCCGTGAGCAGGCGGCCGGCAAGCATTTGTCTTTCGTGCTTTGCACGCTGATTTTCGTCATTCAGCCCTCAGGGGCTGAATCCCAGTTAAATGAATGTGACTTACGCGGCCCTGAGGGGGCCGCTCTTCCACGAACGTGCAGGCGTTTGTCGCCTTTTCGCAACGGCTGAAGCCTTGCGATTCCCGACCCTTGCGGTTCGCGACGCGTACTATTCACGCCGCTTGCCATTCGCGAACGCCCGACATTCGCGATGCTTGCCAACTCCGATCCTTGGCATTTCACCCAGGTTGAGCCCATTCGTTGTCGAGATCCTCAGCTTAGGGCAATCTCTCTTCGAAGTCTTGGGGAGTGCAAAGCTAGGGCACCACTATTTCGAGGGAACGCTGTACTGCGACGCCACGACTTGCCATTTGCCACCGACTTTCATCCAGATATCGGTCAGGCGGTCATGATACTCGTAGGGCTTTCCGTTTGATTCGCCTTTCTCGTGGTAGGCGCCGGTGACAACGGCGGTGTCGCCGTGCATGCGCACTTTAAGGTCGGATAGTTCGGCTACTTGCACCTTGGTTGCTGGGTCGGCACTGTGACTGATGTAGCCCGCCTTGCTGTAGGTGCTGCCATCTTCGATGGTGATGACGAAGTCTTCGGCCAGCAGGGACGACAGAATGTCGATGCTGTGCTGCTTGTAGGACTCGGTCCATTTCAGTTCCAGTGCACGAATGGTCGCAGCGTCGGACTTCTCCTGGGCTGACGAGCTGATGGCTGCCGCCAGTAGGCACACCAGCAGAGCCCCGATTCGGTGGGAGTACATGCTTCTATGTCGCACAATCGGTGCGGATAGGGCAAGTTCCTTGTGTAACCCATCCGCGGTACGGTCGGGTGGGGCAGTTTGAAGACTGTACTATGCTCCGTTCGGCCCTCGAACGGTTCCTCTAGACTTGAGATGGGAGAGAGTACAGACTCGAACGTCACTCGTTTGCCAGCCATGGCCGAATCGATCGCAGAATACTTTACCGAACATTTTCAGGCACACCGGCATGAGACCGCCTACAGGCAGCGGCGCGGGTACCGGACGGAATCCTATACGTATGGTGAGGTTCTGGAGATGGCGTTCGGCTTTGCCTGCAAGCTGGAGGCGCGCGGGATTGCGGAGGGCGATCGGGTGATGGTGTGGGGCGAGAACTGCGCGGAATGGGTTTCGGTTTTCTTTGGGTGTGCGCTCCGCGGCGTGATCGTGGTGCCGATGGACGACGGATCCGCAGCTGACTTTGCGCTACGGGTCTTCCAGCGGGTCGAGGCCAAGCTGCTGGTGGGGTCGCGACGGCATGTGCGTGAGTGCGCAGCAGCAGCGGGACATTCGATTGCGACGCTGGACCTGGAGGATCTAGCGCAGGTCATGCGCGGTGAGAACGCCACGCCGCCCAAGGTCGCGCTGGGAGGCAATGACACGCTGCAAATTGTCTTCACGTCGGGCACAACGGCGGAGCCCAAGGGCGTGGTCATCACCCACGGAAATGTTCTCGCGAACATTGCTCCCGTGGAGCGCGAGATGCGCGGTTATATGAAGTATGAGCGGCTGGTGCATCCGCTTCGATTCTTGAATCTGCTGCCTTTGAGCCACGTGTTTGGGCAGTTTCTGGGCATGTTCTTGCCGCCGTTGCTGGGAGCAACGGTGATTTTTCAGGAGGAGCTGAAGCCTTCGGAGGTGATCAGCACGATCCGGCGCGAGCGGGTGTCGGTGCTGGTGAGCGTGCCGCGCGTGCTGCAATCATTGAAGCACAAGATCGAGTGTGATCTGGAGGACCGCGGCGAGGGCGAGGCGTTCCGGCGACAATTTCGATTATCCGAGAAGCAGCACTTCCTGCGAAGGTGGTGGACGTTCCGCGTGATTCGCCGTCAGTTCGGATGGAAGTTCTGGGCATTTATTTCCGGCGGCGCGGCGCTCGACAGTGAAACCGAGGAGTTCTGGGGACGCTTGGGCTACGCGGCAATCCAGGGATATGGGTTGACCGAGACGACCTCGCTGATCAGCGTGAATCATCCGTTCCGGTTGGGAAAAGGATCGATTGGCAAAGTGCTGCCGGGACGCGAGGTGAAGCTGGCGGAAGACGGAGAGATTCTCGTGCGGGGCGGTGGGGTGTCTTCTGGATATTGGGATTCGGGGGGCGCGCAGAGCGTGTCTAACGAGGAAGGGTGGTATCGCACGGGCGACATCGGCGCGCTCGATGAGGCGGGCAATCTCTATTTCAAGGGCCGGAAGAAGGAAGTGATCGTGACGCCGGGCGGGACGAACGTGTATCCGGACGATCTGGAGGCGGCGCTGCGAAAGCAACCCGAAGTGAAGGATTGCGTAGTTGTCGGGATGGAGCGCGGCGGGAACGCGGAGCCGTGCGCAGTAGTGATTCTGCGTGGCGAAGCGAAGGCGGCGGAAGTGGTGCAGCGCGCGAATCAATCGCTTGCCGAATATCAGCGAATGCGCATGTCGGTAGAGTGGCCGGAGGAAGATTTTCCGCGAACGAATACGCAGAAGCCGCGGCGAAATGTGATCCGCGAGGTGGCACAGGCGCAGTTGCTCGACAAGCAGGCGAGTGGTGGCGCGAACAGTCCGCTGGCGGAACTGATTGCGCGAGTGACGGGACGCGCTGTGGGCGCGTTGCGCGAAAACGCGAATCTCGATTCCGACTTGGGCTTGAGTTCGCTGGACCGCGTGGAATTGTTGAGTACGCTGGAGGACCGCTACCAGGTCGACCTCAGCGAGACTCGATTCAGCGCGGTACGCACCTTGGGCGATCTGGAACGCATGCTGCGCGGAGAGGCGTCGCCGGGCGCGGCTTATCACTATCCGAGCTGGACTTTGAGTTGGCCGGTGAACTGGCTGCGGGTTGCGGTGCACTATCTGTTGATGCGTCCGGCGATTGTGCTGTTGGGATGGCCGCGCATCATTGGGCGCAAACATCTGCATGGCGTGCATGGGCCGCTGCTCGTGGTTTCGAACCACGTGGGAGATGTGGATGGCGGTTTTATCTTGACCGCATTGCCAGCGCGTTTTCGTCACCGACTAGCCACGGCTACGGGTGGGGAGGCGTTGGAAGCGCTGCGAACGCCTGCGGAAGAGCGCGGATTCTTTGGACGGATGTACGATCGCGTGCAGTGGATGTTGGGAGTATCGCTGCTGAATCTGTTTCCGCTGCCGCGCGAAGCTGGCTTCCGCCGGAGCTTCGGGTACGCGGGCGAGGCTGTGGACCGCGGATACAGCGTGCTGGTCTTTCCCGAAGGGCGGCACACGACGGATGGAAAGATGTGTCCATTTCGTGCCGGGATCGGGCTGCTGGCGGTGAATCTTGGCATTCCAGTATTGCCGATGCGGATTGACGGACTGTTTGAAGTGAAGAATGCGGGCCGGCGGTTCGCGGCTCCGTGGAAGATCAGCGTGCGGATTGGAGAGCTGATGACATTTGCGGCGGGGACAGATCCGCAGGAGATCGCAGCGAATCTGCAGAGAGCTGTCGAACAGCTCTAGCGCCTCCCGCACGGGGTTTAGCTGCGAACAGACTCTCGCTCTCATCCCCGCCACGAAGCCGACGGAATGCTCAACGTCGAAAGACTCACGCCGGTCCTGCAAGGTGGCAGGACTATTCTTCGTCCACCTGAGGCTCGTCCTGTTGAACGTCAGCCTCTAACTGCACTTCGGGAACCTTGGATTCGCGCAGCAGGCGGTTGAGTGCGGGCAAGTCCGTACCCTTGAATTCGCTCCAGCGTTTTAGGACATCGGTACTGTCATGCTCCGTCGCCGACAAAGCTGCCAGTTGGGCCGCGGTAGGTTCGGCGTCGGCTGGCCATATTTGCTGGTAGAGCGTGCCGGCTTGTCCGTTGACGCGACTGAGCGAAGCTTCTGGGGAAGGAGGAGCGAAGAATCCGCCAGCAGCGCCGAGGAGTCCGGTGAGTTTCTTGTCGATCGCGGCGATCGCGTCTTTCGCCGGATTATTCGGCTGCGCGTTTAGCTTGTCGAGTTGAGTGCGAATGGAGCCACCCTGCAGGAGGGCATGCGTTGATTCGGTCATGACGGACGCAATCCGCATCTCCGCCTGGAATTTTTTCTCGAGACCGGTCGTGGAAGTTTTAACGCGCGGGTCCATCTTTATAGTCAATGGGGCGCTGGAAGACTTTCCGTCGACGGTGAGCCGCACCGTGTAGGTGCCGGGCAGAACCGTCGGGCCCAGAGGCAAACGAGGCGTGTCGTGCGGAATCGCAGAGATCGGATATTCATGGCGGGTTGAGGCCGGTGCGGGATAGTGGAGATCCCAGACCCAGCGGTGCATTCCGGCGGCGGTGGAAAGTTGCCGGGGCATGCGGACCCAGTACAGCGGGATCAACTGCTTTTGTAATTCTTCCTCGGTGATGTCTGGCTTGTCGGTGTTGGTAAAGCGACGGACGAGATGGCCCTGCGCGTCGAGGATTTCGAGCGTGACGTTGGATGTCGCAGCGGGCAGATAGTAATCAAGAATTGCTCCGTCGGGAGGATTTGCCGCAACAGGCTCGTCGGGCGGAAGCGGAGTGTCGGTATAGGTGTCGCGTTGCACTCGATAAGCGGGCGCAGGAGCAAACAGGTGTACGGCACTCGCAAGCGTGGTTGAGGTCTCGCGCAGAGGCGCGATGTCGTCGAGAATCCAGAACGAACGTCCATGCGTCGCCACGATCAGATCGTCTTCGTGAATCCACAGATCGCGCATGGAAGTACGCGGCAGATTCAGTTGCAGCGACTGCCAGTGATCGCCGTCATCGAACGAAACCCATACAGAGTTTTCCGTGCCGGCGAAGAGCAAGCCTTTGTGGACGGGATCTTCACGCACGGTATCAACGGGGCCGAAGTCGGGTAAACCGGCGATGATCAGCTTCCAGCTCTTGCCGCCATCGTGCGTGCGATAGATGTAGGGATGAACGTCGTTGATGCGGAAGCGGCTTGCGGATGCGTATGCAGTGTTTTCGTCGAAGTGCGAGCCTGAGATCTGCGTGACCTTGCTCCACGCGGTCAGTTCCGGGGGCGTGATGTTGGACCAGTTTTTCCCGGCGTCGCGAGTAATCCACAGCTGGCCGTCATCTGTGCCCGCCCACAGCGTGCTTACAGTTTTGAAGGACGGCGCGAGCGCATAGATCACGCCGCGTTGTTTCTCCGCGCCCTTGGGAACGAGTGTTCCCACGCTCGCGGGCACGCCCGGATTTTCGCGCGTTAAGTCAGGGCTGATCGTCTGCCAGGTGTTTCCGCCATCGGTTGTCTTGAATAAGACATTGGCGGCGAAATAGAGGATGTGAGGATCAACCGGAGAGAACATCAGCGGTTCAGTCCGGTTGGTGCGGTACTTGGGATCGCGCAGCGGAATCGGTGTGACGTTTTGCACCTGGCCGGTCGACCAATGGAATTTCGAGACCTCGGTTCTGCCGCCACCATACACAACATCGGGATCGAGCGGATCGGGCGCAACGTATCCGTACTCGATCACGCCCACGGGATGCCAGTCGCGAAAGGTGATGGCGCCGTCGTTGCCGCGAGTGGAAGTGCAGACCGAGCCGCTCTCTTGCTGTCCCGCGCAAACGTGGTAGGGGAACTGATTATCGGCGATCGCATGGTAGAGCTGCGCGGTCGGCTGGTTGTACCAGGAACTCCATGTGGCGCCGCCGTTCACGGTGATGATCGCGCCCTGGTCGCTAACAATCAGAATAATGTTGCCGTTGTTGGGATTGATCCAGAGATTCTGGTAGTCATCGCCGCCGGGCGCACCGCGAAATCCGGACCAGGTCTTGCCGCCATCGCTCGACTTCATGGTCACGGTACTCACCACGTAGACCAGGTCGGGGTTTTTCGGGTCCACCTTCGGGATGCAGAGATCTCCGCCGCCGATACGTCCTGCAGGACGCGGATCATCGGTGATCTTTGCCCAGGTATCGCCAGCGTCGTCGGAGCGGTAGACGTTGAGCTTTCCCGAGGCTGCGGCGAGAGTGGCATAGAGACGGCGCGGATCGCTGGGCGCGATGGCGACGTAGATTTGGGAGAGATCCTTCGCCAGGCCGTTGGTCAGTGGATGCCAGGTGCTTCCGCCATCGGTGGACTTGAAGAGTCCGCCGCCGGTGCCGTTGACTTCGTTGTTGTCCTCCCACGGGCCTTCCCGAACTTCCCACATCGAGGCATACATGACGTCAGGGTTCGAGGGATCGATCACGACGTCGGAGGCGCCGGTGTTTTCGTCTTTGGCGATGACTCTCTGCCAGTTCTGACCACCGTCGGTCGAGCGATAGAGTCCGCGTTCTTCGCTGGGCCCGTAAGGATGGCCGAGCACGGCGGCGAAGACTTTGTTGGGATCGCGCGGATCGATGGCCAGGGCGGGAATCTGTTGTCCGTTGACCAGGCCGAGATGAGTCCAGGTCTTGCCCGCGTCGGTCGATTTGTAAATGCCGTTGCCAACGGAAAGATCGGGGCGATGCAGTCCCTCACCGCTGCTCACATAAATGATGTTGGGATCGGACGGCGCTACCGCGATGGCGCCGATTGACTGCGTCGCCTCGTGATCGAAGATGGGGTTCCAGGTGCGGCCGTAGTCGTCGGATTTCCAGACGCCGCCGTTTACCTGGCCGACATAGAACACGTTCGGCTGGCTCGGAACGCCGGCGGCGGCACGCGTTCGCCCACCGCGGAATGGGCCGATCATCCGCCAGTGCAATTCCTGGTAAGTGTTCTCAGGAACCTGCGTCCGGCCCGGAATCGTGAATAGAACAGCGGCGAGAAATGCGCAAAGACGAAAGGCAACGTGCAGTCGGTTCACTTGAGCCCCCTCAATGACCAAACGGCAAACTACATAGAGTAAACCATACACGCAAGCGATTGCTGCCCGGCCCAGCCCAAATAACGCTGGTAGCTGCCTTCCCCCGCATTTATGATGGCGGAGTTTTCAAATCATGAGCATTCATCGGAGTCAGAAACGTCGGGGCACTCTTGCCTTTGTGTTTTGCTCGTTTCTTCTAGCCACTGTAATGTCCGCAGTGGTCGTTGCACAGCCGGCCGCAACTCCAGCGGCCGCGCCCGCAGATCAGGGACTGACGCCGATTCTGAACTACATCTCTACGGCCTGGGACACGCTGACCCGCTCCATGACGGACTGCGCGAGCCTGGTCGATCCTAAGATCAAGGTGGCGCCGGTCCTGTATTTGCCCAAGGACTTAGCCGAGCCGGCGGGGGTGCAGAAACTGGCGGCGGATTGCAGGGTGCGTGTCGAGCATCTTCCGATCGTGATCCAGCAGCTGGGCCAGATTGATACTGCCAAGATTCAGCCACACGGACTGCTTTATCTTCCGGACAAATATGTTGTCCCGGGGGGACGCTTTAACGAAATGTACGGCTGGGACAGCTACTTCATTATTCGCGGGCTGCTGCGCGCCGGACGCCTTGAGCTGGCGCGCGGGATGGTCGACAACTTCTTCTTTGAGATCGAGCACTATGGCGCGATGCTCAACGCCAATCGTACTTACTATCTGACGCGGTCGCAGCCGCCGTTTCTGAGTTCGATGTTCGTCGATGTATATCGGGCCACGGAGAAAGACGGACATTCCGACAAGGTCTGGTTGGAGCGGGCGTACACCGATCTAAATAGAGACTACGAGATGTGGACGCGCGATCCGCATCTGGCGGGACCGACCGGATTGTCGCGTTATTATGATTTTGGCGAAGGCCCACCCGCCGAGGCTGTGCAGGACGAAAGCGGCTTCTACCGCAAGGTGGCGCAATATTTCTTTTTGCATCCCGCCGAGGCCGATGACTATGTGGTCGAAACTGGAGCGGGGACGACGCAGCCCGTCGCGGGCTCGCCATATTCACTCCAGGTGTGCGACGTGCCGCTGACCATGGCGCGGGCGGAGTGCGAGAAGGCGAAGCAGTTCAAACTGAGCGCGGATTATTACAAGGGCGACCGGTCTATGCGGGAGTCCGGTTTCGACGTGAGCTTTCGCTTCGGTCCCTTCGGCGCGGCCACGCACCACTATGCACCGGTATGCCTGAACAGCCTGCTCTACAAAACAGAAAAAGATTTGGAGCAGATCAGTCTCTGGCTCGGCCACTCGGATGATGCGAAGAAATGGAACCAACGAGCGGAGGAGCGCAAGAAGCTGATCACGCACTATCTATGGAGCGACGAGCTAGGCCAGTTTTTCGATTTCAATTTCCTGACCAAGCGCATGTCGAACTATCAATATGCCTCCACGTTCTATCCGCTGTGGGCGGGGCTGGCGACGCCTGAGCAGGCCAAGGCGGTGGTGGGTAATCTGAGAGTGTTTGAGCGCCCTGGCGGATTGCCGATGAGTACCGAAGAGACGGGCGCGCAGTGGGACTTGCCCTACGGCTGGGGAAACATCGAGATGGTGGCGATCGATGGTTTGCGGCGATATGGGTATAACGCGGACGCGGATCGCGTATCGTATGAATTCCTGTCGACCGTCGCGGGGAATTTCCGGCGCGACGGCACGATCAAGGAAAAATACAACGTAGTCACGCGCTCATCAGAGGCGCACGTGGAACTTGGCTATGAAATGAATGTGGTCGGCTTCGGCTGGACGAATGCCGCGTTTATCGAATTGCTGCATGGGCTGCCGAAAGAGATGATGGAGCGGCTGGAGAAAGAACAGAATCAGCCGCTGCCTTCGGTGAAGTGAGCCTTCTGCGTTGCGGTGTGCGATATTTGCTCCATTAATGCTAGCCCATGCCAATGCGCGCGAGTGGCGGTTCTGGTTCCCGTTAAAGGTGGCTTTGCTCTTTATTTTCCTGACATCGCCAGCGTGGCTGCGTTCGCAGACGATTTCCGGGACGGTAATGGATTCCTCGGGCGCCGTGGTGGAAGGGGCGCGAATCGAGATCAGTGCGGCAGAAATGGCGCAGCCCATCATCCTGTCGTCTGACGCGACTGGCAAATTCACCTCTCTCGATCTGAAGCCCGGATCCTACACGGTACGGGTTGTCCGGGAGGGATTCGAACCTCTGGTGAAGGCGGTGGATTTGAGGGGATCCGCCCAACTGGAGCTAACGCTGACCATCGCCAAGCAACAAGTCAATATCTCGGTCGCCGCAAAGGCGCTGGCGTTCGACAATTCTGATCCCCTCTACCGGCAACTCCGCAGTGTGGCGCTGGGCGACACGTTTCACTTCGACAATTTCACGCTGAGGATCGACGTTGGTACTTTCCAATTTCAGAAGGGTACGTTGACGTTCCTGCATCCCGTGAATGGCGTCGTGACAGGGGCCATCTTCATCGGGGAGGGCCATTTCGGTTTGAAACCGGTGATTCCTCTGGAGTCGCGGGAATTGAATCGGCGAACGGGGGCAGATGAGTTCAACGAAGATTTCACCACGGCGGTTTTCCGGTTTACCGGCGAAGCGCGCCTGAAGTTTATTCAGGGATTGGGCGAGCGGATCGAGCCCTCATCCGAAGCAGCGGAAGTCCTCCGCAACTGGAGGGAGAGGATGCGGCAGCGCCGCGAACAACCACTCGGTTTCACTCAGTACCTATTGCAGGGTGAAACCATGGACAACGTGGATGCCGACATTCTTGCGGCGATTTACAATCCGGCGCATCCCGAATTCTTCAATGCTTATCTCCGGGGGAAAAAGCATAAGGATCTCCGTTTTTTCGTGAGGAATCGCGTGGGCGCGCTGCCTCAACTCAATTCGCCGGAGGAAGTGGCGCTCATCAACTACGATCCCGAGGGAATGGACGATGGTGTCTGGTACCTGGCGCATCGAAAGACGGAGTATTCCAGCCACACGGCGAGCTCCTCCGAAGACCGCCGCCTGTTCGCGACCCACCGTTACAAAATCGAGACCGTGATCGCGAAGAACGGTCATTTATTCAGTACGGCAACGGTTACCTTCCAACCCCTCGTTGCTGGCGAGAGAGTCTTGAAGTTTGGTTTGCTGCCGAACCTAAGGGTCACGCGAGTGACCGACGAACAAGGGCAGGATGTGTACTTCATTCAGGAGAGTCGCAAGGAGGATGGCTCGTTTTACGCGATTCTTCCTGCGGCGCCATCGCTCGGCAAGGAGCTGTCCCTCAACGTGGAATATGCCGGCGACAAAGTGCTGGAGGAGGCCGGAGAAGGAAACTTCTACGTCGGAGCCCGCACATCCTGGTATCCAAATCTGAATGGATTCGGCGAACATGCTTTGTACGACCTGACGTTTAAGGTGCCGAAGAGGTACAAGGTCATCAGCGTGGGAGCGCTGAAGGAAGAGTCGATCGAGCAGGATCTGGCGGTGAGCCACTGGATCACTCCGATCCCCGTGGCCGTGGCCGGATTCAACTATGGCGACTACCAGCGACTGGATCTCACCGATGACATTACGGGCTATAAGATCTCGGGCTACTACCTGAGCGAGTTACCCGACAACCTGCGTGGGTATCGTGCGCTGCAGTCCATGGCGCCGCGGGGTATGACGAAATATGCGCTTGAACAAACCCGCGCCGAGTTGCAGTTATGCACCTTGTATTTCGGCAGGAGTCCGTATGAGGAAGTCCACATCACGGAGCAGCCAAATTTCAATTTCGGCCAGTCCTGGCCGAACCTGATTTATCTGCCAATTTCGGCCTACACCGATTCGACGCAGCGATGGATGCTCTTTGGAACGATTGACAGCAAGTTCACGGGCTTTGTGCAAGAAGTAACGCCGCACGAAGTCTCCCACCAGTGGTGGGGCCATACCGTCGGTTGGGCCTCGTACCATGACCAGTGGTTGTCGGAGGGTTTTGCAGAGTTCTCGGCGGGACTGTTCTTGCAGCAGGCAGTAGGCCCCAACTGGATGAAGGATTACATCGATTTCTGGGAACGACTGCGCAAGCGCATTCTGGAGAAGAACGACTTCGGAGTCGCTCCCAACGATGCGGGTCCGCTGTGGATGGGACTGCGTCTGGCCTCTCCGCGCAGCGAAAATGCTTATCAGAATGTGACCTATCCCAAGGGTGCCTATGTCCTACAAATGCTGCGCTCGCTGATGTACAGTCTCGACGATCAGGACAAGGCATTCATTGCCATGATGCACGATTTCGTGCAGAGCCACCGCGATAAGCCTGCGAGTACGGAATCGTTCAAGGCGGTTGCAGAAAAACATATGACCAAACTCATGGATCTCGAGAAAAATGGCCGCCTGGATTGGTTCTTTGACGAGTGGGTTTATGGCACTGAGGTCCCCCGATACCACTTCGAATATCAGACGATCCCCCAGGACGCTGGCAAAGTGAAACTGCACATGACCATTACTCAGAGCGAAGTCGACGATCACTTTGCCATGCTGGTTCCGGTATTCGCTGACTTCGGAAAAGGTTGGGTTCGCTTCGGTCAGGTCGGAGTCGTCGGAAACTCCACGCGCAGCGCCGATGTCATTCTGCCCTCTCAAGCGAAGAAGGTCGCACTGAATGCGTTTAAAGACATTCTGGAACGTTGAAGTGCACCGTGCTGGCGCTGCGTTGACGGCTTTCTGCTATCCCACCTAAGATAAAGCTCCAAATTCCCTCGCGCGTTATTAGCAGAAAATGATCAACCAGACCATCTCGCACTATCGCATCACCGGCCAAGTGGGCAGCGGCGGGATGGGTGTGGTCTACGAGGCCGAGGATCTCAACCTGGGACGCAAAGTTGCGTTGAAGTTTCTGCCGCCGCAACTGTCGCGCGACCAGAATGCACTCGACCGGTTCCTGTTGGAGGCGCGCACTGCATCGGCGCTGAATCATCCCAACATCTGCACGATCTACGCGGTCGAAAAAGCAGGCCAGGGCGCGGAGGCGCAATCGTTTATTGCGATGGAACTGCTTGAAGGGCAGAACCTCGACTACAAAGTGATGTCTGGTCCGATGGCCGTCGGTCCTCTGCTTGATGTTGCCATTCAGTTGGCTGACGCGCTCGACGCCGCGCATGCCAAAGGCATCATCCATCGGGACATTAAGCCCGCCAATATTTTTCTGACGCCGCGCGGGCAGGTGAAGGTGCTGGATTTCGGTCTGGCGAAACTCACTCGTCCCGATCTGGAGATGAGTACGATCGGCGCCACGCAGGATTCTCCCAGCCCGCATTTGACGAGTCCAGGCGCGACTGTGGGCACGATCTCATATATGTCTCCGGAGCAGGCGCGCGGCGAAGAACTCGACACGCGCACGGATTTGTTCTCGCTGGGCACAGTGGTCTACCAGATGGCTACGGGGAAGCTTCCGTTTCCGGGAGTGACGTCGGCAGTGGTGTTCCACGCGATTCTGGAGCTGGATCCGGTTTCTCCTCTGCAGTTGAATACGGCGTTGCCGCCCAAGCTGCACGAGATCATTGAGAAATTGCTGGAGAAGGATCGTGACCTGCGCTACCAGTCGGCCGCCGATTTGCGCGGCGATCTGAAGCGGCTGAAGCGCGACGTGGAATCGGGGAGAAAGACGACTGCAGCGTCGGGGTCAGCGTCAGTTGCAGTTGCAGCCACGCCTTCAGCTCCACGCGCCAGCGAGACGTCGACGGCTACCCGGGCGCCCTCAAGTTCCGCGGTGGTTGCGGCGGCGGGCCGGCACACGCTGGGGACCGGCGTCAGCGTTCTCCTCGGAATCTTTGTTCTCCTCGCCGCCGGGTACGGAATCTATTCGCTGTTGACGCGGCATCCGATGCGACCCTTCCGCAATTTCACGGTGACCAAGTTGACCGAGGAAGGCAAGGCGGCGTTGGTGGCGATGTCACCCGACGGAAAATACATTCTCAGCCTGATGGGGGAGAACAACGGCCAGGTCAGCTTATGGCTGCGCAACGTTCCCACCAACAGCAACACACAGGTGCAACCGGCGGCGGATGTGTCCTACAACGGGCTGCGCTTTTCTCCAGACGGAAACTATCTTTACTTCGTGCGCAGCGATCCCGGAAACGTGGAATTGAAATATTTATACCGCGCACCGCTTCTGGGCGGCACGCCCGAGCGCCTGGCCGAAGACGTGGATTCCAACATTACGTTCTCCCCCGACGGCCAGCGGATCGCGTTTATGCGCTACGACAATCCGGAAGCGGGGAAGTACCGGCTCATGGTGAAGTCGCTCGGCGGCGGCGAAGAAACGGCGCTTACGGGTGGCCTGAATAGTCAGGCACTCCTCAATCCCGCCTGGTCACCGGATGGCAAGACGATTTTGTGTGTGGTGAATCAGCCCGGGGACGCCTTGTCAGGCCTCATGGCGGTGGACGCTCGCAGCGGCCAACAGCACCTGGTTCTCAGTTCGGATTCCGGTCTTGCCTCACCGACATGGCTTCCGGACGGCAGCGGTTTGCTGGCGTTGGAGCGTACACGGTCCTCGAATTTCACTCGGCAGCAGATCGAGTTTGTGGTCTATCCAGAAGGGAAAGTTGATCCCGTCACCCGGGACACGAACAACTATTCTGATCTCAGCGTGGCCGCGAGCGGTCAACTGTTGGCGACTGTGCTCAGCGAAGAAAGGTATAACCTCTACGTGCTGTCGGTGGCATCTGGCGGCGCAGATGTGCGACCGGTCGCGCCAGCGGCAGCGTTTACCAACATTTACTGGATGCACGACGGGCGCCTGATCGACGACAAAGACAACCAATTGAACTGGGTGAATCCGGATTCGGGTGCGAGAGGCTCTTTCGCCACGGAGGAGGGTTCGGCAGCGGGTGATCCCTGGGAGTGCGCCGATGGCCGCTATATTGTCTTTCTCCTCGGCCTGCGCAGTGGCAAAGGCAGCCAGAACATATGGCGCGCGGACGCTTCGGGCGGGAATTTGAAGCAACTCACGCAGGGGAAGTTGGAGAATTTTCCAGTCTGCGCTCCGGATTCACGGTCGGTGTATTACATGGACGGAAACGGGATCGTAATGCAGGTGCCGATTGATGGAGGCGCATCCCGCAGGGTGTCAGACCTCGCCATCAATGCGGGATTCTTCGACATTTCCCCTGACGGCCGCACGCTGGCATTCGCCACCATCGATCATGCGGGCGGACATGAGGAGAAACTGACGCTGGTTGCGACGGATACGGGTCAGGTGCAGAAGCAGATTGAGTTCCAGCGTCCACGAAGAGGGATGGTTCGTTTCGCCCGCGATGGCAAGTCGGTGGTGTATCCCATTCGCGAGAATAATGTCGACAACTTGTGGCAACAGCCGCTTGACGGTTCCGCGGGCAAGCCAGTGACCTCGTTCAAGACCGAACACATCTGGGACTATCACTGGTCCCCGGATGGGAGCAAACTCGCGATAGTACGCGGGCACACCGACTCCGATGTGGTGCTGATGCGCGACATGCAGCAGTAGCGCCGCTTCATAGTACATTTGTCCGCTCTGGATCGCGCATCCATCTGACCTTGCCACAGACCCTGCCTTAACTGGCGTGTCCTAACGCCTCATGCGATTTCGGGGCGGATGCGGCTCTTGCGGCTGGCTTGGGACGAAGCAGCAATCCGGCAGTGATGCCGAGAGGCGCATTCTGCGTGAGGATCTCAAATACGTGGATGATCCGCTGAGTTGTTCCCATCATTGCGTTGGGTATCAACAGCGGGGCTAGTCCACCCGCGACCCAGATGATGAGACCAATCGCAATCGCGGTCTGCCAACGGCTCATACGCAAGGTGTAGATCGCGGGAATCACCGCCAAGGTCATCAAGACCCCGCGGCCGAACTCGATCAACCAGAACCATATGCCCATTGCCTGAGCGGTTTGCGCGGCCTCGGGATAGTACCCCTTGGTGAAGTACTGGTAGGTGATCGACCCGAAGATGAGGTAGTACACCACGTAAGCGATTCCGCATACTGCAACAAGCGCGATTGTGCTGCCTACTGAGCGATGCTCCACCGGGCTGCCCGCGGCTTTGGGCAGCTTCAGAGCCCACGCCAACACGGCGAGCACAGCAGCCACCATGAAATACATCACCAGCATTCCGATCAAATTGCGAACTGCGTGCTCCTTGAACCCCGCCGCGAAGATCAGAGCCTCGGACCAAGTGCAGAGCACGGTAATGACCGCGAGCGCCGGCGCGATTACACCGAACTGCCCCACGGCACTGCGTGGGCCAGACAGTGCTACGGGCACGAAGGACGCCGCCAGAACAACCCCCGAAATCCAGCACCAGGCGAAATGGCCGGCACCCAGGGCGGCGATGAGCATCGGCAACCCGCCGAGCGCGCAGTAAAGAACAACGCGTGACTTCATAATGTGCCTCCTTTTTTCTTTCCTTCTTTTTCGTACGTTGCAAGAGCGTAGTGAGTCCACTCGAGAAAGCATTCGGTTCCACGGATACCGCACTCGAAAGCCAATCTTCCCGAGACTGGTACCACGGACTTGATTATTTCGAATTCCTCGCGCAAAGCGTCGATGTAGGACGTGAGCGCGATCTCCAACGATTGAAGCAAATTGATGGAGGCCTCCGGGCCAAGAACCGTTTCACTGAAAGCGAAGCGCAGCATGATTTCCTGCTGGCCCCGGACAAGGTCCTCGCGAGCGACCGGGCGCGTGATCCATTGCTTGAGTTCCGAAAGACCTTTCGGAGTCAGGCGGAAGACTTGCCGGCGACGAAGGCCAGAGCCCTCCTCGATCGTGCCGCGAATCAGGCCCGCTTTCTCCAGTCGCGCCAATGCGGGATAGATCGCCCCCGGGCTGTCGCTATAAGTCTTCATCGACGTCGACGAGAAGACCTTGCGCAGGTCGTACCCCGAAGAGGGCTTCTGCAGCAGGCCGAGCAGCGCGTAGCCGAGCGATGGAATCTTGGTTGAGCTCATCTAACTCACCAGGTGCAACTCGATCTGACGATGAATCTGGCGGTCGGAGGGCTGTCCACAGTGAAGAACAGCCCGGCGATCCCGAATCTCAGCCCGCACAGGAGGCTGAATCCCAAAAAGCTCGTCGAGTGATTCAAGGGCGTTTCTAACAGTACGTTACGTACTATAACGCGTCGTACTGTGGGAGTCAAGCCAAAAAACTAAGGGCGGCCATTTCTGGCCGCCCTCATTGTCGAATTGTGGCTCGCAAAGCGGTGTTAGACGCCCTTGACGTTCTCAGCTTGCCAGCCCTTAGGGCCTTTGACCACGTCAAATTGTACTTGCTGACCTTCCTGCAGGCTGCGGAAGCCGCTGGCCTGAATGGCGGAGAAATGCACGAAGACATCTTCGCCATTCTGGCGGCTGATAAAACCATAGCCCTTGGCGTCGTTAAACCACTTCACTGTTCCTGTTTCCATACTGTTGCTTGTTCCTTTGTTGTTGATGTAGCGCTGAAACTTTCAGGATCTTCTGCAGGCAGGTCACGCGCTGGGTTAAGCGGAGATGCTTGTACTGCGAAGAAACTCTTAAGTCAAACGCAACTAAATTGTAAAGAAAGTGCCCCCTAAAAGCTACATAATTTGCGGTAGGCTATGGGTAAACAACTGATGTGGAAGATGTTATGGCGAGGTCGTCCTGTGGAAAAAGTCCGGCCACTTGCGACCTTTTCGTAAAGCATTCATCATCTAGACATGCATTTGCGGATATTGCTGGTTTCGGTTTTGCTCACCGCTTCGGCGTGGGCTGGTATTGTTGACGACGTGCGCATCGCACTGATGCAGAACAGTTTCTCGTCCGCAGAGTCGACGCTCAATGCGTATCGCAACCAGCAGGGAGTCACTGCCGAGTATCTCGAGGCCTATTCGTGGATGGGGCGGGCCGCTCTTGACCAGGGCCGGTACGACCAAGCGGCCGCTTATGCTAAGCAAACGGAGACGATGGCGCTGGGGTTGTTGAAGAAGCGTCCGCTCGACGCCGAGCCACACCTACCCATCGCCTTGGGGGCAGCGCTGGAAGTTGAGTCGCAGGTCTTGGTCGCCCACGGTCAGCGCACGCAGGCGGTCGTGCTGCTCCAGTCTGCGCTGCGGACTTATGGAAGCACGTCCATTCACGATCGGTTGCAGAAAAACCTGAACCTGCTGTCATTCCAGGGGAAGGTCGCGCCGACGCTGAAGGCTGATCAGTTCCTGGGTGCGAAACTACCGTTGCCGGCGCAGCTCAAGGGGTCGCCGGTGCTGCTGTTTTTCTGGGCGCACTGGTGTGCGGACTGCAAGGCGGAAGCACCCATCATCACGCAGCTGCGTTCGGAATTTGCAAGCAAAGGACTACAGGTGATCGGGCCGACGCGCCTCTATGGCTATACGGCGCAGTTGGAGCATGCTCCGGCGAGCGCTGAACTGCAATATATCGACGCGGTGCGGCATCGCTTCTATTCGGGGCTGCTCGACATGCCGGTGCCCATCAGCAAGTACAACTTCGACGTCTACGGAGCTTCGACCACGCCGACGCTGGTGCTGCTGGATCGCGAGGGGAAAGTCGCCTGGTACCATCCAGGGGCGGTGCGTTACAACGATCTGCGGGCGGAGATTGAGAAGGTCGTAGCGCGCTGAGCGGGAGAAGGAGCCGCTTACTTGTCTTTTGCTTCGGTTTTGAAATAAAGCGTCGGCGTTGTTCCCAGAGCTTTCCTGAACATAGAAATGAAAGCACTGGGCGTGCTATAACCCGATTCCAAAGCGGCGTGCGTGACCTTCGCTGCCTCGGCCAGGAGCCTCATCGCCTGCATGAGACGAAGTTGTTGTCGCCACTTACTGAACGTCATCCCGACGTCTGTCTGAAATAGTCTCTCGACTGTCCTCTTGCTAGTGCCCGCTGCTCTGCAGAGAGCCGTGAGCGGACGTCGGTCGCTCGGGTCGTCCATGACCGCCTTGGCGACTCGGAGCGCTCTCGGATCCAACGGATTCGGGAGCTGCAGGGGAACGACCCGAATGGCTTCCAGCTGGTTGACGATCACTTGGACCAAGTGACCCTGCCACCGAATCGTTCGGTCCAGAGAGCCCAGGGTGCAAGCATGCAGAATGAGTTCCCTGAGCAGCGCCGAAACATGCACGACGCAGCAGCCTCGCGGCAATCTCCTCGCCGATCGCGGCTTAAGGTACAGAGTCCGCATCGCAACCGTTCCTGACATTGTGATGGTGTGTGGGATCGTTGCCGGTATCCAAACCGCCCGGTGCGTGGGCACGACCCAAGCGCCGTGAGCGGTACGAACCGTCATCACTCCGCGGGACGCATAGACGAGTTGGTCGCGATCATGACAATGCGAGGGGACGACGTGCCCTGCGGGATAGTCGTGGGAGAGAGTCGTGATCTGGGAGTGGAGATCTCCAGAAGGATCGCAAATCGCGGGTTGGCGCTTTTTCGACATTCATTGGCACAATATCGAAGGCGCGCTAAAGCCGCAAGTTCATAAACTGGGAGTGGTTGATCTCAGGAGGATAGGTCATGAACAAGGGCACGGTCGTTCGAAGTTCCCACCGGTTCCGAAGCGCTCTCTTGCCGGTTTCGAAGAGCAGCACGCGTTTTAAACTGACGCTCATTGCGGTGCTCGTCTGCTTAGCTGCTCCTATGTTGATCATGGGCGCCGACGATGCAGACTCCACCGCCATAGGAATGTTCTCTGTGGAAGGATTAGTACGAGATATCGCCTGCCCGCTGCAAAACAAGAAGTCAACTTCGACCAGCTACAGCAAGGAGTGCATCACGATGTGCCTGAAGTCAGGCTCTCCGTTGGGCATTCTGACGAGTGACGGCGCCGTGTATGTGCCGGTCACTGAATCCATGCCAGATACCGGGCAGAATGCGCTGAAGCCGTTTGTTGGCGAGCACGTGAAGGCCACAGGAAAAGTGTTTCTGAGGAATGGCACGCATGCGATCGAAATTAGCGAGATACATCAGCTGCCAAACGATGTTGCGGGCAAGTAAGACCGAGGCATTGATTCCCCGCATGACAATGGATTGCTTCTGGCTTTTCAGCCAAGAATGTCCGTGCCGTGCGGGGATTCATCCCTCTTCTTCGACCTCTTTCAGTTTGCCCGTTCTTACGTCGTAGACAAACCCACGCACTGGAATACGGTTTGGGATCCACGGGTGCGATTTCACGCGCTGCATCTGCAGGCGGACGTTTGCTTCCAGGTCGTCGAAGGCGTGGAAGTGCGCGGGCTCGTCCGCGGTGGCCCCCATCTTTTCGGTTAGGCGTGCCTTCAGTTCGTCTTCGCGCACCTTCAGCAGGCCGCAGTCGGTGTGGTTGATGATGATGAACTCCTGGGTGTCGAGCAGATGATGCGAGACGATCAGCGATCGCAACGCGTCCTCCGTGGCGATGCCGCCGGCATTGCGGATCATGTGCGCGTCCCCGGGATGCAGGCCCAGGCAGTGCTCGAACAGGATGCGGGAATCCATGCAGGCCAGCACGGCGACGTGCCGCTTAGGGCGGACCGCCAGATCTCCCAGCGTGAAATTGCGCGCGAACGTTTCGTTCGCTTTTAAGAGTTCGTCAGCGACGGACAAGGTTTTAGTGCTCCTTAAGGTTTGTCAAAATCCCCACCCTTCGACAGGCTCAGGGCAGGCTTTCTCGCAAAGAACGCGAGAAATGGGGCACCCGGATCTTGGGCGCGTGAGCCGTTGGTTCAGTTTAGTTTACCCGTTACAATCGGCGCGTGAACGTCGGTATGAATCTGGACGACACGATCGTGGCGATGGCCACGCCCGCCGGGCGCGGGGGGATCGGCGTTGTTCGCCTCGCCGGGGCCAGGGCGCTGGAGATTGCGGCGACGATGCTGCGGCTAAAGCATGCACTGGAGCCCGGGCGCGCCGTGTTCGGAGAATTGATCGAGCCAGAAGCGATCACCGAGGAAGTCAAAACCCCCGCCCTAGCCGCAGAAGGCGCGGCTAGGATGGGGCACCCACCGACTGATCGTCCGACAGGACTATCAAGCCTGCACGAGGAACGCATCGACGAAGTCGTCGCCACGTACTTTGCCAAGCCGCACTCTTACACCACGGACGACATTGTTGAGATCTCGGCCCATGGATCGCCTGTGGTACTGCGGCACCTCGTCGAGCTTTGCGTGGCGGCCGGGGCGCGGCTGGCGGAGCCCGGAGAATTCACCATGCGCGCCTTCCTCAATGGGCGCATCGATCTGACCCAGGCCGAAGCGGTGCGCGATCTGATCGACTCGCAGACGTTGTATCAGGCAAAGGTAGCGGCGCAGCAACTGGAAGGAGCGCTGTCGCGGCGGCTGCAGCCGATCAAGCAAAAACTTGTGGAGCTCATCGCAGTGCTGGAAGCGGGTGTTGATTTCGCGGAAGACGACGTGTCGGTAATGCCCGATGCAACGATTCTCAGTCACATCGCTGCCGTGCGGACATCGCTGGAACAGCTTAGCGCGACTTTTGCCTACGGCAAGATCGTGCACGAAGGGTTGACACTGGCGATTGTGGGCCGGCCCAACGTGGGCAAGTCGAGCTTGTTTAATCAGCTGGTGGAGCGCGAGCGCGCGATTGTCACAGCGACTCCGGGGACCACGCGCGATCTGGTCAGCGAGACGGTGGCGATCGGGGGCATCCCGGTCAAGCTAGTCGATACCGCTGGTATTCGCCAAGCGCTTGACGAAGCGGAATCGATCGGCATTCGCAAATCGATGGAAGCGCTGGCTGATGCCGACCTGGTGCTGGTGGTGCTCGACGCGTCGCAGGGAGAAACAGCGGAAGACGCGGAACTTCTACGGCAGGCGGAGAACCGGCCGGTGATTGTGGTTGGAAACAAGAGCGATCTCGGGAGCGGTGGTCAGTGGTTAGTGTCCAGGGGCCAGAGAGTTCTCACCTCTGCCGTCACGGGCGAAGGCATCGGCGAACTGCGTGCAGCAATTCTGAGGCATATCGGCGGAGAGGCTGGAATGCAGGCGGAGTCCGGCTTCCTGACCAACGTTCGCCATCAAGGATTGATCAAAGACGCGCTGGCTGCGCTGAACGCGGCTAAGAATGCCGTGTCCGGCAAAGTGCCGCACGAGATGCTGCTGCTCGACTTCTACAACGCGCTGCGTCCGCTGGACGCGATCACAGGGGCGACCACCACTGACGACATTCTGGATCTAATTTTCAGCACGTTTTGCATCGGAAAGTAAGACTGGGTGCCCCATTCTTGTCGCGTTTTGTGCGACAGGGTGGATTTGACTCTCGTCAGCGTCGTGGTGCAGCGCCATGTCAAATGTCAAAGATCCGCCCTTTTTCGCAGGAACGCGAAAGAAGGACGGGGCACCCTCGACGATATTACTTCGACAGCGCGCCCAGAGCATCCCGGAACATCGCGTCGAACGATCCGCCCTTGCCGTTCTTTGCGACTACAGCCAAGGCCTTTTCGGCCGCTGCACGCTGGTATCCCAGGTTCAGCAATGCCGACAGCACGTCTTCCTCAGTCGCGCCCATGGCCGGAACCGCGGGCGCTGCGGCCGGTCCCACCTCCGGCAGCTTGTCGCGTAGTTCCAGCACCATGCGCTCCGCCGTTTTCTTTCCGATGCCGGGGATGCGAGTGAGCCTCGCTACATCGTTGCCGCGAATCGCGCCCACCATTTCGTCGGCAGCCATGCCGCTCAGGATCGTGATTGCCAGCTTGGGGCCGATGCCGCTCACCGTGATCAGCTTCTCGAACAGCAGCTTCTCCGACGGACGGAGGAATCCGTAGAGGGCAATGAGATCTTCGCGCACGTGCGTGTGAATATGTAGAGCAACCTCGGCGCCGAGTGCCGGAAGGGCGGAGAATGTCGGCACGCTGATCACGACGTCATAGCCGACACCGGCCGTCTCGACGATGGCCTGGTTGGGATGCTTGGCGAGCAGCTTTCCGCGCAGATGAGCAATCATATTTGGGCAAACATGCTCAGGCCATTGTAGCGGCTGGCGACGTGTGGAGCAGTAGTGGCGCGGGATGGACACTCATCGTTGAGACTCTTAGAATCCAGACAGTTCTGTGGGGGCTGTCTGTGTCGCGAGTCAGACTCCGATTCCCGTTGTCGATTGTAGCCGCACTCGTTCTCTGTTCGACGCTCATGCGGGCGCAGCAGAGCGCGCTCGATCTTGACGGGCACGCCGTAAATCCGCTGGTTGCGGACTCCAGCAAGATTGCAGTACTGATCTTCCTGCGCCGCGATTGTCCGGTGTCGGGCCGCTACGCTCCCGCGATTCAGCAAATCAGCCAACAGTACGCCGACCGCGCGAATTTCTGGCTGGTGTATCCCGACAAGGCGGACTCTCCGCAGGCAATTCGAAAATATCTGGGGGAGTATGGATATCATTTGCCCGCGCTGCGAGATCCCGAGCACGTGCTGGTGAAGTTGGGCCACGCGCAGATTACGCCTGAGGTGGCGGTTTTCAACCGCGATCGCCAACTGGTCTACGACGGGCGCATCGACGACTGGTATGTCGATCTGAGCCGGGCACGGCCTGCCCCGACGACGCATGAACTGGAGGACGCCATTCGCGCGGCGTTGGCGGGAAAGCCTGTGGCCAAGAGCGAAGTCAGGGGAGTGGGATGCTACATCTCAGACCTCGAATGAGCCTCGGTTTGCGCGGTGCGGGATGGACGCTGATCGTTCTGACGGGAGGCATCGCTGTGGGAACGCTTTCAGGCAGCCCGGCCGCTCGATTATCTTCTCCAGCGCAGGTTACGTTCAATCGCGACATCGCTCCGATCATCTTTCATTCCTGCTCGACGTGTCACCGGCCGGGAGAGGCGGCGCCGTTTTCTCTGCTGAGTTATTACGACGCAAAAAAACATGCGCGGCAGATCCTGGATGTAACACAGTCGCGGGCGATGCCACCGTGGCTGCCGGAGCCACAGAAACTGAAGTTCGCGGACGAGCTTCGCCTGTCCGATGCGGAGATCAATCTCATTCAGCGATGGGTTGAGCAGGGAGCCATGGAAGGCGATCCGGCTGATCTGCCTCCACAACCGAAGTTTGTCGAGGGCTGGCGGCTGGGGCAGCCCGATCTGATTCTGACGGCAACAAAACCGCTCACCTTGCCGCCTTCCGGCACCGACACGTATTGGAATTTCATCTTTCCGGTGCCGATTCAACAGACGCGCTGGGTGAAGGCGGTCGAGATCCGTCCGGGCGACAAGCGCTACGTGCACCACGCAAATATTCTGGTGGACCGGGCTGGTTCCCTGCGCCAGCGCGAGAGCGAGCCGGGCGCGGGTTTCGGCGGCATGGAGATTCGCATTGAGTCGCAGGTGTTTGATCCGGACAGCCATCTGCTCTTCTGGAAGCCGGGAACCATCCCCTACGTTGAGCCTGAGGGCATGGCCCTGCGTCTCGACAAGGGCACCGACCTCGTTCTGAATACGCACCTGCAGCCTTCCGGGAAGGCGGAGGTGATCCAGCCGAGCATCGGCCTTTATTTCACTCCGCATGCCGCGACGAAGCTGCCGATGCTGTTGCAGCTCGAGAACGATGCGAAGCTCGACATTCCGGCGGGGCAGAAAGATTTTCTGGTCGCGGACGAATTCACGCTGCCAATCGATGTTGCGTTGATGGCGATTTATCCGCACGCGCACTACCTGGGAAAAGATATGCAGGCGCACGCCGCGCTGCCCGACGGTACAACGGAGACGCTGATCCACATTCCGCACTGGAACCTGAACTGGCAGGCGGTGTACCGCTATGCGGAACCGGTGCGATTGCCGAAGGGCACGAAGGTGAGTCTGCGTTACGTGTATGACAATTCGGAGGAGAATCCGCTGAACCCGAATCATCCGCCCGCACGGGTCGTGGGCGGCAACCGATCGAGCGATGAGATGTGTCACTTGTGGCTGCAGGTGCTCCCGGTAGATTTTGACCCGGCGGAGGGTGATCCGCGGATGGCACTGCAGGAAGCACTGGCGCGGCATAACGTGGAGAAGAATCCTGGCGACTTCGAAGCGCACTACAACCTGGCCGCCATGTTGCAGGCCAAAGACAAACTTGACGACGCCATTCACGAATATGAATCCGCAGTGCGGCTGCGCCCCGCAGATCCTGCCGGAAACAACGCGCTGGGCACGGCTTTGGTGGCGGCGGGACATCCCGAACAAGGCGCCGGATATTTTCAGGCTGCGCTGAAGGCGCGTCCAGATTATTTCGAGGCGCATTACAACCTGGGCTTGGCGCTGGCTGCACAGAACGATTTCGAAGATGCTTCGCAGCAATTTGTTCTGGCGCTGAAGCTGCAGCCCGACGACGCTAATGTGGAAGCGAACCTTGGAGCTGCACTGGCGGAGATGGGGCGCTTTCCGGAGGCGAAGGCCCACTTTGAGCGGGCGCTGCAGATCGATCCGAATCAGGCTCTGGCCAAGGAAAATCTCGATGCAGTTAAGAATGAAATGGGTCGGCACTGAGTGAGAGTCAAAATCCCCACCCTGTCGAAACAAGGGTGGGGCACCCTCGCACACCTTGATGTGCTCTAATTCCTGACATGGAAACGCGATTCTTCGTTCTCCGTTTGGCACTCTTCTCGTCCCTTTCTTCCGTGGGACTGGCGCAACAGCCTGCGCTGAACGATGTGCCGTCCGCTCCGCAAATGGCCGCGATGCCGTCTGACTTTGGCGAGCCGCGAAAGTTGATGCAACAGGGGAAGGTGGACCAGGCGATCGCAGAGTTGCAAGCGATGGAGGCTCGCGATCCGAACGCCAAAGGCCTGGCGTTCGAGATGGGTAGTGCATACTACAAGAAAAATGATTTTCCGCAAGCGATTGCGTATTTGAAAAAGGCCGTCGCCGCAGACCCGTCGAATGGCGAGGCTACTCAACTGCTAGGGCTGTCGTATTACCGGGGAGGGCATCCGACAGATGCAATCCCGTTGCTTGAGAAGGTACAAGGATGGTATCCCCGAGCCAATGCGGATGCTTCCTACGTTCTGGGCGTCTGCTACATCCAGACTAAAGACTATCCGCAGGCACGCAAGGCGTTTGGGAAGATGTTCGACGTGCCACCGGACTCTGCTGCGAGCTATTTGTTTACGGCGCAGATGCTGTTGCGGCAGGAATTCGATCCGGTAGCGGAAGAGTACGCGCAGAAGGCGGCGGCTCTGGATCCTAAACTGCCGCTGGCGCACTACCTGCTCGGCGAGCTTTATATCTACAAATCGCGGATTCCAGAAGCGATAACCGAGTTCCAGAAGGAATTGGCGATCAATCCGGCGCACGCAGCAACTTATTACAAACTGGCCGATGCGTATTCGCGAATTCAGAAATACGAAGACGCTCAACATTCTTTACAGCGCTCCATCTGGCTCGACCAGACGGCAACGGGCCCTTTCATTCTGATGGGAAAAGTCCTCGAGAAAAAGGGAGAGCTGGATCTGGCGGTGATTGCTTTGAAGCGGGCGGCAACGATGGACCCCAATAATCCCATGACCCACCAGTTGCTCGGTCAGGCTTACCGCGACATGGGGAAGAAAGAAGAAGCGGAGAGCGAGCTGAAGCTCGCGGAGCAACTACAAACCAAACAAAATCCATAGCGCTTCGACTAGAGAGCGGCGGCCTGGTCGCGGCGGCGCGCCTGGATTTCGATAAAGACGTTCACTAGCGACACCGCTGCGGGCGTTACGCCCGGAATACGCGAGGCTTGGCCGATGGTTCGCGGGCGCACGTGCGTGAGCTTTTCCTGCATCTCGCGCGAGAGTCCGCTGACCGAACGGTAGTCGAACCATTCGGGAATCGAGTGCTGCTCGGATTTCTTCAGGCGTTCCATGGCGCGCTGCTGCTGCAGCAGGTAGCCTTCGTACTTGATCTCGGTCTCGACGGACTTGAGTTCGTTGCGTACTTCTGAAGACAACTTAACCACCCTTCGACTCCGCTCAGGGCAGGCTCCGGACCCGGAGGACACAGAGGAATCTCTTGCGAAAAACTCCGGCGTCAGCGTCCTCAGGATCGGCACTAGTTGCTCTACCTTTACTTCGGGGCGCTTCAGAATCTGCGCACAGGTTTGGCCGACTATCGTGGCGCTGTCGGCGACAGCGGATTCCTCATCGCTACGCTCTTCGGAATGACAACGATCAAGAAGCTCGCCCGTAATCCGCGTGTTTTCCAGAAGCTTCTTCACCTTCGCCAACCGCTCTTGCTTCTCCTGAAAATCTGCCCAGGCTGCGTCTGAGATCATTCCCACGCGGCGGCCGTGCGGGGTGAGGCGGCGGTCGGCGTTGTCGATGCGCAGGTGCAGGCGGAACTCGGCGCGCGACGTGAACATGCGGTAGGGCTCGTTCGTCCCCTTCGCGATCAAGTCGTCGATCAGGATCGCGGTATACGCCTCGGTGCGGTCGAGAATCAGCGGCGGTTGTTGCTTCACCTGCAACGCGGCGTTGATTCCGGCCATCAGGCCCTGGCAGGCGGCTTCTTCGTAGCCCGATGTACCGTTGATCTGGCCGCCAAGGAACAGGCCAGCAATCTTGCGGGTTTCGAGCGTGCGCTCCAGTTCCGTCGGATCTATGGAGTCGTACTCAATAGCGTATCCAGGCCGCAGCATCTCCGCATTCTCAAGGCCCGGGATCGACTTCAAGATTTCAAGCTGCACTTCTACCGGCAAGGAAGTGCTCATGCCGTTGACGTAGATCTCGTGCGTGTTCAGCCCCTCAGGCTCAAGGAAGAGCTGGTGCATCTCCTTGTCGGGGAACTTGACGATTTTGTCTTCGATCGACGGGCAGTAACGCGGACCGATCGACTGGATCTGCCCGCTATACATCGGCGAGCGGTGCACATTTTCGCGGATGATGCGGTGCGTCTCGGCCGTGGTCCAGGCAATATAGCAAGGCACCTGCGAGTCGTGGTGCGCGACGCGCCTGGTGCGAAAACTGAAAGGTGTAGGATCGACGTCGCCTGGCTGTACAGGAAAACGCGACCAGTCGATGCTGCGGCCGTCAAGACGTGGCGGAGTCCCAGTCTTGAGGCGGCATCCGCGCAGCCCCAGCTTCTTCAGCGCCTCGCCCAGCAGAACCGCGTTGGGCTCGCCGGATCGTCCCGCGGGATATTGCTGCTCGCCGCAGTGAATCAGTCCGTTGAGAAACGTTCCTGTGGTGATGATGACCGCGCCCGCTCCGACCGTGCGGCCGTCGCGGAGTTTAATTCCGAGGACGCGCCGGCGGTCGTTAGCCGTCGAGCTTCGCTCGACCGGACGGCCGAGGGCG
The DNA here is from genome assembly GCA_963752175.1 of uncultured Acidobacteriaceae bacterium. Classification (GTDB taxonomy): domain Bacteria; phylum Acidobacteriota; class Terriglobia; order Terriglobales; family Acidobacteriaceae; genus Sulfotelmatobacter. The sequence goes on from CAVVXZ010000037.1 coordinate 390,271, forward strand.
GCCGTCCCCACATGGGCATCACCGCTCTCAAGCTGAGAGCTGAATGCTGAGAGCTGAGAGCTTTCCTCCACAATCAGATCCGCAACTTCCGCCTGCTTGATCTTCAGATTCGGCTGCGATTCCAGCACCTCGCGCATCTTCAGTCGATAGGCCTGCTTGTCGCACTGCGCCCGTGGCGACCATACGGCTGGGCCGCGCGAAGTATTCAGCAGGCGGAACTGGATGCCGACCGCGTCGGTAATCTCACCCATAATGCCGCCGAGCGCGTCGACTTCGCGGACCAGGTGCCCTTTGGCGATGCCGCCCACGGCCGGATTGCACGACATCTGAGCGATCAGGTCGACGTTGAGCGTGTAGAGAGCCGTCTTCAGGCCCATGCGTGCGGAGGCCGTCGCCGCCTCACATCCGGCATGGCCGGCGCCGACCACGACTACGTCAAATTGTTCGGTGAACTGCATGAAATTGGCCGGAGCGGACCCCAGAAAATCGTTGCGCGAGTTACTTCTTTTATTTTAGCAACTTGGCGCGTTCTGTGATTTCCATCACTTGCCGACTCTGCCTTTTCGCCCGTATATTGGGCTGTCCTATCCGACTCCAGAGGGGGCCTCATGAATACCGCGGAATTCTTCAAGCAACTGGATGCGCGCATCGGAAAGTACGACCTGCTCTGCCATCCTTTCTACAAGGCGTGGTCGGCGGGCCAGCTGACCCGCAACGATCTTCGGGAGTATGCGCAGGATTACTATCACCACGTAGAAGCGTTTCCGTCTTACTTGGCCGCCCTTGGAATGCGCCTGGAGGAGGGCGAACTGCGCCGCGCAGTGCTGGCCAACATGTGCGATGAGAAGGGCGTAGACGGGCGTCCGGGCCGGGATTCGGTTCCCCACTCGGACCTTTGGCTCGACTTCGCCGAGGGCATGGGATCGAGCCGCAATCTGGAGTGGCACAGCCCGGTTCCCGAGATTCGGCAGCTGATCCGGCATTTTCATCAGGTAGCCAGTGAAGGGACGCCTGAAGATGCGCTGGCGGCTTTCTATACCTATGAGTCGCAGGTACCGCGGATCGCCAAGGAAAAGGAACGGGGGCTACGCGAGATGTATGGTGCCGACGACAAAACCTGCGGATACTTCTCGCTCCACGCCACGGCGGATGTGTACCACTCCAACGTCTGGCGCAAGCAGCTCGAGAAGCGGATCGAGGCCCGCCCCGAGACTGCGGACGCGGCTTTAAACGCGGCCGAGAATGCGGCGCGCATGTTGTGGAAGGCGTTGGACGGAATCGATGCGCGCCGGTCTGCGATGGCGGTGGCGTAACCTGGAATTAGTGAACACAAGCCTGGGCCAATGATTCGATAGAATCGTTGGCTCATTTCTTTTCGGGAGGGAGTGGTTTGGTGAAAGTGATCCCCATCGGAGCGCGCGGCGAGGTGGAAGAGACCGTCGCGTTCGAGCACACGCTCACGTCGCACCATCCCGAGTTGCCTCCGGTGTATTCCACACCAGACATGATTCGCCTGATGGAGACTGCGGCATTTCGCGCGCTGCAGCCCTACTGCGAAGGCGACGAGATCACCGTCGGCACATCCATCAACATTGAGCATCGAGCGGCCAGCGGCATTGGCGCGCGCATCAAAGCAGAAGGCACGTTGGAAGCGTTCGACGGCCGGTTCTATACGTTGCGCGTGACCGCCCGTGACGATACGCAGGAGATCGGACGTGGCACGGTGGGCCGCGCGGTCGTCAGCGTCGGCAAGTTCGTGGAGAAAATGAACGCGAAGTCTGAGAGCTGAGAACTCCCATTCTCATCGGCGTTATCTCCGACACGCACGGCCTGCTTCGTCCTGAAGCGCTCGCAGCTCTGCGCGGTTCACACCACATCATTCACGCCGGAGACGTTGGCGCTCCCGAGATTCTCGAGCAACTCGCAGTCATCGCGCCCGTCACTGCCATCCGCGGCAACGTCGACAAAGCACCATGGGCGCGCAAGCTGGCAGAGACGGAAGTGGTCGAACTCTCCGGCACCTCCATTTATGTTCTGCACGATCTTGCTCAGCTGGATCTGAGGCCGGAAGCGGCAGGGTTCAAAGTCGTGATTTCCGGCCATAGCCACGTTCCCAAGCAGGAGTCGCGAGGCGGTGTGCTTTACTTCAATCCCGGTAGCGCCGGTCCGCGGCGCTTCAAATTGCCGGTGACGGTCGGGAGGCTGATTGTAGAGAGCGGGAACGTTCGAGGAGAAATCATTTCAATTTTAGATTGAAGATTTCAGATTGCAGATTTCTCCAGCGACCGGGATGCTGCGGGCTCCGTTGCTACAATCCGAACGAGTGTCTATCTCCTTCCACATCGATGCCATTAGCGTTAAGGCTCGCACCGGGCGCCTGCTGACTCCGCACGCCGAGATTGAGACGCCCGTGTTTATGCCGGTGGGAACGGTGGCCTCGGTGAAAGGCATCCCGCAGGACATTCTCGAGGACCTGGGCGCACACATCATTCTCGGCAATACGTACCACCTTTATCTGCGGCCGGGTACCGACATCGTGCGCCGTATGGGCGGGTTGCATGGATTCATGTCGTGGCGGCGGGCGATCCTGACCGATTCGGGAGGCTTTCAGGTCTTCAGCCTCAACGAGCTGCGCAAAGTCACCGAGGAAGGTGTCAGGTTCCGCTCTCACCTCGACGGTTCGTCGCACTTCTTCAGCCCTGAAAGCGCGATGGAAGCGCAGATCGGGCTGGGTGCCGACGTCATCATGGTGTTTGATGAATGCACGGAGTATCCCGCGGACGCTATTCGCGCGCGCGCGTCGATGGAAATGACGGCGCGCTGGGCAGCGCGGAGCAAGAAATATTTTGAGGAGCACAAGCATGAAGTGCCGTGGGGGAATCTCGAATATGTGGGGACGGCCGCCTTCGGCGGGGATGCGGAGCTTTGCTCCACCGGACAGCCGAAGGCGGCTGTCCCCACACAAACCCTCTTCGGCATCGTCCAGGGCGGCATGGACCGCGCCCTCCGAAAAGAGTCGGCCGAGCGGACGATCGAAATCGGCTTTCCGGGATACGCCATTGGCGGGCTCAGCGTGGGTGAGCCGCGCGAACTCACCCGCGAGATCGTCGAATCGACGTTGGAGCACCTTCCCAAGGACCAGCCGCGGTACCTGATGGGAGTGGGCACGCCAGAAGAGATTGTCGAGTACGCCAACCTGGGCGTCGACATGATGGATTGCGTCCTACCAACCCGCGCCGCTCGCCACGGGCTGCTGTTTACGTCGGAAGGCAAGGTCTCGATCAAGCAGGCGCGCTATGCCCAGGATGCGGGCCCGCTCGACCCAAATTGCTCCTGCCGAGTGTGTTTTCGCTACTCGCGGGCCTATTTACGTCATCTTTATGCATCCAACGAGGTGCTGGCGCAGGTCTTGAATACGATCCACAACCTTAGTTTCTACCTTGACACTATGCGGCGGGTACGGCATTCTATTTCACTTGGGGAAGAGTCCCGTTTTCTTTCCAGTGTATGGTCACGACCGAAACCATGACCTCCACGGACGCTCTCCCCGGAACCAAGCCTGAAAGCTGAAGAACCCGGCCGAAGTCGATCTAAACCCCGTGGTGAAATAACAGCTCCCGCGGCGCTAATGGGCGCGGGCGGTTTTTCGCGAATACGTACGCGCAGACCTCACATATATGCAATCTTTACTGGCAGTCCAGTTCGGTGGTGGTGGCGGTATGGGGTCATGGCTGGGTATAGCGCCCCTGATCTTCATTTTTGCCATATTTTATTTTTTGTTGATTTTGCCCCAGCAGCGCCGCCAGAAGAAATGGCAGGCTATGCTGGATCAGCTCAAAACCGGTGACAAGGTCACCACCAGCGGGGGCTTGCGGGGCACGATCATGGCTCTTAAGGATGATTGCGTGCATCTGCGCGTTCCGCCGAACAACATCGTAGTGGAAGTGACCAAGGCCTCGGTGCAGCAGGTGACGACTACCGAGGAAGAGGTGAAGACCAAATAGTTTCTGGTTCCTCGTTTCGCGTAAGCCGAGAACCTGGACTCTCGAAACTGGAAACCGGAAATTAGAAGCCAGTCTTTAATATGAACAAGAATTTTCTCTGGAAGCTTGCGATCATCGTCGGCATCACGCTCTTCTTCCTGTTCGGAATCTTTGGGATTCCGAAGAGCTTTTCCCGCGAGGGACTGCTCGCGGCGGTGAGCGATCACATCCATCTGGGTCTCGATTTGAGCGGCGGAACGCACCTGATTCTGCAGGTTCAGGTTAACGATGCGGTCAACGTCGTGGCGCAGGGCGCCATGGAAGTGTTGAAAGAGCAGTTGCGCAACCGTAAGATCGACTATTCCGACATAACACAGCCTAACCAGCAGAGCAATCCTGACCATCTGGTGCTGAAAGGCATGCAGCCGGCGGCGCGCTCTGATTTGCTAACCATCGTGCAGGAAAAGTTGCCCGAGTATGACGTGACCGGTGGCCCCGACAATTCCTGGAATCTCACGATGAAGCCCTCGTCCCTGTCCGACCTTAAGAGCAAGGCGGTTGACCAGGCGATCGACACCATCCGCAACCGAGTAGACGCTCTCGGCGTCAGTGAGCCCACGATCGAGCAGCATGGAGCCGGCGGGCAGTATCAAATTCTAGTGCAGCTACCCGGCGTGGATGATTTCGGGCGCGTGAAGGACATCATCCAGTCCACCGCCATGCTTGAGATCAAGCAGTCTCTGGGCGGACCGTATCCCAGCGAGCAAGCGGCCCTACAAGATAAAGGCGGCGTGATCCCTGCCGATGCGGTTCTGCTTCCCGGACACAACATGCCCGGCGCGGAAGCAGAGGGACAGGCATGGTACCTGGTGTCGCGCATCTCGGCGGTGAGCGGCAAGGATCTGCGCGACGCGCAGCCCAGCCGCGATCCCAACGGACAGCCCAGCGTGACCTTTTCGCTGACGGGCGATGGCGGACAGCGCTTTTTCAGCTTCACCTCCGCCCACGTCGGCGACAGCCTCGCGGTCGTGCTCGACAATAAAGTGCAGGAAGTGGCGAACATCAAGGAGCCAATCCGCGACCAGGGTTCCATCAGTGGCGGCCGCATGAGCGAGCAGCAGGCCAAGGATCTTTCCATGATCCTGCGCTCAGGCGCTTTGCCGGCCAGCATCAAGTATCTGCAAGAGACCACAGTCGGCCCATCCTTAGGTGCGGATTCCATTCGTTCCGGTGTGCAGGCGACCATCATCGGCATGGTGGCTGTGCTGATCTTCATGCTCGTCTACTATCGCGGCGCAGGCATCAATGCGGACCTGGCGCTGATCATGAACTTGATCATCTTGTTGGGTTTCCTGGGATGGTCGAGCATCGCGGGGGTGAACATCGCGCTTACGCTGCCGGGAATCGCTGGAGTGATTCTGACGGTCGGTATGGGCGTCGATTCCAATGTGCTGATTTTTGAGCGCATTCGCGAAGAGTTGCGCAACGGCAAGACCCCGCCCTCGGCGGTTGATCAGGGCTTCAGTCACGCCTGGATCACGATCGTCGATACGCACGTGACTACGATCGTTTCGGCCGCGATTCTGTTCATCTTTGGTACCGGTCCGGTGAAGGGTTTCGCTACGACGCTCACATTCGGCTTGCTGGCAAATCTGTTCACCGCCGTGTTCGTGTCGCGATTCATTTTTGATTGGGTGCTGAGCCGCCACCAGCGTGGCGAAGCTCTCAGCATTTAGTCAGGAACACTAGGAAATTTAGTCATCGTCAGATATCGGTTAAGTCATAGATAGATAAGGGGCTAAGACAACCCGTGGAGTTCTTTCGCAATACCAATATAGATTTTCTGGGCAAGAAATGGTATTTTCTCGCCTTTTCGCTACTCTTTAGCGTTGCAGGAATATTTTCGATGTTGTTCTGGCACCACATTCCGTGGGGCGTCGACTTCCGCGGCGGAACGCTTGTCTATGTGAAGTTCACGCATACGCCTGACGAGAACGCCATCCGCTCTCAGATCGATCGCGCAGGCTTGCACAATTTCAAGCTTCAACGCTATGGCGTGGCTTCAAATAACGAGGAGTTGATTGATCTCGATGTGCGCGAAACCAACGAACAGGAGCTCGACCAAGGCAAGTTGAAGATTATTAATGCGCTGCGCGCCGGTTCTCCTGCTCCGGCGGGCAAGATCGATCTGAATAACGCGAGCTTGCTCGACGTTAAAGGTTACCTGATCGACAAGGACCCGCTACACCTTGGCACCGACGCAGCTCAGAAATATGGAGCCCAGGCACAAGCCATCCTCGACTATCGAAAGTTCCAGAGCGGCGTGTTGAGTTCTCTGGACCAGCTAAACGGCGCCACTGGGGTCGACCCGGCCGTCGCAGCCTCAATCCGCGATGGTTTCTATCTTTCCGACTACGGCATCCGTGATGCCGAGATCATCGGGCCTCAGGTCGGCGGCCAGCTGCGGACCCAGGCTGGCTTAGCTACGCTCTACTCCCTGTTGGGGATGCTGGTGTACCTGGGCTTCCGGTTTGAGTGGATTTACGGCGTTGCCGCTGTCGTCACGGTATTCCACGATACGCTCATCACCGTGGGGGCATTTTCCCTTACCAATACCGACATCACTCTAACCGTGATCGCGGCCATCCTGACCCTGATTGGTTACTCTAATAACGACACGATCGTGGTATTTGACCGAATCCGGGAAAACATTAAACTCATGCGGCGGGAGAAGCTGTCGGATATCGTCAACCGCAGCATCAATCAGACCCTTAGCAGAACGATCTTGACAGCAGGCCTTACCTTCCTTACCGTACTCGCACTCTTTTTATTCGGCGGCGAGGTGCTTCGCGGATTCAGCCTCGCGCTGGTAATTGGCATCTTAATCGGGACGTATTCATCGATTGCGATTGCCGCTCCCATCCTGGTGGCTTACCAGGACTGGCGGATTGAAAAAGGCAAGCGTCCGGTCGCCATGCCGGGTAGGGCTAGGTAAGTTACCCGATGGCGTCAGCTGCATGGGTTGGGTTACGCCTTCTTATGTAGAAGTTAGAAGGATTTGCTCGGTCTGCCGTTCGGCCTCAGAAAGGCTGCTGCGTGGGCCAAAGAAAGTGGGAGCAAAGTGGGAGCAGTCGGTGTCTAAATGCTCGTAGGGGTCTGAGAGAAGTAGGGGAGAATTCCAATGTTTGAAGACAGCCTTATCGAATCCGGCGGCAAGCTGAAAACCAAGCGGGGCCGCACGTCGGCCGTGGCGTTTCTGCTGGAGGTCATGATCATCGGCGTAATGGTCCTGATTCCGCTGATTTTCACCGAAGCCTTGCCCAAGGGACAAATGATGTTCCTGCTGGTGGCCCCCCCGCCGCCTCCGCCACCTCCACCGCCCGCAGCCGCGCCCGTCCATGTCGTGAAACAGATTCAGAGCGACATCATCAATGGTGAGTTGCGCACACCTACCAAGATTCCCAAAAAGGTTCTCGAGAATCTGAAAGAAGACGAAGCTCCGCCGCAGATGGCCGTTACCGGCGTGGTGGGCGGCGTCCCTGGCGGCATTCCGGGTGGATCGATGGGCGGCGTAATTGGCAGCGTGCTCAGTTCGACGCCGGTTGCCGTTCCGAAGATCGCCACGCCAACGCGCGTGCGCGTGTCCTCGGGCGTGAGCACCGGTCTTCTGATCCGCAAGGTTCCTCCAGCGTATCCTCCGCTGGCGCGTCAAGCGCGCATTCAGGGCGTGGTCATTCTCCAGGCCCAGATCAGCAAAGAGGGCAACATCCAGAACCTGCAGTTGATCAGCGGGCACCCGATGCTGGCGCCGGCCGCGATCGAAGCCGTGAAGCAGTGGAAGTACAAGCCGTACCTGCTGAACGGAGAGCCGGTCGAGGTCGACACGCAGGTGCAGGTGAACTTTACGCTCGCTGGGGGTTAGACTCCCCGTGGGCGCAGTTTGTATCGAATGGTAGCAGTGTGCGTATAGCCCTCCCCTTCCCACCTTGTTCCTTGGTGGCCGGGAGGGGCTTTTCAAAGCCCGGGCGCGGCCGCCGTACCCCTCATCGACTTTAGGGATGGCCAACCGGGTTTGTGCGTGTGTGGCAAGACTCGCACACCCGCCGGTAACCGAAGATCTTATCCGGCGGTTGGCACCAAAGAGCGCATCAAAGTGTCCAAGTAAAGTAAAGAGTTCCGAGGAGGGAAAAGCAACTCATGTTCGCAACTCACGTAGCAGCAGCACTTCTCAGTCACGTTCACGTCGCAGCCACCTGGATGGTCCAGGAGGGCGGTGGCGCCATGGCGACCGATCCCTTGGGCTTGTGGAAGGCAATGGGATGGGTAGCGCGAACCGTCGTTATCATCCTGTTCATCATGTCGGGCTGGTCCATCGGCGTGATGATCGACCGCTGGATGGCCTATAGCGCCGCCCGCAAACAGTCTCGCGCCTTCGCTCCCGCTGTCGCCGGGGCCCTGCGCGACGGCCGTATCGATGAAGCCATCAAGGTTGCCGAGCGCAACAAGAAGAGCCACCTGGCCAAGGTTGTCACCGCCGGCCTGATGGAATTCAAGGCTCACCAGGATTCCCCGGGTGCAATCCCTGGCGAAACCATTGAAGCCTCCAAGCGCGCTCTGGAACGCACCGAAGCCATCGTCCACGCCGAACTGAAGCGCGGACTGGGCGGCCTCGCCACTATCGGCTCGACCGCTCCCTTCGTGGGGCTGTTCGGAACGGTGATGGGCATTCTGAACGCCTTCATCGGCATCAACAACTCCAAGGCCACCGGTCTGGCTGCAGTCGCCGGTGGTATCGCGGAAGCGCTGGTTACGACGGCCATCGGGCTGCTCGTCGCCATCCCTGCCGTCATGATGTTCAACTATCTGACCGGTCGCGTGGAAGCATTCGACGTCGAAATGGACAACTCGTCCAGCGAACTGATCGACTACTTCCTGAAGAAGCGTGGCGACGTCAGGCGATAAGAGCCCGGCGGTAAGAACCACCCGGTCTGGTTTGCAGTGAGTTGCGGTCCGGCGCTGGAGCGATCCAGCGCCGGCCTTCCCGACTTAAGCGCGAAGGGCGCGACTGCGGACGCGACGGAAGCACGGGAGATATCAAGCTATGGCATTAGCGAAACGGAACGAAGGAGCGAAGGTCAGCTCAGACATCAACGTCACACCCATGGTGGATGTGATGCTGGTTTTGCTGATCATCTTCATGGTGGTCACGCCCATGTTGCAGAAAGGCATCAGCGTGGACATGGCCCCGGTCAATAACCCGGAACAGATGCCGGACGCCGACAAGGAAGACGCGCTGCTGGTCTCGATTACTCGGGATGGCAAGGTGTACTTCGGCAGCGACCAGATCCAGGACGTGGATAATCTGACCGGAAAAGTGAAAGATCGTCTCGCCAACAAACAGGACAAGCGCGTGTACGTGAAGGCGGACATGCGGGCCCGATTTGGCAGTGTGGTGAAGGTGGTGGATAGCGTGCGTGCCGCCGGCGTGGATGATCTTGGCTTGCTCACCGATCAGAAGAAAACGGCTCCAAACGCCCCGCCAGCTCCGGCTGCGCCCGGGCAGTAATTAGGGCACATAGAGGAGAACGACCATGGGAATGGCAGTTGGCCCGAGCGGAGGCCAAAGTGCAAACATCAACGTCACGCCGCTCATTGACGTATTACTGGTACTCCTGATCATCTTTATGGTGATCTCGCCGGTAACTCCCAAAGGCCTGGATGCGCTGGTTCCTCAGCCGCCCCCGCCCAACGCCCCCAAGAACAATACCCCCGACCGTACCATCGTCGTGCAGTTAATCGACCGTGGCGCTGGCTCGGAGCCGGGCGTCAAGATCAACAACGAAGACGCGACCTGGGACAACCTGCAGGGCCGTCTGACCGACATTTACAAGCAGCGCGCGGAAAAGGTCATGTTCGTGAAGGGCGACGATTCCATCCCGTTCGCCAACGTCGCCAACGTGATTGATATTGCCCACGCCGCAGGCGTGGACAAGGTCGGCCTAATCACCGCGAAGATTGAAGCGGGCAACTAAAACGCCCGTCCGGCAAGCCTGGAGTTGCGTATTTCGTATCGGCCCACCGCATGGAAGCGTGCCGCTTCCGTGCCTCCGCGGCCCGCGCTTGTCGCGCTTTGTCGCACCGCGCTTGTCAAATCGATGTCTGTGGGCCTAGGATGCTCTGTCGAGGGAGAACTTATACCGCAATGAATAAGAACTTAAAACTCATCACGCTGGCAGCCATCGCGCTGGCGCTTTTCTCCTCTGTGGGATGTGACAAGCTGAGGGCGCGCGACCAGCTCAACAAGGGCGTGGAATCTTACAAAAATAACCACTACGAGCAGGCCATTGAACATTTCCAGAAGGCTGTTCAACTGGATCCCAGCCTGATTAATGCCCGCATGTATCTGGCTACGGCGTTTGTGTCGCAATACATTCCGGGCGTGGACTCGCCTGATAACCTGCGCATCGCCCAGCAGGCTATTGATGAATATCAAAAAGTGATTGACGCCAATCCTTCTCGCGATCAGAAAGTGAACAGCGCCAAGGGCATCGCTTACCTGTATTTGAACGAGAAGAAATGGGACGACGCCAAGAAGTACTACCGCATGGCGTCGGAACTGGATCCCAACGATCCGGAACCGTATTACTCGATCGGTGTAATCGACTGGACCGCCTGCTATCAGCCCCGCATGGAAGAGCGCGCTAAACTGGGCATGAAGCCGGAAGAGAATTTGAATCCCAAGAACAAAGACCAGGCGAAGGTTTGCTCCCAGTTGAAGGTGAAGAACGCCCCCGCCATTCAGGAAGGCATCGACAGCCTCAACAAAGCGATTCAGATTCGTCCCGACTATGACGATGCCATGGCCTACCTGAATCTGATGTACCGCGAAAAAGGCGACGTGGAATGCGACGATCTTGCCGCCCGCGCGGAAGATTTAAAGACTGCGGACCATTGGGTCGATGAAACTCTGCGCGTGAAGAAGGCGAAGGCAGAGAAGGCCGCGCAAAGCCAGAGTGGCGGAATCACGATGGACAAGTAGCTGCAGCGCCTAATTGAGACTTGAGCCTCCTTCGCGTGAGTGAAGGAGGCTTCTTTATTTCCACCGTTTGCTTTCACGCGCAAACGGCTCGCACAACTATTTTTTGCTGTAGAGGCGGATTTCCACTTTCGCGAATTGCCAGTGCTGCATCCTGGGGAACGACTCCGGAAGAGTCTTCGTCAGCATGAGGGTCGTGGCATCGGGGTCTCCTGCAGGTCCGTTGTTCATCAACATAACCCAAACTCTTGGATGGCTAGGCGCGTCAGCGCGCAGAAAATCGGCTGTCGGCTTGCCCGTGAAGTCTCGGTAATCGAGACCCGCTCCGTGATGGGGAAACAGAATCTCTGGTCCCAGTTGAGAGGTGAACGTGGGGCTAGCCGTATTTTCTCCGGCGCGCTGTGAACGGACAAATTCGTAGGGAATGCGAGTCGCGGCGATGTGGAACACGAGCGCATCTCCCGGCTGCGCATGGTCGAGAATGAAGGCTGCGGCTGCGCCAGAGGCATCCCGCTCGGTGTCGAAGTCATTTGCGTAGACGAAGAATATCCCCTGCATGCTAAGCAGCAGGATGCCAGATAGAGCGGCCACGAGCAGCCACGATTGCCGGAGGCGCGCCAGGCCCGCGGCTACCAGAATCAGGAGCGCGGGCAGGCAGAAGATCATGTAGCGCGCCAGAAAAACAGGACGCGCGAACGATAGGAGAACCGTCAGCACTACCGGGAAAAACAGCCACAGAAGCAGAAACTGACAACGCCGCGTTTCCCAAGCCTGGCCGCGCGTCCAGAGCGACCTGCCCAACGGAGCCACCGCCGCAATGCAGGCGACCGTGCTGACAGCCAGCAGCGGCCACCGGTTGCTCCCTGCCAGGTTCACGAAAAACACGAAAAGATCGTGGAAGCTGGGCCTCTGGATCCAGCGGATCGGTCCGGCTCCAGTCTTGGCCACGAAGACGAGCAGCGGAAGCACGGCAACGCCAATTGTCGTCCAGACGCGGCGCAACTGAGCGGGTAGCATTGCCCCGTCTGTGCTCGACTCGCCGCTCCGCAGCCAGCGCAAGCTCAGCCAATGCGTCGCAACCAGAAGCAGCGCGTAAAAGTGCGCGTACGCCGCCAGGATGCTGATCAGAAGATAGCCGATGCGGTTGCGGCGTGCTGGCTCGCGTACCAGGGCAATTAGAAAGCCCGACGACAGCGTCGCCAGCAACAAGAAGAGCGCGTAGCTGCGCGCTTCCTGCGAATAGCGAACGCTGTACGCGTTGAATGTGAACAGCGCAGCCGCGATCAAGGCCACCCGACGGTCGTAGAGGAGACGGGCCAGCCAGTAGATCGCCGGAACCGTCACCGCCGCAATCACGACCGACAAGCTGCGAATGTAAAACTCGCTGTGCCCAAACTGCAGCCAGATCCGAAGCAGAAAGTAGTACAGCGACATGTTCGCTTCGCGCCACCACAACAGGTGCAGAAAGTTACCCCTGCTAATCCGCGCGACCTCTACGCTGAAGGACTCATCAAACCAGAAGGGCTTGCGCGTGAGGCACAGGAATCGAATGATGGTCCCCGATGCAAGCAGAAGAAGCAGCGTCAGCCAGGGAGCCCGGCCTACAGAGTTGTGCGGAGACGGTGAAGCGCCTGTACTTTGGTGTTGGTTCACCGCGGTTTCGGGTGGAGGCATGCTGAGCGTGGAAGTCGGTTCTTTCCCAAAATGATACTATGCTAGAAAATCCATAAATTTGCGGCATTTTCAGCTTGAGGGAGTAGTGCGGTTCTTGTTTACTAGGTACATCCTGACCGCATCCGATATCGGCGCGGAGGAAAGGATTTCGCGAGCAGATCAGTAGATGTTCTGGAGGATGACTTCCTTGGCAACCGCATCGTGGCCAACTCAAGCAGAGACGGATCGAGAGATGGATCGACCGGTGGATCGACAAATCAATGACCGCTGGAAGGGCTCCGTGTCGGTGATCGTTCCCGTCTACAACGAGGCCGCCAACGTGAACGAACTGATGCAGGCCATCCAAGCCTCGCCGGTGAAAAAGGAAATCATCATCGTTGATGACGGTTCGACCGACGGTACTCGCGAAAAGCTGAAAGCGCTACCGCCAATGGATGACGTGACCGTCGTCTTCCACGAGAAAAATTGCGGCAAGGGCGCGGCCATTCGCACCGCACTCGCTTATACCCGCGGTGAGTACATCCTGATCCAGGACTCCGATCTGGAATACGATCCACAGGACTATCCTGCATTGCTGCGTCCGCTCGAAGAAGGCAAGGCAAATGTCGTGTACGGAGTGCGCCCCGACCGTCCCGAGCGCGGTTTGCGCTTCTTTCTCGGGGCCAAACTGCTGACGCACCTCACCAATCTTCTCTACGGTGCGGGTATCCACGACGAAGCCACTTGCTATAAAGTTGTTCGCCGCTCGCTTTTGTCGCAATTTCAGCTGTCGTGTCATCGCTTTGAGTTCTGCCCTGAAGTGACCGCGAAGCTCTGCCGGATGGGAGAGAAGATCGAAGAGATTCCCATCCAGTACCATCCGCGCTCCGCAGTGGAAGGCAAGAAGATACGCCACTCCGATGGGTGGCAAGCTATCTGGACCCTGATCCGCTACCGCTTTGTTCCTCGCCACCGCTGGCTGCGGCAGGGGGAAGACAAGCCTCAGGCACCGTTTGCCGTGAGTTTTTCGCGCCTCCCGGTGGAATAGAGTTTGTGCCTCCCTTTCCGATTGCGTCATCGAGAGGCCCCTTTTCGCTGCTCGAGGCAATGCACTGCGTGCCCCCACGACTGTTCGGTACAATATCCGGTTTGACCACGGGCCCGGTCGGTCGCTGCACCAGTAGATCTCATGTTCAAGAAAATTCTCATCGCGAATCGTGGGGAGATTGCCGTACGAGTCATCCGCGCCTGCCACGAGATGGGAATTGCCGCGGTCGCGGTCTACTCTGACGTGGATCGTCCCGCGCTGCACGTTCGCAAAGCCGATGAAGCCTATCCGATCGGCGCGGCGGCCGCTTCCGAGTCGTATCTCAACATATCTAAGATTCTCGACGTTGCGGCCCGCTCCGGCGCAGACGCCATCCATCCCGGCTACGGCTTCCTTTCGGAGAATGCGAACTTCGCTCGCGCCTGCGCGGACGCGGGCGTGAAGTTTATCGGCCCTACGGCCGCGGCCATGGACGCGATGGGCTCGAAGACGCGCGCGCGACAGGCGATGGAGCGTGCCGGCGTTCCCTTTGTTCCCGGCACATCGCGTGGCCTCGAATCCTGCGAACAAGCCGAAGAGGTCGCCGCCCGCATCGGCTATCCCGTGATGCTGAAGGCTGCGGCGGGGGGAGGCGGCAAAGGCATGCGCCTCGTGCACGCGCCCGAAGAACTCAAGTCGGCGCTCGAAGGCGCGCGCAGCGAGGCCGAGCGCTCGTTCGGCGACAGCGAAGTCTATATCGAGAAGGCCATCCTCAATCCTCGCCACATCGAGATGCAGGTGTTGGCCGACGAACACGGAAACACCGTATATCTCGGCGAGCGCGAATGCTCACTGCAGCGCCGCCATCAGAAGGTCGTCGAGGAAGCGCCGTCTCCGATCGTCGATCCTGACATGCGGAAGCGAATGGGCGAGGTCGCCGTTCGCGTAGCTCAAGCCGCGGGCTACACCAATGCCGGCACTGTCGAATTCCTCGTCGACCGGGAGAAGAGTTTCTACTTCCTCGAAATGAACACGCGTCTGCAGGTGGAGCATCCGGTGACCGAATTAATCACCGGCCTCGATCTTGTGCACCTGCAGATTCGCATTGCGGACGGAGAGAAGTTGCCCTTTACGCAGGAAGAGGTAGTGATTCGGGGCCACGCCATCGAATGCCGTATCTACGCCGAAGATCCTGACAACAACTATTTCCCCAGTCCGGGCAAGATCACCCTGCTGCTGCTGCCCTCAGGGCCGGGCATCCGTCGCGATAGTGGCATGTATGAAGGCTGGACCGTGCCCATGGATTACGACCCACTGCTGGCCAAGCTGATCGGCTACGGCACGGACCGCGAGCAGGCGATTAGCCGACTGACACGCGCCCTGAACGAATACTTTGTGGGCGGGATCAAAACGAACATCTCGCTCTTCCGGCGCATCTTGAGCGATCCGGATTTTCGGGCCGCGAAGATGGACACTGGTTTTCTGGATCGACTCCTGAAGCAGAAGACGGCGGAATCTCCGGCGGATCCAAAGGCGATTGAAGTCGCAGTGATTGCCGCCGGAATATTTGCCACGCTTGGTTCTGCCGCCGCAGGGGCGGGAGAACGCCCAGTCGCAACCGTTTCCGCGAATGGTAAGCCGCACGCCGCCTCGAACTGGAAGATTGCAGCTCGCAAGGAGGCGACAACGTGAAGCTCAACCGAGCTGCTGGCGGCTGGCGACAGGGAGCTGGTTACCGTATCCCATGACCTACGATATCGCCATCGACGGCAAGAGTTACCGGCTCGACCTCAATCGAGTAGACAGTCGATGGTCCTGTCGGGTCGATGGACGCGAAGTGGAAGTCGACGCCGTGCTGGCGCGTCCCGATGTGCTCTCGCTCCGCATCGGCAATCAGGCGTACGAGGTGAAATGCGAGCGCGTCGCGGGCGAGATGCATCTTTGGGTGGGTAGCGCCCGCTTCGCCGCCGAAGCCCGCGATCCCCGCTCGTTGCGCGGGCGCGTCCGAGGGGTGGATGACCATGGGCCGAAGAAGCTGACCGCACCCATGCCGGGTAAGATTGTTCGCGTGCTGGTGAACCAGGGCGCTGAGGTCGAGGCGGGGAGTGGAGTGCTGGTGGTCGAGGCGATGAAGATGCAGAACGAAATCAAATCGCCGAAGAAGGGTACGATTCAGAAGATTCTGGTCAGCGAAGGCGCCGCTGTCAATGCGGGAGACGTGCTCGCGATCGTGGAGTAGTCAGCGGATCGAGTCCTATTTCTCCATCCCATTGCTGTCGAGCACTTTCTTCGCGTAGAAATTCTCAACTTTAGCGGTGTCTCGCAAGACTTCGTAGTACGCAGCCTTCAGCAATTGCTCGCGACGGTCGTGCAACTGAGAGCGGATGGCTTGCTGCACACGCGGATCGGACAGTTCGCGCTGACCAGCCGGTTCCTTCGACACCAGCTTTACGATGCGGTATCCGACAGCCTGCTTAGTTGCCGGATTCACCACGGAGATGACGGCACTGTACTGGCCAGGCTTTAGCTTCATCACCGCATCTCGCGTCGCTGGATCCGTTCCTTTGAGGCCTGACTCCTGCACCGTGCCGAGATCGCCGCCGTTGCCCGAGGTTTCCGGATCTTCAGAGTACTTCATCGCCAGCGTGGCGAAGTCATCACCGCTGTCCAGACGATTCGCGATCATCTGGATCTTCTTTCGCGCCTCGGCTTCGTTTTGTGCCTTATCGTTTTGGTTGTGGGCCTGCGGATTCGGCGCCGGAGTCACCATAATCTGTGCCAGGTGGTAGGTCGGTTCGATCAGGTTGAACTCACCTTTGTGCTCGTTGTAGTAGTTGGTAATGTCCTGGTCGGTCACGTTGATCTTGGACGAGACTTCTTTGTTCATCACCTTTTCAACGGTGATGGAACGCCGGATATCGCGCTTGAAATCGGCCAGCGTGATCTTCTTGTCTTTCAGACGCTTGTCGAACTCTTCCTGGGTAAAGGGAGACTTGTATTCGTTGTACTTGCGATCCACTTCTTCGTCGGTCGCCAGCAGGCCAAGTTTTTCGGCGCGGCGCATCAGGATCTCGTCGTCGATCATCTGGTGCAGAATGTTCAAGCGCAGTGCAGTAGCCTGCTCGCCAGTCGGAGCCTGTTGCGCGGAGGCGACGTTGTTGTCGTAATACTTGTCGACATCGGTGCGGAAAATCTTGCGGCCATCCACAGTGGCCATCACGTCGCCGCCGGTTTGCGAGTTGCACGCGGCCAGGGCTGCCAGCAGTACGGCGGCAGAGAGTGTCGCGGCCAACTGGGCAAAGAATGAGTTTGTTCTCAAGAGTTTCTCCGTTCCTGACTGCAACCACAAGCGAGGACAATTACCTGGATATCGATGCTGGGGCTGACGGCGCGTGCGTCGGCACAGGCTCCCCAGCGTCCTGCAACGCGGCGTCCAGTGCCGCTCGAACGTCCGCGATGGGAACCGCGCCGTCGATCTTTCGGCCATTGATGAACAAGGCCGGCGTTCCGTTCACGCCCAATCCGTCGGCTTCTTTCATGGACGCTCTCACTGCATCCTCGTTCTGCGCCTTCATGCAGGCTTGCAGTTTCGATGCATCCACGTTGTGTTTCTGGCCTTGCAACGCAGTCATCTTGTCGATGGCTGCGAAACGCGCCTCGGAAGTTTTTTCCGCGTCCACTTCGCGCTTGTTGGCGTGGATATAATCGGCAAAGTCCCAATAGGCATCGCCGTTTTGAGCTGCCAGGCAGTTCGCGTCCACAGCGGCATGAAGGGCCCAGGGATGAATCTCGGTCAGGGGGTCGTCCTTGTAAATGAAAGTGACCCTGTCGCCATACTCCTTGAGAATGTCGGGGAACAGCGTTTGGTGCATCCGCGAGCAGAACGGGCATTCGAAGTCATCAAAACTCACGACAACAACCTTGGCCGACTTGGCCCCGCGTGTCGGGCGGTCCTTGACGTCGATCTTGCTCATCAGCTCGGCAAACGGATCTTTGGTCAAGTCGAACTTGGTCACGCGCAGCATGGTCGCCCGGTCCTTCGACAGAAGGAACTTGTAATCTTTCTGCTTGCCGTCGCCGCCGTCAATGTTCACTGCCACTGCGTCATAACCCGGCCAGTCGGTGCTGGGAGTGATCGCGCCGACGGTTACTTTCACCTCAGGGGGAATGGTGTAGAAAGCGCGGACCTGATGCTCGATTTTGCGAGCCACATCGGGCGGCGTGGACTGAGCAACACAACCCAGACAAACCAGAAGCAGAACGAGCAGCGAACGTCGAATTAGGATCACCAGAAACCGCCTCAGCATCGCGTTATCGTATCGATTATCTCACAGCATATGCGAGCCAGCCGCGTATTCAGCGGGTCTGCCGCGCGCTTTAGCCGGTGCGCCGGAGTTGTTCCACGGGCAGCAGGGAGTTCATCGATCCGGAGCGGAATCCTTCCAGATCGAGAGTGACGAACTTGAAGCCAAGAGCTTTGAAGATCGCTGTGAACTGAGCGGCGATCGCCGGATTCAGGGCGCGTTCCAGTTCCTCGCGGGCGATCTCAATGCGGACGATGTCGCCATGATGGCGCACGCGAAACTGTCGGAAGCCCAAGGCTCGAATCGCGTCTTCGCCGTGTTCGATAACCTCGAGGGTCTCGCGGGTCACCGGACGGCCATACTCGATGCGCGACGAGAGGCAGGCCGACGCCGGCTTGTCCCAGATGCGCAGGCCCGCTTGGCGAGCCAGATCACGAATCTCCTGCTTGGTGAGCCCTGCCTTCAGCAATGGAGCGGCAACGTGATGCTGCATGGCGGCCTGCTGTCCCGGGCGGAAGTCACCCTGATCGTCCAGGTTCACACCGTAGGCAATCGCATCGAATCCGCGCGCAGCGCGCAGCTTTTCCATGACTTCGAAAAGTTCGTCTTTGCACTGAAAGCAGCGCTGCCCGTCGTTGCGTGCATACTCTGGACGATCGAGTTCCGAGGTGGAGATCACTTCGATCGGAATCCCCTGTTCTTTGGCGAAGGCGATGGCGTCGCTCAGGTGAGTCCGGGCGAGGCTGGGCGAGTCGGCGATCACTGCCAGCATATCGCTGCCAAGTGCGCGGTGAGCCTCCCAGGCCAGGTAGGCGGAATCGACGCCGCCTGAATAAGCGACGAGTAGCCGGCCCAGTTGCCGCAGGCCGGCCTGCAACTGAGAACTCTTCGGGCTGTCTGGTTCCGGGGCCTGCATCGCTTCTATGTTATCAGTCCAAGCCCGGCCCGAGGGCTAGTAGAGTCGCTCCTGGCGCCGCAGGTTTCCGAAGGAGCCGATATTCGCCAGGCTGAAAGTGAAGCGAAACAGGTTCTCATTGCGGACGTTCGCGATGGCATAACGGCGGTATTCAATGGTCACGCCGCAGCAATCCCAGTTGTACGTGGTTTGGGCGGTGGCAAACTGCAATTGCTTCGCTTCCGTATCGAAACCAAAGGCGGCCGCCGCGCTCAATCCCCGGCGCGCTAATCCTCCATAGCCTAAGGCCACTCGGAACTGCTGAAACTTGCAGGTAGGTTGCGCTGTGCCGTTCGAACTCGAGCACGTTCCTTCGGGAGGAACCGAGGTTGAAGTGGTCTGCGGAATCTGCAGGAACGCTTCCCCGCCCCCAAGCGTAAAAGCGCCGAGATTATAGTTCAACAGCAGCGTGTTGGCGTTGATGCGTCCCAACTGGAAATCGTAATCGAGGTCCCACTCGGTGTCGGTTCGGCTGCTGGTGGCAGCCCGCAGGCGCGACACCAGGGGAGAAAGGTGTCGCGGTTCGGTGGCAAAGGCAATGCCCGTCAGTTCCTCGGTGGTAGTGAAGACGTTGCGCTGTCCAGCTACGAGTGCTCCGCCGAAAGTCGGATCGAGGAAATACTTTTGCCAGACCTCCCAGGTAGCGACCTCGCGGGTTGACGGACCGGGATTGCACGGCTGGTTTTCCAGATTGCTGACGCGCTGCCAGGGAACGGTCTGTTCCGGCGCGGCGGCGCCGACTGCGATGCCCGTCATGGGCGTATCGCACTCCTGAATTGCGGTCGATGACTTTTTCGCGTAGAGGCGCGTCACGAAGCCGTATTCAACCTCATTGGTGTTGCTCAGGATGTCGCGCTCGTCGAAGTGCAGCACCTGCGCGAAGTCGTTCACTCCGGTCACATAACGGTAAACCGCGCGGGGTTCGATGACGTGCTTCCACTTTTTTCCCAGATACTCTTTGGCGAAGATCTTCTCGAGGACCGGTGGCAGCAACTCCACTGAGGCATCCAGAGCCTGCCGGTTGGTGGGATCGTTGACGGCGACTCCATTCACAAACCGCTCGCTGTAGTAGGTTTCATGCAGAGTTAACGTGGGCCGCAGGGACCAACCGCGGTATTGCAAGGGCAGGGAAATCTCGGGGTTCAAATCGAAGCGTCCCAGCAATCCTTCGGTATGGAATCCGGGCTCGCTGCGGGAGAGGCCTGCGAGCGAGGCATCGAATGACCAGAAAAAAGGAGAATGCAGAAACGGCCGGTCGACGCTGGATACGTCGACGCTCGGGGTGTGCAGGATCCGGATGGAATCAAAGATCGGTGGATTCGATAGTGCGCCATTGGGATCGGTTGTTTGAAAGAAGTTCTGATAGCGCTCCACCATACCTCCCATCGAAAAACCCTTGATGGTTTTCGATAGAAACACCTGCGATTTCACTTCTGAGTTGATGGCCTGGCTGTAGACTTCGTTGAAAGCCAGCCGGAACAGAAACGAGCTCAGGTAGTCGATGTTGGAGATGGCGCGGAGACCGTAGAAATTGCCTTCGGCCGCCAGACGAGCTTCTTGGCCGCCTTCTTTCAGTGGGGGATATCCGATGCCGCGGTCGATCACGCCGAAGAAATTCAAGTCGACGTAGGAAGTGTCGCTGGGCCGCGCCCGGAATTCTCCGCGTTGGGCCCAGCCTCGCTTTGACATGTACTCCGCGCCGACGGTGGCGTCCATGCTGCGATTGATGGCCCAATAAAAAGACTCACCGACTTCGTTGCCATTGGTGGAGGAGCGGCCGATGCTCGGGATGAGGAATCCGGTCTGGCGCGCTTCTCTTGCGACCGGATGTGTCGCATAAGGAAAGTAGAACGCCGGGAATCCGTGGAGCCAGAACGTGCTGTGATAAATCTGGGCATTCCCGCCGACATCCACGATTATTTTGCGGGCATTGAACTGCCACTTGGGATGCGGCAGTTCGCAGGTAGTAATGGTGCCGTCAAAGACGAGGTAGTGCTCAGGGCTATCCTTCTCCACACGTTTTCCGGTAAAGGCAAAAGGGGCCGTCGACGTCAACAGGGCGCGCGTTCCGTGAAAGCGGAGCCCAGTGGTGGCCGTGACGTCGTAGAAGTGTCCGGTCTCTGCGGTCAGATTGTAGGTTCCGTGGCTCGCTTTGATGTGGTCGTCGTTCGGGCCGCCGTCGAGCCGGAAGTGCCCGGAGGCGGTTGCCTCGCCGCTATCGGAATCGTAGGTGACTTCGTCGGCCTTGAGGATGTAGGTGCGATAGTGAATTTCGCCATCGCCGTGCAGCTTGTAGACATCGCCATCTTTTTCCTGGAGGTCAGCGCAGATAATCGTTCCGTCTTTGAGCGTCGTCATGGCACGATTTGCGCACGGCCGGGTCGGATCTGAGCTCGGCAGTTCTGCTTTCTGGTCGATCTGCGGAGACCCAACTACGGGAGGGGCGGAATCTTCCGACGGCAACTGGCTGGTTACTAGCGCGGTGGCGAGAACTTGATGACAAAGAAACATCGCCGTGATAAGGAATCTAGTGCGAAGAGTCATCGGAAGAAAATCAACGGAAGAAGATCGTCTTGAAGACGAACCTTCCCTTTCGGCTGTTTTGCCGCGGCATCGTGAACTTAGCACGGCGCTGGGCGCGAGGCAAAGTGGCGAAAAAGGCTAGGATTCCCGGCGTATCCCTTCCGGTTGTACGTTGGTCGCAAACTGGTACGATTTCAAAAGACTGGCTTTCATGAATTGTCCGCTGTGTGGAGAAATTTGCCGTTGCCCATGGGAGCCCCTTCCCTCTGCATTGCAGGGGAGAGACGACGTTGAGTGTGCAGGGTCGTCGTTCGTTACTGCGTCAAGCTTGCTAGCCGATGCCGTAGTGCAGGTAGCGGACGAGCCCGCCTGGCGCGACGAACTCTCCGACCGGCTGAACCGTTATCGGGCGCGCCGCAAGGTGCGGCCTCCGCGCTATCCATCGCTCAGCCTGAAATTTGACGCCCCCGCCGCCAGCGCACCCCGGGGATCGTCGGTGCCGGAGTTCGAGCCCATCTCAAACCATGCTCTCGCGCTCGACGGAATGAGGCACGAGCCGTCGGCTGCTGTGGAACCCAATTTGCAGTCGCGGCAGACGCCCCCGGTCGAGAACAGTGCAGCGTCCGGGTTACCGCCCGCGCATCAGCCGGTTGTGCATGCCAGCGCGAAGATTATTGAGTTTCCGAGGTTCGCTTGGGCCCCGCCTCCGCCTCCGCCGGATCAACTGGCCGAGCCAGTCGGAGGCGATCGCCCGCGAATCCTGGAGGTGCCCGAGGTTACTCCTCCGCCACCGGCGCTGGGCGGGATCAGCATTGAAGCCGCCGAACAACGGGAAGCCGAAAAGCGCCTAGGCATCGACATCCCTCTGCAAAGCGCGCCGCTGGGTCTGCGCTGCGTGGCTTCCCTGGTTGACGGATTGATCATCGCGGCGGCCTCGGCTCTTTTCGGATACATTTTCTGGAAGGTGTCTGCGGTGCGTCCGCCGCTGGCGCAACTTGTGGGACTCGGCATCGGAATCCCGTGCTTGTTCTGGGCAGCCTATCAGTACCTGATGATCGTCTACGCCGCCAGCACTCCTGGGCTGCGCGCAGCAGGTCTCGAACTGGCTCGCTTCGACGGTTCGTCCACCAATCGCTCGCTACGCCGCTGGCGAGTCCTGGCCGCCTGCCTCTCGGCCGTTTCTGCTGCCATGGGATATTTCTGGGTATTTCTCGATGAGGATGCCCTGTGCTGGCACGACCGGATCACGCACACGTACCTGGCCCCGGGGAAGGCCAAGGCGAAACCCTAAGAGCATAGGTCGGATGGAAGATGGAAGCATGTCGGTTCACTCTGTTACGCTAATTTCTCTATGCGCACTGCCATCGCTTTTCTGCTTCTGATCGCCACTGCCGCTTTTGCCCAAGTCCCCAAGCCCTTGGCCGAACGTCTCGCAGCGCAGAACTCTGTTTTCGACGAACAGTACGAATCCGATCTGCGCAACTTCCCTGAGCGCGCGACGGCGTTCGGCGACTACCGCTACAACAACCGGCTGAACGACTATTCACTCGATGCCATCCGGCGGCGTCATGAGGGCGATGCAGCCTTTCTGCAACGGCTTGAGGCGATCCCCACCGACGGATTCTCTGATCAGGACCAGCTGTCGCACGATCTGTTGATTCGGGTGCTGCGGCAGCGCATCGCCGACTTCGACCTCAAAGAATTTGAGATGCCTATCAATACGCAGAGTGGCATCCATACCAACCTCGCCGATCTTCCCCTATCGGTGCCGCTTGATTCGGTCAAGCATTATGAGGACTACATGTCGCGGCTGCACCAAATTCCGCTTGCCCTCAGCCAGGTAACTGAAGTTCTCCGCGCCGGTATGAAAGACAAGCTCATGCCTGTGCGTTTCCTTGCGGAAAAGATTCCGGCGCAATGTCAGGGCATCATCGATGCGGATCCCTTCCTACTGCCGACCAAGAAATATCCGGCCAGCATTTCGCCAGAGGATCAGAAGCGCCTGACTCAGCAGATCACAGACGCCGTTAATACCGACGTGTTGCCGGCCTACAAGGCATTTGCTGCCTTCATTCAGACGGAATACGCGCCGCAGGGCCGCACCGCGCTTTCCATCACTTCGCTCGCGGACGGCCAGAAGCGCTACGAAAACGATATTTACGCGCGGACCACGACACGCATGACCGCCGATGAAATTCACCAGCTCGGGCTGCGGGAGATCGACCGTATCGAAGCCGAGATGACGGCGATCGCCAAGAAAGAGGGATTTGCGGATCTAGCTTCATTCCGCGCATCGCTCAAGAACAATCCCAAGTACATCCCCACCTCCGCGGAGCAGATTCTTGACCAATACCGTCACTACATCGCGCAGATGGAGACGAAGCTTCCAGACCTGTTCACGCTGCTTCCCAAGTCGCCGGTCACGGTGGAAGCGATTCCGGCCTTCAATGCGAGCGCCATGACTCACTACATGACCGGAACGCCGGACGGCAAGCGGCCGGGTCGCGTTGTTGTTGCCACCTCTAACTTTGCCGAGCGCTCGTTAATCGACGACGAGGCGACTGCCTACCACGAAGGTGTCCCTGGACATCACATGCAGCTTTCGGTGCAGCAACAGCTTGAGGGGCTCCCGAAATTTCGTCTGCACGGTCTCGGCTTCAATGCATATATCGAAGGCTGGGCCCTGTACGCAGAGCAGCTCGGGAAAGAAGTCGGCTTCTATCAGGATCCTGTTTCCGACTACGGGCGTCTCTCCTCCGAACTGTTTCGCGCGGTGCGTTTAGTCGTGGACACCGGGATCCACGCCCAGGGATGGAGTCGCGATCAGGTGGTGGAGTTCTTCCGCAAGTCCGGCGCGGTCGATGAGCCCACGATCCAGTCCGAGACCGACCGTTATATCTCCTGGCCGGCGCAGGCACTGAGCTACAAGCTCGGGCAACTCAAGTTCCGCGAACTGCGCGACCGCGCCCAGAAGGAGCTGGGGCCGAAGTTCGATCTCCGCACGTTCCACGACGAGATGCTCGACGGGGGAACACTGCCCCTTGATCTGCTCGACGCCCGCACCGACAAGTGGATCGCGCAGCAGAAAGGCAAATAGCAGAGGCACCAACCACAAAGGGCACTAAGGTTCACGAAGGAATTCATTCGGCAAGGGTTTCCCCTTCGTGTTCCTTGGTGTCCCTGGCGGTTAAGGCTCTTACCCCGCCACCAGAAGAGCGCCTGACCCATGGCTGTGCTATCTTCAATGGGTTCATCTAATTGCGGTTTCTGCCATTCATCTGAAGCATGGCCACAACCCCTGAAAGTACAAAACCGGCCGTAAAGGTCTTCGTCGCCACCACGGTGATGCTGACCTTCATTTCGTTCTGGCGTGCCTCCGCGATTGTACTGTCGGATTTGGCCTCGTCCGCTTACTACGCGGGCGGCGACGCCGAGAAGGTCATCGGCAAGAGTGCTCCCTGGTTCATCCTGGCGGTCATGCTGTTCAGTTATGCGGTGCGGGCGCTCTACATCGAGTCCAGCAGCATGTTCGTGCGCGGCGGCGTCTACCGCGTTGTCAAAGAGGCGATGGGCGGAACGCTCGCCAAGTTCTCGGTGTCGGCGTTGCTGTTCGACTACGTTCTTACCGGCCCCATTAGTGCTGTTTCTGCCGGGCAGTACCTCGCAGGATTCATCAAGGACCTTGGCCGGCAATACCTGCATCGGGACCTGAGCTTTTCCGACAACTACTTTGCCGCCGGCCTGGCGGTGATCGTGGTGGTTTACTTCTGGTGGAAGAACACGCAGGGCATCCACGAATCCAGCCAGAAGGCGTTGCAGATTATGGCGATCACCACCGTGATGGTGGTGATTTTGATCGTCTGGTGCACTATCACCGTCTTGCGGGCGCCGGTCCAGTTGCCTCCCAACCCGCTGCACGCCGGCGTGGTTCCACTGAACAAAGAGTCGCTGGGCTGGTTAGACACTACCTGGTTCAGGCATCTCCCGTTCAAGGCGCTCATCTCGATCGTTGCATTCGTTGGCTTTGGCCACTCGGTCCTCGCCATGAGCGGCGAAGAGACTCTGGCCCAGGTCAATCGGGAAATCGAACACCCCAAGTTGAAGAACCTGGAGAAGACAGGGCTGGTGATTTTTGTCTACAGCCTGCTGTTCACGTCGCTGGTGTCATTTTTCGCAGTGATGATTATTCCCGACAATGTCCGCCCGGATTATTTCGCGAACCTCATCGGCGGCATCTCCATGTATCTGGTGGGACCAACCACCCTGAAGCTCCTGTTCCACGGCTTCGTGGTGCTGGTGGGAGTGCTGATTCTCGCGGGCGCGCAGAATACTTCTATCGTGGGCGCGAACGGCGTCTTGAACCGGGTGGCGGAAGACGGTGTGCTTACCAGCTGGTTTCAACGGCCGCATCACCGTTACGGCACCAGCTATCGCATCATCAACCTCATCGTCAGCATGCAGTTGCTGACCATTGTGCTGAGCAGGGGCGACGTCTACCAGTTGGCTGCGCTTTACGCCTTCGGGGTGATTTGGAGCTTCACCATGAAGTCGCTGGCGGTGCTGGTGCTGCGATTCTCCGAACCGGGCAACCGTGAGTGGAAAGTTCCGGGCAATCTGCACTTCGGGAAGACGGAAATCCCCATTGGCCTCATTACGATTTCGGCGGTGCTTTTCATGACCGCAATCGTGAATCTGTTCACCAAGTATGAGGCGACGATCGCGGGCATCGTCTTCAGCGTGGTGTTCTTCACGATATTCACGATTTCAGAGCATCATGTCGCCAAAGAGCGCCACGGCAAACCCGAGCAACTCGACCAGTTTCGGGTGTACGGCAATCAGGAACTCGGCAGCGGCGCCATGGGAGTGCGTCCGGGCAACATCCTGGTCGCCGTGCGCGATCCGCGCAATCTGTACTACTTGCGGCATGTGCTCGGTCATACCCATACCGGTAAGCAGGACGTCGTGGTGATGAGCGCGCGCCTGTACCATCGCGAACACAGTTTCAGCGGCAGCGCCGTGTTCGAAGCCAGCCAGGTGTTCGACCATTACGAGCAGGAGCTTTTCACCGCTGCGGTGGCGGTGGCGGAGAAAGAAGGCAAGCCCATCTCGCTGCTGGTAGTGCCCGCCACTGACGTGTTCGAAGCAATCATGGTCACCGCGCAGCGACTCGATTCCAGCCGCGTGATCTGTGGGCTCTCCAACAAACTTACCGCCGACGAGCAGGCCAAGCTCACTGGCGATGCATGGGAGCGCCTGCCCGAGCCGCGTCCGCGGTTGATTCTGGAAGTGTGCGCTCCGGATGGAACCATCCGCGAATTTGCCATCGGGCCCCACGCACCCCGCATGCGTCCGCAGGATGTCGAACTCATGCACCGGCTCTGGCTCAACATCACGTCCGACCCCAAATATGCCGGTGCGCACCATTACCACGTTGTCGCTCTGGCTCTGGAAGAGCTGCAGCGCGAGCTGAGTACCGAGCAGCGCGCGCAGCTTCTGCAAAAACTTCAGGACGAGATCAACCGCTCCAACCCGAGTTAAACTACACCTTGAGGAGGCCCCATGGCGCGCATTCCCGGCGCTCCCCGCAATCAGGGCGGCCCGCTCCGCCGTTTGTTTGTCGGGGTCGTCTACTCTCTGACACAGCGCAGGCTTGGCCGGCTCATCATGCCTGTCCAGGTGACCGCCCATCACCCCAAAATCTTTTGGGGATACGTCCAGATGGAGCAATCCCAAGCCAGCAGCACGTTGATCGATCCCAAGCTCAAGGGGCTCGCCGAGCTGCGCGTGGCCACGCTCGTTGGATGTCCGTTTTGAATCGACATTGGCTCTGCCGTGGGCAGGGCGAGTGGCATCACAGCGGAACAGATTGCAAACCTCAACAACTACCGTACGGATTTCAATTTTTCGGAGCTGGAGAGGCTGGTCCTGGAGTACGCCGACGGAATGACCAGAACTCCGGTGGAGGTTTCTGATGCGCTGTTCGCGAAGTTGCGGGAAAGGTTCACCGAGGCCGAACTTGTCGAACTGACCTCCGGAATCGCGTGGGAAAACTACCGCGCCCGCTTCGATCACGCCTTTGGCATCGAAGCAGAAAATTTCACCGAAGGCGCGGTCTGTGCGTTACCGGTTCGGGCGGCCGGCTAGAGCAGACCCAGGTGGTCCGGATACTTGGCCTGCAAAGCGCTGATCAGAATGTCGAACGCGGGAAGGCTTTGCAAACTCGCGAGGCAGGGATCTTTCAGGAAGAAAGGCCAGCAGGCGAAGCCGGTGCTCACGCTACGCTCCAGCCATTCAAATGCCGTTTCGGGTCTTCCCGTCAGGGCGAGTGTACAGGCGATTTGATAGTACGTGTGATGGGCGTGGCCGAAAGACCTGGGACTCGAACAAGCCTGGGTCACACACTCGATGGCCGCATCCCGATTCCCCATCAAAGCATAGAGCAGTCCTTGTAAGCTGACGATCAGCGGTTCGCCCGGCACGAGCCTCAAAGCTTCCTCCATCAGTTGGGTCGCCTCGTTCCAATCCCCAGTCATCATCGCTGGATAGGGAGCGAAGTAAAGGGGGTACTTGTTGCCGGGACTCGCAGCCCGCCAGATCTCGATCTGTTGGCGCGCCAGTTCGTATTCCTGGCTCCAGACGTAAACCTGCACGACACTTGGGCTCACTTCCTTGCGCGGTTGAAACGGCCGTCCCCTTTCAAACATCGCAAGCGCGTGATCGAGCAGTCCGATATGCGCTAGGATGCTGCCCAGACGGTTGTAGGCATGTGGCAGGTTGCTCTGCAGGGCTAGAGCGCGCTTGAGATCGGCAATCGCCTCGAGATGCTGAAAGTTTTTCGACGGGCCCCACAGCAAAAAGGCGCGGGCCACGTGGCCTTCGGGAAGGTTTCGGTCGATTTCGAGCGCGCGCTGGCAGTGAAACTCCGCCTTCTCCAGCCATGCGCTGGCGGGGTCAAATTCGAAATGACGGGTTGTGCATGCGAACGAGAGGGTTGCATGCGCGAGGGCAAACGCGGGATCGCGAGTCACCGCATTGCTGAGATGGTGGCTCGCTTGGTCCATCTGCGACGCATCGCCGCTCGCAGTGATGCGATAGCCACGCATGAATTCTGCATAGGCCATCGGATCGCGGCTATAGCGCTGGTGCTGGTCGCCTTCTGCCGATACCGTGGGCCGGTTCAGTGCGCGACTGATCGCTTGCGCAACGTCGCTTTCGACGCTGGACAAGCGACCTAAGTCGAGGCCGCACTTCTTCGTGAAGCAGGAGCGATGCAGTTGTGCGTCAAACATCTCCAGCGAGAGCCGCCACTGCCCCTTCGACATCTGCAGCGCGCCGTGGACCACGAAGCGCACGCCCAGGCGAGATGCGATCTCCGAAGGAGTTGCTTGGCTAGGCAGATTCAAGACCGCCGAAGTGGGTAGCACGTCTACACCCGGAAGATTTCCGAGACGCGATACTAAGGCGTCCGCAAATCCGAGACATAGGCCTTGGTCGTCCGCAGCCTTCTCCAGCGGCAACAGCGGCAGGACTGCGATCGACGAGCGGTTGCTCCATTCGCTCGCGTCCGCCCGCTTGTCGATGCGTTCTGGTATGCGCCCAGTTTCGGGCGCCGGATATTGCGCATCAATCACGCGTACCGGGCCGACGAATCGATACCCCTTTCCCACGACCGTTTCCAGAAAGCGTGGCTTCTCGGCGCTGTCACCCAGCGCGGTGCGAAGCTTTCGCACCACATTGTTGACGTTCTTTTCTGTGTCGATAAAGAGATCGGAGCGCCAGAGTTTCTTGACGATGTCTTCACGGGACACCATCTGTTCGCGCCGCCCCAGCAGGAAGATCAGCAACTCCATGGGCTTCCTCTCGATCTTGATCCGCTGGCCGAACCGCCGCAGTTCGTAGCGTCCCAAGTCGACTTCGACTTCGCCCGTGCTCTTCTTAGGGTGCCCCATAGAACCCCAGTTTTGAGCATTATCCACTAAAAATCAATAACTTGCGACGATATAGAGAAGATATCCAAAGAGCATCCCGCCTGCGTTGTCCAACCGCCCACTTCACGGGAAGATGCCTCATCACGCTTCACCAAGGAGAAGTCCATGACACGAAATCTGTTCCTCACCCTGTCAATCTTCGCGGCGCTGTGCTTCGCAGGCCAGTTCTTCACGACCGCCGCACATCCTGGCGCTCACGAAAAGAATGCCTTCACCCCGGAGACAATTCCCTGGGGTCCGCCGCCGCCCTTCGTCGCTCCCGGCGCACAACTCGCGGTGATCGAAGGCAACCCCGCCGCCTCCAGCGGAGACTACACCGTGCGCCTGAAAATGCCCGACGGTTATCGGATTGCGCCCCACTGGCATCCTCAGCGCGAAAACGTCACGGTGATCTCAGGCACGTTCAAGGTCGGCATGGGAGATACCTTCGACAAGGACAAGATGGGATCATTCCTCGCCGGCAGCTTCGCCTTTCTCGATCCCGACATGCACCACTACGCGATGGCCTCTGGCGAAGTCATCGTGCAGGTCCACGGAAGCGCGCCCTTGCAGTTCAACTATGTCAATCCCGACGACGATCCCAGCAAGAAGTAAGTTGTCCGCAACTTTCAATCGATTGGAGGAACCCATGACTGTCGATACAAAAAAGCTTGAGCAATTCTTAGGACAGTTCGTCAACGATCTGGGGGCCACCGTTCACGCCGGCATGGTCGTGATCGGAGAGCGCCTGGGTCTTTACAAGGCTCTCGCGGCAGGCCCACTCGCACCCGCGGAACTGGCGGCCATCACGCGCACCGACGAGCGCTATGTACGGGAGTGGCTGGCTTCCCAGGCGGCCGGAGGTTACATCACTTACAACCCAGAGACTCGCAAGTTCGGCATGACGGAAGAGCAGGCCCTCACCCTGGCGAACGAAGATGGCCCGGCATACTTGCCCGGAGCCTTTGAACTCGCTCTGGGATCGTTGGCCGCCGTCCCGCGCATCACCGAAGCATTTCGTTCAGGCGCCGGAATGGGCTGGGGCGAGCACGAGGACCGAGTGTTTCACGGATGCGAGAAGTTCTTTCGTCCGGGGTATGCCGCGAATCTCGTCAGCTCCTGGATCCCCGCGCTCGATGGCGTCCAGGACAAACTTGCGCGCGGTGCAAAGGTCGCCGACGTCGGCTGCGGGAAAGGAGCTTCCACCATCCTGATGG
The DNA here is from genome assembly GCA_963752175.1 of uncultured Acidobacteriaceae bacterium. Classification (GTDB taxonomy): domain Bacteria; phylum Acidobacteriota; class Terriglobia; order Terriglobales; family Acidobacteriaceae; genus Sulfotelmatobacter. Next base: position 420,936 of record CAVVXZ010000037.1, read on the forward strand.
CGAAAGCCTTCCCCAAGTCTCACATCTATGGATTCGACTATCACGATAAGTCGATTGAAGCGGCGCGGGAGTCCGCCAAGCGGCAAGGCGTTGCGGACCGGGTGACATTCGAGGTAGCGAAGGCCAAAGAATTTCCGGGGAAAGGGTACGACTTCGTGGCGGTCTTCGACTGCCTCCACGACATGGGAGACCCAGTGGGCGCCGCAGCGCACGTCCGGGCAGCCTTGAGCGACGATGGTTCATGGATGATCGTCGAGCCGTTCGCCAATGACGACCTTCAGGACAATCTCAACCCCGTCGGCCGCGTCTATTATTCCTTTTCGACGTTGCTGTGCACGCCCTGTTCCCGCTCGCAGGAAGTTGGCATGTGTCTGGGCGCCCAGGCGGGCGAGAAGCAAATGCAGAGAGTCGTGAACTCCGCCGGATTCAGCCGTTTTCGACGGGCGAGCCAAACACCGTTCAACCTGGTCTATGAGGCCAGGCCATAACGGAACCCGGGACAGTCTCCGAGGTTCAAACCCTAAAGAAGAAACAAAAAGGCCCCGGCTCAGATCGCCGGGGCCCCTTCCAGGCGGATCAAAAGGTTCTCGCTAGCTGGGCATCTCTTTTGTGCAGCAACTCTTGGCCGTCTTCTCGCTCTTCATTCCGGAGCAGCAGCTTTTCTCTCCATCCTTCGCGCACTTTCCACTGCAGCACGCGGCTGCCGTCTTTTCTTTCGCGCAGCTGTCTTTGCCGCAACCATCCTTGCAGCACGACGCGGCGGTCTTGTCCTTCTCGTTTTTCATGCAGGACATAGCATCCTTGCTGTCGGCCGTTGCGTCCTTGTTCGCGCAACACGAGGCGGTCGACTTGCCGTCTTCGGCCTTCATGTCGTTCTTCATGGCATGACGCGCGCAGCACGAGTGTGCATCCTTGGAGTTTCCGGCGGACATCTTGTCGCACACCGCTTTGTCCGCTGGAACTGTGCTCTGCTGCGGTGTGGCAGGTGTGGTTTGAATGGACGTCTGGGCCCAAGTAGCAACGGTCAGGGCCAGCATCAGGGCAAACATTTTGTATCGCATGATGAATCTCCTAATTTGTACGAATTCGTGTTTTGGGCTCACGCCTCGTCCGACAGCAGGCAGATGTCAGCGGCACTGACTGTCTGCTTCTTAAAGGGATTGCGCCCGTGACGCGGAGGAAGGAATCAGATTCGAAGCACTGTACTACGGCCGGAGTAAAACTCGAACGAATTGCTCACCGTGGCGACGGCAGCGAAGCGCCTGCGCCGGTTGCTGTGTTGGTTAACGAGGGCTACAAGAACGCCTTCCGAGCCGGGCCGCGCACCGCTCAAGACGGGTAACGCTGGCGGATTTTGCGGTGCTGGTTTCGCGCAGCACGGGTGCTGGTCACCGCAAGGCATCGAGGCAGGGGCAGGCATCACGAAGATCGGTGTTACAAGGTGTGAATGAACGCCCGGGCAGCACGAGCGATTGTGCATGATCGATGGCGTCTGAACCGGCTTCTGGGCGCCGGAAGATGCGGGCTGCAGGGAAGAGGCAAGAATTGCAGGCACGCTCCACAACGTCAACGAGGCCAGCACAACAGCGGTGATGAATTTCTTCCTCATACCCAGCCACAGCGTGACACTGCGGCGACCGGGAGTCTGTGATTTGCATCACAGGCTGGCGTGAGCGTTAACTCTTGAGGATATTTTCCAACGATGCCCTGAGGGTGCTGAAACGAAACGGGTATCCACTCATCACCAGCTGTGTCGGTTCAACGCGCTGGCTGCCCAATAGAACCGTTTCTCCCATTTCGCCAAAGGCCAATTTCACCACGAAGGCTGGCACAGGGAAGATCGCGGGCCGCGAGAGCGCGCGGGCCAGCGTCTTGGTGAATTCCGCATTAGTGACCGGCTTCGGGGCGACCATATTCACCGGTCCTTGCAGCAGATCGCTCTTCAGGATGTGATGAATCGCGCCTACCATGTCCTGCACGTCAATCCAACTCATCCACTGCTGCCCGTCGCCGATCCTTCCGCCGACGCCCATCTTGAACGGCATCAGCATCTTTCCCAGGGCGCCGCCCGTTGGGCTAAGCACCACGCCCGTGCGCATCTGAACGGTACGAATGCCTGCGTCAATGGCAGACCAGGTTGCCGCTTCCCACTCACTGCACACGTCGGGAAGGAACCCAAGGCCCGGCTCACTTTGCTCGTTCAAGACCTCGCTGCCACGGTCGCCGTAGTATCCGATTGCCGAACTGCAGACGAACACTTGCGGTTTGTGCTTCGCGTGGGCCAGAGCTTCGGTCAGGGCGGAAGTTCCGATGACCCGGCTGTCCCGGATCTTGCGTTTCTTTTCCTCCGTCCAACGTCCGACAATGCTCTCGCCCGCAAGATGAACGACCGCATCGAAGCCGGAAACCGCTTCGGGAGCAATGGGCTTGCCGGGATCCCACGAGATCTCATCCGCGCCCTTGGCCATGCCGCGAACGAGGCGCGTGATGTCATATCCGCGAGTTCTTAGAGTAGGAAGAAGCGCGGTGCCGATTGGCCCGGAAACGCCGCTGACGAGAATTCGAGAAATCATGGCTGACAGTGTGTCACTGTATCAGCTTGCGGCGGCATGAACCAAACGGGCGGCGGATTCGACCGATTCAAAACGATCAAAATGTCAATTCTCAGCTCGATGCCCAGCCGGCTCGATTCCGACGCTCTTCTCAGCTCTCTCAAGCGCTTCTTTTTCGATGGTTGGCCACCGATCATGCCACTCGCCGTTCGGCCTGAGTTCCGCAGCGGTCAGTCCGGTCCAGGCGACGTCTTCGGCATAAATGATCATCAACTCCTTACGCTTCCCGTCGAAGAGATGCACCAGACGCACATAGGTCATACCCTGTGGCAGCACGAACCCCCTACTTCGAATGAGCGCAAAAATGTGCTCCAAATCAGATCCTGGCCGCATCTTTTCGTCGGTTGCGCGTATCCATGTGTCGACGTAAAAATCCATGCTTCCGATATCTGCATGTGTCGGCGAATCGTACGTATGTTGCAGCTCCGGCCGTGACGGCAGATAGCCTTCAAACTGAACCCAGTAGACACGGTGAACATGTTTCTCCGCGTCCGCATTAACGAAGGCGTGAAGCTCGCAATCTGCCATGCCATACAACACCCACCGGTCCGCGCCAACGTATTGCGCGGATTTCGGCAAGTGGACCCGCACCTTCGGATCGCGTTCCGAGACCACCACATTGCCTTCTACCGTGCGCTCAGGGCCCACTGTCTGGGCCGCAAGGAAAGCGCCCGAAAGAACGATGGCAATGAGTTGCTTCAGCAAGTCCCACCTCAACGGAGTTGGCAGGCTCATTCAGATGAGTGCGACCGATAAATAGATGTCGGAAATCCGGTGCTGGCCTCGCGCTCCTCCGTATACCTCTGGCTGACGACAAGAAGCCTTACGACTAGCAAGGTATAATTATCTCCGCGTGCCCTTGTACCCTCTGCCCGGAGCCCCTTCTCTCGCGGGTATAATCCATCATGGCGAGCTTGCGCCAACAGATCGCTACCACTGCCCTCACGCTCACCAAGTTCCGCGACTTGATGAGGAGAATGCAGGAGAACCGTCCCCAAGACGATCTCACCATCATCAAGAAGGCCTACGACTACTCTCTGAAGCATCACGAAGGCCAGATGCGGGCGTCCGGCGAGCCTTACCTCGTCCATCCCCTCGAAGTTGCTCTTGTTCTTGCCGAAATGAAAATGGACCCGGTTGCCGTCGCGGCCGGTCTTCTTCACGATTCGGTCGAAGATACCTCGGTCACCATCGTCGACATCCGCAAGGACTTCGGCGAACAGGTCGCCCACATCGTCGAGGGCGTCACCAAGATCAGCAAGATTGATTTCGCCACGCGAGAAGAGCAGCAAGCCGAAAACTTGCGCAAGATGATGCTCGCCATGGTCGACGACATCCGCGTGGTGCTCATCAAGCTGGCCGATCGCCTGCACAACATGCGCACGCTCGAGCACCTTCCGCCCGAACGCCAGCACAAGATCGCCGAAGAGACGCTGGAAATCTATGCGCCCATCGCCCACCGCCTCGGGATGGGCAAGATTCGCGGTGAACTCGAAGATCTCGGCTTCCGCTTCCTCGATCCCCTGGGATACGAGCAGGTCGAAAAATCCGTCAATGCCCGCCGCAAGGAAGGCGAAGCCTTCCTCGCCAAGATGCAGACGACGATTACCGACAAGCTCAAAGAGGCCGGCATTCAGGCCCGGGTCGAAAGCCGCATCAAGCGCCTGTACAGTATCCACAAGAAATTGCAGCGCCAGCGCATTTCCGTCGACCAGGTTTACGACCTTTGCGCGATGCGCGTCATTACGCGATCGCTGCAGGACTGCTATGCCGTGCTCGGCATCATTCACAACTTGTGGCGGCCGGTTCCGGGACGCATCAAGGATTTCATCGCCATGCCGCGGCCCAACTTTTACCAGTCGCTGCATACTTCGGTGATCACGGAAGATGGCACGCCGTTTGAGATCCAGATCCGCACCGAAGAAATGCACAAGATGGCGGAAGAAGGCATCGCCGCCCACTGGAAATACAAAGACGGCCCAGTCTCGGCGCAGGACGAGCAGCGCCTCGCGTGGTTGCGGCAGGTGGTCGAGTGGCAGCGCGACGTCAGCGATCCCAATGAATTTCTTTCCACGCTGAAGGTAGACCTCTATCCCGAAGAGGTCTACACCTTCACGCCCAAGGGCAAAGTTGTCGTGCTGCCGCGCGACGCCACGCCCGTCGATTTTGCCTATAGCGTTCATACCGAAGTCGGCCACACCTGCATTGGCGCCAAGGTCAACGGACGAATGGTGCCGTTGCGCCACAAGCTGCACTCTGGCGACATCGTCGAAATACTCACGCAGCCCGGACACAAGCCCAGCCGAGACTGGCTCGGTCTCGTAAAGTCGTCCCGCTCGCGCAACAAGATCAAGCACTGGCTCAACGTTCACCAGCGCGAACGCGCGATCGAAATCGGCCGCAAGCTGATCGAAAAAGAAGCTCGCAAATACCGCATCGCGCTCAAAGAAATCAAGGACGAAGACCTGCAGAAAGTTGCCTCGGGCTACGGCCTAGGCAAGGCCGACGACCTCATGTCGGGAATCGGCTACGGAAAATATTCTGCGCGCCAGGTGCTCGCGCGCCTCCTGCCTGCGGGCGCAACGCATTCCATCGCCGGCGACATCGAATCGGAAGGCTTGACTTCGCAACCCGGCGGCATCGCCAGTGTCGTGCGCCGCGTCTTCGGTGACCACAACGCCATCACCGTCCGCGGCCAGGGGGACATGATGGTGTACCGCGCCCGTTGCTGCAATCCCATTCGCGGAGAAGGCATCGTCGGCTACATCACGCGCGGCAAAGGCGTGGCCGTGCACTCCATCCACTGCCCCAACGTGACCAACCTGATGTATGAACCGGAACGCAAGATCGAAGTTGAGTGGGCGCGCGACGAGAGCACGCCTACAGCCTATCCAGTAAAGCTGACCGTTTTTTGCGATGACCGCTTCGGCATGCTGAAGAGCATCACCGGAGTGATCGGCGACGCCAAGAGCAACATCCGCAACATTACGGCGCACACTTCGAACAGCCAGGCTAGTGTAGAAGTCGTCCTCGACATTGCCGACCTGAAACACCTCGAGCAGATCATCGCGGGCCTGCGCAAAATTCCGGGTGTCCACGAAGTGCAACGGTTGCAGAAAATCTGAACCAGTACCAATGCATAAACGCAGTGGGATTTCCCCTATGTTACTCTGTGCCGTCTGTGGTTTATTCGTCTGAAATTGACACAGAGGGTTGCCCTTATGCGCGAAATCATATCCACCAAAGATGCCCCGCAAGCCATTGGCCCCTATTCTCAGGCCATCAAAGCCAACGGACTCATTTTCACGTCGGGACAAATCGCGATCGATCCCGCGACTCAGCAAGTGATCGACGGCGACGTTACCGCCCAGACCGATCGCGTCCTCCGCAATCTGTCCGAGATTTTGGAAGCCGCTGGCAGCGGCCTAGGGAAAGTCGTTCGCTCGACCGTCTTCCTGAAAAACATGAGCGACTTTGCCGCCATGAATGCCGTCTACGGCAAGTACTTCAGCTCCGCGCCGCCGGCCCGCTCCACGGTCGAAGTCGCGCGCTTGCCGAAAGACGTGCTGGTAGAAATCGACGTCATCGCACTGGCATGAAAAAACTTCAACCACAAGGGACTCAGAGAACGCCTTCCGTGTTCCTCGATGCCCACTGTGGTTATTAAGTTATTGGAGGGGGCAAACATGAAGAAGAACGTGGCGGCGGTTATCGTTCTTGCGTTTGCAGGGTTACTCGTGGCGCAAACGCCGACCCACAAACCCATTCAGGTGGTCCGCCCCAACGCCAACTCTCCCACCAAGGTCACGGGTGATGGCATCAAGACCGAATCCGGCCTGCAATTCTGGGAGATCAAGGAAGGTCTCGGCCCGCCCGCCAAAGCAGGCGACCATGTGAAGGTTCACTATACTGGATGGCTCACCACCGGCAAAAAGTTCGACAGTTCAGTCGGCACTAACCAGCCCTACGACTTTACGCTCGGACAAGGCGACGTCATCAAGGGATGGGACGAAGGTGTCGCAGGAATGAAAGTCGGCGGCAAGCGTCAATTGCGCATCCCGCCTGAGCTGGCCTACGGAGAGGCGGGACATCCGCCCCAGATCCCGGAGAATGCCGCGTTGATCTTCGACGTGCAGTTGATGGCGATCCAGTAGGAACGGCGCGTTCGGGCGGACACACAGGGTCATGGGGGAAGGCAAAGCTCCCTCTGTGTCCTCTGAGGTGAAAACGGTTCTTACGCCTTGACGACTTTGCCGCTGCGGAGGCAGGACGTGCAGACGCGCATACGCTTGGTGGTCGCGCCCACGCGGGCGTGCACCGGACGCAGGTTGATGTTCCAGCGCCGCTTGGTGACGTTGTGCGCGTGGCTGATGCGGTTTCCCGCTTGCGGCTTCTTGCCGCAGATATCACATTGTTGTGCCATGACGACTCCCAGAGAATTCAATACTTGTAGGGCAAACCTAGATTTTACAGGAACTTGCCCGAATTCGGCAATGTCGGCTGGCGCGCGCAGGCAGCCAGCATCGTGCCCGGCATTGGATGGTCATTGCTGGGGCGGCATCGTGGACTCAGTCGCGATGAAACGTTCCAGCGCCCGCCTTCCCCGCTCCCGATCTCCGGTCACCAGGTAGACGAGCATCGCTCCCTGATACAGCTGTAGCAGAGTCTCCACGGCCCTAGGATCAGGCAGGAATTCCCGCAGCATATCGGACCACAACCGTTGCTGCTCTTCGAAGAATCTCCGCGCCCGTTTTGACCCACTCCAACTCCGCCTCGTCAGGTCCATGGCCAGCAAGACGACACCCCGGGACTCGGCGCTGGTCGTCTGTTCCCACAAAGCGGAAAGCACAGACCGAAGCGACGCGCCCGCGGGGAATGCGCTCGCTCGAAATCGCGCCCGCAGTCGGTCTTCGAGAAGGGACATGGCCATTTCCTCGATGGCATCTCGTCCCCCGAAGTAGTGGACCAGCATCCGCTTGCTGATTCCGACCGCTTTGGCCAAGGTATCCAGACTGAGGTCGAGTGTCCCCGCGCGGATAAAAGCCGCCAGACAGCTCTCCAGGAGTTGTTCCCGATTGCGGTTCTGCTTTTTCTTTCGCGGCATCTTGCGTATTCAATGTACCATGTGGTACATACATTGAATGTACCAAGTGGTACATGATTCAAATTCAAGGGTTAGGAGCGACGATGACGACGCACGACAAACTCCTCTTCGGGCTTTTCGGTGCGGCCTTCTGGGTGGCAGGGACGATTGGGTACGAGTTTCGCGGTCCCCACGTATTTGAGACCAGCAGCTTCCGCTACTGGATCAACTTTGCGATCACGCCCATCCTGAGCGCGGCGGTCTGTATCGTTCTTCTCAAGTGGCGTCAGGTGCCCGCAGCCGATTGGGCCTCGGCGGCGCTGCTCATCGCACTTCCGGGAATGTTCGGCGAGGCCGTTTTGCTCTCCCGGTTTTCCACCTTTATGCCGCGGATGCATCCCGAGACTAGCGGGAAATATGGCGCCTTCCTGTTCGCCAGTTACGCACTGTTTCTCACGATCGCAGAGATTGTCACGGTAGGGGCCATTGGAGTCATTAAGAAAGGGCCGTAATCGCGCGACCACTTTCTGATCGGGCTAGCTGCTGTGCGATACTTACTCCATGCAGTCCCCGCTCCCAGCCGCCAGTGCGGCCACGGATCCGAAGTCGGTGAAGGTCAACTTAACGACCGGCACCGGCGTCGACATCGAATGGAACGACGGCCACGTCTCGCACTATAACTTCGTCTATCTGCGCGACGCCTGCCCCTGTGCTATGTGCAACGAGGAACGTGACAAGACTGGACGCCGTCCGGGCGACCCCGTCGTCGCCGCACCCGGCGCACTGCTAATGTTCAAGCCTAACGCCAAGCCCCTGTCCGCGGAAGGCGTGGGCAAATACGCCATCAAGTTCTCGTGGAACGACAATCACGATCTGGGCCTCTACTCGTGGAAGTTCTTGCGTGAAATCTGTCCCTGCGCCGAATGCAAGGTGGCGCAGACAACGGGTTAACGTCGGCAGCCGCTCTAGTGTTCGAATAGACATATTCGGCCAAACATGAGTTCCGCCAAACCAAACGCCGCCGTTCAATCCGTCGTCAACGAACTGCTGGCGGAGTTCCATGCCAAAAGCGGCTGCGAGAAGATCGGGCTCACCCGCGAATCCTTTTCTGTAATCCTCTGTGAAGTTGGGTCAAAGCACTCGACTGCATCGAGTTCCGAATCTGAAATCCGGACGTTCTTCCTGAGCCTGCGAGTCGACGAACTCGCTCTGGCCCGCGCCTGCGCTGCGGGAAGCAACACTGCTTGGGAGATCTTCCTCACGCGTTTTCGTGAAAAGCTCTACCTCTCGGCACTGCGCATCGCCCGCGAAGATTCCGCCGCGCGAGAACTGGCCGACACCCTCTACGCCGATCTTTACGGCACCAACACCCGCGAGGGGCAGCGCGTTTCCAAGCTCGCTTCCTACACCGGCCGCGGATCGCTGGAGGGCTGGCTCCGCACCGTTCTGGCCCAAGAATACGTCAACCGCTACCGCCGGACGAAGCGACTGGTTAGTCTCGACGAGGAATCCGAAGAAGGCGTCCAGTTCCGCGCTCCCGACCCAGAGCCACTCTCGCCCGCTGCAGACCAGCGCCTAGCGCAGGCCACTGACGAGGCGCTTGCCACGCTCTCGGCCGAAGACCGCACCGTGCTGAGCGCGTACTATCTCGACGGCCGGACCTTGGCCGACATCGCCCGCATGCTCGGCGTCCACGAGTCGACCATCAGCCGCAAAATCGACAAGCTGGCTAAATCTCTGCGGAAGCAGATCGTCGCCGCCTTGGGGCGCCAGGGCATGTCCCGCCGCCAAGCCGAAGAGGCACTAGAAGTCGATGTTCGTGACCTGCAGCTGGATATTCGCCGCAGCCTGGCGCAAGAAACGGCGGCTCCAGCGTTCTCAGAGAAGAGAGTGGAGGCACGGGTAAGGGAGGGTCCAGGATGACGGTTAACGATAAAGTAAACCCCCGCATTAAGTGGAATGGATTGAAGGCGTAGCCCGGGAGCCGAAAGGCTAGAAGCTAGAAGTTGAAAATGCAGAACGTACCCAAAATCGTGCGCGATCGCCTACAGGCCGGACCGCTTGCAGTAAATCATCCCGACGCGGATCTGCTGACGGCCTTCGCCGAGCGTTCGCTGCCAGACCGCGAACGCATGGTCGTGCTCGAGCACCTCGCCCATTGCGGCAATTGCCGCGAGATCGTGGCCCTAGCCCTGCCTGAGACCGAGCCAGTGCAAACGACCATTCGCCCATCCCCGAGTGGATGGTTCACCTGGCCCGCTCTTCGCTGGGGAATTATCACGGCAGGAGTTGTCGCCGTTGCATCGCTTGCGATACTGCAATTTCAGCGGCGGGCCCAGCATGCAACGACGGCCACGGTCCTGAAGCAACAGGCACCGGTTGAAATGGCGGCCAATGAACCCAAGAAGGAGATGGATCGGTTCGTGGCTCCGGCCTCGGCCAATAGGGACGCAAAACTCCATGCACCCGCCACCCCCGCCTTCGCCGACTCTGTCAACGGGGCCGTTGTGGCTGATATTGAGAAGAAAAATGAGTTTCACGGGGAGGCGGCACGCGTCCTCGCGCCGCAGGCAGCCCCGGTTGTTGGGCGCAATGTGGGCGCGGCGATTGGAGGTCCCGTATCTCACGGCCCGAGGCTTGCGAATCAGTACCAGCAGCAGAACAACGTCCAGAATCAGATTCCGGCTCCCGCGCCTCAGGCGTTCGCCAAGCAGCAGTCGAATGATATCCCCGCGAATGGGAGCGTCCCCGCCGCACCTGCAACCGTGGAGGTAACAAGTGCAGCGCCCATGATTGACGATCGGGGCATCAGTATCGATGCTCAGCAGGTCCAAAATCTGCCGAAGGCCCAGACTCCATCCGGCGAAAATTATGTCCGCGCCAAGCCGCCGACTCCGAGCGCAGACGGTAACACAAACAGCCAAATCGCTCAGGAGCAGGCGCTCCTCAGACTGCGAAGCCATGCCGCCCCTGGCCAGATCGGCGGGTATGTCGTCGATCCCAGTGGAGCCGCGGTGTCCAACGCGCGCGTTACGATCACCTCATCGAAGGCGGGAAAGCCCACTACCGCGGTGACGGACGCGCAGGGCGAGTGGCTCATCGCCGGCCTTCCGACGGGAAGTTACAGGGCACAAGCGGCTGCCACGGGTTTCAAGACCACGGTTCTCGACCTTAACTACGACGCCAATCAGCCCTCGGCCTTCGCTTTCACATTGAGCCCCGGCAGCGTCTCAGAAACGGTCCAGGTTGCAGCGGCGACAGCGCAGGTTCAGACTGACGCGGCCAAGATCGGAGGCACGATCTCGAGCAACACGATCACCCAACTCCCGCTAAACGGCCGTAGCTTCACCGACCTCTCTCCCGTGCTGCTACCGCTCTGGTCTATCAACGCTGCTGGCGCGCTCCAGCGTTCTCTCGACCACGGCAGCACCTGGCAGACCGTCGATGTCAACGCGAATCTCGTGTTGGATGCGGCAAGTCTGCAAGTCTCCGCGCAGACCTCACGGTCGAAGGCGAAGGACGCCGGTAAGGCAACGAAACGCGATACTGCTGCGCTGTCGTTCCGAGCAGTTTCTGCGGCTGGGACAGAGGTCTGGGCTGGGGGATCCGCCGGAGCCCTCTACCACTCTCAGGACGCCGGCATCCACTGGACCCGCGTCTTCCCCGCCGCGGGCAGCACCGGGCTCACCGGCGACATTCTCACCCTGGAATTTGCCGACCTCCAGCATGGCAAGCTCTCCACGTCAACCTCAGAAGTCTGGATCACCGCGGACGCCGGCCAAACCTGGCAGAAGCAGTAGCCGTCCGCTATTCCTTCTCAGTTACTTCGGTCAACCAAAAATTAGCTCTCCGCTAACTAAGTTACCAAGGTGACGTTTACACAAAATAGGGGGGCTTCTAATATCCATCTCGTGGTTTGGCAGTTCTGGGGGAGGGCTGCTAATACCGAGGCGTCCTGGACTGAAAAGTCGAGGACGCTTTCTTTCTTGCCTGCCCCCGTTTTACCTGCACTCGGGCTCAATCGAGCCAGAATGATCGCGGCTACAGCGATCCCCGGCAAGCCGAACAATATCCGCCAATCTCCAGCCGGGAAATCACCACCCGGAAGCGGCAGTCTTTCTCTACTTGCTGCTTGAGCTTTTCAAAACTATCGCTCACAAACTCTGCGATCTTGCCACAGCGCAGGCAGGCCATGTGGATGTGGTCGCGCTCCAGCTTGCGCTCGTAGTAATGCCCTTCGCCGTTTATGTGCATCAGATCGAGTTCGTCGATCAATCCCTGCCGTTTCAGCAGTTGTAACGTACGGTACACCGTGCTGCGGTCGACGCTGGCGTCGATCTTCTGCGCCTTTCGCAGAATCTGGCTCGCATCCAGATGCTTGCTCGCGGTTTCGATCACGCTCAAAATCGCGCGCCGCTGCTGGGTCATGCGGATTCCGCGCTCGGCAAAATGCGCCTGCAATCGTCCCGGCATTTCTGTCTCTGGAAGCGGCATAGTAATCCTCGTTTGTCGCAACTGGTCGCAACCACAGTGCGACGAATTCTTTCGCTGGCGCTTGACGGTTCCTTCAGCCTTCCAGCAACATGATGAATGTATTCTAGTTGCGACTGAGTTGCAACTACAAGTCCTAGTAGTGAAGGACGACTGGAAAGGAATCAATAACTCCGCTTGCCTCTCACCACGTTGCACACCCAATCTCTGTTCGGTCCGCGGCTCTCCGCTAATCTCCCTGCCACCGTAAGGCCTAGGCAGGGCTTGTGCTGCGGGCTGTTCACTCTCATCCTGTACTTCGCCGCTCTCCCAGCTCAATCCCAGGAGAGCCCTTACATCGTCACCTACGATCACTACCTCGAAGAGCCTGGCAGCCTCGAGGTCGAGTACTTCTCCACGTTCGGTACCCAGCGCGCCGGCAACCCCTGGCTCGCCTACTGGGCCGAATTCGAATACGGCGCCACCGCGTGGTGGACCACCGAGATCTACCTCGACGCTCAAACTACTTTCAACGACAGCACGCTCTTTACCGGTTTCCGCTGGGAGAATCGTTTTCGCCTCTTGCAACGCGAGCATTTCATCAATCCCGTGCTCTACATCGAATACGAGCAGACCAGCGGTGCTGACAAGATTCTGAAAGAAGTCGAAGGTCACGATGTGGAAGCCGATTATGCCGTCCCTAACTCGATTGCACGGCAGGACCACGATCACGAACTCGAGTTCAAGCTTCTGCTGTCGAAGAACTTCAAAGGCTGGAATTTTGCCCAAAACACCATCGCCACCAAGAACCTTACGGGCGGCAATCCCTGGGAGTTCGGCTACGCGATGGGCGCCAGCCGTCCTCTGGCTCTAAAGGCTTCTTCCCAGCGCTGTAGCTTCTGCCCCGAGAACCTCGTTGCCGGAATTGAAATGTACGGCGGCCTCGGCGACCGTTACAGTTTCGGTTTGAACAACACCTCGCAGTACTTGGCGCCGGTAATTGCTTGGAACCTGCCCTCGGATTGGACCCTGCGACTTTCGCCCGGTTTCGGCCTAAACGACCAAAGCCACCGTTTCCTCCTGCGCTGGGGTGCCTCCCGCGAATTCTCCGGGTTCGGCGCCGCTGTCGCTCGTCTCTTCGGAGGTCGTTGAGATGGACGGACAATGGCTCGGCCGGATCATCGCTCGGATCAAGCGACAAAGGAATCGCGGCATGACAAAGCGTATGGCTCATCAGAACCGCATCTTCAAACTGCACTTCTTCGCCACGGCCTTCGCTCTGGCGGTCGGCGTGGTCGCAGCGCAGACCTCCGCGTCCAAGCACGACTCCTCCATCTACGCGGAACTGGCGAAAGCTCCGAAGAAAGATGCTGCTCGTCGCAATCCCCTGGCCAAGGATCCCGACGCGGTCGCCGCCGGCGGCAAACTCTTCAGTCAACACTGTGCCGAGTGCCACGGTGATATGGCGGATGGCGGGAAAAAAGGGCCCAGCCTGCGCGCCGACGAAGTCCAACAGGCTACCCCCGGCGTGCTGTTTTGGCTGTTGACCAACGGTGTGGTCCGCCGCGGCATGCCCGTATGGTCCAAGCTACCCGAACCCCAGCGCTGGCAGTTGGTCAGCTTCATCAAGTCCCTGACTCCAGATACCCCGCCAGGCGCCACGGACGTGAAAACCCCTCGTCCCTGAGGGCCGCCGAGGTCTTGCGACCTTCCCACCTCCCCAGGCATCTAATTCCGGTGTTACGATAGTAGGTTCGGTTTCCCCTAGGGGACGTACTGATACCAAGCACTGATACCGATCGCAGGCCCGGCAGCGCCGCCCGATGGAGCGTCTCGCCGACAGCGCGACGTTACAACGAGGAGAAAGAAAATGGCAGGTAACGGAATCGTCGAAGTCACCGATGCAAACTTCGACCAGGATGTTTTGAAATCGGACAAGCCCGTTCTAGTCGACTTCTGGGCAACATGGTGCGGCCCGTGCCGCGCGATCGCCCCTATCGTCGAAGAACTGGCCACCGAGTTTCAGGGCAAAATCAAAATCGGCAAAATGGATGTCGACTCCAACAGCGCCACACCGATGCGCTACAAAGTCACAGGCATCCCCACTTTGCTGGTGTTCAAGGGAGGTCAGGTCGTCGAACAACTCGTCGGCTACCGCCCCAAGGACGCCATCGCCCAGGCCCTGAACAAGCACATCGGCTAAATCGCAGTTCGCAAGGTTTAGCAAGACCCACGCCCGGAAACTATTCCGGGCGTTTTTTATTCGCGCAGCACTAGCGCAGGGCTACAATGCTTTGCGATGCGCCAACACCGTCGCAATATTCACTGGACCACACTCGCGCTCTCATTGTTTCTCGCCGTCTTTGCGCGCGCCCAAGCGGATGAGCTGCGGCAGCACCTCCGCGATCAGTACCAGGGCAAGACTCGATTACTCCGCGGTTTTTATAGTGGCGATCATTTGCTCTACGACTCCGCAGGGGAACTGATCGGAGGACAGTTCGCTAGTGATTGGACAGCCGACGGCTTCGTGGTTCTGGATGACATTCATGCATCTGGGCCTGTTCTGGAGATCGAAGGCCGACGTTTGCTGGTCACCCGATTGACTCCGGAATTCGCGTTCAGTGCCGCCAAGAAGAAATCGGCTGACGGGAAGAACACGGAACCCGCACTCCTCAAGATCGACGTTGACTTCGGAAAAGTCGCGCCTTCGGCAGAGCAAGCCGATGCAGCCATATCAAGAATCTTTCTCACCGAACAGGACAGCCTCGCACATCTCGTGCCCGAATATTGGAAAGATTGCGTCCTGGAAGGGCTTGCCTCGAAAGACGAGAACTGCCGTTTTTCCAGCCAGATCATTGCGATCCCAGGAGTTGCTCTGCCGAGCGAGAGCGGTCAGTCCCTGGCACAGCCACACGACTTGTCCCAGCCTCACCCGACATTCCGCGTAGGGAACGGCGTGAGACCACCAAAAGTAATTTTCCAACCAGAACCGGAATTCAGCGAAGGTGCGCGCGCTGCGAAATACCAAGGCACGGCAACACTTGGCCTGATTGTGAGCACGGACGGAAAGCCAACGAGAATTAAGATTCTGAGCCCGCTGGGCGCCGGCCTCGATGCCCAAGCCGTGCGTGCGGTCGAAAGCTGGAAGTTCGAGCCCGCTAGAAAGGACGGCCAACCTGTTCCAGTGATGATTGCCGTCGAAGTAAATTTCCACCTGTACTGAGCGGAAGAAAATCGCGAGATCGGAATCTGAGTACTGAGCACGGGGTACAGAGAGTTCCTAATACTTCCGCAGCACCCCAATCACCCGCCCCTGCACATCCACCGAAGCCGCCGGCACAATAATCGGCTTCATGGTCACATTCGAAGGCTGCAGGCGAATGCTGTCACCCTCCCGGTAAAACCGCTTCAACGTTGCATCGCTCTGATCCACCAAAGCGACCACGATGTCTCCGTTGTGCGCCGTTCGCGCCTTCTCGACCAGTACATAGTCGCCGTCGAGAATGGCTTCATCCTGCATCGAGTCACCTCGCACTTCGAGTACGAACACTTCTTTCGAGCGCACAAAGTCCGCCAGCGAAATCGTCTCCGGATTCTCCACCGCCTCGATCGGCTGTCCGGCAGCGATGCGACCCATCAGCGGCAGCACAAGGCCGGTGTTCACGCTCATCGCCTGCTTCAGTCGTCCCTTAGGAGGCAGCAGGTCGATCGAGCGGCTGCGGTTGTAGTCGCGCGTCAGCAGCCCCTTCTTTTCCAGGTTCGTGACGTGCTTGTGGACGGTCGCCAGAGAAGTCAGCTCCAGCCCTTTGCCAATCTCCTCAAACGACGGAGAATACCCGTGCTCCGCCACGAATCGTGAAATGAAGTCATACACTTCCCGCTGTCTGCGCGTAATGGCCATGCCGCCATTATTGGCGAACAGAAGGCGAAAAAGCAAGCAAGAAGTTCGGATCGTCACGACTCGTGTGGGGGTGCCGTGCTTGTGTGGGGACGGGCGCCTTCGCCCCTCCAGGCGGCCCAGGTCTATCGGGCCGCAGCTACGATGCTCTTTCTAAGATCGCGACTGCGGTCGCCAACAACAGTTCCGCGGCTCTGAAACTTTTCCCCCTCCCGCAACTCCAATCTGCTAGCCCAGATTTCTCGTACTGAAGAAGGGGAAACGAAAATGCGATCATCCGTTGGCCTGGCTCTGACTTTCGCTGCAGCGCTCCTCGCCACAACCGCGTGTAACGCCAAAGCCAGCCCTGCCGCTGGTCCCGTGCCTGCGCCCGTACAAGATGCTCCCCGTGCCTCTACCCCGGGCAAGCAAACCGCCGTCGTTTCCGGAGGATGCTTCTGGGGCATCCAGGCAGTCTTCCAGCACGTCAAGGGTGTGCTCGGCGCCACCTCCGGATACTCGGGAGGCTCCGCGAAAACCGCCGAATACGAAACGGTCAGCACCGGAGAAACCGGGCACGCCGAATCCGTGCAGATTGTCTACGATCCCTCGCAGATCACCTATGGCGAACTATTGCGTGTCTTCTTCTCGGTCGCGCACGACCCAACCCAACTCAATCGGCAAGGTCCCGACGAGGGCACGCAATATCGCTCCTCGATTTTCTACAGCAATGATGAACAGAAACGCATTGCCGAGGCCTACATCGACCAGCTCGACAAAGCAAAAGTATTCCACCGCCCGATCGTGACCCAAGTTGTCCCCCTGCAGGGTTTTTATCCGGCGGAGGCCTATCACCAGAATTATGCGGCATTGCATCCGAATCAACCGTACATCGTTTTCAACGACGCTCCGAAGGTCGAGCACCTGCGACAAGAATTCCCCGACCTCTATACCGGAAAGTAACAGAGGAGAAGTTGATGTTCGATTCCGATCTCGACAGCAAGGCGACGACTCATGTGGGGACAGCCGCCCCCGGCTGTCCGGCCGAGCAAAGCTCGGCAGCACCGCCACCGAATATTCAACGCCGTGCGTTTCTCGCTACATCCATCGCGACGATTGGGGGCCTGGCCTTGTGGCACTGGAAACGCCCCCCTGTTTTGAACGCCGCGGCCGCGCTCCCTGAGCCCAAAGACGTCACCGTCGTGCTCTTCTCCGACTCCGGCCAGCGCCTGAAAAAAGTGCAGATCGCGAAGGTTATCAAGACGCCCGACCAATGGCGCCAGCAACTCGGTCCCGGAGCCTTCGACATCACGCGCAACGCCGACACTGAAATCGCTTTCACGGGAAAATACTGGAACCTGCACGACACGGGCATATATCGCTGCATCTGTTGCGACAACGCGCTCTTCGATTCCTCCACGAAATTCGAATCTGGCACAGGATGGCCCAGCTTCTGGGCACCCATCGCCCGCGAAAACGTAACCGAAGTCGGCGACACAACCTTCGGCATGGTCCGCACCGCGGTTGCCTGCACCGAATGCGATGCCCACCTCGGCCATGTCTTCGACGACGGCCCCGAACCAACCCACCTCCGCTACTGCATGAATTCCGCCTCGCTGCGCTTCGTGAAGGGAATATGAACTGTGCACATGATCCCCCTCTAGTCTTGTCATCCTGAGCGAAGCGAAGGATCTCTGCACTCTGCATGCAGCGCCACGCACGTGATACACAACGAGAAAGCCGCAACTGCACCGCTATAATCAAGACGTGGACCCGACGCTTTCCAGCTTCCGCGAACCCACCGCCGTTGAAAAAGTCTTCAACCGCACTTTCGGATTCCTCATTGGCCTTGGTCTAGGCCCGTCTCACATCTATCTTCTCCAAGTTCGCGGACGCAAAACCGGCAAGCTATTCTCGACTCCGGTCGACCTGCTGGAACTGCGGGGCAAGCGCTATCTGGTAGCCCCGCGCGGACGAACGCAGTGGGTCCGCAATGCCGAAGCCGCCGGGGAGATCGCATTGAAGAAGGGAAGCACGCTCCAGAAGTTCCGCCTGCGCCCGATTCCCGACGCCGAGAAGCCGCAAATTCTGAAAGCCTACCTCGATTCTTTCAAACGCGAAGTGCAACGCTACTTTCCCGTACGCGCAGGCTCGCCGCCGGAACAATTTGCTGCGATCGCGGCAAGTTATCCAGCGTTCGAACTTCTTGCAGATTGATTTCTTCGCATGCCGATCGCAAAAATATTTCTGAAATATTTTTCCGTTTTCTCCCCTTGCACAAAACTAAAAGTTATGGCATCTTCAATCATCCTCTAAGGAAAGGACGCCCAAATTTGTCAGATTCTATGCACAAATCGCTTAGCGGGCTGTATCGGCCAATAACATGCCGAGTCAGCTTTAGGGCGTCGTCCGATTGCGCTAATTAATCCTCGGCGCCGTTTAACGCAAAGCTAACAAAACAAAATATGTGGTAAAGCACGCTGGGTGGCGCAGGCCGCGGTTCCTTCGCCTTGACACGACACGTCCGCGGTCGCTCATTCCCCCAGCAAAGGATTCCATGCGTGGGGACGGACGCATTCGTCCGTCCCGTCGAGCGCAGCTCGACGACTGCGCACAAGATGGTCAGTGGTGAAAGGTTACGGATACTTCTCTTGGTAGAACAGTCCTGGATTTCCAGGCTGTGAGGTTCGACCCCTCATGGGCGCAAGCCCTCTCCGTCGCCGAACGTTCCCTGACCTTGTATCGCCTGCTGTAAAACGCGCGCGTAGAAAGATCGCGTGCAAAACAAATTCAGTCAGTGGTGAAGTTCACGGCAACTTCGTGGCGTGCCTGTTGCTAGGCCGGGGTTCGAGCCCTCAACCGTGATTCCAGTTCCCTGGCTGTTGTCCGTCACTGGCGCAGGCAATCGGGCCTGCGCCTTAACCGGGGGTTTTTTGGATTAGCAGTACAGATTTCGCCGGTGGTGAAAGAGAAGAGTTACTTCGCTCCAAACGAGCGACGCGCGGGACTGCGAATCCCGCCGAGGTGCTGATTTGCGGCCACGCCGGGATCCGCGAGGATCTGGGGGCGTCGTCCCGAAGCTCAGGGTTGCCGCAGAGACCGGCCTCGAGTCGAATCTCTTCTCGCAGGTTCCCCGGCGATTTTCTACCGCGCATTGAGCGGACGTGCGCGCTGCGAGGACGTGGAAGAGCGGCCCTTCAAGGGCCGCGTCAGGCGTCTCGAATCGATGTGAGCTTAGTCCCTGAAGTCTGGTAGGGAAGTCGCTAAGTTCGGCCGGTGGTGAAGACAAGGGTTACTTCGCCTTGGAGCAGGGGATGCAGGTTCGAATCCTGTCACGGGTATTTGTGCCCGTGTAGCTAAACGGTAAAGCGCCTCACGTACCTCTGTCGCTGATTCCCCGGCTGATTGATTTCAATTTCGCAACTCCCGCAAAATCGCGGGTTAGAAAGCACGTATGAGCGTCGTCATTCGAAACGGAAGGCCGCAGGTCAGTGCGTCGCTGTGCAACTCCTGCTACTGGGCACACATTCAGCGCGGATTCGCCGAGAGCGAAGAGGTCATCCTTTGCGCGTTCCTGCGTCCCGCGCGGCTGGTGCCGTTCAAGGTCAGCATGTGCACCGACTACAACGACAAGCGAGTACCCAGCAAGTCGGACATGGAAGAAATCGCGTGGATCATTCGCACCAAAGACGTGAATCGTCCGGTCGGGTTCACCAAGAAAGAAATGGATGAAGAGACGGAGAAGGAGGACGAATTGGAAATCGTCCACTCCGAATAGTTCGCCGAACCATATGTTCGAATTTCTAAAACACGTGCTGAGCGGCCAGAACCAGTTCGCCTCGGGCGGATTGCTGCTCATGATCGTTGGTGCCGTCGGTGCGTACCTGCGCGCGATCCCCAGTCGAATCTGGTACTGGATCGTGGGACAGACCACGCTATCGATCACGGTGAAGGACGAGGACGCAGCGTTCGCCTGGGTGAAGCAATGGTTCGCCGAGCAGAAGTTTCTCAGGCGCATTCGCCGTGTCGATCTCGACACCACGGTGCGCAACGAGAACCTGGCGCTGATTCCGGCTCCAGGCCGTCACTGGTTCTGGTATCGCGGCCGCCCGTTTCGCGTCGATTTCTACCGCAGCGAAGACACTCGCGGATGGACGCCGAAGCGCAGCGAGTTGCTCGTGTTCCAGACCGTGGGACGCGACCAGAGCTTGCTGAAGTCGTTCGTCACCGAGATTGCTTCCTGTCACAAGAAGCATGAACGTGTGCGCTCGTCTCTCTACGTGTACTCGGAGTATTGGGGCAGCGTGGAAGGTTACAACGCGCGCTTGCTCGACTCAGTGATTTTGCAAACAGGAGAGCGTGAGCGCCTGGTCAGCGACATTGAGAAGTTCAAGAGCGCGAAGGCGCGTTACCGCCGTCTCGGCGTGCCGTATCACCGGGGATACCTGTTGTACGGTCCGCCTGGAACGGGGAAGACGTCGCTGGTGTCGGCGATTGCGGGGAAGTTTGCGATGTCGATCTATGCGATCAACCTCACTGACTTCAACGATCGCTCGCTGACCAAGGCGATGAACGATGTTCCGCCGGGCTCGGTCGTTCTGTTCGAAGACGTCGATTGCATGATTGCGAGTAACCCTCGCAGTCATGCAGAGAAGCCTTCGCCAGGCGATCCGCGGGAGAAGCCGGAAGCCAAGACGGTTGCCGACAAGTTCGGTGTGACGCTGTCGGGTTTGTTGAACGTTCTCGACGGATTTCACGCTCCGGACGACGTGCTGTACATGATGACGACGAACAAGATCGAAGCTCTCGATCCGGCATTGCTGCGACCCGGGCGCATCGACTACCGACTGTACCTCGGCGTCGCGTCGGAAGAGCAGAAGCTGGAACTATACCGCCGTTTCTTTCCGCTGGCGGATGAGTTCGAGGCCCGTGCATTCGTCGAAGCCCATCCGTGGGCCGAGACCATGGCGGACTTCCAGGGCCTGCTGCTCGAACATGCCGAGAAGCCTGCGGGTTCGCGCTTCGTCGAAAGACTGGCGGAGCCGAGCCCGCAGCAGGAAGATGAAGTGCCGGTGCCCGCGCTGCATTGAGCGGCAAAGCACCGGAAGTTCGCCGGTGGTGAAGACAACAGCTACTTCGGGCTGACGGCAGTGGAAACACTGTCTCAGAGGCAGATGACTGCCAGTGCTGTTGCCGCGAATTCCCCGGCGATGTTTTGATTTGTCATCCGAGCGGAGTCGAAGGATCTCTGCCTGCAGCAGCGCATTGCGGTAGGGATGCTTCGACTGCGCAATGAGGATCGCTTTGCTCTCCTCATTGCTTCGCTCAGCATGACAAGACGTTTAGCTAGTCGCTAGAAGCTAGCAGCTAGAAGCTGTACGAGAGGAGGCCACACATGGCTCGACTGAATCTACTCAACCTGAACTTCCGCCTGCGGACGCATGAAGGTGCGCCGGCGCGCAACATCTCGACGGAACTGCAACTGCGGCGCTCGGTGCTGGCTTGCCTGCTTTGGGAGAGCCAGTTCTACGAGGACGGAGTCGAGATCGCGGGGCGCATTGCGGAACTTGTTCCCAAGGTTGCAGCCGAGAAGGTGGCCGCGCTCGCCGTCGAGGCGCGCGTACAGATGAAGCTGCGTCACGCGCCGCTTCTGCTCGTGCGCGAGATGGCGCGTCACGCTACGCATCGCGGCTTTGTGGCCGAGACGCTCGTGCAAGTCATCCAGCGTGCCGACGAACTCGCGGAGTTCGTCGCCATCTACTGGAAGGACGGCCGCGTTCCGTTGTCGGCGCAGGTGAAGAAGGGGCTGGCTGCGGCTTTCCCCAAGTTCGATGCGTACGCGCTGGCGAAGTACGATCGCGGCGGACCTATCAAGCTGCGGGACGTGCTCTTCCTGGCTCACGCGAAGCCGCGCGATGAGGTGCAGGCCGAGGTGTGGAAGCGCCTGATCGCGGGCGAACTCAATGCTCCTGACACGTGGGAGGTTGCACTCTCGTCTGGCGCTGACAAGCGCGAGGCGTGGGAGCGGCTGCTCCGCGAGCAGAAGCTGGGCGCACTCGCCCTGCTCCGCAACCTGCGCAACCTGCGGGACGTTGGAGTCGACGAGTCGCTCGTGCTCGCCGCGCTCGGCTCGATGAGCACAGCGCGTGTGCTTCCGTTCCGATTCCTGGCGGCGGTGCGTTACGCTCCGCAGTGGGAAGAGGTGCTGGAGCAGGCCATGCTGAAGTGCGTTGCGGGATGGGAGAAGCTCCGCGGAAAGACGATCGTGCTGGTCGACGTTTCCGGCTCGATGACTGCTCCACTCTCTCACCGTTCCGAGATGCAGCGCACCGACGCGGCTTACGGGCTTGCGGTGTTGCTGCGCGAGATCGGGGAGAAGGTAGCAGTGTTCAGCTTCTCGAACTCGCTGGTCGAAGTGCCGGCGCGGCGCGGCTTCGCTCTGCGCGACGCGATCGACAAGTCGCAGCCGCATAGCGCAACGTACCTGGGCAAGGCGGTCGGCGAGCTGAATGAGAAGCATGGCTACGATCGCCTGATCGTTATCACCGACGAGCAGGCGCACGACACGGTGCCTGCGCCGAAGGGCAAGGGCTATGTGATCAACGTCGCCAGCTACAAGAACGGCGTTGGCTACGGCAAGTGGACGCACGTCGACGGCTGGAGCGAGTCGGTTGTCGAGTACATCCGCACGCTGGAGCAGACGGCGGAGTGAAGGACCGCGGGGGCGATGCGCCTCCGCGGTATCCCCATTCGGATCCCACAATTTTTTTTATCGAGATCCCTAAGATATTGTTTTCAAATAACTTGCGCGAGTTTGATATACCCGCGGGCTCGCAAAATCTTGAGCGGCTATGACTTACACGCAAAATCTTGCGGAATAAGCACTTAGTTTGGGCTGAAGAACTGGCCCGGCCTTTCGGCTGGAAAATGATCGGACGTTGTGGCTGTGGAAGGCAAGGTCAGATGTCACAAGTGGAAAAGACACCTTTGGAGAACTCGGCTTCGTTCCCGTTTTGGGAATCGGGGCGGGATTCGTTTCTCGGATTGGAAGACGACCACTGGGGCTGAACCCCTGTAGCCTGGGACGCCTTTCGCGGCGCTGGAATCGCCGCTCTTCCACGGTGGTTGCAACGTTCGTGGTAGTTTCCGCTACCACGAAGCGAGGATTACTTGCCGTCGGTGTCGGGCTGGCCGGCGCTCTTTAGCGTGATCTGGTCGTGTGAGAGCGCGCTGCTTTTGGGTACCTGCGGAGTTTCGGCGTGAGGATCGGGCTTCGGCTCCGCAGGCGGCTGCGAGACTTGGTGGACGTCGGCCGGGTGAACGCTGTGTGATTGGAGTGATCATGGTCTGGTCCTCTGAGGGATAGATCGGCAGAGGGGCGGGGAGACTTTAGCGGGGCGGGATTTGTGATCTTTGGTAAGGGTTACCGGGCGGTCTTCCAGTTGGGGTCAGTTGCCCTCAGAGGCTAAAGCCGGGTTTCTTCTGTAGTGCTTAACGGCCCGGCTTGAAGCCGGGCCCTACCCAAACCCGCGTCCTTCTCAAAATTCGATCCCTCCCAAGACGCGATGGGAGATCATTCAAATTCGATATCGTTGTTTGAGTTACTTGCTTTTTCGGAGTTGCATGGGGCGAGCTTTGATGGCCTTGTCGCTTGCTTCTGAAGGTGCTTCGAAGCCGATGCGGGTGCGGGTGGGCTCTTCGGGGCTCATGAGTTCGCGGATGGCGTCCATGAGGGCCTGGATTTCGGAGTCGTGGGTTTCGAGGCGGCGTTCGAGTTCCGACAGCTTGGTGAGGAGGTGGCGGTTGCCGGCGATGGCGCGGCGCATGCGCACGAAGGCGAGAACGACGAAGACGCTCATTTCGATGGCGCGTTCGGAGTTCAGCACGGTGGCGGCCATGATGGCTCCGTGTTCGGTGAAGGCGTAGGGAAGATAGCGCGTTCCGCCGTGGCCTGCGGTTGAGATCACATTTTGTGATCTCAAGAGTTTCAGCTCGTGCTCGGAGAGTTGAAAGCGGAAGGCGGGAGGGAATCGTTTCGCGTTGCGCTTGACCTGCTGATTCAGATGCCGGACTTGTACGCCGTAGAGTTCGGCGAGGTCGGTGTCGAGGATGACGCGCTGTCCGCGGAGAACGAAGATCTTGGAGTCGACTTTTTTCGCGACTACGATTGCTGTTTTCGACATGGTTTGAACCCGTTTCGGTTTCAACAACGGATTCCTCACCGGCAAACAGCGCCGGTTCGGAATGACAAACAGGTCTCGAACTTGAGGTCACAATTTGTGATCTCAGATTTTAGAGAACACAGGCAGAATAACAGCCAGGCAGCCCGTTAGAGGCCCCCGGAAGTTCATGCGTGGTTCCGGCGCGTGTTTGGGTGAGGGCGTGAATCCCTAAGTCCAAACCCTCTAAAGTCAAAATCCCCACCCTGTCGCCAACAACGCGACAAGGGTGGGGCACCCCGCTGAAGGGCCCGCTCGCTTCGCTTGCTGGACGGGCGAAGGCGCCCGTCCCCACCTGGTTCTTCTTCCCTCCCCACATTGCCTTTCTTCGCTGAGAGGCTTCGGAATGCGATGCGCTCATGCGCCCGTTACAAAGAAGCTTTCGTCGGGTTTGGTGTTGATTTTTTCGGGTGGGACTTCGGCGGTTACGTCTTGCACGAACTCACGGCGGCGTTCGGGGCCTTTGCGTTCGACTACGCGGACGCGCCGGGCCGGCATGTTGCTGGGCTCAAGGCTGATGATGCGGCCGTCGCGGACAACGATTTGCGAGCGGAACCAGTCAGTGCGGAACATGCGTCCGGCGGCATAGAAGGTCATCGAGGCGGCGATGGGGCCTTCAAATTCTGCGCTGGTGCAGGCTATGATGCGCTTGCCCATTTCCTGGGTCCAGGTCATGCCGCCGACCAGAGGATCGTTGAGGCGGCAGCGTTCGAAGGGCGTGGCGTGCGAAAGCTTGCGCAATTGCAGGAGCTGCAGAAGGACCGAAGTTTTCGCCAGATTGGTGACGATCACTTTGGCTTCGCTCGAAGAGACGCGTTCCATCTTGATGTGAAGATCAGGTGACCACTCGCGTTCGAATTCTTCGCGGGCGAGGGCCAGACCCTTGTCGGTGGCTTCCACGTAGCGCAGGGTGGCGCGGGCCAGAATCACGCTGAACAGGGTGGTGACGATGGTGGCGATGATCGGGATATAGCTGATCAGCGTGGAGAACGGGATGCGGTACGAGCTCATCAACTGCATGTGCATAGAGACGAGTGGCTCCTGCGGACGCGGTCTCGAGAACGGTCGCGATCTCGACGAGAATAGCGGGAGAGGGGTGGGGGCTCCAGATGCGCATGGTGCGGGGGCGGTAACGCGCGGGGGGATTGGACTTTGGTAACTACGGGCAGCTGGGAGTATGGCGAGGGACACGCGGGCGGGGGCGCCCGCGCCACATAAATCTCCGCCACATGGAGCTATTCGAGGACGCTGTCGTCGAGCTTCTTTTTGCCCCAATCGTTGGCGGCTTGGAGGAAGGCCAGAACGATGGGGTGCGGCTTCTTTTCTGTCGACGAAAGTTGGGGCTGGAACAACGTGGCCAGGAAGAAACGATGCGTGGGCGACTCAATGGCGCGGATCTCGCCTTCGGCGCCGCGGGCGACTACGGGAAATCCAGCTTCCATGGCGGCCCATTCGAAGTCGGGATTGACTTCAAAGTTGCAGAAGAACTCTTCGGTTGCGGTCTCCTGGTCCTTGCCATAGAAGGTTTGCAGGTAGGAACCGGGGCGTAGGCGAATTTCGGGGGCCTTCCCGGAGAGCTTGGGGGCGTCGCCTTTGCGATCGGGAACGGCACAGGCTACCGGGTAAATGATGATGTTCTTCGAGCCGGAATTGTTCTCGGCGCTGTCGGCGTCTTTGATGCTCAGGACATTGCGCGCGAATTCGATGAAGGCATACTGGAATCCGCCACAGGTGCCGAGGAATGGCCAATCACGGCGGCGTGCGAACTCGATGCCTCTGAGCATTCCGTCGAAACTGTTGTAGGGGCTGCCGGGCGAGGCCCAGAGGCCGTCGAAACTCTCGAGCTTCTTTTCGGCAGTGGCGGCGGTGAGGGACGGAGTGGGAATCCATTCGGATTCCACTTTCAAGTTGAGCTTGCGGGCGGCGTGGTGCAGGGCGTCGTTGGTGGCGTGGTGCGAGCGGAAATCGGCATTGAAGTCGCCCAGGATTCCGATGCGGACGGCGTCGCTCACGGGTTGATTGTACTAGAGGGGATGCTGCGGGCCAGGCACGAGTGGCCGAGGACCGGTTAGAAGCGTGGTGCGTCGAATGGTGCAATGTCTTGCGATTCTATCAGGTACCTCAGGGGCTAAAGCCCTGACGCGCAGGACGACCTCGGTCGCAGCGCTAAAAGCGCTGCGCCACCCCAAAGCTAGTCTTTTCTCGAAGGTGAATTCTTCTCCAAGGCCGAGTCGCTTTTCAGCAAGTGAGTATTTTCTCAATCTACTCAGGCGAATGTCTGCGGCGTGGGCGGCCGGCGCGGGCGAGGGCGCCCGCGCCACATAAATCATTCGCGTCCAATAAATCTAGAACAGGTTCTTGATGCCGAGGAAGAAGTAAAGACTGAGGATGGCGAGGGCGGGGCCGCCCCAGATCATCAGGGTGCACTTCCAGCCGAGGGAGCGGGCGAGTTGCTGCTGGCTGCGCCAGGAGATCAGGAAGGTTTTGTTGTTGACGCCTTTTCTCAGAACGACTGGGGGATGCAGAACAAAACCGTTTGCTTGGTCGGAGGGACTGACATTCGAGGGGGAGGCATTGCCACTCGCTGGGGCGATCGGTGTGATGAGAACCATGGCGCCGGGCCCGTTGTTGGCAGTGGGAACTCCTGCCGCCGACCAGGCTTGAGGACTCGAGATCCCGGCCTTCAGCAGAGCGGCGGCGATCTTTTGTTGTTGCGTCATGTCGACTGTTTTCGTCGAACTAGGGTCGGGGGAGAGCTGAATGACTTCGTGGCGAACGTCGGATTGCACGCCGAGGCGCTCTGCGAGAGAGCCGATGGTGAAGCGGTCATCGTTGCTGCGCGAGGAATACGAGATTGAATTCAGCGAGAACGAGAAACCATGGGATGAAACCGAGGTGGCTGCCTCCTCGTCGCGGATCGGTTGCGGGGTAACTTCGATGCCTGGGTTTTCCCCTAACGTGCCAAGGATGAAGAGCGAGTTCTTGGGCTTGATGCAGAACTCTTCCACTTTGAGTTTGTTGTTAGTGACAATGCCGTGGCGCGCCAGGAAGCTTCGCACGGTGTCGGGCACAGGATCTTTCGATGAAAAGAACGAGTCGCTGAATTCTTGTTCGAAGTCGCGGTGCAGGTCGAGGTCAGCGCCGCGGGGGTCGATCAACAGGTGTCCGGTATTGTCGTCGACGAAGAAAGGCAGGTGCATGCACTCACCAGCGATCTTGACCCAGGTTTTGTCGCGACCGTCCTGCTTCCACTCCCACACCAGTGTGCGGTAGCAGTAGCAGGGGTGCGCCGTGATGGGCGCGACCATGGTGTAGGGACCGATCGCGAGGCCGCTGACTTCGACCATGCCCATGGAGGCGCTGCGAATTTTCGACAGCGGAGTGTCGAGAATCAGGCGGCGACGTTGCAGCAGGCGGAATCCGTAGATAAAGAGGCCGATGCCGACGCAGAAACCGACGACGCACCAAAGCAGAAGTCCGCTTGGGCTCGACGAACGCGAGATTAACGAAGCAAGAGTCAACGACGGAGTCCGCGGGTGGCTGGGCGCACACCTTCCCTGTGGTCAGGCTAGCGAAGGGCAGGGGGAAGGCGCAGCTTACGTTGGTAATGGGGCAAGAAGCCCCCTCCGCCAGCGCTACTTAATGTCGGTGCCACTCACCAGACGTCGCAGCGCTTTCCCTCTGGGCGGACCATTGGTGCGTCTGCTTTGCAACTCCAGGCCTTCTGAAATTCCGGGAGGTTGGAGAGCGGGCCGATGACGCGGTACTTCGCGATGGGATGGGGATCACCCTGAACCATCAGGCGCTGTGCCTCGGGGCGGATTTCGTCGCCGCGGAATTGTCCCCAGGCGATGAAGAACTGCTGCTCGGGAGTGAAGCCGTCGATGTCCGCGGGCCGTGGCTTTCCCTCGAGCGATTTCTGGTAGGCGAGATAGGCGATCTTGGCCCCGCCCAGGTCACCAATGCTTTCGCCAAGTACCAACTTGCCGTTGTGGTGGATGTCTTTCTCGATGTAGTAATTGTCGAACTGATTGGCCACGCAGGCGGCGCGAGCCTGAAAATCCTTCAGGTCGGTCTCAGTCCACCAGTTGCGCAATCGGCCGAGATAATCGTATTGCGCGCCTTCATCGTCGAAGCCGTGGGAGATTTCGTGACCGATAACGACGCCGATGGCGCCGTAGTTCACGGCGTCAACAGCATGCATGTCGAAGGCGGGCGGCTGCAGGATTCCCGCGGGAAAGACGATTTCATTCAGCAGCGGGTTGTAGTACGCGTCGGAGGTTGGAGGCGTCATGCCCCAGCGCCCGCGATCAACGGTCTTGCCGATCTGCGCGCGATCGTCTTGCTCGACGAACTTTCTTCCGGCGATCATGTCTTCAAAGTAAGCGTCGCGGCGAATCTCGAGGTGGCTGTAATCCTTCCACTTGTCGGGATATCCGATCTTGGGATTGAAGGTGGCGATTTTGGCCATCGCCTTTTCTTTCGTGTCGTCACTCATCCAGGGGCGGCTGAGGATGTCGTCGCGCATGGCGAGGAGAAGATTGCGCACCATCTCCTGCATGCGGGCCTTGGCTTCGGGCGGGAAATATTTTTCGACGTACTTTTTGCCGAGCGCTTCGCCGAATAACTGGTCGGTGGATTCAACGCAACGCTTCCAGCGGGGCTTCATCTCAGTCGTGCCGGCAAGATACTTTCCGTTGAAGGCGAAATTTTCTTCGACGAAGGGTTCCGAAAGCGAGTTGGCGACGGAATCGAGCAGTTGCCACTTCAAATAGATTTTCCAGTCGGCGAGCGGCGTCTGCTGGATCTGGCGGTCGACTTCCTGCAGGAACTTGGGCTGGTCAACGTTCAAGTCGACATCGGTGGGGATCTGTTTGTGCTTGAAATAGGCAGTCCAGTCCACGTGGGGAGCCATCGCCTGCAGTTGGGCGAAGGTGGTGTTGTGATCGGTGGCAGCAGGATCGCGCAGGGCCACGTTGTCGAGTGAGGCTTCGGCCAATTTTGTTTCCATGCCCATGATGGTCTGGGCCGCGGCTGCGGCGGACTTCTGATCCCAGCCGGCGAGTTTGAACATTGCTGTGACATGCTCGACGTATTTCTCGCGAGCTTCTTTGAAGCGCGGTTCAGGTTTTAGGTAGTAGTCGCGATCGGGGAGGCCGAGACCGCTGGCGCCGAGATCGGCTAGCACCCAGGAGGGCTTGTGAGGATCCTGCTGGCTGCCCAGGGCGAACGGCGCGTTCACGATGATGTCGTGCATCTCGGCCATGACTTCCTGTAGAGCGGTGATGTCGCGGGCGGCGTCGATTTTCGCGAACCACGGTTTGATGGGGTCCATGCCGCGGGCGTTGACTTTAGACTCGTCCATGCAGGCGCCGTAGTAGTCGCCGATGATTTGTTCGATGCTGCCCTTGGGGGCGTTTTTGTCGGCGGACGCGGTTTCGAGAATGTCGTGCAGCCGATCCTTTGCGGATTCGCCGGCCTGCCAGCGCTTGCTCCAGCGGGCCATGGACGCGGGAATGGGATTGTTGGCGCGCCAGGTGCCGTTGGCGAACTGGAAGAAGTCATCGCACGGGGCGGCTTTGTGGTCGAGATCGGTGGGGTCGATGCCGTGCAGGGTTTGGCAAAGCGAGAACGACGAAATCAGTAGGACGAGCAGGGCGCAGAGGAAATCTCGCTGCTTGCGCATGTGTGTCTCCAGATTAGGGCTGAAATGGCGGAAGCCATTGTAGATCAGACATGGGGGAGGTGCCGCGAGTTAGACGGAGTTTGCGCACTTATAAAGCGCGGTTTGGCGGCGTGGTTTGGCCAGTGACTGATATCGCGATTTTCAAAAGCTATGAACCGGCAGCAGCAGAAAGCAAGATGTCCGCGATTTCCCCGGGTCTCTCGACGTGACAGTCGTGGCCAGTATTCACTTCATGGACCTGCCACTGGTAAGCACGAGCTTTCTTGGCAAACGGCTCGAAGAAAGGCTGCGCCGGGTATCCTTCCGCAACACAGCTCACGAAGGTGGCCGGAATACTGGCTTTGCGGTTCTCCCGAAGACGAAGCGGTTCCTCGAAGCAGCGGAGACTGAAATCACAAAGTCTCTCGCGCACAAAATCTCGCGTCTCTCCGGGTTTGAGTCCCCAGAGATCCAGTTGACCATCTCCTCCGGGCAAGCGCCATCCGTCGCCATGCTCTCGCGCAACTTTACGAAAAAAGTCGCAGATTTGTGGCGGAAGCAGGTCCATTACGCACTGCCCATCTTCCGGTATGAAGGCGTCTAGAAAGATCAGTCTCTCGTATTTTGGCTGGATGTGACTCTACCGCGCCACTGATGACCATGCCAGCGTAGCTGTGCCCTACGAGAACTGCTTTGTCTTCCACGGATGCCAACTCTGTAGAAACATCCTCGACGTGTTGAAACAGCGACACGTCAGACGTCAGATGGCTCTGATCCGTGCCAAGCCCACGAAGAATGGGCGTTATTACCCGATGCCCGCGCTTTTTCAGCAAAGGGGCCAGCAAGTCCCACGTACCATGGACTGCCATGCGCCGTGCACGAGGACGAACGTCGACATGGCGG
This sequence comes from uncultured Acidobacteriaceae bacterium, assembly GCA_963752175.1. Lineage (GTDB taxonomy): Bacteria > Acidobacteriota > Terriglobia > Terriglobales > Acidobacteriaceae > Sulfotelmatobacter. The sequence goes on from CAVVXZ010000037.1 coordinate 451,765, forward strand.
AAGAGTCTAGCAGGTTGGGATCACATCCGAAAAGAGTCAAGTTGGCAGTTCTCGAACTGTCGCAATCAAGGCGTTAGCACGCCCGCCGCTTCCTGCTTGTTTGCGTTTGGACCTGGGTCGGCAATCTTTTGAAGCTCAACCCAGGAATGAGCAGATTTAAATTAGCTCCGGGTCGTTTGCTAATCTAGCCGCCGGCTTTTAGTTCGGTGAGAACTTGCTTGGCGATTTCTTTCAGGGTTTCGAAGACGCCTACGCCCTGGAAGGCTACGGCTTCGACAATGGGTTCATTTTTCTTGCGCAGTTCGGTGGCGAGTAGATCGACGGGTAGAATGTTGGGGAGATCGCGCTTGTTCAACTGCAGCACGTAGGGAATCTTGTTGAAGTCGTAGCCGTGTTCTTTCAGGTTCGACATCAGATTTTCGAGCGCTTCGACGTTGGCGTCCATGCGCTGCTCCTGCGAATCGGCGACGAAGACGATGCCATCGACGCCGCGCAGAATCAGCTTGCGGCTGGCGTCGTAAAAGACCTGTCCGGGGACAGTGTAGAGGTGGATGCGCGTCTTGAATCCGCGTACATTTCCGAGGTCGAGCGGGAGGAAGTCGAAGAACAACGTACGCTCGGTTTCGGTGGCCAGCGAGATCATCTTGCCCTTCTGCTGGTCCGCAGTTTTCTGGTAGATCACCTGCAGGTTCGTGGTCTTGCCGCCGAGTCCGGCGCCGTAGTACACGATCTTGCAGTTGATCTCACGCGCTGCGAAGTTGATGAAACTCAAGGCTTTCCTCAAATACGGGCATCCCATTGAGGGCTGCCACGCACACCAATGTCCTAATGGAGGCTCGCGGTCTTTATATCATACGGGAGGTGCCGGACGCAGGTTACTCACGTGACCCCCCGTGGCCCGAAGGAGCCATCGAGGCTTTTTCCGAGCGGTCGCGGGCGGTCAATGGGCGGTCGGAATTGCGTAATATCCATCTTTGGCGGAGACCTTGAGCCCTTTTTTGTGAACGTCGACTACGACGGACCGGTAAGCCGAACTGCCGGTCGTGGGTGCGGGGCTATAGCCCAGAGTGTATTGATTCCGAGCCTCGTTAGTGATCTGTGCGTAGGCGTCTTCGATCGCGTTGCGTGAGAGTTCGGTATAGGGCTCCGCACCGCATGTGGCCCAAACGTATTTGGTGAGGAGGTTGCTGCGGCCCTGGTCGGGGATATGGAACTTTTCGAGTTGCTTGTAACCGGGCAAGGCCCCGCTGTCGATGACGACCGCCCTGACCTGAATGTCGCGAGTTTGAAGCAGGTGCAGCACGCCGCTGTAACTGGCCTTGCTGCCCATTTCGCGTCCATCGCTGATGACGAAGATGACTTTGCGGCGCGTGCGCTCGCGCTTGCTGAGGTCCAGCGCCGCGCGCAGGATGGCGTCGTTCAGAACGTGCGCTTCGCGGGGTGGAGTGTTGACTGGCGGGACCGGAGGTCCTCCTGCGGGAAGTCCGTTGATCGAGGGTCCCTCGGGGCCAAGTGGGCCGCCCATCACCGGTGGACCGTTATTGCGGCCGCGCACCAGTTTCAATTCGTCGAGTGCGGCGGTGAGCCGCGCGGGCTTGCCGCTAAAGTCCATGACCTGGCTGACTGTACTGCTATAGGTGTAGAGTGCAACCTCATCGTAGGGGCTGAAGGCGCCGGCGAGGGCGGAATACGTCTGATTGATTTTCTGCAGGGCGACGTCGGCAACGCCAATGTCGAGCACGATCGCGACCGAGAGTTCAAAGGGATCGCTGGTGAAATAGGTCAGAGTCTGCGGCTTTCCGTTTTCCTTTACAGTGAAGTCCCGCGCCAGCAGGCCTTCGACCGGGCGCCCGTCGGAATACCTCACCATGACGGGAACGGCAACGAAGTTGACGGTGGTCGAAATTGTGTAGAGATCTTGTTTGGGATTGAGCTGGTTTCTGGGAATAGAGCCCGGGGTGACAGTCTCAACCGGAGGCATGGGTGGCGGAGCGGACTTGTCCGCGTCGGAGGTGCCTTGCGTCGTCCCGTTCGGCCGACTTAGATTCGTCGCCGGGGAACGGGATCGGCTCGTTGGGCCGGTTCGTGCCAGGCGGAGGGACCGGAATTGCCGGCTTTGGAGAAGGTGGTTGTACGGTTGAGGGCGCGTCGGGGATATCCTGGGATGGTTGGGAAGTGGCAGGAGGCTGAGACTGATTCTGACCGGATTGCGCTTGCAAGGCCGGGACCGCTAAAACCGCGAGTGTCGCCAGGACGATCAGCTTGCCCAAAGTCTTTGCCCAGGTTGCCTTATGGTTTACTGGCGCCATGCTTTCCTCGTCGAACGAAAAATCGAGCCTCTTGCCGGTAAGATGCTCAGACCGCCCCATTTGGTGCATCTAACCGAACAGGGTTAGACTAACACCAACCACGAATTGAGAGAATGTGAATGCCTAAGCTTTCTGTTTCTCCGCGGCGCGTGCTGGCTGCATTGGTGCTGGCGGGCCTATGCAGCGGCCCCGTCCCTGATGGCGCAGCAACCGACCGGCCAGCAGCCCAGTTCCCAGGACCAGAAATCCGACGACTCTCAGCAGCCCACCGAGACCTTGAAGGTCAACGTCAATGTGGTGCAGCTTTTTTTCAATGTTAAAGATAAGCACGGCGCGCTCATCCCGAACCTTACCAAGGACGACTTCGACATTTTCGAAGACGGCCAGAAGCAGACCATCAAGTACTTCACTCCTGAGACAAATCTGCCCCTCACCCTCGGGATCCTGATTGACTCCAGCGGTAGCCAGTTGCACGTCCTCGATATGGAGAAAGAAGTTGGGGGAGCGTTTCTGAAGCAGGTTTTGACCGACAAAGATCTGGCATTTGTCCTGGATTTCGATGTTGATGCGAGTCTGATTCAGGACTACACGCGCGACGTGCAACGTCTGCAGAAGGCGCTGAATTCCGTGAGGATCAATTCCGGTGTTACGATGCCCACCCTCCCTGGCGCCGGTGGTGGGCCGGTCCCCACCGCGGCGTCTCCGGGTACGGTGCTGTACGACGCAGTGTATCTGTCGGCTCACGACATGCTGTCGAAGGAAGTGGGGCGGAAAGCGATGATACTGCTCACCGACGGCCAAGATGAGGGCAGTAAGTTGAAAATCAAAGACGCGATTGAGGCGGCGCAGAAGGCGGATTCGATTGTCTACGTGCTGCTGTGTGCTGACCGCGGGGGGTACTTGTCAGCGGGGATGGGTTACTACGGCGAGGGCGATATGAAGAAACTCACCGAGCAGACCGGTGGGCGCGTCATCAATGTGGGCAACAAGTTTGACAAGCTGCGGGAAGCATTCGACCAAATCGCCGCCGAACTGCGCAGCCAGTACAACATTGGCTATACGCCGATCAATACGAAGCTCGACGGAGGCTACCGCAAGCTGGAGATCAAGAACAAGCAGAGCTATAAGATCCAGGCACGGGCAGGTTACTACGCGGGACGGAAGCAGGATTAAGATTAGGTTGAGTGGAGCGAGGCCCCTTTGACCTCGCTCAGGGCGGGTGCGCGCCACATCACGCGAAATTCCTGATACACTCCCTTTCCTGGAGGATTCCCATGGCCCGTTTCTCGCGGCGTTCATTTCTGCATTTGTCGGCGGTTGCTTCGGCGGCGGCTGCATTTCACGGGATGACCGAGCCCATGCTGGCGGCTGCGTCGCGGCGCCGTCCGCACTCGAGCGATGCTGTGCTGATCGACTCGAACGAGAATCCGCTGGGGCCTTGCCAGGCGGCGCGCGATGCGGTTGCCGGCATCATTCCGCTAGGCGGACGCTACTCCGACAATCTCACCGACGAACTCGTGAGCACTTTCGCGCAGCAGGAAGGGCTGAATCCCGAGTGGATCTACTGCACCGCGGGATCGACTCCGCCGCTGGGTCTCAGTGTGCTGGCGTTCACCTCTCCGCAGAAGAGTTACGTGACTGCGGACCCGTGCTTCGAGACGGGCATGATAATGGCAGGGGTGGCGGGAGCGCGCGTGGTCAAAGTTCCGCTCACGAAGACGTACGCCCACGACGTCAAAGCCATGCTGGTGGCGGGTCCCGACGCAGGGGTCTATTACATTTGTAATCCGAATAACCCCACTGGCACGATGACGCCGCATTCCGACATCGAGTATCTCGCCGCGAACAAGCCTAAGGATTCGGTCATTCTGGTGGACGAGGCGTATATCCACTTGACGGAAGCGCCATCCGCGCTCGATCTGGTGAAGGGTGGGAAAGACGTGATCGTGCTGCGGACATTTTCGAAGGTTTATGGCATGGCTGGATTGCGCTGTGGATTCGTCATTGCGCGCCCTGATCTGCTGGAAAAAGTCGTGGCGCGCGGTGGGCAGAACTTTATGCCGGTTACTGCCGTCGTGGCGGCGACGGCAAGTCTAAAGGACTCCGCGCTGGTGGCAGAGCGACGGAGGATCAATGCCACAATTCGCCAGCAGACATTTCAGTGGCTGGATCACAACGGGTACGCTTACATTCCCTCCGAGTCGAACTGTTTTATGCTCGACACCAAGAGGCCAGGAAAGGACGTCCGCGACGCCATGGCGAAGGAAAATGTCCTGATCGGCCGGGTGTGGCCGATTATGCCGACCTGGGTCCGGATTACCGTGGGCACGCAGGACGAGATGGGAAAATTCCAGACGGCGTTCCAGAAGGTAATGAAGAGTTAGTGGGGCTACCACGGCGTCGGCGATTGAATCGATCCGCCACTCTCACACAAAGCGCCTACTCGGGAGCTTCCGTCCAGCGAACTCGGCGGCCTTCGCGGCTGCTTTTGTGCGACAGCAAGAGAGCGCGCATGGTGCGGAGCGCCTGCTCCGGTGTGACGTCCAACGGAGCTTTTTTCTCGATGGCATCTCTTACGTTCGCATAGTACCCGCGATAGTCGCCGCGAGCAGTCTTTACTTTGCGAGTTTCGCCATTCACCAGGCTCAGAGTTCCCCAGCGATCCTCCGATTCAACACCCCAGTCCGGCCCCCAGTCTGGCCCATCGGGGCAGTTGGGGCTGCGCAGAATTTCTTCCTGGGGATCCATGCCGTATTTAATGAAACTTCCTTCGGTCCCGTGAATCAGCAGATGAGCACCGGGGGCGTAAGCGATGATTCGCGCGCGCAGCGTGGTGTGCAGATGCGGATATTCCATGTGCACGTCGAAGGCATCATCGACCTGCGAGGTCGGACGCTGGCAGAAGGCCGTGGCCCAGATCGTTTCGGGCGTGCCGAATAAAACCAGGGCCTGATCGATCAAGTGCGGGCCCAGGTCCCAGAGAACGCCGGCCGCAGGATGGTCCGGCTTTTCACGCCATGCACCCTGTTTGGATTCCAGACGGAAGCGGTCGAAGCGCGCTTCGTACTCGGCGACTGCGCCCAGAATGCGCTCTTTCAGAAGCTGTTTTACGGTGTGAAACTCACCGTCCCAGCGGCGATCCTGATACACCGTGACGAGGCGGCCGCGATCAGCGGCGATACGCACCAGTTGTTCGGCCTCGGCCATGGTGGGCGTGAAGGGTTTATCGACGACTACGTCGCGGTCGGCTTCAAGGCATGCTTTGGTATAGGAATAGTGCGAATCGTTGGGGGTGGCGACAACGCAAAGCCCGATCGTCTTGTCAGAGAGCATTTCGTCGAGCGTGCGGGCGACACGAACTTCGGGATATTTCTGCTTTGCGTTCGAGGTATGGCGCTCGAGGATGCAGGCCAGTTCCATGCCTGGAACGCCGCGAATGACGGGCGCGTGAAAGGCCTGGCCCGCGAGACCGAATCCGATTAAGCCGACTCGTACCATTCTTTCTCCCCTGCGAGCGTCCAAACCGCTCTTCAGCAGTCTTTCTTCAGCGATCCTTCACGCGCCGCACAAATTTTAATCCGGACCAGACTTCGGTCACTGCGCATACTTTCACGTCGACCAGACCTGCAGCCAGTCCGATTTCGCGCACGATGTTCTCATTGAGATCGGTCGCGACGCCGGAACTCTTCTTAGGCCAACTCACCCAAAACATTCCGGCGGGCGCCAGCAACTTGGTGATGCGCTTGAATTCCTTCGTCAGGTCAGTCTTCGATTTCACAAACGCGATCGCGAAATCTGGGGTGGTCTTGGCGTCACGAATCATCTCGCATTCGGCTAGCTCGGCACTCAACTGCTCCCGCACTTCGGGAGGTGCATCCAGCAGGCTCACACGGAGTCCGGGTTTGATTCCCAGCTTCTTCGGAAGTGGTGTACCAGAATATCCGGGCATGAAGTTTGATCGTTCCCCTATTGGCCGAAGCCGGAAGCCGAAAGCCGGCCTTACTGCGTTGGCGCGTACCAGCCGCGGCGCGAGCGCACCCGGAAATTCTTGCGGTCGTTGGCCTCGATGTCGATGGAGCGATAGTGTCCGTCGGTCTTGAAGTCGGCCGGCTTGTAGGAAATCGCATACTGGCTGCGGAGTTCGTCCTGAATTTCAGCAAAGGCGTTGGCCACGTCGCGAATCTGGAACGGATGGAACGGGCGTCCACCGGTGGCGTCGGCGATGCGATCGAGCACCTTGTCGCCTGGGCCCGGAGTTCCGCTCACGTTGGTGCTGATCGTGTAGACGACGGCCTCGGCGCGCTGGGCCATTTCGATCGCCTCTTCGCGAGTGACGTGGCTCTGGTTGTCGTCGCCGTCGCTGAGCAGAATGATGGCGCGGCGCACGGTGATCGACTTCGGGGCCTTAAGGAGCTTGTCGCGGCAAGCGTAATACAACGCGTCGTAGAGCGCCGTGCCGCCGCCAGGACGCAGTGCGTGCACTCCATGCGCCAGCAATTCGCTGTTGTCGGTGAAATCCTGCGTGACCTCGGGAGTCACATCAAAACCGATCACGAACGCCTGATCCTTGCGGGGTTGAATCGTCTGGTTTAGAAACTCTACGGCCGATTCCTGCTCGAACTTGAACCGATCGCGCACGGAATTGCTGGCATCGATCAGCAGACCGACTTGGAGCGGAAGGTTGGACTCGGCGTGGAAGCTGCGGATGATTTCAGGCGGCTTGTTGTCGTCGAGGACGCGGAAATCGTTTTGTTTGAGATCGGTGATGCGCCGTCCGTGTTTGTCGGTTACCGTGAACACGACGTTCACTTCGTTGGGGCGCACTCTGATGACTGCAACGGCGTCACTGTCGGCAGCAGCGGCGGCATCGGCAGGTTTCTGCTCTTGCCCCGCCGGCGTACCGGTGGCCGGCGGCGTTTGTTGCGGTGCGGTCAAGGGTGGCGAAGCCGGAGCAGCAGATGTTGGAGCGGCTGCGGCGGGAGCCCCGGAAGGTTGGGCGGCGACAGTTGGAGCCGCCGACTGTGAAGTTGAGCTTCCCGCCAACAGCAGGAGAGCTATGCCGTAAGTCGCAATGAATCTGAACCCCAGGAATTCCATTGGTATCGATATTATAATCCGCCAGTCCATGGAGGCCTCAACCCGGGCGCCAACCACCTTACAGCCTCGTCGGGGAAGCGCTGTCGGCCCCGTCTTTCTCGATGGTTGCCAGGAACGCCTGCAGTTCCGCAGGAAGCGGGCTCTGGAGCGCAATCTGTTTCCCCGTTCGAGGGTGTGTCAGCTCCACCTGCGCCGCATGTAGGAAATTGCGCGGCAGCGAAATCGCAGCGCCCTCGTCCGTTGCGCGGCCCCGCCTCGCACGCATCTCGCGCGGTGCTCCGTAGAGAGCGTCGCCCACAACGGCATGACCCAGCGAAGCCATGTGGACGCGAATCTGGTGGGTACGGCCCGTATCGATCTTCACTTCGGCCAGCGCGAACTTGCCGAAAGGCGTGTCGAGCTTGCGGACCACGTTGTAGTGCGAGATGGCGTCGCGGCCGCCTGTGCCCCGGGTGGTCATGCGGATGCGGCGGATCCGATCGCGGCTGATGCTGGCCGAGATCGTTCCGCGATCTTTCTTTGGCCAGCCATGCACCAGCGCGATGTACGTCTTCTTGACCTCGCGGCGGGCAAACTGCTCCGCCAGTTTGCGATGCGCGTCGTCGTTTTTTGCCACCACGATCAGCCCGCTGGTTTCTTTGTCGAGGCGGTGGACGATGCCCGGCCGCATCTCCCCGCCGACCGCCGACAAGGTCGCGAAGTGATGAAGGAGCGCGTTCACTAGAGTGCCGCGATTACGCCGGTCTTCAGTGGCACCGGCGCCCGCATGCACCATCATTCCGGCGGCCTTATTGATAATGGCGAGATCGTCGTCTTCGTAGACGATGTCGAGAGGAATCTCCTCGGCCATGGCGCGCAGCGCAGGACGCTCGGCAGAGCCGACCACAGTGATGCGCTCGCTGCCCCGCAGCTTCAGCGAAGCTTTCGCGGGCGCATCATTCACCAGAACTTTTTGCTCGGAGATCAATTGCTGCACCCGCGCGCGGCTTACGTCGAGATGCGCGGCCAGGAGTTGATCGAGGCGCTTGCCGGCGTCCTCCGGCGCGACGGAAATAGGGATGGGAAAGGCTTCTGCCATTCGCAGGAAACCATATTACAGGCTATCTCATGAATCGCTGTGATACGCCAACGGAGGAGGACAAGGGCAGCCTTTGCTGGATTCCGCGGCTGCTGTAAGTTTTGCCAGTTTCCGGCCACCCCAGGCTCTCTCTACCCTAGCTTGTTCCCTTAGCACCTCGAGGAGACGTTCATGTCAAAAGCTAGAGCAACGATTGGAATCGACGGCCGTCCCCTGCCGATCCTGCCGCCAGAGCGCGACGAGCGCGTTTGGGCGAAACTCGTGCGCATCATGTTCTATACCCCGGGCTTCCTGGCCATGCTGTTGCTGAAAGCGGGCGAACCGGAGGCCTTTGGCATCACAGTCGAACTGCTGATGCTATCGAGCGCAGCCGCCATTGTCGGCGGACTGTACGTCGGAACGCAATCGTCGAAGGAGGGCGCCGATGAAGCGTCCAAGATCGGTACTTGGAGCGGGTCGCTGGTGCTCGAGTTGCTCGCGGTGGTGCCTTTGTTGTGCTCGCTCCCTTCGTTATTTCATGAACTGGCGCATAGCAGATTGCTGCACGCGGTGGCTCCGGGCAGCGTCGACATTTCTCTGGGCGCTTCTGAGTTACTGCCGATGGTGGCGATTCTGCCGTTCATGATCTATCAACTCGCGGGGTTCGGTACCTTGGACTACATCGTCTCGAAGCCGGTGAACTGGGCAATTAACCTCGCTATTCTGATCCTGATTATAGCCAGCTATGTGGCCAACCGCGAAGGCGAATACGGTTTGGAAAAGATGTTCGCCTCTCTTCTGATAGTTACCATGGCATTTACAGTGTTGTACGGCGTGCTCAAGCTGAAGCAGATGCAGACGATTTACGACGCGCAGTGTCCGCCGAAGGGCGCCAAGTAGACGGTCGCCGCACCCTGACGAATGAGAAGCTGAGAAGAAACTTTCTTGTCCCCTTGACGATGCGATAATAGGCGCGGTCCAGGGAATGCAGAGAGTCTCCTCGTCGCTGATCGTTCTGTGTCTCCTGATGAGTGGCGGTCCGCGGCTGGTCGGACAGACTTCTCATCATGTTTCGACGACTGCGCCCGCCGCGTACACCTTCACGGTCGTCCGAGTATTTCCCCATGATACTTCTGCATATACCCAGGGCCTCGCGTATCGTGATGGCTTCCTGTATGAGGGCACGGGACGCAACGGTCAGTCCTCGCTGCGCAAGGTGCGCCTGGAAACCGGCGAGGTTATCCAGCGGGTCAACCTTGCGTCTGAGTTCTTCGGCGAAGGAATCACGATTGTCAAAGACGAAGTGTTCCAACTCACGTGGAAGTCAGGCGTGGGCTTCGTATACGACGTGAACGACTTCCACCTCTTGCGGAAATGTTCATACGCAGGGGAGGGGTGGGGACTTGCGACCAATGGACGCGAACTTTTCCTGAGCGACGGAACTTCGGAGATTCGCGTTCTGGATCCGGAGACGTTTCGGGAGAAAAGCCGTCTCAAGGTCCACGACGGGTCTAAAGCGGTCGATCAACTGAACGAACTGGAGTTCGTGGAAGGGCAGATCTTCGCCAATGTGTGGCACACGAATCGCATTGCGCGGATTTCTCCCCAGACTGGAGAGATCGTCGGGTGGATTGACCTCACCGGACTTCTCAGCTCCGTTTATCGTCTTGAACCCGAGGCCGTGCTCAACGGCGTCGCGTACGATCCTGTTGGGAAACGGCTGTTTGTCACGGGAAAACTGTGGCCCAGCGTGTTCGAGATCAGGATCTCGCTGAAGTCTCACGCGCAATTACATTCGGCCTCAGTTTGCTGCCCGCCGATGCCGCGCAGAGATTTCGTGGACGCTGTCACAAATTACAGTTCACAAAGCTCCCTTTATCCGTGACTATTGAACATCGGGTCGTACAAGAGGGGCGCATGAACCCAGAGATCAAGCAAAACAAAGAGTTTGCTCAGTGGCTCGGAGAGTGGATCACCAGGGGCCAGCAAACCCGTGACAGGATTGAACAACTGCCGTACATGCCGGGAAAATCCGAGGAGCAATCCGCCCTGCCGTGCGCGGACAGCAATCAATGAATTGGCCGCAGTCAGTTGCACCCGGGAATGGTTGACGCGGTACCGCGATTTCCCATGTTCCTCGCATACGCGTTGTCGCCCCAAACGGACAACCTCCGCGGTGGAATGCGATTCCAAATAGGGGTAGGATTGATCTAGGCGGTCTGCCATCCCGGGCAGCGAACCGCCGTTTCGGTGGAGGGTACGGATATGCGGCGTTCCACCTTGGTTAAGTCTCTTTTCGTAAGTATCGCTTCTTTCTTACTCGTTTGTCTGCCTGTCCCTGTCTCCGCCCAACATGGCGGCGGTCATGGGGGTGGTGGTGGTGGTGGTTTCCACGGCGGCGGGGGAGGCGGCTTCCACGGAGGAGGCGGCTATGGTGGAGGCGGTTTCCATGGCGGTGGGTATGGAGGAGGAGGCTTTCATGGCGGGTCCTCCTATGGCGGATATCACGGCGGTGGCTATCGCGGTGGAATGTATGGCGGCGGCCGCGCTGGGAATTCTGCCGCCGGAAGGGCCTGGGGATCCCAAGGCCATGGAGTGAGGGATACTTCGCCGGGATTCCATTCGTTCGCGAGATCAGGAAACGGCGCGGGCATGACAGCCTCTCGTGGTGCGGGAATGGCAGCAAACCGCGGCGCTGGCGTGACCTCGGCGCACGTCTCCCGCATCGCTGATGGGAATTTTCATTCTTTCGGTGGCGTTCACGCTGCTGGATTGTCGACGCACGCATCCATAAATCATGCTGCTTTCGTAGGAGCCGGTAGCCTGAACTATCGCGGCGCAGGCTGGTACGGCGGCCGTTACGGCTGGGGTGGTTACGGCTGGCGCGGCGGTTGGGGCTGGGGAGGAGGCTGGGGATGTTGGGGCTGCGGATGGGGATGGGGTTGGGGGTTCGGTTGGACCCCGTTCTGGGCTTGGCCACCGTACTATTACACCCCGTGGTGGTACTACAATCCTGATTACCTCTACTCGTACTAGGACGGTGAACGCGAAGCAGTTGTGGCCCGGGCGCTCAAGCTGATTACAGAAGAATATTGTCGATCAGGCGTGTGCTGCCTACATAGGCGGCGACGGCCACGAGCGCGCCTTCCGAAACATCTTCGACCGGATCGAGTGTGTCCGGATCCACAATCTCGAAGTAGTCCAGACGCACGGAATTCTCACGGGCAATTTCTTCGCTCCCCGCGGTCAGTAAGTTGAACGCGTTCCGCTCTCCCGCCTCCACCAACTTCCTCACTCGCAGGAGCGAACGATGCAGTACGAGGGCATGTTTTCGCTGTTCAGGGTCCAGGTAGGCGTTGCGCGAACTCAGCGCCAGTCCATCGGCTTCGCGCACAATCGGGCAAACCGCAATCTCCACCGGTAGATTCAGATCACGCACCATGCGCCGGATGACGGCGACCTGCGCCGCATCTTTCTGCCCGAAGAACGCCGCGTCCGGTCCGACGACGTGAAACAACTTTGTCACCACAGTTGCGACTCCGCGAAAGTGTCCGGGCCGCGAGCGTCCGTCTAACTTCTCACTCAGACCTTCCACCGTGACCCAGGTCACTGCGCCCCCCGGATACATTTCTTCGACCGAAGGCGCGAACAACAGTTGGACGCCTTCGTGCTCCAGCATTTCGCAATCATGCTCGAAGGATCGCGGATACTTGGCTAGGTCCTCGTTGGGTCCAAACTGCGTCGGGTTGACGAAGATTGACGCGGCCACTACATCGGACGAGGCGCGCGCCGCCCGCACCAGCGACAGGTGGCCTTCATGCAGGGCGCCCATGGTCGGAACAAATCCAAGGCGCTTGCCCGCGCGGCGTGCGGCGCGAGACGTGGCCTTCATTTCGTGAATGGTGGTGCAGATTTTCAAGAGTGGATGGATCAGTAATGACTGCGCTTCATGACGAGGGCACCCATTTGATGGCGATGTGCGCATCCTGCAGCATTCCGCCTACAATGCCGCGGTTGCGGCGGATTTCCACTTGCTCCTGTTCGGAAGCCTTATCGTTCTCGGTCGCCGCCACGACTCGTCCATAAGGCCAATTCGATGCGGGCAGAGCGGCCAACGCCGGCAGCAACTCGGCGGGCTTGAGGCGGATCTCGGCGCTGTCAGCGACATCCAGCAACGCCACACCGTCGGGGCGAACGATGAGGTAAGGGTTGCGCCAATTCTTCATGTCGTGAATGCGCTCGACTTGAGCCTGGTCCGCCGCAGGAATGGCCTGCAAGACAATTTCAGGCGTGGGCGGTGGCGCGGCACCCTGGCGCGCAGAACAGGCTATCAGAGAAATGCCCACCGCCAGCACAACTGCCGACACCCCGATACAAAGAGACCTGCCGATCACGAGTCGAGGTTACCTCACCATCGCAGGGACGTCATTTTTCGCCGCCCAGACCAGCGCGACGATCCATCCGATGATGCTCCATCCGAGGAACAAGTTGAGCAGGAAGATCGCCAGGAGATCCCGCTTGCTTCTCGCCAGCGCAATGATCGACGGCAAGAAATACAGCAGGAACGGCAAGCCGAAAAAGAAATGGAAGAATATCGTTGAGAGAACCATGGGAGCTCCTCCTTTTCATAGCCTAGCACCATCCCGGAAAACCGGCACGGCGCCCGTGGGCGCGACTACTTCTATATGTAAGGTACGCGCTATGTACAGAGTTTGTTCCGCCGCTACCGCCCCATTGATCGCTTCCGTGCAAGTACCGTTTCGAGTCCTGCCTTGGTTTCCTTTGGGAGGTGATACGACTCCTCGTCCTTTGGATATTGGTGCGAGCGCACATCGGCGCGGAAGGCCTGTACTGCGTTGGTGATCAGCGCAGCGGCATCGCCATAGCGCCGCACAAATTTTGCCGGAGGCCCAAACGTCAGGTTCAGAATGTCGTGGAACACGAGCACTTGCCCGTCGCAGTCGGGGCCGGCGCCAATGCCGATAGTCGGCGCACTGACCTCTGCGGTGATCATGGCCGCCACTTCCCGTGGGATGCCCTCGAGATAAAGACACGCAACGCCAGCGCGGTCGAGCGCCACAGCATCGCGCATGAGTTGTTCGATGCCGCTCAGACTCTTGCCCTGCACTTTGTATCCGCCCATTACATTGACCGACTGCGGCGTGAGGCCGATGTGTCCGGCGACGGGAATCTCGGCGTCAATAATCTGACGGATTAGGTCGGCGCGTTTTTCTCCGCCTTCGATCTTCACGACCTCGGCACCGCCTTCCTTCACAAAGCGGGCGGCATTGCTGACGGCAGTTTTGGAGTCGAGTTGGTACGAGCCGTAGGGCATGTCGGCCACTAGCAGTGCGTTCTTCACGGCGCGCCGCACGGCTTTTACATGGTGCAGCATCTCGTCCATCGTGACCGAGAGTGTGTTCTCGTAGCCGAGCATGGTTTGCGCCAGCGAATCGCCGACCAGCACCATATCGATGCCGGCCTCGTCGACCAGACGCGCGGACGCGTAGTCGTAAGCGGTGAGGCAAGTGATGGGTTCGTGGTGGAGTTTCTGGTCCCGCAGAGTCGCGGTGGTTACCTTATGGCCGGAGCCGTCAAAAAGACGACCGCCGATTGGGGTCAAGCTCATGATGTCCTCCAGTGCCCCTCCGCCTCTGGCGGATAGAGCCTGTCCACGCATCGTGGCGTCTACAGCTTTGGATGACGCTAGGGTTATTGTAGCCGCAAAAAGGGGCGGGCGTCGATGAGTTATATGGTCAATGTTATCAGGGATATGGAAGGGCGCGGCATCAATTCGGTCGATAGCGTGGGATCGGCGGTGTCGGTTTAATTTTCGGGTAAGACGAATTGTATGTCGCCTTACATTGTGGTAAGATAATGCCATGGCCACGTATCGTACCGTGATCAGTTCCAAAGGCCAGGTCGTCATTCCGGCCGAACTGCGCGAGCAACTCGGACTGCAGAAGGGCACCCCCGCCACCTGGACCGAAGACAATGGACGCCTGGTGTTGACCCCCATCACCGAGCGTCTCCTCGATGAGATCCAGGGATTCCTGAAGCCTCGTCCTGGTGAGCCCTCAATGTTTGAAGAGCACTTCAAGGATCGTGAGCGTGAGCGTCAGCGAGAGCGAGAGAAGCAGTGACCGCGGTTGCGGCCCGGCGATACGTCCTCGATGCGAACGCTCTGATTGGATTGCTTGAAGACCGCGCGGGTACGGCTCCGCGCGTCCGGCGTCTGTTAGAAGGAGCCTTTCGTAGCGATCTTCCGCTTCTGCTATCGGCGGTCAATTGGGGGGAAGTTTTCTATATCGCGTGGCGGCGGCACGGCCAAGAGAATGCACGCGAGGCGGAAGCGAAGCTGCGGCAACTACCCATCCTGGTGATCCCCGCCGACCTGGACCGCGCTACCCGCGCCGCTTCCCTCAAACAAAAGCACAACCTCGGCTACGCCGACGCCTTCGCGGCCGAACTCGCGATTGAGCGCGGTGCCTGGCTGGTCACTGCCGATCCGGAGTTTTCAAAGGTCGGAAAAGTGCTGTTGCTTTACTCGCTCCCGCGGCACGAGAAATAGAAGAACGAGATCTTCCTGTCATTTCGCTGCTTATGGAAGTGTTTTGTCGATTTCCCGAATTAGGGTACAAATACACCCATGCGGACCACTCGCGGTCGACGCCCGCCGATAGAGCAGGTCAAGTCAGGCCTGAGGATTGCTGGTGCGATGGTCGCAACCGTTGCCACGCTCGCGCTCTTCGCGTTGGCGTATGGTCAGATTGTCAACCCAAGCCACACTCACGGTCCACTTGTGGGATGGCTGCTGATGGCCACCCTCACGGCCGCCGTCACCTCGACAGTTCAGTATTGGCGTCGCTGGTTTCCCCTCGTACCTGGTTACTTGGGAATGCGTTCATCTCTCGGGCTACTACTGGGTTGGTTCTCCCCGAGAGGCTTCGTGTACATCATCTTTCCCATTCTGATGTTTGCTATGTGCGCGATGAGTTTTCGATTCGGCGAATCTGCCAAGATGCGGGCGTTTGATCGTGCCCTTCTACTTGTCACCGCTGCATGCCTGTTGGCTACGATGCTGGAATTTCTCGCGCACGGACTAAGCGCGGTGGCGCTGCTCTTTGCAGGAATAGGAGACTTGGCACTCTTCTCATCTCGAATCTACCTGACCCGGAAGAAACGCCCGCGAATGACAGATGATGCCACACCTTTGACGCTTACCCGTTGATTTCCTCTATGCGCCCACGGCGTCCTGCCCGCCCAGCGGCAGGAAATACTGCGTGCCCTTGATTGGCTCGGTGACCTTGCGCAGGAGTTCCTGCAAGTCCTCATTGCGGTCGACGAAATCGATCTCCGACGTGTTGACGATCAGCAGATCGGACGATGTGTAGTGAAAAAAGAAGTGCTCGTAGGCTTTGACCACTTCCTCCAGATACTCATCGCTCACGGCGCGCTCGCTGGGAGCGTTCTTTTTCTTGAGCCGCTTCTTCAGAACTTCGGGCGTGGCCTGCAGATAGATCACTAAGTCAGGGGTGGGCAGCAGCTCGCGGAAGTGGTTGTAGTAGCGATTGTAGGTGTCGAGTTCGTGGTCGGTGAGATTGAGGCAGGCGAAGAGCTTGTCTTTTTCGAAAATAAAATCCGAGACGACAACCTTCTGCGACCTTGGCCCGAGATCAAGCGACTGAAGTTGCTCGAAGCGTCGCACCAGAAAAGTGAACTGCGCCTGAAACGCGGCTCCGCGGTCTCCTTCATAGAAGGAATCCAGAAACGGATTCGCGTCTGGCTCCATCACGCGCTGGGCATTTAGGCGCTCGGCCAGAATGCGCGCCAGCGTGCTCTTGCCCACGCGGATGGGTCCCTCCACAGCAATGTACCGGGGCAGTTCGAAAAGATTGGCCATGAGTTCGTGCGATGTCTCGGAATTGAGAGGATATCTCGGATAGAGCTGAGTGGCAATTGCGGGAAGAGTTAACAGTACATTGCAAATCTCGGATTGCTGCTTGTTGATTTCTGATTGACAGGCATCAAGGCCAATCAGCGATCAAAAATCATCAATCAACCATTACAATCCTCGCATGCTCGGAACCGTGTTTGCTGGAGCCGCCACCGCAGCTGCGTTGACGACTGTGGGCTACCAGTCGATGGCGCCCACCGGGCAGTGGTATGGGCGCACGTTCACCGGCCTCGCTCGCGGAACGAAACAACTGGCGCTCACCTATGACGATGGTCCAAACGATCCTCACACTCTGCGCCTGCTGGAAGTTCTAGCCAAGCACAATGTGCGCGCTACTTTTTTTCTGATCGGACGTTACGTGCGCCAACGTCCTGAGCTCGCGCGTGAGGTCGTTAAGGCGGGACACGTCGTGGGCAACCACACCTTCACGCATCCGCTGCTGACTTTGAAGAGCGCAGCCGAAGTCCGACAGGAACTCTGCGACTGCCGGTCGGCCCTACAGGATGCCGTCGGGGAGCATTCCAACCTCTTCCGCCCGCCGTTCGGCGGCCGTCGGCCAGCGGTCCTGCGAGTGGCTCGCGAGTTCGGACTCGAACCGGTGATGTGGAATGTGACTGGCTACGACTGGAATGCGCCTCCGTCTGCGGTCATCGAGCGTAAGGTGAGCAGGCAGATTTGCGGTGGGGATGTAATCCTGCTGCACGACGGCGGGCACAAACAATTGGGGGCAGACCGCTCCCAGACAGTCGCCGCTACAGATCATTTGATTTCGCGCTACAAGTCGGAAGGCTATGAGTTCGTTACCATCCCTCAAATGCTCGGAGCGGGAACTCAGAACCCGTAATGGGCGACGATTTTCCTTTCTTTCTTTCCAATCACCGCAATCGCGGCGTGTTCGGCGAGGAGCGTGAATGACAACGGTACGCCCGTGGCCTGATCGCGGAGGCTGATGTTTGTGGCGTTTGCTGAGTCGGAGACCAAAACGTAGAGCACGGAATCTGCGAGTACGGTGGGAAATACTAATACTCCCGCGGGAAGCGGCGATTGCTGGGTGAACATCTGGGGAATATTCAGGCGAGCCGTCACGTAGGCGTAGAGCTCGGTGCTCGAGTGCAAATCTTCGGAGAGTTCCACAGGATAGGACGTCCAGAAGATGCGTCCCTTGCCGTGAGGTATTTCCTTGAAAGTTGAGCCGTCGTCGAACCGCAGAGAGTCGAGCCAGTTCTGTTGCTGCTGGCCGAAAGCGAGCGGGAGGGAGCGAGCAATGAGGCTGATTGTTGCGTTGTGATAGGTGAGCGGCTCGACGTGGGAGGGGAGTCCGAGCTCGGCGGCGCGGTGGACGATTTGCCAGTGCTCATCGCGATCGACGGGGCCGGTGACGAGGAGGCTGCCTCCCGCGTCAACATAGGTCAGTAGAGCCTGCCATGCTCTTTCGCCCAGCGCTTGCGGAGAGGGCAAGATTGCTAGCTTCGGTGCGCCTAGTTTGTCGATTTGATTTTCGGCAATCACGTACGCGGGCAAGTGGGTGTCATACGCCAGGGCACGAATTGCGTTCTGCTGGGCGGCGAGCTGGAACTCCGCAATCGCGGAATACTGCGCTGCTTGCGACGTGACGATTGCAATCGAAGGCAGCTCCGGGCCGCGGAGGTGCTCCTGCAAGGACGGTGCAAATTGCGCGATGGCGCGGAGGAGCGTGGCTTCGGGCTTCTCGGTGTAATCGGTGCGGACCGCGCCGATGGGGGTTTCGTTGCTCTCCGTCATGTCGGAGTTCGTGTTCCAGAGCCATTCAATGGCGCCCGAGCCTTGAATGAACGATGCAGCGATTTTGCGTTCGAGGAGGGCAGCTTCGCTCTCCGTGGTGCGGCGCGCGATTTCGTCGAGGTTTAGCTCGCGTTGCAGGCCAGTTTCCTGAATCAGCATGGCTTTGCCGGGCTGCTTCGCCGCGAGGGAATCCCATAGGATTTGATCGTTGAGCCACCAGGAGTGATTAGTGGTGAAGTCGATGGCCGCGCCCCAGAAGGCGGGCGAGAGACGGTCTTGAATGCCGCCTTCGTCTTGGCCGATGGTGACGAGTTGTTGCGAGCCGGTGGTGCGAATCGTGTCGTGCATGGTACGAACCCAGTTAGCGAACGATTCCTGAGCGAAGAGGAAATAGTCGTTGAGGCGGAGCGAGTTGGTTCCTGTGTACATGCCGCGCGGGGAGAACTCTTCTTCACGGGGAAGCGAGATCATGCCGGTGACCGAACCGGGCGTGACGTTCCAGAGCGCGGCCAGCTTCGCGCGATCCGGATAACGCCCGGTCAGCCATCGATTCCAGGCGGCGAGTTCGATGGGGTCGCCATTGGGGCGCGTTCTCCAGAGATGCTGCGAGAAGCTGGGCTCGTTGATAAGGTCCCAGGCGAGGTAAGGCACGTCGTGGAAGCGTGCGACGACGGAAGAAATCAGAGTCTGCTGGCGGCGGACGGCTTGCGGATCTAGGAAGGCGTTGGCGCCTCCGAGAACGTCAGGGAGGAAGGCGAAGAAGTTGAATTGCACGGGCAGACCGTATTTGCGCGCGGTCATTAGATAGGCTTCGAGAGTGCGCAAGGTGCGCTCGTAGGGCTGGCCGTTTTCGTCGGAGAATTTGTCCCATCCGGTCCACCATCCGGTGCGGATCATGTTGAGTCCGGCGTCGTGAATCTGGGCGAGATCCTGGTTCCAGGCATACACGTTGGGATGCTCGAAGAATAGACGCTGGACTTCGCTCGACATGTAGGTGGTACCGACAACTGCGAGAGGATGACCATCGAGCTCGAAGTAGTCGCTATTGATACCAAGATGCGGGCCGGAGCGGAGGTAGGATTCGTCGCGGATCCAAAAGGCCGAGTGATAGACAGCGCGGACGCGCTCGCCTTCAAGAAGTTGAGCTTCGATGATGTAGAGGCCCTTGCCCTCGGGAGATGGAAGCACGACGGGATCGCTGGGATTTGCAGTGACGGTCGAACGGCGCGTGGGCTGCGCTTCGGGGAATGTCGTGATCTTCAGAGAAATCGGTGACTTCGGTTGCACTGCGGCGTGCCATTGTACTTGCAGTTCTACTGCCTCACCGTGGAGATAGAGCGGCAACGCGGGGCGGACGGTGAACTCTTCGGCGCCTTGCATTGCGCGGTCGACGAGGGATTGCAGCAGTGCGGCGTTGTCGAAGAAGTCGCGCGAAAGCTCGGCGTTGACGAAAATCCAGCGGCCGCCATCAAATCCATTGCGATAGTGATCGACCTGCAGGACCGGGGCGGAGAGTTTGTGGCCTTCCTTGACGCCCCAAACGAGCGTGTCGAGGCGGGCATCGAGAGAGCCCGCGGCACCTCCGCGGTGGTAGAGGTCGACTGCACTGAGGCGGATCACGGGGCTGAAGGCGCGCTTCCAAGCGAACGCGGGAAGCTGCAAGGGGATTTCGGGATTCGGCTGGAATTGCAGGCCCTCGGAGCTGGGAGTGTCCTGGTACTGGTCGATCATGAGCGCACGGATGCAGCGCACGCTGTAGTCGCGGAGATGCCATCCGCCGCGGTCGCGATAGGCGGTACGAGTGAAGGGCATGCCTCCGAGGACCAGCAGATTGCCTCCGCGGTCGAGGAATTGCTTGATGGCGGGCCAGGCGTCTTCGGGAAAGGCGGAGCCGTAAGGAAGGATCAGAAGGCGAGTCGTTGGCGCGGCTAGGGCATCGCGAAGCTGGTCGGCGCTAGCCTGTTGTGCTCCGGGGAACAACGCGGCCAATTGCTGCGGCGAGGGGGCGGCGGTGTCAGCTGCGGGAAACCCGAGTTCCGCGAAGAGGACGATGGGCGAGCTGGAGGTTTGGGCAAGAAGTGTATTTGGAATGAGCAGAAAGAGTAGGGATACGACTGCGAAGACTACAGGTATGCGCATGATGGCCTGATTCTGAGAGATGCTCAGGGGTAGAAACAGTGCAGTCTCCAGCAAGGGTAAAGGAATGTCAAGCGAGGAGAAACGATTTTGTAGAGTATCAATTCGATATGGGATGAAGAAAAATGGGTAGAACCGCGCTCGGGCGATGCTATGATGGCGCGTTCTTAAGATTTCAGGCCTTTTGGAAGGGTAGACACAGCACTCATGGCAATCGCGGCCCCCAACACTTCTACGACGACTGCGGCGCCGGGCACCGGGCAAAACTACACTGCTCCTCTGGTGACGGTCACCACGCTTTTCTTTATGTGGGGGTTTCTGACCTGCCTGAATGACATTCTGGTTCCGCATTTAAAATCGATTTTCGACCTCAGCTACGCGGAGGTCATGCTGATTCAGTTCGCATTTTTTGGAGCGTATTTTGTTTTCTCCATCCCATCGGCCAAGATCATTGATTGGATGGGGTACCAGCGGTCAATGGTAGTGGGCTTGCTGACCATGGGACTGGGCGCTTTTCTTTTTGTGCCGGCTGCTAGTGTTCCGTCGTTCCCGTTATTTCTGGGAGCGCTCATCGTTCTTGCGGCGGGAATCACGTGCCTACAGGTGGCAGCGAATCCTTATGTCACTGTGCTGGGGAAGCCCGAGACTGCTTCCAGCCGACTGAATCTGACACAGGCATTCAACTCGCTAGGGACTTTCCTGGCCCCATTTTTTGGCGGGCTGCTGATTCTGACTGCGGCGAATAAATCCATCGATCAGATTCGAGCATTAGCGCCTGATGCCTTGCAAGCTTACCGAGTGCAAGAAGCGGCGACCGTCAAGATGCCATATGTCGGTCTTGGAATCACGCTGATTCTATTGGCCGTCGCGATCGGGAGTTTCAGGCTACCGAAAATCGAGCACGCGCAACATAAAGTCGGCGAGAAGGTGAACGATTCGATTTGGAATCACCCGAATTTGATCTTCGGCGCCATCGCGATCTTCGTCTATGTTGGGGGCGAAGTCTCCATCGGAAGCTTTCTGGTGAATTACTTCGGTCAGCCTGAGATTGGCGGCCTGACTGAAAAAGTTGCCGCTGGTTTTGTCGCGCTCTACTGGGGAGGGGCGATGGTCGGTCGATTCTTCGGATCAGCACTTTTGAGCGGAGCAAAAGCGACTTACATGGGCTTGGCCTCGGTTGGCGGTGTTCTGGCCTTCCTCCTTTCGACCTGGGTTGCTCACACTTGGGCTGACAAGCTAGTCGCTCCGGTACATTTCAGCTTCGTAGCTTTGCTTTGGGCAATCGTTTCAATCTTGGTGACAGCCCGCCCCCTTTTCGCCTTGGTTGCAGTGGTCGCGGCGGTCCTCGCAATCTTGACGGCTTTACGCGGCGGCCATCTAGTGGCGCCGACGGGAGTCCTTCTTGGTATTTGTGCAGTGTGCGCAACTGCGTTGGTTGCCATTTCGATGCTGACGACTGGGTCGACCGCGATGTACAGCATCATCCTCGTCGGCTTCTTTAACTCGATCATGTTCCCAAGCATCTTTACCCTTGGCGTGGCCGAACTTGGGCCGCTCACGGGAGATGGTTCTGGAGTGATGATCATGGCGATTGTTGGCGGAGCCATTATTCCAGTGGCACAAGGGTGGATTGCCGATCGGATCGGCATTCATCATGCATTCTTCCTTCCGGTGATTTGTTATTTGTACATTTTGTTTTTTGCTTTGAGCGGATCGAAGCCGAATAGCCAGCGTTACGCCAAGGCCTGAGGGAGCGCTGACAAGAGAGTGCATAGGTTCTTCGCTTCGCTCAGAATGACAACGTGTGCGGAATCACTGACAGGTTCGTGTTTGGTAGCATATTTTAGAAGTTGAGAAATTAAGGTCTCAAAACGATTCGAAGCGATCATGGGGCAAATTAAGAAGCCCGGCCAGAAACCAGAGGTCATCACCCTCAAGGCCGTCGCCCAACATATCGGACTGACTCCGGGGACGGTGTCGGCGGTTCTGAACGATTCGCCTTCGGCCCGGTCCATTCCGCAGGAGACCAAAAACCGTATCCATGCGGCGGCCAAGGAACTCAACTACCGGCCCAATTTCTTTGCCCGCACACTACGCAACAAGCGCACCTACACCATCGGAGTGATTGCGGAGGAGATCGGCGACTCCTACAGTTCGCCGATCATCAGCGGCATAGAGCAGTATTTGAGGAAGCGTGATTATTTCTTCCTGACTGTGGTGCACCGGCACGATCCCGTGCTGCTCAATCGATATTCGCAATTGCTGTCGGAGCGCGGGGTCGAGGGAATCATTACGGTGGACACAACCGTGCAGGAAGCGCCAGCGCTGCCCACGGTTGCCATTGCCGGCCACAAGAAGTTGAAGGGCGTCACCAACATTACGCTCGATCACGTGCGGGCCGCCCTGTTGGCGCTGACGCACTTCAAGGAGATGGCGCACGAGCGAGTCGCCTTCATGAGGGGGAATCCGGTGAGCTCGGATGCGAAGGAACGTTGGGACGCGATCTGCCAGGTGGCGGGAGAGATTGGGATGAAGATCGATCCTGAGCT
Source organism: uncultured Acidobacteriaceae bacterium (assembly GCA_963752175.1). GTDB lineage: Bacteria > Acidobacteriota > Terriglobia > Terriglobales > Acidobacteriaceae > Sulfotelmatobacter. The sequence goes on from CAVVXZ010000037.1 coordinate 474,631, forward strand.
GATAGTGCAGATCGACACGGACGATCCGACGCCGATGCTGGGATACCCATTTGCCAAGCAACTGCTGGCACGCAATAAGCCATTTACCGCGTTATTTGCCTACAACGACATCTCGGCGATCGGGGCGATTCGTGCGATTCAAGAGCAGGGACTGCGGGTCCCGCAGGATATCTCGGTGATGGGATTCGACGACATTCCGGGGGCCGCGTTTCACACTCCGAGCTTGACCACGGTGCAACAGCCGTTGAACCGCATGGGAGAGGTGGCTGCGCAAGTCTTGCTGGAGCGAATCGAGGGGAAGACGGAATATCCCCCTGACATCGCGATCGAGCCGGAGTTGGTCGTGCGGGAGTCGACTGCGAAGGCTCCGGGGGCGTCGTAGACTCGCTCTTTCGATATAGTAGCGGCAGAGCGTGCCTCGCCATTCATGCCCCCTTCTGACTCACCCAACGCCTCAACCTCTGCCAAGGCCCTTACGTTCGCTGCGTACGCCTCGTTTGTGCCGATCGGAATCGCGACCGTTCTCCTGGGGCCGATGCTGCCAACGTTGTCGGCGCGATGGTCATTGAATTATTCCCAGGCGGGAGCGCTGTTCACTGCGCAGTATCTGGCTTCGACCTTGGCGGTCGCCCTCTCGGGCGTGTTGGTATCGCGCTGGGGATTCCGATTTGCAATCAAGACGGGACTATTGTTGATGAGTGCAGGAGTGGGGCTGCTGCTGACCGGTCCCAAGGCGATGGGGATTTTCTGCATCGGCGCCTATGGAGGAGGACTGGGGCTGGCGGTGCCAGCCGCGAACTTGCTGGTGGCGGAAGTGAATCCGGGGCGGCGCAGTGCGACGCTGAATTTGCTGAACTTTTGCTGGAGCGCGGGCGCGGTGGCATGTCCGTTTCTGGTCGCGTTGGCGGTGAAGAGCCGCGAAGTTACGCTCTTCCTGGGCGCGGTGGCGGGATTCGCACTGGTGATGGCGATTGGGATTGCGGCCATGCCTGCGTCGATTATTGAGCCTTCGGCGACGGAAGATGTCGCGCAGAAGACGGGCCTTGCGATTCCCTGGGGGCACGGCGCTTTGCTGATGTTGGGAGCGCTGTTCTTTCTTTACGTTGGCGTGGAGAACGGTTTCGGGGGATGGGTCGCCTCCTACGCGAAGAGTCTGGGAAACCTGACGCCGGCGATGGCGCTGATGACTCCCTCGTTTTTTTATGCGGCGATGCTCCTCGGCAGAATTTTGGCCCCGATGTTGTTAAGGCTGGCTGACGAAATCCGGCTGGTGCAGATCGGACTACTGGTGGCTTGTGCGGGCATGGGCGGTCTTGTCTTATCGCATGGATTGCGTGGGGTGGTGGTCAGCGCTTGCCTGGCGGGGATGGGGCTTTCATACGTTTATCCGATTACGATTTCCCTTTTGTCCCGGGAGTTCGGGGCCGCGTCGGCGCGGCTGGGGTCGCTAATGTTCACGCTGTCGAATATTGGTGGGGGACTGATGCCGTGGATGGTGGGTGTTTCGTCGAATCATTTCGGCAGCCTCAAGGCGGGGCTGGCTGTGCCTTTGATCGGATGCGCGATGATGTACGCGCTGTATTTGCGGGAGTGGCAGACCGCGGCGGAACCAACGGTCTAGTTGGTTGCTGAAGACGAAGGTCAGGTACCTCGGGGGCTAAAGTCCTCAGTGAAAGGACAACTATCTCGCAGCGCTGAAAGCGTTGCGCCACCCAAAATCAGCCGTCTAAGAATCAGCAGCTGCAGAGAATTGCCAGCCGCCACGCAGGTGTTAAGAGCGGAGGAACCTTGCTGCCAGGCGCGAAAGGCGCACTAATCGATACAGGGGAAACAGTGGCGCAGGGAGACGGACGGCTTGCCACTCGCTTGGTCCGGGCGTAAGGGCAAGCCGCTGCAGAAATCGCAGGCGATCGAGCGGACGTTCGCGTAGACGCATCATCAAGCGGAAGTAGGCCAGCGACTCGACGTTGAATGCAGCCTCGTCGACTATATGAGTTTGAATTTCATCTACGAGGACCAGTGCGCCCGAATCTTCGGGAACACTAGCTTGCGCGGCCGGCGGAATTGTCGAACCTAAGAGACGATTCGCCAGGAGCATGGTGACGCGCAGGATACGCACAATTCCCAAAGCCTTTGCTTGCGACGCGATCCAGGTCCAATCCAAGACGGGGAGAGCCATGATGCGCGCGATGTCGCACAGCCAGATCAGGCGTCCCCAGACGTGCTTGGTGGCGTGTGCCGATAGGACCAGAAGCAAATCTTCGGATGAGAGCGTCTTCATGGGGTGGCCGGCGACGGTGATCGTGACGGCGCGCTGGAACAGGGCGTCCATGTCGAAATCAACGGCATAGAAGCTGGGTTGAATCGCCCACTGCACCTCGAGGAGATTGGGTCCCGCCGCGCCGTCGAAGGCACATTCGTATCCGGATTTCAGATAAGCGCGTCCCTCCACTGCCGAAAGAGAAAGGTGGGGTCTGTAGCCAAGTTCGCGGACGGCGTCGCGGACGCGCGGGAAGTCCTGCGGTCGGATCAGCAAATCGATGTCACCGGCATGCCTGAAGGCAATGTCTCGGTAAGCCAGTTCCGCGAGGGCCACGCCTTTGTAGGGCATGACTTCGATGCCTAGAGCACACAAGCACTCCACGATGCGGATTAGCTCTCGCGACAGGAATAGAGCTCTATGCAGGTTGATCTGATAGCGCCGCCTTAGAACGGACAGCTCGGCCGGAGGAACTGCTTCCTCAATGTCGACAAGGGCCTGACAGAGAAGGGGCTGAGCTCCGTGACGTTCGGCGAGGTCGAGAAGGAGGTTCCAGCGAAGAGGTTCGCGCAACAAGAGACGGAGGAGGTCGAGCTTTTCCAGGCGAGGAATTTCGGAACAGGCGGCTTGCAGGAAGGACCACTCGGCTGCGAGTGTGGCGCTGGTGCCGGGCATGTCAGTGGAACCGAAGAAGGCAAGTCCAGATCACGCGATCGCGCCAGCCGTCGAAGTGCCAACGGAAACCGGAAGCGGTCGGATCTGCACCAGATTAGCGTTCCTCAGGCTCGCTGCGGCGGCTTTTTTGGCTAGCATGTTGGCTGACGGAATTCCGGTTCGGGCGTGAGACCTCTCGCAATCCTGCGACGAAGGCCCGCGCATGTTGCCTTCCAGGAACGCCAGACCGGGACACCGCGAGCAGCTTGCAACGTGGCTGCACGAAGTGCAGGTCGTCAGGTCCTTCACACGGATCGAGCGCACATCATTCATCGCGTCGGAATGCCGCCAGATGTCGATAAAGCGCTGCTTTCTCACGTTTCCCGTAGGCAGAGGAAACTGGACGCAGGGATAGACGTCTCCGTAAGGAGAAACATAGCAACTGGTGTGGCCAGCGCTGCAGGGAAGATTCTCCAGCGCGTCCTCGTCTGGGTTGGTTGAGATCGCACAGAATTCCTCGACGTCGCCGACCAGCGACGGATCACGGAGGACCTGCCGCAGCGCATTCTGACCGACGCCCAGGCTCAATACCGAGCGGTCGCCGTCCATCATGGGAGTGATGGTCGGATCGAGCGTGCAATCGACTCCCAGTTCCGCCGCGAGAGCGCGCACGGCAGGATAGTCTTGCATGTTCTGGGTCATCAGAACGTTCGCGATGATGACCCGCAACCCTTGGGACTTGAGAAACCGGACTGCATCGAGAGAGCGCTTAAGAGAACCGGGCACGACAGTGATGGCGTCATGTACTTCCGGCCGATGCGAATAAATGCTGATCTGGACCGACTCAACGCCGAGATCGCGGATGCGCGCCGCCTCGCGCTCACGAATCAACATTGCGTTGGTTTTGAGCTTTACGCAAAACATCAGCGTGCGGCGGGCGTATTCGAGGAGCTCGAAGAAATCCTTGCGCAGGAAGATCTCGCCGCCGCTAAGCGTCAGAATGAAAACACCGGCGTCGGCCAACTCTTTGAGCAGGTGCTTGATTTCTGCCGTCGTCATCTCGCCGTGGTCATCATGATCGAGATAACAGTGCACGCAGCGCTCGTTGCAGCGATAGGTCAGGTCGAGTTGGACGCTGAGCGGAACATTCAGCTTCAGCGCCTTCTCGGTCATTTGTTCCAGGAGGCCGTTCATCGGGATTCTCCCGCCGCTGGATTCGACTGAGGAATCGGCTCTTCCGAGATTTGGATGATGTCGTGGCTGGCCAGCTCCCGGGCCAGGGTCTCAGCATCGTGCAACGCCTCGGCAGGATCAACTTCGAACTCCTGGCAAATTCGATGCTCGACGATTTCGTCGAGAGGCGTGGTGCCATCCGCCGACTGCCACAGGATGGTCGCCGTCTTATTGAGGGTAAAGAGGGTGGAGTCGCGGCCGGACATGATCATCATTTCGCCGTCGAGACTGCGCGCCGCGACCCGCGGATTGCGTGCAACGTAAAGCCTGCTCATCCAATCAGCTCCCAGACTCGGGAATCGGGCACAAAGGTCAGCCGGGAAACCGGTACCCGGCTTACGAACTCAAAGGCGGAATGAAACGTCGACTGCACGAGTTCCTCATCCTCCGCGAAAAAGAGAAGATTGGCAAGCAGAGATCGAGCCGCCTCGCCAGGCGGAGATCGGATCGATGCGATTTTCGGAACCCTGGGCGAGGAGGTACAGAGCGGCGAGGGGCGCCGAAACATTTTCGCCCAGCTTGGCCAGTTCGCCGGTAAATGGAGTGCCGTAGGCAACGTAGCCGGCATCCTGCTTGCGCACGTACGAGATCTCGTCGGTCAACAGGGTGACGTCGGGAGGAGCCAGCCGGGAGATGGTCGTCTTGCCCGCACCGGAAACGCCGGCGAACAGGAACGCCTTGCCATTGCGAATGGCGCTGGCGGAGTGCGCCAGGAAACCTCCCTGCCGGGCCAGCACGAGCGTGTGCACGATGCGAAGTACGGCATCGATGGAGTAGGGATTGGCGGTCTGGCGAATCCGGCCAGTGCGCGACGCAGGCTGCCATTCGGCGAGAAAATCTCCGGCCTGCAAGGACCAACGGCCCAGGAGTTGGGTGACGCGCACGCTGATGTCACGAACTGGGAAGACCGGCGGAATTAGGTCAACGTCGAACTCAATCTCGGCTCGCTCAGTCGATCCTAAAAATCCGGCATAGCGGTCCTGTAGTATCCCGAGGAAAGCCGGGTCGATCGTGTTGACTCGGACAGGCATCCCACCGATTGCAACGACGAGACTCAAGCGTTCGACTTCTGCGGTCAATTCCGGCAAGGGACTTCCCGATTCCTATGAATTTTGGAGGCCGTGTACACCCACAACGACACGGGCAGCGATTTCCGAGCTTCGAACCAAAGCGGCGACGGCGCGTTCTGAAAGTCGAAGCCTCCGGCTGGGTGCGATACATCTTCCCTTGCGCACGATGACGGAGACTTTTCCCAGCAGTTCGTCCTCCGCCAAGGGAGAATCCGCGGCCGGCATGGCGTCGCCCCGGGTTACAACCCGCGAATCTCCAGGCTGCCTGGGCTTGGTGACCACGCGATGCGCAAAGAGGCGGCGGTCGCGGCCGAACAGTACGATGTCACCTTCGCAGACCGAGTTGCTGTGAGCTGACTCGATGACCAGGGTGTCCCCGGGCCAAACCGTGGGCAGCATGCTCCAGCCCATGACTTGCAATCGCAAAGTTCCAGACGAACGCAGCACCTCGCCAGCCAGATCACATTTGAGGGCGTGCGCTTCGTCCAGCACTTGTGGTGCCGATGTCATGACGCACTGGGGCGCGCTACGCACGAGCTTTGCGTGGTGCCGACCTTCCCGCACGACAGGGCAGTGGTAACAAACACCTGTTCGAAGCGGAACGACGGTTTTTCATACGGCTTCTTACTGACCGGAGTGCGCGGATCATCGGAGGACATATCGTTTATCGTCATAGGGAACCAATCTGTATCTGTCTATTGTAATGCCGATTGTGATGCCTGTATCGCGCAGCCACCAATGCCGCCGGATGTTGTGCAGGTCTGGTTGCCTTGTGTTGAAAAATAGACCTGGGAGTCGCCGACGACCGTGTTGTCCATAATAACGCCGCTGGTGCCTCCAGCCGTTGCCAGCACTGAAGCTGGCAAGGCTCCCAAGTTTACCCAGTTTACGGTACCGTCCACTGTCGCGCCGTTGACGGCGGCGCTCCAGGGCGGGGCTGCGCCGGCCTTCGACGTTCCTCCGGCTGCCGTCCATTCCACCTTACCGTTGCTGTCGAGAATCTCGGCGCCGGCGGCATAAGCGTGGCTTGCCAGCCAAGCGGGATAGTTAACGGCGTAAGGACCCTGGTTTGTCCATCTCAGCGTCGCGCCGTCGTTCGTGTTCCCGTCGACTGCCACAGACCAACCGGGATGCGCACGCTCCCGAGGTTCCCGCAACCCTGACCACCTGAATCTGAAAGTGGGTATCCAGAATTTCCTGGCCAACCGCGTAAGCGGTTGCCGGCTTCCAGGGCTGGACGCTGAAGTTCATGATGCACCCGCCGGACGCGCAGTTGTTGCCCGACGCCGCTGCTCTGGGCGCTGGCGAAGATCCACTCGCTGCCTCCGGTGTTCGGGTTGGGAACGTCGGTTACTGGAGAGCACCCGGTGGTAGCGCTGGCCAGCGGGGGCCCAGCCACGACCGCCCCCAGTGCGCCAGGCGTGACTGGAATCCGATACAGCGTGGGAGCCCCCGCGGTGTTTCCGCAAACATAGAGGTTTCCGGTCGCATTGCCTGAGGTCAGATAGGCACTGTCGAAACCACCCTCATACAGGGGATTGGGATTGGGGGGAGCAACTTGGCTGGCTCCGACGGCACGGTTCGTCCCGAAGCCGCCGGAACCGAAACCAGTGCTGAACCGGTAAACGGCCGCGCATGGAGCGGTACCGCCGGTGCAACGGGTGCTGCTGTCGGAGGAGAAGACGATAAACACTTCCCGTGGTCGAGTCCACAATGGGCCCCGCGACCAGACCGGTTCCAAAATCCACCTGGCCCGATCTGGTGACCACTCCTGTTGCGCTGACTTTATTGAGAAATCCGCTGTAATCGCCCACAAAGACAAAGCCCGAGGTAGGGTCGTACACGGGGCTGGAGAGGGCGCTGCCCGCAGTCATGTGAGCGGGGAATCCACCCGTGATGACTTCGGCTGGGGTACCACGAAACACGCCGGTGATCTTGTGAAGCATAGCCAGTAGCTCCACCTACCCAAATTGTGTCGTTAGTGTAGTCGGGGAAAACAGACGAGGTCGTGTCGTCGGCCACGTTTCCCGACGTGTTCTTCAGAAGGATGGTCGTCATGCAGGGCGCGGTGCAGGTGCGGTAGGCGCCGTTGGCCACAGCCGTGAGGGTCGTCGGGGCGCCCACCGTCCCGCTCCCAGCCGCCCATTTGAGCAGTACCAGCGTTCCGAGCAGACCTGCATTGGTTTGGACGAATGCCACCTGCGAGCCACTCGGCGAGATCGTCGGAGAAGTCAGAATGGTGCCGCCGGTGTTGAAGGCCCAATAGGTGGTCGGAATCGTTCCGCATCCCGAATAGAGATTGTCGTATGCGACTATGCTGGCTTGCCCCGAAGTGCCTGCCAGGCCGGTGCTGAAAACGACAAAATCCGAGCAGCTCGCAGAGTTGATTTGGAACGCATACTTCGCGGGATAATTGCCCGCCCCGACCGAGGCGCCGCTGCCCATGCTCTCCGACCAGAATCCCTGAGAGCCGGGAACCATAGAGGTCGCATCGCCGCTTGCTGCTGCGTCCGCCGGCAGCGTGCGTTTAACGTTGTCCCGGAAAAACTGCTGCCAGTAGCGCGGCTCGCTGGTAATCCGGTTCACCTGTTCGAACGTCGCAGGCTGGGAAAAGATGAGATGCCTGTGAGACCAGTCCGTGGGCAGCCCTTCCTGAGCAGGTGGGGCAGCCTGGCCGGTTAATACCCAACCCAAAATCACCAATCCAGACAGGCTCATACCCAAGCGGAGAAATCGTGCGGCGGTACCGTTCATTGTTCTGACTCCATGGGTCGCGCGAGATGCAAAAGACTTGCGGGCGGTACTCAAAAATCCCGACGTTAAATCCGTCCCTTGTTTAGTGAGCTGCAGTCCGGGCCGACTCATCTGCATTCCAGCGGATAGTCTTTTCCAAACTTGCAATGCTCGAAACGCCAACGGAAAGCGGACGTAGACTTCCCATCGGTTGGCTGGATTGGGGCCGATTTTACTCTTTATCGAGATGGCAAAGCAAACAAGGTTTTCACGGTCACACTAGAACGCGCGACGGCGCCTCCGCCTGCAGAATGTGGCCGGGTGGGCGTGCGAGGCTGCGGGCGAGGGCACCTGCATCCGCTAGAGTCCGTGCGTGGTTCGCGATTTCGTCGGTTGCCCGTACAATGGAAAGAATGGAACCTCTGCCGCCGATCCAGTCATCCAAGGAGCTCGGCAGAACGAAGCTCGGCAGATCGAGGTCCAAGACCCAACGGAGGCTAGCGAATCAGATTGGAAGCACACGAGAACGTAGCTGAAGCCATGGAGCAAGGCGTGCATTCGAGCCAGGTCAGGAACGTCCTGAGCCTGGAAGAGATCGCGGATCTCGCAGCGGAAGGCGGGCAGCCTGCAGAAACGCTGATGAATGTTGTTGCCCTGATCGCCAAGAGATTTCGAACGGATGTCTGCTCGGCCTATTTGCTGGAGCCGGACCGTGCCAACCTGGTATTGGCGGCAACCGTTGGACTTCGTCGCGAGTGTATCGGCAGTCTGCGGATGGCGGTGCACGAAGGCCTCACTGGCCTGGTGGCAGAACTGGTGCGGCCGGTTGCGGTCGAACAAGTGAAGAATCACCCCCGGTTTAAGTATTTTCGGGACGCTGGCGAGGATGCCTATCAATCGTTCCTGGGAGTTCCGCTGATCGATCGCGGTGTTCTGCAGGGTGTTCTGGTCGTGCAGACGATCGAGGCCCGCGTTTTCAGCGAAGACGAGATTCGAATGCTGACGGAAGCGGCCACCCAGGTCGCTCCGGTTGTGAGCGAAGCCCGAACGCTTGATCGTTTCATTGCTCCGCTGCAGGAGCGCCTGTGGGCCCTGGCGCGCAATTTGTGGTGGAGTTGGGATCACAATTCTTCCAGCCTGTTTCTCGATCTGGATCCCGCGCGCTGGAATGAACTCAACCACAATCCCGTGGCGCTGCTGGGAGAGTTTCCGCTGGCCAAACTGGAAACCCGCGCGGCCGAACTGATGCTGCATAGCCGCGTGAACTACGCGTACCGGCGCCTGCTGGAGTATCTCGAAGCCGACCGTACATGGGGAACGAGGCACGCCGGAGTGTTGCGGCCTCATCCGGTGGCCTATTTCTCGGCGGAGTTTGGACTGCACGAATCGCTGCCCGTGTATTCCGGCGGGCTGGGTGTGCTGGCAGGAGATCACATCAAGAGCGCCTCGGATTTGGATATTCCTCTGGTGGGCATCGGTTTGTTCTATGGGCAAGGATACTTCCGGCAGAGGCTCGACGCGAACGGATGGCAGCGGGAAGAGTATCTGAAGACTGACGTCAATCAGATGCCGATGGAAGTGGCGATCGGCAAAGACGGCAGGCCAGTCGTGGTGGAGCTTGAAACGCGCAGCGGGCGGATTCGGGCGAAGGTCTGGCGCGTGGAGGTGGGTCGTCGTGACCTGCTGCTGCTGGATTCCGACGTGGAAGGAAATGCTCCCGAGGATCGCGAACTGACTTCGCGGCTGTATGGCGGAGATCTTCGCATCCGCATTCGTCAGGAGTTGCTGCTGGGCGTGGGGGGATTACGGGCGCTTAAGGCTCTGGGGATCTCTCCCGGGGTCCTTCACTTGAACGAAGGCCACAGTGCCTTTGCGGTTTTGGAAGCGATTCGGATGCGGATGGAGGAGGAAGGGCTGGCGTTTGATGCGGCCGTTCCGCGGGTGTCGCGCGAGGTAGTGTTCACTACTCACACTCCAGTGCCTGCGGGACACGACCGTTTCGATGCTGGACTCATTGAGGAGCACATCGGTCCTCTTCGCGAGTCACTGGGACTCTCGCAAGAAAGTCTTATGGGACTCGGACGCGAGAATTCCAGCAATGGGGATGAACTGTTCTGTATGACGGTGCTGGCGCTTCGCTTGTCGCGCCGGGCCAATGCGGTTTCGGCGCTGCATGCCGAGGTGTCGCGCCACATGTGGACCGGGCTCTACCGCGACAAAGTGGAAGACGACGTTCCCATTGGACACATCACTAACGGGGTGCACGTGCCATCGTGGCTGGCGCCACAGATGTTTCGCCTCTACGATCGCCACTTGGGCACTGACTGGCACCAGCGCAGCAGCGAGGGCAAGATCTGGCTGGGAATCGAGAACGTGGACGACGGCGAACTTTGGGAGACGCACCTCAACCTGAAATCGCAACTGATTGAGTTTGTGCGACGGCGGGCGGTCGAACAGGCGAAGCGCCGGACAGAATCTCGGGAGGAGTTGCAACGCCTGGAGCGCGTCTTGAGTCCGGATGCTCTTACCATCGGGTTCGCCCGCAGGTTTGCCACATACAAGCGGGCCAATCTGATCTTGACGGACATCGAGCGGCTGGCCTCGATGGTGAATGATCCGAACCGTCCGGTGCAGTTCGTGTTTGCCGGCAAGGCGCATCCGCTGGACGAGCCGGGTAAGCGCGTGCTACAGCAGATTGCCGAGCTGATGCGGGATCCAAAATTCCGCGACAAGTTCGTGTTTGTCGAGGACTATGACATCAACGTGGGGCGCCGGTTTGTGCAGGGCGTCGATGTCTGGCTCAATAATCCCCGGCGGCCGTTAGAAGCGTCGGGAACGAGCGGTCAGAAAGTCGTGCTGAACGGCGGCTTGAATCTTTCCGTTCTCGACGGCTGGTGGGCTGAAGCTTATGACGGGATGAACGGCTTTTCGATTGGAACCGGCAGGACTCATTCCAACATGAACGTTCACGATGCGCGTGACGGGGAAGACTTGATGCGAACCCTGCGCGAGGAAGTGATTCCACTCTATTACCAACGCGATCGCGATGGCCTTCCGCGAGGATGGATCAGACGGATGAAGCGGACAATCCGAACGTTGGGCTGGCGCTTCAACGCCGATCGCATGGTGATGGACTACACGCAGAAGTGCTACGTTCCGGCAGCAGGCGGGACTTCGAGCGACATGAGAGCAAGTTCGTAGGATCGGCTCCGTCGGTGAGTCAGGGGCATTGGTTTGAGAAGCATACACTTGAACCATGCAGCGAAGAACGTTCATCAGAGTCGCGGTCGTTTGCGGCGGCGCAGCTGCCGTTCCGACTGCGTTGTGGCCGAGTTCGAGATGGAGCACGACCGAAGCGGCGACTGACTCGAGCCCCATCGTATTCAATCAACTCGGATATCTTCCGAACGCGATGAAGCTAGTCACGCTGCGCGCTCCGTCCGCACTGTTCACCGTGCGTGCCGTCGGCAGCGGAGCGCTGGTCCTACAGGGAAAGCCTGGCGTAGTTCGCGACGATTCAGCTTCGGGCGACCGCGTTCAAGTCGCCGATATGTCGCAAATGCGCGAGCCGGGGACATACTTTCTCGAAACCGACGCTGGTAAAAGCGCGCAGTTTGAAATCGGAAGTGACGTTTATCGCTCCGCTCTCTGGCTCACCATGCGGGGATACTACGGCCAGCGCTGTGGCTGTAACGTCGACCTGGGGAATGGCTATTCGCATCCCGCATGCCACCTAACCGCCGAGTTTCACAAGACATCCGGAAAGAGCGGCCCCATCAAAAATCACGGCGGATGGCACGACGCCGGCGACTATGGCCGTTATTCGGTGAACTCCGGCATATCGACGGGAACGCTGCTCTGGGCCTGGGAAATGTTCAATGGGGCAGTACGCAAGCTGGATCTCAAGATTCCTGAATCCGGGGGAAAGCTCCCTGACTTTCTTGCGGAGATTCGTTGGAATCTCGATTGGATGCTCACCTTACAGGACGCCGACGGCGGAGTGTGGCATAAGCAGACGAGCGAGAATTTTTGCGGGTTTGTAATGCCGCAAGACGATCATCTGATCAGCTACGTCATTGGTACTGGATCGGCTCCTTACAAGAGCACGTGCGCGACTGCTGATCTGGCCGCGGTGGCGGCCATTGCCGCTCGGTGCTATGGGCCGTTCGACGATGCCTATGCCAAGACTTGCTTAGACGCGGCGAAACGTGCGTACGCATGGGCACGCAAGAATCCGGATGGGCGCTTCCAGAATCCCGAGGGCATTCGCACCGGTGAATATGGTGACGACGACTGCCGTGACGAGATGCTTTGGGCCGCCGCGGAGCTCTGGCGTACGAGCGGCGATGAACAATATCGCCAGGCGTTCGAGAGTGGTGTCGCATACCTGCGCACGGGTAGCGGGTTGCGCGTAAAGGCGCCGGCATGGAATGACTTGTCGGCACTTTCGCTCTGGACCTACGCGATGGCGGAACGAAAAGGCGCATCCAGCGAACTGTTGGCGCAGATTCGTGAATCCAGCGCGCGAGAAGCGGACGGGTTGGTTCAGAACAGCCGGCACAACGGCTACGGAAACACTCTGTCGCTCTCGGACTACACTTGGGGATCGAATGGGTGGCTGGGAATCAGTCGCTGCAACTGATCGTCACGGACCGCTTGCAGAAGAATGACGAGTTCCGCCAGGCTGCTGCGGAAAATCTACACTACTTGATCGGCCGCAATTGCTGGGATTTGTCCTGGGTGACGCAGCTTGGAACGAAAGCGTTCCTGCATCCCCACCATCGGCCGAGCGGCGCCGATAACATCGCCGCCCCATGGCCGGGGCTTCTGTCTGGCGGGCCCAATGCCCATCCGGCCGACCGTGTCGGCTGGTTGCTGCCCAAACGTCCGCCGATGCAGATGTATAAGGACGATGAGGCGGCTTATTCCATGAACGAAATCTGCATTAACTGGAACGCGCCTTTGGTATTCCTGCTGGCTGCGTTGAATTCGTAATCAGAGCTTGTGTAGACGTCGTCGCTATTCAGGAGCGATGCTAGATAGTGTTGTCTTTTCGCCGCTCGAGAATCGGGACGGTTGAGGTCGGTAACCGTTGCGAGTCCTGATCTTGTACTTCTTGTTTTGATCGCCCACGAGCTTCACCGTGATCGCGCGCCACCCGTTGTTGGCATTAGCCTTTGGGTAGTAACTCAGCGAGTAGAGATGTGCTAAGTCATCGCGGACGGACGCAAATGCCCGATGTTCATCTCTCCAGTCTTTGGCGAAGTAGGCTTTGCCGCCCGTGGCGGCGGTCATTCGATCAAACACCGCGGTGGACACTGGTTCCAATCTCGCCTTTTGTGTGCTGATCATGTAGATGGAGACTCCGGCCGACTGGGCGAATTCAGCGACATCCTCGGGTGGTACGACACTGGAGTTATCCGGCCCGTTCGAGAACACTACGACAACTTTCCTGCCCGAATTTTGGGCCGCATCTTTCAGCGTCAGCAAGAGCGCGTTGTAGAGTGCTGCCTCATCTCCCGCCACGGTCGAACGCACGGCCTGCACGACTTGGGTTCGGTCGGCGGTAAGAGGGGCGACGCGAGAGAGGTCACGGCTGTACGAGTAAAGTGCGATCCGGTCAGCCTCTTCAAGCGATCGAACGAACTCGGTGATCGCGTCTTGCGCAAAGACGAAACCGCGATACATGTAGTTGCTCGTATCAAACAGGACGAATACATTGGCGCCCCTTACCTGCGAATCTCGGTCGGCCGGGTCACCGGGTGCGTCCTGTCCTGCTAGTTCTCTGAGACTGCGGGCCGGTTCATTGCCCTCCGCGAAGGTCGCCGTTTTTTCCAAAATCCCATCCTCGGAAATAGCAAAATCTTGCGGGCGAAGCCCTGTAACGTACTTTCCATTCTTGTCGGTCACGGCCACGTTGAGTTGGACCATGTTGACCACAACGTGAAAGTCCGGACTCTCCTGAGCCTCGATGTTCGTTGCGTCGCCTAGAACTAAGCCCAAAGAAATGAGAATCAGCGGAAACAATTTTCTTACCATGGTTTGAAGTCCTATTCTGCGGCACTTTTCCAAGGACCGCTGAATTGCAAACTAGTGCTGGATCGAACGCACCCCTCAAGGCCGAGCGCCAGCTATTCTCAAAGGCGTCACCTTTCCCTCGCGGAACTCAGCTCCGGTTTCGTGCATCGCCCGCAGGAGCTCGGCCCAATCCTCAAAGTCAGTCGCGAAAATTTTCTCCACCATCATTCGAGTCAACTGGGGCACGAAGTGGTTGAGCATCACGGGCGAATATCCTCCTTCATCCGCCAGGCGAGCCCAGTACAAATTGGGCGAGTCCCATGATTCCGCCAGGAAACGGCTCGAATATCCAGCAAGCGGTGGCATGGGCATCATGTTCAGCAGTTCGAGGCCGTAGTTCTGAGCCAGGGTGGGATGCGGCGTGCCAAAGTCATGCGATAACCGATTCCAGTCAGCCTGTTCGGGATGCTGCCGACACAACTCATCAAGTTCCTGTGTGGCCGGTCCGCCCACACCGGGCTGTTCCGGGTACTGACGCCGCCACTCCGCCGCGAGATAGAAGGTGTCTGACGGCATCATTTGAGGAAGCAACTCTGATACGCGACCGGCACGCAGGGCGTCCTCAACTTCTCGCGATCGTTGTGGAAGAAACCGGTTCGAAAGAATAATCAGAACCTTGTTTCGCATGGCCTCGTCCTTAGCGGACGCGATCAGAAGCTCTTCTCCACTTCGCTGGTAGAGAGCGATCGCATGAAGCTCCGTTGGGCTGACGTCCCACCATCGGGGTACCGTCGCGCTGGCCAAAAGTTCCGGCGTCAATTCCTTCCAGATGAGTGCCTGCACGCTATCCGGCGAAATGAAATCCTGCTCAAGATCTGCGAGGGCATAGGGGAGATCGGCAAGCGAGCCTACGAAATGGGCGCCTCCGCCCGCCGGAGAACCCTGGCCCAGCAACTCCGGCGCCTGCCAAAGGGTTTTCATTCCGCTGACGGTTTCTCCGGCGAAATCGTGGGAGCGGACAAAGAGCGGATTGTTATGCAGAGCTTGCGCACCCGGCGGCTCGTAGTAGGCATAGTTCAAGCCGACGAGAGTATCTCTCAGAAAAGATGCCAGCTGGCCGCGCGCCTCCTCAATTTGCGCGGGCGAGGCCGTCGCCGACTTGAGGACTTTTGGTATGTCAGACTTCATCTGCACATCGGTGTGATGGTTGTTGTAGACTCCGGCTGCCCATTCCGACCTCTCACCGCTCGTGAAGATTGGCCGTGGCATCTCAAATTCTCTCGTCTGGCCGGCCAGGCGGATCATGTACTCTGGCGGCTGCTTCCCGCGTGCTTTTTCGGACAACCCATCCCCGACCATCAATAACGTGTCGAGCGAGACCAGTCGCTGGTCGTCCAACACGGCACGGACCCTGATGGCAACTTCTCGATGGATCTGCTTTCCCTCGGGAGTATTCTGCCGAGGCCCTGCCAGCAGTTCGATGATTTCGTCCTGTGAAGGTCTGGCATTTCCGGTCGAGAACCGGAATAGTTCTCCCAGGGAAGCTCGCCCTGCGTCGTAAAGTTGGGAGGCCGAGCGAATCGTGGCGAAAGGACTGATCACTTGCCGAAACGACGCGTCCAGCTGCGGCTTTGCAATCTGTCCTTGTCTGGCCAGAATCTGCCAGATCCCTTCACTTGCCTGAAAGGTTCCGAACGCGTTCCCGCGCATGGCCATGGGTAGTTTGTTCAGCCCCTGCGCGACGTCCAGAAATAGTGTGATCGACTCGTCGCTTAATTCGGGGAACTCGGCAAAGATGCGGTATTGATCGCTGAATTCTTCGAACTTGTGTGCCAGCAAGCCGACCGTCGCCGTTGACAGGCGATGTTCGGGAGACCGTCTACTGTCAAGTTCACTGATCGCCATGAACATCTGCAGTGGTCCGTCGTCAGTGGGTGCACGCGAAAGCGCGAACATCTTCTGTATAAGCTGATCCGGACCGCTCAAATTGGAAGACTGCTTTACCTTCCGGGCGAAGCCAGAGTTGTGCCCTTGGAGAATGTCTTTCCAAATATCGAGATTCCCGGGGATGAGCGGGGTACCGTTGCTCTCCAGCTGAATTCGACTGACCAGCAGCAACAGGGCTGGTGCCGGTCGGAATGAACCTAGCGTGGCAGGTGAGGCACGATCGGGCGCGCGCAGTCCTTCGAAGAAGAATCGCAGCCGGCGCGGGTCGGTAAAGTATGCCTGCCGAGCTCCGGTGACCCGCGAAAGCGCATCGAAATAGGCGACGAGCCAACCCTTATCCTTAGCAAGCAGCCGTGGGATAAAAGCGGCAGGCGCCGCCGGGCTAGCTCCAACCAGGTCCTTCCATGAGGCGTCCGCCGCTGGGCCTCCCGGTACGTTGACCCGGCCAGCGCTGATGGAGATACCCCTCCCATAGAAATCAAGGACTGCGGCATAGGGAAGCAACTTCCCGAGCCCAATCGACTGTTGCAAGGAGTTCCTGGTTTCGGGGTCGAGCCGCGAGAGAGCCCAATAAAGGCGCGCAACCGACTGGTCGGCGAGGATCGTGTCGAGCAAATCCCTGCTGTTTTCTCTGTAATTCCTCGTGCTCGCTCGGGTCCAATCGCCTTCCGCAAAGAGCACGGGCAAAGGGGAAGTGAGGTAGGGATACTCGAAGGGCTTGCCCCCTTGCAGTGTCCGCTCGAGTTCAGGCAGAGGAAATCCGGAATCGATAGCCAGGAAAGCCCTCTCGGGATCCTCTGTCTGCAAGGACGTCCCCGGCGTACCGCAGTCTGCCCGGGTCCGATAACCGAGAATTTGGAGTAGAGGCCTGGCATCGTCACAATTTGAAACACGAATCACCATTCCGCTGCCAGCGGCCAGAGCCGTTAGTTCTCTGGCCTGTACGACGTATCGCCTCAACAGTATCAGGAACTCGGTGGGGCGAGTGATCTCAAAGCCCTCGGTGAACACGTTCCTGCTCAGCAAGGGCAAGACTTCATCCGGCTCGATCTTTTGACTGATCCCCGCCATACGAAGAAAGGATCGCTGCGGACCTGGGATGACAGCCTGGGGCTGAGCCGCGAGCGTCCCGCTCTCTGCAGAAACGGCGGGGGCCGGGTCAGAGTGGGGCGATCCATCGGCCAGGGGCAGCTTCCTGCCTCCAGCAAACAAATTGCAGCTCAAGAGACAAAATGCGAATACGACGGAGAGGCAAAGAGGAGGCTTCACGGCTAGATTCCCCTCGGAGCGAGCGAGACTTCACGTCACCTGGAATCTACCGCGGAAGGCAGGGGATGTCTTCCATTCTCGAGACCGAAACGTCGACCTAGGCTTGGTGAAACCGAACCTTGCTCCAGAATTTCGATGTCGGCAAAATACCTCATATTTCTCCACTATCCAAGCTGTTTTTTTAGATTTCTTTTGAATTGGCTTTTGCAGTGACATTCGGCGCCGCAGTTTACGATGACGGAGGTCGGGATTGACCGCGCATTTTAGCCGGGACGACGGGGAGAATATCCCCCATCCCGATGGGTTGAGTGCATTTGGTGAGGTTTGCTTGGCAGATTCAGCGAGCTTGCAACTTGCTGAAAACAATAAACGCTACCGTCCGCACGGACACCACGGGAACAATCGGAAAAGAAGCACAGTATCACGATCGAAGAGCAGAGCCACTGTCTCCGACTCCGGCAAAAAGCCTATCTCTCCTCCACCGTATAATGACCCGACGCTCATGAACTGGGTTCGGGCCATCCGCGTGCTTTTTGACTCGGAGCATGGCGCGAAAGACCGCCTCGGTCCACGATGGCTCTTCCTGCGCGCACTCGGCGGCATCTATTTTTCCGCCTTCCTCTCGCTCGTATTTCAAATTCGCGGACTCATTGGTCCTGAAGGGATTTTGCCGGCCGGCGAATATCTCCGCGCCGTGGCACATTCCTTTGGTTACATTCGCGGCATATGGTTTGCGCCAACATTGTTATGGCTGGGTAGCGGCCCTCATATGGTAACCGCTTTGTGCTGGGCGGGGATGGTCGCGTCGTTGTTGTTGGTCCTCAATGTATGGCCGCGCGCGATGCTGGTGATTTGTTTCGTGTGTTTTCTTTCGTTCGTGAGCGCGGCGCAGGATTTTTCCGGTTACCAGTCAGATGGAATGCTGCTCGAGGCGGGGTTCATTGCAATTTTCTTTGCTCCGGCTGGATTGCGTCCTGGTTTTGGCGTTGCGTCGCCGCCATCCCGTGCCAGCCTGTTCCTCCTGCAGTGGGAATGGTTTCGCATCTACTTCGAATCCGGTGTGGCAAAGATCGCTGGCGGAGACCCTGAATGGCGTCACTTCACGGCTATGGATGAGTATTATCAGAACGGTCCGCTGCCCACATGGATCGGCTGGTACATGCAGCATCTGCCGCACTGGTTCCACGCTTCGACTGCTGTGGCAACGCTGGCACTCGAACTGGTCCTGGTATGGATGTTGTTTCTACCGCGTCGCTGGCGCATCTTGTGCTTCCTGATTGTGACTCCCTGGGAACTGGGTGTGATTCTTACGGCCAACTACACTTTTCTGAACTACCTTGTCCTGACCTTGGGAGTTCTGCTGCTGGATGATCGCTGTCTCCAGAGTTATCTCCCTCAACGATGGGCGAAATCCTTCGCCGCGGGCATCACGGTGGGCGCACCGGTCGAGCCGAGAGCTCCTCAAACCAATGGGCCCCCTGAGGAGCTAGCACCGTTGATAGGTCAGGAACGGCGCAAGCAAATCCAGTCTCAACGTTTAGGAGGTTTCGGCCGGCTCAGCACTGCGGTGAAACTGTATCTAACAATGGTGATCCTCGGCTGGATCTTCTATGCAACTACAGCGCAGTTGATGTGGATGTTCTCCGTCTCATTGCCAACCGAGCCAGTAAACGCATTGGAGCCCTTTCGCATTGCCAATCGATACGGACTTTTTGGCATCATGACGCGGGGTCGATACGAGATCGAGTTTCAGGGTTCCGACGATGGAAAGAACTGGGTAGCATACCCGTTCCGCTACAAGCCACAGGACCTGAGCCAGCCACCTGGCATTTACGCGCCCTATCAACCGAGATTCGACTGGAACCTCTGGTTTGCTTCGCTGGGATCGTGGCAAGAATATCCCATTGTTCTCAAGACCGAGGTGCGGCTTCTCTCCAATGACAAGGACGTTCTCAATCTCTTTACGACGAATCCGTTTCCCAATGGGCCGCCACGCGAGGTACGCGCAGTGATTTGGCAATATTGGTTCACAACCATGTACGAAAAGCGGACTCAAGGTCTATGGTGGCGCCGTCAATTCATCGGACTATATGCTCCAACGATCGAGCGCGAATCCGATGGGAAAATCCATGGCGTCGAATGGCCTGCGGTTACTCCACGCCAGTGAGTGCTGGCAGCAATTCGCGCGAATTCTCGCGTCTTCAGACTAGCTGCCAGACAGCCTGGACAGGGCCATTTTCGCTGCATGATAGCCACACATGCCATGCACTCCGCCACCCGGTGGAGTCGACGCTGAGCAAATGTAGATATCGCGCGCCGACGTGGCGTAATGGCGCCAAGTCGGCCGAAACAGTACCTGACGAATGTCCATGGCTCCCCCACCGACATCGCCTCCCACCAGGTTGGCGTCCATGCTCTCAAGATCAGCGGGTGAAAAGACACGCCGCGCCAGAATGCAGTCACGGAAACCCGGAGCGAAGCGCTCAATTTGATACTCCAGTTTTGTAAGCAGGTTTAGTTGGGACCCGTTCGGCACATGACAGTAAGCCCAAGCCGTGTGCTTACCCGCTGGCGCCCGCGAGATATCGAAAAGACTAGGCTGGGCCACCAGGACGAACGGACGATCGGCATGCTGTCCGCTTCGGACCGCTTTTTCCGAAGCCGCAATCTCCTCCAGGCTTCCGCCCACATGCACCGTCGCCGCTCGCAAGCAGTCGGAAGCCGTCCAGGGAATGGGTGAGTTGAGCGCATAGTCCACCTTGAAGACTCCGGATCCGTAGCGGTAGGTATTCAGCTGCCGGATGTAGCTTTCCGACAGTCTTTGCCCGCAGATTTTGACCAACTGCCGCGGTGTAAGGTCACAGAGGAATAGGTCGTAGGAATCCAATGCCCCCAAACTCTGAACCGGGGTTGACGTATGCACTCCGCCTCCCAAGGTCGAGAGAAACGAGCAGAGTGCATTGGTGAGAGACTGCGCGCCGCCGCTGGCAATCGGCCAACCAACGGCGTGCGCTGGGACTGCCATCAGGATTGCGAACGCTGCACTCAAGGGTTCGTCCAGGCTGAGAAACGAGTGGGCGGCCAATCCCGCGAATAGCGCCCGGGTTCGCGGGTGCCGAAAGCGGCGGGCCACAACCCGAGCCGGCTGAAGCGCGACCGCTCCAAAACGCGCCATTAGCCATGGATGTCTGGGGATGAACGAAACGGGACGCAGGATCTCGGGAGCAAATTCAGTCCAGCGTTCGACGAACGGCCGCATGAGCTTGTCCCATGCTGGCCCATCGATCCCGAGCGAGTCCTTGGTTTTATCCAGGTCACGTTCCAACATCACCGCTGTCCCGTCATCGAGGGGATGCGCTAAGGCGGCGGGCGAGTGAATCCACTGTACGCCGTGGTTGGCCAAAGGCAGCGACGAGAAGAATGGCGACCCGGCACCGAGCGGAAAGACCGCAGATCCGAAGTCATGCCGAAAGCCGGGCAAAGTCAACTCCAGGGTTCGTGCAGCTCCGCCGGGCGTAGATTGGGCCTCCAGCACCTCGACCGACATCCCGGCCTGGGCCAGAACGATGGCCGCTGCCAGTCCATTCGGGCCGGCGCCGATCACGCACGCTTTACGGCTCATCGTGAGTCAACCAGCCTGAGACACTACTTCGTTTCGAATAGAAGTCGGGGAGCCTACCAGACATAAGTCCCCACGGCCTCCGCGGGCATCGTCGTCTGAAAGACCTTCCCGTGGTACTTCACTGCGAAAGACTTCGGAAAATTCCCCGTGTTTGAAACCACCAGCACTACCTTGCCCTCAGGAGTCCCAAAGGCCACGCTGGCCAACTGCTCCATCTCGCTCGAGGCTATCCGCACCGACCCCGGAGGCACAAACTGCGAGAAATGCTCGATTACGTAGTAGGCAATGTTCTTGGTCGCAGAATCGCCGTCGAGCGTGATCGCACCGGAACATCCGGTGCATCCTCCGTTGTTGGTGTGCGGCCCGTTCTGAGGATCGGCCGCCAAATTCCACAGCAGCACGTTTCGGCTCCAGTTTCGTGTCGAGCCGATCATTACCTGCCTCACCGGCTCGGCAATGCCAAGTGGCCCGCCGCTGCGCCGCCCCGTCACTGACTGCTCTGTCATGTACAGGTTCTTCTTCGGATAGGCATCATGCACCTGCGTGAGAACACTCGTCTCGCCACCGTACAGGTGAAAGGCCGTCCCATCCACATACTTGCTTGCTTCTGGATCGCCCAAGATCGATAGCGGATACGAGGGCACATCCGGGTTGTGGTCGTAGAGCAGAATCTTCGTCCGAATTCCCGCCTTGTCAAACGCAGGCCCCAGGTACTTCGCGATGAACGTGTCCTGCTGCTGTGCAAACATCACCATGCTCGGCGTGTTCTTCGGATTCAACGGCTCATTCTCGATTGTGATCGCGTCGATCGAGATCCCCTCGGCCCGCATTCCCTCGATGTACTTCACGAAATATCTTGCGAATGCGCCGTAATACTCCGGCTTGAGCTCGCCGCCCTTCACATCATCGTTCGTCTTCATCCACGCCGGAGCGGACCAGGGCGATCCCAGGATCTTGATCCCCGGTCGAATCGCCAGAATCTCCTTCAGCACCGGAATCACATCTGCGCGGTCCGAGCCCAGGTTGAACTTCGCCATCTCCACATCGGTCTCGCCCGGTGGCAGATCATCGTACGAGAACACACGTTCGTTCATATCGGAGGCCCCGATGCTCACTCGCAGGTAGCTCACTCCGATCCCGTCACTACCCGTGGTGAACAGCTGCTTCAGCAGGGCCGCCCGTGCTCCGGCGCTCATGTGTATCAACAGCTGCGCACTGCCTCCTGTCAGCGCAAAGCCAAAACCGTCCATGGCTTGGAAGTGCTGTGCATCGTCAACTGTCAGCAGCGGCAACTTGCCCGCATCCGAGGAAAAGTTCAGCAAGTTCGGCTGCGGCGCCACGATAGCAGCCCGGTCAGGCGTCGTCAGCCAGAGCCGCGCCTCCGGCCCCTGCTGGGCGCTCGACAACAAAGAGGAAAACAAGAACGCACAAGACGAAAACAGTACCAATCTCAGCTTCATGAGGCCTCCCGCTTTACGAACGGCTGGACCTTTCCAAACAGCGGCTGTTTTACTACGAAACAACAGTCGTGCGCGGCTTGCCAATAATAGAGGCAGGGCAAAACCCTGACAACCGTGTCAGTCGACATCGCTAATGGATCTCCAAATCGAGGGCATAGAGGTCGGAGCCTAGGCGATCGAGGACCTCAGATACTCCGAGTCAGCCGAATGGCGACTGGTGACGAGTCGGCTGTCGACGCAACTTCCGGGCCGCCAGTCTCGGGCGAATGCCGAGACGCGCCGCCAATTCGGTTCCGAACTGATTCCTTCTGCGAGCGCTTAGGCGGCTGTGAAGTCGGCAAACAGGAGTTATGGACGGCGGTCGCTATATTAGATTCTGATAAGTCGGCAGCCAGCGAACGGCTGATACGAAGCGGTTATATCGGCCACTGGCGTATAGTCTACGAGAGGTTAATCGAGTCTTCCTCGAGGCGTTTTCTACCAATCGGGCGTTCTCAGTCTCGGGCCCGTCTGCCTTTGAGTCCAGCGCATGAGACTGTGGCTGAACTGTGACAATCGGTGCTCGCTGAAGTAGCTACCCGAAAACAAAACCAGATTCACACATTCTATGATCTATAGGACAAAACTATGAAGATCGCAAGCGCAGCAAGCGCATTCCCCAAGCATTACTACACTCAGAGAGTTCTCCTAGAGCGTCTCCAGGACTATTGGGGAGCCCGACTCAAGAACCCCCTCTTGCTGGCGCGATTGCATCGCAACGTGACGGTTGATGGCCGATATCTGGCGATTCCCGCGGAAGAATACCTGGACATCAAGACTTGGGGACAGGCCAACGATATTTGGATCAGGGTCGCACAGGAGTTGGGGGAACAGGCTCTCTGTCTGGCGCTCCACAAGGCAGGGCTCAACGTTCAAGACCTGGGCGCCTTGCTGTTTACGACCGTCACCGGCGTCGCCAGCCCTTCGATCGATGCTCTACTCATCAATCGAATGGGACTTCCGACGAAAATTCGTCGTACTCCGATTTTTGGCCTGGGATGCGTGGCGGGCGCTGCCGGGATCGCACGTGCCTCCGATTATGTTCGCGCGTATCCTTCGCAGGCGGCAGCTCTTGTGTCGGTCGAACTATGCTCCCTCACTCTACAGCGTGAGGACCTGTCGGTGGCGAACCTGATTTCATCGGGACTGTTTGCGGATGGCTCAGCGGCCGTCATTGTGACCGGCGATGACTTCGAATCATCGCGGCCCGGGATTTCAGGACCTGAGATTCTTGCGACTCGCTCAGTTTTTTACCCCGCCACAGAAGATATGATGGGCTGGAATATTTCCGAGAAAGGCTTTCGTATCTTGCTGTCCACCGAAGTGCCAACCCTGATTCGGGAAAATCTGGGGCGGGATGTGGACGCTTTCTTGGCAGATCACGGACACCAAAGGAGCGACCTTAAAAGCTTTGTTCTGCACACTGGAGGGCCCAAGGTGCTGGAGGCCTCGGCGGCTGCGTTGGGCTTGCACAATGGAGAACTGGACGCCTCGTGGGATTGTTTGCGCAAGGTGGGAAACCTTTCTTCGGCGTCCGTGCTGGTGGTGCTCGAAGATGTCATGAAAAACCGGCGTCCTGAGCCCGGCACGCTGGGCCTGCTGGCCGCGATGGGGCCCGGGTTTTGTTCAGAGCTCATACTCCTGCAATGGTGAGGCGCACGCACTCGCTGATCCGCGAATGGCCTAATCTGTTTCTCACCTGGAGGGCAATGCCGTCGGAAACCGACGGCCGACCCTCCTGTCACATTTGCCAGTATCCCGCGCGGCGACCGAGTGTGAGACTCCAAAGGTTATTTGGGGTTCACCGGGTTGCGCTCCTGGCGCCTGGTGGGAGGAAGTTTATGTTTGCAAGGCGCACACTCAACAGCATGCGATTCGCGGCCCTCTGCCTGGTAGCGTCCGCAGCGCTCCC
Organism: uncultured Acidobacteriaceae bacterium; assembly: GCA_963752175.1. GTDB lineage: Bacteria > Acidobacteriota > Terriglobia > Terriglobales > Acidobacteriaceae > Sulfotelmatobacter. The sequence goes on from CAVVXZ010000037.1 coordinate 498,848, forward strand.
GTCGCTAGCCCAGGACCAGCCGCCGGTTTTCGCGATTGCGACGGACGAAAGTAAGGTTTCGTTCTACATAAAGTCGTCAGTGGCTCTAGAAGGTACTTTCAAAAAGTGGGACGCCTCCATGACATTTACATCTCCTGATGTCACGACCGGCGTCTTGGATATCAAAATTCAGGCCGCCAGCGTGGATACCGGAAGCGGAATGAAGGACGGCAAGATAAAGAGCAAAGATTTCTTCGACGTCGAGAACGATCCGTTGATCACCTTTCACTCAGACAAGGTTATTCAGACCGGTCCAACCACACTCGATATTCCTGGAACGTTTACCATTCGCGGGGTATCTAAGCCCGAGACGCTGACGTTTACCGTTACTGGCAAGGGCACGGGCTCAGGTGAGATTAAAGGGACGATGGCCTTCGATCGTAAGGATTATGGGATGAATAAAGGCATTCCCTTCGTCAAGATCGCCGATCGTGTCGAGGTGACTGTCGACCTTAAGGGGAAGCGGGTCAGCGGGCCTCCATTGGACTTTAAACAGTAGACAGGATGTAACTTCGGCTCGCTGCCCCTGCCGCGAATACCTCCTTGGCTGAGTCACGCAGGAAGGCGCTGCGCACAGATTCTTCCGCGCGCCCTCCGCGCTGAAGGTTCTTGCGACCTTTTCCTGTTGCAAATTCGCGAATCACGACTTGGAAACCTCCGTAGCTTCCGGTCAAGGGCCTTTCAACTTCACCAATTTTGAAGCTGCTTCGAAACGGGTATACTCATGAATCTACGGGGATTAAAATGCGTGTTCAACTCGTGGCGGCGTTCATCGTTGGGCTCACCCTTAGTCCCAGTGTGGGTTTTTGGTTGTGGTGCGCTGCTCCAATGGCGCTGGTCAAGACTGCGTCAGAATTGGCGGCGGCGGTAGAGCTGACCAATATTCGAAGGTAAAGTCGAAAGTGTTGAATTGGGATGGAAGTTGAAGGAGGCGCAAAATTGGAGATGTCATACCTACTGTAGCTACCGACCTCGACAAGAATGGTCCCGTGCTCATCGCTTCGTTGAAGGTATTGCACTCCTATCGCGGTGATCAGCGGAAGCTTATGCTGCTTAGTATGGGCCTGGGTGCAAGATCGGTGACTCGCTCCAGTGACAGTTGTCGGACTGCCGCGTGTGCCGCTTAGCAGCCCGTACGGGGTAAGTCCGTCACCAGAAGTTTTCAACTGGAGTGAGGAGGTTTCTTGGCTTGGCGCATACCAATAACCTAGATCACCATTCAGCTCGAGCCAAGCTGAAGACTGGCGATCACGCCGCTCGCCGCCGATTCTGGTTGGCGATGTCGGGGGTTGTCATGGCACTTGCGCTGGTGCCCTTTTCCTACCAAGTCGAACGTCGCTTGGAGACAGTTGTTCACATCAAGGGCGGAGAATCCGAAAAAGTTGACTTGGAACTGGCGCAGCGTTTCCAGTCTCCGTACGCTCACCGCCTGGTTCTGGTGATCAGCGGCATTCCCGATCCCGATTCAGCCAAAGGCGCAGATGCATTGGGCTTCTTAACCAGTTCATTGCGAAGTGTTCCTGGAGTGTCGGGTGCCGTCTCGAGTCTGGATTGGCCAGATCCTCTGTTCACTGGGACCAATGGTGGGGCCTTGATCATCGTAGGGTTGGACCCGCACGACGTTGCTGTCGAGGCGTTGGTCCCTGCACTAAGGGCAAAAGCAGACTGGATGGAAGCTCAGCTTAGATCGCAATACCCCAATATCAAACTGGAGATTACGGGTGAAACGCCACTGAACTTCGATCTTCGCAAGGTCAGTGCAGACGACGTCAAACATGCCGAGGAACGAGCGATGCCGGTAACTCTCTTGCTGCTGTTGCTCGCATTCGGCAGTCTTGTGGCCGCGCTATTGCCGCTGGGAGTTGGACTACTCTCAATCTCGATGGCGCTGGGTGCGGCGGCGCTACTCGCGCATTATCTGCAGCTGTCAATTCTGGTGCAGAATCTGGCGACAATGCTCGGCCTCGGCTTGGGCATCGACTATGCGTTGCTGATGGTGAGCCGGTTTCGCGAGGCTTTGGCCGATGGATATGATCCCGGCCGCGCCGCCGATATTGCTGGCGGACAAGCGGGGCGGACGCTGGTCATCTCAGCCACGACCGTTGCCATCGGATTTTCAGCCCTTTTGACTGTGCCCATCAGCGAACTGCGGTCCATCGGGATAGCGGGCCTGCTGGTAACCGTTTTCAGTGTGATGCTGTGTACATTCATTCTGCCTTGGGTGCTTGGTCTGCTGGGGCATCGCATCAATGCCCTCAGAGTGCGTCTTCCAGCCGTACGATTCAAAACGCCGGACAGCCTGTGCGCGCCGAGTGGGCGGTGGGTGCGGTGGGGCAGCGTCATAACCCACCGGCCCTGGACAGCTCTGCTTGTCGCCGGGATTCCACTAATGATCCTTACGTTCCAGGCACGGAGAATCTCTCCCGGCATTCCTGACCATGACTCGCTTCCGGCCGCCGCCGAGTCGGTGCGAGCACTGCACACACTCCAAGGCATGGGACGGTCAGGTATTGTGCAGGGCCTCCGAGTGGTCCTGGAGCTGCCCCTGCAGTCTCCGCCACTTTCGCCGGCTGGCTGGCTGGCTGTCAGTCGCTTGACGAAGAGCTTCCAGAGCGATCCTAGAGCGGAAGAGGTCTTGTCTCTTCCGACCTTTACGGGAATGTCTGACACTGCGGATGCTGCCGACGATGTGCCCGAGTCAATCCGCAAGAGTTTTCTTCGCACCGATGGCCAAGCTACCTTGATTGAGTTGCTGCCCACCACTGCTCTTTCGCCCAACGAACAGGTGCAATGGGTACGAGACGTGCGCTCGTCCGATGTTGCGGCGATAACCGGCGTGCCCGGCGCTGTGCTGCGCGTCGGCGGCGTTCCCGCGCTCGAGGCAGATTATGACTCGGTCGTAAAAGAACGGTTGCCAAGGGTGGTCCTGGGCGTCATATTGGGGAGCTTGATGGCGCTGCTGATCGGGTTGCGTTCTCTATTTGCGGCGGTCAAAGCAATTCTGCTCAATCTGCTCTCCGTTGGCGCGTCCTTCGGTGCGTTAGTTGTCGTTTTTCAGGAAGGCCACGGTAGCAAACTCTTTGGGCTCCACGGACCGAGCGGCAGCGTATACCCGATCGTGCCGATTCTCTCGTTTGCCATCGTCTTCGGATTAAGCATGGACTATGAGGTCTTCCTCGTCGCCCGAGTCCTAGAAGAACGGCGGCGCGGTCTATCCGAGAGATCAGCGGTGATCGAGGGCCTGGCGCGGACGGCCGGTCTCATCACGAGCGCCGCGGCAATCATGATTGCCGTCTTCACCGCATTCATCGTGGGAAGTTTTCTGGTCGTCCAAATGCTGGGCTTTACGCTCGCCGTGGCCGTGTTCCTTGATGCTACAGTGGTGCGGATGGTCGTCGGCCCCGCATTGTTGCAACTTGCCGGCGACTGGAATTGGTGGCCCTTTGGCCTATTTGGGACCTCGGCGACGTCTGAAAAGGAGCTTATCTCGTGACGGCGAACACCGTGGATGCTCCACTGACAGCACAGGCCTTGCAATAACCTAACTGAGCGATGCGTTTTATTTCGCTTTCTCTGCTTGAGCACTGGACTGGCTGATCTCAAAGTCCTTGCGTCCAAGGTTTGCCTTTCCCGAGCCCCGTTCGATTAGAAGAATCGAGGAGCCGGGCTTGCCCTGCAGCTTTGCCTCCACGTGCGTGGCAGACCAAACGCCATCGATCTGCCGCAGCCCATAGTAAATAAATTCCTTCTGCTTCTCCGTCCCGCGAAGCGTCTTCACCACATGCACAGGGTACAAAATGCTGCGGTCAATCCACGATGTTACCGAATCATAGTAAGTCCGGTCCTGGGAGCCAGACATGCTCTTAAGGACAAAGCAATCCCGTGCGCCGTATTTCTCCGATGCCAGGAGGTCCTGATTCTTCCAGAAGTACTGGCTCTCTACCATGTCTTCATAGGAGAAGTCTGTTCCAACTAGTGGATCGTTCCAACGTTCGAATGGCAACAGGCTAGCCGTCTTCTCGCCAGGAAGCACTACTTCGATGGTCACGTGCCCACTCACGCTCATATGCAGAAGAAGGGTTGTCTTCTCTGAACCAGGCCCCGAGATCTCGCATAGCAGACGCAGACCATCGGGAAACCAGTGTGCCTTGGCGACAAACTTGTAGCTCGTGCGCTTGCCATCGCCTTCGACCCGCGTGAGCCGCCCGGTTACGCGGTAGTCCAATTTCTCAATACGCTGGCGCGAGCCAGCGACCACAGTCTCCAGGTCAGGATTCGCCGCGAAGGCCGGCGACGGATGCCCCAACGACAACAGCACTAGCAGAGCTATGAACACGCGAATCGGCCCAAAGGCGGAAACCGCCCATCTCGCCTCCGGATACCAGCCAAAGTTGCGGACGTGAGAGAGCTTTACCACGCGACGTAGAAAGGTCATAGTTATGTATACAGCCAAAGTCCGTATCGCGCCCATCCAGAGCGCCGGGTAGTAGTTCTCGAGCCCCGATATACATCCCATTTCAGAATCCGTCAAACCGACACGGCTGGCGATTGTCGAGATCCCGGCTCCGCTAGTGTGGGGCGCGATTTCAAGCCGGGAATCCTGCTAGAGCGCATTAAAGCTGCCGTTCTTTTACGATGCGACCATCGCGACGGATGATCACACGATCGCAGAAGCGGTCGGATTAATAACTGAAAGTCGGTGTTCACTTACCAACGGAGCGACGTGGTGGTTGCTCGTTCACCCTGAGTCACCGGCAGCGCGGAAGTTGCCGGGGCTACAACTCTGTAATCGGACAAATGACCCCCCCCGGACTCCCCAGAAATCGGTTTCGGGGACTTGGACGATCCACCGTCGCCGACCGGTACATTCTCGGCGGGTTCAGCTGATAGCCACTTCGACCTCCACCATGTAGGGAACACGTACTACGGCGTTTTTGCTGAAGTTGCACGTGGGAACGGAGTCTGGGTTTAGCAGTGGCGAATTCGTCACGCATGGACAGAAGAAATAATAAAGGACGGGACCAAGGTGGTCGCATTGCCGCCCTGGTTTGGTTCGATTTACGCTGCGCTCTTCACCTTCGCCCACCGCGCTCTCTGCGCCGCCGCAATCCGTCTGTGTCCTGTCGCCGAGATGGTTCTCTTCGGCTTCGCTGTCCTCATCCTCGACCAACGCTTTTTCTACGCCAGTCTGATTCGTGTGCGCCCGCTGCGGGCATCGTGCGGATGCGCCGTTCGAGTTGTTTCCGAGCGCCGAAAGTGCTGCGGGCGGGAGCGGTCGCAGGTGAAACGGAATCGCTCCGATTGGCACAATGACTATGGGACGAGACTCAAGGTGCCCGTTAATTTGGACGCTAGGAGCCCCTTGAATGCGGGACGTTCGCAAACAGTCGTTTGACAATCAAATGACAACCCGGTTGCATCCGAAACCAAGATCAGTTAGTCCAATTTTGTAATCGGAATTGAAGGAGAAGGAGCATGTGGATGCGGTCATGCGCGGTGTGTAAGGTTCTTCTGAGAAAACTCAGGTTGACCGATTCCATCCGTTGTCAGTGCGGGTGGGAGTGGCAGGGACATTGAATTTGCTCGGCAAGCCTGCGCTTAGCAGGAGAACGAACGACCAGGAGGTTGATTTGTGGCAAAAGTGATTGAGTTTTACGTACCGACCAAGTTCTCGCAGCGTGTGAAGTGGCTTCCTCAGCAGCCACGGGGAAGAGTGATCGAGTTCTGTCCTCCTACCAAGAAATCTGCTTGATTCCGGGAACCTCGAAAGCCGGGAAGAGTCTCTTCATTCCGAATACGTTGGAAATAAAAGCGTAGAAAATCTGGCGGAGAGGGAGGAGCTCTCTAACTGCCATTTCCAGCAAGTGCCGATGAACCCTACACTTATGGGATAATACCCCTGTATTGTAGAGGGTTACAAGCGAATCCGATCTTCGGCCACAGTTTCTATAGTTTCCCTTATTCCCTGCATTTCCGCGTAAAACGGTATCACTGGTATCAGCGGAAACAGGCCAGAATAGTGACCGGGGGGACTCGAGCCCCAGACCCCGTCGTCTCAATTCTGAAGCGGGCCTGAGACGATGCTAACTTCCCAGAAGCCCGGATGTGTCAGGAGTAAGCTGATCCGGAGCGCGATGAAAGTGCCGCGCAATCGGCAAGGCGCTTGCAGGCGGATTCTATCCGGTCTCGGCCGTATTAGCGTCGCGCGAGATTCTTGGCGTGTACAACCCCGGCGACCATGGCCGTTCGGGGGAAACCCCATGGGTTGCGCCATAGCCCGAACGGCGCTACGTGTTCTCATTGACGAGAAGTTGGTGGAGCGTTCGGCAGAGTTGGGCGCGTATTTCCTGACTCTGCTGCAGACGCTGCGCAGTTCCGATTTGAAAGAGGTGCGGGGCAAAGGCTTGTGGATCGGCATCGAACTCGGCAGCCCAGCGCGCCTTTACTGCGAGGCGCTGAAGCAGGAAGGAATCCTATGCCAGGAAACCCATGACCGGGTCATTCGCATCGCGCCCCCGCTCATCATCAGTCGTCAGGAAATTGACTGGGCTTTCGAACGAATCACGAAAGTAATTCAGCGGCATTGAAGGACATCGCCTGATGGGCTCGATTCGCGCCAGAAAGCAGCTGACTGAGCCACGGCCAGAAAGCTGGCGGTGTTGCTGCATCACTTGTGGGTGAGTGGGGAAGCGTACGAACCGCTGCATAACAATCGCAAAGGGTGCCGTTACCCCACAATAAGCGTAAGCCTGATGCGCGTCGAGGCAACATCCTCGATGAGCTAGCCACTGGCTGAGGCAGCCGCTCTACTGCCGAAAGTTTAGTTGTGGCAAGCAGGCCCTTCAGCAACTGATCAATTGTCCGGCCGTGACTCCGCGATGAATCATCAACCGCTCTGCCTCAGGACGCTTCTCGACTTCCTGCTTATTCGTAGCGCAATGCTTCGATAGGATCGAGACGAGAAGCGCGCACGGCTGGAATCATGCCGCTGACCAATCCCACCAGAGCCAGGATTGCAGTAGAAACCAATATGCTGACGGGTGAAATGATGAGTCGGATGTCACCCGCCTCCCCGTGCTGGGCCAGCGCGCTGTAAAACGTGAGTGTTCCAACAGAGAAGGAAATCATGTAGGCGAGCGCAATCCCGAAAAGGCCGCCCAGGAAAGTGATCGCGAGAGCCTCAGACAAGAACTGCAGGACGATATCGAAGCGGCGAGCGCCCAACGCCTTTTCCACCCCAATCTCACGAGTTCGCTGGGTCACGCTTACCAGCATGATGTTCATGAGTCCCACGCCGCCAATACCAAGAGTCAGAGTGCCGATAAAGGCAAGCATCACTTGCAGCGCCATGGTAATGATGCGAAATTGTGAAAGCTGCTCCATCATGCTGAACACGAACAGAGCTCGCTTATCTTCGGCACGGAAATTGTGTTGTGCGGCCAGCGTATTGCGCACCGACTTCTCGACGCCTTCATAGTTGTAGCCGAGGAAATCTAACCAGATCATGTCGATGTAATACGTATTGCGGAAGTCGCTCATGGTGGAGAACGGGATGTGGACGATGCGATTGATACTGTTCTCGGTGCCTTCCTGCGGCCTGGGCTTGAGCACACCGATGACTTCGTAAGGAATGCCGTTGATACGAATCTTCTCGCCCAGCGGGAAACGGCCGGAAAATAGTTTTTCCTTCGATTCCGAGGCCAGCACACAGACCCGCGCGCGCAGTTGCAAGTCTTCCGCACTGTAGAAACGACCGAGACTCAGTTGCAGGTTCTGGATTTCCTGGAGCGGGGGATTGCCGCCATCAATGTTCCAAGTGTAGGAACGCCCCTCGTAGCTGACGGGCGCTTCGTAACTCGATTCGGGAGTGATGCGGGTCACTTCCGGCACATTCACCAGCACACGATCAATGTCATCTCGGGTCAACCGGATACTGGTGCCAGCCTTGTTTCCTCCGGCTTGCATCGAGGTGCGCCCGCCCGCGATGCCCATTGACGCCATGCTGGCATAGCTCCTGAATATGTTGACGATCGCGGTCGAAAAACCCGTGCCATAGGCGAGCAGCAGCACTACGGTCGCGATTCCCCAGGCCATGCCCAGCATCGTGAGGGCAGTTCGCTGACGGTTGTATCGGAGCGATACGTATGCTTCCGACAGGACATCTTTCGCCTGGATCATGGTTACTATTACTCCTGACGAAGAGCTTCCACGGGCTGGAGCAAGGCCGCCCGCCGCGCGGGATAAAGTCCGGCGACAATGCCGGCCAAGGCAAGGCTGCCCATGGCGAGCACAGCCGTCGCCGGATAAATGTGCGGCAATTCGAATCCATCGATCGGCGGCACAAGTCCGAATAGCTTGGTGGCCGCGTAGGCCGCGCCCACGCCAATGGCTCCGCTGATTCCGGTAAGCATCAGCCCTTCGAGAAAGAACTGGAACAAAATGTTGCGTCGGGTAGCGCCCAAAGCCTTGCGCAGTCCGATCTCCCGGGTACGCTCCGTTACCGACACCAGCATAATGTTGATCACTCCGATTGCGCCCAGACCGAGTGTCACCAGCCCGACGGCTCCCAGGAACGTATCCATGGCATCGGAGATTTTGCCGACCATCTCTGCGGTAGCGATCGAGTCCCAATCGTCAAAGGCGTCGGGCGTGTCGGGATCAAAGCCGTGGTTTCTGGCGACGATACTCCGCACGGCCTTCTTGGCTTCGGCGTGCTGTTCCCGCGTGATCGGCTGGTAGGCCACATACTTGATCGCCTTTTCGTTGCCTGCTCCCTGCATCGGGAAATAGATAGACATGGTGGTATAGGGCATGATCAGGCGCATATTCTCGCCGTGGTTGTTTCCGTGACCAACCTTCTGCATCGTCCCAACCACTTCGAACGCAACGTCATTGATAAGGATTGTGCTGCCTACGGCTGGCCGGCCGGGAAACAATATGCGCACAAACTCGCTTCCGATAATGCAGACATTGTGGCGCTCGCGTTCGTCGTTCCAATTCAAAGAGCGCCCTTGGTCGATCGGCTGGTAGCGAATGCCGGTGAACTGCGGCTCGGCGCCATCCACATAGCCGTTGCTGCTGCCAAACTCGCTCACCAGGCGAAGGTCGCCGCGGTAAATGACCGGCGTCGCGTTGCGGACAAACCGCGAGCTGCGAATATCCAAATAGTCCTGGTAGTTCAGGTAGTACTGGCGAGACGAAAGCTGGCTGCCACCAACCGCCGGCACCCGCCCGTTGTAAATCTGCATGAAGTCTTCGCCGAAGCTCTCAAGATTCTTGGCGGTGCCCGCGCGAAAGCCCTCGCCTAATCCGACCAGCAACAGTAGCGACCCCACTCCCCAGGCGATACCAAACATGGTGAGGAACGAGCGAAGTTTGTGCGTCCACATAGCACGCAGCACCTCGCTGAAGCTGTCCATAAATCTCCTCACAACTGAAGTTACGAACATTGGACCAACTAAGTTCCTATTTACTCCGATGCTCGCGTGGGGTCCATAGTGTTTTCTGCACGCTGTGATGCCGATCACAGCGACGTGCGTGCTTCGTGAGTGCCGGCGCATGACTCCCCACTGCAGTAGCGCACTCGTGCCGCCTGCGGATGTTTGTGGTGGGAGATGGGTCCGGGCCTCTTCCCTTGAAGGGAGGAGAGGCCCGAAACTGCTTCGGCAATCGTTATGCCACTCGGGTATGGAAGAGACTGTTTACCGCCAGTGCTTCCAATTGCCGAATCTTGCGCCCGATTTGCACGGTGTTTCGGCAGGTTACAAGACACGACTCGCAGGCGCCACAAGCTTCGAGTCCTCGGCCCGGTGCAGCCGACGAGAGCACTTCCCGCGCCACCCCAATGTTGCGGTATTGCACCGCATACATATGAGACCTCATCAACACGGGTATATCGACCTGCTTGGGGCAATCTTTTCTGCAGTCGCCGCACTGCTGGCAAAACTCCGCGTTGGCCGCGAAAGCCTTATCGGCCAGGAACTTTTCTTCCTCGTGCGTATAGGCCAAGTTACGGGCCACCGAAAAATCTTGTTCGAGATGTTCGTACGTGCTGAAACCCGGTATAGCCGTCGTTACAAACTCGTGATTCAGCGCCCATTTCAACAGTGCGGTCTGGCTCACCGGCGGCAATTCTTTGGGAAGGCTCGCGTCTGGCTTTACCGTGCCTCCCGCCTGGGTTTTCATCGCAACGATTCCCATTCCGCTTTTTGCGGCTTTCTCGATCGTGGAGAGGATTCCCGTATCGTGAGCCATCGTGTAGTTCAGCATTACCAGCCCTACGTCAAACACACCCAGACGGATGGCTTCGCTCAATACGCCCACGGTTTGGTGCGTCGATAACCCGATGAACCTCGTCTTGCCATCCTTCTTCAAGCTCTGCAGCGCTTCCAGCGGCCCTTCCGCCTGAGCGTCACCTACAGAATCCACTGCGTGGTGGTAGAGAATGTCGACGTGGTCCATCTGCAGTCTTCGTAAACTGCCCTCCACTCCATCAATGAACTGCTGCTTGGCCTCGGCGGCGTTTTGCGAGCGGTTCCGTGACGGCTGCTTGGTCGAGATCACGGCCTTGTCGCGAACGCCCATCTCCTTGATCACCTGTCCTACCATCGCTTCGTTGCGTCCATTCTGGTAGCCCGCTGCAGTATCAAAATGTCGTATGCCTAACTCATATGCGCGCCGCAGTAATCCCGGCACGTCGGCATTCATCACTCCCATACTGACCACCGGCAGGGTGAGACCTGTTTTTCCCAGCGTGCGTTGCAACACGGGGGAGGCCGACGTACCGCGGGTAGGACTGGCCAAGAGCAAATCGGCCTTTGCAAATACGCTCGCCGTTCCTGCCCACAGAATCGGTTTCACGATGAATTCCCGACGATTCCAGTTTCCCTGGTCACTCATAGCTTGACTCCTAGGAACAGATTTCACACCTTTATGAATGCTCTCGAGTTCGTTACGGAAGACTTCGCGCCGCTGTCTTCAACATCTCCGCCCCATTCTCTGGTGGATTCAGCAGCGCAATCACATAGCGCCCTTGTGTGCGCGCGATCAGTCGGCCCTCGTAGTTGTTCTTAGCCCGGATTCCACCTTCTCCCAACTCGGGTGCCGAAGCACACTCACCGCTTTGCCTGAAATGCTTTGCCAGTTGTTCCACTCGTGACTTGGCTTCCTGCGCATTGTTGGCCACAGAAACCACGAGCTTGCTCTCCTGCTTCCCCAGCGTGTACCCCACGATGTAAGCCGGTGCCAGGAACGCATGCCCCAGTGAATCTTTCCTCACGTATTGTTCAGAGTGAGGAATCCGATGTTCTCGTGGAAGCTGGCCCAGTAGCGCCGGCAGCGTCCGCGTCCCGCCGATTCGCACGGAGAGAAGCCGCGCAAATTGATCGAGGAATCCATCCACGTTCGCGCCCGAACCGGAGAGCTTCACGTAGTAGTGGTCCTGCAGAAAATTGAAGACTCCTTTATCGCGGTAGCCCTCGCCACCGATCGAAACGAATTTGTAAGTAGGAGAGCGCTCCGCAGCGTAGATGCCAAACGCGTCTTCGGTCTTGCCCAGCTCGTAGATGTCCACGGTAAGCTCTGCCGTGCCGCTCTTGAAATCCTCATGCAGCAGGCCTTTGAAGTCATAGAGGAGATATATGTCCGCTCCACCGTCAATGTACTGATAGAGACTGTCTGGGCCGTAGAACGAAGGCGAAGCATGCGCACGCGTGTGGCCCGGAAGAGGTTCGCGTAGAAGACTGGCCAATTGCTTTTGCGCAGCATCGGCGGGGCGCGGTGCGGAACTCTGGGCTTGCGCGAATGTTACTGCTAATGCGATCGAGACCAGAGCTATCGTCCGTAAGAGTGAAAGTTTCAGCATCGTTGCACTCCAATACTCAGGGTTACAGAATCTTGATCTGCGTCCGAACCTTTTCGAACTCGTACGTTCCCAACCCGCGGTTAGCCGCCATCTTCAGATAAGGCAGTGAGGAGACATCAAGGTTCCAGTAAGCCTTCGCCACATAAGCATCCAAGGCGACCGGATCAGTTCCAGCGACCAGCGTCTTCTTCAGCAGCACGTCTTGCAGATTGCCTCCGGTGGGGCCATTGCGGACGAGGATCCGGTAACAGTCAATGACGGTCAGCGTGGGCCGCACGAAGTCGGCAAGGTCCACCAGGCTCTCGTGAATTTTCTGATGCAGCTGATTACGTGGCCCGCCGAGCATGCCGTACCAGTTCTTCATCCCCAGCGTTGTGCCGGTCAGGCTATGATGCTTGGCAATCGGGATATTGATGACTTTGTCCACGTTCAGAAAGAGATCTAGAATCGGCCAGGCACGCAAAATCTCTCCCTTAAGATCTACTTCCTTGAACATGGCGGGATCGGGAAGTCGGACTTCAGCTCCCGCGCGCTCCGCAGCCTCGGCGATGCCCGATCGCTGAAAACAGCGGCGCGGATCGTTGCAGCTCACGTCGGTGACAATGACCCGCTTGGCCCCGGCGTTCGAACACTGGCGGACGATCTCGGCCACGACATCGGGATTGGTAGTGGCCGCCTGCTCGGGAGTGCGATCCCAGCCGATGTTGGGCTTCACCAAAACAACGTCGCCGCGCGCGATGAAGCGGCGAATTCCTCCAAGCTCTTCAAGTGCCTGACGCGCCAGTTGTGCGGGATCGTCGCCGGTGATGATCGCCATCTCGGGAAGCGCCGGATCCGCTGCTATGGTGTGGCCTCGCTTCTTCGCGGACGATGCCGGCGTGGACTCGGGACGAAAACTATGTTCACTCAGCCAAAGCCCCATTCCAGCCGCACCGGCGCCGGCTCCAGCTACGCGCAGCAGCTTGATCAGTGCGTCACGACGGCTTAAATGGATCGCGCCTGGTTCCACGAAAACTCCTTGTCAGCGATGCGAACTTCAACGAGTGAGTGCATAACAGTCGTACCAGATCTCATCCCTTCCTCCGATTCAACAGAATCTGGTTGGTGCGGGAGCGGCTTTCGCCCACACTGGTCACGTACACCGCCGGCCGATCCTGTATGGGACAGGCGTGTTCACATGCGCCACACCCGACGCAGCGGGAGGGATCAAGATAAGGCTGCTTCACTTCCTTCGAGTTGCCCGCCGCATCGATCAGTTCCACCGGTCGAAGGTAGATCGCTTTGGGCGACGTCGGACACCACTCTTCGCACACGATGCAATCCGTCGCCATGGCCCACGGCAAGCATCGGCCGCGATCGTAAAAAGCTGTTCCGAGGCGAACTGGCTTCTCAGCGCGGCCTACATCCTCGGACCAGCCCTTTTCTTTCGCCGTGATCTCCCAGATGGCGCCGGTGGGGCAGACCTCCGAGCACAGCACACAACTGGTCTCGCAGTAACCGATTCGTGGAACCAGTACGGGCGTCCACAGGCCTTCGATCCCCGCTTCTGAAAACGCGGGCTGCAAGGCATTATTCGGACAGGCCTTCATGCACTGGCCGCAACGAATGCAGCGCGCGAGGAAGTTCACTTCATCAAGCGCTCCGGGAGGGCGCAGCAGTCGTTCATGCCGTTCCGTCGCAAACCCGGGAGTGCTGCGCGCGAGGGGAACGAGGGCAGCGCCCGCAACCAAGCCGGTCAGCACCTTCCGCCTCTGCAGGTTGGCACCGACTGCTTTTTGTCCGGGAAAAAACTGGAATTTCAACCCATGCTCCGGACACTCACCCACGCAGTTCAGGCAGAGATAACACTCGGCCTGATGCCAGGGCACGCCGCCGATCGGGTCGTCGCCGCCCTGACATCGCAGAAGACAACGATTGCAATCGTTGCAGTGCTCCGGATTCTTCACCAAACCAAGCACGGACCATCGCGACACGATTCCCAGCAATGCACCCAGCGGGCAAACTGCACGGCACCAGAAGCGCGTGATGCGGAAATTCAGCGCCACCAGGAAGACGAAGATCAGGCCCAGCCATATCCCCCAATGGAAGTAGGGCTGCTTGAAGCTCAGCAGCAGCAGGCCCAAGATGAAGTGCAATCCGCTGCCGACAGTCTGAACGAACGCATAGCGGCTGTGCTCGAGTACGCCTAAGGATCCGCGAAGGGCATAGTTGGTTGCAGGCAGAATGGACAAGCCGACGGAGCGCACCAATAGGGAGAACGGGTCCAGCCAACCGACGAGACCCGTGCCGAACACCGCCGCAACGAGCGATGCAATGAGTAAGTAATACTTGGTTGTCTGCCAACGTTTGTAGCGGTTTGATTCAATGAGTTGTTTGCCGCGTTTGCGCTCAGATTTGAAGCTGCTGAAATAATGATGAATGGAACCGAGCGGACAGATCCATCCGCAGAAAAAGCGCCCCAGGAATATGGTGGGAATCAAAATCACCAGGCTCCACAGCAGCCCACGATAGAGTGCGTGGCTCGCCAGGGCGTTCGAGATCGCTACCAGCGGATCCAATTGGAAGAAGATCGAAACGGGGTAGGCCAGACGGATCTCGCTAGTGGAAGCCGTCAGCGACCCTCGGAACTCGGTGCGCAACAGAAGAAACAGAAAGAGAAAGAAAAAAACAATTTGCGAGAGAGTCCGCAGCTTGGTTGGTTTTGGAAAACGCAACACAACACCTTTCGTGTCTGGCCTGTGCATGGACTCGCGAAAACGACTGGCAGCGAAATCCATGCCTATTCTTCATTCCTTGCGGCTACGTTTCTGTGACTGAAATCACGCCTTATCGTGCCGCGAGGACGGGAGTCGCGTTCGGCTCACCCCTTCCTGTGATTCGCCTCACAGACCGGAACAGTGTCTCGTACTCTAATTTCTATTGGCGACCTTTCCAGCGAACATGCGCCGGTCGATCACCTGCTGCCGAAAACTTGGTCTGCAAGCAGAATCCCATGAGCACACTTGTTCTTGATAAGAAGGCCGATCTCGCCGGGCCAGGTATTAGCGACTACAAGGAACTGGAAAAGGTTCTGCCTAAAGACTATCGTTCGCTGCTCTCCCCGAAAGAGACGCAGCAAGCTATCTTTCAGGTGAAGCGGTATATCGAAGACCAGCTTTGCCAGGAACTGAACCTAATGATGGTGGAAGTGCCGCTGATCGTTGACGTGGAAAGCGGCGTCAATGACATGCTGGATCGCGATGGGTCCCGCACTCCTGTTCAATTCCATATTACAAATGATCGCAACCAGCACCCGATTGATGCGCAGGTGGTGCAGGCCGCCACGAAGTGGAAACGGGTAGCGCTGCGGCAGTTTGGATGCAAAACGGGTGAGGGCATCTGCACCGATATGCGCGCCGTGCGCAAGGACTATTTTCTCGATCACGACCACTCTGCATATGTCGATCAGTGGGACTGGGAGCGGGCGATTACCACGGAACAGCGCAATGTAGAGTTCCTGAAGTCGATTGTGCGCAAAATCTGGAAAGTTCTGGTGGGCGCGGAGAGGTTTGCGCAGTCGATGTTTCCTCAGCTGAAGGATTCTCGCTATCCGGATTTGCCCGAGGAATTGATCTTCCTACACGCGGAAGAAATTCTCGACATGTATCCTGACTTGCCACGCAAGCAGCGGGAGACGGCGATTCTGCAGAAATATCCCGCGATATTCATCATCGGAATCGGCTGGCCGTTGAAGGATGGTTATCCGCATGAGATGCGCGCCGCCGACTACGACGACTGGGTTACCAACACGCATGATGAGACAGGCAAGGACACGCACGGTCTGAACGGCGACATTCTGGTTTGGAACCACGTGACCAAGCGGCGCCACGAGCTTAGTTCGATGGGAGTTCGCGTAACCGCGCAGACGCTGAAGAAGCAATTGAGAACGGCCAACCAGTTGGACTTTCTCGATCTGCCGTATCACCGCGCGATCCTGAATGACAAGATTCCGCTTTCGATAGGCGGCGGAATCGGGCAATCACGAACTTTGATGTTGCTGCTACGGAAGGCGCACCTCGGAGAAGTCAGCGTGGCTGTGTGGCCGAAGGTGCTGAAGGAAATGTGCGCTCGGGAAAATATTGTTGTGCTGGAGTAAAGCCGGCGTCGCAGCCGGAGTGTTGATTGGGGTTCGAGATTGTTCATAGGAGGAGGCCATGTCGCTTCTCGACTCGACAACCGGGAAAATCATTCGCGATTATTCCACTGAGGAGTTGGTGGAAGCCGCCAATCTGATGCGCGGCTATGACCTGGTTTCGCTATGCGCGGCCGGATCGGGACACGCTGGCGGAACGCTTTCGATCATGGACGTTGCCGCCGCACTTTATCTTAAGGTAGCGAATCATGATCCCAAGAATCCTGGCTGGGCGGAAAGAGATCGGATCATCTGGTCGGCGGGACACAAAGCGCCGAGTTTGTACCTGGGTCTGGCGTTTGCAGGATTCTGCAAATTAGAAGATGTGGCGACGCTGCGAAAACTTGGTTCGCCGTTTCAAGGGCATCCACATTGGCTGAAGATGCCTGGGGTGGAAGTTTCGTCGGGTTCGCTGGGGCAGGGGCTGAGTATCGCAGTGGGTGTGGCGTTGGCCGGCAAACTCAATCAGAAAAGCTATCGGACGTTTTGCATCATGGGTGATGGCGAGCAGCAGGAGGGACAGGTTTGGGAAGCCGCGATGGAGGCGGCGCATTACAAGCTCGAGAATCTTGTGGGCATTGTCGACTGTAACCGGCTCCAGATTGATGGGCCGGTCGCGGAGGTGATGAACATCGACCCGCTGGAAGAGAAATACAAGAGCTTCGGTTGGGATGTGACCGAGATTGACGGACACGACATGGAACAAGTGGTGAAGGCGCTGTCCGAACCCCGCACCGCGGCCGGCAAGCCACTGATCGTGCTGGCGAGAACGGTGAAAGGCAAGGGCGTCAGCTTTATGGAGAATATTGCAGGATGGCATGGCAAAATCCCAAACCACGAAGAAATGATCAAAGGATTACGGGAACTCGGGCTTGCAGAAAAAGTTCCATACGCCAGTTTGCTGGAGCATGCGGACAAATATCAGCAGAAGGCCTTGCAAGCGCTCCATGAAAAGCAGCCACGCTTCGGCCGAGATTACTGGTGGAACAGCCAGATTGTGATGAACGTGCAGATGGAACCGACTCGCAAAGGATTTGGCCACGCGCTGTCTAAACACGGCGACGACGAACGCGTTGTCTGCCTTGGGCTCGACATCTCGAGTTCGATCACGCTGAGCGATTTTTACGCCGGCAAGCCAGAGCGCAAGAAACGCTGGATCAGCATGGGAATCGCCGAACAATCGGCAACGGCGGCAGCGGCGGGATTGGCGAAGGAAGGCAAGCTGCCGGTGTTTGGGACATACGCAACCTTTGCCGTCGCGAGGAATTTGGATCAGATTCGCACGTCGATTTGCTATGGCAATTTCAATGTGCTGATTGCGGGCGCCCATGGAGGCGTTTCGGTCGGGCCGGATGGCGCGACACACCAGGCGCTGGAGGATTTGTTTGCGGTTTGCGGACTGCCGAACATGTCTGTGGTGGTGCCGTGCGACTCGCTTGAAACCAGGAAGGCGACGAGTTACTTGCTGCTTCGACACTTCGGGCCGAAGTACATTCGCTTTGCGCGAGAAGCAACGCCGATTGTCACGAACGAAGAGACACCGTTTGTTTTTGGAAGAGCGAACGTCATTCGGCTGAGGCATATCGACAACAAGTTTGTAGACGCGTTCGAAACATTTCTTGCGACCGATTATGAGAATGAGTCGGAAGACTTGAGCATCATCGCTTGCGGGCCGATGGTTCCAGAAGCGATGCGGGCGGCCTACATTTTGCGGCAGGAGTTTGGATGGGAGACGCGCGTCATCAACATGCACACTTTGAAGCCGATCGACGAGCCCGCTGTGATTCGCGCTGCGAAAGAGACCGGGTTGATTATCACAGCCGAGGAGCATCAGATCGGCGCGTTGGCATGGCGGGTGAGTGGAATCATCACCGGCTCACACGAACTTTACGGCGTGCCGGTGATCACTGGGGCCATTGGCGTGCGCGACCGCTTTGGCGAGTCCGGAGCTCCCTGGGAGCTGATTCAGGAATTCGAAGTGAGCGCGGAACATATTGCGCGAAAGGCTGTGGAGTTGGCGAAGATTCGGCAACCGCATCTTGTCGGGACGGCAGTTCTTAAGACTGTGCCGTAGCTGGCTGTGCGCGCGGGTATCCAGCGGCTGAGGTGTGCGCCGAACTGGGCGCATCCTTAACAGGCAACGCGGCAGTCGGAGTGACACCATTCGAAGGCTACTCCGAGCGCCGCGAGTTCGGCCAGCGCGTTAATTGAGACGCTTCAGAGACCTCCCGAACCGATCGATCTTCCAGACCAGAATGGCGTGAACCTGCCTCCGGTCGAGAACTGGCCACATCTCCGATGGTTAGGACGAAAGCCGGTGCTGTGACCGCCCAACTGCCGGTTTTCCTCTCCGATGGTCATGCCAGCTGAAACCGTTCATGGAGCACGCACACGCTCACCATGGTCATGAGAACCTGATCGTTGGCAACACGAGCCCCCGCATCCATCGCATTTAAGCTGTTCAACAGGCCAACCACTTTCTTTCGGTCGAAGAATGGAATCGACGCCAGAATGGGCCCACGTAGCGTATCTTGTACAAAGGCGTTGAGCCGTTGGTCGGGATTCAAAGTGGCGGGCGGGCTCAAGAATGGATGCTTCTGCCTGCGATACACCGTATCGGTAATCACGTCCCGCGCGGCTTCTCTTAGGACGTATTTCTCCGTCATGCCACGGACCTTCTGGTTCACCGGCTGGGACCGAATTACTTCGACGACATGATGATCGAGAAACGGCACGCGTCCCTCCACCGAGTGCGCCATTTCCATGCGATCGCCGAGCATGGTCAGGATGTAACCTGGCAGGGCGGTTTTCGCCCACATGTAAAGCGATTGGTGCAGCGGGTCGCGTCCGGCCAACTGACCTCGGACATCAACGTCACCTAGAAAAGGCTGAGATCCCTCGCGATCTCCGAATTTTCCAAGAAAGCTCTCAGAAAACAATGCCCGCATCTTCCGTGCCCGGGCCGAGAAGGCTTCGATCCACGAGGGGACAAAACCAAGTAGCTTTTTCACGCGCTGAAGCGGCCCTGCTTCACCGTCGGGCAGAAGCAGTCCGCGCGACACGGGGTTTCGCTCGTCCAATTCTCTAAGGAGAGCCGCAACCACTGCCGAGTCTTGCCCCTGGTTGTTGTAAAGGAGCATGTCACGGCGAAAGTGAGGATAGCCTCCAAGAATTTCATCGGAGCCTTCGCCGGTGAGAACAACCTTATAACCGGCATCGCGTACGGCACGGCTCAAAAGGTACTTGGCTACTCCGTGTGCGTTAAAGCAGAGAGTCTCGGACTGCGAGATGGCGTCGGCAAAGTGATCTGCCAAGTCGTCTTGCCGGATGGGAATGGGGAAGAAATGAGCGCCTGCCTTGGCTGCCATCTCCCGGGCGATTTCTCCCTCGTCATATTCAACACGATCGAAGGTCAACGTGAAGGCTCGAATCGATCCGCGATGATGTTTCGCTGCCAGGCCGAGGACCGCGCACGAGTCCAGCCCACCGCTCAGATAGCAACCGACTGGAACGTCGGCCCGCAAGCGGAGACGGACAGCATCCTCCAGTGCATGGCGAAATTCAGCTGCATAGTCAGCATCCGAACGTCGATATGAAGGCCCGTTGACCTTTGGGTAGTTAAAGTCCCAGTACTGGTTCAGCTGGATGTGCTTGTCCGTCGCACGCGGCCACGAGAGCTCGTTGTCCCGCCTGCTAATCCTCTACATCAGGTGATATCGAAAATTTCCAGCGGTGTAAGCGGCCGCCCAGCCTCTTTCTCAATACGCGTTGCTAAGGCCGACATGGCTCGAATCTCCGGTTAATGCGCCTTTTCCATCGCAATCGCGCGCGGAAACAGAATGTTGTTTTCGAGATGAATGTGCTGGTGCAGATCGGCTTCAAAGTCAGCCAAGGCTTTGTACAAAGTCTGGAAGCTGATGCAGGCATCGCCCGGCGGCGTGTATCCGACGCTTGCCTGACGCATCGCGCGCAAGGCGTTCCCTGCGGAATCGTGCTCGTGCTCCATCATCGAAACCGGGTTTTGCACGCTGCCGAAAGGCGGCGGCAGGATGGGCTCATTCTGGATGACAGCCTCCTCCATCCTTACGATGTAGGGGAACAACACCATCTCTTCCTTCATTATGTGCATGGTCAGTTCCTGTGCCAGCCCCGCGAAGGTTGTGCGGATCTCCACCAGTTCAGGATGGTTTTGGCCATGCACAGAGCAGACCTTGACGAACAAAGGACCGAGGCGGGCAATCTCCTCGCGCGTGTACTTGTGATGAGTACTCTTGATGTGCGCAACCAGATCGCCGAGTATCTCCTTTTGCCAGTCATGGACCTTCTGTTCCACTCGCGTTGCCTGCTCGGCCATTTCAAGGGAATCCAGTACCTGATCCACCGCCAAATTGGCCGCGTGGCAGGCTTGTTCCAACGACTGATTTCCGCCACAACAGTAGTCGATGCCCAGCTTCTCAAAAACTCGGGTTGCGGCAGGGTTTTCCAGGACCAATTCCCGTACGGTTTTTTCGGTGGTCATGCTCATCGCATCCTCCTCGGCAGCGCATCTCCACATCCTTGTGGTGCGCTTGAGTTTGAAGTTAGAGGAATATCGGTAGCGTGCCGATGACTTTTGTCACGGCGACCGCAAGAAGACGTCAGACTTGGGGTTGGGAGGTCTCGGAGGAGCTATTCGGCAGATCGGAGTTCAGCTTCTAAAGCCTTCAGATCGAGAATGATCACGCTGCGTCCATCGATCCTTACCAATCCTTCGGATTGGAAGCGGGAAAGATTACGGGAAATCAGCTCGCGCACGGTTCCGATCTGCGATGCCAATTCCTGGTTGCTGACCGGCAAAGTGACTTCCACTCCGTCAGCCGCGTGCTTGCCTTCAGTTCGGGCGAGGCGCAACAGGAACGAAGCCAGCCGGTGCCGCACGGTGGTAAATGAAAGCTCCTCGATGATTCCCACCAGCCGCCGCAACCGAGCACCGACCACGCGCAGCACCTTGAGTGCAACTTGAGGATGAGCCAGGCAGAGTGCCTGAAAGTCTTGTTTACTGACAAACAGAAGTGTGGCGTCGTCGACCGCGGTCACCGAGGCAGGGTAGTTTCCCCCATCGAAGACCGGCAGCTCTGCGATGGAGCTGCCCGGCCCATCGACACTGAGAACCTGTTCACGTCCACTGGCGGAACTTTTGAAGATGCGAACGTGTCCGGACTCGACGACATACAGTCCCACGCACGGCTCGCCCTCGCCGAAAACGGTTTCGCCCGGAGAAAAACGGCGAGGCACCGCACGCTGGGCCAGGAAAGCTAGTTCAGATTCCGTGAGCCCAGAGAAGATCTGGACCTTCGCCAGCGTCTGAGCGTGGTCGATTTTGATTTCCGCCACGGTGGCTATTGTACAGACGCGAGGCGGCGGACAAGGACCGGGGGGAACCGGGCGGGGCGGCTTATCGCACGCCGACCGGGAACGGCGCCGCCAGCATCTTATTGCGGCTCGTCTTCGCCACGTTCATGGTTCGCCATAGCTCAACTCCCCACCAGAGCAGCGCCGTGAACTCGATGAAGCCGGTCAATCCCACCAGCGGAAAAGCAACGCCAGGCACGAAATCAGTGAGTACCTGCAACAGTACGCGCCCCGAACAGCCAAGGTTGATGAGAATGAAGGGTACCCAAAGCGAGTTCATCCGATTAGAGTCCGCACCT
Organism: uncultured Acidobacteriaceae bacterium; assembly: GCA_963752175.1. Classification (GTDB taxonomy): domain Bacteria; phylum Acidobacteriota; class Terriglobia; order Terriglobales; family Acidobacteriaceae; genus Sulfotelmatobacter. The sequence continues at coordinate 520,611 of CAVVXZ010000037.1, forward strand.
GACAGGATCGGAACAACCCGCGAAGACACGCCCATAATCATCAGGCTGATGAAACCCACCGTGAACGCATGTCGATGCGAGCCCATGTAGGTGTTTGCGAACACCTGGCGCGTAAGTACGCCATAGAGCGGGAAGAATGGCATCATCACGCAGGAAAACAGGAGCCAGGTGTACGCTGCTCGAACGAACTTGAAGGTTCGGTCCGGTTGCGAGGGTTTCCTGAATACGCCAATCTGCCGGGCCAGCAGAAAAGCCCAAACGGGCATGAGCAAGTAGGCGAATTCGAGGCCCAGGGCAAAGTAAAGCGCGTGCGTTGTGAGGAGCAAAACATAGCTGACTATGTTCAGAATTAGGCTGCCGTTGATCAACCAAAAAATCAGGTTGTGGCGGTCGCGTGCAGGCCGCTCCAGACCGTACACCTGCGGGACGAAGCGTTGGCTGACGCCTGCGATGATGAGTGCTGCGAAACCAAGCAACTGGATGTCCCGTAGCGGCCCGTCAATCAGCGCGATGCGCATAATTAACTCATGCTCAGCGTGTGCAGTGGCCTTGGCAAAGAAAAACACGACATTCAAGATCGTGCCCAACAGAAACCACAGGAACGAACTGGCGATGAACTTTTCATAGGGGTTGTGCGGCCCCTATCGCAAGTGCCCCGGCGGGAAACACTCGGGTCCTCGCGAAAGCTCACCGCCGGCGCACTTGTCGATAGGGGTCTAAGACTTAGCATCAGTTGACCGCCTTTTGTCGTTTCTGAACGGGCGCGTAGCTGGGCGTTTGTCCAATGGACTTGCATCTACGAACCTTCCACCGATAGTCTTCGATAGAAAGTTCCGGCACGGGAGTTTCAGCGATAGGAGAGAATGGCGCAGCCGAATCAGATGCCTCCCGCACGAAGATTTCGGACACAGTGTTTCGAGCATGCGGACCGCTGGTTCAGTCGTCTCGTTGGGTTGATGACAGCAGTGCATCAGGGTGTTTGGCTCGGCTGTCTGGGTGCTGACGACCTTAACTCCATTACAGCGAAGCACTTTGACGAGTCTCAATTCTACGCATCGAGCGCACACAACCTCAGCGGCTTTTTCGACTGGGAACCGCCCTTGCTAGACTGTTATTTTCGACGAGGGTCGCGCATCCTTGTTGCAGCCGCAGGAGCGGGCCGCGAGATTCTCGCTCTGCGAAAGGTGGGGTTCGACGCTGAAGGATTCGAATGTAGTCGGCCACTCGTGCGGGCTAGCCAAGAGATTTTTGACCAACTGGGCGAATCCAAATACCTGACTCATTGTCCCGCAGATACCGTTCCTTCTGGTCCCTCAATCTACGACGGGCTGATTGTAGGCTGGAGTGCGTATACGCACATACCGACGAGGGTGCGGAGGATTGCCTTCCTTCAAGCCCTGCGCCAACGAGCTGTGCCACTCTCGCCTTTGCTCATCTCATTCTTCACCCGCCTCCCCTCCTCATACGATGATGTCGTCTACCGAACAGCCACACTTTGCCGCTTCTTCGGGAACAGGGAGCCTCTTGAGCCGGGGGACCGTCTCGAATGGAGTCGTTACGTCCATCGGTTTACCCGCGACGAAGTGGAAGCGGAGCTTAAGACGGCTGGTTTTCGAATTGAGCACTACAGCGAAGAGAGCGGCGACGGACAAGCCATTGGCATTGCCGAAAGCTGCACTGCGTAAGTCAACTGTTGTTAGCAGGCCATTACAGTCAGAATCCCTGTTCCGGGCATTTTGGTTGGGATAGAGCTCCGACGCGCCGGCTGTAGGTGGAGGGTTACCACGTCCGCTCTTTCGATTGCGAGTTGGGTTCTCATTTCCGCCATGGCTACGTTTTCGAAGGGCCGAGTAGGCCCGCGGAATCACCCCGAGCCTCTCACAGATCCGGACGTGAACCTCTCGATTCATCCGGCTCGTGCCACCCCAAGAGAAGGCTGCCGCCTTCCGCCAGGACCAGAAGTTGCTCCGGTTACCCGTTGACTCCATCCCAACGTGGGTGACCTGCTCCCTTCGCTCCACGGGCATTACCCCGCTTCTTCGCTGTCGGCTACTGCCGCTTTACCCCAGGGGTCCTGCCGGGTAGGACGATGGCGCGAATCGGGCTTCGAATGATGCCGCCGTTTCCATCGTCCCCCCTATCATTCCGTACAGCGGGTTTTCCCCAGTACGGCTGGAAGGCCGGTATATCAGACGGGGCCTGCCCGTTCGACTACGAGTTCTTCGCGTCGTGCGGTTTGCGTCCGCCCTTCGTGCCCTTCGCTGCCTGCAACCTATCCTCGTTCTGAGCCGAGGGGCTGCGGTGCGCCGGGGCACCACCGTGCAAGCGGCCAATGCCGCTTTACCCCAGGGGTCCTCATTCCGGTCCGGGTTATATTGTCCCGGTCCATCAGCACTTATTGACCCCATGCGCCCCACTCGCCGGCGCATCTCGATTTCACGGACACCGCTTATACGAGATGCCCTCGCTGTGCGTCCTAACTGCGACGCCTAGGCGACCAGCGAGTGGTTCCGAGCTTTCGTTGGCTATTCTGTATCGACATGTTATCGTCTGAGACCCCGGGCGTTCCGCGGCTGCCTACACCCAGTTCCTTCGCCGCGGACACTGGCCTTCGACCCGGAGCGAGGGTCTCGGCAACATCCAATAATCCTCACACTCCGATTCTCGTGAGGACCCATAATTTCGGGGCTTTACTACCGTTAGCTTTCGTTACGACCTGTCGATTTGCTCGCCCTCCTGTCGGAGCTGACCAAGCTTTCACCCAGCCAACGAGGACTTTTACGTCCGGGCTTCCGACGGATTGGTCACCCGCTCCGCCGCCGGATATAACTACAGGGGCAACTGGGCAAGTTCCCCCGGCAGGACTTTCACCTGCTAGAACGCCAACTAGCTTCGCTGCAACGCTCCGGTCCGGGTTATGTTGTCCCGGTCCATCCTCGCTTAACTGGTCCCATGCGCCCCACTCCCAGGCACAGCCCGATTTCGCCGCCCGGCGGCTTATACGCGCTGTCCTCGCTGTGCGTCATCGCGCGACGCCTAGGCGACCCAGGAGCGGATCCGTGCTTTTGTTGGCATACTTTCTCGACATGTCGTCCTCCGAGACCACGGGAAGTCCATCGGTTGCTTTCATCCAGTTCCTTCGCCAATGACGCGGCCTTCGAACAGGCCTGATGCTCTCGGCACTTCCAACATCCCACGCTCCGATTCCCATGTGGGGAAACCGAATTTCGGGGCTTGACTACGGTTCGCTTTCGTTACGACCGGTTGATTTGCTCGTCCTCCTGTCGGAGCTGACCAGGTCTTCACCCAGCCGACGAGGACTTTTACTTCCGGGCTTCCGGCGAATTGGTCACCCGCTTCGCCGCCGGATATGACTACAGTGGCAACTGGGCAAGTTCCACCGACGGGTCTTTCACCCGCTAGAACGCCAACTAGCATCGCTGCAACAGGCCCCCAAGTTTGCTCGCCTCCCAGATCGTTCCTACCGCTGCGACTTATCGCCGCAGGGCAGCCGAGGCTTTTACGTCCGAGCAGAACATGCTTCGTTGCCTCCGCATGCATCGGACATGCTAACCACCCGCCCAGGCAATTGGTGGTGTGGGGACTTACACCCCACTAGATTCGCAGCCTTGTCGGCTGCTCCAGTGCAATCGAGATTTTGAGCCAACTTGACGGAGATGGGGGAGGGTTAGTCGCCGGAATCGGATGCCACTATGCGGGTCTCGTATACGGTAAAGCGCTGTGAGATATTTCCCAGGTTGTCGGTTTGAATGAGTTCGGTTTTGTAATGTATTTCCCAGCTATTCTCCCCCAAGTCTTTCTTCTCGGAACTAGGTTGTAGGTAATACTTGTGGGCGGGGTCAACGGTGTCGATCGGAATCGATTTGGCACGTGCCCACATGCCCAAGTTTTGGGGGCCTTTCCCTACGACTTTCCGCCAATTCTCTCCCAGGGTGGCGTCATCAGTGCATCCCGAAAGGCTGATCTCTCTCTGGGAACTCCTGATGTCGATCACGCACTTTGTCAGCGGCGGATCTCCGTGACGCACCGTTCCGAATCCGGCAATCTCGATGTGCTCCTCACCACAGGTCATCATATGCACTTGAAGATCTCGGAGGCTCACCTCCCCGGCATTTCGAATCCCGTTTTGCGAATCAAAGCGAACAACTCTCAGTACGTGACCAACTACGCCCGACGTGATCCCCTCTCGCAATTCGTACGCCATGTAACCATTCGAAGCGCAGAAATAACCGTCGCTATCCGCCAAAGCCGATACCGAGAAGCAGAGCACGCAAAGAAAACCGCAAGCGAACATTGATGGGTTCTTCACAGTTTGAGGCTATTAGCAGGAATCTGCGGGTTCAAGGTTACGAACGTGTGGCCATAACGCTCACTGAGGATTGGCCACGGTCCATCCGGGTCGGTGAGTGCTATCGCGATTTTACGTCAACCACCGACATTCAAGGCGTGTTTCAGCCGTGGAATCTGCTGTCCTGTACAGAAGTAACGTGGACGGGCGCAGTGTGGAACCGATACGATTTCGCTATGTCGTGTCGCAGGATTGTCACTCTCATCGTGCTTTTGGTTGCGTCTCTCGTTGGCAGTTCCGCAGCCAAGCCAAGGTTAAAGGTTGCAGCCGATGGCTTCCCGACTGGACAAGCCACGCCCGAAGGGGCGGCCAGTGACTTGGCGAGAGCATTCATCGCGGGGGATGCCGTTGGGTTCCGAAACATTTACATTCGTGCGTATGGCGGTGGCCAAGCGCGCTCTGAGTACACGCAATATCTCAATGGCGTCTCAGACCACCTCAAGCAAAAAGGAAGTCCATCGCCCGACGATCCAAAGCGCATCGCAACGGTGTTCGCCGCACGTCACCTGAGCAAGAATGGCCCCTCCTCATACGGGTATGCAACTTTCGAGTTTCAAGACGTGATGTTCGTGGATGTGGAGGTCGTGCTTCAGAGCGGCAATAAACATCTGCGAAGAACGATGGTGATTAAGGATCGAGACGGGAAATGGTATGCCCATCCTGTGCCAGATGTTTCTCCACTTTTGAGCGACGGACTGTACGACGAGAACGCATCAGTTCAAAAGTTCACTGATACTTATGACATTGAACGGTGACTATCGTTGTTATTGCCGCCCTCAACTGTCGAAAGCAGGCCGTTACAGTGCGCCGGGATAAACCGGCATGAAGCAGAGGATGAAAGAGCCTTACGGGAAAGGAGTAGCGATCCGCTCGGCCTCGAGTCTTGCGCGGGGTATCGCGAGGTACTCAGCGAAGCGTAGACAGAGGATAGGCGGGGTGGGTATTCAGCTCCGTAAACTGTCAATCCGGACGCCGACGCCCTTGTAATGTGCGGAAGGCAACATGAGCAGGCGCGATAGCGCGAGCACCCGCTCAGTCCGGCGTAGTCGAAGACCCCAGACACGCCTAGAAACTTCATGCACGAGAACCGGGAGACCTCGGAGGCACCTACGGCTCAACCAGGCCGCAGGTCGGCGGGCGAAGGCAGAGCCACAAGGCCAGCATGTACGTCTCCGAGGAGTCACACGACGGTATAGTGCGTGCTGAGCAGCACGTTGTTCAGGAGGGTTGAAGTCCCTCTGGCGCTCAAATGAGGGGAGCCATATCCAAAAGCGGGGGTAAAACCTCGCTGGCCGGAGAAAGCAGAAGGTATGCAGACGTCCAAACGGGCACGAAGGCGAAAGCTGGATACAGCCAAGGCGGAGCTAGAGCCACTGCTTGCTGTACTCCGGAGGGCAGGGTGTCCATCAAGTGAGTATCGCAAGATGGAATCTGAAGGGCTTGAGGAGAAGTACCGGGCCGTAATCAATGGGGAAGCCCAATGATGAACCGGTCGGCCAAAGGTGGGACAGGTCGAGCCTGCACTATTGAGGCGAAGGCGTTCTCATTCACCCACCCACACCAAGGTGTTTGCGGACGGCACGGTACGGAAGAACAGCGTGTGACCTCAGGAGAACTGGCAGAGTCTTCGGGTGGCACCGGAGTAAGCAGACCTATAAGCGAAAGCGAAGTGGCGAGCGACGCTTTGTCAGTAGTCGGACGGCTGAATATTACCTATGAAGCGTGGTGAAAGCCACGTGACCGGGCAACCGGCGACGGAATTGGGTCGGGGAAGGCAGCCGGCGAAGATGGTCAGGAAGAGAAAGGAAACCAGATGAGTAAAGATGAGGGAGGTTGGAACAGTTCCTTAAGCGAAAAACCCGTACGCTCTCGTCTGAGGAGACTGGTGGACTGGATCAACCTGACAGGTGCTAAGAAGGTCCATTCATTAATCGACAAAGTGTACAAGCGGAAGAACCTGGAGATGGCCTGGGAGAGAGTGAAAGCGAATCGGGGAAGTGGAGGAGTCGATGGGCAGAATCTGGAGGACTTCGAAGCGCAGCTGGACCAGCAGTTGGACCGGCTGCAGCGGGAGCTGAAAGAGGACACCTATCAGCCTCTGCCGGTTCGACAACATCCGATCCCGAAGAGGGACAAACCCGGCGAGTATCGAATGCTCGGCATACCCGCGATCTATGATCGCGTGTGTCAGCAGGCGCTGCTCAATCGGTTGGAGCCTATCTTCGAGCCGCTATTCGATGATGCCAGCTTCGGATATCGGCGAGGGCGATCGACGAAGGATGCGCTGCGCAAAGTGTGGAAAGAGATTCAAGGCGGGTCGGAGTGGATCGTGGATGCGGACCTCCGAGACTTTTTCGGGTCCGTGGCTCATGAAAAACTTCTCACGCTGGTAGCCCAACGGGTAGCGGACGGCCGAGTGCTTCGCCTCATCAAGGCAATGCTTAAGGCGGGAAGCTACGGTAAAGGGCAGCTCTTTCCCAGTGAGCGTGGCACTCCGCAAGGGGGTGTGGTTTCGCCCACGCTCAGTAACATACTTCTGACGCCGTTCGATCGGGAGATGCGACTGAGAGGATATCAGTTGACGAGGTACGCCGATGATTGGGTGATCACCTGTAAATCGGCAGCAGAGGCACGAGCCGCAGTGGAGGCCGCTGGCCGAATCCTGAAGCAACTGGGCGTGGAATTACATCCGCAGAAGACGCGGATTGTTCACGTTCGGGACGGCTTCGAGTTCCTTGGCTACAAAATCAAGCGCGGGCAGAAGAAGCTCAATCTACCCGAGAGCAAGATTCGTAGTCAGGCCCGACAGGGTGCGCTGTACGCGTATCCCAAGGAGAAATCGATCCGTCGCTTCATGGACCAGGTCCGGCAGCGAACCAAACGGAGGATACCTCTGAAAACCAAGGAGCTGATTGCGGCGCTTAACCCACTTTTGCGGGGATGGGGCCAGTACTACAAACGTGCCCACGTCCGAACGCTCTTCCACCGACTCGATGGCTGGATTGTACGACGGATCTGGTCGCATCGGTATAAGCGTTGGAGAAACGGCGGCTGGAAAAGGCTGCCCAAGAAGACGCTGTACCGCGAGCACGGGCTTGTTAACTTAATCGGGTTAATTCCTTCTTTGGCATCTCGGAACGATTGAGTCTTCGTGAAAGCTGCATACGCGAAAAGTGTACGTGCAGTTTGAGCGGCGGACGGAGGCCAGCGCGCAAGCGCGCCTCCTCCGACCCGACACCGATGAATCATTCGAACAAAGACAAAAGATCGTCGGCGGAGAGTGAGGAGGGAAGGCCGTCGATCAAGGAGAACGCTCGTCAACCTAACACGTACTCGACGCAGAGCGGGAAGGGCGTGTCACAGGGGTTGGCGGACGTGCGGAAAGCAGCAAGGGACAATAAGGAGATGAAGTTCACCGCCTTGCTCCACCATCTGACCGTCGATCTGCTGCGGGAAAGCTTTTACTCACTGAAGAGGAAGGCTGCACCGGGAGTGGATGGGGTTACCTGGCAGGAGTATGAAGACGGGCTAGAGGATCGGCTGACCGATCTTCATGGCCGAGTTCATCGCGGAGCCTATCGAGCGACGCCATCGAGAAGAGTGTACATAGAGAAAGCAGATGGACGGCAACGTCCACTTGCGAGTTCCGGCTATCGAAGACAAACTTGTCCAACAGGCCGTGGTGACCATCCTCAACCAGATCTACGAGGAGGACTTTCTCGGCTTTTGTGTGCTGCAGAGGTACACGGATAAGGAGGTCATGATGACCTAATCAATTCGTGGACGAGCTGTGCAATCGATGAAGGCGGGCCCTTCGAGATCGACTTTCAGGAGCAGGTCTCAAAGCACCTCCAAGCTGCTGTGGTCAAGAGCCGTGGTAGTGAGCGTTGGAGGAAAAGCGCGAGGAAAACTCGCGCAGGTGAGCATCCGAGAGACGAACGCAAGTGAACCCTTGAGGACGCGTCGTTAAGAAATCAAGTGCCGTCAAAACCAGAGGCGAGAAACTTTTCTGGGATAAACCTGCTGGAAGCCTGATGACTGAGCAGGTGGTGGCCGGCGTGGAGAGGGCGTGAAGCGGATGCAGGCGGTTGCACGGAACTGCAGGAACCAGTCGCTCCGATGCGAAGGGAGAAAGCCCAAGCGGCCAAAACCGCGAGGCGAGAGTACCGAGGCGGAGCACTGGGACGGGCCGACTCGTATGAGCGATGAAGGCCCTGTAATGGGGCTGGAGCAAAGGGGTCGGGTCAGGCGGTCGCATTTAGCGAAACAACTGGTAACAGGATGACCTCGATGCATGCGACAAACAAACCGTTCAACATCGATAAGCGCTTGGTGTACGAAGCGTACAAAGCAGTCAAATCCAATCGAGGGGCGGCTGGAGTGGACGAGCAGACGATCGAGCAGTTCGAGGCCGACTTGTCAGGAAACCTGTACAAGATTTGGAATCGGATGAGCTCGGGAACCTACTTTCCACCGCCGGTGCGCGCCGTTGCCATTCCCAAAAAGAGTGGCGGAGAAAGGATTTTGGGAGTGCCCACTGTAGCCGATCGCGTGGCGCAGACGGTCGTCAAGCTGGTAATTGAGCCGATTCTCGACCCGATCTTTCTGGCAGACTCATACGGTTACAGGCCGAAGAAATCGGCCCTAGACGCCGTCGGAGCTACGCGAGAGCGGTGCTGGAAGTATGACTGGGTTCTAGAGTTCGACATCAAGGGCCTGTTCGACAACATCGACCACGAACTTTTGCTACGGGCTGTTCGGAAACACATAACGTGTAAGTGGGCGCTGTTGTACATCGAAAGATGGCTCAAGGCACCCATGGTGCAGGAAGATGGAACCATGCTTGAGCGAAGCCGCGGTACGCCTCAAGGCGGAGTGGTTAGCCCAATCCTGGCCAATCTCTTCATGCACTACACGTTTGACCTCTGGATGGCAAGGACACATCCGGACTTCCTATGGTGTCGGTATGCGGATGATGGGTTGGTGCATTGCCGCACTGGGCATGAAGCAGAAGCCCTCAAGGTGGAGCTACAGGCCCGGTTGGCGGAGTGCCACCTGGAAATGCATCCGACGAAGACCAAGGTCGTCTACTGCAAAGACGGGAAGCGAAAAGGCAAATATCCGAACGTCAAATTTGACTTCCTCGGATACTGCTTTCGGCCTCGCTTGGTGCGAAATTGCCGAGACAACTCACTGTTTGGAGGATTCAATCCAGCAGTCAGCCCCTCGGCAATGAAGGCCATGCGCCAGGCGATCCGGGACCTGAACATACGGCGTCAAACGCAGCTGTCCCTGCAGGACATTGCCCAGAAACTCAATCCTCTCCTTCGAGGATGGATTGAGTATTATGGGCGCTATGCCCCCTCGGCGCTGTATCCCTTGCTGCGATACGTCAATCAGAGGCTTGTGGCATGGGCGATGCGTAAGTTCAAGCGCTTCAAACGCCACAAAGTCCAAGCGAGTCATTTTCTAGAACGGCTGGCGACGGAATGCGTGGATATCTTTGTACATTGGCAGATCGGGATGACTGGTGTGTTTGCCTGATGGGAGCCGAGTGAGGCGAGAGCCTCACGCTCGGTTCTGTGAGAGGCTGGCGGTGCAACTCCGCCGGCCTACTCGACCGTATGGGTTTCGCCCGGGGCGCAGCCAGCACCAAGCGCTGGACGCGCTGTCGTATGTGCTCCTGAAGAAGAAGGTGAACTATATTCTGGACGCCGATATCCGAGGATTTTTCGACAACCTCGACAAAGATTGGCTGGTCCAGTTCGTGGAGCATCGCGTCGCCGACCCCCGCATCCTACGGCTGATCCAGAAATGGCTCAACGCTGGGGTGATGGAGGAAGGCGAATGGTCGAACACGAAGACAGGTAGTCCGCAAGGTTCGGTGATTTCACCGCTTCTCGCGAATATCTACCTGCACTACGCTTTCGATCTCTGGGTGAACGTGTGGCGCAAGAAATGGGCACACGGCGAGGTGGCGGTCATCCGCTATGCGGATGATGTCATCTTGGGATTCCAACACCAGACGGACGCAGATCGTTTCTTGGAAAACTTAAAGGAACGACTGGGGATGTTTGGATTGGAACTACACCCAGATAAGACGCGCCGGATTGAGTTCGGGCGATTTGCCGAACCAAACCGGGAACGAAGAGGGGAAGGTAAGCCCGAGACGTTCGACTTCCTAGGCTTCAAGCACATCAGCGGGAAGAATAGGTTAGGGCGATTTACGGTGAGGCGCAAGACGATTCGCAAACGCATGCGGGCAAAGCTGCGGGAAATTAAGCAGCAACTCCGTGAGCGTATGCACGATCCCGTGCGTCAAACCGGCCAATGGCTCAAGTCGATTGTGCAGGGACACTTCAACTACTATGCGGTACCGGGAAACATCGACAGTCTCAGCGTATTCCGGGATCGGTTGACTGGGCATTGGTGGCAGACCCTTCGCCGCCGAAGTCAGAAACGCCGGCTCTCCTGGACACGTATGCTCGCTCTGGCTGATCGATGGCTCCCTAGACCGCGAGTACTCCATCCTTATCCCGCGGATCGCTTCGCCGCCACTCATCCGCGATAAGAACCGGATGCGCTAACGAGCGCCCGTCCGGGTCCGCGCGGGGGGTACCGCGTAAGCGGTATCCCTACCGCGATCTCACCGAGAATCGCCCGACAACCCGTCCGGGTCAAAAAGTGTTGTCGCGATTTTACGCCAACAAGCATTTGAAACTCAGTCACCGCTGCTTATCTGCCGCAAGATAAACCGCTTCGTTTCTTCGATCTTCGGTTGCATTCTTCGGCTGGCGGTATGCTGCAATTGTTCAAGCAGAAGCAAGGTAACTCGCGGCTGTTGATCGCCGATGGCCAGAACGCAATGGTGGGGACACTGGAAAGCTAAATGAAGCACCAAGAGCACATCATTGATCGCTTCCGGCGATTTCATTTCCGTATCGTCTAACGTCTGGAGAATCGCTACTGCCGTTAGATCGCCAGCCCGACTAAAAGCCTTTTCGTCCCAACCGGAGTACCCGTGAAGATTCCTCGCGCTGCGAACCGAGCCTTTCAACTCCTCGAACGAATACGAGCCATCTGGTTTGCAGTGCTGCCAGTCTTGCCCTGACGCCACTCGGCTCACAACAAGCGCTGCGAATAGAAGTAACCAGCCAGTCCTCATCGGTTCCACCCTGCCACAGTGTACCTTGGCGTGCAGCCGCGAACAGATCAACTGACGCCCCCGGACGCTTCTGCGTGTTGTGACTCTGGTCACAGCAATGACGGGCGGAATTGTCTAAGCTGCTGGGAACACGGTGAGGCGCACATGCAGGGCTACGCAAAATTCTTTTTGTTATCGGCGGTTCTTTCGGTGTCGATCGGTTTGTGCGCTCAAGAGGTTTACCCTGTACACGATGCTGATTTGCTCGCCCGACTCTCTTATGACAGCTCTCCGATTGTTCAAGGAGAGGGGGTTCAGCACATTTGTGTTGCGATCTATCAAGGCGGAGACTATCGAATTGTGCGATCACTGAACGCGCAAACTCTGCGGCTGCAAGGGAAGATGTCAAAAGAGCAATTTCAGCAGTTACAGACCTTGCTAGGAGGTTCTGAATTCCGATCTCTGTCGGGAAACCACGGTGGGCTGATTCGGAAAGAAGCCGAGAGCTTCGCGGCCGAGATTCCAGTGCCAGGCTCGCAGCGCGAGGATGGAGCCCAGCGGTTCCAGTGGTTGAATGCGGACGGCCAGAGCCCGTTTCCCGGTTCGGTGGCTAGAGTTGTTGACTGGCTTACAAAATTTGAACCCACGGATGGCAAGTCCATTGTTTACACTGGGGAGTATCTAGGTGTGTGTCCATCCGGCCGACTCCATTCGCTCCAGCCATGAGCCGACGCGAACCAACGTCCTTGAAGTAATCGTCGAGACCTTAGTCCACTGCATAGTTGAGACGTTAGCACGCGTCGCACGGGAACCAAACTGTCGTCATCAGGCCATAACGCTCACTGAGGATTGGCCACGGTCCATCCGGGTCGGTGAGTGCTATCGCGATTTCAACAACTGACCCGCCCTTGTATGATCCAAACGCATGAGCGCACACGTCAAGGAAATCGTAAGGCGGGGCAAGTGGGTCTACGCAGAGGAAGTGCCTTCGGAGGTGCTGATCTTCCGACAGAACTATTTTGAAGGTCCACCCATTGCAGATGAGGAGCCGACGCCCGGTTATCCACCACGCGACCAAGACGGTATGTTTTACTACGCAGCTTACGCGCTGACCGGGGTTATTCGGGGTGTTTCGAACGTGTGCGGCTCGGCAACCGAGGCAGCGCTGCTGGCGGAGCGGACAGTCCAAGGTCAGATCAGTTGGGAGTCAGACGGCGCGGTCAGTGAGTGAAATCGAGATGTTTGTGCGCCGGGATAAACCGGCATGAAGTAGAGGATGAAAGAGCCTTACGAGTAAAGACTAGCGATCTGCTCGGCCCCGAGTCTTGCGCTGATACCGCGAGGGACTCAGTGAGGCGTGGACAGGGGCTAGGCGGGGTGGGTATCCAGCTGCGAAAAGATACAATCCGGACGCCGCCGTCTTAAACATGTGCGGTAGGCAACATGAGCAGGAGCGCTAGCGCGAGTTCCCGCTCAGTCCGGCGTAGTCGAAGACCCCAGACACGCCTAGAAGCTTCATGCACGAGAACCGGGAGACCTCGGAGACACCTGCGGCCAAACCAGGCAGCAGGACGGTGGGCGAAGGCAATAGCCGCACGGCCTGCATGTACGTCCCCGAGGAGTCACACGACGGCATAGTACCTATGAACTATTCGAACAACGACAAAACATCGTCCACGGAGAGTAGGGAGGAAAGGCCGTCGATCAAGGAGAACGCAGGTCAACCTCACACGTACCCGACTCAGAGCGGGAAGGGCGTGTCCCAGGGATTGGCAGGCGTGCGGAAAGCAGCACGGGAAAATAAGGAGATGAAGTTCACCGCTCTGCTCCACCATCTGACCGTCGATCTGCTGCGGGAAAGCTTTTACTCACTAAAGAGGAAAGCCGCCCCCGGAGTGGACGGGGTCACCTGGCCGGAGTATGAGACCGGACTTGAAGATCGGTTGGTTGATCTCCATGGCCGGGTTCATCGCGGAGCGTATCGAGCGCTGCCATCGAGAAGAGTGTACATAAAGAAAGAAGATGGACGGCAACGTCCACTCGGAGTCGCGGCCCTGGAAGACAAGCTAGTCCAGTACGCCGTGGCCACCATCCTCAATCAGATCTATGAAGAGGACTTTCTGGGATTCTCGTATGGCTTTCGCCCGGGGCGCGGCCAGCACGACGCGCTGGATGCGTTGTCATACGCGCTCCTGAAGAAGAAGGTGAACTACATTTTGGACGCTGATGTCCGAAGCTTTTTCGATAATCTCGACAAAGGCTGGATGATCAGGTTCCTAGAGCATCGCGTCGCCGATTCTCGCTTACTGCGGCTGATCCAGAAATGGCTGAAGGCCGGAGTGATGGAGGAAGGCAAATGGTCGGAACCGAAGACGGGTAGTCCGCAGGGATCGGTGATTTCACCGCTCCTCGCCAACATCTACCTGCACTACGTTTTCGATCTCTGGGTTAACGTCTGGCGCAAGAAGTGGGCGCAAGGCGAAGTGGTGGTCATCAGATACGCGGATGACACCATTGTGGGATTCCAGTATCAGGCGGATGCAGATCGTTTTCTGGAAAACTTACGGGAGCGATTGGCTATGTTCGGACTGGAGCTACACCCGGATAAGACGCGCCGGATCGAATTCGGGCGGTATGCCGAAGAGAACCGGAAACGAAGAGGAGAAGGGAAACCCGAGACGTTCGACTTTCTAGGATTCACGCACATTAGCGGGAAGAATAGTTTGGGGCGATTCATGGTACGGCGCACGACGATTCGCAAACGCATGCGGGCCAAGCTGCGGCAAATAAAACCGGAGCTCCGCAAGCGCATGCACGATCCCGTGCCCCAAACCGGCCAATGGCTCCGGTCGGTCGTGCAGGGGTACTTCAACTACTACGCGGTACCGGGAAACAACGCTAGCCTATCCCTGTTCCGGCATCGGGTGCTGGTCTGCTGGTGGCATAGTATTCGCCGCCGGACCCAGAAACACCGAATCAACTGGACGCGGATGCTCACCCTGGCGAAGCGCTGGCTTCCCCCACCGGCTGTGCTCCATCCTTTCCCCGATGCTCGCTTTCCCGCTACTCATCCGAGATAAGAACCGGATGCGCTAACGAGCGCTCGTCCGGATCTGTGCGGGGGGCAGCCAGCGATGGCTGTCCCTACCGCGATCAACAACAATCAGGGTAGGCAGTCCAAGTTCGCAGCGTTAATATGTGTTTATGCGGTGGGTGTTGATCACGTTTGAAAGCCTCGCCACCGGTGTCGCGGCGGTCGTTGTGTCGCTCGTAGCGCTCTCTATCGGAGTGAGTATCTATTCCAGACATGTATTGGGCCAAAACTCAAACGGACTAGTGGCGTGGGACGTTCCCGGACTTCTTGGTCAACATTGGATGGTGATCATCATCGGCACCCTGGCCGGTATTTTTCTGTTCGGCGTTGGTCTGGGCTTCTGGTTTTTCAGTCATCGAGTGCATCGCTAGATATTCGCCCTTGAACGCCAGCTTTTCGCTCCCAGCCTCTCAACGAGTGTTATCGCGATTTGTACGAAGCCGCTGGCGCGGCGGACGCTACCGCGTGTTCGAGGACCGGCAGTTGGTGAGGGATTGAAGTAAGAAGCAAGTTGGGTCACAATCCCCTCGATGCTCTGGAAGTCTCCGGCCTCGAGGGCGTCAAACATTCCC